>NZ_AP025503.1:0-1200000 GCF_024347575.1 Vibrio pelagius
GTGTCATCTTCGCTTTGGTTGCAATGTTTGCAACAGCTTCAAGAAGAGCTACCAGCTACAGAATTCAGTATGTGGGTTCGTCCGTTACAAGCGGAGCTCAATGACAATACTCTTACTCTATTTGCACCGAACCGCTTCGTGTTGGATTGGGTGCGTGATAAGTACCTAAATAGCATTAACCGTCTACTGCAAGAGTATTGCGGTAACGATATCCCACATCTTCATTTTGAAGTGGGAAGTAAACCGGTATCGGCGCCTAAGCCTGCAGCCCCTAAGCCAACGCGCACAGCCGCTGATGTTGCAGCTGAATCTTCGGCTCCGGCACAACTGCAAGCTCGTAAACCTGTTCACAAGACATGGGATGATGAAGAGCCTGCAGCAGAGGTCGACCTTAACCACCGCTCAAACGTGAACCCTAAACACAAGTTCAACAACTTTGTTGAGGGTAAGTCTAACCAACTCGGTTTAGCTGCAGCACGCCAAGTTGCGGATAATCCAGGTGCTGCGTACAACCCACTATTTCTGTATGGCGGTACCGGCCTAGGTAAAACTCACCTATTGCACGCGGTAGGTAATGCGATTGTTGATGGTAAGCCGAACGCTAAAGTCGTCTACATGCACTCTGAGCGTTTTGTTCAGGATATGGTTAAAGCCCTGCAGAATAACGCAATTGAAGAGTTCAAACGTTACTACCGTAGTGTTGATGCACTGCTTATCGATGACATCCAATTCTTTGCTAATAAAGAGCGTTCACAGGAAGAATTTTTCCATACCTTTAATGCGCTACTGGAAGGCAATCAACAGATCATTCTAACTTCAGACCGCTATCCAAAAGAGATCAACGGGGTAGAAGATCGTCTTAAATCTCGATTTGGTTGGGGTCTAACGGTTGCGATTGAGCCGCCTGAACTAGAGACTCGCGTTGCGATCTTGATGAAGAAAGCCGAAGACCACCAGATTCACCTGGCTGATGAAGTGGCATTCTTTATCGCTAAGCGACTGCGCTCAAACGTTCGTGAGCTTGAAGGTGCATTGAACCGTGTCATTGCTAACGCAAACTTCACAGGTCGTCCAATCACCATCGATTTCGTGCGTGAAGCACTGCGTGACCTACTGGCACTGCAAGAGAAGCTGGTTACTATCGATAACATTCAGAAGACAGTGGCGGAGTACTACAAGATTAAAGTCGCGGACTTACTGTCTAAGCGTCGTTCTCGCTCGGTTGCGCGCCCACGTCAATTGGCGATGGCATTGGCAAAAGAGCTAACCAACCACAGCTTACCTGAGATTGGTGATGCATTTGGTGGTCGTGACCACACCACGGTTCTGCACGCGTGTCGTAAAATTGCTCAGCTTCGTGAAGAGAGCCACGACATTAAAGAAGACTATTCTAACCTGATCCGTACCCTTTCTTCTTAATACACAGTATTCTTAACCAGAGATAACAGAATATCGGCCGCTCGTTGGATAACGAGCCGCCCTTGATACCTTAAGAGTAAGCTATGAAATTTACCATTGAACGCAGTCACCTGATTAAGCCGTTACAACAAGTCTCTGGCGCACTGGGTGGTCGACCAACCCTACCAATCCTAGGTAACCTACTGATCAAGGTTGAAGATAACGTATTATCAATGACTGCCACCGATCTAGAAGTGGAATTGGTGAGTCGCGTGACACTAGAAGGTGAGTTTGAAGCGGGCAGCATCACGGTACCTTCTCGTAAATTCCTAGATATCTGTCGCGGTTTACCTGATAACTCGATGATCACAGTGGTTCTCGACGGCGATCGTGTTCAAGTACGCTCTGGCCGTAGCCGCTTCTCTTTAGCAACGCTACCGGCGGCTGATTTTCCAAATATCGAAGACTGGAGCAGCGAAGTTGAAGTGTCTGTGACACAAGCAGAACTGCGTGGTCTGATTGAGAAGACACAATTCTCAATGGCGAACCAAGACGTTCGTTACTACCTCAACGGTATGTTGTTTGAGATTGAAGGCTCAACACTGCGCAGCGTGGCAACCGATGGTCACCGTATGGCGGTATCTCAAGCTCAGCTTGGTGCTGATTTCGCACAGAAGCAGATCATTGTGCCTCGTAAGGGTGTTCAAGAGCTCGTTAAGCTATTAGATGCACCCGAGCAGCCGGTAACACTGCAAATCGGTAGCTCAAATGTGCGTGCAGAGGTGAACAACTATGTCTTCACTTCTAAGCTTGTTGACGGTCGTTTCCCAGATTATCGCCGCGTAATGCCGCAAAATACCACCAAAACGCTAGAAACTAGCTGTGATGAACTGCGCTCTGCTTTCTCTCGTGCTGCGATTCTATCGAATGAAAAATTCCGTGGCGTGCGTGTGAATCTTGCGGATAGCGAAATGCGCATTACGGCGAACAACCCAGAGCAAGAAGAAGCGGAAGAGATGCTAGACGTGAACTACGAAGGCGACGCGCTAGAGATCGGCTTCAACGTAAGCTACGTTCTGGATGTATTGAACACGCTACGCTGTGAACAGGTTCGTGTTTCGATGTCGGATGCCAACGCCAGTGCGCTGATTGAGAACGCACAAGATGACAGCGCGATGTACGTTGTTATGCCAATCCGTCTATAGAGATGGTACCGTCGTTAATGATTAATATGATGACGTTATGCCACTCTCTCGTCTGATCGTTAAGCAGTTTAGAAATATTGAAGCCTGTGACATTCAACCGTCATCAGGCTTTAACTTTCTTATAGGGGCGAACGGCAGCGGTAAAACCAGTGTCCTCGAAGCGATTTATCTGCTCGGACATGGCCGCTCTTTTAAGAGCTCCTTAACCGGTCGCATCATTCAAAATGAGTGCAGTGAGCTGTTTGTTCACGGCCGTTTTTTGACCTCGGATCAATTTGAGCTGCCTATTGGCATTAATAAGCAGCGCGATGGCACAACAGAGGTTAAAATAGGCGGTCAATCTGGACAAAAGCTGGCGCAATTAGCACAAGTCTTGCCTTTGCAGTTGATTCACCCAGAAGGGTTTGATTTACTGACGGATGGGCCGAAACATCGCCGCGCCTTTATTGACTGGGGCGTGTTTCACAGCGAATCTGGTTTTTACGATGCATGGGGGCGAGTGAAGCGTCTTAATAAGCAACGTAACGCGCTGCTCAAAACAGCCACCCACTATCGCGAGCTCAGCTACTGGGATCAGGAGCTGGCGCGATTGGCGGAAAACATCAGCCAGTGGCGAGCAACCTATGTTGAGCAGCTTAAACAGGTCGCAGAAGAGATTTGCGCCACCTTCTTGCCAGAGTTTGAGATAAAGATTAACTACTATCGTGGTTGGGACAAAGATACGCCCTATGCCGAGATACTAGAGAAGAACTTTGAAAGGGATCAGCAGCTTGGTTACACCTTTAGTGGACCAAATAAAGCGGATCTAAAGATAAAAGTGAACGGCACTCCAGTGGAAGATGTCTTGTCACGAGGTCAACTGAAGTTGATGGTGTGTGCACTGCGCGTGGCTCAAGGCCAGCACCTCACTCAGATGACAGGTAAGCAGTGCGTCTACTTGATAGATGACTTCGCTTCCGAATTAGATAGCCAACGCCGAGCACGCCTTGCGGAGTGTTTAAAGGCGACCCAGGCACAAGTTTTTGTAAGCTCTATTACCGCTGATCAGATTGCCGACATGCATGATGAAAATAGCAGGATGTTTCATGTGGAACATGGCAAAATAGAGCAAGGATAATTAGTCAGAGAGTAACTATGTCAGATAATTACGATTCATCGAGTATTAAGGTACTGAAGGGTCTGGATGCGGTACGTAAGCGTCCTGGAATGTACATTGGCGACACGGATGATGGTACCGGTCTGCACCACATGGTCTTCGAGGTGGTAGATAACTCTATTGATGAAGCACTTGCTGGTCACTGTAATGACATCATTGTTACTATTCATGACGATAACTCGGTTTCTGTTCGCGATGACGGCCGTGGTATCCCTACCGAAATGCACCCAGAAGAGCAGGTATCTGCAGCGGAAGTAATCATGACGGTTCTTCACGCGGGTGGTAAGTTCGATGACAACTCATACAAGGTATCGGGTGGTCTGCACGGTGTAGGTGTTTCTGTAGTAAACGCACTGTCGAAGCAGGTTACTCTTACTATCCACCGCGGTGGTCAAATCCATACTCAAACCTACCACCACGGTGAGCCTCAAGCGCCACTAGCTGTGATTGGTGAGACGGACAAAACGGGTACAGAGATCCGTTTCTGGCCAAGTGAAGAGACGTTTTCTAACACAGAATTCCACTACGACATTCTAGCGAAGCGTCTGCGTGAGCTTTCTTTCCTAAACTCAGGCGTATCGATCAAGCTGCGTGATGAGCGTGAAGAAGACAAAGGCGACCACTTCATGTTTGAAGGTGGTATCCAAGCGTTTGTTGAGCACCTAAACACCAACAAAACACCAATCATCCAGAAAATCTTCCACTTCGATAACGAGCGTGATGATGGCATCACTGTCGAAGTCGCGATGCAATGGAATGATGGTTACCAAGAGAACATCTACTGTTTCACTAACAACATTCCTCAACGCGATGGTGGTACTCACCTTGCAGGCTTCCGTGCAGCGCTAACGCGTACACTGAACAGCTTCATGGATAAAGAAGGCTTCTCTAAGAAAGCGAAGACAGCGACTTCAGGTGATGATGCACGTGAAGGTCTAACTGCGGTTATCTCGGTGAAAGTGCCAGATCCTAAGTTCTCAAGCCAAACCAAAGACAAGCTGGTTTCTTCTGAAGTGAAATCTGCGGTTGAGCAGGCGATGGGTGAGAAGCTGTCTGAGTTCCTAATTGAGAACCCAGCGGAAGCGAAAACGGTTTGTACTAAGATCATTGATGCAGCGCGTGCACGTGATGCAGCGCGTAAAGCTCGCGAAATGACTCGTCGTAAAGGCGCGTTAGACCTAGCAGGCCTACCAGGTAAACTGGCTGACTGTCAGGAAAAAGATCCAGCACTCTCTGAACTATACATAGTGGAGGGTGACTCGGCAGGCGGCTCCGCAAAACAAGGCCGTAACCGTAAGAACCAGGCTATCCTACCGCTGAAAGGTAAGATCTTGAACGTTGAAAAAGCGCGTTTCGATAAGATGCTATCTTCACAAGAAGTAGCAACGCTGATCACAGCACTTGGCTGTGGTATCGGTCGCGATGAGTACAACCCAGATAAACTGCGTTACCACAACATCATCATCATGACCGATGCCGACGTCGATGGTTCGCACATTCGTACGCTACTATTGACCTTCTTCTACCGTCAAATGCCTGAGCTTATCGAGCGCGGCTACGTGTACATCGCTCAGCCACCGCTTTACAAAGTGAAGAAAGGTAAGCAAGAGCAGTACATCAAAGACGAAGACGCAATGAACCAGTACCAAGTGGCATTGGCTCTTGATAACGCAGCGCTACACGTAAATGCCGATGCGCCAGCACTGGCAGGTGAATCGCTAGAGAAGCTGGTTCAACAGTACAACTCTGGCATTAAGCTGGTGGAGCGCATGAGCCGTCGTTACCCACACGCACTGATGCACGAAATGATCTACATGCCACGCCTAACGGCAGAGCAGTGTCATGACGAAGCAGCGGTTGAAGCGTGGGGCAAGCAGCTTATTGAGCAACTGAATGCGAAAGAAGTCGGTGCAAGCCAGTACTCACTAGAAGTTGAGAAACACGAAGAGCTAGGTCTAAGCCTGCCTAAAGTTGTTGTTCGTACACACGGTGTGACACACGAGCACGCATTGAGCGTTGAGCTGTTCAACTCGAAAGAGTACGACAAGCTAGCAAGCCTATCTGAGGCTCTAGATGGTCTAATCGAAGAGGGCGCATACATCAAACGTGGTGAGCGTACTCAAGAGGTGAGCAACTTTGTTGATGCATTGAACTGGTTAGTGAAAGAGTCTCGTCGTGGCCTAAGCCTGCAGCGATACAAAGGTCTAGGTGAGATGAACCCTGATCAGCTTTGGGAAACCACTATGGACCCAGAAACGCGTCGCATGATGCAAGTAACGATCGAAGATGCAGTCGGTGCAGACCAGCTGTTCACTACGCTAATGGGTGACCAAGTTGAGCCGCGTCGTAACTTCATCGAGGAAAACGCATTGAAGGTTGCTAACCTGGATGTGTAGATTGACCTAAAAAACAATCTGAAAATTTTAAAAGACTGCTAGAAATGGCAGTCTTTTTTATTGCCGATATTTTAATTATCTTTCAATAGGTTGGTTCGTCATCCTCAAGAGGGAGGAACGACCGAGTTGGGGATCTCTAGAAGCGCGTAGAAAATTTTTTAATCCGATCCCTTGAACCTATTTTGTTCAATCCATATATCTAGTTATGAAGAGGATGACTGTCTTGCTCAAGAGAGAAGAAACAGATCTTCTGGAACGCTGAATAGGTATCGCTCAGGAGAGGATAACCTTGAAGGCACATAATTGAACTGATTTATTACTACGTCCCAGCGTTATCAAAACCCGAGGAGTAGCGGATAAATCCCTTAGTCGGCAGCGATCGAACATACTATCGATCCGTGCAAACTCACGACTAAGACTATTGCTTACTAAAAGGATAGCATTATGAGAACTGTAGATTTCACTCCACTATACCGCAATGCAATTGGCTTCGATCGTCTATTTAACATGATGGAAGCGAACACATCGAAGAACTCTTCTGGCGGTTACCCTCCATACAATATCGAGCAAAAAGACGAGAACAACTACCGTATTACTATGGCAGTTGCAGGCTTTGCTGAAGAGCAGCTAGACCTAACTCAAAAAGATAACATGCTGATTGTAAAAGGTGAGCGTAAACCAGAAGCAGAAAAAACCTATGTGTACCAAGGTATCGCAGAGCGTGATTTCGAGCGTAAATTCCAACTGGCAGACTACGTAAAAGTCGTAGGTGCGAGCATGGAAAACGGTCTATTGCACATTGATCTAGAACGCGAAATCCCAGAAGCGATGCAACCACGTAAGATTGCTATTAATGGTAACAGCCTACTAGAAGGCTAATTACGATTAGCTTTTGAGAGCTAAAACTATCGGGAAATAAGAGTGAAAGAGCACCCAATGAGGTGCTCTTTTTGTTTATTCTTCTAACGTCATTCCATAGAGGGAGGAACGACCGAGTAGGGAATCTCTATTTGCTTTCGCTGTAAGCTTTCTCCACTTCCTCTGCAATGATTGCAATACCTTTCTGCATCATCTCATCGTCTTGTACGTAGTTCATACGCAGACATTGGTGAGCATGGTCCCATTCGTCTTCTTGACCAATGAAGAAATACTCACCTGGAACAATCAATACCCCGCGAGCTTTTAGACGCTTGTACAGCTCCATGGTTGTAATTGGCAGCTCATCAAACCATAGCCACAAGAACATCGCGCCCTCTGGTTTGTGAATACGGAAGCGCTCATCGGTGATCGCTTGTTGCAGTAGCTCGACAGCACGCAGAGATTTCTGACGGTAGAACGGCTTGATGGTGTTTTCACTCAACTCAAGCAGGTCGCCTTTCTCAATCATATGATGCGCCAGTGCAGGGCCGATGCTACCCGGCGCCAAGCTGATGATGCCATTCATATTGGTCATCGCTTGTGTGACTTCTTCACTCGCAATCACGATACCGCAACGTACACCTGGTAAACCAAGCTTAGACAGGCTCATGCATAGGATGGTGTTCTCGTTCCAGAACGGTTCTACATCCTCAAAGATGATGTTTGGAAACGGCAAGCCGTAAGCATTATCGATGATCAGTGGAATGTTGTTTTCGCGTGCTAGCTTATCGAGCTTACGAATTTCTTCATCTGTGAGTACGTTACCGGTTGGGTTGGTTGGACGTGAAGCACAGATAGCTGCTACTGACTCATCCACTTTGAGCTCTTCAAAGTCGACGTGGTACTTGAACATGCGATTATCAAGCATCTCAATTTCTGGGTGGTAAGAGACAAAAATGTCTTCATCAACGCCCGCATCTCCATAGCCGATGTATTCAGGCGCGAGCGGCAGTAGGATTTTCTTATGTGAGCCATCTGGCTGCTTACCTGCAAGCAGGTTGAACAGGTAGAAGAAGCCACTCTGGCTACCATTGGTTAGGCTGATGTTCTTTTCGCTGATATTCCAGCCATAGGTCTCTTTAAGTAGAGCGGCTAACGCTTTTACAAAAACATCTTTGCCCTGCGGTCCATCATAGTTGGCGAGGGCGTTGAGAAGGGCCCCACTGGCGAGGAGTTCCTCACTGGCTTGGTGAAAGTAGTCGAGCATGGCAGGAATGGCTGCTGGGTTACCACCACCGAGCATGATGGCACCTGGAGTGCGTAGGCCATCATTCAAATCATCCATTAACTGCGTAATACCTGAGTACTGATTAAACTTTTCACCAAATTGAGAGAATTGCATCGCTTGTGTTACCTAATTCATTATGTTCGTTTTAATAATTTGTGCACCAGATGTTGCTGGTGGTCGAGGGTAATTCTTGAACATACCGCAATGTGTCGGATGAGCAAAGCACGAATGTGGTATCAAACGAAAAAAAGCCAGCGAAATATGCTGGCTTTATCAACAATGGTCATGATTATACTGTTTGGTGCTTATTTAGCCCCTGTATAAACCACGAGCACTTTATCGTCTTTGTATTGGCGTTCGAAGGCGTAGTAGCCCTCTTGGTTACGAATGATGTGTTTACCCTGTGCAACCGATGGGTGGCGCTGACGGAACTGACCTAGTGCTTGCCAGTGCTTCAGTAGCTCGGCTCGCTCACCCTTGATTTGCTCCCAAGGCATATCTGAACGAGTGCCCTGCATTGGATCGGATCCCGTTGGTCCGAAGTCACGCGCAACTTCATCGCCGTAATAGATCTGTACTGCGCCTGGAGCCAGCATCAGCGCGTTCGCTGCTCGAGTCTGTTTCGCAAAATCGCTACCATGTTGTGTCCAGAACAGAGAGGTATCGTGTGATGATAGGTAACTCAGAACATTAAACTCACTATCGCCATTGATCTTCTCTGCGTAGCGAAGGTAATCCGCATCGAGGTCAGACAAACACTTGAGCGCCTTTGGGGCGATATCACTCTGGAACTCAAAGTTGATGATCGAATCAAAGCCGTTAGCGAAATAATCTGATTTCACGACACTGTGCGCCCAGACTTCACCGGTCATCCAAAACGGTAAATCATCCAATGCTTTGTCTGGGTGGTTCTGTTTCCATTCTGCGAGTGCTTGAGTGGTGCTCTCTTTTAGCTCTGCCCAGGCATCAAGTTCGACGTGTTTGGCGGTATCGACGCGGAAACCATCAACGCCATACTCTCTCACCCAGTCTGAAAGCCAAGTGATTAGGTGTTGGCGAGGTGTACGCTGCACATCTTCAGCGTTGGTCTCTTTGTTAGCGTAGAAATTAGGGTGCCCTGTCAGCTCTGTGGATTCGGTTTTTAGATCTGGCAGGTGCGCAAGTGACATAGTGATGTTGTTGTAGCCAGGTGAATCATAGGCGCCAATATCGCTGCGTAGCCATGCCTTACCCCACCATTTCTCCCACGCTTCTTGGTCACTGTAGGAGATGTAGTTATTGAAGTAGTGCCAGTTTTGTCCCTCTTTTGGCTGCCAGTCTGTCCAGTTTTTACCAAGCGTCTGCTGTGCTTCTTGGTCGCTGAGGTTGAGCTTACCGAAATCGAACTCCTGCATGTCGGCGAGGGTTGCGTATCCGGTGTGGTTCATCACCACATCCCAAATCACGCGGATACCTTTACTGTGAGCGGTGTCTATGAAGGTTCTAAGCTCGTCTTCGGTACCCATGTTGTCATCGAGCTTGGTCCAATCTTGGTGGTAGTAGCCATGGTAAGCGTAGTGCTTAAAGTCACCACGGTCGCCACCGCCAACCCAGCCATGAATTTGCTCTAGAGGGGATGTAATCCAGATAGCGTTAGCCCCGAGCGATTCGATGTAGTCGAGCTTCTCAGTTAAGCCTGCTAGGTCACCGCCGTGGAAGGTGCCAACTTCATCTTGGCCATCTTTGCTGCGCCCATAGCTGTTGTCATTGTCTGGGTTGCCATTATAAAAGCGGTCAGTCATGACGAAGTAAACTGTGGCATTATCCCAACTAAACGTCGATTGTTCTGCTGACTCAACCTCTTCAAGCAAAAGGAGCCCTTGGCTTGATTTGGCCGGTTTCATGCTGATCGTGCCGTTGGTCACTGTCGCTTGCTGGCCAGAGAGTGCGTCACGTAACAAGGTGCCATCTGCAAAGGTCTTAGTGACATCGACGGTGGTCGGTGAATCGCTTGGCACCGGACATGTGAAGCTCTGAACCTTCTTCTGTTTCGGTTTTACCTTAACTGTTAGCTCATTGGATTGTGGGTTGAGGGTAAATTGGTAGGTATTAGCCTTGAATACCTTGATATCTATTTGAGACTCTTCTGCGCAGTCGTCGACACGTAGAGGCTTGTTAAATTTCACTCGGCTCTCTTCTGCCAAGGCGTAGCTTGTGCCACAGGTTTGCGCGGCATCGCTAATAGAAAAGGTGTGTGTGCCTTTGCTGAGCTCATGCTCGACAATCAATGTCCCTTGTCCTGTTGAGTGAAAGGGCTGCGCCTGATCATCAATGGTCAACAGCAGTGGATTGTCGCTGGTTTGGCTGCATGCGCTGAGTGCAAGAATTGAGAGCGCGAGAGTGGTCTTCTTCATTGTATCCTTCCCCGAATAAGACTCTCGTTATATCAAAGGTTGGGATCTACATTCTGAGGACTAATACAATCGACTTATGGTTATTACCTCTACAAATAAATACCGAGTTCACAAAAACAAAAAGGGAAGCACGTGCTTCCCTTTGGGTATTTACCTTTCGTTGCTCAGAGCATCGCTTTGAACAGCTGTCTCACTCGTACTTATTTTTGCAGTAGAGAGATGTCAGCAATCTGTAGGAACAGGTTACGTAGGTTGTTCAATAGCGTTAGACGGTTCTTCTTAAGCGCTTCGTCATCAGCCATAACCATTACGTTGTCGAAGAACGCATCAACAGGCTCACGTAGAGCAGCTAGCTTGCTTAGGGCTTCTTGGTAGTTACCTGTCGCGAATGCTGGCTCTAGAGCTTCCGTCATTACTGCAACGTTTTCAGCCAGTGTTTTCTCTGCGTCTTCTTGTAGAAGTGCCAGATCGATATCTGCTGCTAGTTCACCATCGAATTTCGCAAGGATGTTACCTACACGTTTGTTCGCTGCTGCTAGAGCTTCTGCCGCTTCTAGTTCACGGAAGTGAGAAACCGCTTTAACACGTTGGTCAAAGTCAGTTGGCTTGGTTGGACGATTCGCTAGTACCGCTTGGATGATATCAACGCTGAAGCCAGCATCTTGGTACCATGCACGGAAACGACCTAGCATGAAGTCGATAACGTCTGCTTCTACGTTGTCGTTGGTTAGCTTGTCGCCTAGTAGTTCTTTCGCTTTTGCGATTAGATCTGTTAGGTCTAGGTTGTAGCCGTTTTCAACGATAATACGTAGCACACCTAGAGATGCACGACGAAGTGCGAATGGGTCAGAACCCTTAGGTGCTTGACCAATACCGAAGATACCAACAATCGTATCTAGCTTGTCAGCCATTGCGACAGCAGATGAGATACCAGTGCTTGGTAGGTCATCACCTGCGAAACGAGGCATGTACTGCTCGTAAAGTGCTAGTGCAACTTGCTCGTCTTCACCATCGTGAGTCGCGTAGTGCATGCCCATAACACCTTGAGTATCCGTGAATTCGAATACCATAGAGGTCATTAGGTCACATTTCGCTAGTAGACCTGCGCGCTTAGATTTCTCAACGTCAGCATCGATCTGCTCAGCGATGTAGCTAGCAAGCTCTGTGATGCGGTCTGTTTTGTCTTTGATAGTACCAAGCTGCTTCTGGAAGATAGCTTGCTCTAGCTCAGGTAGGCGGTCGATAAGAGGACGCTTACGGTCAGTGTTAAAGAAGAATTCTGCATCCGCTAGACGTGGACGTACAACCTTCTCGTTACCTTCGATAACGTGGCGAGGCTCTTTAGATTCGATGTTTGAAACGAAGATGAAGTTAGGTAGTAGCTTTTTGTTGTCATCGCCTTTCTCATGTGAATAGACAGGGAAGTACTTTTGGTCACCCTTCATGGTGTAAACTAATGCTTCAGAAGGTACTTTTAGGAACTCTTCTTCAAACTTCGCTGTTAGTACTACTGGCCACTCAACCAGAGACGTTACTTCTTCTACTAGGTCATCTTCTAGATCAGCTGTACCACCAACCGCTGCTGCTGCTTTTTGCGAATCAGCAAGGATAATCGCTTTACGCGCTTCGTAATCTGCCATTACTTTACCGCGCTCTTCTAGGATCGCTGGGTATTGCTCTGCAGAATCGATAGTAAACTCTTGCTCACCCATGAAGCGGTGACCACGGATAGTGCGGTCAGATGCTACGCCTAGGATCTCGCCTTCGATAAGGTCAGAACCCATCAGCATAGTTAGTGTTTTAACTGGACGAATGAACTGAGTTGTCTTGTTGCCCCAACGCATTGGCTTAGCGATTGGTAGGTTACCTAGTGCTTTTGCTGCTAGGTCAACAACGATTTCAGACGTTGCTTGGCCTTTTACTTCTTGTTTGAAAAGAAGCCATTCGCCTTTGTCTGTTACTAGACGGTCAGCTTGTTCAACCGTGATGCCGTTACCACGAGCCCAGCCTTGAGCTGCTTTAGTTGCGTTGCCGTCAGCATCGAATGCTACAGAAACTGCAGGGCCACGTTTTTCAACGACTTTGTCTTCTTGGCCTTCAGCCAGTGCTGCGACTTTAAGAGCAAGACGACGAGGTGCTGCGTACCATTTCACGCCTTCGTGAGCCAGGCTCGCGCCCTTTAGCTCTGCTTCGAAGTTTGCTGCGAACGCTTCTGCTAGAGTACGAAGCTGTGTTGGTGGTAGCTCTTCAGTACCCAGTTCAATTAGAAATTCTTTAGCCATGATTACTTCTCCTCGTCCTTCTTGCACATTGGGAAGCCAAGCGCTTCACGCGATGCGTAGTATGCTTCTGCAACTGATTTAGTCAGGTTGCGGATACGAAGGATGTAACGTTGGCGCTCTGTTACAGAGATAGCTTTACGCGCATCAAGGATGTTGAATGCGTGGCCAGCTTTTAGAATGCGCTCGTAAGCTGGAAGCGGAAGTGGCTTCTCAAGCTCAAGTAGCTCTTTACACTCTTTCTCACACTGATCAAAGAACGTGAATAGGAAATCTACGTCTGCGTGCTCGAAGTTGTAAGTTGATTGCTCAACTTCATTCTGGTGGAAGATGTCACCGTAAGTCACTTTGCTGCCGTCTGGTGCGATGTTCCACACTAGGTCGTAAACAGAGTCTACTTCTTGGATGTACATAGCTAGACGTTCGATACCGTAAGTGATCTCACCAGTAACCGGCTTACACTCAAGGCCACCAACTTGCTGGAAGTAAGTAAACTGAGTGACTTCCATACCGTTTAGCCATACTTCCCAACCAAGACCCCATGCGCCTAGCGTTGGGTTTTCCCAGTTGTCTTCTACGAAACGAATGTCGTGTACTAGCGGGTCGATACCAAGAACTTCAAGTGAGCCTAGGTACAACTCCTGAATGTTGTCTGGAGATGGTTTTAGAGCTACTTGGAACTGATAGTAGTGCTGCAGACGGTTCGGGTTTTCACCGTAGCGACCATCGGTCGGACGACGTGAAGGTTGAACGTATGCCGTAGACATTGGCTCTGGGCCAAGTGCACGTAGACATGTCATTGGGTGAGAGGTGCCAGCACCTACTTCCATATCTAGAGGTTGAACAATGGTACAACCGTTTTGTGCCCAGTAATCCTGCAGCGCGAGGATCATTCCCTGGAAGGTTTTGATATCGAATTTTTGCATAGTCAGGTTCGCGCGATTCTTATAAATGATTTGAAAAATAACAATCAAGTATACCCAGATATTTGCCCAGCGAGTAGCGTTAATCTTGTTTAATTAATAGCCTTAAATCCCTTTTAATGGATTTTTTACCCTTTAATCTTCTTTTTTCGACTTAACGGGAATTTTTAGTCACTTTTCAGCTTGTTTTAGAGGAGGGGGCTCGCTAAAATCACGCCGTCTTTGGGGAGTAGCTTACCTATTTATCAGCACTGGGATAATAGGTTCGTTCGTCAACATAATTGATGCAAAATCATCATGGCGTTCGAGACGACAATCGACCACAACAACACATAAGTCGACTTCGTTTAGCAAGACCTTAGACAAACATCGTGAACCGGGGTGGGGCGCGAGGTTTGTCTACGGTTAAAATAATAATCCCGCCCCAAATGAGCATGTCGTGAGCGTTTTAGCAATTTCAATTACAACTGTCGCCTTGGCCGAGATCGGTGATAAGACACAGTTACTCTCTCTTCTATTAGCCAGCCGTTATCGCAAGCCGATACCGATTATTGCTGCAATCTTCTTTGCCACTATTGCCAATCATGCCCTGGCGGCTTGGTTAGGTGTTGTTGTATCCGATTACTTATCGCCAGAAGTCCTCAAATGGGTTGTGGTGGTGAGCTTTTTGGCGATGGCGGGTTGGATTCTGATCCCAGATAAACTTGACGACGATGAGGAGATCTCTAGCCGTGGTCCGTTTGTCGCAAGCTTTATTGCGTTCTTCATTGCTGAAATTGGTGATAAGACTCAGATAGCCACTTCTATCCTAGGGGCTCAGTATGCCGATGCGCTGCTGTGGGTTATCTTGGGCACCACGATTGGTATGTTATTAGCCAACGTGCCTGTAGTGGTGATCGGCAAATTGTCAGCCGATAAGATGCCACTGGCGTTGATTCGCAAGATCACCGCTCTGCTGTTTGTTGGCTTAGCTATCGCAGCCGCAATCTATTGATGATTTTTCGGCGATAGGTCCCCTGTTTTGCTGGAGAATCTATCGCCATATCTATCAATCTATAATTATAAGCGTGCCAATTTTTGCGCTGCGATCTGCATTCTGTGTTGCAGTTCAAACTCTAACAGAGAGGTGGTGTGAGTACCGCCGACTGACATATCACTGTCACAATTGTCATGATATTTTAATGTTGTGAGTTGAGAACACGAGGGCATGATTATGTTGACGCGTTATATGGGAATCACTCCACAAAGCCAAAGCTACCTGTTTACTTTTGGCTTGGCATTAACTCTATTGGGGATGGTATTAACTGACATGTGGTTGCCGATGGTGGCAGGTGCGATGATCATGACCGGACTCGCCGTTGAGGCTTGGATTCGAGTCGCCCATATTATCCCTATGCGTAAAGAACTACGCTCAATTCAACACCAACTCGACAATCTGCAGCAACGCAGTCGAGATAGCGAATAACAAAAAGCCGCTCATTTTCAATTGAGCGGCTTTTTTACTTCTGAATCAAGCCGTTGCTAGGCTTCTAGGCCTTTCTTGATTAAGTACTGGTATGGCACAGAATCCGTATTCTGTCCTACAAGTTGATGATCCATAAATCGACAGAAACTTGGGATGTCGCGTGTGGTTGATGGATCGTCTGCCGTTACCAGTAATACATCGCCATCCTGCATGTTTCGAATTGTCTTCCTGACCATCATTACCGGTTCTGGGCAGCGTAGCCCTTGTGCTTCTAAAGTGTGTGTGGCCAGCTCAGGATTGAATGTCATGATAGGTGTCTCTTTCTGTATAACGAGGGGAATAATACGTCTGCAGAAAAAATATGCAATAAGTGCTTGGCAAACAGAATTATTTACTATAAATTATTTAACAAGTTGGTAACAACTTAAACAAATGACAACTAGCTAAGGAGTGGCGATGTTGACAGCACTTGATAGATTAACCATATATTCGGTTCTCTGCTTTATCTCTTTTTGCGCGTTAGTGTTACGCACACCAGCAGAGGCCTCGTTAATGCCAATCTTTGGCATAGCAGCAACAATTATTGGTATTTGGGTTGAAATGCGACGCTGGCGTGGCTTGCCAGAAGAGCAGGAACATTAAATCGTAAGATATTTAACCTAAGTACAAAACGTTTTTCCGATACGACACATTCCGACACTATCCCCAAATTTTCTTGGGCTTCCCCGCGTAATTGCGGGATTTTTTTTATCTAAAGCATGCTATAAACATTAATCATCAAAATTGATTGTTAACAAGCTCATTAGGTAAGCGTGTGGAACTAGAAGACATCTATCGTCGAGATTTAAATCTGTTGGTTGCTCTTAAGGTGTTGATCGAAGAGGGTAGCGTGAGCCAAGCCGCTTTGCGTTTGAATCTCAGCCAGTCTGCGACCAGCCGTGTGTTGGGGCGACTTCGCGAACTCCTTAACGATCCCCTCTTCACTCGTCAGGGGCAGCGTCTACTGCCGACCAAGAGAGCGCTCGAAATCAGCCAGCGCATTGATCAGCCGCTAGAGTCATTTCGTCAGCTGTTAAGCCCGAGTGACTTTGACCCATACTACTGCACGGAACGTTTCCTGATCGCGACCACGGATTACGCGATGCAAACTATCCTTCCGTATGCGCTGCCTAAGATTTATGAGCAAGCACCAAACATCTCGTTAGAGTTCGCACCGCTTCAGCATGAGAATCTATTTAAACAGTTGAGTACTGAGCGGGTTGATATGGCGATATGCCGACCAACAGGCCCAGTTGCACCATTGCATCAGCAAGTACTAGGGCCAGTTGGGGTATCGTGCCTACTCTCTAAAAACCACCCTCTGGCTGATAGCGCGTTAAGCCTCAATGACTATGTATCACTGCCTCATGCGATGATTGCTATCAGTGATGGTGTAAAAGCCTTGCTTGATAATGCATTAGCCAATCAACCTCCAAGAAGGATGGTGCTGCGGGCCTATCATTTAGAGGCGGCTTTAGCGATCGTCGATAGAATGCCTCTTGTGATTACTGTACCTGCCGACCTCGCGTATTTAGTGGCAGAGCGCTACGACCTCGTTGTTAAGCCACTACCATTCGAGTTTATGCCGTTTGATTATTCACTGATTTGGCATTCACGTTGTGATTCGTCAGCTTCTCAGCAATGGTTGAGACGAGTGGTGAAAGAGGAGTGTGGCGAGTTGATTCAGAAGCGGATTGCTGATGTTGGGCTAGGTTAACGGAATGAAAAAGGGCTGAGTAAACTCAGCCCTTTGTATTTTTTTCTTGAAGCTCTATAGCTTCGAGTGTTTAAAGCTATAGCTTGATGACAACACGACCAGTGATTTGACCGTTAGTAATGTCTTCAGCAGCTTGGATCGCATCATCCAGTGCCACTTCTTTAGTTGCTTGTTGGTAGAACGACTCTGGAAGTAGTTCAGCTAACTGTTCCCATGCTTTGATGCGTTTCTCACGTGGACACATTACTGAATCTACACCCTGTAGACGCACGTTACGTAGGATGAATGGCATTACCGTTGTTGGTAGATCGAAGCCACCCGCTAGGCCACATGCCGCGACAACGCCGTTGTAATCGATCTGTGCCAGTACTTTTGCTAGAACTTTGCTGCCTACCGTATCGATAGCACCAGCCCACAGCTGTTTCTCTAGTGGTTTTGCTGGCTCTTCTAGTTCTGCACGCTCAACAATGCGCGATGCGCCTAGAGATTTAAGTAGCTCACCGTTCTCAGATGCACGGCCTGTTACTGCTGCTACTTTGTAGCCTAGTTGGTTAAGTAGAGTGATAGACACACTGCCCACACCACCGCTTGAACCTGTTACTAGAATCTCGCCGTCTTCTGGTTTAACACCTGCATCAACGATAGCTTGAACACATAACATTGCGGTGAAGCCTGCAGTACCAATCGCCATCACTTTTTTAGCGTCTAGGCCTTTTGGCATTGGTACCAGCCAGTCACCGTTTAGGCTCGCTTTTTCAGCCATGCCACCCCAGTGACCTTCACCAACACCCCAACCAGTTAGTACCACTTCGTCGCCCGCTTTGTAACGAGGGTCGTCTGATTGAGAAACCACACCTGAAAGGTCGATACCCGGTACCATAGGGAAGTTACGAATAATGCGCCCTTTACCAGTGATCGCTAGACCATCTTTGTAGTTTAAAGATGAGTAATTCACATCAATCTTAACGTTGCCTTCTGGAAGTTGTGACTCGTCGATTTGAGAAACGCTAGCAATCGTTTTTTTGTCTTCTTGGTTTAGTACAAGTGCTTTAAACATGGTGCTCTCCACTGGAGGAATATTAGGAAACTGAGATAACTGTAGTTGAATAATTGAAGAAAAAATAATGAAACGTCAACATTGAATCTATGCATCACATGCATAGTTCCAGTTTTGTGATATCGGTAAGTCGGCAGATAAAAAAATGCAGCCCTAGAGACTAAGGCTGCATTTTTATCGTTACCCTACTAACGACAATTAATTGGTCTCTTAACTTAGAGTTACTCTAGATTAAGGGCGTTCAAATACCGTTGCGATACCTTGGCCCAAACCAATACACATGGTTGCTAGGCCGTACTTCACGTCCTTCGCTTCCATTAGGTTAATCAAGGTGGTTGAGATACGCGAACCTGAACAACCCAGCGGGTGACCAAGTGCGATTGCACCACCATTGAGGTTTACTTTCTCGTCGACCACATCCAGAAGACCTAGGTCTTTAGCACATGGCAGAGATTGCGCTGCAAAGGCTTCGTTAAGCTCAATGACGCCCATATCTTCAATCGATAGACCTGCACGCTTCAGTGCTTTCTTAGTCGCTGGAACAGGACCGTAGCCCATGATTGATGGGTCACAGCCTGCAATTGCCATTGACTTAACACGAGCACGAATCGTCAAACCAAGCTCGTTAGCTTTCTCTTCGCTCATGATCAGCATCGCAGATGCACCATCTGACAGCGCTGATGATGTACCAGCGGTTACGGTACCGTTAGCTGGATCGAATACTGGGCGAAGCTGAGATAGGCCTTCAACTGTGGTCTCTGGGCGAATCACTTCATCATGATCGAGTGTGAACAGTGAACCGTCTGCCGCGTGACCTTCAGTTGGTAAGATCTCGTTTTTAAAACGACCTTCAATCGTTGCAGCATGTGCACGAGCGTGAGAGCGGGCAGCGAAAGCATCTTGGTCTTCACGACTGATGCCGTGCAGCTTACCAAGCATTTCTGCCGTCAGACCCATCATGCCCGCAGCTTTCGCTACGTTCTTTGACATGCCTGGGTGGAAGTCCACACCATGCGTCATAGGAACATGACCCATATGCTCAACACCACCAATCAGACAGATATCGGCATCGCCAACCATAATTGAGCGTGCTGCATCATGCAGAGCTTGCATAGATGAACCACATAATCGGTTAACAGTTACAGCACCAATTTCAATCGGTAGACCAGCAAGTAGCGCAGCATTACGTGCCACGTTAAAGCCCTGCTCAAGTGTCTGTTGGACACAGCCCCAGTAGATATCTTCAATCTCACTCGGGTTAACTTGCGGGTTACGCTCAAGAATGCCTTTCATCAGGTGTGCAGAAAGATCTTCTGCACGTGTATGACGGAAAGCGCCACCTTTGGAACGGCCCATTGGGGTGCGAAGGCAATCAACAACAACTACGTTCTTCATTTTGTAATTCCTTTTCCAAATGTGGGTTATAGAGAGCTAGCTTGTTGAGCGTCGTAAAAGCTTTCGCCTTTCTCTGCCATATCAAGCAACAGTTGAGGTACTTTGTACATTGCGCCAAGGTCTTGGTAGCCTTTCGCTGTCTCAACAAAGTTCGCGATGCCCACACTGTCTAGGTAACGGAAAACGCCGCCTCTGAATGGAGGGAAGCCAAGTCCGTAAACCAGAGCCATGTCTGCTTCTTGTGGTGAGGCAATAATGCCTTCTTCAAGACAAAGTACCACTTCGTTGATCATTGGAATCATCACACGCTGGATAATGGTCTCTTCATCAAATTCCTGTGGTGCTTGGCATACGTCTGCCAAGATAGGAAGGATATCTTCAGAGAAAGCTTTCTTCGGACGACCACGTTTGTCGACGCTGTAGCTGTAGAAGCCGCTACCATTTTTCTGCCCAAACTTGTTCGCTTCAAATAGCGCGTCGATCGCGTCACGGCCTTCTTTACCCATTCGCTCTGGGAAGCCTTGTGCCATCACATCTTGAGCGTGATGCGCAGTATCAAGACCAACCACATCCAGTAGGTAAGCAGGACCCATAGGCCAACCAAACTTACGTTCCATGATTTTGTCGATCTTGGTGAAGTCAGCACCGTCGCGAAGCAACATGCTAAAGCCGCCAAAGTATGGGAAAAGAACACGGTTAACGAAGAAGCCTGGGCAATCGTTAACGACAATTGGTGATTTACCCATTTTCGCCGCGTAAGCGACAACGCGATTGATGGTTTCATCTGAAGTGTGCTCACCACGGATGATCTCTACTAGCGGCATGCGGTGCACTGGGTTGAAGAAGTGCATACCACAGAAGTTTTCTGGGCGTTGTAACGATTTTGCTAGTAGATTGATTGGAATCGTCGACGTGTTAGAAGTAATCACGGTATCAGGACTAACCTGCTGTTCTACTTCACTCAACACGGCTGCTTTAATTTTCGGGTTTTCTACTACCGCTTCAACAATCACATCTGATTGCTCGATACCTGCGTAGTGAAGGCTAGGAGTAATAGAAGAGAGAATGCCCGCCATCTTGAAGCCATCGATGCGGCCACGAGATAGACGTTTATTAAGAAGCTTAGATGCTTCGTTCATGCCTAGATCTAGCGATGCTTGAGCAATATCCTTCATCATCACTGGCACGCCTTTCAGCGCAGATTGGTAAGCAATACCACCACCCATGATACCTGCACCTAATACAGCAGCACGCTCTGTGGCTTTATTCGCTGACTTGCCCGCTTTTTTCGCGATGCCTTTGATGTATTGGTCGTTAAGGAATAGACCAACCAGTGCTTTTGCTTCTTCAGACTTCGCCAGTTTAATGAAATGTTTACGCTCGATATCCAGTGCAGCATCACGATCGCAACGAGCCGCTTCTTCAATCGCGATAACTGATGTGATCGGTGCTGGGTAGTGAGGACCTGCTTTCTGAGCTACTAGGCCTTTCGCCATCGTAAAGCTCATCATCGCTTCTAGCTTGCTGAGTGATAACGCAGAGGTTTTCTGTTTGCGGCGAGCAACCCAGTCTAACTTCTCGCTCGCTGCCAGAGATACTGTATTAATTGCCGATTCGAGTAGTTGGTCGGTTTCAACAATCGCATCTAACAACCCAACTTTCAGTGCTTCATCTGCTCGGCATGCTTTGCCCTGCGTGATGATTTCCATTGCGCTGTCAGCACCAATAACACGTGGCAGACGTACACAACCACCAAAGCCAGGCATGATACCTAATTTGGTTTCTGGTAAGCCGATGCTGGTGGTCTTGTCACCAATACGGAAGTCAGTGGCTAGTACGCACTCACAACCGCCGCCAAGTGCATGGCCGCGCATCATTGAAAGGGTAGGAACAGGTAGGTCTTCTAGCTTGCTAAAAATAGAGTTCGCAAAAATCAGCCACTCTTCTAGTTCCGCTTCTGGTTTCGCGAATAGGCCCAAAAACTCCGTGATGTCTGCACCTACGATGAAGGCATCTTTGTTTGAAGTTAAGATCAAGCCGCGCAGTCCAGCGTGGTCATTTAAAGCATCAAGTGCTTTGTCGAGTGATTCTAATGTAGCAAGGTCGAGCTTATTTACAGAGGCTGGAGCACAAAAGCTAAGTTCGGCTATACCATCTTGTAATTCCTTTACCTGTAGGGTGTTAGCTTGGTAAATCATTGTCTATCTCCATGACATACAATCGACGATTGTTTGAGAGAATTTTGTTATCTTTCTTTAAGTATAGAATACCTGGTAAGACCAGTTTCTTTAGTCTGTACCCACTACTGGCTAATTTCAATACATTTTTTAAACAATTGTTTAACATTGTGCGTTAGCACAGATCCGCTAACCCTTATTATTCACCCGTGATACACTTTGCCGCCCTGATCGCTAAAGTAAATGATATGAATGACCAACCATATTTAATCCCGGCTGCTTCGGCTGTTTTTGAAGAAGAAATTAAGAAAAGTGTCTTCATTACCCACCTTGCTCATACACCGAGTATCGAGGAGGCTAAGCAGTTTGTTGATCAGATAAAACAAGAGCATAGCGCAGCAAGACACAATTGCTGGGGATTTGTTGCGGGGCGACCAGAAGACTCGATGAAGTGGGGCTTCAGTGATGACGGTGAACCTTCTGGAACGGCGGGTAAACCAATATTGGCTCAACTGTCTGGCTCTGGAGTGGGGGAACTGACGGCCGTGGTGACTCGTTATTCGGGTGGAATTAAGCTCGGTACAGGTGGTTTAGTAAAGGCGTACGGCGGTGGTGTGCAACAAGCGCTTAAGCTGCTTCAAACTATCGAGAAAAAAATAACCACAAAATTTCGCCTAGAGTTAGACTATGGGTTTATGCCGATCGCCCAATCAATCATGTCGCAATATCAGGCGGTAGAGGTTGAAGCGGATTATGGCGTTCAGGTCACAATGGTCATAGAGATTGAGCTGCTTCAGGTCGAAGCCTTCACTCAAACCATGATCAATAAAAGCGGTGCCAAGGCACTGGTCACTCAAGTAAAAGATAACTAGGAAGTGTGAAGCCTTTCGCTTCGTTCATTAGCTCATGCAATTTCGCTCAATTATTCGAATCGTCGGATTATTATTAGCACTCTTTAGTGTCTCAATGCTTGCACCCGCGCTGGTGGCATTGATCTATCGAGATGGTGCTGGTGTTCCTTTTGTTACGACCTTCTTTGTTTTACTGTTCTGTGGTGCTACCTGCTGGTTTCCAAACCGTCGACACAAGCATGAATTAAAGGCGAGAGACGGCTTTCTTATTGTGGTTTTGTTCTGGACTGTAATCGGCAGTGCTGGTGCACTTCCTTTTTTAATAGCAGATAACCCAAATGTTTCGGTTACTGATGCCTTCTTCGAGTCTTTCTCGGCTCTTACCACAACCGGTGCTACTGTTATTGTTGGACTGGATGACCTACCTAAAGCGATTCTTTTTTATCGTCAGTTCCTGCAGTGGTTTGGTGGTATGGGTATCATCGTACTCGCGGTAGCGATCTTACCGGTACTGGGTATCGGTGGTATGCAGCTATATAGAGCGGAAATCCCAGGTCCTGTTAAAGACAGTAAGATGACCCCGAGAATTGCAGAAACAGCAAAAGCACTCTGGTATATCTATTTAAGTTTAACTATTGCTTGTGCAGTGGCGTTTTGGCTGGCGGGAATGAGCTTCTTTGATGCCATTAGCCACAGTTTCTCTACTATAGCTATCGGTGGCTTCTCGACGCATGATGCCAGTATGGGTTATTTCAATAGCCCTGCGATTAACATGATCACGGTTGTGTTCCTTCTTATCTCTGCGTGTAACTACTCTCTTCACTTTGCAGCATTTGCATCGGGCGGTGTTCACCCTAAGTACTATTGGAAAGATCCTGAGTTTCGTGCCTTTATCTTTATCCAAGCGGTGTTGTTTCTGGTTTGCTTCTTATTACTACTGAATCACCACTCTTACGACTCTTATTATGATGCGTTTGATCAAGCGCTATTCCAGACTGTCTCTATTTCAACCACGGCTGGTTTTACTACAACCGGCTTTTCAGAGTGGCCACTGTTCTTGCCAGTACTGCTTTTATTCTCTTCTTTTATAGGCGGGTGTGCAGGTTCGACTGGTGGCGGTATGAAAGTTATCCGTATTCTATTGCTGACTCTGCAAGGCGCTCGTGAAATGAAGCGTTTGGTTCACCCACGTGCGGTTTACACCATCAAGGTTGGCGGTACGGCACTTCCTCAACGTGTTGTTGATGCGGTATGGGGATTCTTCTCTGCTTATGCTCTGGTGTTCGTGGTTTGTATGTTGGCTCTGATTGCAACGGGTATGGATGAGCTGAGTGCGTTCTCTGCCGTAGCGGCAACATTGAACAATCTGGGCCCAGGCCTAGGAGAAGTAGCAGTCCACTTTGGTGATGTTAACGATAAAGCAAAGTGGGTATTGATTGTCTCTATGCTGTTTGGGCGCTTAGAGATCTTCACTCTATTAATTCTATTAACGCCTACGTTCTGGCGTAGCTAAGGAACCATTGTGGCAAAAGCACTATTTCTTTACTCAAGCCGAGAGGGGCAGACCAAGAAGATTCTTAACTATATAAAAGAGGAGATGGCGGAGTTTGATTGCGACATTCGCGATCTGCACATCGTTGGCGACGTAGATTTCGCTCAGTATGACAAAGTACTGATTGGTGCCTCTATTCGTTATGGTCATCTTAATAAAAAGCTGTACCAGTTTATTGAGCGCAATCTTACTCAACTTCAATCGAATAAAGTGGCGTTCTTCTGCGTAAACCTAACCGCTCGCAAAGAAGACCAAGGTAAAGATACGCCAGAAGGCAGTGCATATATAAAGACATTTCTTAAGAAGTCACCGTGGCAACCCTCTTTAATCGGTGTTTTCGCAGGTGCTCTCTATTACCCTAGATATAACTTCTTCGACAGAACCATGATTCGCTTTATTATGACAATGACTGGTGGTGAAACGGATACCAGCAAAGAAGTTGAGTATACCAACTGGCAAAAAGTCTCTTTATTCACTGAAAAACTCAAGAATCTATAAGAGAAAAGCTTACTTTTGAGGCGTTTTGTTTTCTTTTTAATCGAACAATTAAAAAAAGCAAAAAAACTTGAAAAAGGGCTTGCCAATGTGATCGCAATCTCTATAATGCCACCTCGCTGACACGGGATGGCTTCGCAAGAAACCAGAACGAATCAGCAAGCCAAATTAGCCAAGCTAAGCGCTTGAAAAAAGTTTTGAAAAAAGTGGTTGACACTAAAACTTAAATCGCTAAAATGGCCGTCCGATTTGAGCGAAGCTCAAAAAGGAAAAGCTCTTTAACAATTTAAACCTATCAATCTGTGTGGGCACTCGTTGATGAATATCACTAAGTTTGTTTTCGCTTTTAAAAGCAAAGGCAAACACGAAACTTCGGTTTCAACTTGATTTCAATGAACTGAGTGACCAATTCGAATTGGTACAGCCTTGAGCTGTTTGATTTCACTTTTTAAAGTGAAAACCAATAAGAGCACAGTCAATTCACTATCGTTAGATAGAATCAGTATTCATTGAGTCAACAAAATCTTAAATTGAAGAGTTTGATCATGGCTCAGATTGAACGCTGGCGGCAGGCCTAACACATGCAAGTCGAGCGGAAACGAGTTATCTGAACCTTCGGGGAACGATAACGGCGTCGAGCGGCGGACGGGTGAGTAATGCCTAGGAAATTGCCTTGATGTGGGGGATAACCATTGGAAACGATGGCTAATACCGCATGATGCCTACGGGCCAAAGAGGGGGACCTTCGGGCCTCTCGCGTCAAGATATGCCTAGGTGGGATTAGCTAGTTGGTGAGGTAATGGCTCACCAAGGCGACGATCCCTAGCTGGTCTGAGAGGATGATCAGCCACACTGGAACTGAGACACGGTCCAGACTCCTACGGGAGGCAGCAGTGGGGAATATTGCACAATGGGCGCAAGCCTGATGCAGCCATGCCGCGTGTATGAAGAAGGCCTTCGGGTTGTAAAGTACTTTCAGCAGTGAGGAAGGGGGTGTCGTTAATAGCGGCATTTCTTGACGTTAGCTGCAGAAGAAGCACCGGCTAACTCCGTGCCAGCAGCCGCGGTAATACGGAGGGTGCGAGCGTTAATCGGAATTACTGGGCGTAAAGCGCATGCAGGTGGTTTGTTAAGTCAGATGTGAAAGCCCGGGGCTCAACCTCGGAACTGCATTTGAAACTGGCAAACTAGAGTACTGTAGAGGGGGGTAGAATTTCAGGTGTAGCGGTGAAATGCGTAGAGATCTGAAGGAATACCAGTGGCGAAGGCGGCCCCCTGGACAGATACTGACACTCAGATGCGAAAGCGTGGGGAGCAAACAGGATTAGATACCCTGGTAGTCCACGCCGTAAACGATGTCTACTTGGAGGTTGTGGCCTTGAGCCGTGGCTTTCGGAGCTAACGCGTTAAGTAGACCGCCTGGGGAGTACGGTCGCAAGATTAAAACTCAAATGAATTGACGGGGGCCCGCACAAGCGGTGGAGCATGTGGTTTAATTCGATGCAACGCGAAGAACCTTACCTACTCTTGACATCCAGAGAACTTTCCAGAGATGGATTGGTGCCTTCGGGAACTCTGAGACAGGTGCTGCATGGCTGTCGTCAGCTCGTGTTGTGAAATGTTGGGTTAAGTCCCGCAACGAGCGCAACCCTTATCCTTGTTTGCCAGCACTTCGGGTGGGAACTCCAGGGAGACTGCCGGTGATAAACCGGAGGAAGGTGGGGACGACGTCAAGTCATCATGGCCCTTACGAGTAGGGCTACACACGTGCTACAATGGCGCATACAGAGGGCGGCCAACTCGCGAGAGTGAGCGAATCCCAAAAAGTGCGTCGTAGTCCGGATTGGAGTCTGCAACTCGACTCCATGAAGTCGGAATCGCTAGTAATCGTAGATCAGAATGCTACGGTGAATACGTTCCCGGGCCTTGTACACACCGCCCGTCACACCATGGGAGTGGGCTGCAAAAGAAGTGGGTAGTTTAACCTTCGGGAGGACGCTCACCACTTTGTGGTTCATGACTGGGGTGAAGTCGTAACAAGGTAGCCCTAGGGGAACCTGGGGCTGGATCACCTCCTTATACGAAGATATTCACGATAAGTGTCCACACAGATTGATACGGTTTAGAAAGTAAAAGAGACGAAGATATCCCAATATCTTCAAGCAATTTGGTTCTGCTTTTTAAAGTGGAAGCAAACTTAGTGTCCCGTTCGTCTAGAGGCCTAGGACACCGCCCTTTCACGGCGGTAACAGGGGTTCGACTCCCCTACGGGATACCATTGGGTCGTTAGCTCAGTTGGTAGAGCAGTTGACTTTTAATCAATTGGTCGCAGGTTCGAATCCTGCACGACCCACCATTCTTTCCGCGAAGAATGGCTTTTGTTTCACTTTTCTTAAAAAGTGAAAACAAGAGGAAACTATCGTGGGCGATTAGCTCAGTTGGGAGAGCACCTGCCTTACAAGCAGGGGGTCACTGGTTCGAGCCCGGTATCGCCCACCATTCTCTAAATATTCTTGGAAGTTCAAAACTCCAAACCACAATTTAGGTTGCTGGTTGGATTTTTCGACTGTGAGAGTCTTTAGAAAATGAACTTCTAACGAAGTCTCATGCTCTTTAACAATTTGGAAAGCTGACTGATTTAAATAACAGAGTTATTTAAATCAAATTAAAAGTTCTCAATGTTTATCTGCTCTTATTTATTAAGAACAGTAAACACAACACAAACACATTCAAGTGTCTTGTATTCGAATCAATGTTTACATTGATTCACCATTGAGTCCGGCAAACACGTAATAAGAATTAACCCTTCTTGTTACAACCAAAAACCTTGGTTGTTTACCATACATAAAGACCTCTTCGGGTTGTATGGTTAAGTGACTAAGCGTACACGGTGGATGCCTTGGCAGTCAGAGGCGATGAAGGACGTATTAACTTGCGATAAGCCCAGATTAGGTAGTAAAAACCTTTTGAGTCTGGGATTTCCGAATGGGGAAACCCACTTACATAAGTAAGTATCTTGTTGTGAATACATAGCAACAAGAGGCAAACCGGGGGAACTGAAACATCTAAGTACCCCGAGGAAGAGAAATCAACCGAGATTCCGAAAGTAGCGGCGAGCGAAATTGGATTAGCCCTTAAGCTTTTAATGATGCAGGTGAAGGCTCTGGAAAGTGCCGCAATAAAGGGTGATAGCCCCGTAACCGACACATCATAATCAGTGAAATCGAGTAGGGCGGGACACGTGATATCCTGTCTGAATATGGGGGGACCATCCTCCAAGGCTAAATACTACTGACTGACCGATAGTGAACCAGTACCGTGAGGGAAAGGCGAAAAGAACCCCTGTGAGGGGAGTGAAATAGAACCTGAAACCGTGTACGTACAAGCAGTAGGAGCACCTTCGTGGTGTGACTGCGTACCTTTTGTATAATGGGTCAGCGACTTATATTCAGTGGCAAGGTTAACCGTTTAGGGGAGCCGTAGGGAAACCGAGTCTTAACTGGGCGTTCAGTCTCTGGATATAGACCCGAAACCAGGTGATCTAGCCATGGGCAGGTTGAAGGTTGAGTAACATCAACTGGAGGACCGAACCGACTAATGTTGAAAAATTAGCGGATGACTTGTGGCTAGGGGTGAAAGGCCAATCAAACCTGGAGATAGCTGGTTCTCCCCGAAAGCTATTTAGGTAGCGCCTCGGACGAATACTACTGGGGGTAGAGCACTGTTAAGGCTAGGGGGTCATCCCGACTTACCAACCCTTTGCAAACTCCGAATACCAGTAAGTACTATCCGGGAGACACACGGCGGGTGCTAACGTCCGTCGTGGAGAGGGAAACAACCCAGACCGCCAGCTAAGGTCCCAAAGTATAGCTAAGTGGGAAACGATGTGGGAAGGCTCAGACAGCCAGGATGTTGGCTTAGAAGCAGCCATCATTTAAAGAAAGCGTAATAGCTCACTGGTCGAGTCGGCCTGCGCGGAAGATGTAACGGGGCTAAGCTATACACCGAAGCTGCGGCTGCACACTTTAGTGTGCGGGGTAGGGGAGCGTTCTGTAAGCCGTTGAAGGTGGTCTGTAAGGGCTGCTGGAGGTATCAGAAGTGCGAATGCTGACATGAGTAACGATAAAGGGAGTGAAAAACTCCCTCGCCGGAAGACCAAGGGTTCCTGTCCAACGTTAATCGGGGCAGGGTAAGTCGACCCCTAAGGCGAGGCCGAAAGGCGTAGTCGATGGGAAACGGGTTAATATTCCCGTACTTCTTACAATTGCGATGGGGGGACGGAGAAGGCTAGGTGGGCCTGGCGACGGTTGTCCAGGTTCAAGTACGTAGGCGGAAGGTTTAGGTAAATCCGGACTTTCTTAACGCTGAGATACGATGTCGAGCCACTACGGTGGTGAAGTCATTGATGCCATGCTTCCAGGAAAAGCCTCTAAGCTTCAGATTGTAAGGAATCGTACCCCAAACCGACACAGGTGGTCGGGTAGAGAATACCAAGGCGCTTGAGAGAACTCGGGTGAAGGAACTAGGCAAAATGGTACCGTAACTTCGGGAGAAGGTACGCTCTTATCGGTGAAGTCCCTCGCGGATGGAGCTGACGAGAGTCGCAGATACCAGGTGGCTGCAACTGTTTATTAAAAACACAGCACTGTGCAAAATCGTAAGATGACGTATACGGTGTGACGCCTGCCCGGTGCCGGAAGGTTAATTGATGGGGTTAGACTTCGGTCGAAGCTCTTGATCGAAGCCCCGGTAAACGGCGGCCGTAACTATAACGGTCCTAAGGTAGCGAAATTCCTTGTCGGGTAAGTTCCGACCTGCACGAATGGCGTAATGATGGCCACGCTGTCTCCACCCGAGACTCAGTGAAATTGAAATCGCTGTGAAGATGCAGTGTACCCGCGGCTAGACGGAAAGACCCCGTGAACCTTTACTACAGCTTGGCACTGAACATTGACCCTACATGTGTAGGATAGGTGGGAGACTTTGAAACCGCGTCGCTAGATGTGGTGGAGTCGTCCTTGAAATACCACCCTTGTAGTGTTGATGTTCTAACGTTGGTCCCTGAATCGGGATTACGGACAGTGCCTGGTGGGTAGTTTGACTGGGGCGGTCTCCTCCCAAAGAGTAACGGAGGAGCACGAAGGTGGGCTAATCACGGTTGGACATCGTGAGGTTAGTGCAATGGCATAAGCCCGCTTGACTGCGAGAATGACAATTCGAGCAGGTGCGAAAGCAGGTCATAGTGATCCGGTGGTTCTGAATGGAAGGGCCATCGCTCAACGGATAAAAGGTACTCCGGGGATAACAGGCTGATACCGCCCAAGAGTTCATATCGACGGCGGTGTTTGGCACCTCGATGTCGGCTCATCACATCCTGGGGCTGAAGTCGGTCCCAAGGGTATGGCTGTTCGCCATTTAAAGTGGTACGCGAGCTGGGTTTAGAACGTCGTGAGACAGTTCGGTCCCTATCTGCCGTGGGCGTTGGAAGATTGAAGGGGGCTGCTCCTAGTACGAGAGGACCGGAGTGGACGAACCTCTGGTGTTCGGGTTGTCATGCCAATGGCATTGCCCGGTAGCTAAGTTCGGAATCGATAACCGCTGAAAGCATCTAAGCGGGAAGCGAGCCCTGAGATGAGTCTTCCCTGGCGCTTTAAGCGTCCTAAAGGGTTGTTCAAGACTAGAACGTTGATAGGCAGGGTGTGTAAGCGCTGTGAGGCGTTGAGCTAACCTGTACTAATTGCCCGTGAGGCTTAACCATACAACACCCAAGGGGTTTTGATGGACTCAAAGATACAAACGCTTGAATGAGTTTGAAGAGAACAAGAAACAGCTTTCCAGATTACTTTTCTGAAAGAAAATCAGAGAAGAAAGAATTTGCTTGGCGACCATAGCGTTGTGGACCCACCTGATTCCATGCCGAACTCAGAAGTGAAACGCAATAGCGCCGATGGTAGTGTGGGGCTTCCCCATGTGAGAGTAGGACATCGCCAGGCTTTAATTTAGTTATTTGCTATGTGCAAATAACAACTTCAACAGTGTACTAATCTGTTGATGAAAATTTGTTGGAGGGATGGCTGAGTGGTCGAAAGCACCGGTCTTGAAAACCGGCAACCGTTAATAGCGGTTCTAGGGTTCAAATCCCTATCCCTCCACCACCATTGAAAAGCCCGCTGAGAAATCAGCGGGCTTTTTTCATACCAATCGCACTAATTTTGTGATCTAATATCAGCTTCAAAAGGAGCTGATATGACACACGATTTTCCTAAGCTTATCCAAGCAACATCTGACGCGAGAAAACGAACTAGACTTCTTGCTATTTCGCATTTCATTGATGGGAAGACTCGTACTGAGATATCCCAATACCTAAAAGTCAGCCGAGGCAGTGTGAATCGTTGGGTCAGTGCCTACCTAGAAAACGGACTCGATGGGTTGGTAGAAAAGCAGCATACAGGCAGACCTTCCCGCCTTTCTGAAGGACAACGCTCTCAACTAAAAAAATATATCAGTGACAATGCAATCAAACCTGATGGAGGAAGACTACAAGGCACTGATATTATTGAGTATATAAAACAAGAGTTTGACCTCGTTTATAGCCTATCTGGTGTATATAAATTATTGAGAAAGCTAAACTTAGTGTGGATTACTACTCGGTCTAAGCACCCCAAACAGTCACTTGAAGCACAAGAAGCTTTTATACCAATCGCACTAATTTTGTGATCTAATATCAACTTCAAAAGGAGTTGATATGACACACGATTTTCCTAAGCTTATCCAAGCAACATCTGACGCGAGAAAACGAACTAAACTTCTTGCTATTTCGCATTTCATTGATGGGAAGACTCGTACTGAGATCTCCCAATACCTAAAAGTCAGCCGAGGCAGTGTGAATCGTTGGGTCAGTGCCTACCTAGAAAACGGACTCGATGGGTTGGTAGAAAAGCAGCATACAGGCAGACCTTCCCGCCTTTCTGAAGGACAACGCTCTCAACTAAAAAAATATATCAGTGACAATGCAATCAAACCTGATGGAGGAAGACTACAAGGCACTGATATTATTGAGTATATAAAACAAGAGTTTGACCTCGTTTATAGCCTATCTGGTGTATATAAATTATTGAGAAAGCTAAACTTAGTGTGGATTACTACTCGGTCTAAGCACCCTAAACAGTCACTTGAAGCACAAGAAGCTTTTAAAAAAATTCCTAATCGAAACGATCAATAAGATCCCTGGCCACATTCCATTAAATGACGTCCAAATTTGGTTTCAAGATGAAGCGAGATTTGGTCAACGGAATACAACGACAAGAATATGGGCTGAGAAGGGCACTCGCCCTTTAGCGATTCAGCAGCAACAGTTTGAGTCGGCGTATTTATTTGGTGCCGTATGTATTAACACTGGTGAGACCGAAGCAATAGTTTCTCCGCTGAGCAACATGGAGGCCATGCAGAAACATTTAGCGCTCATTTCGTCAGCGACTCCTTGCGGCAAGCATGCTGTAATTATTATGGACCAAGCCAGTTGGCATCAAAGCTATCTTGCCGATGAGTTCAAGAATCTAATACCAATCACAGTAAATAAGTGGTCAAAAATAGCGCCGGGAAAAGGCTTAAGAACAAGGCAGAATTTTTTGGTAAGTAGTTATTCTACAATCAAAAATTCTAACGCAGTTATCAAGCGTTTTAACAAGCTAGGATGATCAGTTATTTACTACGATTGGTATTAAAAAAATTCCTAATCGAAACGATCAATAAGATCCCTGGCCACATTCCATTAAATGACGTCCAAATTTGGTTTCAAGATGAAGCGAGATTTGGTCAACGGAATACAACGACAAGAATATGGGCTGAGAAGGGCACTCGCCCTTTAGCGATTCAGCAGCAACAGTTTGAGTCGGCGTATTTATTTGGTGCCGTATGTATTAACACTGGTGAGACCGAAGCAATAGTTTCTCCGCTGAGCAACATGGAGGCCATGCAGAAACATTTAGCGCTCATTTCGTCAGCGACTCCTTGCGGCAAGCATGCTGTAATTATTATGGACCAAGCCAGTTGGCATCAAAGCTATCTTGCCGATGAGTTCAAGAATCTAACCATCATCCATATTCCTCCATACTCACCCGAACTCAACCCTATTGAACAAGTGTGGAGTTGGCTCCGACAGCATGAAATTGCCAATCGTTGCTTTAATAGCTACGAGGATATCGTAGACAAGCTCTGTAACGCTTGGAATCGGTTCTGTGAAGATAAGAATAGAGTCATTTCACTTTGTTTTAGGGACTGGGTTAATCTGACTTATTAATTAGTGCGATTGGTATCATTTCTATCGTGTCGAATTCAAATCACAAAAAAGAGCACTAGTGTGCCCTTCAATGTCGTTCTATTTATTAGCGAGAAAAGATAGTTAATCCGTTAGGTACTTCCCTTCTGCAACCTGCCAGAGCGCTCGGATGAGTGGGTTATCCAGTTGCGCCCGCTTGCAACATACACCAAGCTCAAAAGGCTTAATTGGTTCTATCTTTAAGCGTTCAACCTTATCTCTTACCGGACTATTGTTGATCACTACATCTGGAGCAATTCCAATACCACACCCAAGCGCCACCATACTAACGATCGCTTCATGTCCAGATACCTGAGCATAGATATTAGGTTTGATTTTCAGTTTCTTAAACCACGCATTGGCGCGTTCACGTGCTGTGCCTGCCTCTGGGATGATGAATGGTAGATCATTCCAATCGATGTGCTCAGCCTGTAGTTGTTGGCTGAAGCTACTGACTCCTGCTGGAGAAATAACAGATAGCGGGATATCACTAATCGTTTCAAATTCGAGGCGTGATGGAAGGATATCTGGCTTAGCGGAAATAGCGATATCGACTTCGTCATTGAGGATCTTATCTATAGCTTGAGCTGGGTCGCCTGTTGAGAGTTTAAATTCAATATAAGGATGGAGAGCTCGAAACTCAGTTATTAACTCAGGAAGATGACTATAGCTTGCAGTCACTGAGCAGAAGATTCGAATCTCACCTTTCAGCTCTTGTTCTCCGCCTTTTAAATGAAGGTTGTACTGTTGCCATTCACTGACAATATTGAGTGCAACGGGAAGCAGTTGTTTTCCTGCTGGAGTGAGGTCGACACTACGGTTATCTCGAATCAGCAGCTCTTGCCCTGTTTCATCTTCGAGTTTCTGTATTTGGCGACTTAAAGCTGATGGGCTGACGTGCATCGCTGCCGCAGTCTTGCTGAAGTTTTTGCTGTCACACAAATGTATGAATAACTGTAATGATTTTATGTTCATATATTACGAATGTTTCCACGTTGCATTAATTGCAATAACTAATTGTGAATATATCACTTTAAGCAACCGTATGTCTGTTTTAGTATGAACTCATTCGGTAACAAAGCTACCGACCTCAACGGAAAAATTCTTAAAAGGAGCGCCCAGATGGCTAACTATTTCAATACTTTAAACCTACGCGAGCAGCTAGACCAATTAGGTCGTTGTCGTTTCATGGACCGCAGTGAATTTGCAACTGAAGCGGATTACCTGAAAGGTAAGAAAGTCGTTATCGTTGGTTGTGGTGCTCAAGGCCTGAACCAAGGTTTAAACATGCGTGACTCTGGCCTGAACGTAGCTTACGCACTTCGTCAGGCTGCGATTGACGAGCAACGTCAATCTTACAAAAACGCAAAAGAGAACGGTTTTGAAGTAGATAGCTACGAAAACCTAATCCCTGAAGCAGATCTAGTAATCAACCTAACTCCAGACAAACAGCACACAAATGTTGTTGAGACAGTAATGCCTCTAATGAAAGAGGGTGCAGCACTAGGTTACTCACACGGCTTCAACATTGTTGAAGAAGGCATGCAAATTCGTAAAGACCTAACGGTTGTTATGGTTGCACCTAAGTGTCCAGGTACAGAAGTACGTGAAGAGTACAAGCGTGGCTTCGGTGTTCCGACTCTTATCGCGGTTCACCCAGAGAACGATCCAAAGGGTGAAGGTTGGGATATCGCGAAAGCATGGGCTGCTGGTACTGGTGGTCACCGTGCGGGCTGTCTAGAGTCTTCATTTGTTGCTGAAGTGAAATCGGACCTAGTGGGCGAACAGACTATTCTATGTGGCATGCTACAAGCTGGTTCTATCGTTTCTTACGAGAAGATGGTTGCTGAAGGTATTGACCCGAGCTACGCAGGTAAGCTTCTACAGTACGGTTGGGAAACTGTTACGGAAGCACTAAAGTTTGGTGGTGTGACACACATGATGGATCGTCTATCAAACCCAGCGAAAATCAAAGCGTTCGAGCTTTCTGAAGAGCTAAAAGATCTAATGCGTCCACTGTACAACAAGCACATGGATGACGTAATCACAGGTCACTTCTCTAGTACTATGATGGCTGACTGGGCAAACGACGATGCGAACCTACTAGGCTGGCGTGAAGAGACAGGTCAAACTGCATTCGAAAACTACCCTGAAGGTGATGTTGAAATCTCTGAGCAAGAGTACTTCGACAACGGTATCCTAATGGTTGCAATGGTTCGTGCTGGTGTTGAGTTAGCGTTCGAAGCCATGACTGCATCTGGCATCATCGATGAGTCTGCATACTACGAATCTCTACATGAGCTTCCACTGATCGCAAACACGGTTGCTCGTAAGCGTCTATACGAAATGAACGTAGTAATCTCTGATACAGCAGAATACGGTAACTACCTATTTGCAAACGTAGCAACGCCACTACTACGTGAGAAGTTCATGCCTTCAGTATCTACAGACGTGATTGGTAAAGGTCTAGGTGAAGCATCTAACCAAGTAGACAATGCTCGTCTAATCGAAGTGAACGAAGCTATCCGTAACCACCCAGTTGAGTACATCGGTGAAGAGCTACGTGCTTACATGAGCGACATGAAGCGCATCGCTGTAGGCGGCTAATTAGCATCGCAAGAATTTAGAGAACTCCAAAAAAATTGGAGTCATAAATAAAAAACACAACATCTAATTAAAAGGCTTGGTCGCCGTTGACCAAGCCTTTTTGTTTTTACAGAGCTCGCCAACTTGCTCCTGAAGATGTGTACGATGTATGTCTTCACTAGCACGCCTTAAAGCAATGGAAGAGTATTGCTTGGAGTATACCTTCCAGAATACGAGCGTATAAAAAAGGGTTGATGCTTACACATCAACCCTTTTGTATTTTTGCATTGACGCTTATTTGTCAGCGAGCTTCGCTTCTAGATCTGCTAGTTTTTGTTCCATCTCAGTTAGCTTCTGACGTGTACGTAGTAGAACCTGAGTTTGAACATCGAACTCTTCACGGCTGACAACGTCTAGCTTGTTTAGTTGGCCTTGGATAACTTGGCGAACCTTTTGGTCCACATCAGAACCTAGCTCTTTCACTGGCTGAGGCATAGAGTCATGGATTTGTTTCGCAATCTGCTCTAGTTTTTTTGGATCAAACATATCAATTAAAACTCCTGATTATTTCCTACTATTCTATTTAATCGCAGTGGAGATGTCGCCTGTGACGTATAAAAAAAGGTCACCGAAGTGACCTTTTTGCGATTAACGTGAAACTCGAGGTTAGTTGTTGTCAGCCAACTCTCTTTGCGCCGCTTTCGCTTCGTCGACACGTGCTAGTTTCTCTAAGTCTTTATCTTCTACAAAAACCGGTAGTGGTTTGTGCTTCTCTGCTAGGTAGCTGTAGATAACAGGCAACACGAACAGCGTGAAGATAGTACCAATTGCTAGACCAGCAACGATAACAATACCGATACTGAAACGTTGAGCAGCACCTGCACCACTTGCGTACATCAGTGGGATAAGGCCTGCGATCATCGCTGCAGTGGTCATTAGGATAGGACGTAGACGAACCTTCGCCGCTTCCATTACCGCTTCAATACGTGATTTCTTGTTGTGCAGTTGCTCTTCTTTTGCCACCTCACAGATCAAGATACCGTGCTTGGTAATCAGACCAACCAGTGTGATCAAACCTACTTGTGAGTAGATGTTCATGGTTGCTGCACCCCACGCAAGGGCAATCAATGCACCACAGATCGCCAGTGGTACCGAAACCATGATAACCAGTGGATCTTTCACCGACTCGAACTGAATCGCCAGTACTAGGAAGATGATCGCCAGTGCTAAACCAAATGTTGCGTATAGCGCGCTACCTTCGGTTACGTATTGGCGAGCCTCACCCATGTAGTCATGGTTGTAGCCACTTGGTAACTTGGTCTCTGCAATGTTCTCAAACCATGCAATCGCATCACCCATCGCAGCGCCTGGTGCTGGTACTGCACCAATTGTTGCTGAGTTCAATTGGTTGAAGTGAGGAAGAGAGCGAGGCTCAGCCACCACATCAATAGTAATCAAACTGCCCAGAGGAACGGCTTTGCCATCAGCTGCACGCACGTAGTAGTTGTTCATCGATTCCGGGTTTAGACGGAACTTACGCTCAACCTGTGGGATAACCTCGTACGAACGACCATTGAGGTCGATACGGTTTACGTAACCATCGGACATCATAGTACCTAGCGTGATACCGATATCTTGCATGGTCACGCCGTAAGCACCCGCTTTGTCTTTGTCGATATTGATCTTCATGGTCGCTGAGTCGTAGTTCAGATCAAGATCTGAGTAAACGAATAGCGGGTTTGAAGATACTTCTGCCAGAATGTCTGTTGTGATCTGGAAAAGGCTCTCAAAGCTGTTTGGTGTTGTAATAACAAACTGAATTGGAAGACCTGAACCTGCACCTGGAAGCTCTGGCATTTGGAACGCCGTTACTGCCATTCCTGGAACATCTTTAACTAATTCACCTACACGGTTAGCAACGTCAGACTGACTGGTTTCACGCTCACTCCAAGGCACCATAGATGCAATACCAAAGGCTTGGTTTGCGTTTGGTACACCAGTAAACACCTGAGCGTACGCTACTTCCGGTTGATCAGATAGAATCGTGTTGACGTCGTTCATGGTGTTTTGCATGAAATCTAGGTTCGCATTCGATGGTGCGGTACCCATCAGCATGATTACACCTTTATCCTCAGATGGCGCGAGCTCACTCGGGATAAATTTGAACAGCATTGGCAGACTTGCAAATACGATGATAGCGAAACCAATGAACACTGGACGATGCTGCATAACAGCACCAAGCATGCGCTCATAACGGTTAGTCATACCATCAAGAACACTGTGCACCTTCTGCTCAAACTTACTTGGCTCAGCGTGAGCTTTAAGCATCTTTGAACACATCATAGGTGAAAGTGTTAGTGCTACGATGCCCGATACAAATACTGAACCGGCAAGTGTTAGTGCAAACTCTTTAAATAGTGAGCCCGTAATACCACCCATCATCGCGATTGGCGCGTATACCGCACCTAGCGTCAGTGTCATTGCAATAACTGGAACCGCGATTTCACGAGTACCAATGATCGCTGCACGGAATGGCGATTCACCAAGCTTGATGTGACGGTCAACGTTCTCAAGAACAACGATCGCATCATCTACCACCAGACCGATAGCGAGTACCATTGCCAGTAGCGTCATCAGGTTCCATGAGAAACCCATCGCCTGCATTACCATTGCCACACCGATTAGAGACAGTGGAATAGTAACGATTGGAATCAGTACTGCACGGAACGAACCTAGGAACAGTGTAATAACGACCAATACGATCAAAGCCGCTTCAAGAATGGTTTTAATAACCTCTTGAATAGATTCATTGATAGCGATAGTCGAGTCATACATCACGTTCATCGAGATGTTGCTTGGTAGGTTCTTCTCTAGTTGAGGAAGAAGCTCAAGTACATCTGCTGCAATGTTGATCGGGTTTGCACTTGGTGCTGCGTTAATCGCTGCAACAACCGCTTCCCGACCGTTGGCACTTGCTCGGTAAACATCGTGGCTCTTCTCTAGAGAAACCTTAGCAATGTCAGATAAACGGATAATTTCGCCTTCGCCGCTTCGTACTACAAGGTTTTCTAGCTCTTCTGTATTCGAAACCTGCGTGTCGGCACTACCGTTGTAAAGTACGAACTCACCCGTCGCTTGGCCTGTCGCTGATTGGTAGTTGTTAGCGTTCAATACCGTCATCACATCGCTAGCAGTGAGGTCAACTGCCGCCATTTTTGATGGGTCTAGCCATACGCGAAGGGCGTATTTCATGCCACCGTATAGATCAACCTTCGATACACCGTTTACCGTAAATAGCTGCGGGTTGATTACACGCTCTAGGTAGTCCGTAATCTGGCTCGAGGCCAATTCATCACTGGTAAAGCCAATGTACAGTACCGCCGTTGTCGAACCCGTAGACATGGTTACGGTTGGGTCTTCTGCTTCTTTTGGAAGCTGAGAACGTACCGAGTTTGTCTTGGCCAGTATGTCCGACAGAGCGGCATTTGGATCTGTGTTCAACTTCATGTTTACGGTAATGGTAGAGCTACCAAGAACCGAAGATGAAGTCATATAGTCGATGTTATCCGCTTGGGCAACTGCTTGCTCAAGAGGTTGAGTAATAAAACCTTGGATAAGATCGGCACTCGCACCGTAGTAACTTGTGGTAACGGTTACTACGGTATTCGTCATTTCTGGGTATTCACGCACCTGCATCTTGAAGATTGCTTGTAAACCAAGCAGTGCTATCAAAAAGCTGATGGATACCGCTAGAACTGGACGTTTAATGAAAACATCAGTAAAGCGCATTGTGACTCCAATTATAACTGAGGTGTTTCAGAAGGTGGTGTGATTGCATCACTCTCAACAACTCTCACCTTGGCACCATTACTTAGACGAACTTGACCTGAAGTCACGACCACATCACCCGCTTTTACACCTTCTAGGATGTGTGCGATGTCTGCAGTACGTTCACCTACTTTTACTACGTGTTGTGTAACGCGTTTCACGCCATCTTCTTCAGTCAAGATGTAAACATTGTCACCGTATAGAGTGAAAGTGATCGCTGTTTGAGGCAGCGCAACTTGGTTCTCTAGAGTCGGTAGAATGATGTTGGCACGAGCGAACATACCGCTACGTAGCTTGCCATCACTGTTTGGAATGTCGGCTTGAACTTGAATCAAACCACTTTGCACGCTTACTGCTGGTTCAATAGCACTAATAGAGCCTTCAAACGGTGTCTCTGGGTAAGCATCAACAAAGATATCGACCGCTTGGCCGACATTGATGCGAGAGATGTCCGTTTGAGAAACCGTAAAGCGCAGGCGCATCACACTGGTGTCTTCTAAACGAACGATATCCGTACCAGATTGAAGGTATTGACCTAGGTACACATTACGAATACCCACAGTACCGTCAAAGGGTGCGCGAATTTCACGACGAGCGATCGAAGCTTTTAGGCTCTCAATATCAGCAGATAAAGAGAAGTAGTTCGCTTCTGCTTCATCGTAGGCTTCTTTTGAAATAGAACCTTTTTTGAATAGGCCTTGGTAACGCTTGTACTTAGCTTGTGCAGCAGGTAGTCGCGCTTGAGAGCTTTTAAGATTTGCTTTCTCAACGTCAGAATCTAGACGCACTAATAGTTGATCGCTCTTAACTTCGGTACCCGACTCAAAAGAAATTTGATCGATAACACCACTGGTTTCATTCGCCAGTGTTACACCTTGGTTTGGCTCGATAAAACCGATAGCCTCGATTACTGGAACCCAGTCGATCGGCTGAACGTCAGTTACCGTTACTGGGAACTCAGGTTCAGGTCGGTTTGCCATGTATTCAGCAATTTTTTGTTGTTTGAACATGTTGAACCCAATAACGCTGCCAAAAAGAAGCACAGCAATGAGTAACATGAAGAAAGTCCACTTTTTCATTATGGTCAAAACTCCGATCAGTGTTGAATTATCGCATCCCAGCTCGCTTCAATGGCAGCTTCTAAAGCCTTATCATCGAGTTGGTAAAAACCTAAAGAATGCTTGCGGGCGAGTGACACACTTGCCGCTAAGCTCAGTCCACTTAATACTTGATTATCAAGTGGTTTAAATAGCCCTTGCTCTTTGCCTTCATCAAACAACAGCTCAACTTGGGCAAACATTTTTCTTTCTAGTTCCCTGAAAGTTTTGCTATTTGTTACAGGTAAAGAGTCGTATTGAACGCGGTTTTTTATCGCCGCTATGTCGGTACCAGCCAGGTTCCATATGTTGAGCCACATGGTTCTGTAACGCTGCTTAATCGGCTCTGAGTCATCGACTCCGGATTGAACCGCTTGTGCGATACGTTGAGTAACCTGAATGCGCACCTCTTCAATTAAGTGCTCTTTATCGTCAAAATAGCGATATATCGTGCCTGCAGCTACACCGGCTTCCTTCGCTAACTTCTGCATCGAAAGGCCTTGAAAGCCCTCTTCTGCAATCAGTCGTTCAGCAGCAGATAGAATCTGTAAGCGCTTATCTTGAGACGTATGATTACTCATAATCTTATCACTAATGAATGAACGTTCATTCATTATAGCTCAAGAACCATCCACTTATGCAAGTAAGTTTTGTACAAGTAGCGTAAAAATCTTGTACAAGAGAGCGTAGCATTCATAACATTGCAGCATTATTATAGGCGGAAATTCCAATTGACCCCCTGAGATGACATCGAGAATCTAATGAGACTGAACCCAAGACAAGACGAAGCCGTGAAGTACGTATCAGGCCCCTGCTTAGTGTTAGCGGGCGCAGGATCGGGCAAAACACGAGTTATCACCAACAAGATTGCTTACTTGGTTCAGGAGTGTGGCTACAAGGCGCGAAACATTGCAGCTGTGACCTTCACCAACAAAGCGGCTCGTGAAATGAAAGAGCGTGTTGGACAGACATTAGGTAAGAATGAATCTAAGGGGCTGATCGTTTCGACCTTCCACACCATGGGTTTGAACATCATCCGCCGAGAATATAAGGCGCTTGGTTTAAAAGCAGGCTTTTCACTGTTTGATGATCAAGACCAGCTCGCTCTACTCAAAGAGCTAACGGAAAAGCAGATCGATGGTGATAAGGACCTGCTGCGTCAGCTATTGAGCACCATCTCAAACTGGAAGAATGACATGCTCACGCCAGATCAAGCGAAAGCGCGTGCCAAAGGTGAGCAAGAGCAGCTCTTTGCTTTCTGTTTTGAAATGTACCAAAAGCAGATGAAAGCGTATAACGCGCTTGATTTTGATGATCTGATTGCAATGCCGGTATTACTGCTGAAGACCAATCAAGAAGTGCGTGAGCGTTGGCAATCTCGAATTCGTTATTTATTGGTCGATGAGTACCAAGATACCAACACCAGTCAGTATGAGTTAGTGCGTCTGTTAGTCGGCGAACGAGGTCGCTTGACCGTGGTAGGTGATGATGACCAATCGATCTACTCATGGCGTGGCGCGAAACCACAAAACTTGGTGCTCTTGGGTGAAGACTACCCGAATCTACGTTTAATTAAATTGGAACAGAACTACCGCTCAACCAGTCGTATCCTGCGAGCGGCTAACATCCTGATCGCCAATAACCCTCACGTGTATGAAAAGTCACTTTTCTCTGAGATCCCAGACGGTGAAAAGCTCAAGGTACTCAACGCTAAGAATGAAGATCATGAAGCGGAGCGCATAACCGGTGAAATCATCGCACACAAATTCTTAAATCGTACTGAATATAAAGATTATGCGGTGCTCTATCGTGGTAACCACCAATCGCGCCTGATTGAAAAAGCGCTGATGCAAAACCGTATCCCTTATAAAATCTCAGGTGGCACCTCTTTCTTTGCACGTGCAGAGATTAAAGACATTATGGCTTATCTACGTGTATTGGTGAATCCAGACGATGACAACGCATTCTTGCGTATTGTGAATACCCCACGCCGTGAGATTGGTCCGGTGACACTCGAGAAGCTGGGTAGCTACGCCAACATGCGTGGTAAGAGCTTGTTTGAGGCGAGCTTTGAGATGGGCTTGGAGCAGACACTGACAGGTCGAGGGTTAGAGAACCTGCGCCGCTTCACCGATTGGATTGTTCGTATCTCAGATAATGCAGAGCGTGGTAATACGGTTGATGCCGTTCGCTCTTTAGTTCGCGACATTAACTACGAAGATTGGTTATACGAAACGTCAGCGAGTCCGAAAGCGGCAGAAATGCGCATGAAGAACGTCTCTGATCTCTATAGTTGGATTGTGGCTGACCTTGAGGGTGACAACTACGATAAAGAAGAGAAGACATTGAGAGAAGTGGTTCAGCGACTGACTCTGCGTGACATGATGGAGCGTGGTGAAGATGACGATGACGCTGACCAAGTTCAACTGATGACTTTGCACGCCTCTAAAGGTCTCGAGTTCCCATATGTCTACCTAATGGGCGCGGAAGAGGGAATTCTTCCTCACCAAACCAGTATTGATGAAGGTAATGTCGAAGAAGAGCGTCGATTGATGTACGTGGGTATTACCCGAGCTCAGAAAGAGCTGACCTTTACTAAATGTCGTGAGCGTCGTCAGTTTGGTGAATTGATTAAACCAACGCAGAGCCGCTTTTTAGATGAATTGCCACACGATGATGTGGAGTGGGAGACAGTGAAGAAGCCTCAGTCACAAGAAGAGCGCATGGAGAAAGGCCAAGCGCATATCGCCAATATCAGAGCGATGTTTAATAAGAAATAAGTCAGGAAAACAAAAAGGAGACCATGTGGTCTCCTTTTTAGAATTTTGGTTTGCTTACAGACCAGCGATCATGTGCTCGATAGCGTCTTTGATCTCTTCGTCTGAACAGTCCATACATGAGCCTTTCGCTGGCATCGCGTTGAAGCCGTTGATTGCGTGGTCCGCTAGGATATCTCGGCCTTGAGCAATACGAGGTGCCCAATCCGCAGCATCACCCGTTTTTGGTGCGCCACTTACGCCAGATGCGTGACAAGCAATACAAAAAGTACCGTAAACAGTTGCGCCATCACGAGGACCAGTAGGTTCTGCTGCAACAGGTTCGCTGCCCACTAGGTAAACTTGACCAACGGGCTTGATGCGCTCAGCAATAGCATCATGCTCAGCTTGGCTCAGTTCTGATGCGACCGCTGTCGTTGAAAAAGTCACTGCTGCGATGACAAGGCTTAAAATTCGACGAGACATATCCATTAAACTCACTTTACATTCCCAAGGTAAGTACGTGCCTACCAATTATAGTGTTAGAGGGGTGTGTTGATTTAAGTTGCAAAAAGCGACTGTTAAATCAATGTAAATAATGGGTGATTATATCCCGATAAGTTGTTGCAATAAACAACAACTTATCGGCAATAGGGGGTTCTAGTACTCAAATAAGGGGTTTATCACATATTAACTGTCGAAAAAGAGAGCAAACGAGAAAAAAAATAAAAAAAGTACTAGACGACCTAGGGTGATATACGTATTATTCCACTCCGCCGACAGGGCATGCGCCTGTAGCTCAGCTGGATAGAGCGTTGGCCTCCGGAGCCAAAGGCCGAAGGTTCGAATCCTTTCAGGCGCGCCATCCGGACACTTGTTTCGACAAGTGAGAAATTGGCAAAAAGAAACAATGGTGGCTATAGCTCAGTTGGTAGAGCCCTGGATTGTGATTCCGGTGGTCGCGAGTTCGAATCTCGTTAGCCACCCCATTTTCTTTTAAGAATATCGGTAGCTTCGGCTCCCAGTTCTGATAAAATCGGAACAAAACATAAGTCGGTGAATAGCGCAGCTTGGTAGCGCATCTGGTTTGGGACCAGAGGGTCGGGGGTTCGAATCCCTCTTCACCGACCACTATTTCAATAATCGCTTCGGCGGTTATACAAAAAAATTAGTGGTGGCTATAGCTCAGTTGGTAGAGCCCTGGATTGTGATTCCGGTGGTCGCGAGTTCGAATCTCGTTAGCCACCCCATTAATTTTGTCGGTGAATAGCGCAGCTTGGTAGCGCATCTGGTTTGGGACCAGAGGGTCGGGGGTTCGAATCCCTCTTCACCGACCACTATAAGAAGCCTCGTCAGAAATGACGGGGCTTTTTTACGTCTGTAATGTAGATAATTTTTGGACCAGAAGGGCGGAGGCTGGTGCGCCAGTCCGATCGAATCCCTCTTCACCGACCACTATAAGAAAGCCTTAACTGGCCGTCCGCGTCAGAAATGACGGGCTTTTTTCATCTATCTTTCTCTGCCATCCTTAATAAAGCTTCTATTATTACTTCCTAGTACTTCCCGTCTATCTCTATAAACAAATGAACGATCAGTGTTGTCTATTTATCATTTTCAAATGCACTTAAAAGCATATGAACACCATCAAGTGGATAGGGTTTGCCCTAATTCAATACTACGGCGATTAATTTATTGAAGTGGTTGATGAAACTCTGCACCAATACTAAGCATTCTTGTCTTTTTGGGGCATTTTCATGATTGGGAGAATGTTGTTTTTCTTGGGTTGGTGAGGGATTTATCACCAAACCTTATTGAGACGATGTTTTGCTTATTGGGAAACTTTACTTAACCTTATTGAGGTTCAGGTTGGGAGAGTGTCTACGGTAATTTTTCTTTTCAAAGCTCTATGATCCCCCAAATATTACTGCCAGTTTTGAGTAGATCTTACTATCAATTCTGTAAATAAAACTTGGTTTAAACTTCTGTGTTTGTGATGTTATTTGGATTAAGTATCGGGTATTTTTACCAAACTTAGTTTATGTTTCTATAATGTTAATTGATTTTTGGAATAATTATTTACCTAAATTGACTAAAGGTAAAAAGTGCTTTAACGGTCAGGAAATCTTATACAAGTATATGTATAAAGGTGTTTGCTTGGCTTTTCTAATGCAAGATAAATGCTGAATTCTTCTTACTATATGCTTAACAACTGAATAATTATATGGTGTTTTTGCTTGCTTGACGTTTAATGTCGACTTTTTATCCTATTTTTGTTGCTTTTCTGTGAATTATTTGCCAAATTGTCAATCGTATAAAATATCAGAACATTATTCTGGTAAGAATGGATTCAATTTTGCAGACAGGGCAGAAAACTGCCAAAGCAGTAGAGGTCTGGTAATGTCACTTTTAGAAGTAAAAAATCTTCGTATCGAATACCCATCTCGTCATGGTGTGCACGCTGCGGTGAAATCGCTCTCGTTCAATATTGAGCGAGGAGAGATCGTGGGCGTAGTAGGGGAGTCTGGTGCTGGTAAGTCAACGGTTGGTAACGCGGTTATCGATCTACTGAGCCCTCCAGGTCGCATCGCGAGTGGTGAAGTCTTCTTAGATGGTGAGAAAGTATCAGGTTTATCACCTGAAGATATGCGCAAAGTACGCGGTTCAAAGATCGGGTTCATTTTCCAAGACCCGATGACATCTCTTAACCCTCTTTTCACCGTTGAGCAGCAACTGAAAGAGACGATCCACGCCAATATGAACGTTTCTGACGAAGAAGCGTATCAGCGCGCTCTGGATCTTATGAATCAGGTAGGCATTCCTCAACCTGAGAACCGTCTGAAACAGTACCCTCACCAATTCTCTGGCGGTATGCGTCAGCGTGTGGTTATCGCAATTGCACTGGCGGGTGAGCCAGATCTTATCATTGCTGATGAACCAACCACAGCACTGGATGTATCGATTCAAGACCAAATCCTAGGTCTGATTCGTGAGTTGTGTATCAAGAAGAATGTAGGTTGTATGTTGGTAACGCACGATATGGGTGTGGTTTCTAACGTAACCGATCGTGTCGCGGTAATGTACCGCGGTGACTTAGTTGAGTTTGGTCCAACGGCGCAAGTCCTTGGTACTCCTGAGCACCCATACACGCACAGCTTGATCTCTGCGGTGCCACGTTCGGATCGCAAACTTGATCGCTTCCCTCTGGTGAGCTACATCGAAGAAGCGCATGAGATGGAACCTCTGGATGTTAAAAACCACTGGTTGGGTCAAAGCCAAGATCACCGTGAATACACAGGTCCATTATTGAATGTGGAAAACGTAAACCTACGTTTTACCACTAAAGATTCGTTCTTTGAGAGCCGTCGTGAGTATGTCCAAGCTTCAAACAATGTGAGCTTTGAAGTGCATGAAGGGGAAACCTTTGGTCTTGTGGGTGAGTCTGGCTCAGGCAAATCAACAATTGCACGTGTGATTGCTGGTTTGTACGCACCAAACTCAGGCAAGGTTACCTTTGAAGGTGTTGATCTGACAGCCCTTAAGTCAGAGAAAGAGCGCCGTCCAATGCGTCGTCAGATGCAGATGGTGTTCCAAAACCCTTACACATCAATGAACCCTCGAATGAAGATATTCGACATCATTGCTGAGCCTATCCGTTTCCATAAGCTAACGCGTAACGAGAATGAAACGCGTCAGATCGTACACGATCTGTTAGATCACGTAGGTCTGGGTAAGATGGCGGGTGTTAAGTATCCACACGAATTCTCTGGTGGCCAGCGTCAGCGTATCTCTATCGCTCGTGCTCTGGCGACTCGTCCTCGTCTTCTGATCTGTGATGAACCAACGTCGGCACTGGATGTGTCGGTTCAAGCGCAAATCCTTAACCTACTAAAAGACCTACAGGATGAGCTAAACCTAACCATGCTGTTCATTAGTCACGATTTACCGGTTATTCGTCAGATGTGTGACCGCGTGGGTGTGATGCAGATGGGTACACTGCTTGAGGTTGCGCCGACCGAACAGTTGTTCCAATCACCTCAGCATGAGTACAGCAAACAATTGATTTCTTTAATGCCTGAATTTACAGGCTTACGTGAAGAAAAAGCAGTGGCGAACGCCGCGGTATAAATGTAAGCGGGCGAGGTTGAGCCTGCTTTAAAAAATAAAACAGACGCAAATACAACAACTAGGGATCTGGATTCCCGCATGAAGGAGTTATGCAAATGAAAACCATGAAAAGCAAATTAGCAGTCGCTTTGATGGCAGCTGGCCTAAGCTTTAGTGCAGCAGCAGCAGATATTACCGTTGGCTACGCAGCTGACCCAGTATCACTTGACCCGCACGAGCAGCTGTCTGGTGGCACACTGCAAATGTCTCACATGGTGTTTGACCCTCTAGTACGTTTCACTCAAGAGATGGATTTTGAAGGCCGCCTGGCATCTAGCTGGGAGCGTATTGATGAAACGACTTTCCGCTTTAACCTACGTAAGGGTGTGAAATTCCACTCTGGTAACGAACTAACAGCTGACGATGTTGTGTGGACTTTCGAGCGTCTACAAGCGTCTCCAGACTTTAAGTCTATCTTCGCACCGTATGAGAAGATGGTAAAAGTGGATGACTACACAGTTGAGCTAGTATCGAAAGCGGCTTACCCACTAGTACTACAAACAGCGACCTACATCTTCCCAATGGACAGCAAGTTTTACTCTGGTAAGACTGCGGATGGTAAAGATAAATCAGAGCTAGTGAAGCACGGTAACTCGTTCGCTTCAACGAACGTTTCTGGTACAGGTCCATTCATCGTTACTGAGCGTGAGCAGGGCGTAAAAGTTCAATTCAAACGTTTCAACGATTACTGGGACAAGGAGTCAAAAGGTAACGTTGATAACCTAACGCTAGTACCAATTAAAGAAGACGCAACGCGTGTAGCTGCACTTCTTTCTGGTGACGTAGACATGATTCACCCAGTAGCGCCAAACGATCACAAGCGTGTTAGTAACGCGAAAGGCATCGACCTTGTGACGCTACCTGGTACTCGTATCATCACGTTCCAAATGAACCAAAACAGCAACGAAGCTCTGAAAGATGTTCGCGTTCGTCAGGCGATTGTTCATGCTATCAACAACGAAGGTATCGTTAAGAAGATCATGAAAGGCTTCGCAACGGCCGCTGGTCAGCAAAGCCCAACAGGCTACGCAGGTCACAACGAGGATCTAGTGCCACGTTACGATCTTAAGAAAGCAAAAGAGCTGATGAAAGAAGCGGGCTACGCAGATGGCTTCACGCTAACTATGATGGCACCAAACAACCGTTACGTGAACGATGCAAAAGTTGCTCAAGCATCTGCAGCAATGCTGTCTAAGATCGGCATCAAGGTTGATCTGAAAACAATGCCTAAAGCGCAATACTGGCCTGAGTTTGACCTATGTTCAGCAGACATGATGATGATCGGCTGGCACTCAGATACAGAAGATTCTGCGAACTTTAACGAGTTCCTAACCATGACTCGTAACGAAGAGACAGGTCGCGGTCAGTACAACTGTTCTGGTTACTCAAACCCAGAGATGGACGCAGTCGTAGAAGCATCTAACACTGAAACGGATCCTGCTAAGCGTTCTCAAATGCTGAAAGGCGTTGAAGCGACACTTTACAACGACGCAGCATTTGTACCGCTACACTGGCAAAGTGAAGCGTGGGGCGCGAAGTCTAACGTTGGTGCGGCTGATATCGTTAACCCAATGGTGATGCCTTACTTCGGTGACCTAGTTGTAAAATAATCTAGCTTGCTAGGTGCGAGAGCCTGTTGGTTCAGGCTCTCACTATTTAAGTTGTTCTATTAAGTTTCGGTATTTAGTCTTCCTTCAGTCTGGCTAGATACCTTTTTTAAGACTGAATATTTGTTGTCTGGTTACGGATTTAACTAGACAGTCATGGATAGATAAGGGGCAAGGAATGTTTACGTTTCTGGTCAAGCGCCTGTTTCAGGCACTGATAGTGATGTTTGTGATCAGTTTGGTGGCGTTTGCCATTCAGGATAACCTGGGCGACCCGTTACGTGAGTTGGTAGGTCAGTCTGTTTCAGAAGCGGAGCGTCAAGCGCTGCGTGATGAACTGGGCCTCAACGATCCCTTCATTACAAAATACACTCGCTTTGTAGGGGCTGCTCTACAGGGTGATCTTGGTACCTCGTACTTCTTTAAGCGTCCAGCTGTGGACGTTATTTTAGATAAGCTGGTAGCCACACTTGAGTTAGTGTTTGGTGCATCGCTTATCATTGTTTGTTTGTCGATCCCGCTTGGGGTTTACTCGGCGATTCATCCAAAAAGCTTCTTTACCAAGTTGGTGATGGCGGGCAGTAGTATCGGTATCTCAATTCCGGTGTTCTTAACGGCCATTATGCTAATGTATGTATTCTCTATTGAACTTGGCTGGCTGCCTTCTTATGGGCGTGGTGAAACCGCCAACTGGCTTGGCTGGGAGTCTGGCTTCTTTACGCTGGATGGCCTTGCACACTTAGTTCTGCCAAGTATTGCGCTAGCTTCTATCATGTTGCCGCTATTCATCCGTCTCGTACGTTCTGAGATGCTGGAAGTACTGAGCTCTGAATACATCAAGTTCGGTAAAGCGAAAGGCTTAGCACTGAACAAGATCTACTACCAACATGCGCTGAAAAACACCATGCTCCCTGTACTAACGGTGGGTGGTGTTCAGATTGGTACTATGGTGGCTTACACCATTCTTACTGAAACCGTATTCCAGTGGCCGGGTACCGGCTTCCTATTCCTTGAAGCGATTAACCGAGTGGATACACCACTGATTACCGCATACGTTATTTTCGTTGGTCTGATTTTCGTCGTAACCAACACCATTGTTGACCTGCTATACGGCATCATTAACCCAACAGTGAACATTACAGGGAAAGGAGCATAATCATGGAACAATCAACAACAGCTCCATCTCGTTGGGAGCGCTTCAAGCAGTCAGACATTCTGTACTACTTTTTACGTGACAAAGTGGCGATGTTCAGCTTCGCTGTCTTTACCGCATTCTTGGTGATGGCTCTGGCTGCGCCGATTATCGCACCGACTGACCCATACGATGTGACGTCGATTGATATTATGGACTCTGAGCTACCGCCATCATGGATGGAAGATGGTGACGAGCGTTTCCTTCTAGGTACAGATGAGCAAGGTCGTGACATTCTATCTACCATGCTTTACGGCTCGCGTCTGTCGCTAACGATTGGTTTCTTGGCGGTCGGTCTTCAGCTAACACTGGGTATCATTATTGGTCTGTCAGCGGGTTACTTCGGTGGTCGTATCGATAGCTTCCTAATGCGTTTCGCTGATGTTCAGCTTTCGTTCTCTACTATGATGGTTGCGATCATTGTTTCGGCTATCTTTAAGGCGAGCTTTGGTAGTGATTTCTACGCTCAGTATGCAGTAGTGATGCTGGTGGTGATTATCGGTATTGCTGAATGGCCGCAGTATGCGCGTACGATTCGTGCGTCGGTATTGGCGGAGAAGAAGAAAGAGTATGTCGAAGCGGCACGTGTTATGGGCTTTAAAGCACCTCGCATTATGTTCCGTCACATTCTACCGAACTGCCTATCTCCAATTTTGGTTATCTCTACAGTACAGGTGGCAAATGCCATCATGTCAGAAGCGGCACTTTCTTTCCTAGGTCTTGGCCTTCCGGTAGATCAACCATCGCTTGGCGCACTGATTAGTATCGGTTTCAACTACATCTTCTCTGGTGCATGGTGGATTACTGCCTTCCCAGGTGTGCTATTGGTAACGCTGGTACTGGTTATCAACCTGCTTGGTGACTGGTTACGTGATGTGTTTAACCCGAAAATTTATAAAGGTTGATCCCGAGCGATTGATTTTTAATAAAAAAGCTCACTAAACTAAGAGCCGTAAGTAATTACGGCTCTTTTTTTGCTTATAGTTTAGGAACTATGAGTTATTGATCTAGTCAATAATGTCTAAAATGGAATTCATTTATTATCGATATTAAGTCGGTGATAATTTTACCCCTGAGGGTTGAGTGATGGGTATGAAATTGACAATAAATGCAGTATGTCGAGGTTCTCGTAAAGGGTTAGGTTTAGCACTGTTCACAGTCGGTGCGTCATTATCTGGTTATGTGAATGCAGAGTCGGTGCTTTGTGATGCGACTCAAGCCAGTGCAGATCAACTGCCTCAGTTAGAAGCTTCTTGTCCAATCGGTAAAGGGATATGGGGGAGTAAAGCACCCAAAACTCATTCAGAAAGTAACCTTTTCTGGGTTCAGTGTGGACTGCTCAATGACCCACTGCCGCTAAAGAAGGCGAAACCTATCTATAAAAATATCTCGACCAATGTATGGATGAAACCAGAACAAGGTAACTACCGCTGCTTGATTGGTCCTTACTCCAATTATGCGGATGCACGTAAAGAGTTGCTACAGGTTAGGAAGGTATCGGGCTACAAAGAAGCCTTTATCCGCATGGTTGATAAATCTCAATCAACTAATGTTGCACCACTGGCTGCCGCGACTGCAAAAACGGATAAAATGACCGCTCCTAAAGCTCGAGTGGAAGCGCAACCTGTAGAGCGCACCGCGGCAAAAGCACCTGCGACGGCAGCGGTTGCCAAAGCTTCTGCGCCAGCACCTAAGGCTCCTGCTCCTAAAGCTATAAGCAAACCTGTTTCTACTGGGTCGATGGCAATCCAATCTCTACCAGATCATTCGAAAAACAGCAGTGATACCGAGGTCGAGGTACGTTTAAGCGCTTCTGTTTCAGGTAAGACCTACGCTGTTCCTTACATTCTTGATGGTCAACAACAGTTTTATATGGAACAAGGCAAACCTTGGAGCCGTTTGGATTACGACCAAGCGCAAAAGACGTGCAATGGCTTAGGTATGGGGCTGTTGAGTGAAAAAGATTGGCAAACTATTTTGAACTCAAAAGTGATGGAGCAAAAAGATTGGCCAATGCATCTACCTTACTGGGGGGCACAGAAGAAAGGCCTCTTTACCAATGGCAATATTACTCAACTTAAAGGCTCATCACTTCTCAACGTGATGTGTGTGAAGTAGCCGGATACACCAAATAGACGAAAGCCCCGCGAGTGCGGGGCTTGTTCATATTCTATAGCTCGTTATTTAATCCAAGCATCATGAATGGATTTAATGATCTCTTTATCTTCTGATGCAATGAAGAAAAAGCCGAAGTCATTCAAATCACGTCCCCATTGTGCGTCTTTGTCGCTGTCACCAACGCCGATCTGTACATCGCCGAAGTCACGGTAGGTGAAGTAACGACGTAGAATGTCACGGTTTACATCCTCATTGAACTCAGGAAGTCCAACATACGATAGACCGCCGGTAGGTGGCACTTCTTCATATACCCAGTTACCAGACCAACCTTCGTCTGGGAAGCTAACGGATGATACACGGTAGGTGCCTTCAGCTAGGACTGTTTCTGAATCAAAGCCTGATGTTTTGGTAACTGTGTAATCAAACTGATCAAGCAAAGGATCGATTTTATTGTAAGCTGTCGCATCATCTATCAGAAGGTATTCTGTGTATTGGTCACCTTCTGGACGATTTGATGGACTAGGGTAAGCAAAGGTGTTGTAGATTGAGCCAGTGCTGTCTTCTGTTGAGTCTAACCAGAATAACTCTACAATATTACCCTCATCCAAAGTCATGATGATCTGGTAGTCATTGTTCTCGGTAATGTGTTGGTAAACCATAGAGATAGTGGTTACAGAACCTGGTTCATCACCTTCAACTTCTAATGTGCCATCAGTATTGAGTTTTGCTGGCATACAGTCATCGCCACCAATGACGTTACCGTTATTTGCTTTGTATTCTGCAGCTTGGTAATCAAATGTTTCCATCCAGCTCTTACGACTGATTGTGCTGTCAGCGTCATCTTCTGAAGCCCAACATAGTACATGTTGACCCGCTTCCATGCGAAGTGATGCAAATGCGAACTCACCGTCACCGTAGTCAAAGCTACCCATTTGCCACACGCCACCTTTATCAAAGTGTGCTTGAGTGAAGCCCAGTTCAGATACTGGTGGCTCTACAGGGGTGCCTTTTAATACTTCCGGCAGAGTAAACGTTACGTAGGTTGGTTCGTTATCGTCATCCACACCACCGACATTGAAAGTTTGTCCTGCTGGGTATGACTTACTTGGTGTGCCTGAAATAGTAACGATTGAACTTGTGTCTTCCGTTGGGGTAATGGTTAAACCATCAATAGTCAGTCCACCAGAACGATACTTAACAATAGCGCCATCTGTATCGTTAAATAAGCCGGCTAAGTCGATAGTTTGGTTGAACAATTCACCTTCTTGAAGTTGCCAGCCATTAATCACACTTTGTAGCCTGTTTTGTTCTTCTGTGTCGATTTCTGGAGCTAGGTTATCAGCCAACTTTGTGACTTTAAGATTCAGAGGGTATGACAATGCACCATGAGCATCTTTTGCGAAGATTTGGTAATTGTAAGTGCCAGCCTTAGTAAGGTCGCCACTAATAATACCTGTATCGCTATCGATCACTAGTCCATTGAGATCATTAGCGAGCTCTTTGAGTTCGAACGTTAATGTATCGTTCTCTACGTCTTGGAAGTAAGCTGAAGCATTCAGTTCTACCCATACGTCTGAAGACTCAAGCGTGATGCTCTCTAGTGCACCATTCTTGTTGTCCACAGGACGAGAGTTAGGAGTTACGGTGATCGGGTTGCCATCGGTAGGAACCTCTACGACCGGAGAGAAGTCTTCTAGGCTCTCTTCTTTCTCGATGATTGTCTGAGCTGCGCCTGCGACTTTATCCGTCAGTTCTAGTTGTTTATCGACAGCTAAGCCTGAATTATCAACTAGCTTTTCACCGATAGCATTGAGTGCTTTTGCTTGCTCAGATCTATCAGCAATGTAGTCACCAAAGATCAGATCTTGAGAGGCTGTTAGGCCTGAGTTTGTCACTGACGTAACAACTTTATTTTCAGCATCTTCTTGCGTCAATGTATCATCAGCCGCTAATTGCTCAACAACCATATTGGTCATTGGGCTAACAACGGTAGCGCCTGCGGTAGCCGCGAGATCGAAGTTGGATGTGACTAAACCACGAGTTTTATCGATTGTTTGGCCAGCAATTGCTTTGATAAAAATGGCGTTGTCTTTGTACTCATTTGGAAGAGTAATTTCACCGTTTGCATCGGTATTGCTATCAAGCTGTTTATCTTCTGAGTCCCATTTGAAGTTGTTATTAGTATCAACCCAAACTTGAGCATTCTCTAGATAACCATCGATAGCCGTGATCACAACACCACTTGGAGTAGCACTAGAGCTATCACCATCTGAACCACCACAGCCTGTGAGAGCGAAAGCCACTGACGCTGCTAGTAAACTAACTTTTTTCATTTCATATCCTTTGTAAAGAGCTCTAGCCAAGCCCTATTTTGTTTTGTTTTCTGAGGCTTATATCAATTAGATAAATGTTTTACTTGGGATTGAGTACGTTTTCAACGTACGTAAAATCAAAAAAAAACCGTAAAATTTATTCGATTTTTGTTTGAAAAAGTGGATGACTAAGACTTTATGTAGGAAGTGATGCTTGAGAAGGGAGAAGGAAATAACAATCGATGAAATAACGCTGGAGTGGGTGTCAGATTACCTGAAGCCGACACTGATACTTTTCGCGCCGGCTTGCAGGTGTTGTGGCGTTATCAAGCGTCGGGGTCTAGATATCTAACATTGAGTTTCATCTCTTCAACCTTATGACGCCACTCTTTCTTAGGGCGGAATATGATGCTAAATACTTCGCCATGTTTAAACTCATCGAATTCCAAGAAATCGACATCTAAGTATGAGTATTGAAGGTGACCTAGCGGACGCTTGGCACACTCGATCGGCTCAAGATTTTCGCCGATGGTTTGACCAATGATGTCGCCATACACCCCTTGTCCGCCAACGGAGTAGTAATCAAACTTACTGAGTAAATCTTCGCAGACAACCGTTGTGTTGTATGACTGAACATTGAGGTCACCATCCATTCGATCTTGCCATGCTGGATTGGTTTGTTGAGCGTTACTTAGGTGCATGCCATACCAGCCTAGGTAGTAGTGACCATCGTTAGCTAAATACATATAGTTGAGTGGTGTTAGCTGCAGAGCTTCTAATCCTGTCACAGTGTTTATGCGTTGTTCTATTTGCGCTTTCGAGGCCACCGTGTAAGTTTCATACTCATTGCCCATTTTAACTTGAGTGACATAAGCGGTAGTGAAGGTTGGGTGATTTGGGTAAGTCTCCAAAATTTTCCAGCGCATGTCGGTATCAAAAATAGACTGGTTGCTAGAGACAACTAAGATATCACCATCGACATGATAGCTTCCGACCTTACGCAGAGCGTGCTCATTCGGGCAGGTAGTGAGATTGCTCGAAGAGGCGAAGAACACTTCGTCGTTGATGAACTTAAAGGCTTCGCAGTAGACCTTTTCGTAGTTGTACGTCCTACCGGCAAATTGATGGTTGGTCTCCAGTCGATACCAAGTTTCGCCAATCAAAGGGTGTAAGCCGTCCTCCTCTATGCCTGAAGATATAGAAGGAAGTGAAAAGCGTGTGGTAACCCAAGCACTTTCTTCTGAGCCGTGATAATCATCTTTAGCTCGAGCAATCAGTTGTGTCGGTGCTTCTCCAACTTTCGGGGTGCCTTGTACGCTTGTTCTTCCGCCGAGATTCGAAACCGAAAACTTAGGATGATTGACGGCAATTTGTGTTGTCAGTAAATCATCATCTGGATCTTCAAATAGGCCGGTAACATCGATCGAGTAGTTAATCGGAGAGTTCTCGGTAAAGGACCATTGATTGATTTCATGTTGAATACTTTGCTGTACTGCTGGGTTTACTTGTGGTTTCTGGTTGCGATCGGCGCGGTCTTTGTCGTCAGCGACAATCAAGGTTTCGGTATCACTGTAAAATTTCTCAGCTTGATCCTCAAATCGATCCGTTTGGCTTTCGAACGTAGCCGATGGGAATGACACCTCTGATAGGGTTGACTCGGCTTTGCTTTCTATCCGTGTTGTTGAGGATGTGCGATTTTGCACAGATGCATCGATAACGACGCTCTGCGAGGCTTCAGTGGCAGCTTGTCTGACAGATGTGTTGTCTTTGATTGGTAGGGAAGCATTCACTTCTTCAGATGCAAGCCAAGGTGGCAGCAGGACGAGTGCCGCGCATCCAGAGACAACTAAAAAACAGAGGCGCTTTTTCATGTTAAACCAGTTTGCTTTGTAACCAACAACGGGAGAATTTGAGGTCTTTCTCTATTAAGCTTGCACTGCATTCAAGCAGTTCGCTGATCTCCTGGTTTCGCATCCCCATCAGATACTTGAGTTTTAGCGCTTGCGATTGGCGAGGGTAGTGGATGCTGAAGTTATCGATGGCTTTATCCATCATCATAAACTGTTCAAACTTGTCGCCGTCATTGTCGCTTACCATCGTCATTTGCTGGCGCTTTTGTGCCTGTAGATGACGAGCGTTATCGATAAGAATCTGGCGCATTACTTTAGCTGCCATCAAAAAGAACTCTTTTTTGTTCTCGATTGATTGCAGATCTGAAGAGGATATTTTCAGGTAGGCATCGTGAATTAATGCGGTGGTGCTATTCATGCTGTCACTCAGCACTTGGTTATCAGTGCCGTACTTCTGTGCGCTACGAGTGCGCTCTTGCTGGGCGATCTGGCGAAGCTGTAAGTAAGCGAATTGATACAGGTCTGCTTCGGCGCTTTTGTCGCCGGATTGCCATTGGTGGATGATCTGTGTGATATCTGGAGTTGTTGCTTCCATTAGCTGTTAGACCTCACTTTAGTAAACTCAGAAACAGATAGGGTGCTGATATTATGGGATTTATCTGGGTTTAGCGAAATTTTTTGTTTGAATCTATAGAGGATGCCTTGGTCCCAGTTCTTACCTGCAGGCAAGTATTCCCACGCAGTGAAATGTTGTTGAGGTACAGAGTCGTACCAACGAACAGCAACATTCATCTGAGCAAGGGATACCGTTGGATCTGGGTTGCTTAGCCACCACATATCACCAAACTTTTCCGTCACATCCTTTGTGTATTGCTGGTGGTTTGTTGGGCAGGCTTCAGATTCACTAGGCCCTAACAGAACGCGTTTATCTTTAACCAATAGACACTCTGTGATGATGTCGGCGTGCTGATATTGAGTGTGTTGCCAGACACCTTCGTAAGGGATGTGGTTACCACGCTCATTGGTGTAGGTGAACCAGATCATCTCACTCTTGTTAGCATGACGAACGTGCTCCTTTTGGCCCAAGCCTTGGGTTTTCTCCATCAGGAGTTCGGTCTCGGTATCGAAATCCAAAGCGACCGTTCGATATTTCCAGTCCCCTTCATCGTCGAAGTCTTCGATTGAGAAGCCACTTAGATCGTGGCGGGTGCAACCTGTTTGTGCGCAGCTAGTAAAGCCTGTCCAGCCATCGCCGATGGATAATGGTTCACGGATGATTTCTTGAGGTGTGTGGTAAGGGAGTAGGTTACAGCCGTTGAAATAGTCACCCGTTCCCGGGAACTGAATCAGCTCAGTGTCGGTAATTTGGTAGCTTAGCTCGCCAATGGGCCCCTTATATTTTGGGTTGGCGCGATGAGCCAAATCGTAGAAGCAGGCTCTTCCCGCGTAATCTTTTTTGGCGATGATGATGTTGTGCAGCACTTTGTCTTTTGGAGAGAAAATGATCTCCTCAGAGGCAAAGTTGTCTTTGATGTACTCCTGACTCTGATTCAGATGCTCAGCTGCTTCCTTAACGGAAACCAACTCGATACCAAGGTCTTGGTCATCTAGGTAGCTCAAATCTAGCTTCTTAAGCTTCTTTTGAAACTCGACGTCCGACAACACCTTACTGGCTAAGATGATCTCATCGCGATGCTCCGGCGTGTCGTCGAGCGACAACAACAGGCGCGTCATGTTGATACTGCGGCTTGGGCGCGTCGATGACAACGTTGGTGTAATGACTTCTTGGCCAGATAGAGTGGTCAGTAAGTAGCCCGAGTTATCGGTGCCAATAAAGAAACTCACGATATCACCGGAGTTGTATTGGAACGCCCCTTTGTCTGTGGTGCCGGTGAGGTTTGAGCTGGTCTCATAGTAGAGTCCAGAAACTGGCGAATCAATAAAGTACCCAGTCAGAGATTGGTTATTTTCAGCGTGCGCGCTTAGGCTCAAAGCGCACGTTACAATACAAGGTAAGAGAGCTTTTTTCATAATCAGTTACTGGATGAATTTGGTTTGTTTTTATTAGTCACGGATTTTTCGGGTGCTGGTGTTAGCATCGCCAATAGCATTTTTTGCTTCACGTCTTTGGGTAAATCTGGGTTCGAAAGTATGCGACGCCTGGTGAGTTCGAGCATGGTCCCCACCGACATTTTGGCAGCATCACTGCCCTTAGCATGAAACAGCAGGCTTGTTACCTCGTACATCATCTCCTCGGCAACCTGTTTCTCTTTTTGCAGTTGCAGATTTTTGTGGAAGATTGCGGTTGAAAAGGAGGCGCCTGAAATCAATAAAAGAATAGTGAGAGCACTCTGTACTGGACGACGTTTCAGTAGTTTGGATAGAGTGTGGAGCGGGTGCTTCTCGCGGAGCGAGATAGGTCTGCACTCCAATATTCGGACGATATCTTGGCGCAATTCGCCCACACTGGCATAGCGCCGACTAGGTTCATCTTGTGTCGCCTTTTCAACAATAAGATCGATATCCAAGTTGGGTGAAGAATCGAAGATCAGCGCTAGAATTTTACCTAATGAATAAATATCGCTTTGTTGAGTTAAAAACTGTCCCGCAGCTTGTTCTGGGCTTGCATAAGCCTTGCTGTAAGCTGTGAGCAGAGATGCGTCGGTGTTTTTGTCCGGTACTGGTTGCTTAACTTTTTGAGTCAGGTTGAAATCCAAAATCTTAGGTGAACCTAGCGGGTCAATTAAGATGTTCTCTGGTTTGAGATCTGCGTGTAATACCTGCTTTTGGTGCGCGTGCTCAATGGCGGAACACACCTCTTTGAAGAGGTTAAGCTTTTGCTTTTCACTCAATATACGATTCTGCAAATGCAGTGAGAGCGTCTCACCTTCTACACGTTCCATGACGATGTAGACCGACTCCTCATAGACCCCACCATCAAACACTTTGGCGATGCAAGGGTGGTTGAGATGAGCAAGCAACTGCGCTTCTTGAAATAGTGCATGTTCCCCGAGGATATGCGAGAGGGCTGGTTGAATGAATTTCACCGCCAAATCTTGCTCAAAGGTTCTGTCCGCCCGGCTCGCCGCGTAAACAATACCCATACCACCACGACCCAGTTCATGAGAGATCTGGTACTTGTCGACTAGTGTGTTGGTGAGGTCGAACTCTGCTTCAGTTGCTTGCTGTGCGTGGAAGCCGAACAGCGATGTGATCTGCTCTGATGGTCCCTCGTTCACAAGAGGAAGAATTTGCTGGTATAAGCCGGGCTGTTCAGCCTTTAATCGCTCTAGATAAAGACGTTTTTCTCTATCTGATAGATCCATGAGGTGATAGAAAACTTCAGTGGACCCACTGCTTTTATTTTGCACAACTGATCTTTTTTGTTTTTTATTATTTGGGCATTCTATAAGAGTTTTTGATGTTTTTTCGACATTTTTATCAATTACATATGAAAAAATGAGCTAACGAGTCGCATTTTTGAGAAAGCGGGTGAGAATTTCAACGTGTGATCTTCTCCCCAAAATTTGATTCTTACTTTTTCTATCTAGAAGTTGAAATTCTGTAAATGCATGAGGGTGTATTTATCGGTGAAGGTTATCGAAATTGCTCTCAACCCCCGTTTGTTTCGTATTGCTGGTGACTCACTAAAATGAGGTTACAAAGATATGAAATTGAAGAAGTGGATAGAGGGTGTCTCCCCTCAATTCGAAGCGGGTGGTAAGTACGAAAAGTGGTACCCCTTATATGAAGCAGCCGCGACCATATTCTATACCCCCGGTCATGTGAACAAAGGGCTAACCCATGTTCGAGACAGCATCGATCTCAAACGCATTATGATCATGGTGTGGCTAGCGACTTTTCCTGCGATGTTTTGGGGTATGTATAACGTCGGTCACCAAGCTGTCATGGGATTGAGTGCGACTTACTCTGGCGCAGAGCTGTTAGTGGTTATTGAGGGAAACTGGCGCTTGGCTTGGGCCTTTGGTAGCGCAGAAGCGCTCACATCGAGTGGTTGGCTGAGCCAGATGTGGTTGGGTGCGCTCTATTTCTTACCTGTTTATGCCACCGTGTTTGTTGTAGGGGGCTTTTGGGAGGTGTTGTTTGCCATAGTGCGCAAGCATGAGGTGAACGAGGGCTTTTTCGTTAGTTCGGTGCTGTTTGCTCTGATACTGCCGCCAACGATTCCACTTTGGCAAGCGGCATTAGGTATCACCTTCGGTATTGTGGTTGCCAAAGAGATCTTTGGTGGTACGGGCCGTAACTTCCTTAACCCAGCGCTTGCGGGGCGTGCATTTCTCTATTTTGCTTATCCGGCCAACATGTCAGGCGGCTTAGTATGGGTAGCGGCTGATGGCTATTCTGGTGCAACACCATTGAGTCAATGGTATGAGGGAGGTAATAGTGCACTTCTGAATAACATGACTGGGGAATCAATTTCTTGGATGGACGCCTTTGTCGGTAATATTCCCGGTTCGATGGGTGAAGTATCGTCGCTGCTAATCATGCTCAGCGGTTTGGCGCTTATTGCGATGAAGATAGCTTCGTGGCGGATTGTCGCAGGGGTGATAGTTGGTCTTGTTGCTACTTCAAGTCTGCTTAACTTGGTAGGGTCAGAAACCAATGCCATGTTCTCTATGCCCTTCTACTGGCATTTTGTACTTGGCGGCGTGGCTTTTGGTACTTTCTTCATGGCGACCGACCCGGTATCTGCAGCCTTTACCAATAAAGGGAAGTGGGCCTACGGTATTCTGATCGGGGTGATGACAATCGGGATTAGGGTGCTCAACCCAGCCTATCCCGAAGGCATTATGCTCGCAATACTGTTTGCTAACCTGTTTGCGCCACTGTTTGATTTCATCGTTCGTGAGGGCAACATTAAGCGCAGAAATAGACGCATGGCGCGTTAGAGAGAAAGCTTAGGCAGAAAAAGGGGGCTTATCAGTAAGTCCTCTTTTCAATTTGATTGTTTTGCGATGGGTAGGGAATCACCATCTTAAATCAACGCTGAGTGGCATGTCGCTGCCACACTGCTCACCACACATTTCATCGTAAGCGCTGTTGTGAATTAGGGTGGCTGACGTGATTGATTGGTCATTGAAGTGATCACGCACTTGGTTGAGACTCATAAACTTTTTTGGATGGTGGTCACTGTCCATCACCAGTCTACGGTTATGGTCTGTGACTTGATAAGCAAGGTAGATACCGCCTTCAAAAGATTCAATCAGTAGGTTCATAACACACTCCGATGTTTCGTTAAGAGAAAATCTTTGTCTGTTACGTTGAAATTTTGAGCAAAGTTCAGAGCAGGTACATAAAAAAAGCAGACCGAAGCCTGCTTTTCAAAGTCTAGAGAATGCTTGTGATAGCGATTAACGCATCGTAACAAACTCCTCGGAACCAGTAGGGTGGATAGCCACAACAGAGTCGAAGTCTGCTTTGGTTGCGCCCATCTTCATTGCTACACCGAAGCCTTGAATCATCTCGTCAACCGTGAAGCCAATGCCGTGTAGACCAACGACCGTTTCTTCTTCGCCAGCGCATACTAGCTTCATCTTACAAGGTTGACGGTGTTTGGTTACTGCTGTGTACATTGCAGTAAAGCCAGACGTGTAAACCTTGATGTTGTCTTTGCCGTACTTCTCTTCAGCTTCTTGAGTCGTTAGACCAATGGTGCCGATTGGTGGATGGCTGAATACAACAGTAGGAACAAGATCGTAGTCCATCTTCGCGTTGGTTTTACCGTTGAATAGGCGCTCAGAAAGCTGACGACCCGCTTTAACAGCCACTGGTGTTAGCTCGATACCACCTTCCATGATGTCACCTACACAGTAGATGCCAGGAACGTTAGTCGTTTGGTACTCGTCTACCTTGATGTAGCCGCGGTCGTTCGTTTCAACGCCCGTTGATGCTAGGTTGATCGCATCAGTTGCTGGGTGACGACCGATAGCCCAGATTAGGGTATCAACATTTTGGCTCTCACCGTTTTCTAGATGCAGAGTTAGGCTACCATCTGCTTCTTTAACCACTTCTTTGGGTACAGAATGAGTGTGTAGCGTTGGACCTTCTGCGTCCATCACTTCTACTAGCGTTTCGATGATCATTGGGTCGAAGCTGCGTAGTGGAGACTCTTTACGGCAGAATAGGTGTGTTTCTGTGCCTAGTGCGTGCAGAACGCCAGCAATCTCAACTGCGATGTAACCAGCACCGATAACCGCAACACGTTTTGGTTGCTCTGCAAGCTCGAAGAAGCCATTTGAATCAATGCCGTATTCAGCACCTGGAATGTTTGGAATCGTAGGACGACCACCCACTGCGATCAGGATGTGATCGGCTGTGTAGTGTTCACCGTTCACTTCAACCGTTTTCTCGTCAACAAACTTAGCAAAGCCTTTAATCACATTAACTTTGTTGTTGCCTAGAACACGATCGTAAGATTGGTGGATACGACCAATATAAGCTTGGCGGCTCTCAACCAGTTTACTCCAGTCGAAGCCTTTTACATCTACATCGAAGCCGTAGTCTTCTGCGTATAGGTTCATCGCTTCTGCAACTTGAGCACCGTGCCACATGACCTTTTTAGGAACACAGCCAACGTTTACACATGTGCCGCCTAGGTCTTGTGCTTCGATAAGTGCAACCTTTGCGCCGTACATTGCTGCACGGTTTGCTGATGCGATACCGCCGCTGCCACCGCCGATACAGATATAATCAAAATGAGTCGCCATTACTTTCTCCAAGAGCTTATTAATTTTGTTGATAACCATTACATTGGGGTGCGTCTGAGTGAACTCAACGCTATCAACATGAATTGTTACCTATCCTATGCTGCTATCATAAATCGAGTCTAGCAATTTACTAAATGGGAAAAAGTGACATTGCTTATGACAAATAGCGATGAAAGGATAGGAAAATGGAATCAGAGTTATTCAGGAACGATCCAGTCGACTTTCCAGTGGCCAGTTGCTGGCGCAATGGCGTCTTTGAGGAACGGCAGAATCTCTTTCATCTGGCTTTCCAGTTTCCAAGGTGGGTTAATCACTATCATCCCCGAAGCTGTCATACCGCGTTCATTGGTGTCTGGGGATACACCCAGTTCAATTTGCAGAATTTTGCGAATGCCGAGACCTTCTAGTCCTTCTATCATATCTTCAATATCGCAGCGGTTAACCACAGGATACCAAATAGCATAAATACCCGTTGCCCAGCGTTTATGGCTTTGGAAAATGGCGTTGACGACGTCACGATACTCTTTCGCTAGCTCGTAAGGTGGGTCGATCAGAACCAGACCACGACGCTCTTTTGGTGGTAAGCTGCCTTTTAGTCGCTTGAAGCCATCTTCTTTGTAGATAGAGACTTGGCGATCACGGTGGAACTCTTGCTCAAGCAGTGGATGATCGGCTGGGTGAAGCTCGGTCAGCACCATACGATCTTGTTCACGTAGGTGAGCACGAGCAACACGTGGTGAACCTGGGTAGTAACGCAGTTTTTCACCGTTGTTGAGGGTCGCGATAGCGTCTAGGTAGCTTTGAATCTCTTCTGGAATCTGCTTTTGATCCCAAACTCTTGCGATACCTTGTTTGTATTCGCCGGTCTTTTCCGACCATTCGTGAGTCAAGTCGTAGCGACCAACACCTGAGTGGGTATCGTGATAGACAAAAGGTTTGTCCTTCTGCTTCAGTGAATTAAGAATAAGGCTTTGTACAATATGCTTAACCACATCGGCATGGTTACCTGCGTGGAAGCTGTGGCGATAACTTAACAAATTAAACTCTCGTAACACTCTCGCTATAGAGTGTGGTTGGTGTCGGTGGGTATTCTGTCTTCATTATATACCGCACTAGCTAATAAATTCTCCCCAAAATGCGGGTGTCGTCGCGAGGGTGAACGGTTAGTTATTGGTTCTACTATTGAAATTTGCGCTTATGGACACTATTTAATAACTATTCGCATGTCATTATTAGCTCACTCAGCTCGATACTGTAAGACGACCCAATTACTTAAAGACGCAAGTCTCCAAGCCAAAGGAATGTTTATATGTCTAACCCGCTATTAACCTTCACGGACCTACCGCCGTTTTCACAGATCACCCCTGCGCACGTCAAGCCAGCGGTAGAGCAAGTGATTGAAGAGTGTCGCAATAAGATAGAACAAGTACTTGAAGGTAATACCTCGCCAAGCTGGGACAACCTAGTGGCTCCGATTGAAGAGGTGGATGACCGCCTTAGCCGCATTTGGTCACCAGTGAGCCATATGAACTCTGTCGTGAACAGCGATGAACTGCGTGAAGCGTACGAGAGCTGCTTGCCTCTGCTTTCTGAGTACGGTACTTGGGTAGGTCAACACAAAGGCTTGTTTGAGGCTTACAAAGCGATCAAAGCGAGTGATGAATTTGCATCATTGAGCCAAGCACAGCAGAAAACCATTACCGATGCACTACGTGATTTCGAATTGTCGGGCATTGGCCTACCGGCTGACGAGCAACATCGCTATGGTGAGATCAGCAAGCGCATGTCTGAGCTAGGCTCTCAGTTCTCTAATAACGTGCTCGATGCCACTATGGGTTGGAGCAAGCAGATCACGGACGTGGCAGAGCTTGCCGGTATGCCAGAGTCAGCATTAGCGGCAGCGAAAGCCGCCGCAGAAGCGAAAGATCTAGAGGGCTACCTTCTAACTCTGGATATCCCATCTTACCTACCGGTGATGACTTACTGTGACAACCAAGCACTGCGCAAAGAGCTGTATGAAGCGTACGTGACTCGCGCATCAGACCGTGGTCCAAACGCTGGTAAATGGGATAACAGCGAGATCATCACAGAACAACTTAAGCTGCGTCACGAAATCGCACGTATGCTTGGTTTTGGTACGTACAGCGAGAAATCTCTGGCAACCAAAATGGCCGAGACGCCGGATCAGGTACTGGGCTTTTTGAACGACCTAGCGGTGAAAGCAAAACCTCAAGGTGAGCGTGAAGTGGAAGAGCTGCGTCAGTTCGCCGAAAAAGAGTTTGGTGTGTCTGAGTTGGAGCTTTGGGACATCGCTTACTACAGCGAAAAACAGAAGCAGCACCTATTTGAGATCTCGGATGAAGAGCTACGCCCTTACTTCCCAGAATCTAAAGCCGTCTCAGGTCTGTTTGAAGTGCTAAACCGAGTGTTTGGTATGACAGTGCAAGAGCGTGAAGGCGTGGATACTTGGCATGAGTCAGTGCGTTTCTTTGACATCTTTGATGCTAATGAGGCACTGCGTGGCAGCTTTTACCTAGATTTGTACGCACGTGAGCACAAGCGTGGTGGCGCATGGATGGATGATTGCCGTGGTCGTCGTATTACCGCATCGGGTGAGCTGCAAACGCCGGTTGCGTATCTAACGTGTAACTTCAACAAGCCTGTGGGCGATAAGCCTGCACTGTTTACTCACGATGAAGTGGTGACTCTGTTCCACGAGTTTGGTCACGGTATTCACCACATGCTGACTCAAGTGGAAGCGGGCGCGGTTTCGGGTATCAATGGCGTACCTTGGGATGCGGTCGAGCTACCAAGTCAATTCCTAGAAAACTGGTGCTGGGAAGAAGAGGCGCTAGCGTTTATCTCGGGTCACTACGAGACCGGTGAAGCGCTACCAAAAGAGATGCTAGAGAAGATGCTCGCGGCGAAGAACTTCCAATCGGCGATGTTTATTCTGCGTCAGCTAGAGTTCGGTCTGTTCGATTTCACGCTACACACAACGTATGACCCTGAAGTAGGCGCACGTGTGCTTGAAACGCTGGCAGAGGTGAAGTCGAAGGTTGCGGTATTGCCAAGCCTAGAGTGGAACCGTTTCTCTCATAGCTTTAGCCATATCTTTGCGGGTGGCTACAGCGCGGGCTACTACAGCTATCTTTGGGCTGAAGTACTGTCATCAGATGCATTCTCAGCATTTGAAGAAGAGGGCATCTTTAATGCAGAAACGGGTAAACGCTTCCTAAACAACATCCTTGAGATGGGGGGCAGTGAAGAACCTATGGAGTTATTTAAGCGCTTCCGTGGTCGTGAGCCACAAATCGATGCCATGCTGCGTCACGCGGGTATCAGCGCCTAAGATTGCGTTAATCGAACCTAAAAAGAGCCTCTTCGTGAGGCTCTTTTGGTATTTATACATCAACCTATTATGGGTTTACGTTGCGATTGATTGGATTTTGCAGCGAGATTAGCGTCTCGGTTGATTGCACTTCATCAATCGCTTGCAGCTTATCAATCAACACGTATTGCAGCTCTTCAATGGATTTACACATCAATTTTACAAAGATGTTGTAAGCGCCTGTGGTGTAGTAGGCCTCGACCACCTCATCGAGTGCATTTAATTTCGCAATCGCAGAGTGGTAATCTCTTGCGGCATTGAGGTTGATGCCGATAAAACAGCATACATCGTAGCCTAGCTTCTTGGTGTTAACCACCACTTCCGTGCCTTCAATGACTTCTGCTGATTTCATCTTCTCAATGCGCACGTGAATCGTCGCAGGGCTCACATCGAACTGCTTCGCCATCTCCGCATAAGGGGTGCGAGCGTCTTCCATTAACGTTTTAAGAATGGCGCGATCTAGATCATCAAGACGAGCGGTTGAAGTCGGCATGCAAACCTCGTGAATTGGTTGAAAGTTTAATAGCTAGAGTACACATCATAGCCAAGGGTGATAATATTAGCAGCAAGTGTGTTGTAAGGGTGAGCTTAGTGCGATTTTCGTTATTTTTTATTCTTTTGATTTGGAGCTTTTGGGTTTCTGCTCAATCAAAAGATGTATTGGTTGTTCACTCCTATCACCAAGGCTTTTTCTGGACAGATAATTTTCAAAAAGGGCTGGCTACAGAACTTGATCGCGATGACCTTTCCTATCGAGTGGTGTACTTGGACAGCAAACGTGCTCAAAGTGAAGAGTACTTCGATAAACTCTATCAGCTCTACCGTACTAAACTTGCCAGTGAAGAGTTCTCTGCTGTTGTCGTTAGCGATAACAACGCCCTCAATTTGATGAAACGGCTCGCACCAGAGCTAAACGGTACACCGGTTGTTTTCGGCGGTATCAACAACTACTCTCCTGCCATGATAGAGGGTCTTAAAGCGACAGGGATAACCGAAGACATTGATATAAAAAGCAATGTTACTCTGATTCAGCGCTTACAACCTATGACGAACAAGATCTACATCGTTACTGACTTCTCTGTCACTGGAGAAGCGGTTCGCGCGCAAGTGGATCGCCATTTGCAGCAGTACCCAAAACACGCTGATCTTATTGAGCACTACCAGCCTCGATCCTATCGTGAATTGGTAAACTTTGCGCAACAAGCGGACATGAACCAAAGCTTGTTGTTCTGGGTTTATTATAGAGATGCGAAAGGCTACGTCAGCAATGACAGTGATTGGCGTGAACTGAACAAACTATCGAAAATGCCCATCTATATGGTGCATGACCTTGGCCTGGGTTTTGGCGCCATTGGTGGTGTGATTCAGAGTGGCTTGAGTCAAGGTCGTGAGACTGGACGTACTCTACGTCGTATTCTTGCCAACCCCGAGCAAGGGCTACTTCCTGTGGTTGAAGGCGCTGCTGAGGTTAAGCTCGATTACCAGCAACTCAACCGTTGGGGCTTGGGTGAACATAATGATCTCTCGGCAACTTTTTATAATAAACCTCAATCCTTTTTGGAGCGTTACCAAGATGAGATTCGTACATTAGGTCTACTGTTTCTGGTCATGAGTTGTGTGATTGTGACCTTGATTTATTACATGAATCGCCTCAAAAAGAGTGAGCGTGATAGTCGTAAAAGTCAGATTTTATTGGAGTCTATCTTTGATCAGAGCTTGCAATTTATAGGCATCATTGATCGTGATGGCGTACTGCTTTCGAGTAACAGTAAACTGCATGAGCTGCTCTATAATCAAGGCTATCAAGTTGGTGCGCCCATCTATCAGCATCAGCATTGGGAAGACGCAGCGAGAGAATCTCTGAAGAAGTATTTCGTGGAAGCGCAGTCATATACGTCACTGCGTTTTGAAGCCGAGGTGTGGTGCCGAGATAGCGGTGTCCTGGTGCTGGATATCTCACTGAAACCAATGCCAGATAGCGAATCCAATGAGCTGCATTTCCTGTTTGAAGCGCGCGATGTGACCTCTCGAAAACTGGCTGAAAACAAACTGTTCCAGCGTGAGGCGAATCTCAAGCTCTATTACGATAAACAACCCGTGATGATGATTACGCTGGATGAAAACAATCGCATTCAGCAGGTCAACCAATTTGCGGAGGAGTTGTTGGGTTATCCATTAAGCGAGCTACTTGGCCACCGTCCACGTGAGTTTTATGTCGATCGCAATGCCATGATTCCGCGTCAAATCCTCCTTCAACCTCAGCATAAGTCGTGTGGAGTATGGCGTCGTGATATTCAATATCGTCATGCCGACGGCAGTAAAATTTGGATTCGTGAAAATATTCGACCGCTGGTGGATTCAAATCAGCTGTTGATTGTCGGTGAAGACATCACAGAGACGCATGAACTGGCAGAACAGTTGGAGTACCAAGCTCGTTACGATTTGCTGACTCATACTTTCAATCGAAACCACTTTGAGCAAGAACTGCAGAAGGCGCTTAAAGAAATTGAGAGCCATATGCGCACTCACGCCATGCTGTATCTCGACCTAGACCAACTGAAAGTACTCAACGATACTGCTGGTCACGAAGCGGGCGATGCAGCGATTCTATTTAGCGCGGGCTTGCTTGAGAGCGTGCTGCCTTACAATGCAGTGTTAGCGCGCATGGGGGGCGATGAATTTGCGGTGTTACTTAAAGACTGTACTGAACGAGATGCCGTTAATGTGTGTCGCAGCATTATCGCAATGATGGGTGAAAACGCCTTCCTTTGGGGGGACATTCAACTCAATCTCACCTGCTCAATCGGTATACGTTTGATTGACCATACCGCAGCTTCTCCACAGATGGTGCATGCTCAAGCTGATGCGGCCTGCCATGCCGCCAAAGAAGAGGGAAGAAACCGCTACCATTTATACCATCAAGATGATGAAGATCTGCGTCGTCGCCACTTGGAGATGGAGTGTGTCAACTTAGTGCATGAAGCACTGGCTCATGATCGCATCGAGCTGTTTGCTCAGCGGATCGTTGGCTTAGATACACAGAGTGATCTGATGCATTTCGAAATATTGGTGCGGATCAAGAATCACAAGGGTGAGTACATCTCCCCTGGGATCTTTATGCCGGCATCTGAGCGCTACAACATTGCTCACCTGATTGACCGACAAGTGGTGAGTCAAACATTAGCTTGGCTAGAAGAGAGTGATGGTGTGGTCGATGAATTGGGGATGTGCTCGATTAACCTTTCTGGTCATTCGATGGGCAACCGCGAGTTTGTTGAATTCTTGATTGATAGCTTAGAACAGTCAGCTGTGCCGTGCGACAAGATCTGCTTAGAGATCACTGAAACGGCAGCGATGAGTAATATGCAGCAGGCAATTAAGCTGTTTACGCAGTTGAAAGAGCTCGGCTGTATTATTGCTCTGGATGACTTTGGTTCAGGCTTGTCTTCATTTGGGTACTTAAAGAAGCTACCGGTTGATATTGTGAAAATTGACGGACTGTTTGTGCGTGATATCGATGTCAATGAAATGGACTATATCATGGTACGCTCAATCCACGATCTCGCCAAACAGATGGGTAAATACACGGTAGCTGAGTTTGTTGAGAACACCCAGATCCTCGATAAGCTTATTGAGCTTGGGGTTAACTACGCGCAGGGTTATGTCATTGGTCGTCCAAAGCCGTTGCCTGAGCTGGTCGCCAAGCTAAGGCAAGAACGTTCGCTTTCATGAATAATCACGACGATATATAACGATTAAGTCATTCCACATTACGTATTTGTGAGGCAATCAGGTAAACTGGTTGCCTCAACTGTTTTGAATCAGCGAGTCCTCTGGAGACCACCTTGCAACTACAACTGATTTGCGAAGACGCAAGCCAAATCGAACGCCTTAATGAGCTAGCATCACGCTGGCACCTTTCTCATGACGAGAACAGTGTATTTGCCTTGGTGCTCACCAATGAAAGACTTGAACTACGCAAAGTCGATGAGCCTAAGCTTGGCGCCATCTTTGTCGATTTGGTCGGTGGTGCAGTAGGACATAGGCGTAAGTTTGGTGGCGGTAAAGGCCAAGCTATTGCCAAAGCTGCCGGTCTGAACAAAGGTGCGACGCCAACCATTCTTGATGGTACAGCTGGCTTAGGGCGTGATGCATTTGTATTGGCGTCATTAGGCTGTAAAGTGCAGATGGTCGAGCGTCACCCTGTGGTTGCAGCTCTGCTTGATGACGGCCTGCAGCGCGCTAAGCAAGATGCGGATATCGGCACTTGGGTGAGTGAACGTATGAGCCTTATTCATGCATCAAGCCATGATGCGCTCGATAAACTGAGCGCCGACCCTGAATTTGCTCAGCCGGATGTTGTTTATCTTGACCCTATGTATCCACACCCAGAGAACAAGAAAAAGTCCGCTTTGGTGAAAAAAGAGATGCGCGTATTCCAATCCCTTGTGGGTGCCGATCTCGATGCGGATGGGCTATTACAACCAGCTTTGAAGCTTGCCGCGAAACGTGTTGTGGTGAAAAGACCCGATTATGCGGCTTGGTTGGATGAGCAAAAACCGAGTATGGCGATTGAGACCAAAAAGAACCGTTTTGATGTGTACGTAAAAGCATCAATGACTTAGCGGAAGACAGAAAAATCGTTGCGTCAGAAATACGCTAAAACTGCATATTTTGCTTGCGATAGCCGTGTTAGAGATGTATATCTAACTAAGAATTATTATTATTCTTAGCTGGAGTTGTAGCATGGCTAAACGCTTTTGTAAGTTAAACCGTCGAGACATTACTGAACATCTAGGCGAAATTCACCGCTTGGTGAGTGAACCTAAGTTTGTGTGCCGTTCGTGCGCTCGCTCGTCTGCTGACAAAGCGAACCTATGTAAGCCTGCAGCGATTCCACCGGTGAGTTGCCAAATTAAGCCAGACAGCGAAAAAGCGGCTTGCGGGCTGCTTGCTGAGGCAATAACTTCAGCGCCAGCCAATGTGCTTAGTCAAGAACCTCTCAACCTTGCAGCTTCCGCCAAACGTGCATCAAACAACAAGTCGCAACTTGTTGTCAAAAAGATACAAGCTCAAAAGCGACAAGCTAAGAAAACCCAAACGATGAAGGCACAAGCGATTCAGACATTGGATATGCAGCTGTCACCGTCTTCTGAACTGCTGGATAAGAGTGAGCTAAAGCGCGCGAAGAAAGTGGCGAAGAAACAGAAGAAGTACAACAAAAAGCTGGCTAAGATGATCAAAAAGCAGCAAAAGCTGTACAAGAAAAGCCGTAAGCTGCAGAGCCAGTTGGAAAGTATTAACCTGCAAGTTGATAGCACTGCTTTAACAGTGAATAGCAGCTCAAAAGTGAGTCATATTCATTAGTCCAACAGACATAAATAGAATTGAATTAAAAAGAGCGACCTGAGGTCGCTCTTTTGGGGTTTGCAACTGAGCTTTGTTTGCATTTAAGCTTTGTTCAGGCTCTGCTCAACACGCCTTTTAACCCACGTCTCATTCACCCACAGTGACAACAAGATAATCCCGCCACCAATCGACAGTCTCACCAGGTCTACATCACGGTTCCAAATGAGAATATTCACCACTAACCCAGCAGGCACCAGTGCATTATTCATTACCGCAAGTGCGCCTGCGTTGACGAGGCTTGCGCCCTTATTCCAGAAGAAGTAACCCAAACCTGAGGCGATTAAGCCAAGGTAGATCAAGATACCCCATTGAGTGGACGTCGTTGGCAGTTTATCGCTATTACCAAGCAGTAAGAAGGCCACTGACGCGACGCAGAATGCGCCAAGATAGAAATAACCAAACACGGTATGCTGTGGTAATTCGACAGACTCTTGCTCCATAATGGTTTTATAGCCAACCTGACCAATGGCAAAACAGAGGTTCGCACCTTGAACAACAAGGAAGCCCATTAGGAAGTTGTCATTAACACCTGCGAACTTAATGAACGCGGCACCGGCGACTGCGATTGCTGCTGTCACTAAATACCAAGGCGAGAACTGACCTTTTAAGAAGTCATAAATCAGGGTGACGTAAATCGGCGTGAAGACGGTGAACAACAGCACCTCTGGTACTGAAAGCAGTAAAAACGACTGATAGTAGAAGCAGTACATCAAGCCAAGCTGTATGCCGCCAATCGTCATCAGCTTCGCGATCAGTTTTTTTGAAATGCCTCGAAACTTCAAGAAAGGAAGGAAGACCAGTCCGGCAAGCGCGACGCGCATCCAGACGGAAAACCATGAATCAACCTGACCCGCGAGATAAACCCCGATCAGGCTGAAAGAGAAGGCCCAAAGAAGGGTAACACCAGATAAATAACGCATAACAATAATTCGTAGTAAAAGTATGCGCTTATGTTACCCAACTGTAATCAATTAGTCTTCTGGATCCCGTAATGGAATGACCAGCATATCGACTGGGGTGGCGTTTATCAGTTGGCGAGTCGAAGACAGCAGCTTACTCCAAAAATCTTGATGGTGACCACAAACCACGAGATCGACATTGTACTCTTTGATGGTATCGCACAGCTCATGGCTGAGGTCCCCGCTGCCCACTAAGGTGTGGGTGATTGGGTATTGCGCGTGCTCAGCAAAGTCACTCAATTGAATACGAGAAGCTTCCATCGCATTGTGTTGGGTTTCGGCCATGTTGATATCAATTAGCCCTGTATAGAGCTCTGCATAGTTGATATCGATGTGGATAAAAGAGACTTTGGCATCCAGCGGTTTAGCTAGTGCGACTGCTTTGTCTACGATCAGTTTACTGTCGTCAGATAAATCGACGGCGACCAAAATATGTTTGTAACTCATACCGCTATCTCCTTACTCATTGTCTAGTTAAAGATTAGCACTAAGGTTGGTGTTTTTTTGTTGAAGTGATCTCATATCCACTCTCTTGCGTAGGATTACATTAAAATGACGGTTAATTAATAGCCTGCGAGATATTCATAAAATAGTGATATAATGGGGAAAACGAAGGCGTAACTAGGAGACGTAAATGCTGTCTACAACTATGGTTGAACAACTGAATGAGCAAATTAATCTAGAATTTTTCTCATCCAATCTATACTTACAAATGAGTGCTTGGTGTGAAGATAAAGGATTTGAAGGAGCAGCAGAGTTTTTACGCGCTCATGCAGTGGAAGAAATGGAACATATGCAGCGTTTGTTCACTTATGTGAGTGAAACAGGTGCGATGCCTATTCTAGGTGCAATCGAAGCACCAAAGCATGAGTTTGAGAGCCTAGGTGCTGTTTTCCGCGAGACTTACGAACATGAGCAGATGATCACAGATAAGATCAATAAACTGGCTCACGTTGCTTTCAGCACACAAGATTACTCTACCTTTAACTTCCTACAGTGGTATGTCGCTGAGCAGCACGAGGAAGAGAAACTGTTCAAAGGTATTCTGGATAAGCTAGAGCTTGTTGGTGAAGATGGCAAAGCCCTATTCTTTATTGATAAAGACTTAGCGCAATTGGCAAAAGATGGTTCATCTTCAATTATGGATGCTCCTGCAGCGGTATAAGCTGTAAGAAAAAGCTCTGATTGTCTTTTTCTTTTGAGTAGCCTGTGAGGGTGTAGGGAGGAAAGGATGATCAGTGGCGATACTATTCTACTAGCATTGATGGTTGTGACCTGCGTTAACTTGGTTCGCTATGTTACGGCACTCAGAAAACTCATCTATATCATGCGCGAGGCGCACCCGCTTTTGTATCAACAAGTCGATGGTGGTGGTTTCTTCACGACCCACGGCAACGTGACCAAGCAGGTGAGGCTATTTAGCTATATCAAGAGTAAAGAGTACCATCACCACCACGATCCGGTATTTACTGGTAAATGCGATAGAGTAAGAGAGCTATTCATTTTATCTGTCTCTCTACTGGGTGTAACGTTACTAGCGGCATTCTTGGTTTAAACCAGTCTGATGTAATAGGTAGAGTACCCAAAAGATGCATGGCATTGCGCCCTATGTGAGCGCGATGTAGGCAATTGCAAAGTTAAAATTTGACGCTAGAATAGCGAGCAAAGAGTAAGGATGTGCTGATAACGCACATCCTTTTTTATTGGTAACGTCACTGGTATAGGAAGTACTGAGTGATGACTGGGTAAGATTAAGCAGAACACAATGAGTGAAAAATTTGATGTCATCGTAATTGGCGCAGGTGCCGCTGGCCTAATGTGTGCCGCAGAAGCGGGCAAACGAGGTCGACGCGTGCTGGTGGTCGATCATGCCAAAAAGCCAGGTCGAAAAATTTTGATCTCGGGTGGCGGTCGCTGCAATTTCACTAATTACGACGTGTCTGCTAATAACTACCTATGTAATAACCGTCATTTCGTTAAATCAGCGCTGTCTCAGTACACCAACTGGGACTTCATCTCCATGGTGAGTAAATACGGCATTGAGTTTGAAGAGCGCGATCATGGACAGTTGTTCTGTGTGAATGACCATACGGCGAAAGATATCGTCAGCATGCTGCTTGCTGAATGTGATGATGCCGGCGTCCAACAGCGCTACCGCTGTGATGTTCACTCGATAGAAAAAACCGAAGCAGGCTTTCAACTGCACCTGAATACCGAGCAAGTTGAGTGTGAATCTTTGGTCGTTGCTACCGGAGGCTTGTCGATGCCGAAACTGGGGGCGACGCCATTTGGTTATAAAATCGCTGAACAGTTTGGTTTGTCTGTCATGCCAACCTGTGCCGGTCTTGTGCCTTTTACTCTGCATAAAGAGGATAAAGAGGACTTTGCTGAGCTATCTGGTATTGCGATCCCTGCAGAAATCACCGCGCAAGATGGTACTCTGTTCAAAGAAGCGCTGCTGTTTACTCACCGTGGTCTATCAGGCCCTTCTGTTCTGCAAATCTCTTCTTTCTGGAAAGCAGGTCAAGCGGTCTCAATTAACCTTGTCCCTGAAGCGGATGTGGCCGAGCTGCTTGAGCGCTCACGTGAGAAACACCCAAATCAAAGCTTGAAGAATACGCTGGCGAAAGTACTACCCAAACGTCTGGTAGAAGCTCTAATTGAACGTAAAGAGCTGCAAGACAAACCACTCAAGCAATTCAATGAGAAGCAACTGGCCGCGATCACCGAGCATCTAGAAAACTGGAAAATCGCGCCAAATGGTACTGAAGGCTACCGTACTGCAGAAGTAACCTTGGGCGGTGTTGATACTGATCACCTGTCGTCAAAAACGATGGAGTGTAAGACCGTACCAGGCTTATACTTTGTTGGTGAAGTGATGGATGTTACCGGTTGGTTGGGAGGCTATAACTTTCAATGGTGTTGGAGCTCTGGTTTCGCAGCAGGGCAGTGGGTATAGCGCCTAGTTTAATCATAGAAAAAGGTGAGTCATGAAAGACTCACCTTTTTGTATTTTAGGAACGTAATTCGGACTTTAAGCTCTATTTAGGCGTTTTTAGGCGCTTTTGCCCTTAGATAGCTTGAGTTGTTGAATTACTAAGCCAGTAATGATCAGCACCAAGCCGAATAAAGTGGATGGATGAATTTCTTCACCTATGATGGTTGCGAGAAGCATTAATGAGATAAACGGTGATGCAAAAATCAGATTACTGATACGCGCAGTGTTATTGGTGGATTTAAGTGCTGATAGCCACAATACAAAGGTAATCCCCATCTCAAACAGGCCAACATAAGTGACGGCCATCCAGCCCTTAGCTGTGATCTGACTAAAGCCTTGTCCTTCATACAGAGTTAAGCCAATTGCAAAAGGCAGTGCAACTAAGAAGCCGAGCAATACACCCACCACGGGATCGGCTCTGTTTTTGGTGTTTAAGATCCAGTAACCCGCCCAAAGCAGTGTTGATAACAGCGCTAAACCAACGCCGAGTGGACTATCAAACTGCATCCCCAACACATCGCCCTTGGTCGCGATCACAACCACACCTAAGTAGCTGAAGGTACAGGCCACCCAGTCTTGCTTGCGAATCTTCTGCCCCAAGAAAACAGCCGCCATTAAGGTCAAGGTGATCGCCCAACTGTAGTTGATCGCTTGAGCTTGAGAAGCAGGGAGCAGGTCGTAAGCTTTAAAGAGAATCAGATAATAAGCCAGCGGATTGACGAGGCCGAGCAGTAAGTAATACCAAGGGTTAGCAAAAAAGGTAGTAGAGAGCTGAGAAAGCTTGCCTTGGAAGTAACAAATAACGATCAGAGCAATCGAAGAGACAACGCTGGCAATAGTCAGCATTTGAATCGGTGAAAACTCAGCTAAGGTTAGCTTAAAAGCGGTGGCTACCGTTGACCAGAGTAGTACCGCGGAAAGGCCAAAGCCGAGGGCGCGACGTTCGTTCATAAAAGCTCATCAAGTTGAATAAGGTAAAGGTGGAAGCTTAGTCTATATGTCGAAATTTAATACGGCAAACTGGACATTTATCCAGTATCAAAATACCATTTAATGAGTTATCTCCAATTAGGCTAAGTTACTACCATGCAATGGATTATCGATCACCAAACGACCCTTATCGCAGCCGCTTCAACCGCGGTAATCAGCGGTAGCCTTGTGGGTTGGTGGATTAAGCAGAAACTTTTATTCCAACAGCAGCTTTTAGAGCAGCAGTTGAAGTCTGATCGTCAGTTGCATGAGTCGCAAACTGCCCAGCTAAAGGCCTCATTAGCAGAGGCTCAGCAAGAGCTTGATGAGCTCGATGATGAGCGTGACAAAGCTGCTTTTGAGCTTAAGCAAGCCCACGGTAAGGTCATGGCGGCGATGGAGAAATTGCGTTATTTCGAAGCGGTAAAACAAGAGCGCCAGCAGTACTTTGATGAGATTAATAGTCTTAAAGATCAAAAATCTGAGCTTGAAGCCGAGTTGCGAGAGCAAGAAGCGCGTCACGACCAAGAGAACCTTGCCAACCACGAAAAGCTGCAGCTTTTAGAGCAAGCAGAAACACGTTTGAAGCAGCAGTTTGAGCACCTCGCCAACCAGCTTTTTGAGGCCAAAACCGCTAAGGTCGATCAGCAGAATAAGCAGAGCTTAGAGGGGCTATTATCTCCACTCAGAGAACAGCTTGAGGGCTTTAAGAAACAGGTTAATGACAGCTTTAGTCAAGAAGCCAAAGAGCGTCACACCTTAGTTCATGAGCTCAAGAACTTGCAACGCCTGAATGAAAGCATGACGCGAGAAGCGGTTAACCTGACTCAAGCACTTAAAGGCGATAATAAACAGCAAGGCAACTGGGGTGAAGTGGTACTGGCGCGCGTACTCGCAGAATCCGGCCTGCGAGAAGGGCATGAGTATCAAACTCAGGTCAATTTACAAAATGAAGCGGGTAAGCGCTATCAACCCGATGTGATTGTTCACTTACCTCAAAACAAACAAGTCATAGTGGATTCGAAAATGGCGCTGGTGGCGTATGAGCGCTACTTCAATGCAGAAAGCGATGCTGAGCGTGATGTCGCATTGCGTGACCATTTAGTCTCATTGCGCGCGCACATTAAAGGTTTGAGTCAGAAAGATTACCATCAACTGAAAGGCATTCAGAGCCTCGACTATGTATTGATGTTTATTCCTGTCGAGCCTGCATTCCAAGTGGCGATTCAGGCTGATCCAAGCCTAGTCAAAGACGCGATGGAGCAAAATATTATTCTGGTTAGCCCAACCACTTTGTTGGTGGCACTACGTACCATTGATAATCTGTGGCGCAATGAGCGTCAGAATCAAAATGCGCAAATCATCGCTGAACGTGCAAGTAAATTGTACGATAAGCTGCGTTTATTCGTCGATGATATGGAAAGCCTTGGTGGGGCGCTGGACAAAGCAAACCAAAACTATCAAGGGGCGATGAATAAGCTCGCAACTGGGCGGGGTAACGTGATTCGTCAGGCCGAGAGCTTCAAACAGCTAGGGGTTGAGGTGAAAAAGCCAATTGCCGTTAGCCTGACAGAGCTCGCGCAAAACGAGGCTTTTTCAGAAAATGCCTCGTTAGTAGAAAGACAACCCGCTGAGGATAAAGTAAACTAATCGACCGCAGCGCGTTCAAAGGCTTATTGCGCTGCCATTGAGGACTTACCAGGGTAGAGAACAGCATGACGGACACCAGTGTGCAAACAAATACAGTAGTAGAATCAGAAACCACACACTTTGGTTTTGAGACAGTCGCAAAAGAAGAAAAAGTTGCGAAAGTTGCAGAGGTTTTTCACTCTGTAGCTGCGAAGTACGACATTATGAATGACCTGATGTCAGGTGGTGTTCACCGTCTATGGAAGCGCTTTACCATTGATTGCAGTGGCGTACGCCCAGGTCAACGCATCTTAGACCTTGGTGGTGGTACTGGCGACCTAACCGCAAAATTCTCGCGCATTGTGGGCGAGAACGGCCACGTAGTCCTTGCTGATATCAACAACTCGATGCTGAATGTGGGCCGTGACAAGCTGCGTGATAGCGGTATTGTTGGTAACGTTCACTACGTTCAAGCGAACGCAGAAGAGCTGCCATTCCCAGATAACTACTTTGATTGCATCACTATCAGCTTCTGTCTACGTAACGTAACAGACAAGGACAAAGCACTTCGTTCAATGTTCCGCGTGTTGAAGCCAGGCGGTCGTCTATTGGTATTGGAGTTTTCTAAGCCAGTACTTGAGCCACTTTCAAAAGTGTACGACGCCTACTCATTCCACCTATTGCCGAAGATGGGTGAGATTATCGCGAATGATGCAGACAGCTACCGTTACCTTGCTGAGTCGATTCGTATGCACCCAGACCAAGAAACGCTGGAAGGCATGATGCAAGAAGCGGGCTTTGAAAATACGAAGTACTACAACCTAACCGGCGGTATTGTTGCGCTACACCGCGGTTATAAGTTCTAAGACAGAACTCAAGTAAAATCGACAACGAATTATAAGATACAACGGATAGGTTTCGGCTTATCCGTTTTCAAAGGTAAGGACAGTCATGCCATTTGACTCACTAGTAACGGCAGTTATCGAAACCTCTTTAAATACACTCGTCAACGACGATCCCGATTTGGTGCGTCGTTTATCGCGTTTAAAGGGTCAGATCATTCAGGTGAACCTTAAAGAGCTCAATAAGACTCTGACATTTGTGTTTAGCCAACAAATAGACGTATTAGCAGACTACGAAGGGCAACCAGACTGTTACCTCTCTTTGAATTTATCTGTGCTTCCTGAGTTACGTGAACAATCGAACATCACGAAGCTGATCAAGCAGGATAAGCTGGTCCTTGAAGGTGATATTCAGTTAGCGCAGAAGTTTGCTCAACTGATGACCGACTGCAAACCCGATCTTGAAGAGTGGCTATCACGCGTGACCGGTGATGTCGTGGCGCACACACTAGTGCAAGGCGCGAAGAACGTTGGCGGTTTTGTCGCGTCTCAAGCCAACAAACACCAGAACCATTTTGCACAAGTACTGACGGAAGAGTGGAAGATCGCTCCTGCACCGTTAGAAGTCGCACACTTCTGTGATCAGGTTGATGATGTGAAAAGCGCAGCAGCTCGCCTTGAAGCCAAATTGAACGCTCTATTGGAGAAAGCATGACGCTGGCAGAACTGAAACGTCTTTATCATATTATTAAGGTACAGTTAGAGTACGGCCTTGATGAATTGATGCCTGAGCACCAGTTGACCAAAGCGCCGCTGCTGGCAAGAAAGTCTCTTTTTTGGCTTAAAAATCGTCATCAAGACAAAGAGCTGGGTCATCGCCTACGCTTAGCATTGCAAGAGCTTGGCCCTGTGTGGATTAAATTTGGTCAGATGATGTCGACACGACGTGATCTGTTTCCTCCGCACATCGCTGATCAGTTAGCCCTGTTGCAAGACCAAGTCGCGCCGTTTGACGGTGAGTTAGCCAAGTGCGATATGGAAAAGGCGTTGGGCGGCAGTTTAGATAACTGGTTTACCGACTTTGACATTAAGCCATTGGCATCCGCATCCATCGCACAGGTGCATACGGCAAAGCTCAAAGATTCGGGCCGTGAGGTGGTACTTAAGGTAATTCGCCCTGATATTCGCCCTGTGATTGATGCAGATCTAAAACTGATGCACCGAATGGCGAGTATAGTCGCCAAGTCGCTTCCTGAAGCACGTCGTTTAAAACCGGTTGAGGTGGTGAAAGAGTACGAGAAAACGCTACTCGATGAACTTGACCTAAGACGCGAAGCAGCGAACGCAATTCAGCTGCGTCGTAATTTTGAAGGCAGTGAAGAGCTGTATGTTCCGGAAGTGATACCGGATCTGAGCAGTGAAACCTTGATGGTCTCTGAACGCATCTACGGTATCCAAGTCTCGGATATCCCGATGCTGGAAGCCAATGGCACCAACATGAAGCTGTTGGCGGAGCGCGGCGTTTCCGTGTTCTTTACCCAAGTGTTTCGTGACAGCTTCTTCCATGCGGACATGCACCCGGGTAACGTATTCGTAAACCCAGAGAATCCAGACAATCCACAATGGATTGGTCTAGATTGCGGCATTGTTGGAACGCTAAACAGTGAAGACAAGCGCTACTTGGCAGAGAACTTATTGGCTTTCTTCAACCGAGATTATCGCAAAGTGGCGGAGCTACACGTTGATTCAGGTTGGGTACCACATGACACTAACGTTGATGATTTTGAGTTCGCGATTCGCATGGTGTGTGAGCCGATTTTTGCCAAACCTTTGGGTGAGATCTCATTTGGCCATGTGTTGCTAAACTTATTTAATACGGCAAGGCGTTTTAATATGGAGGTTCAGCCTCAGCTGGTCCTTCTACAAAAGACCTTACTGTATATTGAAGGGTTGGGGCGTCAGCTTTACCCACAGCTGGATTTGTGGGAGACAGCAAAGCCTTTCCTAGAAACTTGGATGATGAACCAAGTGGGTCCGCAGGCAGTGATTAACGCTGTTAAAGACCGAGCGCCTTTCTGGGCAGAGAAGCTGCCGGAATTGCCGGAGCTGCTTTATGACAGTTTGCGCCAAGGTAAAGCGATGAATCAACGAATGGATCAGCTTTATCAAGGTTATAGAGAAAGCAAACGTCAGCAAGCGACGGGTAAATTTTTGTTTGGCGTTGGAGCAACTTTAGTCGTATGCTCCGCAATATTAGTTTCAAGCCCTTACCAGCAGTTATCTATGGGCTGTGGCATCGCAGGTGTCACATTTTGGCTGCTAAGTTGGCGAGCTTACCGTCGTTAAGCGGTAGACTTCCTTAATAATTTTTTGTAGACAGACCCGAGGACAATGACAATGGGTGGAATCAGTATTTGGCAACTTCTAATCATTGCTGTAATCGTAATCTTGCTGTTTGGAACGAAGAAGCTACGCGGTATGGGTGGTGACCTAGGTTCAGCAGTAAAAGGCTTCAAGAAAGCAATGAATGATGAAGAGCCTGCAAAGAAAGATGCAGACTTTGAACAAAAAAACATTGAACAGCAGAAGACTGACGCAACTGCTGAAACTAAGAAAGACAAAGAGCAGGCGTAAGTCGTGTTTGATATCGGTTTTTGGGAACTGGTATTAATATCTGTCGTCGGGTTAGTTGTTTTAGGACCTGAGCGTTTGCCTGTGGCAATTCGTAGTGTCTCCAAGTTTATTGGATCGGCGAAAAGCATGGCGAACAGTGTGAAAGATGAGCTTTCACATGAACTTAAGGTACAAGAGCTGCAAGAAAACCTACGGAAGGCTGAGCAAATGGGGATGGAAGATCTCTCTCCTGAGCTGAAAAAGTCGGTGGATGAATTGAAGCAGGCGGCTGCTGAAGTTCAACGTCCATACGCTAAGCCTGAGTCTGATAAGCCAAGTGAAGCTCAAACGAGCCACACCGAGACTGCGGATCATGAATCACTTCAGGTCAACAGTGAGGCATCAGCCACGCCAGATAAAAAAGCCGAATAGTCTCGCAAGGAGGAGTCGCGAAGTACTTAAACTGATAAGTATACGTGCGGCTCCTTTTCGATCGTCCTTATTAAGAGGTTTGATATGTCTTCGACTGAGCAGACACAGCCTTTAATCAGTCACTTACTAGAGCTTCGCAATCGTCTACTACGTGCTATTGTTGCCGTAGTGGTGGTGTTTCTAGGGCTGATTTATTTTGCCAATGACATTTATGAATTTGTCTCGGCTCCTTTGGTAGAGCGCCTACCAGAAGGGGCGACCATGATCGCAACCGATGTGGCTTCACCGTTTTTTACACCGTTGAAGTTAACGCTGGTTGCCTCTATTTTTGTCGCCGTTCCATTTATCTTGTATCAGGTTTGGGCCTTTGTTGCGCCTGGCTTGTATAAGCACGAGAAGCGATTGATCATGCCGCTAATGGCATCGAGCTCACTGCTGTTCTACTGTGGTGTTGCCTTTGCGTACTTTGTGGTGTTTCCGTTGGTGTTTACCTTCTTCACCACTATCTCTTTGGGGCAGGTTGAGTTTGCAACGGATATCTCTAGCTACTTAGACTTCGTACTGGCGTTGTTCTTGGCTTTTGGTATTGCCTTTGAAGTACCAGTGGCCATCATCCTACTATGTTGGACGGGAGCAACGGATCCAAAGTCGCTTTCAGAGAAACGTCCTTACATCGTGGTGGGTGCCTTTGTTATCGGTATGATGCTGACACCACCAGATATGATTTCTCAAACTCTACTGGCTATTCCGATGTGTATTTTGTTTGAAGTGGGCCTGTTTTTTGCTCGTTTCTATGTACGCAAAGAGGAAGAAGATGAAGTGGAGTCGTGAGCTTTTCACGCAATTAATGCTTAAAAGTCAATTGTTGAACCCTTAAGCAAAAAGCGGCCATAGTGCCGCTTTTTCCGTTTTATTATTATCGAATTTTTAACACGTAGCCACAGTTCTGACAGATATAAATCTCTTTAATACCAATGATTTTATGCCAAAAGGTTCGATGTTGACGTTGTAAGTGTTGTGCATGGTCACACATAATCAACCACCTCCATATGCAGAGGGGTGATATTAGACCGATTGAGCTGTTAACTCAAATGGAAAGTGTGATTTTATAATATTTTCTTATGGTATGGTGGTCTATAATTTAAACAGCTGTTTGGCATTGTGAGTTGTGATCATATCGACTTCTTCCACTGTAATACCTCGTAAGTCTGCAATTCGTTTTGCGACAAGTTCTGTATAAGCTGGCTCATTGCGCTTGCCGCGGTTTGGCGTTGGTGCTAGATACGGGCAATCTGTTTCTAAGATGACGAGATTCATATCGAGGTGTGGAATCACCTTGTCCATACCTGAGTTTTTGAAGGTAGAAACGCCCCCCAAACCTAAGTGGAAACCGAGCGCGTTGATCGCTTGAGCCTCCTCTAAGCTGCTACCAAAGCAGTGGAATACACCACGAAGGCTGCCATCTTGTTGTTGCTTCAATAGAGCTAACGTCTCTTCAATCGAATCTCGGGTGTGGATAACCACCGGTAGGTCGAGCTCTTTAGCCCACTGCAGTTGAGTAACAAAGGCGTACTCTTGCTCCGCTTTGTAGGTTTTATCCCAGTAGAGGTCGATACCAATTTCACCCACGGCGATAAAATCGTGCTTGTCGAACCAGGCACGGATAGTTTTCAGTGTATTTTCAATATTTCCATCAACATAGCACGGGTGAAGCCCCATCATTGAGCGGCAAATTTCAGGAAATTGGCGCTCGGTTGCGAGCATAGGTTCGATAGAGTCGAGGTCGATATTAGGTAGAAGAATGCGATCAATGCCTTGGGCTAGCGCGCGTTGAACGACTTGATCTCGGTCGCTATCAAATTCACTAGCGTAGATATGGGCGTGAGTATCGATCATGGTTGTGTCCTGAAAAGCTGAAGAAACGTGTTGCCAAGAGTATACGGCAGTGTGAGGAGAAGGTCATTTTTTGCCATTTATCCCGGTTTTTACGGGGGATTTAGGTTTTACTGCTAGCGTCTTTAGCTAGCGGTGATATGCTTTTGCCAACTATTTTGCACTTTTTATAATCTAGGTAGTTGTTTACCTAGGCTAGGCAAGGAGAATCACGTGTCTGTATCTATTCAAGGTCAGTTCCCAGGTCGTCGTATGCGTCGTATGCGTAAACACGACTTCAGCCGCCGCTTAATGGCAGAAAACCAGTTATCAGTGAATGACTTAATCTACCCAATGTTCATTCTTATGGGTAAGGACCGTCGTGAAACGGTTGAGTCTATGCCGGGCATTGAGCGCCTTTCAATTGACTTGATGTTGGAAGAAGCAGAATACCTTTCTCAACTTGGGGTGCCTGCAATTGCACTGTTCCCTGTCGTTAACCAAGACGCGAAAAGCCTATGTGCCGCAGAAGCACATAACCCTGAAGGTCTGGTGCAACGTGCTGTGCGTGCGTTGAAGGAGCATGTGCCAAATATCGGCGTGATTACCGACGTAGCGCTAGACCCATTCACGACACATGGTCAAGACGGCATCATTGATGAAGATGGTTATGTGATGAACGACGAGACAACCGAAGTTCTGATCAAGCAAGCGCTGTCTCACGCAGAAGCTGGTGCTGATGTGGTTGCACCATCAGACATGATGGATGGTCGTATTGGTAAGATTCGTGAAGCTTTAGAAGAAGCGGGTCACATTCATACTCAAATCATGGCGTACTCGGCTAAATACGCATCGTGCTACTACGGTCCATTCCGTGATGCCGTCGGCAGTGCATCAAACCTGAAAGGTGGTGATAAGAAAAACTACCAGATGGATCCGGCTAACAGCGATGAAGCGATTCACGAAGTGGCGATGGACCTGAATGAGGGTGCGGATATGGTGATGGTGAAACCAGGTATGCCTTATCTAGACATTGTTCGTCGTGTTAAGCACGAGCTGCAAGCACCAACATTTGCATACCAAGTGTCTGGTGAGTATGCGATGCACAAAGCCGCGATTCAAAATGGTTGGCTGAAAGAGCGCGAAACAGTACTAGAATCTCTGTTGTGCTTTAAGCGCGCCGGTGCGGATGGCATCCTGACTTACTTCGCTAAAGATGTGGCTGAGTGGTTAGCAGAAGACGATGCTCAAGCAGCACAGTTTCTAAGAAACAAATAGTCGTCGAGACTAAGGTGTGTTGATCTTTCGAACAAAATTTGACCACGAAAGGTCAACACGCCCTAATCATAGAAGGCCAGCCATCATGCTGGCCTTTATTCGTTTTTAGGAGATTTAAAATGACCGTTGTGGTTCGAGAGGGGACATTGGAAGAGTGCGTGGCTGTCGTACAGCAGATCGATGAGTTCAGCCACAAAGAGAGTGTTGAATCGCTTTCAGCTCGTCTACAAAACAAAAAACAGTTGGTACTCGTTGCAGAAGAGGATGGGCAGCTGCTCGGTTTTAAAATTGGTTATCAGTTAGATGAACACACTTTTTATAGTTGGTTTGGTGGAGTCTCTCCTTTAGCTCGAAACAAAGGCGTCGCGCAGCTTCAATTGGATTTTCAGGAGCAATGGGTACGAGATCAGGGCTATAAACAGCTAAAAGTGAAGTCTAGAAACCAATTTTCTTCGATGTTGAGATTGCTATTGAGAAATGGTTATATGATAGAAAATTTGGAACAAAAAGAAGATATTAAAGAGAATAGGCTGCACTTTGTGAAGCAGATATGAGATGACGTTTTGATGATAATTACAATTAAATGAGATTTATTATCATTTAACTGTTGACTATCAAATGAGAATCATTATTATTAACTGCGTCTTAGGGAATGAGGAAATGTTCACAAGGATGTTTAGTAACTGAGCGCTACGCTGAGTTACCAACAGAATTCTCGCGAACTTAAACTAAGTTCTTTTTGACACGACATTGCTCACATTGCTTCCAGTGTAATTTATAGCTTTTTGGTTAAGCTGTGGTATTCAATTGAATAGCTTCACCGCTTTTTGCTAGGCGACATCCTCGGGTGTCGCTTTTTTTCTATCTTAATTTCAACAAGATGCATATACGGCACCATAAAGGTGCATGCATAAATCCTCACCAATATTCTTTTCCACAATGCAAGATCGAAAAAAGATCGTTGATCATCTGTTCGATCTCTATTTTATCTTTTTTATTTCAATATCTTAGGTTATGTTTTTGTCTTGTGTTACGAACTTCTCAACAGGGTGGATAAATAATATAAACAGAGTTATCCACAGATGGGGTGGCTTGTGGAACAAAAAATAACAAGATTCTGTTTATAACAAACACAACCCATTCTACGGATACAGATCGACAACGTGGAATCCCGTCACCATACGTGGCATGCTTACCTCATTATTTCTGTACTTATTACTGGATACACAAACATTATGGCTCGTATTCCTGATAATCCATTGATTTTGATTGATGGCTCTTCTTACCTCTATCGCGCGTTCCATGCTTACCCGGGCACCATGAGTAATGGTGATATTCCCACTAACGCTATTTATGGTGTGGTGAACATGCTACGCAGCATGATGCGTCAATTCGCTTCAGATCGCATTGCCGTTGTTTTCGATGCTAAGGGCAAAACGTTCCGTGATGATATGTATCCAGAATATAAAGCCAATCGCCCGCCTATGCCGGATGATCTGCGTTGCCAGATTGAGCCTCTGCACAATGTGATTCGTGCAATGGGTCTGCCATTGATCTCGATCCCGGGCGTGGAAGCGGATGATGTTATTGGTACGTTGGCGTCACAAGCATCCAAAGCGGGTATGCCAGTACTGATCAGTACCGGTGATAAAGATATGGCTCAGTTAGTTGATGATAACGTTACGCTGATCAACACCATGACGAATGTGGTGATGGATCGTGAAGGCGTTATCGAGAAGTTCGGTATTCCACCAGAACTGATCATCGACTACTTGGCACTGATGGGCGATAAAGTGGATAACATTCCTGGTGTACCGGGTGTCGGCGATAAAACGGCGACGGCGCTACTTCAGGGTATAGGTAGCATCGAAAAGCTGTACCAAAATTTAGACGACATCGCAGCACTTGGATTCCGTGGTTCGAAAACTATGGCTAAGAAGCTGGTTGATAACGAAGAGAACGCCAAGCTTTCTTACGAGCTAGCGACCATCAAATTGGATGTTGAACTAGAAGAGACACCGGAGTCCTTAGTTAAAGGGGCGCCAAATATAGACGAGCTGATCAAACTGTATGGACAACTCGTGTTTAAGTCGTGGTTGAATGAGCTGTTAGAAGGCGGCACTGGCGTGGTTGAGGCTGATGAGAAGTCTGGTGCGGCTGGCGCTGCACGCTCTGTAGCACCAACGTCATCAAGTGTAGAGATGAACACTTCAGCTGTGACCATTGATCGCAGCAAGTACGAAACGATTCTGAATGAAGAGGACTTCAATGCTTGGCTAGAGAAGCTAAAAGCAGCGGAAGTGTTTGCCTTTGATACGGAAACGGACAGCCTTGACTACATGGTGGCGAATCTAGTCGGTTTATCGTTCGCGACAGAAGAGGGCGTTGCCGCTTACGTACCAGTGGCACATGACTACCTAGACGCGCCAGCACAGCTGGATCGTGATTGGGTACTGGAACAGCTGAAGCCGATTTTAGAAGACGATACTCAAGCCAAAGTCGGTCAGAACCTTAAGTACGATGCGTCTGTACTTGCGCGCTACGGTATTGAGATGAAGGGCATTAAACATGACACCATGTTGGCATCTTACGTTTTCAACAGCGTAGGTGGTAAGCACGACATGGATAGCCTTGCGCTGCGTTTCCTACAACACAGCTGCATCTCATTCGAGCAGATTGCAGGCAAGGGCAAGAAGCAACTGACGTTTAACCAGATTGAACTGGGCGAGGCGTCTCCTTACGCAGCTGAAGACGCGGATGTCACCCTACGTCTGCACAATCGTTTGATGCAACACATCGAGCAAGATGAAAAGCTAAAAGCGATTTACGAAGAGATTGAAGTGCCATTGGTACCGGTGATCTCTCGCATTGAACGCACCGGTGTCTTTGTCGATGACATGCTGCTAGGTGCACAGTCGCAAGAAATTGCCGCGCGTCTTGATGAGCTTGAGCAGAAGGCTTACGAAATCGCCGAGCAAGAGTTCAACATGAACTCACCAAAACAGCTGCAAGCGATTCTATTCGAAAAGATGGGTTTACCTGTGGTGAAGAAGACGCCATCGGGCGCGCCATCGACCAATGAAGAAGTGCTGCAAGAGCTGGCTCTGGATTACCCACTGCCGAAGTTGATTCTGGAATACCGTGGTTTGGCTAAGCTTAAGTCGACTTACACAGACAAGCTACCGAAGATGATCAATGCAGAGACAGGTCGCGTACATACTTCTTACCACCAAGCGGTAACGGCGACAGGTCGTCTATCTTCGACAGATCCAAACCTGCAGAACATTCCAATTCGTAACGAAGAAGGACGTCGTATTCGTCAGGCATTTGTCGCGCCTCACGGCTGGAAGATTCTTGCTGTCGATTACTCTCAGATTGAACTGCGTATCATGGCGCACCTATCTGGCGATAAAGCGCTACTTGAAGCCTTCCAACAAGGTAAAGATATCCACGCCGCAACGGCAGCTGAGATCATCGGCGTGAGCATTGATGATGTGACTTCAGAGCAGCGTCGTCGCGCGAAAGCGGTTAACTTTGGTCTTATCTACGGTATGAGTGCCTTTGGTCTTGCGAAGCAGCTAGGTATTCCTCGTGGCGAAGCTCAGCACTACATGGATACTTACTTTGAGCGTTACCCTGGCGTAATGCAGTATATGGAAGACACACGCAGCGCGGCTTCTGAGCAGGGCTTTGTTGAGACGATTTACGGTCGTCGTCTACACCTACCAGAAATTAAATCTCGTAACGGTATGCGTCGTAAGGCAGCGGAGCGTGCGGCGATCAACGCACCAATGCAAGGTACTGCGGCTGACATCATCAAGAAAGCGATGCTGTTGGTGGATGAGTGGATTCAAGCTGAAGGCGCGGGTCGCGTGAAGCTACTGATGCAAGTACACGATGAACTGGTGTTTGAAGTAGAAGAGTCAGCATTAGCTGAAATTGAAAGTAAAGTACAAGAATTGATGGAATCAGCCGCTGAGCTAGATGTCCCACTGGTTGCGGAAGCAGGCCATGGTGACAACTGGGATCAGGCCCACTAATCACTTTTTAACCTTATTTACGAAATTAGTATGAGCCAGTGCACAAACACTGGCTTTTTTTTATCATGAATAAAGCGAGCTACTTCAAGCGTTCGAAGTGTTTTAATAAAACATTCATGAAAAAAAACTACAAAAATTGTTTTCATTTCTGAGCAATTGTTGTACATTAAATCTCGTAGGGTACAGAGGTAAGATGTTCTATCTTTCAGACCTTTTGTTTCACGTTATTGGATTAGGCTGATTCAGCCGCCCCAGTCAGTATTTGACTGGGGCGTTTTTTCTTGTACGGAAGAAAATTTTCCAAACCCTCTTTTCTCGCCAATACTAACCCACCTTTCGCTTGTCTATCTCAACCAGAACAGTCTCATCGACAAATACGCTATGATTTGATGTTTGTGGAATAAAGCGATCAAAATGTAACTTTCAATCAAAGCCTCTTAGTCTTGTTTTATCTGAGAAAATAACCTTGTTAAATCTGGAGTGTGCCGCGATTTGGTTATTATTGCTGCTTTATTTGCTCTGCTTTTCAGTCGTTAAGCTTTCCTGCGCATCGCTTTTTTGATCAATGGCTTCCATTAAGTACTGTTGTTGGTCGGTGCTGTATTTCAACGCTTCCGCAGTGATCTGGATGGATTTCGCCATCGCCGAGATATTGCTGGTGGCTTGGACGAGAGTATGTTGCATCGGTTTTAGAATCAGTAGATAGATAGCAATCAAAGCCAAGATGATGACAGCCACGATAGCGACCAAGGCAATCAATATTTTGCTCTGGATATCATCAAGTAAAGTTTGGCTAGTCTGCTGGAAGGTCATTCGTGAGTGTTCAAACACTTCGGGAAGGTGATTGATCGATTGGGTCGTTGCGATGCTCAATTGATTAATACTAGCGATTGTTTCATCGAGCGCTTGTTGTTGGTCTTGACTGAGATTGGGATTATTGACAATAGACTGCAGTGACTCAGAGATGACCTGCAGCGACTGGCTGGCTTCTTTGGCATATTTCTCCATACCATCGAGGTCGAGAGTCATGTCGACATTCATCAGAGCTGGCGGCGGAGTCTGGGTCTGTTCGGCATGCAGCGATAGTGGCGTGAATAATAGTGGCATCAACAAGCTGATAAGGGCCAAAATTCGTAGCAGTGTCCATTTTTTTAACATCAGTCTTCCTTTCCCATTATTAAGTTAGATGACAGCTATTCAACCATTGTTATCATCTATTTATTCTATTTCTGTCTGTCAGTATGGCTCACTCAGAGCGCTAGCCGATGAAAATTAGGTAAAAAAATACCCCGCTTATATAAGCAGGGTAAGTCTTCTATTCATCAAAGCTAACGAATGTGTCTATTTTAGACCTCGTCGTTGCGCTCTTCTTCTGCAAGTTCATCGATCATTTGCTCAGCAAGCGCAGGTGCGAACCATTCGTCCATTTTGCTGCGTAGCTGGTCAACACCAATGCCTTTTAGAGAAGAGAACACGTCAACGGCAACATCACCTCCGAAAGATTGCGCATCTTTACGAATCTTGAGTAGCTGTGCTTTGCGCGCGCCTTGTTTTAGCTTGTCGGCCTTAGTTAGCAGGACTTGTACTGGGATGCGGCTATCGATAGCCCAGTAGATCATCTGTTGGTCAAGGTCCTTCATTGGGTGGCGGATATCCATCAATACCACCAAACCTTTTAACGATTCACGCTTTTGAAGGTATTCACCCAGTGACTTCTGCCACTTTTTCTTCATTTCTAGTGGTACTTGCGCGAAGCCGTACCCTGGTAAATCGACAATATGACAACCGTCAGTCACCTTAAACAGGTTGATCAGTTGAGTACGACCTGGGGTCTTACTGGTTTTCGCTAGACTTTTTTGGTTGGTCACGCGATTTAGTGCACTAGATTTACCAGCATTGGAGCGTCCTGCGAACGCAATTTCGATCCCTTCGTCTTCTGGTAAGTGACGAATATCAGGTGCACTGGTAATGAAATGCGTGTTTTGATAATGAATTTTTACGCTCACTGTTAACTCCATCTCGACTTTGTGTAGTCGATTGATTACTTTTTTGTGAATTTGTGTAAAATAACCGTGCTCGGCATAAGGTCGCCTATTGTACCATGAGTGGCAACATAGAGTGGTACTGGAAGCTTGATAATTATAATGGAATGTCATGAAGAAATTAGCGCTAATTTTGAGTCTATTAGCCAGCTGCTCAGTATGGGCTCAAGGTAGTATTGAAGCTGGTAAAGCCAAATCACAAACATGTGTTGCCTGCCACGGTGCTGACGGCAACAGTCTGATCACACAGTACCCTAAACTGGCTGGTCAACATGAGAAATACCTAGAGAAGCAGTTAAAAGATCTCAAGTTAGGTATGACTAGTGGTGGTAAACAAGGTCGTAATGAGCCTGTAATGGGTGCAATGGCGATGCCTCTGTCTGAACAAGACATGGCTGACCTAGCTGCATATTACGCATCTCTGCCTATCTCTAACAACTCTACGCCAGAGAACGTAGTAGAAGAGGGTCAGGTTCTATACACTGCGGGTGACGCTGAACGCGGCCTAACGGCGTGTATCGCTTGTCACGGTCCTCGTGGTAACGGTACAGAGCTATCTGGTTTCCCTAAGATTTCTGGTCAGCACGCAGAATACATCAAGGCACAGCTTGAGAAATTCCGCGATGGTAGCCGTAACAACGACATGAACGCGATGATGCGTGATGTAGCTAAAAAGCTAACAGACGCAGACATTGAAACCTTATCGAAGTACGTTGGTGGTCTACACTAATTTGTCGGTTTCTCGCTCTTAATTAAGAGTAAAGAAATGTACGTTCGAGCAATATTTAGGATGCGCCCTAGCCATGATCGGCTGGGGCGTTGTCTTTTATATAACCTCACATTATGTGTGGTGTGATCAAATAGGCATTCTTTATGAGTGTTCAAAGGCTGTACAAAAAGTGTGAAGTCGCGCTCTTGTCGTTTTTTTGATAAGTAAGTAAATTAGCCGCCATCAGCTTGGAGCTGAAATCGATATGGATGATCGTCTCGTCTAACGGTATAGACAGAAAAGGATCAGGCTAGGATAGCCCAGCGACAAGGTGTTAGAAACGGATAGCCAAAATTCATCAGGGTGATGAACAAAAAACAAATTTGGCAAGGAAAGCACCAATAACAAATGGAGATTTGTGTATCAAGTTGAGTACGCAAATTTTGGCCAATATAGGCAGATTTAGAGAGCGATAGGTTTTCCTATCGCTTTTTTTATTGATTTGATGAAAAAACACCCAATATCTCTCCACTCTAAACGCACTTTCTGGTATGTTTCGCATCCCTGTTTAAGGATGTGCTATGTATACTTGTCCCTTATGCCATCATCACGATGTGCATCACTACTTTGAAGACAAACGCAGAGAGTATCTGCAGTGTCAGCAATGTGAGTTGGTATTTGTAAAACCTGACCAAAGGTTAGAAGCAAGCGAAGAGAAAGCACACTATGATCTGCATGAGAATGATCCCAGTGATGCGGGATATCGTAGATTCTTGTCGCGCATTGCCGACCCATTAACAGACAGAATTTCATCTAACTCACATGGGTTAGATTTTGGTTGTGGCCCAGGCCCTACGCTATCTATCATGTTAGAAGAAGCTGGACACACCGTGGAGTTGTACGACATCTACTATCACCCAGAACGTGCCGTTCTTGATAAGACGTACGACTTTATGACTGCCACCGAGGTGATTGAACATCTTTATGAACCCGATAAGGTGTGGCAGCAATGGTTGAATTTAGTTAAGCCAGAGGGCTGGATTGGTCTCATGACCAAGCTAGTAATTGACGTAGACGCGTTTGCTGGTTGGCACTATAAGAATGATCCGACGCATGTGGTCTTTTTTAGCCGCCAAACATTCCAGTTTTTGGCTGAGCGGGATAAGCTCGAACTCGAATTTGTTGGAAATGATGTAATTTTACTGAGGAAGACCCAGTAATGAGCCGTAGCAAAAAATCAAGAAAGCCAGGAGCTTACGGTGCTCCTGAAGTTATCGTAACTCGCAACCGTAGCGAATCGGATGTTGAGGGACGTGAGCGTAAGCGCCTGAAGAAACGTAAAGGTTTAAAATCAGGTAGTCGTCACTCAGACGGTGGCGAAGCGAAACAGCGTAAAGCTGCACAAAACCGCGACCCACGTTTAGGCAGCAAGAAAAAGATTCCATTGGTGATCGAACCGGCTAAGAAGCCGACCAAACAAGAGCGTAAGTTGTCGTTTGAACAAGAGCTAGAGATGCTTGAGAACGATGCACAACTGAACACCTTGCTTGACCGTCTAGAAGCGGGCGAAAACTTGGGTGCAGGTCTACAGAAACTAGTAGACGAAAAGCTGGATCGTATTGAGTTCCTAATGGATCGCCTAGGCCTACTTGAACCAGAAGAGGAAGAAGTGTTTGATGACCTTCCTGAGTCTGTATCTAAGAAAGCCTCTTCAGATGAAGACCTACTGTCGCAGTTTGAAGACATCGATCTCGATAACTTTAAAGGCTAAGAATCTATGAATGTAACCTTATTAGCAATTGCTGGCGGAATTATCGTTCTCGGCTTGGGCTGTTACGCAGGTTACCTTCTACTTCAAGTGAAGAAGCAGACGGAGTTGCAAAAGCAGCATAAAGCGCTAGCCATCGAGAAACGTAACGCGAACATCTTCGACAACGTGAACACCCTATGTCTTGCGGGCATTCAAGGTCAGTGCGATCTGTCGGAGATCAGTATTCGCGTGTACAACATCATGGACTTTGTTCAGGGTGATGAACGTGTTGATTTCGACACTGAATACCCTGCAACCTCTGAGTTGTATCATGTGGTGAAAGACATGGCGCGTGGTGAAGAGCGACAAAATCTTCCGAAACGAGAGCGCATGAAGCAGAACCTGACTCGACAAAAAGCCGAGTCACGCTTGAACGAATCCATCATTGAAGAGTTGAAACAGTTACAGAAGAGAGTAAAACCGCTCAATAACCAAATCAACATTCAGATGATCTAATAAAAAGGGCTTGTATGGTGTGGTGTCACATCAAATAAGCCCTCTTACCTTTGTGTTATCTTACATCCCCTAAGTCGGTTAGTGATCAAGCTATCAATTTTGAGCATTGGTGCTCAAAAAGCGATGGGCTGTCAAACGTCCTTACACATCGTGTGGCAAAATAACCCGTCTATATTTTAATGTATGTAAAATGATTTGAGAGTACGTCAGTATTCGCGGATCTTAATTGGAAATACCATCATGTCGAGCAAGCCAGCAGTAACGAGCCAGCAAATCGTTTGGGATCAAGCCATCTTAGACAAGTACAACTATTCTGGTCCACGTTACACCTCTTATCCAACTGCGTTGGAGTTCCATGAAGCTTTCACGGTCTCTGATTATGACATGGCGTGTACTCAGTACCCTGAGCGTCCGCTTTCTCTTTACGTACATATCCCGTTCTGTCACAAGCTTTGTTACTACTGTGGTTGTAATAAGGTGATCACTCGCCACTCGCATAAGGCTGATGAGTACTTGGATGTCATTGAGCATGAGATCCGCCAGCGCGCAGCACTACTGCAAGGGCGTGAAGTGACGCAGCTGCACTTTGGTGGAGGTACACCAACCTTCCTGAGCAAAGCGCAAATCACTCGCCTGATGATGATTTTGCGTGATGAGTTCAACTTTACTCAAGATGCTGAGATCAGTATTGAAGTTGACCCGCGTGAGATTGAGCTTGATATGCTTGATCACCTGCGCAGCGAAGGCTTTAACCGTCTGAGCATCGGTGTTCAAGACTTCAACAAAGAAGTACAGAAACTGGTTAACCGTGAGCAAGATGAAGAGTTCATCATTGCTATGGTGCAGCGTGCCAAAGACCTGGGTTTCCGCTCAACCAACCTGGATCTTATCTACGGTTTGCCAAAACAGACTCAGGCGCTATTTGCTGAAACATTGAAGCAAGTGCTGGAAATGAAGCCGGGTCGTCTATCGGTGTTTAACTACGCTCATATGCCTCAACTGTTTGCGGCTCAGCGTAAGATTAAAGATGAAGACCTACCAAAAGCAGAAGAGAAGATGGCGATCCTGCAAGATACCATCGCGACGCTGACAGGTGCGGGTTATCAGTTTATCGGTATGGACCACTTCGCTCTGCCTGAAGATGAACTGGCGGTAGCACAGCGTGAAGGCATTCTTCACCGTAATTTCCAAGGCTACACCACACAAGGTGAGTGTGACCTGATTGGCTTTGGTGTATCGGCAATCTCTATGGTGGGTGATGCTTACGCTCAGAACCAGAAAGAGTTGAAGAAGTACTACGCTCAAGTGAACGAACTGCGTCATGCTCTATGGAAGGGTGTGGCTCTGGATAACGACGACCTATTGCGTCGCGAAGTGATTAAGCAGCTGATCTGTAACTTTAAACTGGATAAGACCCAGATTGAGTCTGAATTCTCAGTGAACTTTAATCGCTACTTCAAAGAAGATTTAGAGCTACTGCAAACCTTCATTAACGATGAGTTGGTTGAAGTGGATGACAAAGAGATCCGTGTAACCCTGCGTGGTCGACTGCTGATTCGTAACATCTGTATGTGCTTCGATAAGTACCTGCGAGCCAAAGCGCGTCAGCAGCAGTTCTCTCGCGTTATCTAAGCGAACTCTGTTTTCACAACATCTGTTTTTCTAACAAAAATGCCAGCATCGAGATGCTGGCATTTTTTATTCTATAACGATCAATCTGGCGGCTAACTCAGTTGGTGAGGCCATTCATCGAATGGCACCGGACGGCTATAAAGGAAGCCTTGAGCTTGCGGGCATTTTAACTGTTTAAGTAAATCAGCCTGTTGTTGGGTTTCCACGCCTTCAGCCACCAAGTTAACCTTAAAGCCGCGTGTAATGTTCACAATCGCAGCTACGATAGAGCTTTCTAAGCGTTCTTTCTCTAACTTGCTAACAAAGCTACGGTCGATCTTCAAGCAATCAAATGGCAGCTTTTGCAGGTAGGCCAGTGATGAGTAGCCAGTGCCAAAGTCATCAATCGCAATCGAAATACCCAGAGCCTTAAGTGCTAACATATTCTCAATGATCGTTGGATCATTATCGACGATACGAGACTCGGTGATTTCTAAGGTGAGATTGCGAGCTGGCAGTCTAGTATCACGCAGGGTGCTCTTAACCTGCGCGACAAAGCCAGCTTGGCTCAGCTGATCAACGGCTAAGTTAACGTGAATGGAAAACTCAGGCGCCCACATACCCGTTTCAATCGCGATTGCCGTATCACGACATGACTTATGCAAAATTTGCTGGCCGATATCACTGATAAGCCCAGTCTCTTCCGCCAATGGAATAAACTCCAACGGGGGGATGATACCTTGCTCCGTTACCCAACGAGCTAGCGCTTCGGCACCAATGGTTGTGCCGGTTTCTAGGTCAATGATTGGCTGGTAGAAGGGTTCAAACTGTTTTTTCTCTATCGCTTTATTAATACGAGCCAGCATTTTAGTGCGATGCCTTGAGGCGTTAGCCATTTCAGGGCTGTATATACTAAAGCGCGCTTTGTCTTGTTTTGCGTTACTCAAAGCGATACTGCTGTTACGCAACCACAGGGTCATATCGCAATCTTCGCATTGCTGCACAATACCAATCGAAATATTGACGACCACATTTTCTGATTCCATACAGAAGGGAGAAGAGAAAGTCTGCAGCAGTCGGTTGGCTAATAGACTGACTTCTTCTTTGTCAGCCACATCGGGTGCGTAGATAGCAAATTCATCACCGCCAGTACGAGCCAGTAAGTAATGTTCTGGCAGAATACCTCGCAGGCGAGCAGCGGCAACAATCAGCAACTGATCACCGTTGTAGTGACCAAGACTATCATTGATGTCACGGAAGCGGTCAATACCCACCAGATATAGAGTGCCTGTGTTGGCGATATTGAGTTTTTTCGCAGCATCCACTAGACCTTCGCGGCTATACAACTTGGTCAGTGAGTCATAGGTAAGTTGAGTCTGCAGAGCGTTAAACGAAGACTTGAGGTTGTCGGTCATTTCATTGAACGCTTCGACCAACATACTGGTTTCGTAGATATGGCCTGGTCGTGGCATGGTGCTTTCCCAATCGCCTTTTGCTAGCTGCTTTGCTGCATCGGCAGTTGAGGTGATCGGTCGCGTCACACGATTGAATGCTAAGAAACCAAGAGTAATCCCCGTAAAGCTTAGTAGTAGCCCAAGTAGTAAGCTATTACGCTGATTCTCTGGCAGTTTACCGAGTAGGTCTGTTTTGGGAATAGACATGCCAATGAACCATGTAATGCCGTATTCATCCGAATAAGGGGTGATCTGGTTGTAGAAGCGTTCGTTGTCGAGATCGAAGCTAAAGCGGTGCACTTGCTGATCATCAGTTAAATGGAATTGATCCACATAAGAGGCGCTTTCTCGAATGATGGGGTTGGGGCTCTCTGTCGCGAGCAACCTTTCCCCTCGTTCAGAGTGACGGGTATTGCCCCAGGATACGACACTACCGCCATCAGAATGAGCCACCATACGTTGCTGCTGATCCATAATATAAACGGAGGCGTTAGTTCTATCTTTGAGTTGTTTGAGGAAAGCGTTGAAGGTATCAATTTTAATGTCACTAACAATGACCGCTTTGAATTTGCCTTGGTCATAGATTGGCGCGAGAGCGGAGAGGGTGATCTCCTGCCTTTCGTCAGCGTTGGTGTAAATCGTTGACCATGCGGGTTTGGTTTGATGAGCAACAGGTGTGTACCAAGGGCGAACGCGTGGGTCGTAATTTGAGATCACAGAGCGAATATCTTTGCTTATCTCGCTGCCGCGATAGATGATCAGCTGATTTTGAGTGCGGTCATCTTGCAGCATTAATGAATAGCCATTGTTGGCTTCTTTACGTAGACCTACATAGTGTCCCTGCTCTGACCCAAAGCCAATAGCATCGAGCTGTTCTATGGTTGAGAAGTGCTCTGCAAAGCTTCGAAGAATGTAGTCTTGTACCGTATTCAGATCTTCCTCTTGATAGAGCTGGTGGTACCCGATGTTATGACTTAGAGATAGATTTGCGTGGAACGGCTTCTCTAGAAATTCAGATAGACTCTTGTGGACATTTTCTGTCAGTGACGCTAATTGACGTGCACTGACATCACGAAACATCTCTTCGAAGCTGTTTTTCTGAGTAAAAACCATTACACCTATGGTGACGAGAAAAATCATCACGAACGGCAAAACCACAGCGGTTCTGAGTGTAATTTGGGTTTTTATGGACATCGACGATTATAATTTTGTATGTTGTACTGTAATTGTACCGACTCCACCCCAGTCAGGCGATACTTTTTTGATTAAAAAGTAAATGCAACTTTGAGCATATCTAAGCTAGTACAACTCTTTTAGCTTCCTAGTTAGAGTATTTCGACCCCAACCAAGCACTTTCGCGGCATCTTGCTTATGACCATTAGTATGGTTCAAGGCCGCTTCAAGCAGTATACGTTCAAACTCTGGAAGCGCATAAGAGAGCAGCTCTTTTTCTCCTGAATCTAGCGCACATTTTGCCCAGTTTGCCAGAAGGTTCTGCCAACTCTCACCGTTATCGCTGGTGGTAACGGATTTCTCTTCGAGCAATTCTGGAGGAAGGTCAGATGGCAGTATCTCGCTACCACTGGCCATGACCGTCAACCAACGACAGATATTTTCGAGTTGGCGAACGTTACCCGGCCAGTTGAGCTGATTGAGTTTGGCGATAGTCTCTGGGTGAAGCGCTTTCACCTCAACGCCAAGTTCTTCTGCTGCCGAGCTTAGAAAGTGTTGTGTGAGCTTTTCGATGTCCTGCTTACGTTCGCGTAGTGCGGGGATATGGATACGAATGACGTTGAGACGGTGAAACAGGTCTTCACGGAAATCGCCTTCGTGCACTAAACGTTCTAAATTTTGGTGCGTTGCTGCGACAATACGAACGTCAACCTTCACAGCTGAGTGACCACCAACACGGTAGAACTGCCCATCTGAAAGTACACGTAGTAGGCGAGTTTGAATGTCGAGTGGCATATCTCCGATCTCATCTAGAAATAGGGTGCCACCGTTCGCCTGTTCGAAACGACCTTGACGCACGCTATTGGCACCAGTAAATGCGCCTTTTTCATGACCAAACAGCTCTGACTCAATCAGATCTTTTGGAATGGCGGCCATGTTGAGGGCGATAAATGGTTTCGTCGCGCGTGGGCTGTGGCGGTGTAGGGCGTGGGCAACCAGCTCTTTACCTGTTCCAGACTCACCATTGATTAACACTGAGATTGAAGAGCGAGAGAGGCGACCAATGGCGCGAAAAACCTCTTGCATTGCTGGCGCTTCACCAATGATTTCTGGTGCGTTGGTATCGGCGACTTCATTGGCTTGCTCACGTTTCTGTTCATGGCTGTGGGCAATCGCACGCTCAACTAGAGTTAGAGTCTCATCAATATCGAATGGCTTTGGAAGATATTCGAAAGCGCCTTTCTGGTAAGCGTTAACGGCCGCGTCGAGGTCCGAGTGCGCGGTCATGATGATGACAGGCAGATCCGGTGAGCGCTGCTGAACTTGATTAAGCAGTTCGATACCGTCGATACCTGGCATACGGATATCCGAGACTAGGACATCGGGGGTTTCGCGTTCCAATGCCATGAGCACGCTCTCCGCGTCGGCGAAGGTTTCACACTTAATGTCCGCCGAAGAGAGCGTCTTCTCGACGACCCAGCGGATAGAGCTATCGTCATCGACGACCCATACATATCCTTTACTCATAGTTCCATTCCTTTGCAGCCAATTCTATTGTGATGATCATTGTTGTTTTTATGCTGTTATATCTTGTTGCCAACACCACCCAAGCAGCTCTCTGGTGATGCCGATAAATTTATTAAATTGGTAAGTAGATGGTGAAGGTGGTGTTCCCCGGCCAGCTCTCTACATCAATTTTTCCGTTATGTTGGTCAATCAAATTCTGCGAGATTGATAATCCAAGCCCAGTGCCACCCTCCCGTCCACTGACCATAGGGTAGAAGAGGGTATCTTTGAGTTCATCTGGGATGCCCGGTCCGTTGTCGCAGATCTCAATGCGTGCCGCGAGTTTGTGTCGTTGCCCATGAATGTTCGCTTGATGCACCGTTCTGGTGCGAATGGTGATTTTGCCCGACTCTTGTGAGCTCAAAATCTGCGCCGCATTACTCACAATGTTGAGCATCGCCTGCTCAACTTGGGCTGAGTCCATCAAAATATTGGGTAGGCTCGGGTCGTAATCGCGCTCAATCGCCAATGAAGAACCTGACTCTAACTCCACCAGCTGGCGTACCTTTTCTAGAATCTGGTGAAGATTCTCTTCACTTTTCTTACCCGGCTTTTGTGGACCAAGTAGACGGTCAACCAAAGCTCTTAAACGGTCGGCCTGCTCGATAATAATTTGGGTGTATTCGTTCAGTGATTGGTCTGGCAGCATCTTACCTAGAAGCTGGGCTGCACCGCGCAGTCCACCGAGAGGGTTCTTGATCTCATGAGCTAGACCGCGCACCAATAGCTTGGCTGCTTGTTGCTGGGCATGCTGGTTAAGCTCTTGGCTGAGGCGTCTTTGTTGGTCTATCTTGCGCATCTCTACCAGCAGTAGGGTTTCGCGTTGCCAAGTCATTGGGCTGACTGTGACTTCCAGCATCAAAGGGCGGTTATCAACAACGAAGGTCACGTCACTGTCTGTAATGCTTTGCCCGCTTTGCAGTGGTTGTGTCAGAAGCGCAAGATCGAGAGACGCATGTTGAATGAGTTGACTAAGTGGGTGATCAACAATGCGTTTAGCACTCTGTGAGAACAGTTGCTCGGCGGCTGGATTGGCATAACGCACATAGAGCTGCTCATCGAGCATCAAGGTGGCCGTCACCATATTGTCGAGTATGGCGTTAGATAATTGATGTGTCTCTATGCTGTCGCTCTGCGCTGATCGATTCACGGTTGCATCCTTGAACTGAGATTATTTCCTTGCACCAAATTGGTGCGTTGATAAGTTCAAGTATGGCGCATCTCAACCAGAAGCTAAAGATAATTCCTATCTGTTGCCTTAAAGTGGTCAGTATCTGGTGAAAAACAGACAAACTGGGCTTGTTTTGTGCACATTGGCCTACTTGATCGTTGCACGGTGTAAAAACACAGTGACTGGAGTAGTAGATGCAATAAGCTTGCCGCTTCTATGTGCTTGAATAGCAATGGTATGTTCACCACGATCGATATTTTTTAACGCCCATGTTGATGTGGTTTGAGGTGCACCATAACGGCGCCCATCTAACATTAACTGCAGCTGTTCTCCAATACCGAGTTTTCGGCTGAGTTCTATTTCAATCGCAATCAAACCGCGGTTGCTGCGTAAGGTCTGATCATGTTGCGGAGTAATTAGCGTTAGCATGAGCGGAGGCGGAGTATCTGGTTTGTCTGAAGTAGGTGTTTCTTGAGTAGAAGTGGCAGTGGGTAAAGGCTCCACAGGTTTAGGGTCAACCGGCAAGACGCTATCAAACTTAGGGGCCGGCGCCACCGCTTGAACATCGGGTAGGTCTAATGCTTTGGCTTTGTTGTTGTCTGGTGTATCACTAAAGTGCAGTACCCCACTGTCGTCTTCCCAAGTATAGACAGTTTGAGCACTCAGCATACCTGAGAGTATTGCCCAAATGAATATCCATATCGCTTTCATGTTTATGACCCTTTTCTGATGCTGTGAATGCACACGTTGTAGGCAGTTGCAATAAGCTGGTTCGATAGGGAATGGTACGAAGTGAATGGGGGAGGAGGAATATAAAAAAGGCCCGCCTGCGAGGCGAGCCTAATATTTAGTTAGCGATTCTTACAGGGTTGCAGTAAGAGTGCTTATCTCTACCAGAGATTAAACAGAGTAGTACAGTTCAAACTCAAGTGGGTGAGTTGTCATGTTCACTTTCTCTACATCTTGAGACTTAAGGGCGATGTAAGAGTCGATGAAGTCATCAGAGAATACGCCACCAGCTGTTAGGAACTCACGGTCAGCATCTAGACACTCTAGAGCTTCTTTTAGTGAGTACGCTACTGTTGGGATTTCTGCTGCTTCTTCAGCTGGTAGGTCGTACAGATCTTTATCCATAGCTTCGCCTGGGTGGATCTTGTTCTTAATACCGTCAAGACCAGCCATTAGCATTGAAGCGTAGCATAGGTATGGGTTTGCTGCTGGGTCACCGAAACGTAGCTCGATACGACGCGCTTTAGGGCTTGGTACTACTGGGATACGGATAGAAGCAGAACGGTTACGTGCAGAGTAAGCAAGCATAACTGGTGCTTCAAAGCCTGGTACAAGACGCTTGTACGAGTTCGTCGCTGGGTTAGAGAACGCGTTGATTGCGCGAGCGTGCTTGATGATACCACCGATGTAGTAAAGCGCCATTTCAGATAGACCGCCGTACTTATCACCAGCAAATAGGTTAACACCGTCTTTTGCTAGAGATTGGTGAACGTGCATACCAGAACCGTTATCACCTACAAGTGGCTTAGGCATGAATGTCGCTGTTTTACCAAATGCGTGAGCAACGTTGTGTACAACGTACTTGTAGATTTGAGTTTCGTCCGCTTTCGTTGTTAGCGTGTTGAAGCGAGTTGCGATTTCGTTTTGACCCGCAGTTGCTACTTCGTGGTGATGCGCTTCTACAACTAGACCCATCTCTTCCATTACTAGACACATTGCAGAACGGATGTCTTGAGATGAATCAACTGGAGCTACTGGGAAGTAACCACCTTTAACGCCTGGACGGTGACCTTTGTTACCACCTTCTACGTCAGAACCCGTGTTCCATGCAGCTTCGATGTCATCGATCTTGAAGAAAGAACCAGACATGTCAGTTGCGAATTTAACGTCGTCAAATAGGAAGAACTCTGGCTCAGGACCAACAAGTACAGTGTCTGCGATACCTGTAGAGCGCATGTACTCTTCAGAACGTTTTGCGATAGAGCGTGGGTCACGGTCGTAGCCTTGCATTGTTGCAGGCTCAAGAATGTCACAACGGATGTTTAGCGTTGCATCTTCCGTGAATGGGTCAAGAACAGCAGATGATGCGTCTGGCATCATTACCATGTCAGATTCGTTGATGCCTTTCCAACCAGCTACAGAAGAGCCGTCAAACATCTTACCTTCTTCAAAGAAGTCTGCGTCAACTTGGTGAGCAGGTAGAGAGATATGTTGCTCTTTACCTTTAGTATCTGTAAAGCGTAGGTCTACAAATTTAACTTCGTTCTCTTGGATCAGCGATAGTACGTTTTCTACTGACATCTTGGATAACCTCCAGTGTTATTAATTTGGTTTGTGCTCGATTCGGTCGAAACTAGCATTGATTAATGTCTTTCGGCGCATTAATCGATGCTGTTTTAACTAAAGCTAAAAGCGTGCCAAAAAAATTAATCCATTAATTTCAATGATTTAGTTTGTTTGTGTTTTTCTTGGTGCGTTTCTTTGCACCAAAATGATCATGTGATGCACATTTATGGTGCAGCCGTTTGGTTGTGCACCATAATGAGTCACAAACGAGTACCATTCAGCAACGATTTGCATGGGTTGTCAATCCACTTTTTCGTTTTACGACGAGATTTCACCGGCCTGACCGAGATAATACAAAAGGTCGAGCTATTTCGAATTGAGGGCGCCTTATAGCCGGTTATTTATTGGGAATAAGCGCCTGTGGAAAAAGGCTTTGGTTCAGATCACATATTTCTGGGGTTTTTGCTAGAATCTGGTATATTATTGACCGTTTTTTTAATCAAGCTAGTGGCACTTACCCTGATTGTAGAGGTGATGTGCGGCTACTTTTATGAGTGAATCGAGAATCCATGTCTACTCCACAGATTGATAAGTTAAGAAATATCGCGATTATCGCGCACGTTGACCACGGTAAAACAACGCTGGTTGATAAACTGCTACAACAATCAGGCACACTAGAATCTCGTGGTGAGACTGAAGAGCGCGTAATGGACTCGAATGACATCGAGAAAGAGCGTGGCATTACCATCCTTGCTAAGAACACAGCAATCGACTGGAACGATCACCGCATCAACATCGTAGATACTCCGGGACACGCGGACTTCGGTGGTGAAGTAGAGCGTATCATGTCTATGGTTGACTCTGTGCTACTGATCGTTGACGCAGTAGATGGCCCAATGCCTCAAACTCGTTTCGTAACGCAAAAAGCATTCGCACACGGTCTTAAGCCAATCGTTGTCATCAACAAGATCGACCGCCCAGGCGCACGTCCTGATTGGGTTATGGATCAAGTATTCGACCTATTCGACAACCTAGGTGCTTCTGACGAACAGCTAGACTTCAAAGTAGTTTACGCTTCAGCACTTAACGGTTGGGCTTCTCTTGAAGAAGGCGAAACTGGCGAAGACATGGAACCACTATTCCAAACTATCGTTGAAGAAGTAGCAGCACCACAAGTTGACCTAGACGGTCCACTACAGATGCAAGTTTCTCAACTAGACTACAGCTCTTACGTTGGTGTTATCGGTGTTGCTCGTGTAACTCGTGGTTCTGTTAAACCAAACCAACAAGTTACTATCGTAAGCGCAGACGGCAAAACTCGTAACGGCAAAGTTGGCACAGTAATGGGCTACCTAGGTCTTGAGCGTCACGAAGTTGAACAAGCGAACGCGGGTGACATCATTGCGATCACTGGTCTTGGTGAGCTAAAAATCTCTGACACTATCTGTGCACAAAACGCAGTAGAAGCGCTTCCAGCATTGTCTGTAGATGAGCCAACAGTAACAATGACGTTCCAAGTAAACACGTCTCCATTCGCGGGTAAAGAAGGTAAGTTCGTCACTTCACGTAACATCCTTGAGCGTCTAGAGAAAGAACTGGTACACAACGTTGCACTACGTGTTGAACAAACAGACGATCCAGACAAATTCCGCGTATCAGGTCGTGGTGAACTTCACCTATCTATCCTGATCGAAAACATGCGTCGTGAAGGCTTCGAGCTAGCAGTATCTCGTCCAGAAGTAATTATCAAAGAAGAAGATGGTCAACTGATGGAACCGTTCGAAACGGTAACTATCGACGTTATGGAAGAGCACCAAGGCGGCATCATGGAGAACATTGGCCTACGTAAAGGTGAGCTGACTGACATGTCTCCAGACGGTAAAGGTCGTGTACGTATGGACTTCGTTATGCCATCTCGTGGCCTAATCGGTTTCCAAACGGAATTCATGACACTAACTTCAGGTTCTGGTCTTCTTTACCATACATTCGATCACTACGGTCCACACAAAGGCGGCGAAATCGGCCAGCGTGTTAACGGTGTTCTAATCTCTAACGGTATGGGTAAAGCGCTAACTAACGCACTATTCAACCTACAAGAGCGTGGTCGCATGTTTATCGGTCACGGTGTTGAAGTATACGAAGGCATGGTTGTTGGTATCCACAGCCGTGACAACGACCTAACAGTTAACGTACTGAAAGGTAAGCAGCTAACCAACGTTCGTGCATCTGGTACGGACGACGCACAGGTTCTTACTCCGCCAATCATCATGACTCTTGAGCAAGCTCTAGAATTCATCGATGACGACGAGCTAGTAGAAGTAACACCTGAAAGCATCCGTATCCGTAAGAAGTTCCTAACGGAATCGGATCGTAAGCGTGCTTCACGTGCAGCGAAATAATCAGATTTAACTGATTGAGTTTAAAAAGCCCCGAGTAGCGATGCTGCTCGGGGCTTTTGTTTTTTAGTTAGTTTAGATTCGAGTAAACGGAATGCGGGATACGAAGAGCGTGTTTGGTATCTACCCATTGAATCGTCATTCCAGAATCGAGGAACGAGATGTCTGGAATCTTCTTATGGCATACAAGAGATTCCCTACCACGCTCGTGCCTCGCTGTAGGGAATGACGGTGTTTATTTAGGTTCGAGTAAACGGGATACTAGATACGAAAAGCGCGTACCATTTCAGTATATTGAGTCGTCATTCCAGAACCGAGGAACGAGGTGTCTGGAATCTTTCTTTTACCGCGAATAAGAGATTCCCTATCATGCTCGTGCCTCGCTGTGGGGAATGACGGTGTTTATTTAGGTTCGAGTAAACGGGATACTAGATACGAAAAGCGCGTACCATTTCAGTATATTGAGTCGTCATTCCAGAATCGAGGAGCGAGATGTCTGGAATCTTCTTATGGCATACAAGAGATTCCCTACCACGCTCGTGCCTCGCTGTAGGGAATGACGGTGTTTATTTAGGTTCGAGTAAACGGATACGAGATACGAAAAGCGCGTACCATTTCAGTATATTGAGTCGTCATTCCAGAACCGAGGAACGAGGTGTCTGGAATCTTTCTTTTACCGCAAATAAGAGATTCCCTATCATGCTCGTGCCTCGCTGTAGGGAATGACGGTGTTTATTTAGGTTCGAGTAAACGGGATACTAGATACGAAAAGCGCGTACCATTTCAGTATATTGAGTCGTCATTCCAGAACCGAGGAACGAGGTGTCTGGAATCTTTCTTTTACCGCGAATAAGAGATTCCCTATCACGCTCGTGTCTAACTGTAGGGAATGACGGTGGTCTGTTTAGATTCGAGTAAACGGGATGCGAGATACGAAGAGCGCATACTATTTCAACTCATGGGTTTGTCATTCCAGAATTGAGGAACGAAATGTCTGGAATCTAGTTATTGATTCCTAGATGACTTTCAACAAAATGAACTCGCTCTTCCACTGTCATAAATGGCACCTCAATCACTTCATACCCGAGTTGCTGATAGAGTGTGACTAGGCTGTTGTGAATCTCTAACGCCCCCTCAAACGGGTAAGGGCGCACTTCATCCTGCACGTAAATACTTGCTTCTGGGCGACACAAGAACACTTGAGGATGGTAACCCTGACTCGCCTTTAGGTACTTCTCATCAATCTCTAGTTGTGCTTGAGATAGATAGCCACAGATGTCAGGGATGGCGCGGTCAAGAAAAGCGATGGAGTGCTGGCTGGCCTGTACCTTTTGTTCACTCATTACTTCTAAGCAGAGTGCAGCAAAAGCGGGTAGGTCGACCCAAGGCAGTATCCCACCTTCTAATTGGCTCTGCTGTTCAATTAACTGGCGAGAAGCTTCTACAAAGGTAGCGTAGCGGCGCTCGGCGAGTGCGTTGACCAAGGTTGTTTTTCCTGCGCCTGGGCCGCCACTTATGATGATAGGTTGCATTGAGTGACTCTATTTACTTCTGATTTAGCTGAGCAAGAAACTTATCTGACTCTTCAATCGCTTCATTCATCTGTTTGATTGCAAAGGCGATGTCCTTTTCTAGGCTCATGAACTCACCTTGCAGTGAACCGACAGCGCTCGCATTTAGGTTATGCTTAAGATAGAGCGTATTGTCGCGTAGGGTGTTGAGCACCGGGTCCATCTTCTTCTCCGCATGTTTCATTGCCGAGAGCATGGTTTGATAAGAGGACTTGGTTTCTCGCAACTTTTGCTCACTTGAGCGGCGCAGTGAAGCGCTGGTGTAGAGGTCGAGTTCGTCTTGCCACTCGGCGAATAGGGCATCGGAGACATCTTCGATCGCAGCGATACGGTCACTGACATTCTGTGCTGCTGTTTCGCTGTCTTGGTATTTGTCGTTGATCTTATTGTACATATCTTCAAGGTCACCGCCGTTGAAGTTGGTCAGGCTGCTCAGTGCTTCTAGGGCACTGGTGAACTCTTCTTGAGCATCTTGTTGTGACTCTTTAGCATCTTCGACACGGTCGACCATAATGTCACGCTTGTGGTAGCCCACTTGCTCCATTGCGGAGTAATACGCTGACTGACATCCCGTTAGGGTAAAAATAGATAGCACTAAGACGAGTAAATAAGGCATCCTTGGTTCCTATATACAATTAATCAACATTATTAGGACTATGAACGAGTTACATGGGAGTTACAAGTTGAAGATTCAAAAGACAACCGAACTCGGACTCGCGTTCTCACACTACCTGATGGCGCGAATGAAACACGATCGAGTCAATGTGAATGCAGGCTATTTAGCTTACATCACCTTGCTATCGATCGTGCCTATGTTGGCAGTATTGCTGTCGATACTCTCCTCTTTCTCTGTGTTTGAAGATGTTGGGCTTGTTATTCAGAAATTCATCATCAATAACTTTGTCCCAGCCTCTGGTGATGCGGTTCATAATGCTCTACAGGATTTTGTTGCGAATACTGGCAAGATGACGGCAGTCGGTAGTGGATTCCTGTTTATTGCCGCGATGATGCTGATCTCGAACATCGATAAGAACCTTAACTACATTTGGCGAGTGAGAGCCAAGCGTCGCCCGGTTCACTCATTCTCAATGTATTGGATGGTGTTAACTCTAGGTCCAATCTTAGTGGGTGCAAGCATTGCGGCTACATCCTACGTGACTTCGCTTACTCTGCTGCAAAACGAAACCGTCTCTGGGTTGTATAACTTTGTGATTCGTAAGTTGCCATTAATTCTCTCCTTCTTTACTTTTTTTGGCTTGTACTTACTGGTTCCAAACAAGAAAATTAATTTTTCTCACGCGGCTGCAGGATCGATGGTGGCAGCACTTTTGTTTGAATTGAGTAAAAAAGGCTTTGCGGCTTACATCACTCAGTTTCCCTCTTATCAGTTGATTTACGGCGCACTGGCTGCGATTCCGATCTTATTCGTATGGGTTTACTTGTGTTGGTTGATCGTGCTGGTGGGAGCTGAGGTAACGGCGGCACTTGGCGAGCGCGAACAGTGGAGTGAGACGCAAGAAATGGTACACTCTACCGATAATCAAAAAGCTCCAGAACAAGGAAATCACAGTGATAGCACTGATTCAAAGAGTAAGTGAAGCTGCCGTTCGTGTCGATGGTGAGGTCGTTGGCGAAATCGATAAAGGCTTATTGGTACTGCTAGGTGTAGAGAAAGGCGACGATGAAGCTAAAGCGAAACGTTTGATGGAAAGGGTGACGACTTATCGTGTCTTCGGTGATGAAGACGATAAAATGAACCTCAATGTGAAGCAGGTTGATGGCAAAGTCTTGGTGGTATCTCAGTTCACGCTACCAGCCGATACCAAAAAAGGGACTCGTGCCGGTTTTTCTCGCGGTGCACACCCTGCCGATGCTGAACGTCTTTACGATTACTTCGCCGATCAATGCGCGACTGTACTGCCAACGGAGCGTGGCCGCTTTGCAGCAGATATGAAAGTTTCTCTGGTCAATGATGGCCCTGTGACATTCTGGCTACAGGTTTAAGCTTAAAGGAATAAGCATGTTTAAACTTATTACTCCGACCACGGAGAATCAACTGAACAAGTATTATCACTTTCGCTGGCAGATGCTGCGCGAGCCTTGGCGCATGCCAGTTGGCTCGGAACGTGATGAATATGACGGGATGAGTCACCATCGCATGATTGTCGATGGACGTGGTCGACCTATGGCAATTGGACGCCTCTACATCACCCCTGATCTCGAAGGTCAGATCCGCTATATGGCGGTAAAGAACTCGCGCCGTAGCAAGGGCATGGGTTCTCTTATCTTAGTTGCGCTAGAGTCACTGGCTCGTCAAGAAGGGGCTAAGCGCTTAGTGTGTAATGCTCGTGAAGATGCAATCTCATTCTATGAGAAGAACAGCTTTGAGCGTCGTGGTGAGATTAATGATCAGCGCGGTCCGGTGCGTCACCAACAGATGGTAAAACATCTTGATCCTATGGCGGATGTACTGCGTAAGCCGGAGTGGTGTAATGAACTGCAGCAGCGTTGGGAACATCAGATCCCTATCAGCGACAAGATGGGCATCAAGATAAACCAATACACAGGTTACCAGTTTGAGTGCAGTGCTCAGCTTAACCCAAACCTCAACCCTCACAACACCATGTTTGCGGGCTCGGCGTTTACTCTGGCGACACTGACGGGGTGGGGCATGACGTGGTTGCTGATGAAAGAGCGCGGCCTGACAGGGGATATCGTGCTGGCTGACAGCAACATTCGCTATCGTCATCCGGTTGAGCAGAACCCTGTCGCATCAACCTCTCTAGATGGAATCAGCGGCGACTTAGATCGACTCGCATCGGGGCGTAAGGCGAGAATCATCATCCATGTGACGATTCACAGTGGCGATGTGGCCGCGGTTGAGTTTACGGGAACCTACATGCTGATCCCAGACTATAAAAAGGTTCTTAGTTCCACGCAAAACGTCTCGGAATAATGAGTTTAATGTCTTAACCAACGCCACTTCTCTAAGTGGCGTTTTTATTGGCAGCTCTCTTTGTACACGAGCTGCGCTTGAGTGACTAACCCAGAAACTTCGTAACATTCACTCGACAGACTCAGCGTCAAACTGTGCGATTGCGGTGTCACAAGATCGAGTTCGCCACCAAGTTCACCTGTCAGTGTGACTGGCTGAGGCTGGTCATCTTGTTGCGATGCACCAATAATGTGCAATGGTGGCAATGACAGATGGCCGCGGTTTAAGTCGGCTTTGATATCTGAGACCTCAAAGTTCACGATCTTGGATTGTGACGCTTGGTTTGCTTGGAGCTCAGTCGTCTGAGGGGTGTTAGAGGCAAAGTTAATCACGCCATTGCGAATACTGCCCTCAAGGCTCGCTGTAGCTGAATGTCTGAGCATTAGATCATCGCCGGCCAAGCCAGAGGCACGTAGCTCAAATTCACCAATGCCTGAGGCATCAAAGGGTAATGCCAAGTAAGGGATAAACGGCGACAACGGAACACCATCGGCACTGATGGTTACTTGCCATGGCTGGCTGACCTGGTTGAAGTCGAGCGTGGCTTGAGCCTCAATATAGCCTTGCTTGAGCGGCGCAAAAAGTCGTTTAAGCTGCCACAGTCCTTGGTGACTGCTCATTTCAACCACTGGCTGAGCAGATAAAATGCTCTGATAGCTCGCGTCATTGGCACTGGCGCTTAACTCGCCTTCCCACAGTCCCCATTCGCCTTGTTCTATCAAGGTCAGCTCTTGACCCTCTATATGTAATCCAGAGACTTGCCAATATGGCTGGTTAGCCAACTGAATACGTTGGCTTCTCTCGACATTGAGCCGCGAGAGCGAGAGTGAGTCGATCTCTTGTAGCCAAGGTTGCAATACTTCAAGCAGCTCCTTCTCTTCCTCTGACTCAGTTACCCATTTTACACCGCGAACATCCAGCTCTTGGAGCTTGATAGAGCGAGGGCCTATTTGACCATTGAGTTGGATACTGCCTTGCTGCCATTGACTGTAAAAGTCATTAATCTCGATGTGATCTTGCTGTAGGGTCAGTTTTAGATTGGGCTCAATCCACTGCTCGTCTTGCAGAGAAAGACTCTCAGCCTGCAGTGAGAAGTAGCCCTGCTGTTGCTGCCATATCTTGAAAGGCAGATGGATGTTTTCAAATGATGCACTGAAAGCTGCGAGGTGAACATCTTGCCAAGTGATGTCACTTTTCAGTACATCTAGGCTATTAATATGGCTAATGTTGAAGTTTGGGATACGCCAGTCAGATATTAGTAATTCCTGAGTTTGCTTTTGATTAAGGTGCAGACCATCAATAGTGACATTGACCAGCGACCAGCCGCTTGGGTACTGCTCGGCTTGCCCTGAGATCTTAGCGCCGCGCCAGTCGAACGACGCGCCATAGAGCGTGCTGTCATCTGTTTTTAAGTCGAGGTCGATAAGGAAGTTGTCTAGGGCCTCACCTTGCCAAAAGATCTGTCCTGCCTTGAGCTGAATTTTTCCGTTGGGCAACAACGGCTGTGAGTCTGTCCAATCTGGGTTCGAGATTTGAATATCAAGGTCGCGAGCACTGAACTCTGGTGTGGAAAAGTCGAGATTGTTGATGGCGAGTTGATGAAGCTTCACTTGTGGCTGAGTGAGCTGCGTCTTTAGTAAGTCCAACTCTTCAGATCGCCATTGAACACCGCTGATAAGCAGTGAGTCGAGTTCTAGCTGCGCGGTGAACAAACTATTGGGGTTAAACCAAAGCTGTAACTTGTCGAAGTAGAGAGGTTCAGACTCATCGTTGATTGATCCAGCAGTAACGCCTTGTAGAGTCAGTTTGTAGGGAGCTTGATACTCGACATCTTCGACTGTGATTGGGTGAGCGATTGAGTGCTTGAGCATGAAATTGGCAATGTCAGTGCGGTATTGGGTCTGCAAGCCAAGCAGCAGTGTTGCAACAGCTGCGACGAGGACAGACAATACAATCCCAACCATCATGATGACTCTTTTCATTCCTAGCGCACCTTCCATTTCTTCGTTGCTCAAAATAGAGTGGAACAAAATAGGCGCTGCGGCAACAAAAAAGCCCCTCAAAAGAGGGGCTTGCTACAAAAATATCGTTTTTAAGAGGGGGTTAGCCTTATGACTTTGTCCTCAGAGCAGAGTGAACAATTAATCCAGTTGTGGGCCTGCAGCAACAAGCGCTTTACCTTCGTCGTTGTCGGTGTACTTATCAAAGTTGTTGATGAAGCGCTCCGCAAGGTCTTTCGCTTTGCTTTCCCACTGTAGTGGATCTGTGTAAGTATCACGTGGATCTAGGATTGTTGGGTCAACATCGTGCAGTGCTAGCGGTACTTCTAGGTTAAACATAGGGATTACCTTAGTTTCTGCATCGTCGATTGAGCCATCTAGGATTGCGTCGATGATACCGCGAGTATCTTGGATAGAGATACGCTTACCACTGCCGTTCCAACCTGTGTTCACTAGGTAGGCTTCTGCGCCAACCGCTTCCATACGTTTTACTAGTACTTCTGCATACTTGGTTGGGTGTAGTGTTAGGAACGCTGCGCCAAACGCTGCAGAGAATGTTGGCGTTGGCTCAGTGATACCACGTTCAGTGCCCGCTAGTTTTGCTGTGAAGCCAGATAGGAAGTGGTACTTCGTTTGCTCTGGAGTCAGCTTAGAAACTGGTGGAAGAACGCCAAATGCATCCGCAGTTAGGAAGATAACTTTCTTCGCGTGGCCCGCTTTTGAAACTGGCTTAACGATGTTATCGATGTGGTGGATTGGGTAAGAAACACGAGTGTTTTCTGTTTTAGAGCCATCATCGAAATCGATAGAGCCATCACCACGTACTGTTACGTTCTCTAGCAGAGCATCACGACGGATTGCGTTGTAGATCTCTGGTTCTGCTTCTTTTGATAGGCGAATAGTCTTCGCGTAACAGCCACCTTCGAAGTTGAAGATACCGTCATCATCCCAACCGTGCTCATCGTCACCAATAAGTTCACGTTTAGGGTCTGTAGATAGCGTTGTTTTACCTGTACCTGATAGACCGAAGAATACCGCTACGTCGCCTTTCTCGCCCACGTTTGCGCTACAGTGCATTGAAGCGATGCCTTGCAGTGGAAGCAGGTAGTTCATCATGGCGAACATGCCTTTCTTCATCTCACCGCCGTACCAAGTACCACCGATGATTTGTACACGCTCCGTCAGATTAAACGCAACAAAGTTTTCAGAGTTTAGGCCGTGTTCTTGCCATTTCGGGTTGGTTGTTTTCGCGCCGTTCATAACGACGAAGTCTGGTTCAAATGTTGCCAGCTCTTCTTCGGTTGGGCGGATAAACATATTCTTAACGAAGTGCGCTTGCCACGCCACTTCAGTGATAATACGTACGCTTAGACGCGTATCAGGGTTAGCACCACAGTAACCGTCAATGACAAATAGGCGTTTGCCAGATAGCTGTGTCGTTACGAGCTCTTTCAGATCGTTCCACACTTCAGTGGTAATCGCTTTGTTGTCATTCTTACCTTGATCCGACCACCACATGGTATCGCGAGTCGTATCGTCTTTAACAATGTACTTATCTTTTGGTGAGCGGCCAGTAAAGATACCAGTGTCAACAGCAACAGCACCTAGTTCGGTCACTACGCCTTTTTCGTAGCCCTCTAAGCCTGGAAGCGTTTCTTCCACGAATAACTGCTCGTAACTTGGGTTACGCAGCACTTCAGTTACGCCAGTAATTCCGTGTTTAGTAAGATCGATTTGTGCAGCCTTTGTATGTTCCATAACGGTCATAGGTGCTCCTTGTAGGATATTTTGTAGGGATTTTGTATTAATTTTTTGTTGTTATCTGCTCACCATGCTAGCAACGAGACATGGGGGAAACAGGGATATAGCTCAAAAATTATCCATATTTTCCGTGGGGTTTTAAGTGTCTCGTCACATATTGGCCCAACTAGTCTATCCTGTACGCAAACCTTTGCGCTAGGGGCTTGAACATTATTAATTGATTAAAATTAAGCAGTGATTTTATTACGAGATGTTACGGGATTTGCGCCAATTTGATCACAAAAAAGGTCAGCTTTGCGCTGACCTTTTTGGTTTAAATTACGTGTTTTTAGAACGACGTAAATTAATGAACCGTATTGTCGCCTTTATCTGTCGCTTCTGCGAACAGAGCATCAACATCGCTCTTGTCGAATGCGTAGCTTGTGCCACAGTAATCACAGTGAAGTGAAACGCTACCTTCAGTGCTGATGATGCTGTAAATCTCTTCTTGATCTACTGTCACGATAGCGGCACCGCTGCGTTCACGAGAACAACCACAGAAGAACTCTACAGGTTGTGGAGTGAACAGTTGTACTTTTTCTTGGTTGTACAAGCGGTATAGAAGCTCGTTCGCTTCTAAAGTGAATAGCTCTTCATTTTTTACTGTTGCCGTGAGCTGCTCTAGGTGTTCAAAATCGTCTGGTGTACCCGTGCCGTCTGGCATCACTTGCAGAAGCATACCTGCTGCATGTGGTTTACCTTCGTGTTCGCCAGTGCGTAGCCATAGGCGTGTCTTAAGCTGCTCAGAGTTTGCGAAGTAGCCTTCAAGAACGTCTGCTAGTGTGTCGCCTTCTAGTGCTACGATACCTTGGTAACGCTCACCTTTCTTAGGATCGATAGTGATCACTAGGTAGCCTTTACCCATTAGGTCATGCAGGCTTGCATCATCAGCGATGTCGCCTTCGAAACGTGCGACGCCACGGATCTTTTGGTCGTGATCGCCGTTGATTACTGCTAGAGAAACTGGGCCATCACCTTGCAGTTGCATAGTGATAGAGCCTTCAAACTTTAGAGTCGCAGTAAGAAGAGTCGTTGAAACTAATAGCTCACCAAGAAGCTTTTGAATAGCCGCTGGGTATTCCTTGCTAGAAATAATTTGTTGGTACGCTTCGTCCAGTTGTACCAATTCACCACGTACCGATAGGTCTTCAAATAGGTAGCGATTTAAAACATTGTTTGCCATTTGGCGGTTCCTTCTAGCTTATTGATGCTTGAACTTGATGATGTCACGACGTTGCTTTTTGTCAGGACGGCGTTCAGGGCTTGGGTTATGTGCATGTAATTTACGCTGTTGGGCGTGTGCTTCACGCTTTGCCAAGCTTTCTTTCGTTTCGGTATAAAGGGTTTGGGCTTCTGGAGCTCCACGACGTTGATCCGAAATTTTATCGATCGTGACCGTCTTTTCCTCATTGCCTTGACGCAGTGAAATCACCGCCCCAAGTTCTACGATTTTGCTTGGTTTGCTGCGTTGACCATTATAGTGGACTTTACCACCATCGACCATATTACGAGCGATAGAGCGAGTTTTGTAAAAGCGTGCTGCCCACAACCATTTATCTAGTCTGACAGCTTCATTAGCAGGTTTCATATGGCGCTGTGCCTTTTAAGTGAAAAAATGAATGTGGTTAACTGAGTAAAATCAGTTCGCAACTTGTCTTAGATGATGCTTATCACATTTGGTAGAAGCTAAAGTGGTGGCAAATGTGTTTTTTTTCAAGGCATACTGCAAAATAGCTCACGTTATGACTTTTTATGCGTAGGCTATGATATAGTTTTGGATCCTATGCCAAATCAGTAATTGGCGTAGCGTTTATGTACAAAAAAGCTGAGAGCTTAATGATTTAGCGCTCTCATCTTCACAAAAGGGTTTAGGCAAGTGAAGTTATTGGAGCTCAAAAATCGCATGGGAAATTCTCCTTTGTTGAGCCGCTTAATAGAGAATGGATTTGTATTTCAGCAAAAGCTGAGCCTGATAACCTGTTGTGTATTGATTGCCATTTCTGCATGGATACTGGGTCAGTTGGCCTGGTTGATTGACCCTGCAGACCAGTCAATTACACCTTGGAAAGCGCAAGCCTCGTCATCTTCTCGACCACAATCTACGCTCGATATCTCCTCCCTCCAGAAGAGCAATCTTTTTGGTGAATATCGTGCTGAAACACCAAAAGTGGTTAAGCAACCCGTTATACAAGACGCTCCTAAGACGCGACTCAACCTCGTGTTGGTGGGGGCTGTTGCGAGCTCAGATCCGCAGCGTAGCCTTGCCGTGATTGCCAACCGTGGTCAACAAGCGACTTACGGTATTAGCGAAGAGATAGAAGGGACACGTGCCAAGCTTAAAGCGGTGTTGATTGATCGTGTGATCATTGATAACTCAGGCCGCGATGAAACTTTGATGCTAGAAGGTCTCGAATACAAACGCTTGTCGGTTTCAGAACCAGCGAAGCCTCGCGCTTCGGCATCGGTGCGTGGTAATAATCCAGGTTCTGCGGAAGAGAAGCTTGAAGAGATTAAAGCGACGATCACCAAAGACCCGCAACAAATCTTCCAGTATGTGCGTCTTTCGCAAGTGAAACGCGACGGCAATGTGATTGGCTATCGAGTCAGTCCAGGAAAAGATCCCGAACTTTTTGAATCAGTTGGGCTCCAAAGTGGGGACATCGCGACTCAGCTTAATGGACAAGACCTGACTGATCAGGCTGCTATGGGCACTATTTTTAGTTCTATTTCTGATTTGACCGAACTTAACTTAGTGGTTGAAAGAGACGGACAGCAGCATGACATTTATATCGAATTTTAAAACATGTCGCTTAGTGAGAAGCGAGAGTGTAGGAGTAGTACGTGAAGCATTGGTTTAAGAAAAGTGCATGGTTATTAGCAGGAAGCTTGATCTGCACACCAGCAGCCATCGCTAATGATTTTAGTGCCAGCTTTAAAGGCACTGATATTCAAGAGTTTATTAATATTGTTGGCCGTAACCTAGAGAAGACGATCATCGTTGACCCATCGGTGCGTGGCAAGATTGATGTGCGCAGTTATGACGTACTCAACGAAGAACAGTATTACAGCTTCTTCCTCAATGTTCTGGAAGTTTACGGCTACGCCGTGGTTGAGATGGAATCGGGCGTACTGAAGATCATCAAAGCTAAAGACTCTAAAACATCTGCTATTCCTGTGGTCGGCGACCGCGACAATATTCAAGGCGATAGCGTGGTGACGCGCGTGGTGACGGTGCGAAATGTTTCTGTTCGTGAGCTTTCGCCACTACTGCGTCAACTGAATGACAATGCAGGCGCGGGTAACGTCGTCCACTACGACCCTGCCAACATCATCCTAATTACTGGTCGAGCAGCGGTTGTGAACCGTCTTGCTGAAATCATTCAGCGTGTTGACCAAGCGGGTGATAAAGAGATTGAAGTGGTAGAGCTGAAGAATGCTTCCGCTGCCGAGATGGTTCGTATCGTTGATGCGCTCAACAAAACCACTGATGCGAAAAACACACCCGCTTTCCTCCAGCCTAAGCTGGTAGCGGATGAGCGAACCAACGCTATTCTGATTTCCGGTGATCCTAAAGTTCGCAACCGACTAAGAAGGCTGATTGAGCAACTCGATGTTGAGATGGCAACGAAAGGCAACAACCAAGTTGTCTATTTGAAGTACGCGAAAGCAGAAGACTTAGTCGATGTGCTTAAGGGTGTATCAGATAACTTGCAGTCAGAGAAGCAGAGTTCAAGTAAAAATCGTAGCAGCAATCGTGACCAAGTGATGATTTCTGCACACGCAGGAACGAACTCGTTGGTGATCACCGCGCAACCCGACATCATGAAAGCGCTGCAAGATGTGATTGCCCAGTTAGATATTCGCCGTGCTCAAGTGCTGATTGAAGCTCTGATTGTCGAAATGGCAGAGGGTGATGGAGTCAACTTGGGTGTGCAATGGGGTAACCTTGAAACAGGCGCGATGATCCAATACAGCAATACCGGTGCGTCGATTGGTAGCGTAATGATTGGTCTAGAGGAAGCTGAGGATCAAACAAGTACTGAATACTACACTGATAATAATGGCAACCGAGTTCCATATGATGTAACTGAACCGGGCGATTACTCAACACTGGCTTCAGCACTCTCTGGTGTAAACGGCGCTGCAGTAAGCGTAGTGATGGGCGATTGGACGGCACTGATCAGTGCGGTTGCGACCGATTCCAACTCGAATATTTTATCTTCTCCAAGTATTACCGTTATGGATAACGGGGAAGCCTCTTTCATTGTTGGTGAGGAGGTTCCGGTACTGACTGGCTCTACGGCGGGCTCAAGCAACGATAACCCGTTCCAAACCGTGGATCGTAAAGAAGTCGGTATCAAGCTGAAAGTTGTTCCACAAATTAACGAAGGCGACTCAGTTCAACTGAATATTGAACAAGAAGTCTCTAACGTTTTGGGTGCTAACGGTGCTGTCGACGTACGTTTTGGCAAGCGTCAATTAAATACTTCTGTGATTGTTCAAGACGGCCAAATGCTGGTACTGGGCGGTCTGATCGATGAGCGCGCACTAGAGAGTGAATCGAAAGTGCCACTACTGGGTGACATTCCGGTGCTTGGTCACCTGTTTAAGTCAACCAGTACCCAAGTTGAGAAGAAAAACCTAATGGTGTTCATCAAGCCGACCATCATTCGCGATGGTGTGTCCGCGGACGGCATTACCCAACGTAAATATAACTTCATTCGTGCTGAGCAGCTGTTCAAGGCTGAGCAGGGCTTGAAGCTGTTGGATGACGACAATATTCCAGTACTGCCTAAGTTTGGTGAGAGCTTTAACCACCCAGCAGAAATTCAAGCCTTCATCGATCAAATGGAAGAGAAATAATGGCAGAGATGGTTGAGCCTGTTCATCGCTTTCAGCGTTTGCCATTCAGCTTTGCAAACCGCTATAAGATGGTGCTTGAGTATCAGCATCCAGAGCGCCCGCCAGTGCTGTACTATGTAGAGCCGCTTAAATCCGCCGCGATCCTAGAAGTGAGCCGCGTGATAAAAAGTGGCTTTACTCCACAAGCGATTATCTCGGATGAGTTTGAGAAAAAGCTAACCGAAGCTTATCAACGCGATTCATCGGAAGCACGTCAATTGATGGAAGATATCGGCGCTGATAACGACGACTTCTTCTCGTTGGCTGAAGAGCTGCCACAAGATGAAGACTTGTTGGAATCAGAAGATGATGCACCGATCATTAAGCTAATCAATGCGATGCTAGGTGAAGCGATCAAAGAGGGCGCCTCGGATATTCATATCGAAACCTTCGAAAAATCACTCTCGATCCGTTTTCGTATTGATGGCGTGTTACGTGATGTATTGGCACCGAGCCGTAAATTGGCACCTCTGCTGGTATCGCGTGTGAAGGTTATGGCTAAGCTGGATATCGCAGAAAAACGTGTCCCACAAGATGGTCGTATTTCACTGCGTATCGGTGGTCGTGCCGTGGATGTGCGTGTATCGACCATGCCGTCTTCGCACGGTGAGCGTGTGGTAATGCGTCTACTTGATAAGAATGCGACCCGTCTTGACCTGCACAGCTTAGGCATGACAGCGCAAAATCACGAGAACTTCCGCAAACTGATTCAACGTCCGCATGGGATTATCTTGGTAACCGGCCCAACCGGTTCTGGTAAATCGACGACCTTGTATGCGGGCTTGCAAGAGCTGAACAGCAATGAGCGCAACATACTTACTGTTGAAGACCCGATTGAATTTGATATCGATGGCATTGGTCAAACTCAGGTAAACCCTAAGGTTGATATGACCTTTGCTCGCGGCCTAAGGGCGATTCTTCGTCAAGACCCAGACGTGGTAATGATTGGTGAGATTCGTGACTTAGAAACGGCAGAGATTGCGGTTCAGGCATCTTTGACGGGTCACTTGGTAATGTCGACCCTGCACACCAACACAGCGGTTGGTGCGATTACTCGTCTGCGTGACATGGGTATCGAACCTTTCCTTATCTCTTCCTCGTTGTTGGGTGTTTTGGCTCAACGCTTGGTTCGTACGCTGTGTAACGACTGTAAAGAGCCGTACGAGGCGGATAAAGAGACCAAAAAGCTGTTTGATTTGAAGAAGAAAGACAGCCTAACCCTGTATCATGCCAAAGGGTGTGAAGCGTGCAACCACAAAGGTTATCGCGGCCGAACGGGTATCCATGAGTTGCTCATGGTTGATGAATCGGTGCAAGAGCTGATTCATAGTGAAGCCGGTGAGCAAGCGATCGAAAAAGCGATTCGTAGCACAACGCCTAGTATTCGCGATGATGGCCTAGCTAAGGTTCGTCAGGGCATCACTTCACTCGAAGAAGTGATGCGCGTGACTAAGGAAGTCTAGTATGGCGGCATTTGAATACAAAGCACTGGATGCTAAGGGTAAAACCAAGAAAGGCTCAATAGAAGCGGACAACGCGCGTCAAGCTCGTCAGCGACTTAAAGAGCAAGGCTTGATGCCTGTTGAGATGGCTGAAGCAAAAACCAAAAGCAGTAAAGGGGGCAGTGCGCCTTCGACCAGCTTTAAGCGTGGTATCAGTACGCCAGATCTTGCTTTGATTACCCGCCAGATCTCAACTCTGGTGCAGTCTGGTATGCCGCTCGAGGAGTGTTTGAAAGCAGTAGCAGAGCAGTCTGAGAAACCGCGTATTCGCACCATGCTATTAGCGGTTCGCTCTAAGGTGACCGAAGGTTACACCCTAGCTGACAGCTTGGCTGATTACCCTCATATCTTCGATGAGCTGTTTCGTGCCATGGTGGCTGCCGGTGAAAAATCGGGTCACTTAGATGCAGTTTTAGAGCGCTTGGCTGATTACGCTGAGAATCGTCAAAAGATGCGCTCTAAGCTGATGCAAGCGATGATCTATCCGGTGGTGCTGGTGGTCTTTGCGGTGACGATAGTCTCATTCTTGCTCGCAACCGTCGTGCCTAAAATTGTTGAACCCATCATTCAGATGGGGCAAGAACTGCCTCAATCTACCCAATTTCTGCTGGCTTCGAGTGAGTTTATTCAGAGTTGGGGTATTCAGCTGTTCTTACTGATCGTTGGCTTTATTGTTCTGGTCAAAACGGCGCTCAAGAAGCCGTCGATTCGTTTGAGCTGGGATAGAAAACTTCTGAGTATCCCTCTGATTGGAAAAATTGCCAAAGGGATCAACACCTCGCGTTTTGCGCGCACTCTATCTATCTGTACTTCAAGTGCTATCCCTATTCTTGAAGGGATGAAGGTCGCGGTGGATGTGATGTCGAACCACCATGTGAAACAGCAGGTTCTACAGGCTTCAGACAATGTACGTGAAGGTGCGAGCCTGAGAAAAGCGCTCGATCAAACCAAGCTGTTTCCACCTATGATGCTGCACATGATTGCCAGTGGTGAGCAGAGTGGTCAGCTAGAGCAGATGCTAACTCGTGCTGCCGATAACCAAGACCAAAGCTTTGAGTCTACAGTGAACATTGCCCTAGGTATCTTTACGCCAGCTTTGATTGCGCTGATGGCGGGTTTGGTGCTGTTTATCGTTATGGCGACCCTGATGCCAATGTTGGAAATGAATAATTTAATGAGCGGATAATCTCGCTTATTTTACTTATTAGCTTTTAAATATTGCTTATTAGTTTTTAAATTTTACCGATTAGTTTTTAGATTTGGAGAGAGGCGCGTCTGCTAAACTCTCCGGCTGTCATTTGGAGAAAACAATGAAAAATAAAATCAACAAGCAATCCGGCTTTACCCTGTTAGAGGTAATGGTGGTTGTGGTTATCCTAGGTGTGTTGGCGAGCTTCGTTGTGCCAAACCTTCTGGGCAACAAAGAGAAAGCGGATCAACAGAAAGCGATCACTGACATCGTTGCTCTGGAGAACGCACTCGATATGTACAAGCTAGACAACAGCGTGTACCCAACAACGGATCAAGGTTTAGATGCATTGGTTTCAAAGCCAAGCAGCCCAGAGCCACGTAACTACCGTGACGGTGGTTACATCAAGCGTCTGCCAAACGACCCTTGGGGTAATGCGTACCAATACGTAAGCCCTGGCGACAATGGCACGATTGATATCTTCACGTTAGGTGCTGATGGTCAAGAAGGCGGTGAAGGTGCGGCAGCAGATATCGGCAACTGGAACATGCAAGACTTCCAATAAGCCCTCGCTTATTGTGAACGCATATCGTGATGGTAATACGAAACATGAGAAGCTCTGTTCAATCGCGCAGCACAATACGTTTGCGTGGATTTACTTTAATAGAAATTCTGCTAGTTCTCGTATTACTGTCACTAACCGCAGTGGCGGTGATCGCCACGATTCCTACCAATGCCAAAGATGTCGCTAAGCAGTACGCACACAGTTTTTACCAGCGTGTACAGCTACTTAATGAAGAAGCCATTCTCAGTGGCTTAGACTTTGGCATTCGTGTTGATGAGAAAAAATCCACTTATGTCCTGATGAGCTTGAACTCTGAAGGTTGGCAGGAAGTGGAGTTTGAAAAGATTCCTTCGACGACTGAGCTACCAAAAGAGTTGTCTCTTTCATTGAAGCTCGGCGGTGGTGCGTGGCAAGACGATGATCGGCTCTTTAATCCAGGCAGTCTGTTTGACGAAGACATGTTTGCAGACTTAGAAGAAGAGAAGAAGCCTAGACCACCTCAAATCTACATCCTATCGAGTGCTGAGTTAACGCCCTTTACCCTCTCATTCTACCCAAATACTGGTGATTCGCTGCAAGATGGTTGGCGTATCCGCGTAAAAGATAATGGAGTTATTCGTCTGCTTGAGCCGGGAGAAGAAGATGAAGAGGAGTAATCTTAGCTCGCAGTCTCAGCGTGGTATGACACTGCTAGAGGTACTGGTGGCGTTGGCCATTTTTGCAACAGCGGCGATCAGTGTCATTCGCGCGGTCACTCAGCACATTAATACGCTGAGTTACTTGGAAGAGAAAACCTTCGCGGCGATGGTGGTTGATAATCAAATGGCGATGGTGATGCTGCACCCCGAGAAACTGAAAAAGACACAGGGAACCCAAAAGCTTGCAGAGCGTGACTGGTTCTGGACTATAACACCTGTGCCGACCAGTGATAATCTTTTGAAGGCTTTTGATGTCAGTGTGGCAACCAGTAAGAATGCATCACCTGTCGTGACGGTACGCAGTTATGTCTCAAAATAAACGTGTCTGCGCGACTCGCAGTAAAACAAAAGGCTTCACCTTGATTGAGGTGCTGGTCTCGATTGCGATATTCGCCACCTTGAGTGTGGCGGCGTATCAGGTGGTGAATCAGATCCAACGTAGCAATGACGTCTCGATAGAACGTAGTGCGCGATTGAATGCTCTGCAGCGTAGCTTGGTCATTTTAGATAATGATTTTCGCCAGATGGCGCAACGCCAGTTTCGAACAAACGGCGAAGAAGCATCATCTAAACTGATCTTAATGCAAGAGTATCTGCTCGATTCGGACTCGATCGGTGTGATGTTTACCCGTTTAGGGTGGCACAATCCACAGCAGCAGTTCCCAAGAGGGGAAGTCACTAAAGTGGGTTACCGAATTAAAGAAGAGACGCTCGAGCGAGTATGGTGGCGTTACCCCGATACTCCAACCGGACAAGAAGGCGTAGTGACACCACTACTCGAAGGGATTGAAGCCTTTAGCCTAGAGTTCTACAACGGAAGCTCATGGCTAGAGGAGTGGCAGACAGATCGTGCGCTGCCACAAGCAGTCAGACTTAAATTGACCCTTAAAGATTACGGTGAAATTGAGCGTGTCTACCTAACACCTAGTGGCGGCATGAATACGAGTGACAGCTCCTCGTCAAGTGGGGGCAATAATGGTTAATCGATCCCCAATGGGGAAGCCCAGCAAGCAAGGTGGTGTTGCGCTTATCGTGATATTGATGCTGCTCGCGATCATGGCAACGATTGCAGGGAGTATGTCTGAGAGGCTGTTCACGCAGTTTAAACGTGTGGGTAATCAGCTCAATTATCAACAAGCCTACTGGTATAGCATTGGTATTGAAGCGCTGGCTAAGGTTGGTATTGAGCAGAGCTATAAAGACAGTGATACCATCAATTTAAGTCAGCCGTGGGCACTGGAAGAGCAGGTTTATCCGCTCGACTATGGTCAAGTGGTGGGGCACATTCGAGATGGTCAAGCGTGTCTAAATTTGAATGCGTTGAAGTCTGTTGCCAGCACCACAGATAACACATCACCTTATTTGGTCTCTGTGTGGCAAACCCTGTTAGAGAATCTAGAAGTGGACTCTTATCAAGCTGAAGTGATCGCCAATTCGACGTGGGAATTTGTCGATGAGGATACGCGCAGTGCCTCTTCTGTGGGAGTGGAAGACAGCACCTATGAAGCGATGAAGCCCGCTTATCTGGCAGCGAATGGTTTGATGGCAGACGAGTCTGAACTGCGTGCCGTGTATCAAGTGAGCGGTGAGGTGATGGATAAGGTACGCCCTTATGTGTGTGCTCTGCCAAGTGATGACTGGCGTTTGAACGTAAATACACTCAAGGTCAAACAGGCTCCGCTTCTAGAAGCGATGTTTGCCCCGAACTTGAGCGAATCTGACGCTAAAGCGTTGATTGAAAACCGCCCCTTTGATGGCTGGGATAGCATTGATGATTTCTTAGCTGAGTCGAACTTATCGAGTGTCAGTGCCGATGTGACCAAGAAAGCCAAAGGGTATTTAGCGGTAGATAGTAGCTACTTCGAGCTGGATGCTGAAGTATTAGTGGAGAAGTCGCGAGTTCGAATTCGCACTCTCTTTTATAGTAGTAATCGAGAAACAGTGACGGTTGTGCGCCGTCGCTTTGGAGGAATCAGTGAGCGAGTTTCTGACCGTTCGACTGAGTAGCGAACCACAAAGCCCTGTGCAGTGGTTAGTTTGGTCGACAAGCCAGCAAGAAGTGATCGCAAGTGGCGAGCTTGCGAGCTGGCAACAGCTTGATGAGCTGACACCTTATGCTGAGAAACGGACCTGTATTGCGCTACTCTCGGGCAATGATTGCCTATTGAAGCGTGTGGAGATCCCAAAAGGCGCAGCGCGTCAGTTTGAGTCGATGCTGCCATTTCTATTGGAAGATGAAGTCGCACAGGATATTGAAGATCTGCACTTTACCATTCTAGATAAAAACGCGGAGACGGCGGTCGTTTGTGGTGTCGAGCAGCAATGGCTTACTCAGGTAATGAGTGCATTTTCAGAGGTTGGTATAACCATTCGCAAAGTCCTGCCGGATACACTTGCCCTTCCCGTTGATGCGGAAGGCGTAACCGCATTGCAGATTGGTGATCAGTGGTTATTGCGCCAAAGCACCTTTCAAGCGGTCTCTATTCGCCAAGCATGGCTGCCGATGTTTTTAAGCAGCGATTGGCTTGTTACTGAAGACGATGTTAAGCCGACGATCTTGAGTTATACCGCACTGCCAGATGAAGAAGCTCAGCAGCAGAGTGGAGTGGAGTGGCAAGCAAAACCAGCAGAATTGGTGATGTCGGTACTCAGCCAACAGGCGATTATCAGCGGAACTAACTTGCTGACAGGTCGCTTTAAAACCAAATCTTCATTCACTAAATACTGGAAGATTTGGCAAAAGGTGGCGATTGCCGCGTGTCTGTTGATTGCGGTTATCGCAACCCAGCAGACACTCAAAGTACAGCGCTACGAAGCGGAAGCTCAGGCGTATCGAGCTGAGAGTGAACGCATTTTCCGTCAGGTGATGGCAGGTAAACGTAAGATTCCAAGCGTCAGTTATTTGAAGCGCACGATGAACGAAGAGGCAAGTCGATATGGTGGCTCCAGTGATAGCGCGAGTCTGCTGGGTTGGCTAACTCAGCTACCAAGTACGTTGGGGCAAGTGACGTCCATCGAAGTGGAAAGTATTCGTTATGATGGCAACCGCTCTGAAGTGCGTCTGCAAGCGAAAAGCTCTAACTTCCAACACTTTGAGACCGCTCGCACTAAGCTTGCCGAGAAGTTCTCTGTTGAGCAAGGGCCGCTGAACCGTAACGGCGATGCTGTGTACGGCAGCTTTACACTTAAACCATTACAGTAACTCACGTTAGGAGATCAATGATGAGAAATATGATTGAGCCACTCCAGGCGTGGTGGACATCGATCAGTCAACGCGAACAGAGGCTTGTGATTGGGTGCTCTATTTTGCTGATCGTCGGTGCCGTTTATTGGGGTGTACTTCAGCCGCTCAATACTCGCGCGGAATTGGCGCAAAGCCGTATTCAGAGTGAAAAGCAGCTGCTGGCTTGGGTGAGCAACAAGGCGGATGAGATTGTTGAACTGCGTGGCAGTGGTGGCGCGAAAAGTTCTGAACCTTTGAACCGTTCTGTACCGGCTTCAATGCGCCGTTTTAAGATTGAGTTGATTCGAGTACAACCTCGTGGCGAAATGCTGCAAGTGTGGGTTAAGCCAGTACCATTTAATCAGTTTGTTGATTGGTTAACGTACCTGAAAGAGCAGCAAGGCGTTGAAGTAGAATTCATGGATATTGACCGCAGTGACACGCAGGGCGTGATTGAAGTCAAACGATTACAGTTCAAGCGAGGTTAGTGTGAAGCGAGGCTCTTCTCTAAAATATGGCTTACTTTTCAGTGCCATTTTTATCGTGTTTTTTTCAGTCAGTCTGCTTTTGCACTTGCCAGCAGCCTTTGCTCTTAAGCATGCGCCTAAGGTGAGAGGGCTACAAATTAACGGTGTGCAAGGCTCTATCTGGCAAGGCAGCGCCAGCAATATCGTTTGGCAGCGTGTTAATTATGGCTCAGTGCAGTGGGACTTTCAGTTTAGCCAGCTTTTCCAAGGCAAGGCAGAGCTAGCGGTTCGATTCGGTCGTGATAGTGATATGAACCTGCGTGGTAAGGGCTATGTCGGTTACAGCATGAATGGTGCTTACGCGCAAAATTTGGTGGCATCACTGCCAGCTGAAGAGGTACTGAAGTTCGTCCCAAATATTCCAGTACCGATCGCTGCTGTTGGTCAGGTGGAACTGACGATTAAACACCTTCAACAAGGCCAACCTTGGTGTCAAACCGGTGAAGGCACCTTAGCTTGGTCAGGTGCTGGCGCGGAGACACCGCTAGGCGCGTTGGACTTTGGTCCTGTTATCGCTGATGTCACTTGCCAAGACAATACGATTGCTGCAAAAGGCACTCAGAAAACCACGCAAGTTGAGAGTGAATTCGATGCAAGCTTAACGCCGAACCGTCGCTACGCAACCAATGCATGGTTCAAACCGGGTGCTGAGTTCCCACCCACGATGCAAAACCAACTGCGTTGGCTAGGCAAACCTGACAATCAAGGGAAGTACCAGTTTACTTATCAAGGGCGCTTGTAGTTGTAGCATCGCGAATAAAAAAGAAAGGGCGATAGAACTAAATTCTATCGCCCTTTTGTTTATGGATTGGTTGTTACTTTGAGTCGTCTACATATTGATAAGCAACGATAATTTCAGCGCCTTGTGCTGGAATAGCCGTACCTGTAAACACAATGGATTCAGATAGTGGGTAATATTGCCAACCATTGGAAGAGTTGCGATCCACTTTTGCCCCATCAACGGTTACTAGAATGGACGATGAAAGAACATGTTGAGCTTCAGCTTTAGAAAGCTTGTAACCCGCACTTGAGGCCCCCGCATTTTTCGCCATCACTTCAACAAATGATTTGTATTCAGTATCTACATTGATGTTTAGAGTTTTACCTAGCGTTGTTGAGGCGAGGTCGTCATACTGACTCTTATCTGCATGTGATGGGTCGACGATAGAGTACACTCGATAGCCATTATCAAGGAACAAGTTGTTGTTAGGATCAAACTCTGGAGAGTTGTATCTTTGGTACTGGCTTGGTTCATCACTCATGATAACGACTGACAGTGAAGCGCCAGTTCGTGGGTATCCAGCAAGCTCTACCGTCCCCCCTTTTTGTAGTGCAAGTTCTGAGTAATAGATCCCGCGTTCCGTAGTGCTGCCGCCGATGCCTGGTTTAAAGTCTTTGGCAATTTGAATTAAATCACTAGTAAAGCCATTTCCACGCAGTTCATCTGAATCTGTGGTAATGGTACCAACCATGAAGTCCACACCCGCATTTTGAATGGTTTCTGTAAAGGCTACCGTTAAGTCACTGATCGCTTGCTGCTCGCCCCCCATACTACCTGAGTTGTCGATAACAAATAGGAAGTCAGCTTTAGAGGTGGTTTGGTCAAGCGCAGTAAACTTATCATTCTGCAGTTGCAATGTTGCATCTTTAGATGCTTGGATACTTTCTGAAGTCGTTGAAACAATCAGATCTGAGTAATCCACAACTTTGTCGTTTTGCACCAGTGTGCTGGTAATCACGGCACTGTCTGTGACTTTGTTGTAGCTGGTTGTGATATCAAGTTGATACTCTAATTGAGTGACCTCAGACGCTGCTGGAACTAAAGCGCTAGCGGTTCCGCCAATCTTATTCACGGCTACTTGATTGATCAGAGTATTGAGGATTTCAGTAAGCTTCAATCCTGTGCGCAATGTGATCTTATAGGTTGCGTTGACATCGCCATTTTCTAGCGTTGTCAGGGATGTCTGCACAATATCCGCTCTGCTGAGCTGAGAGGCAAAAGCACCAACCCCATCAACAAGGATCTCTTGAGCCGTTGTTTGTCCACTCAACGCTCCCCTTTCTGCCACAAAACCAGCGAGTTCAGTATTATCTGGCGTTGGAAGTGAGCTTCTTGCTGAAGCGGCTGCGGTAGTAACAGGCTTCGCGTAGATAATCGTACCTGTTACATCACCAGTAAGCGCGCTGGTTGTATAACCTTCAGGTAAGAAGACTTGTTGGCTATTAAGAACGACAGACTGAGTTGGTGCTGGCGCTTCTGCAACGGTGATAATGATCTCTTTGGTTTGCAGTACGGTTTGGCCTTGATCGTTGGTCGTTTCAATGCTGAGTTTGTACTTCTCTTGACCGACGGTCGTCCCTGCTTGAACGGTAACTTGAGTTGGAGTGGTTGTCGTTAACGCATCTCCATTTTCGTTATACCAAGTCACCTTATCATTTGGTTGAAGGTTACTGATGGTTGCTGTTAGCGTTGTTTGTGCGCCTGCCGCAACAATGGCTGGATTCGCTGTGATCGAGTTGATGATGGCGCTTGGTGCGAAATCAGCACCGATACTACACAGTACTTCTGATGACTGAACTTCGCTGCTATCAAGAATGCCATTCTTGTTCGCATCAACACCAAGAGTGACTAATTGTCCTCCGGCATCACATCTGGTGTCCGTTTTTGCGATTAAAGCGACCGACACCAAAGCTTGATTGAAGATATCGCTACCTTCTTGCTGAGTATTATTCGTTCCATCGTGACAGATGGTTTTATTGGAGACATGTTCGCTATCTTCAAGCGTGCCATTTTTATCGTCATCGTAGCCAGCGATAACCTTGAGACCACCGTTAGCACATTCAGCATCACCAGCAGGTAGAGTTAATGTGGAAATCAAGGCGTCTTTTTGTACCGTACCGCCGTTTGAAGAACTGTCGGAAGGGTCGCTATCGCTGCCACAACCGGAAAGTAGAATAGATGCCACCGAAGTCGCGATTAGAGTCTTTTTAGTAAGCCTAGCATTGACGTTCATTATCATATCCTTGTGATATATGAAATTAGTTTTGATATATGCAAGGAATGTTTTTATAGGACAGTTCAAACTTTGTAAATGAAACAAGTATGATATGACCTAGAACTTTGAGCCACTTAACTGTATGAATGATAATGATAAAATCATCAGTTTCTATTGATAGATTTGTATATTTGTTCGACAGTTTGGTGAGAAAAGCACCACCTTAACAGTGGTGCCTGAGTGGAGTTTAATCTTTACCTTGTAGAATCTCTTCCCAAGGTAAGTCTGCATCACCGAGCACGATGAAGTTTGGATTCTCTAATGTTTCCCGTTCGTTGTATGACAGGGGCTCAAGGTGAGTGCTTAATATGCGTCCGCCAGCTTCTTCAACGATACACTGGGTTGCGGCTGTATCCCACTCACCGGTTGGACCCAAGCGTAGGTAACAATCTACCGCGCCCTCTGCGACTAGACACGCCTTAAGGGCAGCTGACCCAAGCGGAACTAAATCGTAGTTCCATTTTGAGCTCATACGGTTGGTGATGCGGTTGATATCTTGGCGACGGCTTATTGCCATTGCAATCGGCTGATTTGGTAGCTCATGGCGATGAGTTTTGATTTTCACGCTATCGTTCAAATCTGGAATCTTCCAAGCGCCTTTACTGTGGTAAGCGTAATATGTCACACCAGACACTGGACCGTAGACGACACCCATCACAGGCTTGTTGTGTTCAATTAGTGCAATAATGGTGGCAAAGTCTCCGCTGCGCGCGATGAACTCTTGGGTGCCATCCAGTGGATCAACTAGCCAGTAGCGATCCCACTGAGAGCGTTTCTCTAGGCTGATATCGGCAGCCTCTTCTGACAGGACGGGAATGTCTGGGGTCAATTCACTCAATCTTTTTGAGATCAGTTTGTGTGCTGCAAGGTCGGCACTGGTGACAGGGGTATCGTCACTTTTTGTATACTCTTCGTAATTTTTCTTCTCGTAGATCTCTAGAATCAGCTGTCCCGCTGAGCGAGCGATTCCAATCACGGAGGGCAGTAGATGGGATAAATCTTTTGTCATTGGCATAAAAGGTCTCTTACTCTTCGTCAGATTGTTGTTTTAGTAGTCGAAGAGCCAGTAATAAGGCGGTAATGGAGCGGGCTTCACAGAAGTCGAGATGCGTCAGTAACTCTTCTCCTTGAGCCAGCGGCCAGCGCACAATATCCAGTGGTTCTGGCTCGTCACCTTCTAGCTGTTCTGGGTAAAGATCTTCGGCAATAAACAGCGTCATTTTGCTCGAAAAATAAGAAGGGGCGAGAATCACTTCCTTGAGTGGCGTGAGTTTGCGAGCGCCAAAACCAATCTCTTCTTTTAATTCTCTAACCGCGGCTTCACTTGGAGTTTCACCTTGGTCGATGAGACCTTTGGGGAAGCCTAGCTCATAGCGTTCGGTTCCTGCGGCGTACTCGCGCACCAATAAAATATCGCCTTGTTCAGTAATTGGGACCATCATTACTGCGTTGCGACCGCTTGGTTTCATCCGCTCATAGGTACGAAGCTCACCGTTAGAAAACTTGAGATCGAGAGATTCAATAGAGAACAGTTTTGATTGAGCGACAGTTTGCTTAGCCAAGATTTCTGGCTTGGTCCTTCTTGTCATGCGCTCGCTCCTTAGCTTTTTGGAAAGTCTTTCTAATATAGGGGAAATGGCGGTCACTTCCTAGAGGTGAGTTTTTATATCATGGAATTATTGAATAGGAAGCGATTGCAATCTCAGTTCTCTAGATTAGAGCGCCACTCTGTTGATTTTGTTCGTGAAGTGAAGGCAGCAGGGTGGATGTATTGGTTACTGGGAGCCTAAAAAACAAAAAGGCCGATGTTTTCACATCAGCCTTGGTCCTTGGTCTCTAATCTTAGGTGTGATTAGTAGTAAGAGTGCTCACCGCGATCGTGCTCAGTTGCATCACGAACCGCTGTTAGTTCACCCTCGAATTGTTGTAGAAGTTCTTTCTCGATGCCTTCTTTTAGAGTCACATCAACCATAGAACAACCGTTACAACCACCACCAAACGCGACGATAGCAACGCCTTCATCAGTGATTTCAACTAGGCTTACATGACCGCCGTGGCCTGCTAGTTGCGGGTTTACTTGAGTCTGGATTGCGTACTCAACACGCTCTAGAAGAGGTGCGTCATCAGCCACTTTACGCATTTTTGCGTTTGGAGCTTTTAGAGTTAGCTGTGAACCCATTTTGTCGGTAACGAAGTCGATTTCAGCTTCGTCTAGGAATGGCAGGCTTAGCTCATCTACGTAAGCAGAGAAACCTTCAAATGCTAGTTCAGTATCAGATGCTTCTACCGCATCTGTAGGGCAGTAAGATACACCACACTCTGCATTCTGCGTACCTGGGTTTACCACGAATACGCGGATGTTAGTCCCTTCTGGCTGCTGTGAAAGCAGGTTAGCAAAATGAGTTTGAGCTGTTTCTGTAATAGTAATATTTGACACGACGAATACCTGAGTAAATTTGTAGGCTATTCTGCCATTCTACTCCTGTCGGAACGGTAATTCAGCCCTTTTTTGCTGAATTGATAGACAAGTTTCGTGGGAAATTGACTAAGACGCGGGTTCAGGAGTGCGGCAGATGCAGTAAATATCAATCCTTTTAACGCCCACTTCAAGTAGCAATTGACATAATTGATACACAGTACTGCCTGTGGTGACGACATCATCCATTATTGCAACATGGGCGTCGCCTTTTGCTATCACTTTCATCACATCCTTGTTCCTTAAAGAAAAAGCATTGCGCAGATTATGCTGGCGTTGCGTCTTACTAAGCCCTTGCTGCGTTGGCGTGGCACGTTGACGTTTAAACAGCGCTAGGCTTTGGCTGTTAAGTTGGTGGGCAAGGGCATCGGCTAGCAACGCGCTTTGATTAAATCCGCGGTGTAGGTAGCGCCGCCAATGCAGCGGCACACTAGTGATAATAGGGGCAGGTTGCTCAATATGGTTTGCCAGCAGTTTGACTAAGTCTCGGCACAACCAAAATTGACCACTGTACTTCATCTGATGCACGTAGTGGCTGAGAGGAAAATCGTAGTCACCAACACAATAGAGCCGCTGCCAAGGTGGTGGTGTTTTGAGGCAGGCCCCACATACTATGGCGTCAATATCGAGTTTGATACCACAACGTTGGCAGCGGTGTTGGGGGGCGAATTGAGATAGACAGCTATTGCACCACTTAGGGTGGGTATCTTTAGGCTGCTTTGGCAATTGACAGAGCTGGCATTGTGGTGTGACCAAGCGTGGTGTGTGTTTTTGGATCCAATCAGATAACATAGCGAGCATAAGTGCATTGATGATGTAGGTTTGGATAGCCTAGACAGCAAGATCATCATTGTTGGATGAGAATAGTAGGGAAAATCACGAGATGAGCGACAAACTGTATTGGCATGTATCTGGGCAGGGTCCAGATTTGGTGTTGGTTCATGGATGGGGAATGAACGGTGCGGTATGGCAGCAAACCGTAACGGCACTTGAGAGCCAATTTCGTGTTCATGTGGTTGACCTGCCAGGTTATGGTCACAGCAGTCATTGCCATGCTGATAACCTTGAGAGTATTGCCGAGCAGTTGATGGAAGAGGCGCCAAAGCAGGCGATCTGGGTTGGTTGGTCGTTGGGTGGTTTAGTCGCGACGCATATGGCGCTGCACCATACCGACTACGTCTCCAAGCTAGTCACAGTTGCGAGCTCTCCAAAATTTGCCGCAGCCAAAGAGCCGGTATTGTGGCGCGGTATTCAGCCTAACGTTCTGAGCAACTTTACCGAGCAGCTGGTGGAAGATTTTCAAACCACCATCGAGCGCTTCATGGCACTGCAAGCGATGGGCAGCCCTTCGGCAAGACAAGATGTGAAACAGTTAAAACAGGCGGTACTGTCACGTCCTCTGCCTAACCCAGATTCCCTGCTTGCCGGATTAAAAATGCTTTCCGATGTTGATCTGCGCGAGCGCTTACCTGAGCTAACAGTGCCTATGCTGCGTTTGTATGGTCGGTTGGATGGTTTGGTGCCGATTAAGGTGGCGAAAGATCTAGAAAAAGCGTTGCCTAACACTGAGCAATATATCTTTACCCAGTCTTCGCATGCACCGTTTATGACTGAAGCGGACGCTTTTTGCTGTGAACTGATCAGCTTCGCCGAGAAATAATTGCTAAAATTATAGACAGCGTGGTCGATATATAATCTAACCAAGGCACTGAACGATGCTCAGCCCTCTCTCTCACCTGAGCAGAACACAGTACGTTGGGCTATGCCTGTTGTGCTTACTCAGTTCAACGGTGCAATAGCAATAGCGACGGGCGATTCTTGAGGAGAGTTCGCAATGATTGTGTCACCTGCAACGGCAGTAAGTGTGCCACTGATCGCCCCATCCGTTAATGTGCAAACTGAGCAAGTTGCGCGTGAAAATAGAGTTCGAGAGCCTGTTGCTCCAGCCGTCGCATTGGCTAAAACTAATGCAGAGCGCAAGGTAAAATCGGACGATAAACGAAGGCAGCAATCAGCTTGGGATCCCTCTGACCATCCCGGTTATGAGATGGATAACGAGCAGGAAATAGATGCGGTAAACCAAGAAGAGCCTAAAGATCCATTTGATAGGTTGTTCAGCTTATTGGCGCTGAGTAGTTATAGTGCCGATCAAGGAAAGGGTTACACCATGCGTTTTCGATTGCCCAAGCACATTCTTGATGTGGCGATTCGAGAAGGGCAGATGGAACAACGACGTAAGGTCATTAAGTATCACTATGGCCATGCTGTTGCGCCTCATAAGCCATCTGAGGTATTGGTTGTGCTCTAGCGCAGTCAATATCGCCAAGCCTTTTTGAACCTAATAAAAAAACCTGCATGCCAATGGCGATGCAGGTTTTCTGTTTTTAGGAGCAAGCTTGTATATTTTGAAGGGCGCTCTTCTGTCTACGAGAGCGCTCTGACAGCTTTAGGTCTACTATGATCCAAACGCTTTTCTAGCTGCTCACTTCCTTATTGCGCAGCGTTACTTCTTCGCTTTTGCAAAGGCAGCAGCAAACGCGCCACCCATAGCGCCGTTCTGTTGTGGCTCTTCACGGCGACGCTGTCCACCATTTGATGGACGACCTTGCGAGCGTGGTGCAGATGAACGTTGAGCGCGATTGTCTTGTCCCGGTTCGTCTTTCATACGCATACTTAGCGCAATACGCTTGCGTTGCACATCGACTTCCATCACCTTCACTTTGACAATATCACCCGCTTTCACCACTTCACGTGGATCAGAAACAAAGCGATCAGTCAGTGCTGAAATGTGTACCAGACCGTCTTGGTGAACACCGATATCAACGAAAGCACCAAAGTTGGCTACGTTAGAGACCACGCCTTCTAGAACCATGCCCGGCTCTAAATCAGACACAGAGTTAACGCCTTCCGCAAAGGTCGCCGTTTTGAACTCAGGACGCGGGTCTCGACCTGGTTTATCTAGCTCTTTGATGATGTCTGTTACCGTTGGAACGCCGAAGTTATCGTCGGTGTAATCGACCGCGTGCAAGCCTTTTAGGAAGTTGGAGTCGCCGATTAGGGTCTTGATATCTTTGCTGTTCTTCTCTGAGATCGCTTTTACCACAGGGTAAGCTTCTGGGTGAACCGCAGACGCATCGAGTGGGTTTTTACCACCCATGATACGCAGGAAGCCGGCACACTGTTCAAAGGCTTTTGGCCCCAAGCGCGCGACTTTCTTCAGCGTGGTGCGTGCTTCGAATCGGCCATTTTCGTCACGGTAATCAACGATATTTTGCGCGATGGTGCTAGATAGACCCGCGACACGGGTCAGAAGCGCAGCAGACGCGGTGTTTACATCAACACCGACGGCGTTTACACAGTCTTCAACAATGGCATCTAGGCGTTTCGCGAGCATGGTTTGGCTCACATCGTGTTGGTACTGACCAACACCGATCGACTTAGGATCGATTTTCACTAGCTCTGCCAGTGGATCCTGTAGACGACGAGCAATCGATACGGCACCACGCAAAGATACGTCCATATTCGGGAACTCTTTGGCTGCAAGTTCAGATGCCGAGTAAACCGACGCACCCGCTTCGCTCACAATGATCTTCTGCACCTTCAGATTACCGCGTTTAATCACGTCAGCCACAAAGCTGTCGGTTTCGCGTGAAGCTGTACCGTTACCAATCGCAATCAGGTCAACATTAAATTGACGCACCATCTGTTCTACGATATGTGCAGATTTGTCGTACTGCTTTTGCGGTGGGTGAGGGTAGATGGTCTCAGTTGCCAGCACCTTACCGGTTGCATCAACTACGGCGATTTTTGAACCAGTACGTAGGCCAGGATCGAGACCTAGTGTTGCACGTGGACCAGCTGGAGCGGCCATTAACAGATCTTTTAGGTTGGTCGCGAACACTTCAATCGCTTCGATTTCTGCGCGCTCTTTCATTGCGCCCATCAGCTCGGTTTCCATGTGCATAGACACTTTAATGCGCCATGCCCAGCTGATCACCTGTTTACGCCATGCATCGGCAGGCGCACTGCTCAGCGTAATGCCATAGTGATCAGAGATGATGTTTTCACAGTAAGAACCACGCACGCCTTCTTCTTGCTCTGGGTCAGCATTCATGGTCAGAGTTAGGAAACCCTCATTACGACCACGCAGCATCGCTAGTGCTCGGTGTGAAGGCACTTTGCTCAGCGTTTCGTCATGCTCGAAGTAGTCTTTGAACTTCTCACCTTCTTGCTCTTTACCCGCGACAACACGTGCGCTCAAAGCCGCGTTACGGGTTAGGTGCTGACGTATTTTCTCAAGCAGGTTCGCATCTTCTGCTATGCGTTCCATGATAATGGCGCGAGCACCATCGAGCGCGGCTTTGGTATCTTCAATGCCTTTTTCACTATTCAGGTACTGAGAGGCTTCACTTTCTGGATCGTGTTGTGGTTCGTTCCAAAGTGTCTCTGCTAGCGGCTCTAAGCCTGCTTCAATTGCGATTTGGCCTTTGGTACGACGCTTAGGCTTATAGGGTAGGTATAAATCTTCTAGACGAGTTTTGCTATCGGCTTGAGTGATCTCTTTCTCAAGCTCAGCGGTCAGTTTGCCTTGGTCTTGAATCGATTTGAGGATCGTTTGGCGGCGATCGTCGAGTTCACGCAGATAAGAAAGTCGGCTGTCTAGATTACGTAATTGGGTATCATCAAGGCCGCCCGTTACCTCTTTACGGTAACGTGCAATAAAGGGAACCGTGTTACCGTCGTCGATTAGGGTAACTGCTGCGGTCACTTGATCGGGGCGAACGCTCAGCTCTTGAGCGATCTGTCTACAGATAGCTTGGCTCATCCGTTGAATCTCTTTTTGATTATCGTGCCCACATATATGGGGGTGAACCTTAGCTTTTTCTAGCTTTACTAAGTCAATTTCCTGTTTGTTCGGTGATTTCCCGATCTGATATACCCTTTGTGCGAGATCTCTTACAAGTGATGTGCGACTAAATCACTTTATGCATGTTGCTTTTACTGTGTCTTGATGTAAGTTACTGATATTTAATGACTTAAGTTAAGGTGTGATCGATGTCATATCATTTTTTTGTTGGCAGATATCTGGGATGTCATCGGATTTCGCGTAATATTTAACTTGTCGACAGGGAGTTGGCAGGAACAGGAAAAAGCCTAACGGATTAGGTATCTTCAGGAAGAAGATTTGATTGCTTAGGATGAGTGATCAGCAAGGATGTAAAACACTGATTGAGTTTGATGTGGCTAGGATGGTTACTGATGCTGATGAAAGTGAATGTCTCTGGATGAGATTAGCCCGTCAGGATGATAGGCAAGCATGGACACCGCTAGGATGGCGATGACAAAAGGAAATCGGTTAAAGGATTTAGCCAATATCAAGGAAAGATGCAGGGAGCACCTTATCTCAATGAGATAAATAGTGGCAGGAAGGCTACGAAAGAACTTAACCCCGTAGGGCGCAAGCCTCACGGGGTTTCCTTTTATCTAGAGCTTTGAAAAGTCTCTATGGCGTGTAGCGAATCGCATTCACAAACCACTCTTTGTCACCCTCTGGGGTGCGTACCGTGAATTCATCATCCACTTCTTTCTTGAGTAGTGCTCGTGCCATCGGTGAGTCGATCGAGACGTAATCTTTGACCCCACCATAGATCTCATCTGGCCCAACGATACGAAATGACTTGGTATCGCCATCGTCATTCTCTATCTCAACCCAAGCACCAAAAAAGACCTTACCTTCTTGCTGCGGCGAGTAGTCCACCACCTTGACTTGGTCGAGGCGCTTTCTTAAATAACGCACACGGCGATCTATCTCACGCAGGCGCTTCTTGTTGTATTGATAGTCTGCGTTTTCACTGCGATCTCCTAGACTTGCTGCCCAGGTTACCTTTTTGGTCACTTCTGGACGCTCTTCTCGCCATAGGAAATTCAGCTCTTTAGTGAGTCTGTCATAGCCCTCACGAGTAATTAAGTTTGTTTTCATAATTCTGACTTGGTGAAATCATGTCCTAAGATAGAATATATAGAAAGGCAACATACGTTAACAATTCTTTAGGCGACATTTTCCCCAAGAATGTTACATTTTCAATGTCTAAAAAGAATACTTAATCTTCAAGTTTGAGTTTTAATAGGTGGAACCATTACATGCAAGAAAACTACAAAATTTTAGTGGTCGATGACGATGCTCGCCTTCGTGCATTGCTGGAGCGCTACTTGTCTGAGCAAGGCTTTCAAGTGCGTAGCGTGGCAAACAGTGAGCAGATGGACCGCCTGTTAACCCGTGAAAACTTCCACTTGATGGTATTGGACCTGATGTTGCCAGGTGAAGATGGCCTCTCAATCTGCCGTCGTCTACGTAACGCCAACAACATGCTGCCGATCTTGATGCTGACCGCTAAGGGCGATGAAGTGGATCGCATTGTTGGTCTAGAGGTGGGTGCCGATGATTATCTACCTAAACCATTTAACCCGCGTGAGCTGCTTGCCCGTATTAAAGCAGTACTGCGTCGCCAAGTGATTGAAGCACCGGGCGCGCCAAGCACGGAAGAGTCTGTGGTTGAATTTGGTGAATTCCGTCTAAACCTAGGTACACGTGAGATGTTCCGTGGTGAAGAGCCAATGCCTCTCACTTCAGGTGAGTTTGCGGTATTGAAGTCACTGGTCACCAATGCGCGTGAGCCAATGTCTCGCGATAAGCTGATGAATATGGCTCGTGGTCGTGAGTACTCAGCGATGGAGCGTTCTATCGACGTTCAGATCTCGCGCCTGCGCCGCCTTGTTGAAGAAGATCCAAGTAAGCCACGCTACATCCAAACGGTGTGGGGCTTAGGTTACGTGTTCGTTCCTGATGGAAAAGCAGTGTAACTCTATCAGTCACCATCGTGATTGAAATGTGATTGTTATCGGGTCATCTCATAATTATGTGATGGCCCGTTTTCTATTCAGAACAGTGGTTTAGAGTTATAGTTTCTATGATGTCTCTGTTTCTCTACCTTTCACTCTAGGTTTTCTATGCGTATACGTAGCTCCTTTACTCAATCTATCGTTCTCTTCTTAACCTTATTGGTTGCTAGCCAAATATTCTCTTACTACGCGGTGTTTAACTACGCCTTGATGCCGAGTTTGCAGCAGTTCAATAAGATCTTGGCACATGAGCTGAATTTGGTTTTAGACGAAGGTGATCTTGATATCGAGATGGATGCACCGCTGCGTCAGCGTGTACTCGAGCAACTTGGGGTAACGGTCCACGCCAAAGACAGCGACGCTGCGGGTGAGTTTTACCATGCGGTTGCGATTGACTTGATGAGTCAAGAGATGACCAAGGAGCTGGGTTCGGAAACCGAGGTGAGGTTGATTCTAGGTGCGGAGAGCTATGTGTTGTGGATGGATATCGCGCAGTTACCTAACTCATTGATTCGAATACCACTATCAGAACTGCAAGAAGAAGACTTTGCACCACTATTTCGCAATAGCTTGATAATGGCGATGTTGATTATTGCCGGCGGTTGGTTGTTTATCCGTTTACAGAACCGCCCTTTGATTGCATTAGAGAAAGCCGCCCAAGGGGTAGGACGTGGTGATATTCCACCGCCTCTGCCAGTACAGGGTGCGCAAGAGATTCGCTCGGTAACTCGAGCCTTTAACCAGATGTCGAAAGGCATTCAAGAGCTTGAGGAAGATAGAGCGCTATTGATGGCAGGCATCAGTCACGATCTGCGTACGCCATTGACCCGTATTCGTTTGGCGACGGAGATGATGTCCCCAGAAGACAGTTATTTAGCGGAAGGGATTATCAGTGACACCGAGGAGTGTAATGAGATAATCAGCCAGTTTATGGATTACCTAAAGCCGGTGGATCGCAATTCGTTCCAAGCGGTGCACCTAGAAGATATTGCTGGAGAAGTAGCAAGCTCGGAAGGCGGCTATGAGGTAGAAATTGAAACAGATTTCTCTTCTAACATGAAGCCTGCCTTGGGCAACCCAATCGCGATTAAGCGCGCGATCAGCAATTTAGTGGTGAACTCTCTGCGCTATGGTAATGGCTGGGTGAAAGTCACCACGGGTATGACCGCGGATAACAAGCTTGCTTGGGTCACGGTAGAAGATAATGGCCCCGGTATTCCTCACGATCAGGTCAGCAAATTGTTTGAACCCTTCACCCGAGGCGATACCGCGCGTGGTAGTGAAGGTACAGGTTTAGGTTTGGCGATTGTGAAGCGAATTGTTAGTCAGCACCACGGCGCTGTTGCGGTGAATAATCGTAGCCAAGGGGGGCTGAAAGCGCAGATTAGCTTCCCAGTTCAGTTGTAGACCTTTGTGAACTTCGGGGGTTGCGATAGATCCCCGACTCGGTCATTCTTCCCTCTCGGGGATGACAAAAAAATATCGTCATTCCCTATCGTGAGGGACGAGCGAGTAGGGAATCTCTCTCTTGGTTCTGTTCGAAAGGGTTCATATATAAAAAGGCTTCGATGAGGAAGCCTTTTAGTTCAATCCATTACCTGTGATGCCTACGCTTTAGAGTACACATCACGTTCACCCAACCAGCGGTTGATGATCGCCTTAGCATTGTCTGGGTAGTTATCATGAATGTGGCGCGCGATACGCTGCACTTCTGGAATTAAGCGCTGGTCTCGAACCAAGTCGGCAATCTTAAAGTCAGCCAAGCCAGTCTGTTTAGTGCCAAGCAGTTCACCTGGGCCGCGGATTTCCAAGTCTCGCTGAGCAATCACAAAGCCATCATTACTTTCTCGCAGTACACCTAAGCGCTTCTGAGCGGTTTTCGACAGTGGTGAGTGGTACAGTAGTACACAGTGGCTTGCGACCGACCCACGACCCACACGGCCACGTAACTGGTGTAACTGAGCTAGGCCGAGACGCTCGGGGTTCTCTATGATCATTAAGCTCGAGTTGGGTACATCTACACCCACTTCAATTACGGTTGTTGCAACCAATAGATGCAGCTTGTTATCTTTGAACTCCTGCATCACGGCTTGTTTCTCGGCTGGCTTCATTCGGCCATGTACCAAGCCAATTTTCACGTCGGGCAGTTTGCGCTGTAGCTCTTCTGCGGTGTCGGCTGCGGCCTGCGCTTCCAACACTTCAGACTCATCAATCAGCGTACACACCCAATAGGCTTGTTTGCCCTCGTTAAGACACGCATTACGCACTCGCTCAACAATGTCGTCACGTTTGGTATCGGGAATAGCGACGGTTTGAATTGGCGTTCGACCCGGTGGCAGCTCATCAATAATCGAGGTTTCTAAATCGGCATAGGCCGTCATCGCCAGAGTTCGTGGAATCGGTGTCGCTGTCATCACCAGTTGGTGTGGATAATGACCTTGCTTAGCGCCTTTCTCACGCAGCTCTAGCCGCTGGTGGACACCAAATCGGTGTTGCTCATCAATGATAACTAAGCCAAGGTTTTTGAATTGGACATGCTCTTGAAACAGAGCGTGTGTACCCACCACCATTTGCGCTTCGCCACTGGCAATGCGTTCAAGCTCTTTCTCTTTGGCTTTGCCTTTAAGCTTACCGGCGAGCCAACCCACTTGAATGCCCATGCTTTCAAACCAGTTAGCAAAGTTGATCGAGTGCTGCTCAGCCAGAAGTTCAGTGGGTGCCATCAGTGCAACTTGTTGGCCGTGTTCTAGTGCGCGAACCGCGGCAAGGGCGGCGACTAGGGTTTTACCTGAGCCTACATCACCTTGTACTAAGCGCATCATAGGGTAAGGTTTCTCTAGATCGTCCTCAATCTCTTGCACCACTCGTGTTTGTGCATTGGTTGGAGAGAATGGAAGCTGTGCCAGTAGCTTGTTTTTAAGCGTATGTACGGGTGGTAGTGGAATGGCGTTGTCTTGTTGACCTTTACTGCGAACCGAGAGCATGGATAGGTTTTGAGCCAGTAATTCTTCCATAATCAAGCGCAGTTGAGCAGGGTGCTTGCCTTCATCAAACAGTTCAAGATTGATTCCCGGTGGTGGCCTGTGAATGGTATGCAGTGCCTGAGCCAGTGTAATTTGGTGATCGTATAAGCCAGACGGTAGCAGCTCATTCACCGCAGCCTTGTCGATAAGTGCTAACGCTTGGTCGGTGAGATTACGCAGCGTGACTTGTCTTAGGCCATCTGTGGTTGGGTAAACCGGAGTTAAGGTTGCTTCTACATCAGGTTGCTGTCTTGGAGCGAAGAACTTGTAGTCTGGGTGGACGATCTCTAAACCCATACCGCCACGTTTGATCTCGCCGTAGGCATGAACCTGTTTACCTTCAGCAAAATTGTTCTTCATCCCAGCGGTGAAGTTGAAAAAGCGCAAGGTGATGGTGCCATTACCGTCGCTGATTTTTACCGCCAGCATTTTGCGCTTGCCGAAAATGGTATCAACACTCATTACTTTGCCTTGTACCGCAGCCCAGATTCCCGCGTGCAGTTTGGCAATCGGGTAGATACGTGTGCGGTCTTCGTAGCGAAGTGGTAGATGAAACAGCAGATCTTGTACGTTGTTCAATCCAACCTTTGCCAGTTTTTCGGCGACTTTAGCCCCAACTCCGGATAGGGAGTTAAGAGGAATAGCAGATAAAAGCTGTGACATAACAAGGCTCACGACGGTAATAGATACCATCTATTCAAGCATTTTACTGGATTTTTGTACAGGATAAAGCGAAAGAGCAGATGAGAGGCTCGGGTAAACGAGATGCGAAACGACTAAGAGCGAGTGCGGGATACATGTAAATGGGATACGAGAAGAGTAGGACAGTACAAAAAACTAAAGCAGACTCGAAATACGAAAAGTTGAGTGCTGAAAAGCTTTTGCTCTTCGTATCACGGCACTCGTATCTCTCATCTGCTTTATCTATTGCGATTCGAAAAAACTAAAAGCAGATGTGGAAATAAGATGGTGAGTCACGACGTTTTTTGCTCTTCGTATCTCGCCATTTCGAATCCCTCATCTGCTTTTGGATCAGTTCTTGCGACGTCTTACCTTCAACGCGTGTGGCATAACACGCAACTTCTTCATAATACTTGCAAGATGCACACGATCTTTGGTGGTCAGCAAGATGGTCACTGTGTACAAGCGTCCATCACGTTCTTCAGTCGAGATACCGTGAATGTTGGAGCCTGTTTTCGAGATAACATTGGTTAGCTCGGCCAGTGCGCCTTGGTGGTTCTGAAGATCGACTTGAAGCTCAGCAGTGAACTCTTGGTCGTAATCGTTCGACCACTCTACTGCCATGTATTTGTCTGGCTCTTTTTGGTAACCACGAACGTTCGGACACGTTTCGCGGTGAACCACAAGGCCACGACCAGGAGATACATGGGCAATGATGTGATCATCTGGGATCGGGTGACAACAGTTTGCAAATGTCAGCAATAGACCTTCAGCGCCACGGATAGGCAGCTTCTTCTTCGGTGCATCGCTGTCGTTGTTCACTTCTGTCAGTTCGTCTGCATCACCCAGTAGACGACGGGCAATCACGATACTCATCAGCTCACCCAGACCAATCGAAGCCAATAGATCTTCAACCGACTCTAAGCGCAGATCAGACAGAACGTGGTCGACATTCTCTTGGGCAATATCGCCAATCGAATGTTCACCCAGTGCGTGGTTAAGTAGGCGACGACCTAAGGTTACCGACTCTTCACGGCGCATGGTTTTAAGAACCTGACGAATCTTAGTTCGAGCACGAGAAGTCACCACATAGTTAAGCCATGCTGCATTTGGACGTGCGCCCGGTGCGCTGATGATTTCGATCGTCTGACCGTTCTTCAAGGCTTTGCTTAGCGGGTAAGGGTTCATGTCGACACGAGCGCCAACACACATGTTGCCAACGTCAGTATGTACTGCGTAGGCGAAGTCCACCGCTGTTGCGCCTGCTGGCAGCTCAACGATACGACCTTTCGGTGTGAAGACGAAAATTTCATCTGGGAACAGGTCAGACTTAACGTTCTCGATGAATTCGAACGAGTTACCGGCGCTTTGTTGCAGCTCAAGTAGGCTCTGCATCCAACGCTGAGCTTTCACTTGCGCGGTCGTGCCATTGCTACGAGTACCATTGCCTTTGTAAGACCAGTGCGCCGCGACACCTTTGTCTGCCATTTGATCCATATCTTCAGTACGGATCTGAACTTCAACTGGCACCCCGTGAGGGCCGATCATTGATGTATGCAGAGATTGGTAGCCGTTGGCTTTTGGTACCGCAATGTAATCTTTCATGCGACCAGGGCGAGGCTTGTATAGGCTGTGTGCCTGACCAAGGACACGATAGCAAGTGTCTGGCGTATCCACTACGACGCGGAATGCGTAGATATCCATAATGGTGTGAAAGCGCTGCTCTTTGGTTTTCATCTTGTTATAGATGGAGAACAGGTTCTTTTCACGACCCAGTACGCGAGCAGGCAACCCGACTTCTTCAAGACGGCCTTCAATTTCGCTATGGATACGTTGAATCATCTCCTTACGGTTACCACGCGCAGCTTTCACTACATTTTTCAGTACGCGATAACGGTTAGGGTAGAGGGCTTCGAAGCCCAACTCTTCGAGTTCGGTCTTGATGTTATGAATACCAAGACGGTGAGCAAGTGGAGAGTAGATTTCTAGGGTTTCACGAGCAATACGACGCTTTTTGTCAGGACGAAGAGCCCCAAGGGTACGCATGTTGTGAGTACGGTCAGCTAATTTGATCAAGATAACGCGGATGTCTTGCACCATGGCGAGAACCATTTTACGGAAGTTCTCTGCTTGCGCTTCTTTGCGATCACGAAATTTAAGCTTATCCAGCTTAGATACACCATCTACCAATTCAGCAACGGTATTGCCAAATTTTTCCTCTAGATCTTCTTTAGTGACATCACAGTCTTCAATCACATCGTGAAGTAGAGCAGCTTGCAGAGTTTCGATATCCAGACGCATTTCGGCCAAGATTCTTGAAACAGCTACAGGGTGGATAATGTATGGTTCACCGCTTGAGCGGGTTTGCCCTTCATGGGCGTCTCTCGCTACCACATAAGATTGACGCAGAGCCTCAATTTGAGGCTCTGTTAGGTATTCTTGGGCAACGTCTTTGAGGCTATCGAATAGATACAAATTAAAGGCCCGGAAGGTTAATTAGTTCAAATGCCGCTATTAACGAGAGTGAGCGATACTGCTTACTGCTGCAAGCTCAGCTGCTTCTTGCTCTTGTTGCTCTTGACGCTCACGAGCATCTAGTACGTCTTTAGTGATAAGACCTTCTTCGATTTCACGAAGTGCGATAACCGTTGGCTTATCGTTTTCTTCAGGCACTAGTGAATCTTTACCGCCAGTTTGCATTTGACGAGCGCGGCGAGCCGCAATAAGAACTAGGTCGAAACGGTTGCCAACTTTTTCAACAGCGTCTTGAACAGTTACGCGTGCCATGAGGACTCCAAATAGTTAACTAATAAATTTTGAATGACGAGAAAGTATACAAGTTTAACTAGAGACTTTCTAGATCACCGTATACTTATCTCAATGGAAAATCTAGCCTTGCTAGTTTAATCCGCCAGTAGAGCAGTAAGCATGCCGCTGTATTTTGCTGCTTGCTTATCTTCTTTTAAGCGCTCCGCACGGATGATGGCTCTGAAGTCCATAAGGGCTGCATCAAAGTCATCATTCACGATCACATAGTCATACTCATTATAATGAGAGATTTCTGACTTCGCTTCGCTCATGCGTTTCGCAATAACTTCTGCGCTATCTTGACCGCGAACGTTCAGGCGACGCTCCAACTCACCGTTTGATGGTGGCAGAATGAAGACACTCTTCGCTTGAGGCATCTGTTCACGGATCTGACGAGCACCTTGCCAGTCGATATCTAGGAACACATCGATACCGCGCTCTAGGTTCTCTTCAATCCATACGCGAGAAGTACCGTAGTAGTTACCAAACACTTCTGCATACTCTAAGAACTCACCTTTAGCGATAAGATCTTCGAAGTGGTGCTTTTCAACGAAGTGGTAGTGAACACCATTCTCTTCACCAGGGCGCATACCGCGAGTGGTGTGTGAAACAGATACCTTCATTGCGTAGGTTGGATTGGTTTCTAGCATTGCTGAGATCAAGCTCGATTTACCTGCGCCACTAGGTGCAGATACGATGTAAAGAGTACCTTTGCCCATCTGTATGTTTCCACTGTTGGTTGGATTGAGTGAAAGTGTTGCCCTTCACTGTAAAAGATAGCACTAACCGAACTCTTGCTCACCTTTGCTGTGTACAGCGTACACATAATGTGGTGAAAATTAGGTCAGAAAAATGGAGGCGAAGAGTAGCATATTTCAATGATTCAGAACAACTGGCTTGATCGTTATTTATTGGCAAATGATCCTCTCAAGTATCGCTGTCGAAATGTAATCACTGACCAGCGACACTTTTTTATGTGATCTGGGCAAAATTTGTTGAAGTTTTAATCCCAATCCTTACAATCCGCGCAAACGATTAAATGCTGTATATGTTTGATGAAATGGGTCAAATGTTTCTACTACCGAGCCTATCTTGGTAACTACAGTTTTTAGTGTAGAGACCGCTCTATTCTCACAGCATTTGAATCTCCAAATTCTTAATTTATTGCAAAGGTTTTGTTGTGAGTACCGATTCCACCCTTAAGGCCCAAAACGCCTCATCTGGTTCGCTGGATTCCCTGTTTAAGATTTCTGAAAGAAAAACCACCATTAGCACTGAGCTATACGCAGGTTTTATTACTTTCTTGGCGATGAGCTACATCCTTGCGGTGAACCCTGCCATTTTGGGTGGCATTCCAGGTATGGATAAAGGCGCGGTATTTACTGCAACTGCTTTGGCGGCGGCTATCTCAACCCTAATCATGGGGATTTGGGGGAACTATCCGGTAATGCTAGCACCGGGTATGAGCATGAACGGCTTCTTTAAAGGCCTTCTACTAAGCGGCTCGGTGGCGGTGCTGTGGAATGAAGCGCTATTTGGTATTTTCCTATCGGGCATTTTGTATCTTGCGTTCTCTCTGACCAATATTCGTAAGTCGATGATTGAGTCGATTCCAGAAGATCTGAAGTTGGCGATCACGGTGTCGCTTGGCCTGTTTATCGCGTTCTTAGGTCTTAAAAATGCGGGCATTATCGTTTCCAACCCATTTGTATTGGTCGGTTTAGGTGATATCTCAGACCCACAAGTGATCATCGCTTATGTGAGTATCTTTATTGCGCTTGGCTGTATGGTTCGTGATATCAAACTAGCGACGTTTATTTCTTTTGTATCGGCAATTGCGCTGACGATTATCGCGGATTTGTTGATGGGTACGTCGAATGCGCCAATCCCAGAGCAGCTAGTCGCGATGCCACCGAACATGGCGGGCAGCTTCGGTGCGATCTTTGATTTTTCAGCCTTTACCACAGAGAAGATGTTTGATCTGCTGTTCATCGTTCTTATCTTCTTGATTGTCGATTTCTTTGATGGCTTGAGCACCATTGTTGGTGTTGGTCGTGATGCGGGCATCATAGATAAAGACGGTAAAGTGCCAAACGCGAAATCGGCACTGGTTGCTGATGCTGGTGGTACTGTGATTGGCTCAGTTCTGGGCACCACTTCGATTACGGCGTTCTCTGAGTCGGGCATCGCATCTTCTCAAGGTGCGAAAACCGGTTTAGCAGCAGTGATGGTTGCAGGTCTGTTCCTGATTTCACTATTCCTATACCCAATCTTCTCTATCTTCTCAGCCGCTATGGTTGCGCCAGCGATGGTCGTTGTCGGCATCTACATGGTCGGCCGTCTTGGTCAAATTAACTGGGAAAAGAAAGAGTCACGTATTGCGGCGTTCTTCACCATCATGTTTACCGTGCTGAGCTTCTCTCCTGCAAACGGTATGGCGATGGGCTTTATCAGCTACGCATTCACTATGGTTGTCGCGGGCAAAGGCAAAGAGGTGCACCCACTGATTTATGGACTGTCGGTTGTGTTCCTTGTGTACCTACTGCTTCTGTAGTCGATATTGATATTTTGATAGTGGCTCTGCATTGTGCGGGGCCATTTTTTTTTGCGTGTTGGATAACGATGTACATCGCTGTCGTGCTCTACGCCTAAAGTTGGTTACAACAGATAGCGCGACCTGGACAGAGGCATGCTATTGTACTGACAGGTTTAATTAGAAATTAGAGTGTTTATGCCTTCTCATTTACCAAAAGGTTTTAGTCAACCTTTCTTGAAGATATTCCATATCCTTGAAGCTGTACTGTTGGTGGCCATTACGTTGGCGACCTTGTTTGCAATGGTCGAAGAGTTCATGCATGTGTTTGCTGAAAAGCGCGTTCTCTTGACTGACATCCTGCTGATGTTTATCTATCTCGAAGTGCTGGCGATGGTGCAGCAATTTGTGGTCAACGGTAAGATTCCTGTTCGATACCCTATCTATATCGCCATGATGGCAATTGCCCGTTATATTACGCTGGGTATGAAAGAGTTGGATGCGGTGTTGGTGGTGTGGCTGGCGGTGGCAGCATTTATACTTGCGGCTGCGACACTACTGATTCGAGTAGGGCACCATTATTGGCCATATGTCGACCGACGTACGCAAGAGCCTGATGAGTAATAGCGAACGAAAATAGGCACATACTGAAAAGGGCGACATTGAGTCGCCCTTTTTATAAATCAACGAACGGTTTCTAATTCAACGAAATGTTGACTCTTAGAACTTGTAGGTTGCACCAGCGTAGAAGCTACCAAGCTGAACAGTCACATCATTGTAGTACTGAGTACCCATATCTACATTGAACGTGTCCACTTCGTAAGCAACGCGGAAGTTTAAATTCTCAAGACTTGCCGGAGTATATTCAACACCTGCACCTAGGCGCAGTGCTGTCTCATCATCGCTACCATAGCCATTAGTATCAAATGAAAGGTGAGTCAGACCAACAGTACCAAATGGGCGCCAGCCGTTATCAAACGTGTAGCCAAGGTTTGCTGCAATCGAAATGCCTGTAGGTTCGATAGCACCAGAAAAGCCTGGTGCAGTTACGTCACTGTATTTTGTGTATTGCGCTTCAACACCCACGATGCGGTTAAACTGGTAACCACCAATCAGTTTAAAAGTAGAGTCGTTAGTCTCTAACGTAGAAAATGCAGCATCATCATCATAAGTTGTAGTACCGAAACCACCACCTAAATAAAAACCAGACACGTCTTTTTCTACGGCTTGCTCTTGAGCACCTGCAAAGGCAGAAAATGCTGCTAAAAGGATCACTGCTTTTTTCATTTTATTAATCTCTTTTTGGAAATAAAAAACAGTGTGCATTATGTGTTCAGTATCAATATAAAACTAAAGCGGGATTACATTTAAACTTCATGAATTGCAGGGTTTTTATAAATTTCCTCTTTATGTATTTTTATATTTTTGGGGTAAGTTGTTGATATGGTTGATGGTGTATTTTTCTTGGTTGTCCTCTTTCGATTTTTGGTGGTTTTCAAACCACCTCTTACGTCGCAGAGGCAGTAGTGATATGATCAAAAGCTCCGCAGTATATTTTTGAGTGATATTTGCTCAACTTCTAGTCACAGTGAGCCTATGCATAGAGTCTGTTTTTCCAACTTGATACTTGATCCCGCGACCCGGACACTGTCGAGTGTGGAGGGAGGAAGCATTCAATTGCGACCGCTGCCTTATGATGTATTGAGCTTGTTGTTAGAGAATCGGGGTACCCACGTTACCCGTGAATGTCTGTTTGAAAGGTGTTGGGAGGGTGCTCTAGTTACCGACCAAGCGATCACTAATGTCATTTCTGGTTTAAGAAAAAGCTTTGCACAATTAGGCGCTACTGATGTCACTATCAGAACAGTGAGTAAGATTGGCTACGTACTTGAAATTCACTGCGCTGAAGAGCCTGTAAAAAAGAAGGTCGAAGAGCGGACAATTCGCGTCAGCCAAGAGAGCGAGGTTATTCCGGCAACATCAAGCAAAGGCGATGCAACTATCAAAGTTAGCGCGCCTATCAAACACAAAGAGAACCGGTATCTGTTGCATGGCGTGATAACAGTGCTTCTGTTTGTTTGCTTGGTGTTTGTTTTGCTAGCGAAACCTTTTATAAGAAAACCAGACTTTCTCCAGCCAAGTGAGTATCAACACTTCCAAGTTGGCGCAACTGACTTTTATCTTCATGATAGTGCGCATTTGGTCAGCGATGGTCGACTCCTCGCGTATGAGTTAGCGACACTGTCTTTTCCTACTTGTCATGCGGATGTGTACTTGCGAGTGGCAGAGTCGGCGTATGATGATGGTGTGTATCTGATTAAAGCGTTCGCGTTTGCAAAAAATGGCAACAAGAACGCCAGTTATGTGAATCACTCAGTGACGGTCGAGCAGATACCAGAGACAGTCGTTAAAGCAATCAAGAAGGCGAGAGCAATATGCGGTTAAAAACAGTTATCGCTTTCAACATCGTACTCTTTGTCAGTGTTGTCGCGATAGGGCTGTATCAATGGAAATTTGAGCAGCAACAGTTGGCGGGTACTCGCTGGGCATGTGTACAGCTCGATGAAGGGTTTGTCACGCAAGGCTATAGCGGTTATCAAGAGATCGCTGATCGCTCTATCTTAGAGTTCACTTCAGATAATACGTTGCTGATTTTTCAAAAGGGACACTTCACAACAGAAACATCGGGCCCCCATCCCTATGAAGTCTATTTTGAGGCAGACTACACCGCTGAAAATGGCCGATTGTCGGTTGCCTATCATCATATCGATTGGGATTTGAAGCCCGCAGACAGTGGTAGCCTTGTGCGCGACATGGATGCCCTAGTAAGAGCTAAGATTGAATTGATGTATAAAGTGAAAGGTGAGCATCTGTTTCTATTCAGCAAAGGGCATGCCGAAGAGAGAAACTACGCCTGTTATAAAAAATAGCCCCTGAGAGCAGGAGCTATTGTCGAATCAGGTTAGGTGGAAGCCTAATAGGTTATTCAATATTCTGAATCTGCTCACGCATCTGCTCGATAAGAACCTTAAGTTCTACGCCTGATGCGGTGATGTCTGTGCTGATAGACTTAGATGCTAGTGTGTTGGATTCACGGTTGAACTCTTGCATCATGAAGTCTAGACGACGGCCACATGCGCCCCCTTTCTTCAGGATGTTAGTGGCTTCTTTTACGTGAGAATCTAGACGGTCTAGCTCTTCAGCGACGTCAGATTTTTGAGCCAGTAGGATCAGTTCCTGTTCAACACGTGCACCTTCAAGCTCAATCTTCGCTTCTTCAAACTTATTAAGAAGACGCTCACGTTGCCACTCTAGGATCTCAGGCATGCGTGCGCGAACCTTAACAACTTCGTCTGTGATTGCAGTTAGACGCTGTTCGATCAGAGCCTTCATGTTCTCACCTTCACGACCACGTGCGTCAATGAAATCTTTCACTGCGTCATCAAACGCGGCTAGCAGGTCTTTGTTGATCGCGTCCATGTCTTGCTCTGGTGTTTCCATCACACCAGGCCAGTTCATCACCTGGAACGGGTTTAGACGGCTCTCTTCGCCAGTCATCCCCATTACTTGGTTCGCAGCATTGATCACCTGTTGTGCTAGGCCTTCGTTGATGCTCAGCTCGCCTTTTGCCGCAGGGTTTGCTTCAAAGCGTAGATTACATTCAACCTTACCGCGTGCTAGACGTTTACGAAAACGCTCGCGAAGGATTGGCTCTAGGCCACGGAACTGCTCTGGCATGCGGAAGTAAGTTTCAAGGTAGCGCTGGTTTACACTGCGGATTTCCCACACAGCTGTACCCCAATCGCCTTTCACTTCTTTACGTGCGTATGCCGTCATACTATAAATCATCGAATTTTCCTGTCTTTTATCATTCTGAAAATAACGCGCACGCATAGTATCACGATACGGGGTGCTATGTGCGTCCATCGCGTTGTTGGTTTAGAAGCTGCTCTGGAAGCGCTGAGCTTCAGGATAAATAGCTTTGCACCACAAACTGCTATATAATCTCGTCCCAATCCAATTTGTCTCACCCCTTTCTTAGGTGACAGACACTTTCAATAGTTAAACACCTAAAGATAAGACTAATAAGGTAGATACTTATGCGTCCAAATGACCGCGCTGTAGATCAAGTTCGTCCAATTAAAATTACTCGTAACTATACAGCTTATGCTGAAGGCTCTGTGTTGGTTGAGTTTGGTAACACCAAAGTTCTATGTAACGCGACGGTAGAAGAGAACGTACCGCGTTGGTTGAAAGGTCAAGGAAAGGGTTGGGTAACCGCAGAATACGGTATGCTGCCACGTGCAACACACACTCGTAACCGTCGTGAAGCCGCGAGCGGTAAGCAAGGCGGTCGTACGATGGAAATCCAACGTCTGATCGCGCGTAGCCTACGTGCTGTGGTCGATCTAAAAGCGATGGGTGAAATCATGATCACTGTCGATTGTGATGTTATTCAAGCAGATGGCGGTACGCGTACTGCGTCTATCTCTGGTGCAAGCGTAGCAATGGCTGACGCGATTAATCACCTATTAGAGAGCGGTAAGCTTAAAACGAACCCAATGAAAGGCCACGTTGCGGCAGTTTCAGTGGGTATCGTTGGTGAACAAGCTCTGTGTGATCTTGAATACGTTGAAGATTCAGCAGCTGATACCGATATGAACGTTGTAATGACGGAAGACGGTAAGATGATTGAGATTCAAGGCACCGCAGAAGGCGAACCGTTTAGCCACGAAGAGCTGATGCAGCTTCTAGCCCTAGCGAATAAGGGCATTGCCGATATTGTTGAAGCGCAGAAGTCGGCGTTGGCAGAATAATCAATTTTAATAGCTCCTTTTTAAGGGGCTATTTTTTTATTTTCGTCATATATAACTCTACACCCGCGTTAGCTGCAATTTTTCACCCTAATCACATAGGTCTGAAAAACCTTGCTGCCTTGTTGTAGAGCTATCTATTTAGAAAATACATCATTGTTAGCTTCCTAAGTGATTGGAAGTTAGGAACTGGAAAGTAAATTAATTTAGAGGATGAGCATGAAAGCATATCAACGTGAATTTATTGAATTTGCACTAGAGAAAGAAGTACTTAAGTTTGGTGAGTTTACTTTAAAGTCTGGCCGTAAGAGCCCTTACTTCTTCAATGCTGGATTGTTTAACACAGGTCGTGATCTAGCACGCCTAGGTCGTTTCTACGCAGCAGCACTAGCAGATTCTGGCATTGAATTCGATGTACTGTTTGGCCCTGCATACAAAGGTATCCCAATCGCAACGACAACGGCAGTTGCGCTGGCAGATCACCATGATGTAGACACGCCTTACTGCTTTAACCGTAAAGAAGCGAAAGACCACGGTGAAGGTGGCAACCTAGTCGGTAGCGCACTGGAAGGTCGCATCATGCTGGTGGACGATGTGATCACAGCAGGTACAGCGATTCGTGAGTCAATGGAAATCATCCAAGCGAACGGTGCTGACTTAGCGGGCGTTCTGGTCGCGATTGACCGTCAAGAGAAGGGCAAAGGTGAACTGTCTGCGATTCAAGAAGTTGAGCGCGATTTCGGTTGCGCAATCATCTCAATCGTTAGCTTGACTGATCTAGTCACTTTCCTTGAAGAGAAAGGTACAGACAAAGAGCATCTAGAAGCAGTGAAAGCGTACCGCGCTGAGTACGGCATTTAATGCGATTCTGTTGAGAATATAAAATGCACAAGGGGCTGATGAATCATCAGCCCCTTTCTTTTGGTGAACGTTTATTTGTAGCGAATGCCTTTTGGCACTTCTGGATCTTGCATGGTCTTATAGCGCTTGTGCAGCCACATCCACTGTTCTGGTGCTCTTAAGATGGTTTTCTCTAGGTAGCGGTTCATGTAAGCCGCCGCAGCTTTCTCATCTTTTTGTGGGTAATCTGCTTCTACGGACTCATTAGCGATGATCTCATACTTGCCGTCTTCATTTCTAAAGCCAGAGCCCGGAACTAGAGCACACTTACTGGTGTAAGCCAAAATGCTGGTACCAGTAGTGGTGCAGGCATCTTCGACAGCAAAGAAAGGCACAAATACCGACTTGTTACGGCCGTAATCATGATCTGGCAGGTAGAAAAGGATCTCCCCTTTGCGCAGTACTTTGATCATACGCTTAACGTCTTTACGGTGAATCAAGCGGTTGCCATTTTGAGTTCTACCACGGTACTGAATGAACTCATAAGCAGGGTTGTTATGTGGGCGATAGACGCCAAGACCCGGAATGCCCAATACCGCCATGCCGCGAGCAGTGATCTCTAGGTTAAGCGCATGAACACAGCATAGCAGTACGCCCTTGCCATTTTGTTGATGAGTGCGCAGAGCTTGGGTGTCCTTGTCGACCAGCAGACGCTTAAAGCGCCACGTTGGCCAGAACCAAGTAATGCCGGTTTCGATAAGCGCCATGCCAGTATTCTTGAAGTTCTCTTGCACCATCGCATCAACTTCGTCGGCGGGTTTGTCGGGAAATGCGAGTTCTAGGTTGCGTGCGGTGATAGCAACGCGCTTTTTACCATAACGAGCGCCAATCGCGCCTAGAGAGCGGCCAATCAGCAGCAGAGCGCGATAAGGCAGCACATTAACAATGAAGGCAAGCAAGCCAAAACCGAACCAAACACCCCAATATTTAGGGTGCAGTAGAGAAAGCTGAAAAGGTGGTTTGGTGATTACGTGTTGTGTCGAACTGGTTTTTGTCGTCATAAGCACCGCTTAGGTTATGAATTTATTTAATTTGAGCACTCAGTAGCGCCCAGTAAGCATCAAAGTTCTCAGTCGGCTGGTATTTGAAGTCTGAACGCACAAAGCGATTGAGGCTACCTTCAACCTGTCCAAGCAATTGAGCGGCAAGAATTCTTTCATCCACAGGGAAAGATTTGCCTTCACGAATCTTGCGCTCACGCAGGATCTGACGCAGCTGTGTTTCGATACGCTCAAATAGCTGGTTGATACGATCGCGTAGACGTTCGTTTTCAAACATTAGAGCATGACCAGACAAAATACGAGTCAGGCCAGGGTTACGTTCTGAGAAAACAAGGATCAGTTGGAGCACTAATCGAATACGCTCTAAGGTATCTTTCTCTTCATCAAGGATACGATTAATGCGCGACATTAGCGCCTCTTCGATGAACTCGATTAACCCTTCAAACATGCGCGCTTTACTTGGGAAATGGCGATAAAGTGCAGCTTCTGATACACCGACCTGCTTGGCCAGTTTTACCGTTGTGATGCGAGAGGCGCCTTCTGCTGACTCCAACATTTGAGCAAGCGCTTGTAGAATTTCTTCACGACGGTTCGATTTGCGGGTACCAGCCATCTGTTTACTTCCTTTGATAGAGAGGATGATGAGTGAAAAGGATTATAAACACCAATCAATTCTGTTCCTAGCTCTGTAAGCATTAGGTCAACAGAATCGAGAGATGTCAGGGTATTGTCAGCGCAAAAATGCGGCTACGCTTCAAGAAGTATTTCGATTTGCTCCAAGATCTTAAAACTTAATGCCTCTTTGCTCTCTAAAGGAAGCGATTGTTCACCATTGTTCCAGTAAAGGTTCAATGCGTTGTTGTTGCTGTTGAAGCCTTGCCCTTCTACCGATACATCATTGGCACAGATCATATCGAGGTTCTTCTTCTCCAGTTTGCCACGCGCGTACTTCTCTACATCTTGAGTTTCTGCTGCAAAACCAACGGTGAATGGACGATCTTGCGTCATGGCTGCGACAGTCGCGACGATATCTGGGTTCTTAATCATCTCGATAGACATATCATCAGTCCCGTCGACCTTCTTCATCTTTTGATCGGCTACGGTGCGAGGGCGGTAATCGGCTACGGCGGCGCAGCTAATGAAGACATCGTGTTGTGGTGCTGAGCCCATAACAGCATCGAACATCTGCTGAGCGCTCTCGACGTCAACTCGTGTTGCACCTTCTGGCGTTGCTAAAGCAACAGGGCCGCTCACTAGCGTTACCGTTGCGCCGAGCTTGATTGCCGCTTCTGCCAGTGCGTAACCCATCTTGCCTGAGCTATGGTTAGAGATGTAGCGAACAGGATCGATCGCTTCTCGAGTTGGACCCGCAGTGATCAGTACGCTACGCCCTTCAAGAGGTTTTGGCTGAAAGAAGTTCTCACAACGGTGAACAAGCTGCATAGGCTCTAGCATACGACCCATACCAACATCACCACACGCTTGCTCTCCAGCCGCTGGGCCCCAGATTTGGCAACCACGACGCTTCAGAGTCGCGATGTTCTCTTGCGTTGCTGGGTGGGCATACATCTGTTGATTCATCGCAGGGGAGACCGCAACTGGCGCATCGGTTGCAAGGACGAGTGTGGTCAATAGGTCGTTACCCATGCCAGCTGCCATACGGGCAATCAAGTCCGCTGTTGCAGGCGCAAGTAGCACCAGATCAGCCCATTTTGCCAACTCAATGTGACCCATAGACGCTTCCGCCGCAGGATCAAGCAAGCTATCAGACACCGGCCTACCCGAGACGGCCTGCATGGTGAGTGGGGTGATAAACTCCTTCGCTGCGTGCGTCATCACCACTTGGACCTGTGCCCCTCTTTCTATTAGGCGACGTGTTAGCTCCGCACATTTATACGCGGCAATACCGCCACTGATACCGAGTAGAATTTTCTTTCCTGCGAGTGTTTGCATCTTAAATCTCCAATTTTCTGGCGACGATTTTAACACAACTGATTCTGTCATCACCTCTGCAAATCTGAGGAGAAGCTAATCGATATCAAACTACAGAATATTAATTGCTGAGAGTTATATAAAACCTTCGTCTACCTCACAGACAATCTTTGCCTGCTCTGCAAGATAGGAGGGGAAAATAACAATAATGAGGTAGTGGAAAAAATGGTACTGAAAAGTCGAGGTAAATTGCTGCTGGTGACTCTGATCCCTTTGTTGTTGATCACCACATTGATCTCGGTGGTCTATTACATTAACGGCAGTAATAGCTTAGAAGCTGAATTGGCGCGCGACAGACAAGAGTTGATCGATACACGCAAGAAAGAGCTGCAAGCCTACATGATGATGGGCGTTACCGCGATAAAGCCGCTGTATGATACAGACGTCAACGGCAATAACAAACAAGCGGCAAAAGATATCCTTAAAGCGATGCGTTTTGAAAGTGATGGTTATTTCTTTGCGTATGATTCGAAAGGTGTTAACACGCTGCATGCGATTAAACCGTCCTTAGAAGGCAAAAATCTCATCGGTTTGAAAGATGAAAATGGCGTGGCGGTTATTGGTGGTTTGATTGATGCGTCTAAAAACGGCGATGGTTTTCTGTATTTCTCTTGGCATAAACCAAGCATTGATGCACAGGCGCCAAAATTAGGCTACGCCGAGTACTTGCCTAAGTGGGACTGGGTGTTGGGTACCGGGATCTACATTGATGATATTGATCAGCAAGTAGCGATGCAGCGTGAACTGCGTACCCAAGAGCTGAATGAACATACGCTGTCAGCAATAACAATCTCGGTCATTGGTCTTATTATCACTTGCGTGCTGACGAGCATTATTGTGTCTAAAGGCATTAAACCACTGCAGCATATTGCTAAGTCTTTACAAGATGTTGCGGCAGGTGGCGGTGACTTAACGGCGCGTCTGAAAATGGAAAGTAAAGATGAAGTCGGAGAGGTGGCATCGGCCTTTAATGAGTTTATGGATAAGCTTCATCCGCTGATGCAGGACATTCAACGTTCTGCCGATACCGTACAAAGCGTCTCTGGGCAACTGGATTCGCAGACGTCTCAAGCCAGTGCTCAAATGCAAAATCACTGCCTCGAAACCGATAAAGTGGTCACAGCGGTGACGGAAATGAGCATGACGGCTAAAGAGGTCGCCAGCAATACCCATGAAACGGCGCAGGCGATTGATGATGCCAACGGACAAGTGACCGAGGCGCAGCGTGAAGTGGATCAAGCGATTGATGGAATCAGTAAATTGGTCGATGAGGTCAACAGCTCCTCTGAAGCGATCGCAGAGCTGAGCCAACAAACCGAGCAAATTACCAAGGTGCTAGATGTGATCGGCGAAATTGCTGAGCAGACCAACTTACTCGCATTGAACGCGGCGATAGAAGCTGCACGTGCCGGTGAGCAAGGTCGTGGCTTTGCCGTGGTTGCTGATGAGGTTCGTTCGCTAGCAAGCCGCACACAAAACAGTACCCATGAAATTGGTGATATGCTCAAGCAGCTGCAAACAGGCGTATCACGAGCGGTGACGACTATGTCGGCGAGCCAGGAGCGTGGCGCGAAGACGGTTGAAGAGTCGTCAATGATCCAACAATCTCTGTCTGGCGTGCAGCACTCTATCGGTATGATTCGAGATCGCGGTATTCAAACCGCCACGGCGGCAGAAGAGCAGAGCGCGGTCGCTGAGGATATCAATCAGAACCTAGTGGCGATTCAGCAAATCGTAAACCATATCAACGACACACTTCAGCATGCAGAAAGCATTAGCACTCAGTTGTCGCAGTCAGGATCTGAAATTCACGATCTGGTTGGAAACTTTAAGCTTTGATGGATCGCTCAATTACATAGAAAAGCAGTGGTTAACGAAAAAAACGAAAGTCAGATACGACTTTCGTTTTTTATTTTGTTCAATAGGGGCTTATTCACCTACAGAGCCGCCTAATGATACTGAAAGCTTTGCCTAACGATTCAATGCCAAGAGAAAAATTGCTGCAACGTGGACCACAAGCGTTGTCGGATGCCGAATTACTCGCTATTTTTCTGCGCACTGGTACGCGAGGCATGAATGTTATCGAGCTGGCCGATTTTCTTATCCAAGATTTTGGTTCTCTGCGTCAGTTGTTCTCTGCTTCCGAGAAAGCGTTTTGCCAGCATAAAGGGTTGGGGCAGGCTAAGTATGTTCAACTGCAAGCGGTGTTGGAGATGACCCAGCGCTATCTTGCCGAGACGCTAAACAGAGGCGACGCGCTAACGAGCCCGACCCACACAAAGCTCTATCTTTCGAGTGTGCTAAGGGATCGCCAACGCGAAGCCTTTTATATCCTATTTCTAGACAATCAGAACAGGGTGATTAAGGATGAAGTGATGTTTGAGGGCACGATTGATGCTGCGTCTGTTTATCCTAGAGAAGTCGTCAAACGGGCTCTGCACCACAACGCTGCGGCGCTGATATTGGCTCACAATCACCCGTCTGGCGTCGCAGAGCCGAGCCAAGCCGACAGAAGAATCACGCGCAGATTAACCGATGCGTTGGCGCTGGTGGACATTAGGGTGCTCGACCATTTCGTGGTTGGTGATGGTGAAGTGGTCTCTTTTGCTGAACGTGGGTGGATTTGAATCACATTATGGCTTGTTAGTTGCTAGAAATCTGCTATGATTCGCCCACATTTTTAGACCTTAAATCAGCTCTGATTACTCAAGCAAGCTGTGTTGCACAAAAAAAGATCACGAAATCCTTAAAAAGGATCTGTTCGGGTCTTGAGCAATGCGCGTCAAGTTAGTATAATGCGCGACCTTTGATAGCCTTGTATGGGTTTTCCATAACGGTTTTTACCTTCTATTTTTTATAGATAGAGAGGTTCGGCCACCAAGGTTGATATCGAGCTGAAACGATTGGAGAAGACATTCATGTCCCGAGTATGCCAAGTAACTGGTAAGCGTCCAGTAACGGGTAACAACCGTTCACACGCACGCAATGCTACTAAGCGCCGTTTTCTGCCGAACCTACAAACTCATCGTTTCTGGGTAGAGAGCGAAAAACGTTTTGTTAAACTACGTCTAACTGCTAAAGGTATGCGTATCATTGATAAGAAAGGCATCGATGCTGTTCTTGTTGATATCCGTGCACGCGGCGAAAACGTTTAAGAGGAATTAAGCAATGGCTAAAGGCATTCGTGAGAAAATTCGTCTAGTATCTTCTGCAGGTACTGGTCACTTCTACACAACTGACAAGAACAAGCGTAACATGCCAGGCAAATTTGAGATCAAAAAGTTTGATCCAGTAGTTCGCCAGCACGTTATGTACAAAGAAGCGAAAATCAAGTAATTGATGCTTTTTTGGCTCTTCTTAAGTAGAAGAAAGAATTGAAAAACCCAGCTTATCGCTGGGTTTTTTTATACCTATAATTTGCCACAACGCTTGCCGCAATCGCCACCAGATAGAATATCTCGCCACTTTCACGCTATACTGAGTCTTCTTTGTGCAGAGATGAGTAAAAGCAATGAGATACCGTGGTCGCCGCTGGAACAACATTCTAATCCTGAGTGTGATTGCCTTTATTGGCGTACTCAACCTGCCAACGATCATCAAAGCTTATCTGTTAGCGCCTGAAGCTGAAGTTACGTCTGAAAGCGGCTTTCCTTACCTACTGAACCCATCAGATCAAATCACCGCAATGCATTTTTCGCAGTGGTCAATTGTGTTGAGTGAGAATGGCTGGGAGTATCAGGAACAAGGCCGACCTGTAGAACTGACACAACCAAGTGCTCAAACCCTCTCACAGCGTTGGCAACAGCTTGTTGGCACAGAAGTCGAAGACGAGACATATCAATCTCTTAGCGCGTCTCTGAGTTCACCACAAACCATTGAGGTGTGGTATCTCAACCAAGAAGAGCCTCAGCGTATTACTTACTACCGATTGCCTGATTTTTGGCTGTTACAGAACTGGCAGGGTAAGTGGCTAGCCGTGTCGGTTGAACCTGAGTACTTGATGCCATAACAACTCGAAGTCTAATACTTCTTTCTTTTTGCTTTGTTGCTAATGCAAATTGCTTCCTACACTTGAAAGACAACTCAATCTCTAGAGTTGGTTTTTAGGGAGAGCAATATGAAAAGACGACTCGTTGTTTTATTGAGCTTATTACCACTCTATGTGCATTCGCATACCTTTGAAGTCAGTACCAACCTTTTAGACGGCACTTATGTTGGTGAGCCGGGTTTCTATCACACCAAAAACAGTGTTGAAGGGGGCTTAGGTGTTCGCTTTATCTATGAGCTGGAAACTTGGGATATCTTTGTTAAGTACGCGATGGGGAATTCAGATTTTCGTGACTCAAAAACCTACGCGGGCGGCGTACGATACCGAGTCAATGATCAACATTGGATCTCGGCTGAATACAAAGGTCTATATGCGAAAGAACAGTATGAGGTCGACGATAGAGTTTTAGATCCGAGTCATCAGAATGCCATCACTAATGGTGAATGGGGAACATTTGCGATTGCGCGCTACCAATACAACTTAGCCAGTGAGGACTACCCATTTTACTTTGGGTTTGAGCTTGCAGCGGATACGACCACCACGGCATTAGTCGAAGACGATGCATCGGTTTTAGCCGGTTACAACAACGACAAGTATTTTGCTGAAGCAAAAGTTGGGGAAGAACTGATGTGGCTCTCTTTAGGGTTAACGTTTGAGTTGTAATTTATGGGCTTACGCGAGAACATCGTGTTAAACCTTTGTGATTAATAAGAGCGTGATATGCCAGAGTTACCTGAAGTTGAAGTAAGCCGTATGGGGATAAGCCCGCATTTGGTTGGTCAAACGATTCAATCCATTACTTTTCGTACACCAAAGTTGAGATGGGATATTCCTCAGGAACTTAAGCTGTTGGAAGGTAAGGTGATTGAACAGATAACTCGACGCGCGAAGTATTTGGTCATTCAAACTCAGGCAGGGAATGCGATTGTGCATTTGGGGATGTCTGGCTCACTAAGAGTGCTTGATGCGGAATTCGCACCAGGCAAACATGACCATGTCGATCTCAAATTAACCAACGGAAAGATTTTGAGATACAACGATCCCCGTCGATTTGGTGCATGGTTATGGAGTCCTGCTGATGAAACACACCCGGTATTGCTAGGAGCGGGCCCAGAGCCGCTGACGGAGGCGTTCAACGCTCTTTACATTGCTGAGCTTGCGAAGAAGCGTCGCGTCCCAGTTAAGCAGTTCATTATGGACAACAAAGTCGTGGTGGGTGTTGGTAACATCTATGCCAATGAAGCGCTGTTCTCTTCCAAAATTCACCCGCTGCGACCCGCCAATAAGATCACCGCAACAGAGTGGGATCTTCTGACTCACGAGATCAAACAAGTTCTTGCCACCGCAATTAAGCAAGGCGGAACCACACTCAAAGACTTTGCTCAAGCGGACGGTAAACCCGGTTACTTTGCGCAAGAGCTGCAGGTCTATGGTAAAGCGGGCGAGCCTTGCCCAAGTTGTGGGGAAGCACTGCAAGAGCAGAAAATTGGACAGAGAAATACGTTTTTCTGTGATTCTTGCCAAAGCTAGGAACTTTAGAAAACGCATTTCCTGAATATAAACCGAGCATGGTATTGAGCTGTGATATCATGCTGCGCTTGATTTAACCACCTCTTCCAGAAGCGTAAAACATGGATTTTGACCAAAATTATCGTAAGTTGACTCGCACACTTATCGTGCTTTTTATTGCGGGTATTGCCCTCCTGTCTCTTTCTCGTGCTTTGTTCTACTTTCAGGTTGTGGACCCTTCAGAATTAATCGGTATCGAGACGGATGTCTGGCGTGCTTTCTGGGTTGGGCTCCGTTTTGACGCAAAAGTGGTCGCAATTGGGTTTGCCCCTTTGTTGCTGGTGGGGCTGATTGTTGCTAGCTTCTCTTCCATTTACAGAAAGTTCGCTCGAATTATCCCTAGCTACAGTGCCTTGATATTTTTCTTGTTGTCGGGAATGTCTATTGCTAACTACTACTACTACGTCACTTACGGTAGCTATATTGATGTTTTTGTTTTTGGATTAATCGATGACGATACTGAAGCGGTACTAGAAAATGCTTGGGCAGATTATCCAATCCTACGATCGTTTTTGACGGCTATTTTCATTGGACTACTTGGCTATGTGGGTTCAAGTAAGTTATTGGCTCGTATAGAGAATAAACACTGGGAGGCTCGTCGTTGGTGGCACGTTACTGTGTCTGTTGTCGCTATGATTGCTGTGACGGTGGTGATTGCTCGAGGGTCTGTCGGTACGTTACCTTTGAAGCGTTATCATGCCAATGTATCTCAATATGCTCCGCTTAATAATATTACCCCTAATGCCTTTATGGCGCTCGATTGGGCTAAGAGTGACTATAAAAAACAATCCAAATTTGAGCCTATTTCCAAGCAAGCTCTAGAGCAGCAAATGCTTCAAGTGTTAGGGCAACCTAATCCAGTGTATACGACGCCTAAAAATGAGTACCTAGAAACTCACCAACCTCACGTTGTGATGGCATTGATGGAAGGGCTTGGAAACAATGTGCTTGTCGAAGATGATCCAGAAAACAATGACCTGCTGGGCTCTTTACGCACACATTTTGATGAAGATTTTGTCTTTAAGCGCTTCATGGCGAGTACATCTGCAACGATAGATAGCATTGTTATGATGTTGTTCCACAGCGATATACCGACCATCAGCCACTCAAATGCACAACGCGTTGAGCTGCCAAGCTCTGCTGTCTTGCCATATAAACAGGCAGGCTATGATGTGGTGTTTATCTATGGTGGTAACAGTATGTGGCGTAACCTCGCCAACTATTTACCCCGCCAAGGTTTTGATGTGGTTTACGACGAAAACAGCATCATTAAAGCCTTCCCAGAAGCTAAAGAGGAAGCGGATACTTGGGGAGTCCCAGACGAATTTACCTTTAAGTTTGCCCGTAAATTGCTTGAGGAAGCGGACAAGCCGCAGATGATATACATCATGACGGTGACCAACCACTCCCCGTTTAGAGCGCCGTCAGACTATCAAGCCAAGCCAGTACGAGAGAGCGAGCGACTAAAACAGTTACTCGGCCCAATGGCAGAGGAAGCGACAAACCTTCTTCAGGTCTACCAATATGCGAATGACGCTTTGGGACAATTTATTACGGGTGTGAAAGCATCGCCGTTAGGTAACCAAACCTTGATAGCGGCATCAGGTGATCATCGTGTTCGTTATTTGGCGACGGATACCAAGGAAGAGTTCGGCCTAACGTATGGTGCGCCTTTTTATATGTATGTTCCAGATGCAATTTTAGAGCATACAGACTATGAGTATGACCAACATAGAATTGGATCCCATCGAGATGTCTATCCAACGCTGTATCACTTCAGTTTGTCTGACCAAGCGTATATTTCTCTAGGCGGTGAAAACATGCTGTCTCAAGATGGTGTGAGTAATATTGGTTACAATAGTGCTCGTACGATTACCCATCATGGAGCGTTTGCCAACGGCAATGCAGAAAAACTGTTTCCTTGGCGCGATCAAAATAGTGTATTTAACTTGAACAGCAGTGTCGAAAACCCAGACCAAGATTGGGCTCAGGAGTATCGCAAACTGCAGAACTACTATTTACGCTATCAAGTGACAGCACAGCCCTAGCAGAAAATACAAAACAGCCCTCAATAAGAGGGCTGTTTGCTAAATGTGAGTTTTGCTGTGAAGCGCCTCTGCAATCACACTAGGAACGAATTGAGTGACATCACCACCATGAATGGCGACTTCTCTGACGATAGTCGAAGAGATAAAGGCGTACTCTTCTGCAGGCGTTAGGAATACGCTCTCTAAGCCTGGCATGAGTCTGCGGTACATGTTGGTGAGTCCAAATTCGTACTCAAAGTCGACCGTTGTGCGTAGGCCTCTGATTAAGACATTGGCTTCAACTTCTTTCGCGAAATCGACCATAAGCCCACTGAACCCTTGTGCTGTCACGTTATCAAGGTGCTTAGTGACTTCGATACAAAATTCTACACGCTCCTCCAGTGTGAACATGGTGTTCTTACTTGGACTGGCGGCGACGGCAATGATCACCTCATCGAACATTTCTGCTGCTCGCTCTATGAGATCAAGGTGTCCATTAGTGAGTGGATCAAACGTACCAGGGTAAAGAACTTTCTTGTTCATAACTATTTCTCAAACTGTTGGTAGAGTGATTGATAAGTTTGAGCCGTGGTTTCGATCTCAAATTTATTCAGGTGTTGTGTTGCACCGTCGATGAGTCTGTCTCGCAGTTCTTTCGAGTTGTAGAGAGATTGAATGTGTGTGTTCAGTTCCTTGGCATCTGCAATTTCAAACAACAACCCAGATTCATCGTGCGTAATAACATCAGGAATGCCCCCTGCTTTTGAGCCCACGACGGGTAGTCCTGCTGCCATCGCCTCCAAAATTACAGAGCCCATTCCTTCGGTATAAGAGGTATGTATGAGTAAGTCTGCAGCCTCAAACCAGTTTCCTATCTCTGTTTGGTTGCCCATGAAATGAACATTGGGTGTGTCCGCAGCGAGTTGTTTAAGCGTGTCGAACTCAGGACCATCGCCAAGCAGAGCGAACTCAATATCCTTATTCACCTTACTGAGCAGCGCTGCCGCTTCAATCGCGACGTCGAAGCCTTTATGTTGATACATTTTGGCGGCTTTGATGACGAGAAACTTGCCTTCAAACTTCTCACGTATCTTTTGAACTTCTATAGGGTCTGATGTGTACCTTGCTGGAGAGTCAGGTATGAAGACGGCGTGGGCATCAGGGTGTCTTTGCTTGACCACTTCTACTACTTTGTTGCTGACGCCAGTGATGGCAGACGCTGAGTCATAAGCTCTTAGCGATAGAGATTTATTTTTCAGAGGGTTATCAATGCGACGCGTGATGATGTAAGGCGTTTTGAAAAGCAACTTTTGGATGTAAGCCCAGTAGATAGCTCGACCTTCATGAACATGCATCACAGCACAATCTCTGGTGATTTTTGAGCTGTGACCGAGTAAGAAATGTTTCGCAGCGAATACACGACAGTTAAGTTTTTCAACTTCATGAAAAAAAGGGCTTTTAGGATTAGCAACGACGGTCAGGGTGTAGCCGAGCTTAATTTGCTCTTTTATCAACACTAACGTTTGTCGCTCTCCCCCACTAAACCCAGTAGCAAGATTCACATGGCAAATATTCATAGTAGATTCTCGTTTATTTGGCATCTTATTTTTGGGCATCACGCATGTCATGTTTTTTGGTCGATGTTCTGATCCAGAGATCTGAATACTTCACGATGGTGTAGTGTGTTGAGAGCATCGATAATAACAAGCCCTGTTTTCCGTCTAGGAAGCCTGCTTTAAGAATATACATTTTTACAAAACAGGCTAAAGAGTGAGTAAGAATACTTGAAAAGCTGCCTTTTTTACCTTGTTTGGCTCTGTCTGCACTCCAAGCCAGAGCATAAGAGTTGGATTTTTTGAGGTAATGTTCAAGGTCGTTGTAAGTGAAGTGAATCGCGTCACCGGCAAGGTCTTTGACGACCATAGATTTATCAACCAACACTTTTTCATGAACCTGCGCAGTATCGTACTGAGTTAGTTGCGTAGGGTATAAGCGCACAACACGGTCTGGATACCAACCACAATGACGTATATAACGACCAAACACCCAGCTCAGACGACAAATGCTGTAGAGCGTGTTCGGTTCATTTTTTTCAACGGCTTGTTTAATGCTTACCTGTAGCTCATCGGTAACACGTTCATCTGCATCTAGCCAAAGCACAAAATCGGACTCAACATACTCTTGAGCAATACGTCGTTGCGGGCCGAAACCAGGCCAATCCTGATTAACATGGAACTTTTCAGTGTACTTACGAGCAACTTGTTCAGTTTCATCGGTGCTGCCGGAGTCGAGAATGACAATTTCATCAACCCAATCGGCCACCGTGTTTAGACAAGCCTCAAGATTTTTTGCTTCATTTTTAACAATCAAAGCAACGGCTAAAGTTGGTTTTGCTGAGCTTGGCATGATGTTATTTACCTTGTGTAATTTTTTCGAAAGATTGCACAACAGATGCTACGGAAATATCAGCCATAACATGGTCGCCTTTAACTCGAGTACTCCAAGGTAACTCAGATATAGGCTTTTTATGTTGCAGTTCAGCGTGCTTTTCATAAACACTTATAACAGAAGCTAGGTCGTTGTAAGGACCGGTTCTTAGAGGGTTACTGTGACCGTATAAGCCGATAACAGGGGTTCCCTGAGTTGTCGCTATATGTGCTGGGCCAGAATCTGGTGCTACAACAACCGCAGCTTCTTTGAGGAGCGCTGTCAGTTGTTTTAAAGAGGTTTTTCCAACCAAGTTTAAGGCGGGGTGAGCCATCTTATCCGTGATCACCTTCGCTAGGGTCATTTCTCGCTCCGCTGGAGAGCCGCAAATCGCCACTTGATAACCTTGGGATACCGCATAGTCCGCAAATTCAGCGTAGCGCTCAGGCAACCAGTTCCGTTCATCTTTACTTGCCGCTGGGCTAATCACCACCGTGTTTTTTTGCCCTAATGCGTTTTTAGCAAACTGAGTATCTTCAGCACCAATAGGTAAGTGCCACTCGGGTACAGAGCGAGGCACACCTAAATATTCGACAAAAGAGTAGAAGCTGTCGAGGACATGTTGAGATTGAACATCCTCGATTTTTTTATTGGTAAAAAGCCATTGAGCCTCTTTCGCTCGTTTGAAATTAAAACCGACTTTATAATCGGCCTTGATGCCTAAAGTGAGCAAACTCGCTCTTAAAGCAAGCTGCATATGAACCAATGCATCGAACTTGCGGTCAGATAGTTGTTTCCATATCGCTTTCATACCAGCAAGGCCGGCTTTTTTATCAAAGACGATAAGCTCTACCCCTTCTAGCCCTTGTAGTAGTTGGGCTTCAACTTTACCAATGATCCAAGTGACCTTGGTTGTAGGCCATTGTTTTTGCAGGGCTTGTACTGCTGCGACTGCGTGGCAAACGTCACCGATGGCAGACAAACGCAAAAAACAAACAGATTCAGGTGCTTGAGTAAAAAGGGGCATAAAAATCGCTCGCAAATTTAATTGCCTAAGATTATGCAGAGAGTGCCGATAAATGTAAAATAGTGCTCATTTTACACCAATCAAATAGCAGAACTCTCACCTATGACAATAGAAAACCAAGGAAAGCCAGGAAATACTGGTCTGAAGCGGATTATCAAAGCGACAGGATATTCAATTCAGGGCTTAAAAGCCGCATTCAAATATGAAGCTGCTATTCGACAAGAGCTGGTTTTACTGTCTGTCGCGATCATCGCGTTAATTTGGTTGGATGTTAGCCCTGTAGAAACGGTTCTGATGTTGGGCTCTGTGGTGCTGGTGTTAATTGTTGAGTTGGTGAACTCTGCTATTGAAGCGGTTGTCGATCGAGTCGGAGTTGAGCGCCATGAGCTGAGTGGTAGAGCCAAAGACATAGGTTCGGCAGCGGTATTGGTTGCTCTGCTATTTGCTGGTTTTACTTGGGCTTTTATTCTGATCAATCATTATTGGTAATCTAACTCATGATCAAAAAGATCCACTCACGCAACTCTGTCATATGGTTCGACGAGCAACTGTTGGAGCATCCTCCTGAGTTAGTGTTTGATATCGAATACTGGCAAGGCCAAGAAAGTGTGATTGGCAGTGCAACAGGTCGAGGCACAACTTGGTTTGTTGATACCGGGAAATTACCTGCAGCACTGCGACACTATCGTCGTGGTGGTCTGTTTGGCAAGTTGATTGAAGATAGCTATTGGTTTGGTGGTTGGGACAAGACTCGCTGCTACTTGGAAATGCAACTGCTTAGCGAACTGATTGAAGCCGGTGTCAATGTCCCGAAACCTATCGCTGCGAGAGCGGTAAAAACTGGGTTCACCTATCGAGCGGATTTGTTGAGTGAGAAGATCGCTGGTGCTACCGATCTTGTTGATATCCTGACAACCCGCTCAGTATCGGCAGACCTTTATCGACAAATTGGACAACAAATAGCGAAAATGCACCGTTTGGGTGTTAACCATACCGATTTAAATATTCATAACATTCTCATCGATCAGCATGAACGCGTTTGGATTATCGATTTCGATAAGTGTGGTTACGGTAAAGGGAGTGCGTGGAAGCAATCTAACCTCGACCGCCTGAAGCGCTCTTTCTTCAAAGAGCTCAATAAACGTCAAATACATTGGCAAGAAGAGGAGTTCGAGACTCTGCTTGCTGGATACAATGATTACTCTGCGAAATAATCGCTTATACAATTAGTTAGGATAGTAAATATGTCTTTGAAACAGAGGCTACACGCGCACGGATGGTTTATTCTGGTGAATGCACTCGTTGCCATGTTGATCGCGTGTCGTTATTTCTCATTTTTGCCTGAGTTTCCTTCAGAGCCATTAGCGGTCGTTTTTATTATTGTGTCTGTTTTTGGGCAGATGACGCTGATTGCGGCGTTAATCGGTCTTGTTGCTCTACCTAGTCTGTTTCTACCCAAAACGCCAAGAAACCTATTGCAAGCCGTCATCGCTTCCATTGGTGTCGCAACTCTGTTCATCGATACGATTGTTTTTGCACAGTACCGTTTCCACATTAATGCTGTTGTCCTTGAGCTGGTACTCTCGGGGCAAATCGTCAGTTTCCCACTGATTACGTGGGTGATGGTGATTGGTGGGATTGCGTTGCTACTTGGTCTTCAGTGGACTTTGATCCGCTGGTTGGAAAATGATGCGCCAGTACGCTCGTACAAACTCGGTCGTAAGTTTGCTTTCATTACTTTCCTAACGTTATTGGCGACTCATGGCATCCACATTTGGGCTGCTGCGCACGCGTATCAACCTGTGACTATGGTGAAGCGTTACTTACCCCTGTTCTATCCTGCGACGTCAAACAGCATGATGAAAAAATATGGCTGGATTGATGAAGAAGCGATTGCTCGCCAAAAGTCATTGACACTAAATCGCAAGAGCGACCTGAACTACCCACTGTCTCCTTTGAAAGTCGAGAGTGTTGAAAAGCCGGTCAACATTATGTTCCTTGTTGTTGACTCTTGGAGATACGACACATTCAATGCTGACAATACGCCAGTCATGTGGGAATACGCTCAAGAAGGTCTAATCTTTGAGAACCATATGGCGACAGGTAATGCGACTCGTACCGGTATTTTTGGTCTGTTTTACGGTATTCCAGGTACTTACTGGCATGGCTTTTTAGCGAATCAACAGAGCCCTGTTCTCATCGACCGTCTACAAGAGCTCGATTACGATTTAGGTATATTTACCGCTGCACAATTAAGAAAACCGGAATTTAACCAAACAGTATTCACTAATGTGGACAATCTGCGTATTGGCTCGAAAGGTAACCGACCTTCAGAACTGGATGCTGATCTGACAAAAGATTGGTTAGATTGGTACCAGAAGCGTGACCAGTCGAAACCGGCATTTTCATTCCTGTTCTACGATGCACCGCATGGTTATGACTTCCCTAAAGGCTTCGAACCTCGTTATGAGCCAATGCTCGAAGTGGTTAACTACTTGAAGTTGAATAATGAAACCGACCCACAACCATTCTTTAATCGCTATAAGACGAGTGTGCGCTACGTTGATACCGTGGCATCACAAGTGTTGAATAAGCTCAAAGAAACAGGTGACCTTGAGAACACGGTTGTCATTATTACAGGTGACCACGGCCAAGAAATGAACGACAACAAGTTGAATTTCTGGGGGCACAACAGCAACTTTACTGATGCCCAAGTGAAAGTACCTTTTGCGATATTTGGCCCGGGCATTGATAAACTAGACACCAAGTGGTCTTCAAAAAGCCTGACGAGCCACCAAGATGTTGTGCCAACAGTCATGAAACATTACCTCGGCGTAACCAATGACATTAAAGATTACTCAGTGGGGGAAGACCTACTGGGTGAAGAGGTTATTAGAGAATGGGTTATTTCTTCTAAATATAGTGGTTATGCGATTATATCTGACAATAACATCTTAGAGGTTGGGTCTGGTGGCCAGTACCAACTGATGGATAAAACTAATCGCCCAGTGAAAGATGATCAACCTAATGTGACTCATATACAAGGGGCTTTGAATCAAATCAGCAGATTTAGTAAATAAATCTCTGTAGTAATAAAAGCCTCTATTAATGTCCCCCTGTTTTATATTGAGCCTTGAGCGAAGTTAAAGTGGGGGGGCGCAATTATCTGAACTCATTTTGGTGATATCATAGCAATTTGATAGACTATTGCAGAGCTCCCTCTGAATGTGTAAGCAATATCGATGAGTTTACATATCTAAGCTCACAATTAAATATATTAAAGAGAATAATAAGATAAATTGTTTTTGAATCATGTTTTTATTCGGTTTATGATTAAAAGTTATAATTCTGGTTGATTTTGAGAGATAAAAATGAAAGCCATATATGTACCAGCAGGTCGAAGTGTCTGGATTGATGTTGCGAAATATTTAAAAAACAACAATGTTGATATAAGGATTTGGTTCGGAGATACAAAGCTTGACGAAAGTGCCAAGTTATTATTTCCTAGCTGCAATGTTGAAAGTTTTTTTAAAGCCAATAAAGTTGTTTTGAATGAAAGAGTAGTACAACACACACCAGGTAAAGAGATTATCCTTAACCCTAAGTTTTGTTTGTTAAAAGACAAAGTATACAAAATAATGGATAGGCAAGACGACGAGAGAAAATACGGCAGGTTGGAAAGGGAAGCTGTGTTTTATGAGTTGTTTAACTATTATTATGATATGATCGTTTGTGAAGAAATAAATGTATTTATTGCATCGGAAGCTCCTCACTCTACGGTTGGGATGATATTGTATGGTATCTGTGAAATGTTAGATATACCCAGATATCATATGATGGAATCGGGTGTTGCTCCGGTGTTACATGTATGCAAAGACTTTTATGGTGAAACTGCTGATGTTTGCAGAGCAAGCTCGGATACAGTTGACATTTATAAGCCAATATTTGAAGAATACGTTGAATCTTTTGGAAATGTACCAGAAGAGCCTCTTTATATGGTTCTTCAAAAGAAATATGATATCAAAAAAAACAAGCTGGGCTTTCTGAAGTATGTAGAGCTTATAGGCAAAGGTATCAAGTATTCAAGAGCTAAGAAGAACGAGAATTCTTATGTAATAAACACTAACTTTTTTAAAGGAAGTAATAAAAAAAGTATTTTCTCTCAAATAACAGCGAATCGATTACATACTCAATTAGAAGATTCTTATTTGAGTCATGTTTCAAACGTTCAGCTTGATGTTGAATATGTATATTACCCTCTACACTATGAGCCGGAAAGAACATCTAATCCTGATGGGGGGTTATTTTATCAGCCATATGATTCTTTGATGGCTTTGAGAAAATTTATCCCTTCTCACATTCCTATTTATGTTAAGGAACACTATTCTCAATTTACACGAATGTTGCCGGGTTATAGAGGTAAAAGTCCATATTTGTATGATGTGCTGGCGTCTTTACCGAATGTCCACTTAGTGGATCCTGAAGTTAAGTCTGAAACTCTAGTTCGAAACGCGTTATTAACAGTTAGCCAAACTGGTACTGCGTGTATCGAAGCGGCATGTTTTGAGAGAAAGGCTATTCTTATGGGGGATACATGGTTTTCGGGGACACCGAACGTACATAGCTTTGATGAGCTGAGCTCATTTGATAGCTTAATGGCAATGCCTACATACACTAGGAAAAAAGTCCTGGAATCTATGATCTGTTGGATAGATAATAAGGCCATTCCTGGTTGTGTTAACCCATCGAGCGAAGAGTACTTTCGTCAGAAATTTAAAGGAGATGAGTACTCTGTAATGTTTGATAACTCTGTAATGGCTAAGCAGTACGTTGATACAATCCTAGCAGATCTTTCAAAAGATTAACTCGAAAGCAACAGTGTAGATTGTGACACCGAAGCAAACTGGAGAAAACATGTTAAACAACAAAACGGTCTTAATTACTGGTGGCACTGGTTCATTTGGTAAACAATTCATCAAAACGATTTTAGAGCGCTACTCTGATGTAAAGAAAATTATCATTTTTTCGCGCGATGAATTGAAGCAGTTTGAGATCAAACAGCAATACCCTCAAAACGACTACCCTCAGTTGCGATTCTTTATCGGTGATGTTAGAGACCGTAATCGTATGATTCAGGCGTGCGAAGGTGTTGATGTGATTATTCATGCAGCAGCGATAAAGCAAGTCGATACAGCAGAATACAACCCGACAGAGTGTATTCGTACTAATGTGGATGGCGCTGAAAATGTCATTAATGCAGCACTAGCATGTGGCGTTAAGGATGTGGTCGCATTGTCGACAGATAAAGCTTGCGCACCGATTAACCTATACGGCGCCACTAAGCTTGCATCGGATAAACTGTTTGCTGCTGCGAATAACATCAAGGGCTCAAAAGACATTCGTTTCAGTGTTGTTCGTTATGGCAATGTTATGGGCTCTCGTGGCTCGGTTATTCCGTTCTTTTTGAAAAAGAAAGAAGATGGAATTCTGCCTATCACCCACGAAGAGATGACTCGTTTCAATATTTCTCTACAAGATGGCGTGAATATGGTGATGTACGCACTAGAAAACCACTTGGGCGGTGAAATTTTTATCCCTAAGATTCCATCTTACAGAATCCTAGATATAGCTGAAGCGGTTGCTCCTGGCATTCCAACCAAAGTTGTTGGCATTCGTCCTGGCGAAAAACTACATGAGGAAATGATTACAGATACTGACTCTTTGAATACTATTGACTTGGGTCGTTATTATGCAATCTTACCCTCTGTATCTTTCACCTACTCAGAGCAAGAATATATGGATCATCACAAGGCAGAGAAAGTGCCTTTTGGTTTTAAATACAACTCTGGCACAAACACAGAGTGGGAAACTATTGAAGGTCTACGTGAGTTAATTAAAGAGCATGTTGATCCTAACTTTACAGTGTGAGAAAGCTCGTGATTCCTTACGGTAAGCAAGATATAAATCAACAAGACATCGATAGCGTGTTGGATGTTTTGAAATCTGATTTTTTAACGCAGGGGCCTCAGGTTCCTGCATTTGAAAAAGCTATCACTGATCAAACCGGATCTCAGTTTGCTCTGGCGGTTAACAGTGCGACTTCAGCTCTACATATTGCTTGTCTCGCTTTAGGTCTTGGCCCTGGTGATTGGCTGTGGACATCTCCAATTACTTTTGTTGCGTCAGCTAACTGCGGTTTATATTGTGGAGCTCAAGTTGACTTCGTTGACATTGATTCAGATACATACAATATGTGCCCGAAGCGTCTTGAAGAGAAGTTGATTAAGGCAAAAGCTGAGAACAAGCTACCTAAGGTTGTTGTACCGGTACATTTATGCGGTCAACCATGCGATATGGCGGCAATAGGAAAACTAGCGAAAGAATATGGTTTTAAGGTTATCGAAGATGCGTCGCATGCTATTGGTGGTCGATACCAAGGCCAACCAATAGGAAGCTGTGCATATTCGGATATAACTGTATTTAGTTTTCACCCAGTTAAAATTGTAACCACAGCAGAGGGTGGGGCTGCTCTTACGAATGATAAAGAGCTTGCCGATAGAATGACACTCTTGCGCAGCCATGGTATTACTCGTGAACCAGAACTTATGCGTGGTAACCCTCACGGCGGTTGGTATTATCAACAAGTTGATCTTGGTTTTAACTATCGTATGACAGAATTACAAGCTGCTCTCGGTGTTAGTCAAATGACTCGCCTGGATGAGTTTGTATCTGCGCGTCATGAATTAGCACAAGGCTATTATACAAAACTCTCTGAGTTGCCGTTGGTTTTACCATATCAGCTTCCAGATACATATTCTGGTTTACATCTGTTTGTGATTCGTTTGCGCTTGAATGAAATTGAGTTAACCCATAAACAGGTGTTTGATGCCCTGAGAGATAATGGGATTGGTGTAAATCTTCACTATATCCCAGTTCACACGCAACCTTACTACCAAGATATGGGTTTTGCGGATGGGGATTTTCCAGAATCTGAGCGTTACTACCGAGAAGCTATCTCGTTGCCAATGTTTCACGGCATGACTGAAGAGCAACAAAACACAGTTGTTTCAACGCTAAAGAAAATATTAGACAAATAACTAAGACTTGAATGATGAAGAAGATTAAATACTGTAACACCTGTATGTACCCTGAAACTAAACCTGATTTATGGTTTGACGAGGCTGGGAAATGTAGTGCTTGTATCAACTTCGAAAATAGAACAGAAATCGATTGGGCTGCGCGTCAAAAAGAATTTTCTGATATAACCGAACGTTATAAATCTATCGATGGTTCGAACTACGATTGTATTATCCCTGTAAGCGGCGGTAAAGATAGTACTTTTCAAGTAATTAAAGTCCTACAAGCTGGCTTGAATCCACTGTGTGTTACAGCTGAAACTGATTCTCTCTCAGAATTAGGTCGAAGAAACCTAGAAAATCTTAAGCGTTTGGGCGTAGACCATGTAAATGTTACACCAAACCCTAAGGTCAGAAGAAAGCTATCTCGTCTTGCGTTGCGCGAAGTGGGTGATATTCAATGGGCTGAGCACGTAACTATTTTCACTATTCCAATTCAGGTTGCAGTAGAGAAAAATATTCCTTTGATTGTATGGGGTGAAAACTCTCAGCATGAATATGGTGGTCCGGCGGCGGCGGCTGAAAATAATGTTTTAGATCGTCGTTGGTTGGAAGAGTTTGGCGGTATGTTAGGTATGCGCATCACAGACCTTATTGGCCAAGATGGTATTACACGCAAAGACCTGATCCCATATTTCTACCCATCAGATGAGGATTTAAAAAGAGTTGGCGTTACAGGTATTTTCCTAGGCTATTACTTCCCGTGGGATGGTTACAACAACACATTGTTGGCACAAGCGTATGGCTTTGAGAGCTACCCAACACCAACAGAAGGTAGTTTGGTTAACTATGAGAACTTAGATAACTACTACCACCGTATTCATGATTACTTCAAGTACATCAAATATGGCTTTGGCCGTGCGACAGACCAGGCGAACAACCATATCCGCCGTGGTCGACTTGATCGCAAAGACATCGTTGAGTTTTTGAAAGAAAACGATGGTGCATATCCTTCGGTTTATTTGCAACGACCATTAGAAAGTGTCTTGGAAGAGATAGAACTGTCTAAAGAAGAGTTTGATGAGATTTGTGACCGGTTTACCAATAAAAAATTGTTCAAAACTGACCGTAAAGGAAACTTGGTCAGAGACGCAAAAGGTAACCTAATTAAGCTAAATTACGATAACTAGGCCAAACATGACGATTGCAATTGTTGATTATGGCATGGGAAATATTGGATCCGTGGCTCGAGCTATTTCTGTCTGTGGTTTCGAGCCCGTGATTGCTACACATGCTGATGACATAATGGAAGCGGATAAGATCTTACTTCCGGGAGTTGGGTCCTATGCTAAAGCTATGCAAGAAATTCGGAGTCGAGGTCTAGAGCAGGCAATTATTGACTCAGCTATCGAAGATGACATCCCAATTCTTGGGATTTGTCTGGGGATGCAAATCTTGTCAACACTTGGTCGGGAACATGGTGAATCAAAAGGACTTGATTTGATTCCAGGTGAGGTAATACGTATGGAGTCGCAAAGTAAAGATATCCGTATTCCTCATGTGGGTTGGAACAGCGTGAAGCATAATAGCAATTCGGTACTCTTTGATGGAATTCCTTCTGGTACCGATTTCTATTTTGTACATAGTTACCACTATAGCAAAGTAAGCTCTGACAACGTAGTCGCAACATCCTCTCACGGAGATGATTTCAATTGTGTTGTTGCAAGAGATAACGTGTTTGGAACTCAATTTCACCCTGAAAAGAGCCAGCAAGCTGGGCTTAGATTATTGAAAAACTTCCTGGAGCTCTAAACATGCTTAAGCGTCGTATTATACCCACAATGCTTTACTCTGATTTTGGCCTAGTAAAGGGAGAGTCTTTTAACTCTTGGCGTCGAACTGGCTCTGTTATTCAGACAGTGAAAATCTACAATATGCGTAATGTCGATGAGTTGGTTTTTTTTGATATCAAGGCTACCGAAGAAGGGCGGGAGCCAGACTATCAGCTGATTCATGACATTGCAGATGAATGCTTTATGCCCTTTTCGGTTGGTGGCGGAATAAAGTCAGTTGAGCAGATCCGAAAAGTACTTTTGGCCGGTGCAGATAAAGTCGTTTTAAATACAGCTGCTATTGAATCCCCCTCTTTGATTCAAGAAGCCTCTCAAGTTTTTGGTAGCCAATGCATCATAGTCTCGTTAGATGTGAAGTTAATAGATGGCGAGTATCAGGTGTTTACTCACTCTGGTAAAAAACGTGCGGGAATTTCTTTATCAAAAGCGGCCATGTTGGCACAAAATCATGGTGCAGGAGAATTACTCGTCACTAACATTGATTTAGACGGGACGCTAAGCGGTTACGATTATAAGCTTTTTGCTGATGCGGTTAAAATAGTCGATATTCCAGTTATTGGTGCTGGTGGAGCAAAAGACTATGAAGATATGAGAAACGCGTTTGAGAAGTCAGGGGTAGATGCTCTTGCTTCGGCGGCAATGTACCACTTTACTGAGCAGACACCTAATGAGGCTAAAGCTTATCTTAAAGCTAAAGGAATCAATGTTAGGAGCTAATTTGTGAAAGTTGCGATAATTCCGGCGCGTGGTGGTAGTAAACGAATTCCGCGTAAAAACATAAAAGCATTCCACGGCAAGCCTATGATTGCTTATTCTATTGAAGCTGCACTGCTATCAGGCTGTTTCGATAAAGTGATTGTATCGACCGATGATGTTGAAATTGCGGAGGTTTCTCGGAATCACGGAGCATTAGTCCCATTCCTTAGACCAACCGAAATTTCTGATGATTATGCGACAACTATGGATGTAATGGAACATGCTATTCGTTGGTGCCAGAATGAAGGTTGGGATTTAGAAGCGGTTTGTTGCTTGTATGCAACGGCTCCGTTTGTTTTGCCTGAAGATCTTCAGAGAGGTGGCGAGTTACTTAAGGATGCTGGGGTGAAATTTGCATTCAGTGCGACCTCATTTCCATTCCCAATCCAGCGAGCGATTAAGCTCGACCAACACCGTTCGGTGTCAATGTTTGCCCCTGAAAACGAGCAGGTGAGATCTCAGGATCTGGAGGAGGCTTACCATGATGCTGGTCAGTTTTACTGGGGACGGACACACGCATTCTTAAACAAGCTTTCCATTTTCTCTCCTCACTCTAAAGCCGTGTTGCTGCCTAGGTGTCGTGTCCAAGATATTGATACTCAAGAAGATTGGGAGTTGGCAGAGGCACTTTATTCTGCTTTAAAACTTGAAAAAGAATAAAGTGAAAATGCTATGAACGTTATTTTTCGAGTCGATGCTTCCTTGTTAATTGGAAGCGGACATGTCATGCGATGCTTGGTTCTTGCGGACCAACTGAAGCGAAATAAGTATGACGTGACTTTCGCATGCACGCCTTTAAAGGGAGATATGCGGTCGTACATCAAAGAGCGCGGGTTCAATGTGATGACGCTCGCAAGCCCGCAGCAGACTATCACTCCCCAGCACGATGCGGACTATACCGCTTGGCTTCAAAAAACAGTCACTCAGGATGCAAACGACTTTATTGAAGTGGTGGGTGATGTCGATTTAGTCGTGACAGATCACTACGCAATAGGTGAACAATGGCAGAACCGAGTCAAGAAAGCGTTGGGCTGCAGATTGTTGGCAATTGATGACCTCGCTCGTGTTCACAACGTAGATGCTCTTCTTGACCAAACCTTGGGGCGTACCGAAACAGAGTATTGTGGAAGTGCCTCTGTTGTGTTGGCTGGCAGTGAATATGCCATGCTTCAGCCAGCTTTCGCGAGCAAACGCGAATTAGCCCTGTCACGGAGTTTATCCTCTGAACCTCTAAAGGTATTGGTATCAATGGGAGGTGTCGATGCTCCGAATGCGACGCTTAAAGTATTAGAGACTTTAGTCCCACAAGTCCATGCGAAGTTTACCGTTCTACTCTCTCCACGTGCACCTCATTACAAAGAGGTCACACGATGGTGTGCTAGCCAACCTCACGTGGCGCATTTAGACTTCGTCTCTGATATGGCAAGTTTAATGTTGGAGCATGATGTGGCGGTTGGTGCCCCTGGTACCACAAGTTGGGAGAGAGCATGTTTGGGATTGCCAAATCTGATTATTCCTCTGGCTGACAACCAGAAACTGATCAGTCAGCAGCTCATTCAACGTAAAGCCGCAATTAAAGTGGAGATTGAAGACATCTCTACGGAGTTAGTAAGTGCTTATACTGCTTTGATTGAAAATTGGTGTCAAACAAAGCAAGCCAATCTCGCTTTATGTGATGGTCGCGGTGTTCGCCGAGTGGCATTTGCCATCGACCAACTCCTTGGATTAAATAAGGTGGATGTGTCTCTAGAGCTGGCATCGTGTGAGGATATCGAACTGGTTTATGAGTGGCAGTGCCATCCACGCACGAGAGAATATGCGTTAAACGCTGAACCACCAACTTGGATGGAACACCAGGCCTGGATGTCAAACAAGTTGGCCCAGGCTTCTGATTATTTCTATATGATGATAAACCGCGCTGATCACCGCAAACTTGGCGTCGTACGTTTGGATAGAATAAAGGCCGGGCATTATCTTGTCTCCATCTTTGTTGAGCCTGGAAGTTATGGGCGAGGTATTGCATCTCAAGCACTGACCGTCGTTGATGCGATACACTCTGATATGACTTTGCATGCCACTGTTTTAAAAGCCAACACGGCTTCTCAGCGATTGTTCCAAAGAGCGGGTTACCACCAAATCGATGACGAAACTTATATTCGACAACCTATTGATTGAGGCAAAAATGAAGCCATTTATAACCATAGACGGCCGTAAGATCGGCCCAGATTTTCCACCCTATATCATTGCTGAACTTTCTGCTAATCATAATGGTGATATCAACCGTGCCTTTCAAATTATGGAAGAGGCGAAGAAAGCCGGGGCAGACGCGATCAAACTTCAAACCTACACACATGAGACCATTACGATGGACTGTGACTCTGAAGAGTTTCAGATCCACGGTGGTTTGTGGGATGGACAAAGTTTATACGAGCTTTATAAAGGCGCTCATATGCCTTGGGATTGGCACAAGCCACTTTTCGAAAAAGCTCGAGAGCTAGGTATCACCATTTTCAGCTCTCCTTTTGACTTTACCGCAGTCGACCTTTTGGAAGAGTTGAATGCACCGGCATACAAAATTGCGTCATTTGAAGTAATAGATTTGCCGTTAATTAAACGTGTCGCTCAAACTGGCAAACCAATGATTATCTCAACAGGGATGGCGAATGAAGAAGAAATTTCAGACGCTATCAAAACGGCTAAAGATAACGGCTGTCAGGAGTTAGTCGTTCTTCATTGTGTAAGTGGTTATCCAGCCCCTGCTGAACAGTATAATCTGAAAACAATAGCCGATATCGCAGAGCGCTTCGATGTTCTGTCTGGTCTATCCGACCATACTATTGACAATGCTACTGCTGTTACGTCTATTGCTCTTGGCGCTGTTCTTATTGAAAAACATGTCACGATGGATCGTAATGGTGGTGGTGCTGATGATAGTTTCTCACTTGAACCCGCAGAGTTACAGGCACTTTGCCAAGATACTAAAACGGCGTGGCAGGCATTGGGCCAAGTAAACTATGAGAGAACAGAAGCAGAGAAAGGCAATGTTAAATTCCGTCGTTCTTTGTATGTAGTAAAAGATGTGAAAGCTGGAGAAGTATTTACAGCAGACAATGTACGCAGTATTCGCCCTGGGTTTGGTTTAGCACCGAAGTATTATGACAGTGTACTGGGTAGTGCAGCAAGTAAATCAGTAGCGGCAGGAACTGCACTAACATTTGATATGATTAAAAGATAAAAATTGTGGGGATTACTCCCCACTTTTTTTTACATCAATGTTAACAATGTTACTTTGAGAGAAGAGATTGAATATTCTCTGTTCACGTTTACTTACTATGTCAGTTAGTTGGAAAGCCCCATCATTTTCATTGTGTAAGTTGTATATAGGCATCCCTGGGTATAGCATTAATGCGGTGTATTGAGCTGTAGATAAAATGCCGACTAAACCTGAAAGTTTTATTTGCTTTTCAAGGATTTCCACCTCTAAGGGAAAATCACTAACGTGATAAGTAACACTCTCCATTTGAAGAATTCGACTTTTCAGCTCCTCTGACTCTGTTCGGTGAGGAAAATATACTATTGGCTTGTTATGTTTTTTTATAAAGTAATTTAGTTCATTTATATAAGAGTCTATTGTCTTTCTTCTTTTATGCCCAATTGCTCCCTGCCCAATAAAGCCTATAGGTGCATTAGAGTCATACAAGGATTCCGAGTTATATCTCTCTTTCAGGGTCGATAATGTATTTTTCGTTATTTTATGTTCCGGGTTAGGGATGTCGAATATGGTGAAGAGCTCGAGATTTTTACTTTGACTAATCTTACCAATTGGTTTGCAACCGAGTAATCTCACAACAAGATCTTGAAGAAATCTTGGTCGATAATATATATCTTTTGTTCTAATGGTTTCTTCATATTCGTTGATGGTTAGTGTGCCATCATCAAAATAGATTTCATTATCAATTTTTAAATTGCGAAGTATTAGTTTGGTTCGCCATGATTTATATTCACCGTGAAAAAAATTTTCCAATTTACTGTTTCTAGTTATCGTTTTTATTTTTTTTATAACGCTAGGTACTTTCGTTGTTCTATTCGTTCTATCTAACGTAATAACATGATCCCAAAGGCTCTTATTTACTATTCTCCTTTGCTGAGTTATTCCTGGTTCTGAGTCTTGATTTACTAGGACAAGAATATTATTCTCAGTTTTGTATTCCACACGAGCTTCATTGGCACAAATATATTGAAATGGTGATGTTACAAGAAATAAATTCATAGCTGATTTCCTATATGCTTTGTATCTTTTTTATGGTTTTTCCTATAGATCCCATGTTAGCTCTTACTACTTGTTGTGCATTCTTTGCTAAAATATCTCGTTCTTGAAAATTAGAAAAGTAATAACCTATAATTTGACTTAGGTTGTCACTACTCGTTATAACGATACCATTTTTAGAGTTTAACTGATTTACTATCTCTGGAAAATTAAAATAACTCGGCCCCGTCACCACAGGCACTCCCAAAGCTGCGGGCTCAAGCACATTATGCCCACCAACCTTATCGCCAATTAAGCTGCCGCCCATAAAGCAGATATCTGCAGCGCCTATTAAAACCAGCATCTCGCCCATGGTATCACCCACATAAACTTGTGACTTTTCATAAGACTCAATGTCTGTGTTTGTTCTACGCGTGGTTGTAAACCCTGAGGATTGACATAAATGAACCACATCATCAAATCGCTCAGGGTGACGTGGAACTATCATTAGCAAAGCATCCGGATAGGTGTTAAGTACCTCTTTATGTGCCTCTAGAATCTGCTCATCTTCACCTTTGTGAGTACTAGCGGCGATCCATACTGGGCGGTTTACACCAAGCTCAGCCCTTAACGCTTTGCCTTTTGCTTTTACCTCATCTGAAATTTGTATATCGAACTTGATTGAGCCTGTGACGACTAGCTTACTCTTCGCAACACCCAGTGACTCAAAGTGGTCAGCGTCAGATTGACTCTGGCAAAGTATCTTCGTCAAGCAAGGCTCTATGACATTGAAGACGGGCTGAAACTTTGCGTAGTTGTTTCGAGACTTTTCAGATAAGCGTGCGTTGACCACCGTGACGGGTACACCAAACTTAGACACTTGGTGCAGCGTGTTCGGCCACAACTCTGTCTCAATGATCAGCATTTTCTGCGGTTGGATCGCGTTAAGAAAGCCTTTTACCGCAAAGCCAAAATCAATCGGCATGTATCTGTGTTCAACCAAAGTACCAAGCTTCTCAATCTGCTCAGCCCCCGTACTGGTCGTGGTGGTCACCACAATAGTCTGCTCTGGATTTTGCTTTTTTAGCGCTTTGATAAGAGGCGTTGCGGCAATACTTTCACCAACCGACACCGCATGAATCCAAATAGGGCGCTGGCTTGATGCGAGCTTAGGTGTGATACCGAAGTGTTCCTTCCAACGTGTACCAAACTTGGGTTTGTTTGGCTTACTTTTATATAAGCCAAACAGAAGCAAAGGAGCGACAAGTGCGAGGAGCAGCGTGTAGAAAAACCGAATTAACATGCGCTTACCGAAATGGCCTCTAACTTGTGGATGCTATTAATGACTTGTTTCGGTGACAGCTCGGTTAGGCATTTTAAGTGTTTGAACTCGCATTCACGTTGGAAACACGGACGGCAATCAATGTCGGTATGCACAATCTCGACTTTTTCAGCCAGTGGTGGCGTATATTTGGGAGATGTTGAGCCGTAAACCGCAACAACGTTGCAACCCACGGCTGCAGCAACGTGCATCAAGCCAGAGTCGTTTGCAACCACAGTTTGACAAGCGCCAAGCAGATCTACGGCTTCAATTAGGCTAGTTTGACCCGCTAAGACGTGAATTTGCGATTGCAGTTCATCAGGAACAAGATCTTTGATGTTGTTACACGTGTCCAAATCTTTTTGAGAACCAAACAGCCACACTTGCTTACCTGCTTTACTCATCGAGGTTGCAACTTCTGCATAATGCGTTTCTGGCCACTTTTTAGCAGGGCCGAACTCCGCACCTGGGCAAAGGCCAGTGATGGTAGTATCTAAGGTAAGGTTAAACCTGTTCGCTGTTTTTAGCTGCTCATCTTTGAGAATGGTGAGAGCCGGTCTCGGTAGCTGCTCCAATCCACCTAAAGAGCTAGAGTCGATCATCTCTGCTTTAGGGTGGGCAAGGGCGACATAACGCTCAACCATGTATTGGAATGATTTTTTATTAGGGCGCAGATCATTTAAAAGACCATAACGCATCTCACCTTTCCAGCCGGTACGTTTGGGAATATCCGCAAACCAAGGAATCAGTGCCGATTTAGCCGAGTTAGGGCAAATGAAAGCTTGGTCATACTGAGCTTCACGCAGCGTTTTACCGATCGCTCGACGACCGAGAAAGTTAAATTCACCATGACCAATCGGCATATCAATCGCTCGATTAACCTCTGGCATACGCTCAAGAATCGGCTTACACCAACCGGGTGCCATCACATCGATGACGGCATCAGGGTGTTGTTGTTTCAGGGTGATGTAAAGTGACTGTGACATCACCATATCGCCCACCCAAGATGGACCTATGATCAGAATTTTTTTCATCGTGTATACGTCTTGAGCCACAGCTCTCTGTCTTCGTAAGGATTGTAAGTACTTTCGGGATCCGGCTGAGTAGTTAAAAAGCGCAGTACCCACATGTACTGTTCCGGGCGTTCTTTTACGCACTCTTCGATAAACTGATTCATTCTCTGAGTGTCTTGATGATCGCTTTTTGAAGGATAATCCTGCCACGCCGGAAGTACATCAATATTGAATAAGCCGGTTTGAGCGTCATAGCTTGAGAAGACCGGGATGATTTTTGCACGGCTTACTTTAGATAATTTACCTAGTCCAGGGAGTGTCGCTTTCGGTATGTTGAAAAAATCCACAAAAATACTGTGTTCGCGACCGTGGTCTTGGTCCGGTAAGTAATACCCTAAATAACCCTCTCGTACGGATTTGATAAAAGGTTTAATGCCGTTGTCTCGCTCATACACTCGACCGCCATATTGCACTCGTTGTCTGTGCATTAACCAGTCTGTCACTGGGTTCTTCTGTTTCTTGGCCATCGCTGAAACGGGTAGACCTTGAGAAGCTAGATAGATAGCGGGAATATCAATTCCCCAGCTGTGAGGCACTAACAAAATAGCTTTGTGCCCTTGCTCCAGCGTCTCATGAATATTGTTGATACCGTTGACGGTGGTGTTTTTTGTTAACCAGCTTTGGCTGCGCAGCGAAAGAGAGGCGAAGTTAAGCAAAAATGAAACGGCAGTGGTTAGCGTTTTCTCAAGCAGTTGCTCTTTTTCCGCGTCACTTTTTTCTGGGAAGCAGAGGCCGAAGTTAATCCACGCATTGTTTATGGTTCTACTCGGTTTTTTTATCGCATATCTTGCTAGCTTGCAGCTCAACCAGTACTTTGTTTTTTGTGGGAAAAATACCAATGGTATTCCCACTAAGATAGCTAGCCATGTTCCCCAGTGCTTCGGAGCAAGAAAGCCCCACTCAAAGGTGGGGTTGTAGGCATCTGGATCGAAGTCGTTACGCTTCTCGGTCATTGAAAACTCTCAGTTCTTAGAGCGCTCTTAATCTAGCGAGCGCTCCTGATCTTGAAAAAAAGCAAGAGGACAATTATTTGTTCTTCAGTGCCATGTACTCAGCAACGCCTTCGGCAACGGTTTTGAATTGAATATCACAACCCGTTGCACGCAGCTTCGTTAAGTCTGCCTGAGTAAACTCTTGGTAAGCGCCTTTTAGGTGCTCTGGGAATGGAATGGTCTCAATTTCACCTTTACCGTGGTGCTTGATGACGGCTTTGGCAACCTCTTCAAAAGATTCAGCATTACCTGTACCTAGGTTGAAAATACCTGACACGCCATTTTCTAGGAACCAAAGGTTCACTGCTGCTACGTCACCCACGTACACGAAATCACGTTTGAATGTTTCGCTACCCGCGAATAGCTTTGGATTTTCACCCGCGTTCATCTGGTTGTTTAGATGGAAAGCAACCGATGCCATACTGCCTTTGTGGTCTTCACGTGGGCCGTAAACGTTGAAGTAACGGAAGCCGGTGATTTGCGATAGTTTTTCGTTATGCGCTGCGGCGTCTTCTTGCAAGCGACGAACATAGTTATCGAACTGCTGCTTAGAGTAGCCGTATACGTTTAGCGCACCTTCGTACTCTTTCTCTTCAATAAACGTGTCTGTCTCGCCATAAGTGGCGGCAGATGAGGCGTATAGGAAAGGAATTTCACGCTCAACACAGTAATGCAGTAGCTCTTTTGAGTACTCGTAGTTGTTAAGCATCATGTACTTACCATCCCACTCGGTTGTCGCAGAGCATGCACCTTCGTGGAAAATCGCTTCGATATGGCCGAAATCATCGCCAGCCATAACTTGAGTTAGGAAGTCGTCACGATCCATGTAATCAGTGATGTCTAGGTCGACAAGGTTTTTGAACTTCTTACCATTCTTTAGGTTGTCGACGACTAGGATATCGTTGTGGCCTGCTTCATTAAGTGCCTTAACAATATTGCTGCCAATCATGCCAGCGCCACCCGTTACGATAATCATATTTTACCTACTCTTTTGAATACAAAACTATCGCGAGTATAGCAAGGAATGAACAATTCGGGCTAGTGCAAACCAAGGTTACTCGCCTGTTAGCACCTGAATTGACTTCATAAATTAGGCATATAATCAGGAAGTTTTATATCGCAATGAGGGATAGCTTCCAGCTGTTCAAGATTTACTGCCAGCCGTTCAAGACTGACTAACAGCCGAATAAGGCTTGTGGTTCCACCGACCAGATGTTAACGACTCGATCTATCTGGTTAGGGGCGATATACTGACTCTCTAAGTAGATAGGGATTAGAAATAGAAATGAAGACACGTGACAAGATTGTTTATGCGGCATTGGAACTATTTAATGAGCACGGCGAGCGTAGTATTACCACTAACCATATCGCTGAACACATTGAGATCAGCCCTGGCAACCTATACTACCACTTCCGTAACAAACAAGAGATTGTGCGCGATATCTTCACTCTATATTCAGAGGAGCTGCTTGAGCGATTTACTCCCATCCAGGGTCAAAAAGAGAGCCTGACTCTGCTTAAGCATTACTTGGATTCCATCTTTACCTTGATGTGGAAATACCGTTTTTTCTACGCCAACCTTCCTGAGATCTTGTCTCGAGATGAGCAGCTGCATAACGATTACATGGCGGTGCAAGAGCGTTTGCAATCTAACCTAATTGCGATCATGCGTGCATTCGTGGATTTGAAATTGTTGAAAGCCTCTGAAGATGAGATGAAATCTATGGTGACGTCTCTGCACCTTATTGCGTCGAGCTGGCTTGCTTATCAATCTGCCATGTCACCAAGAACCCAAATCACCGAGCAAGTGATTCATCAAGGCATGCTACAGATGATTGCTGTGGTGAAACCTATCGCAACCACTCAAGGCTTTGAGCAGTTAACTTTGTTGGAAGATGGTGTTCGAGCGTTGAATGGGTAGAGCAGATGAGAGTGACGGGATACGAGATTCGAAGAGCTGATTAGAGTGACGGGATACGAGATGCGAAAAGCAAAAAAACGTTCTCACCCTGCCGTTCTTCACCACCCATTGACTCGAATTCCGTCTCTATTCTTTAATCTCTTCGCATCTCGATTACCCGAATCCCGTATCTGCTTTTTTGATAGCGAGGAACGAGCGTGATAGGGAATCTCTTTGTGTAGCTGAAGGTAAAATCGACACATAGATTCCAGACATTTCGTTCCTCAATTCTGGAATGACGAATCCTAAAAACTTTCTAACTCAAAGCTGAACTCATGGCATGGACTTTCCGCCACTCGTAACTCGAATTTGCTGCTTTTAATCCCTTCGCATCTCGATTACTCGCATCTACTTCTACAATCAATTCCCTCATTCCCTACAGCGAGGAACGAGCGTGATAGGGAATCTCTTTGTGTAGCTGAAGGTAAAATCAACACATAGATTCCAGACATTTCGTTCCTCAATTCTGGAATGACGAATCTTAAAAACTTCTAACTCGAAAAATGAACTTTTAGCGTGGGCTGTCCGTATCTCGAATCCTCGGCTTTTAATCTCTTCGCATCTCGCGCACTCGCATCCCGCATCTGCTCTTATCTCACCAACCAACTCTTCGGGTTCTGCGCCTGACTGTTTCGGCGGATCTCAAAATAGAGGGATGGACGGGATTGACCGCCGGTGTCACCTGCGAGTGCAATGGCTTCGCCGGCTTTGACTTTATCGCCTTCTTTCTTAAGTAGCGCCTGGTTAAAGCCGTATAGCGTCATATCACCTTTACCGTGATCGAGCAGCACCACCAAGCCGTAACCGCGCAGGTATTCAGCAAATACCACGGTGCCAGAGTAGACAGATTTAACCTGTTGACCGTAGCTCGCGTTAATCACCATACCTTTCCAATTCACTTGTCCGGTTTGGCGAGTACCATAGTTATGCAGCACTTTTCCTTTAATCGGCCAAGGAAGCTTACCTTTGCGTTTTGCGAGGCCGTCCATAGGTACCGCATTGCGTCTTTCACGAGCGGCTTTTTCCGCTTTGGCGATCTCTGCTTTTAGGCGAGTCTCATTGCGTTGCAGCTCTGCTAGATAGGTTTTATCTCCAGAGATCCTCTTCTTAATACTGCCCACCGTCTTTTTACGTTGCGCTTGCGTCTTAGCGAGCTGATCGCGCTTGGTGGTTTGCTGTTTAAGCAGGGTCGCAATTTGCTCTTGTTCGGCTTTACGAAGGCGCTGACTCTCTTCAAGTTCAGCTTGAGTTTGTTCGATCGCTTTAATCGTGGTGGTGCGCGCTTTAGCTAGGTGTTGGTAGTAGTGGCTAATACGATCTTCTTCGACACCGGTATTCAAAATATGCGAAGGCGCTTTTGCTCGGCGCGTCATGTAGTAAGTTTGAATAAGCTGTTCGAGCTTTTGGGTATGAACTTGCTTCTGAGTAATCAGCGCTTGAATCTTATTGTTGAGTTGCTGGATATTGGCATTGGCGGTAGCAAGTTGCTCCTTACGTTCCTTGATGCCTTTCTCTAATGAAGCGATAGAGAGCTCTTGTTGTTTGAGGTTGGCCTGCAAGCTATCCAATTTTTTTTGTTGGGAAGATAGGGCTTGCTGCTGACGAGAGATCTCACTCTTCACCCCTTTTAGCTCACCTTGGGAGGCGGCATGAGTAGAGATAGAAAACATTGCACTAGAAAGTAAAATAAGGCTGCTTATAGCTTTAATTTTTTTCATTGTTTTCGTCATCTAAGTTACAGCCTACTCATTTAATTACTTCTAGTTTTTAGAGCTATCTCTAGTGGATATAGAGATTCCAGACACTTCGTCCCTCAGTTCTGGAATGACGAAGTTTATAAGGACGTCATCTCCAAGAGTGAGGAACGAGCGAGTTGGAGATCTACTCACAGCGAGTCCATTCGTTACCTTTAACAGAAACCAAAAGCACGCGATTTCATTTTAAGCCTTTCGTATCTCGCTTACTCGAATCTCTAACCTGCTTTTATTCTCTTCGCATCCCGCCACTCGAATCCCGAATCTGCTCTTATATCCCATCACCATGAATAAAGTTTTGAGAGCGTCCGTTAAACCCTTGGTCCATATCCAGAGATGGCTTATCGGTTTTCGGCTTACCCACAATTTTAGCAGGAACACCAGCCACTGTAGTATGAGCAGGAACAGCTTGCAGTACCACAGAACAAGAACCGATTTTCGCGCCTTCACCAACTTCAATGTTACCCAAGATCTTGGCGCCAGCACCAATCATGACACCTTCGCGAATCTTAGGATGACGATCACCGCCTTCTTTACCTGTACCACCTAAGGTTACGTCTTGCAGAATAGATACGTCGTTCTCAACAACCGCAGTCTCACCAATCACAATACCGGTTGCGTGGTCGAGCATGATCGCTTTACCAATACGGGCAGCAGGGTGGATATCCACTTGGCACGCAACAGAAATTTGGTTTTGCAGATAGGTGGCAAGCGCAATACGGCCTTGTTTCCACAACCAGTTAGCCACGCGATAACCTTGCAGAGCGTGGTAGCCCTTTAGGTAAAGCAGCGGCATAGAGTACATCTCTACCGCAGGGTCTCGTGTCACGGTTGCGCAAATATCGCAAGCGGCAGCATCAATGATGGCTTGGTCTTCTGCAAAGGCTTGCTCAACCACTTCGCGTACCGCCATCGCCGGCATAGACGCAGTTTTGAGTTTGTTTGCCAGGATATAACTTAACGAAGCACCGAGACTGTCATGGTTGATAATGGTCGCATGGTAAAAACTCGCGAGCATAGGCTCCTGCTCAGACTGCTCTCGAGCTTCCTTTACAATGCATTGCCAGACTTTTTGTTGTTCACAGTGTTTCATTTTTTCTATCCATATTTTTTGAAGGGCAGATACGAGTATCGAGATTCGAAAAGAGACTAGATTCCAGACACTTCGTTCCTCAGTTCTGGAATGACGAAAATAGAACTCACGTCATCTCCAAGAGCGAGGAACGAGCGAGTTGGAGATCTCTCTTTAGCTCTTCGCTACTCGTTAACCCGTATCTCGCATCTGATTTTAAACACTTCGTTCCTCAGTTCTGGAATGACGAAAATAGAACTCACGTCATCTCCAAGAGTGAGGAACGAGCGAATTGGAGATCTCTCTTTAGCTCTTCGCTACTCGTTAACTCGTATCTCGCATCTGATTTTAAACACTTCGTTTCTCAGTTCTAGAATGACGAAATCAAAATCAACGTCATCTCCAAGAGCGAGGAACGAGCGAGTTGGAGATCTCTCTTAGCTCTTCGCCACTCGTTTACTCGAATCTCTCATCCGCTCTTAACCTTCCGATTTCTTATCTCGAGCCAGCAGATCTTTCGCTGCTAAGTGTGCGTCTTTTCCTTGATACAACACTTGATAAATTTGTTCAACAATTGGCATCTCAACACCCATGCGTTCAGACAGAAGCCAAACCTCTTTGGTGTTGCGATAACCTTCGACCACTTGGCCGATCTCTTGTTGCGCGGTATCGACATCTTTACCCGTCCCCAAAGCTAGACCGAAGCGGCGGTTGCGAGATTGGTTATCGGTACAAGTGAGTACCAAATCGCCTAAACCAGCCATGCCCATGAAGGTTTCAGGTTTTGCGCCTAATGCTGCACCTAAGCGGCTCATTTCAGCGAGGCCACGAGTGATTAGAGCGGTACGAGCATTGGCACCAAAGCCGATGCCATCCGACATACCAGCACCAATCGCGATAACGTTCTTAACCGCACCACCCAGTTGCATGCCGATGAAGTCATCATTCGCGTAGACACGGAAGGTACGGGTACAGTGAATCTTCTCTTGCAGCTCTTTTACGAACTCTTTGTCTGGTGACGCGACAGAAATCGCCGTCGGCATACCTGCAGCCAGCTCTTTGGCAAAAGTAGGGCCAGATAGAACGGCTAATGAATAACCGTCACCAATCACATCATGCGCGACATCTTTGAGTAGGCGACCTGTTTCCGGCTCTAGACCTTTGGTTGCCCAACAGATACGTGAATCTGCTTTTAGGTGAGGTTTTAGGCTATTCAACACAATGCCAAACACATGGCTCGGTACAACCACAAGTAGGTCGCGGCTTGCTGATACTGCTTTCTCTAGATTCGACTCAATAATCAAGCTTTCAGGGAAGTCGATGTTTGGCAGGAACTCATGGTTAGCGCGGTCGGCTTCTAAACGAGCCATATGCTCAGGATCATGGCCCCAAAGCACAATGTTAGCGCCGTTACGTGCAAGAGAAATGGCTAAAGATGTGCCATAAGAACCAGCGCCAATCACCGTCATGGCGATCTCTTTGCCATAAATGTCATTGGTGTCATTAGTGCGAGTTGTGTCTGTCATGCTTCCACCTGAAAGTCTTGAGGAAATGAGAGGAGTATCTTTCTACTATATCGCTAGAATAAAAGCGATAAAATAAAAAATGCACACCGCATAAGTCGCGCTGTGCATTTTTAAACGGTCGGTTTAAGTCTTAAATAACTTAATTGCTCGCCTTAAGCTTGAGCTTGCTCGCCTTCAGCTTGTTGAGCTTGGTTTTGTAGGTAGTTCATGAACAGAGCGTCGAAGTTAACTGGCGCTAGGTTCAGTTGTGGGAACGTACCTTTAACCACTAGGCTAGAGATTGTTTCACGAGCGTATGGGAATAGGATGTTCGGGCAGAATGCACCTAGGCAGTGTGCCAGTTGGCCCGCTTCCATTTCGCTAGCAGTGAAGATACCACCTTGTTGAACTTCACACAGGAATGCCGTCTCTTCTGCGTTCTTAACTGTCACAGTAAGACGTAGGATTACTTCGTAAACGCCTTGACCAAGTTCACGGCTCTGAGTGTCTAGATCCAGTTTTACATCTGGGTTCCACTCTTTTTGGAACATATCTGGCGAGTTTGGCGCTTCAAAAGAGACGTCTTTTAGGAAGATACGTTGGATTGCGAAGTTTTGTTGTGCTTCTTGAGGTGCTGCTTCAGCCATTTTCTTGTCCTTAAAAATTTACATTGGGCTCCGTAACTTGAGATGGGTTACGAAACCTGAAAAACGAGTATATCGATAACCGTGCTAATAGCATTGGTGCTTATTAATAACAGTGTCTGCTAATAACGGTAATTGCTACTAACGGCGTTACTTCTTGCCTTTCACTAAAGGCAGGTTTGCTTCGCTCCAAGCAACTAGGCCATTTTTCAGTAGGCTCACGTTTTCAAACCCAGCTTTCGCTAGTAGGTTTGCACTTTCTTGAGCGGTTTGACCTGTTTTACATACCACAATGATTGGGTCTGCTTTGTGGCTTTCAAGGCTACCAAAGTTATTTGCTTTGATATCTGAAGGCAAAATGTGAAGTGCGTCAGTAATATGACCTTTTTTGTATTCATCTTTAGTACGAATATCCACCACAACACCATTTTCACGGTTCATTAATTGCGTGGTTTGCGCCGCAGTAATCTCTTTGTAAGCCGCATTCGATGTTTTGATGACATTCATAATGATGGCCACTACTAAGCCAATCCATACGATGGCTAAAATCATATTATCTTGAATAAAAGGTACTAACTCTTGCATATCTTAGACTCTTGTCGTTTAGGGCTAGAAACTATACCCAAGCTTCTCGCGGTTACTTTGGTATGTCGCTCTGGAGTATAGCGATAATGGATTGCAGAATACAGAAGAAGCCGAAGGTTGTGAGTGAAGGCGCGCAATAAAGCCGTTTTTGTCTAGAATTTATGCATTTACTTGTACACTCTTATTCACTATCATGATCAATTAGTTGTTTAAGCTGAACAACTAATTGAGGTTGAAGCTTAGCCTCTGTATATAAACGTTTATATCTTTAATAGGAATCAGTATGAAAAAGATGGCTCTAGTAGCAGCGCTAGCTGTTAGCTTCTCAGGTGCGGCTTTCGCAGCGACTGAAACTGCAGCAGCGGCAGGTGCTGGCGCAGGTACTAGCGGTGCAGCGGCAGGTGCAGGTGCATCAGCGGTAGCAGCAGGTACAGCAACGACGGTAGCGGTAACAACAGCTGCAGTAGCAGTAGGCGCAGCAGTAGCCGTAGCTTCTAACGACGGCGGCGCTACAACTACGACTAACACTCAGTAATTTCTTACTTGAGTGAATGAAAAGCCATTTTATGTGAGAGCATAAAGTGGTTTTTTTATATTAGAGTGTTCCCTAACTTATCAGTTCATTATCTCACTCGTTCATACTATCGCTAGGAAGCGTAAACAATCATGATTAAACCTTTTATCGCCTCTTTAGGTTTGCTGCTTGCGGGCTGTTCCCAGCAGTTTCAAGACTTAAACGCCACTTTTAATGAAGCCATGTTTGGTGGTGCTGATGTTTCCACTTCAGCTGAATACATCCAAGACCTACCTTACGCCAGCATTTATGCGCAGATTAACGATCAAGGTAAAATATTTATGGTGTTGGCGTTTGTTGGACAAAACCCAGAAACGGGCGCAGAGCAACTCAAGTGGATGTCTTCAGATAAAGCGATGATCGTGACTGAAAATGGCCGAGTAGTTCAAACCTTATTGCTACCTTACGAGAACCTGTCTGGCCTAGCAGTAAAGCCAACCAATGCATTGGTCCCAAGTTTTGATTTATCAGTACAACCCAAAGCACAGCAATGGCAAGCCACGTACGATTGGCAGCCAGACTATCGATTTGGTTACAGCGCTAACGTTGTACGCACTTATGCAGATCAAGAAACCGTGCAGACCCCGTTTGCCGCGATTGAAACCAGTAAGTTTATCGAACAAGTGAGTTATCCAGCCCTTGGCGAAAAAATAGAAAATGAATATTGGGTAAACAGTGAAGGTAAGGTGGTGAAAACGGTTCAGTTCCTTGGCCCAGATATGACTCGTATAGAGTTAACCTTGCTTAAGCCTTATCAAGCGAACTAATCGGTGGTGATAGACAGTATGAAATTAGTAATGAAACTCGGTAAACGTACCGCATTGGCTTCGCTTGGTGCTGCGCTCTTCTTGTCAAATATGGCATACGCCCAATCTTTAGAGCCTCACGCTCAACAAGCGCAACAACCACAGCTTAGCGTTGAGCTGCCAGTTCAAGGTGTTACCCTCAATTACACTCAACCCGTTCGTTTAGAGCAGGTATTGAATGACGCGAATGCGAATGGCGCGTTAGGGTACTTTCCACTATCTGCACAGTTGTTTGATCGTAATGCACAGCAGCAAGTTGATACTTTAAAAGAACAGGTACTTGAACAGTTGAACCAGTTGGCGCTTCAAGAACCACAAGTCAGATCTGTGACTACACAGCTCGAATCTTTTGATTTCCAAGCCCGTTACTTTGTTGATTTAGACAGAAACGCAGTGATCTCCCAACCAGAGAAAAATCCGTTATTGGTTTCAAAAGATATGTTGCTTCTCAAAAACGGATCGCTTTCAAAAGAAGAGGCGCTCCAATCAGCTAATTTGTTTATATCAGAGCAGTCAAACCAAGCGCAGCGCTTTGACTTATATCTCACCCCAAGACCAACCGATCTAACTTTAGTTGGTGCAGTTAAACAAGCACATAAACTTAAGTTAATTGAGCACGGACAGTTAGATAACTACCTCTCTAAACTCCCAAAAGGTGAGTTGCTTGAGATTGCAGATAAAAGCACAGCCTTTGTCATTCAGCCAAATGGGCATGTGGATGAGATAAGCTACGCCTACTGGAACAGTAAACAGGCTTACTTTGCACCCGGTGCGATTCTGTTTATCGCATTTGAGTCGCTGCCTTCTGAGTTCTCAACTTTGAATCAAAATATTATCGAACTTCTACGTCATAAGGTTAATTTGTAATGTCGGCTAATCAATCATTCCCATTAACGCTTCTTGCTAGTTCGATTACTGGTGCTTTACTGGCTGTCAGTAGCTTCTCTGCTGCTGCGCAAGACTTTTCCGCAGAAGTGAAAGAGCAAGCACCTTTAGAAGTGGAAGTTTCAAGTTTTAATGCCCCTACGCTAAAGCATTCGCAAACCAACTTTGGTGGCGTGGGCTTAATGCAGATGCCCACCGCACGTATGGCACCAGAGGGTGAATTCAACTTAAGTGCATCGTTTAACAACGAGTATTACTTCTACAACGTTAGCCTACAGGTAATGCCTTGGTTAGAAGCGACGGTTCGTTATACCCAAGTTCAAGACTTGCTTTACAGCGGTAACGGTAGCGCAGATTGCTCTCAAAACAGCTTTAGTGGCTGTACGAAGTACACAGATAAAGGCATCGATTTCAAAGTTCGCTTAATTGAAGAAGGCTACTACTTGCCAGAGTTGTCTGTCGGTGTTCGTGACTTTGGTGGGACAGGCCTGTTTGATGGCGAATTTGTTGCAGCCAGCAAGCGATTTGGCCCGCTCGATGTAACCTTAGGTATGGGCTGGGGTTATATGGGGACTAGTGGCAATTTCACTAATCCATTCTGTAAAGCCAGCGATAGGTTTTGTGAACGCCCGTCCGATTTTAAAGGCAATGGCGGCAGCATTGACTTTGAGCGTTGGTTTAAGGGTGATGCCGCTATCTATGGCGGTTTAGAGTATCAAACGCCCTATAAGCCACTAACCTTAAAGCTCGAATACGACAGCAACGATTACTCGCAAGACTTCCCTGTAGTACGTGGTGGTGTTGATATGACGCAACACACTCCTTGGAATGTGGGGGCTCTGTACCGTTTCAATGACTGGGCGACAGCCAAGGTGAGTTACGAGCGTGGTGACACCCTAACTTTTGGCTTTGACTTAACCACTAACTTCAATGAAATTGCGTCAATCTGGCGTGATACGGAAGCTGCACAGCTTCGCCCTACAGAAGCGAGCAGTATGGATGAGGTGGATTTAGCTAAGCTAACAGAAGAGTTGGATAGCATCGCAGGCTATGAACAAGCGCAGGTCCTGGTTGATAACAATACGCTGGTGGTGAAAGGCGAACAGGTTAAATACCGCGATCGTGAAGTGGCACTTGAACGAGGAGCGACAGTAATCGCTAATCACGTTCCTGATTACATCGATACTTACCAAATTGTTGAAACCAGCAGTGCAGGTGAGCTTTCTCAAACGGATATCAATGCTGATCAGTTTAAACAAGCGGCCAGTTACTCTTATTTAGATTCAGATATCAAAGATTCGACTCAACACAGAGAAGTTGCATCGAATTCAGCCACTGAGTACCACGATGCGCGTGAACGTTTTGATGTATCGGTATCGCCAAACCTAGCCCAATCTTTTGGTTCGGCTGAAGATTTTTACCTGTATGCGCTAGGTTTATATACCAATGCCTCTTTCTGGGCGACCAATAACATTGAGTTGTCGGGCTCTTTGTATATCAACCTTATCGATAACTACGATAAGTTTAACTACACAGTACCGGAAGACGGCACCGACCAAACCGCAAGGGTTAGAACCCTATTTCGTGAGTATGTGGAAGAGCCAGTTCGTTTAGATAGATTACAACTGACCTGGTTTGAAGACTATGGTAGTGGCATATACAGCCAAGCCTATGCAGGTTATTTAGAGAGTATGTTTGCTGGTGTCGGTGGCGAAGTACTTTACCGCCCATATAACAGTAATTGGGCTGTTGGTGCCGATATAACCGCCATTAGTCAACGTGACCCAGACAGCTGGTTTAAAACCTTTGATCAAGAGTGGCAAGCTCACCCAACAGATTCAAGTCGCTCATACCGCGTGATTGACAAAGGCACCACAGGCTTTGTCACTGGTTACTACATGCCACAATGGGAGTTCTTGAGTGATACCTTGTTTAAAGTCGGCGTTGGTAAATTCTTAGCTGGCGATGTGGGTACCCGAATCGATTTCTCAAAACAGTTCAAGAGCGGCGTAATTGCAGGTGCATTTGTGAGCTTAACCGACTTGAGCGAAGAAGACTTCGGTGAGGGCAGTTACACCAAAGGCTTCTACGTATCGATTCCATTTGACTTGCTAACCGTAAAACCAAGTTCAAACCGAACTCAGTTTACATGGCAACCTTTAACCCGTGATGGCGGACAGGTATTGAACAAGCAGTACAATTTGTTTGAACAAACCGATGCAAGATCACCATGGTTCCAAAGGCCAAGTAAGGTTAAATGATTTAGTAGATACGAGTAAACGAGATTCGAAGGGCTGCAAAGTCTGATGTTGGACTAGAAATGCGTTCAGTATGGATTATTAGCTGCGTCATTCCCTACAGCGAGGTACGAGCGTGATAGGGAATCTCTTTTCGTGAACAACGGAAAGAGATTCCAGACGCTTCGTCCCTCAACTCTGGAATGACGAGTTTTAATAATGCCCTAACTCGAATTCGATTCTTGGATGATATCTTCCGCAGTCCCGAATTTTTATGCTATTCGATTCTTATTTTTCTAAGCGCCCAACCATTCAACAAGGTTGATAATACAAACAAACTGTGGATAATACATACGGATTAAATTTGAGCATGTTTTTGATGCGTGCTTTATAAAAATTACCATTGGCTTTTATCTACTGTTCAAGAGCTGTATATGGTACACAGACAATTACGCAGTGTGATGTCGCGGTATATCAACGGGCGGTAGCGTGCCCGAACGCGAATTTAAATGGGAGCGATATCAAACTATCACTCCTTTTCCCTTCCGTTTTAACTGCTGCTATTCGTTTAAGCCACTGCTAATGGTAAGGTCATCTGTCTTGTATCACTTGGATGTGATTACATTTTCTCAACTATGATTTGGTTAACATGAAGATTAAGAAAAATCGTCTCCTTCTTGCGTTATTGCCCGCTTTACTGGTTGGCTGTACTACTCCAGGCACGCACCTTACTACCGATGATAAGAATGTGATCCTTCCTTCTGAGGAACAACAAACTGCGGATATTTCAGATGTTGTTAACCTTTACCCTTTAACCGCCCAAACGGTTTCTAGTTATAAAAGCGAAATCCAATCTGTCTCTCAAGCTAACCCTGAGTTAGATGTTGATATCGCGAAGTATGAGTACAAAGTGGGTGTGGGCGATATTCTGAATATCACAATATGGGATCACCCAGAACTGACGATTCCTGCAGGCTCTTACCGTAGCGCTTCTGAAGCGGGTAACTGGGTTCATGCCGATGGCACCATTTTCTACCCATACATTGGCACGGTAGAAGTTGCAGGCAAAACTGTGCGTGAAATTCGTGCAGAGGTTGCCAAGCGTTTAGCGAAGTACATTGAAAGCCCACAAGTGGATGTCAATGTTGCGGCTTTTCGCTCTAAGAAAACCTACGTGACTGGCGAAGTTTCTAAGCCGGGTCAACAGCCAATCACCAATATTCCGTTAACACTGCTGGATGCGGTAAACCGCTCTGGCGGTCTTTCTGAAAATGCCGATTGGCGTAATGTTTCTTTAACGCGTAATGGTGTTGAAGAGAACATTTCACTGTATGGACTGATGCAGCGTGGTGATTTAACGCAAAACCGTTTGCTGCAAGCCGGCGATATTGTTCATGTACCACGCAATGACAATCAAAAAGTGTTTGTGATGGGCGAAGTGAATGAACCACAGTTACTGAAGATTGACCGTGTAGGCATGAGTCTAACCGAAGCGCTGAGTAATGTGGGTGGTATTAACCAACTTTCTGCTGATGCGACAGGCGTGTTTGTGATTCGAACTTCTGATGATAAATCAGAACGCATGGCGGACATTTACCAACTGAACATGGAAGATGCGTCCGCTTTAGTCATTGGTACCGAGTTTGATTTGAAGCCGTATGATATTGTTTATGTCACGGCAGCGCCGATCAGCCGTTGGAACCGTGTCATCGGACAACTTGTTCCGACCATTACTGGTTTCAATGACCTAACGGAAGGCGTACTACGCGTTCGTAACTGGCCGTAAATAAAGTAGATTAAATATCGGGCCGTATTCTGTGTGGCTCGGTTTATATGGTTGCCCACTTTATATAGTTGATTGCAATTTATGTTTAATAAAATTCTTGTAGTTTGTGTTGGTAATATTTGCCGCTCTCCAACGGGGGAGCGTGTTTTACAAAAGTTATTACCAAACAAACACGTCGCTTCAGCGGGTATTGCCGCGGAAAAAAGCCGTTTAATTGGTAAACCAGCAGACGAAACCGCAATTCTGATTGCAGCAGAAAATGGCGTGGATGTAGAAGCCCACCAATCACAACAAGTGACGCCGCAGCTTTGTGCGCAGTATGATTTGATATTAGTGATGGAAAAAGGCCATATGGAAGCGTTAACCCAGATATCTCCGGAAGCGCGCGGTAAAACCATGCTGTTTGGCCAGTGGATAGGGCAACGCGACATCCCTGATCCTTACCGCCAGAGTCGAGAGGCTTTTGAACATGCTTATAAATTGATTGATGAAGCTGCACAAGCATGGGCGAAAAAGCTTTAATCGATTTAGCAACGCTGTAATTAATTCAACAAGGCTTCAATCGATTTAACAAAGCGTTTCACTCAGAAGAGTAAGCGTTGAATCAGCAGAAACGATAACATAAACGATTTAGGGTGGTTTGTTTTTAATGAGCCAGCCAACAAAATAGTACGAGTTTTAGGAAATAGTATTTCGATGACAACACAACCATCTAGGCAAACACAGACTGATAACTCAGATGAGATCGATTTAGGAAAACTGTTTGGTATTTTGCTTGATGCTAAGTGGTGGATTATCTTTACCACGTTTATCTTTGCAGTTGGCGGTGTTGCATTTGCACTGTTATCCACGCCTATCTATAAAGCGGATGCATTAATTCAGATTGAAGAGAAAAGCTCTGGCGGCATCTCTTCCATGGTGGGTGATATGGGCGAACTGTTCGCTCAAGAATCTTCTGCCACCACTGAAATTGAGATCATTAAATCGAGAATGATCTTAGGTGAAACGGTCGATAAGTTTAATTTAACCACGGTCACCTCTCCTATTTATGCGCCCGTTGTAGGCAAAGGTATCGCTCGTTTAACCGGAGATGTTAACAACATTTCCGTTAGCCGTTTTGTGGTTCCAGGTTATGCCAGTGAATACGCGCACACGATTCGTATCCTAGATGCAGAGCTGGACACTTATCAGCTGATTCGAGAAGACGAACGTGTCATCTTAGAGGGTAAGATTGGTCAACTGGCCACTGCAGATGATTACAGTCTATTTGTTGCTGGTTTTGAATCCCATGATGGTTTTGAGTTTGCCATCGCTAATCGTAGTCGTCTTGAAGCTATTGAATGGCTCAAGCAATCTTTGTCTTTGTCCGAGCAAGGTAAGCAAACGGGTATCCTGAAGCTAAGCTTTGAGGGTGAGAATAAGCAGCAGATTTCTGAAATCTTAAACCATATTAGTCAAATCTACTTCCTACAAAATGTAAAGCGCAACTCAGCGGAAGCCGAGAAGAGTTTGGCCTTCCTAGAGGGGCATCTTCCTGGTATTAAATCTCAGCTAACCACATTTGAAGATACGCTAAACAATTACCGCCAAGAAAACGAATCGATTGATTTGGGCTTAGAAGCTCAGTCAACACTAAAAGTGATGGTAGAACTGGAAGCGCAGCTGAATGAACTGACGTTTAAAGAGAGTGAAATTAGCCAGCGTTTTACTAAAGACCACCCGGCTTATAAATCACTGCTTGATAAGCGCGAAACGCTGCTGAAAGAGAAAGAGCGTTTAAACAAGCAGGTACAAAAGCTACCTAAAACGCAACGTGAAGTGCTACGTATGACACGTGACGTGGAAGTAAACCAACAGATCTATATTCAACTACTCAACAAAGTACAAGAGCTCAGCATTATCAAAGCGGGTACCGTGGGTAATGTACGCATTTTGGATGATGCACAAGCTTATGCGCGTGCAGTAAAACCGAAGAAGCCACTGATTGTTGTATTGGCGACACTACTTGGTGGCATGTTAAGTGTGGCGTTTGTATTAGTGAAAGCCGCGTTCCACCGCGGAGTTGAAAGCGCAGATCAAATCGAAGAAATTGGTTTACCAGTTTACGCAGCGGTACCTAAATCAGACCTACAGTTAGAATTAACTAACCGCTTTAAATCTAAGAAAAAACAGACCTCTGGAACTCAAGCTTTGCTTGCAGAATCTAACCCTGCCGATCTTTCTGTTGAAGCGCTACGCGGCCTTCGTACAAGTTTGCACTTTGCGATGCTTGAAGCGAAAAACAATATCTTGATGATCTCTGGCCCTGCGCCAGGTATCGGTAAGTCATTTATCTCAACTAACTTTGCGGCAGTAGCAGCAAAAACAGGCCAAAAGGTGCTGTTGATTGATGCGGATATGCGTAAAGGCTATTTGCAGCAAAGCTTTGGTGTGTCATGGGATAATGGCCTTTCTGATATGTTGAGCGGTAAGCAAGGTTTTACTGAATCGGTCAAAGCAACCCCAGTTGAAAACCTAGACATTATCACTCGCGGCCAAGTACCACCAAACCCATCAGAGCTTCTCATGCACCCACGCTTTGCGGAGCTGATGGAGTGGGCATCTAAAGAGTACGACCTGGTAATTGTTGATACACCACCAGTATTAGCTGTAACCGATCCAAGTATTGTGGGTGCATTTGCTGGTACCACGTTAATGGTTGCTCGCTTCGGTCAAAACACGGTTAAAGAGATCGATGTAGCACGCAATCGCTTTGAACAATCTGGTATTGAAGTGAAAGGTGTCATTTTCAACGCCATCGAGAAAAAGGCCTCAAGCTCTTACGGCTATGGTTACTATAACTACGCTTATTCTAGCGATAAAAAGTAGGTTAAAATCAGATGCGGGATGCGAGTGGCGAGATACGAAAAGCGCCGCTCGAACCCTTCTTTATCTCTGCGTTACCCGCATCTGCTTTTTAAGCCCTTCGCATCCCGATTACTCGCTACCCGAATCTATTTTTTAATCACCCCTCCCGTCAAATACAATCCAATCGCTGCTAAAACCGGATAACCAAAAGCTTCATTGGTCATCTCCCCTAATGGTTTCCAATCGTAGCCGTGCATACAACCCAATATCACCATGACATGCAGCGCCACATAAGGAATAGTGAACAGCAACACAATGTAGCGCTGCACCAACTTAAAAGGTTCATACGCTTTTAATAGTGCCAGCTTGTGCTTCGCTTTTTCTTCATCAGTAAAAAACATCGCATCTCCTGTGTTGGTCAGTGCCTCTAAACCTTTGTTAATGGAAGACTCGCTCCCAAATATCTTTCCGAACAATGTCATACAACTCCTTGATTGATGGTTATATACTGCCTTTCTCGCTCTTCAGCCTCTCGCCTACTCGAATCCCGTATCTGCACTTCAGTCTTTTCGCCTCCCGTCACTCGCATCTCGCATCCGCTCTTTAGATCATCGCATCCCGTTTACTCGCTACTCTCATCTGCTCTTTAGCCCTTCGACTGTATTACCCTCTCGCTCTTCACCTCTGCTTTTCCACTCTTCGAATCTCGTTTACTCGAATCCCGTATCTGCTTTTCATCTCTCAAAACCATCACCGGACAGGCCTTATTCACTCCCCAATCTTTATGTCCCTTAACATTGTTATCCGCTATCAAAAATCGTTTTTGCAACACTTCGATTAGGCCAAACAAAGCCTTGCGCTGAGCAAAGGTAAAATTGTCTTCAGGTTGCTGGACAGCATTGCAGCCTCCTACCAAACAAACACCAATATTGCCTTTGTTGTGTCCTTTAACATGCGCGCCGGTTTGCGACAACGGACGTCCTATTTCAACCTTACCGCAGCGACGAATCACAAAATGGTACCCCACATCTCGCCAGCCTCGATTTTTATGCCAACTGCGAATCTCGGTCACACCAATATCTTGGATTGAAGGCGTTGCGCTGCAGTGCACAGTGATAAAAGAAAAATCTGCACCAACTGTTTTATTAATCAGGGGAAGTAGTGTGATCACTTGTTCTGGCAATGCGACTACTAACAAGTTGATAGTTGAGTTATCAAGCATTAGTCGTTGCTTACGAGCTGGTTCAACTGGTGGTGGAGTGCTTGGCAAAATTTATCCTCTTGTTGTCGTATCCATTGATGTAACGATCGCTGTAGTCGGCGTTGCTGTTGCATACCTTGTTGTTGCAAACTTTGCTGTTGTAAACATAGAAGTGACACGTTGTGTTTTTGTGTTCCCCCTTTTTCTCTCTCTTGTTCAAGCCGACAGAGCTGTTCATTCAAGGCCACTCGAACGGCTTTAGCATATTCGAATTGGTAACTCACATAATGCAGGTAGGTGATGCAGTATCCGATGGGGTACTGCTTTTTCGCTCGCAGTATCGCCCAAGCGAGTTCGTCGTGGTTGAACGTGTGATGACAGGGCGTTTGATTAGTATTACCGCAAACGGAATCCGCCCGACATTCAAAGCTCGCCATGCTGGGCAGGTACGCTGAAATAAAAACAGAGATGATTGCCTTCATTAAACACCTTGTGGTTGCTAAGGGATGAGCAATGTAATGCAAGGCGATCGATTGGGGGCGGTACGAATAGTAAAATTTATTCGCTTGCATAAAAAATGAGAGCTGTTTCTAAGTAAGGAAAACTCAGCAATAACACGTGTTGCATAGCCTTGCGAACAGAACTGCAAAACATGTTTTGTTACGGATTATCTTACCTTCGCTTCGCCCCCATATTCATAAAAAGTGTTGTTAATGCTCTGAATGTCATCGGCTGTCTATTAAAAAAGCCATAGTAATAAGGAGTGTTATCGAATGTGTGTTTCTTTGATTCTTTCATTTATTCCATTAAAAACGGGCTCACCGATCAGCAAATTGGTGTTACTCAAACTGGCCGACAACGCCGATGCGCGTGGTGTCTGTTTCCCCTCGTTAAGTTACTTAGCGCAATATTGTGAAGTATCGGTCAGAACCGTAAAGCGGCACATTAACGAATTAGAGAAGCAAGGTTTTGTGAAGCGTATAAAGCGCTTTGATGGTTCAGGGCGTCAACGCAGTAACTTGTATCAACTGCGCTTACCGAGTGAGAGTGCCTGCCACATTGAGCAGGATGACCTAGAAAGCGCAGATCAAGAAGCCATTGTTCAAGGTAAAGCTCAACACAAAGCTCAAGCAGAGTTCAACACCGCGCTACCATAAAGTGACGAATGTGACACCCACCAGAGTGTCACCATGACAGACACAGAGAGTGATCCCTTGACACACATAATCTTTCAAAAAGAACATAAAACAGGGCTCAATACTGATCAAAGTGCGCAGGCAGCGAAGCAAAACAGTGCGCCATCATCACAATCATCACAACCACCACAAGAGCAGGCACAAGACGAAGCGGTGATTCACCTACTGACCAAGGAGGGTAGTGCGCCAGTTTACCAAGAGTTTTACCACATATTAGAACGCACCTACCCCAAACTAGATGTGCAGCAAGAGCTGCACGCCATGCAAGCGTGGCTCTATGTTAACCCAGAGAAACGTAAACCTTTTGAGCATATTGGCCACTTTGTGAACGGTTGGTTAAGGCGCAGTGCGCAAGCCAAGGCTAAGCAAGGCGCATCGTCAGCGGTTACTCGAAGTGAAAAGGTTCAAGCGGAAAAGTTTCAAACGGCAAAGAAGCCAAAATCCAAAAAAGCATCAAAACAGAGAAAGGGCTTGAACCCAGATAATCGCAACGCATTGGATAACGATCGCCCTTCAAGAACTGAAACTGAGCAAGCAACACCTGTTACGCAGGCATTGGCGGAGTATCACGCTAAAAACAGAGTCAATCCATTTGAAGCGCGCATTCAAGCCTTGATTCAATCTCGCACCCCTGAATCGAGCTAAAAACAAAAGAGAAAGGTAGGGCAGGCTATGGACAGCAGCAATCGCTTAAAAGTATTAACAACGGATGAAAAAGCCGCCATCTTGGCACAAGAAGTCGCAAGAGTAGAAGGGCGTATTGGGGAGTTTTAACCCTGTTAGCTGCGCATTACCCGCAAGGGTTAACACGCACAGAAATCAAGACGCTACTGGCCGTGAATAACAACGAAAGCTTTGTGTCGCTATATCGAAACGGTAATATTTTTATCGATATAGAGAAACGCTACTGCGATGTAGCGAAAGAGAACCGTTTTTTCATTGGCACGCAGTTTTTGCATAATGTGCAGTGCTTTCACTGGCTTAAAGCGTGGTAAAAACTTAAGCGAAAAGATAGCTATGTTGCGGTAGTTTATATGCACACATTTTGCTAGAATCCTACCGAAATAAAAAAACGTATTAAAAACGCATAAACTGATTCTTGCCTTTAGGAGCCAAACCTAAGGGCGGTAGCGTACCCAAGCGCAGCCCACCGCAAGTAACAACGTTACGCTAAATGGTGAGTTGGTTGCCTATTGGGGCCGTTTTTAAAAAGAGAGCAAAATCTAGATTTTACAAGGGATGGGCGAGAATCGACTGTCTCAAAATGAATAAAAAGTGTCTCAGTGGCTTAACATGGACTGAGACACTTTTTTGTCATCGCTGCAGGAAAATTCATGTACATGCATATGCTTAAAGAGATTGCAAAACAAATCGTCAACAAAGATGCCGATTACCTTCTATCAGTGAAAGGTAATCAGGAAAAGCTCGATCAGACAATAAGTAAGACGTTCAACTCGAGTATGATTAATGACTATGATGGCGATAAGTATTGTATTCAGGATCGAGGACATGGACGTACAGAAACAGGCTTAGCGCTCTTGTGTCATGACACGTCTTTGTTGGGCGATATTGCTTATGACTGAGCCAAATTAAAGACAATTGGCATGGTAGCCTCGATTAGACAAGAAGGTGACAAGCAAGCAGAGTGTATGAGCATTCGATATTCAGCTTAGCTGACTTAGGCTCTCAAGAGCTGTTAGAAGCATCTCGTGCGCATTGGAGTATAGAAGTTCAAATGCATTGGCGTTTGGACGTGGGTACGAATGAGGATAAATGCCGTATTCAGCGAGAGTTCGCTGGGGAAAACTTAGCTGTGATCCGCCATATGGCGCTTAACATGTTAACTAATGAAAAAACCTTTGAAGCAGGTTTACAAAGAAAGCAGCGAAAAGCAAACAGGAATACTCGTTACCTTTCGCTAGTCCTTGCGGGCCAAGGGGTTTCGTAATCTTGCCCTGACTCACAGAGAAGTTTGGCGACTTTGCGATAAAATGGAAAGGTTTAAAAAGCTTATGTGTAGCGGTGACGTACCTGAAAAAATGGCGATGATACAGGTAGTGTTGGTATTAGATACTTCATTTCTTCAAAGGATATGAAAGCCGAAGAATTTGGTCAATCATGCCGCGGTCACTGGAGTGTTGAAAGTATGCACTGGTGGTTAGACGCTGTGATGAATGAAGACGACAGCCGAATAACTTATAAGCACGCAGAAGAAAATCTTTCTCGTATACGTCAAATGTGCATGAACTTTATCAAGCTTGTAGAGATGAAAGGGACATTGAAACGGCGTTAATTAAAATGTGCGCTAAATAATGACCTCCGAGAGAGTTTTGTTTGGGACTTAGGTCTTCTACAAAGATTTAACTCATGCGGGAGCCCTGATGCTCTAATTAGCCTTATATTACAGCGATGTTTATACGGTTTCCGTGACAGTGGTATCAAGTTGAATTTATTTTAGGTTTATATGCAAAAGCAAAAAAAAATTTTTAAAAGCACATTAATACTCTATTTTAGACAAGCATTTGTTGTGTTAGTGTCTCTATATACAGTTAGAGTTGCTTTGGGTGCTCTAGGTATAGAAGGTTATGGTATTTACACTGTGGTTGCTGGCGTGGTTACCCTATGTTCGTTTTTGACAGGTACGATGAGTTCAGCCACACAAAGATATATATCATATGCATTGGGTAAGGATGATATTAACCTACTTAAATATACATTTTCTTCAAACTTAGTGATTTACATATGTATGGTTATAATAGGTTTGATTGTACTAGAATCGATAGGGCTATGGTTTGTAAAAGATGTTTTAATTTTACCACAAGATATGATGAGTTCTGCAATTTCACTTTATCACTATAGTGTTTTTTCATTTCTTTTTAGCTTTTCTACGGCGCCTTTTGTTGCTATAATAATAGCTCATGAGGATATGAAGTATTTTGCGTATATATCTATATTTGAGTCTATATTAAGACTTCTGGCTGTTTCGAGCTTAGAATACATACCAATGGACAAGTTAGAATTATATGCTCTTCTAGTATTGCTTGTGTCCTCAATTGTTTTTCTTGTCTATTTGTTTACATGCTCAATTAAGTATAGCGAAGTTCAATTTAAAAGATTTTATTTTGATAAAAATCTTTTTAAAGAAATGTTTAATTTTGCTGGCTGGAGTTTGTTTGGGGCAGTGACCAATGTTATTAGAAATCAAGCAGTAACAATACTTCTTAACCAGTTTTTTAATCCGGCAACAGCTGCAGCCCGTGCTATCGCAGTTGCTATATCCTCTCAGATAAATTTATTTTCGAATAATTTCAATACGGCACTATATCCGGAGATTATCAAAAATTACGCTAAAGGAAACAATAAAGAGCTTAATTTAACTGTTATCGAAGGCTCTAAACTTACGTTCTTCTTAATGTGGATATTTTCCTTGCCATTATTATTTGAAATGCAAATTGTTCTTGATATTTGGTTAGAAGATGTTCCGGCTAATGCAGTTTTGTTCAGCCAGTTAGCTTTGATTGAGGTATTGTTGGTGTCTATTAGTTTGCCATTATCGACTGCAGCAAGAGCACCTGGAAAAATGAAACAATATGAAACAATACTAGGTGTAATGCAAATTTTCATACTGATATTGTCTTACTTATTTTTACGTTTAGGATATGAAGCTTACTCTGTATTTATTGTTGCTATTATTATTAATATACTTATGTTTGTTGTAAGATTAATTTTATTATCTAGATTAATTAAGTTTTCTATATCAACTTATCTTTACAGTGCTCTTATCCCAATAGCGGTAATTTCTAGTACATCATTAATATTTACATATGCTTTTAAACTAATGCTCCCAGATGGATTGATTTTTTCAATTGTAAATGTAGTCGCATCTATGATAATAACTACCATTTTAATGTTCTATATTGGGTTAAATATTGAATATAAGGTAAAAATAAAAGATATCATATATAATAAGTATTTAAATATTTTTCAAAAAGGTTAGGTTTTATGAACATAAAGTCAGTGTTACGTAACATCGTTACTATTAAGAACTTTATGGTAAGTTTGTTGCGAAATGGTGGAGTTACATATGCCAATATTGTACAAGTTAATTATGACTCTAGGTTGAAAGGGAAACGAATAGTCGTTACAGGAGGGACTACAGGCATTGGTTTTTTTATAGCTAAAAAGGCCATAGAAGAAGGTGCTTTCGTTCTAATAACAGGTCGTTCAATAGACAATTTAGAAAAAGCAAAAAACAAGATAGATAGTGATCGATTATTTGTCCTTAAGTGGGATGTTGCTAATCTTAGTTTATTAGATGAAAAGTTTGATGAAGTAGTAAGATTATTAGGTGGTATTGACGTTCTAGTAAATAATGCCGGTGTTCTCGTTGAGCAGAGTTTTCCTCGAGTAAAAGAAGAAGCGTGGGATAAAACATACTCCGTTAACTCCAAGGCAATATACTTTTTATCTCAATGTATATCTAACTACTGGATAAGTAAAAAAGTTAAAGGGAAAATTTTAAATATATCGTCAACAAGTGGATTCTACGGTTCTGTAATTCCATATGGATTAACAAAATGGGATGTATTGGGATTAACAGAAGGCTTAGCAAAAGCTCTTGCTCCTAAAGGTATTATTGTTAATGGTATAGCACCTGGCAGAACAGCTACACCTATGTTAAATAAAAGTAGTGATAATAACATTTATGATAGTATGACTCTTCCCAACAGATATGGATTACCTGAAGAAATAGCAGAACTAGCCGCATTTTTAATTTCTGACTCTGCAAATTTTATAGTTGGTCAAACAATTATTTGTGATGGTGGATATATTCTTGGTAAATGATTTTTATAAATGTCAATAGAGTTCTATATGTAATGTCAACACCAGAATTATCAAAAAACTTAGAGGTAAATTATGTCGTGCTTATATACTAGAGAAAAAAATGCCCAGATGCTCATTTTTTTATTGAAAGAGAGTGGTATAAAAAAAGTAGTAGCATCTCCAGGTAATACAAACATTTCCTTTATTGGAAGTATACAAAATGATCCTTTCTTTGAAATATACTCTGCAGTAGATGAAAGATCTGCTGCATATTTGGCTTGTGGTTTGGCCGAAGAAAGTGGGGAAATAGTTGTTTTAAGTTGTACTGGTGCTACTGCTTCGCGTAATTATTTACCCGCTCTTACTGAAGCATATTATCGTAAAATACCCATTCTTGCTGTTACTTCGACTCAACCAACTTCGCGTGTCGGACATAATATTGCGCAAGTAATAGATAGAAGTGTTATTCAGAATGATGTGGTCAAATTAAGTGTTACTCTACCTGTGATAAAGGATGATGAAGATTTATGGGATTGTGAAATAAAACTAAATCAAGCTATTTTAGAGTTAACGCGTAATGGTGGCGGACCTGTACATATTAATTTGCCAACGACATTTACACTACCTTTTGATGTTAAAAAATTGCCAACATTTAGAAAGATAGAACGTATAACAAAACATTCAACGCTACCAGAGTTAAAAGGAAAAGTTGCTGTTTTCATAGGTTCACACAAAAAGTGGAGTATAGAAGAGACAGAAAGCTTAGATAAATTCTGTGCGTCAAATAATGCAGTAGTTTTGTGCGATCATTCAAGTGGTTATAGAGGAAAGTATCGTATACTTTCATCATTGATTGGTTTTCAAGCATTTTTAAATAAAACTGACCTAAAGCCGGATGTACTAATTCATATTGGTGAAATTACAGGTGATTATTCTATATCTAACCTAATAGGTGGTAATATTTGGCGAGTAAATGAAGATGGAGAAATTAAGGATACCTATAGAAAGCTAAGATATACTTTCGAAATGAGTGAAAAAGAATTCTTCGAGTCGTATAGCAAGAGTGTAGAGCTCGAATCTAGTTACTATACTAAGTTTAAGGATATCCAATATAAATTAAGTGAAAATATACCAGAAATTCCATTTTCTAATATTTGGACAGCTTCGATCTTATCTAATAAATTACCAATGGGCTGTTTTATTCACTTTGCTATTTTGAATAGTTTGAGATCATGGAACTTTTTTGAATTGGATTCAAGCATCTCTACAACAGCTAATGTTGGTGGCTTTGGTATAGATGGACCACTATCGACAGTAATTGGTTCATCACTAGTTAATTCAGAACGTACTTATTTTTGCGTGGTTGGAGATTTAGCGTTTTTTTACGATATGAATGCGTTAGGAAATCGTCATGTTGGCAAGAATCTTAGAATTTTGTTGATAAATAATGGTAAAGGTACTGAGTTTAAGAACTATGATCACCATGCATCTTATTTTTCCAGTACAAGTGACGATTTCATTTCAGCAGCTCAACACTTTGGCAATAAATCTGGTGATTTGGTTAAAAACTATGTTGAAAATTTGGGGCTGAAGTATCTTAGTGCAAATAATAAAGAAGAGTTCTTGAATGTATCTGAGGAATTTACTGATAGCTCCAAGTCAGATAGTTCAATAGTATTAGAGGTTTTTACTAATGATGTAGATGAAAGCCATGCTCTCAAATTAATGCATAACATTATAGTAGATAAAGATTTAAAGCTAAAGAAACAAGCTAAGAATATTATTGGCACTAAAGGTCTAAAATTAGTCAGAAAAATACGTGGATAAAGAGTATAAGTAATATGAAAACAGTTGGTATAGTAACTTTCTATAAGGCTCATAATTACGGCGCTGTATTACAAGCTTATGCGCTAAAGCGGAAGTTAAATTTGTTAGGATTAGACCCATTTTTTATAGAATTTGACAATGAAGCATTGGATGAGAACTATCGCCTTTTTCCGTATTATAAAAAAGGTTCTAAGAGATTTGTAATAAAATCTATTAAGCAATTATTAGATTTTAAAAGAGTAATCATTAGAAAAAGATCTTTTGATTTGTTTATAAGAGAAAATCTACCACACCGACTCTTAAAAGAAAAAATTTCTTGTGATTGTGTAGTTATTGGTAGTGACCAGATTTGGAATCCTTTTATTACAGGTGGTTTCGATCCTATTTTTTTTGGTGTCAACGAAAATTTAGTTTGCGATAAAGTTATTTCTTACGCAGCTAGTATGGGAAGAGCAATAGAACATGAAGAGTATTTTCACGACACTGAATTTTTGAAATTATTAAAGAATTTGAGTCATATTTCAGTCAGAGAAAGCGAATTAGGGATTAAGATAAAAGAAAAATTTAACTTTAGTTCGAACTTAACAATTGACCCAACATTATTATTGCCAGTACAAGAGTGGGACGAGATAGCAATACAGCCAAAGCTGAGTGAAAAATATGTTTTGGTGTATGAGGTTGAAAACCACCCGTTAACACCTATGTTTATAGAAACTATTAGAAAAAAATATAAATATGAAGTGAAAGTTATAAGTGCAAAAACCAACTATAAAACAGCTAAAGACATTATAACAACTGCTTCACCACAAGAATTCCTAGGTTTGTTTAAGCATGCTAGCTTTGTAATTACATCGAGTTTTCACGGCACAGTTTTTTCTATAATTAATAAAATCCCATTTTTTACTATGAAATTTGGAAATGGTATAGATAGTAGATCAAACGGTATACTTAAAGAATTAGGTTTATTGGATCGTCATATTGACAATATGTGTGATTTAAATGAATTGATCGAGAAAGATGTATGCTTTGATACTGCATATGAAAGGTTGAATTCATTAAGGAAAGAAGCTGAAGATTACTTAGTTTCGTCTCTTAATGTTTAGTGGGGATATTTATGGCAAAAGTTTCTGTAATTGTTCCGGTTTACAATAGTGAAAAATATATTGAAAAAACCTTGTCATCATTGTTATCTCAAACTCTTGAAGAATTAGAGATAATAATTATAGATGATGGTTCAAAAGACAATAGCCTATTTCTTATTAAGAGTATTCTAGAGAGAACACCTACAAAGAAATTTGTACGATTAATTAACAGAGAAAATAAGGGAGTATCTTTTACACGAAATGAAGGAATAAGACTTGCCAAGGGTGAATATGTAATACAATTAGATAGTGATGACTGGTGTGAAAAGAACTGGATAGAAAAGCTTTATCTTAACGCAATTACTAATGACTCTGACATTGTTATCTGTAATTATAAAAAAGTATTTAGATCAAAAGAATTACTAGTAATTGAGCCTAGATATAATAGTAGTATTGAGTATATAAATGCGATGCTTGTGGGTGATATAAGTGGGTTCAGTTGGAATAAATTGGTTAGAAAGGAAGTAATAATTAGGAACAATATTATTTTTCCTGTTAATATTAATTATTGCGAAGATCTTATATTCTTTATAGATGTTTTTAATTGTTCATCTTCCATTTCATATATAAATGATGCGCTTGTATATTATAATAATGACAACCCATCATCTATTACTAAAAAAATGGATAAGAAAAAGGTTAACCAAATAATAAAATCTATTGATTTTATTGAAGGTAGACTAACGTCTTTGTTTTCAAGTGATGAGGTCTTGTACTATATTGATATATTTAAATTAAACCAAAAATGTTGGATAATGCAAAGTATGTTACCAAATGTACCCAAGTCCATTTGGCTTATGTACCCAGAGTCTAATAAATACATCACAAAATCAAGGCAGCCTTACTATATTAAATACCCAATGGCCGCCTCTGGAATTATAGGGTTTGGTTTGTCCATTAAGATTTTAAAACTGTTAATGATTTCTAACCCTTTCCTGTTAAGTATAAAAAATAAGTTATCTAGGTTCTTATGACTTCACAAGTTAAATATGAAGCCAATAATACGTTTTTTATAATGTATATAGTTGTATCCATAGTTCTTATTTTTTTTGCTCCTTTATGGATTGTACTAATAATAAACGCACTTTTGGCAACTTGCATTTCAAATAGGCTACTAATTCCTGTAGGTATAGTTCAACTAATTATTTCTACTTTGCTTTGTTCTTCAGTGGATGTTACTGGAGACTTAAGTAACTACAGCTTATTGTATAGCAATATTGATAATGAATACTTTAGGTATGAGTTTTATTCTGAGCCCTTTATATTATATATTTTCAGCTTATTTAACTCATTAGGGGTTGAGTTTAAAGTACTGCTACAAACTACATCATTAATAATAAATGGATTGTTATTAATTTATCTTATCAAGTTTGGGAAGTATGATTTCCTTAGATTTTTTATTTTGTTGCTAACATATCCTATATATTTTCAAACGCAGTTATATTTATATAGACAATCATTAGCAGTGTGTTTATTGCTTATTGCTCTTATTGTAAGAAGTTTTGGTTTTAAAATCTTTTTTTTACTATTGTCTGTATTTAGTCACTCGTCATCAATATTATATTTGTTGATGCTTGCTTTTTCTAAAATGTTCAAGCCTTCAATATATAGGACCCATCTAATTGTTTTATTCATGCTAGCATTAGCATTGCCGATCACAGTAGAGATGCTTACGTCTTTTTTATCTGGATTTTCTGGTATAAGTTATGCCCTAAATAGAAAGTTGGATTTTTTTTTGAGGCAAGATGAGCTTGATGTAAGTATCAAAATTTACAGTACATTATTAATTCCATTGCATTTGGCTTTTCTGTTATTGATTAAAACGAAGAAAAAGATCGATCTAAAGCCTATAACTTTCTTGTTTTTGTCTTTGTATTATTTCGCTTTATTCTTTAGGGATTACTCGATTCTGCCTACACGTATATCGTACCCGATACTATGGTTGTCTCCGTTGTTTATATACTTATTGTCATTGGAGCAAGATTTTAAGATAAAGCTTTCCCATCGAATTGTATTATCCTTACTTATATGTTTCTCTATTTTTCGGTTTGTAGGTATAAATGATTCTAACAAGACAAATATTCCATTTAGAAATAATGATATAGAAACATATTCCATTTTTGAATATTTTGGAGATTTATAAATGTCAGTTCCTAAACATATACATTGTATTTGGATTGGTAAAGATATGCCTGTGCTATATAAACGGTGCATAGAGTCCTGGAAAACTGTACATCCTGACTGGGATTTTTCTGTATGGGATGAAAGTATATTTTTAGATGATATCCCTGCGTATTTTCAAAAAGCTATGTCTGATAATAAAGTTGCATTTGCATCAGATTATTTAAGATGTTATATCTTGAAGAAGCACGGTGGTATTTATGTTGATGCAGATATGGAGTGTGTAAAAAACTTTCATCCTCTATTAGAGGAGTCTTTTCTTGGCTATGAAGCTCCGGATAGATTAAGTAATGGTGTTATGGCTTTCGAAGCTAACCATATTTTGATTGATAAATTGCTGGAATATTATGACAATAACGTCGGCGTCTACAAAGCTATACCAAGGATAACAACAAATATCGTAAATGAGTGCAATATATCTATCAAAGTATATCCTGAATGTTTTTTTTATCCGTATAACCCATATAGAGAAAACAGTCTAGACCAATTGATGTATTCTGATATTAAAGATAATACTTATGCTATACATCATTGGGGTAAATCCTGGAATGTTAGTCGAGTAGACGCACTTAAAAATATTTTTATTCAGAAAGTTAAGAGTTTAAAATGGAGAAGATAAAATACATTATTGGTTCAGGTTGGTGGTGTAGTGATATTTCTGATATTAGAGATGTCTTCTATGGCGATGATGAAATCAGAGGTAAAGATTTTCATGAGCTTTGGAAGCTCTCTATTGATAGGTTCACTAATCCAGAGCAAATTATTATTGTTGATAGTAATTCACCAATAAAACCTTCAATTAGAGATGACATCACATTTATATCACTAAATGAAAATGCTGGACACTCAACAAACCATAGAGGTAAGTTTTCGGGTTGGATGAGATCTGTTTTAGTCTCCGCATCTTATGCTTCTAGCTGCGATTGCGATTATTATGTATATGTAGAGCAGGATGTACTGTTATATGGTAATAACATAATCGAAAGATGTATAAAAGAAATGAAGTCTTCTTATGCATTTGGTAAATGTAATGATCATTCAAACTCTTTACAACAATCATTTTTCATAATAAAAAAAGACAAGCTAGATACATTTTTGTCCAATTTGTACAATATCAAGTACACGGATTTCAGTTTACCACCAGAGCGTAAGTTTAGCTTAGCTACTAGTCCATTGTTCAAATTTATTCCAAAAGTTATTTTTGTGTCACCAAAGAATGAGCTACTAAAAAAAATATTACGTCGACCTCAAAATATGCTTTCAAAAATTGTTGGCTCGTATGATTTCTTTTCAATTGGTTATGGGAGAGATAGACCTATCAACTTTGAAAGCTCATGTTTTTATTTTCAGCATGGAAGTGCTGAAGAAATTGAAATGTATGTAGACAAGGTTAATGGTTAGGTGGCTTTCATGATCCATAAGATAAAAGTACTTGCTATATCTTTCTTTAAATCAATTCTTTATACGCTTTATTCTTTATTTTCTTATAAAAATGGAATTAATAAAGATAGCAATTTTATTGTATCATTAACAACTTATAATAAACGGCTTCCGTTTGTATATTTAACTATAGAGAGTATTTTAAGACAAAAATTCAAACCTAGAAGTGTTATTTTGGTCTTATCAAATAAAGATTGTAGCACAGAAAGATTACCATACCTTTTGACAAGATTGCAAAAACGAGGGCTGGAAATAAAGTTTGTAGATGATAATTATAAGTCTTATAAAAAATTGTCGTATTGTTTTGATTATGAGTTCAATCAAGGTGATTTTATAGTAACTGCCGATGATGATGTTTTCTATCCTAATTACTGGCTTGAAAAATTTCAAAGTAAGGTTTTAGAAAATTCAACTATCATATACTGTTATCGTGGGAGAATTATTACATTCAAAAATAATGACAGTTTGATTGATTATAATGAATGGCCAATTGCTAATACAAGTAATGTAAGTGATAATTATTTAATACCAACAGGAGTCTCGGGAGTTTGTTACCCTTATGAGGCCATTTCAAATTTGGTATGTCACTTTGATCTTATTGATAAGTTTTGCCCTAATGCGGATGATATTTGGTACAAGTTGATGACAACTAAAAATGGATGTAAATCAGCACTGGTTGAGAATGATAGTGTACATTTTACACCGATTATTACTGGTTTTGAAAAAGGTTTAGAAAAGGTTAACGTGCACAATAATCAAAATGTTAAACAGTTTATTCAGAGTATGAGTGCGCTGGGTATAACAAGGAACGACTTTAATTATGAATGAATATCTAGTTTCCATTGTTACACCTACATATAACTCCGCCAGCACTATAAGAGAAACATACAACTCAATATGTATTCAATCATATTCGAACTGGGAGTGGGTTGTCACTGACGATTGTTCTACAGATGAAACTCATCAAATCCTTTGTAACCTAGCAAAGCAAGACTCTCGAATAAAAGTTTTCCGAAATTTAGTTAACTCTGGTTCAGCAATATCTAGAAATAACTCTTTGAAAAATGCCTCTGGTTGTTTTGTTTGTTTTATCGATAGCGATGATTTATGGGACCCGAATAAGTTGGAATTACAAATAAGATTCATGTTAAATAATAATATTGATTTTTCATTTACAGCCTATGAATTGATTGATGAATATTCCACACCTCTGAACAAGGTCGTAGATAACCAAAGTAAGTCTTGTTTTAGCTATTACGATATGTTGAAAAAAAATGCTACGCTTGGTTGTTCAACAGTTATGCTTAAAAGAAGTATACTTCCTTCTGAATTAATGCCTAATATTAGAACAGGTCAAGATTATGCGTTTTGGTTGACTATGTTGAAATCAGGAATAAATGCATATTTGTTAAGAGAAGTTTTGACAAAATATAGAATCATGCCAAATTCCATATCTAGAAACAAATTCAAGAAGGCACTACGACAATGGGAAATATATCGCACTCTAGAAAAGTTACCTGTGATGCGTTCTATATACTATTTCTTTTTTTATGCTTTTCACGCAGTATTTAGAAAGTAGTCTACTTGGAATATAGTAGTTATTCATATTATTCAGAAGTGTGTGTATTTTAAAAGTTAATCCAGAGCGTGAATTTTTAGATGCTGTTCTTTTAGCTTCTTATTGGCTAATTTATAATTAAGTGGATAGTTTAAAAATGAAAATTGTAGTTGCCGGAACGGGATATGTTGGTTTATCAAATGCGATGTTACTTGCGCAGCATCATGAAGTCGTTGCTGTTGATATCGTAGCTGAAAAAGTAGAGATGCTCAATAATAAGCAGTCTCCAATTGTAGATACCGAAATCACCGATTTTCTCACCAATAAATCGTTAAATTTCACAGCGACACTCGATAAAGAAATAGCGTATTCCAATGCAGACTATGTGGTGATTGCTACTCCTACGGACTACGATGTTGAAACCAACTACTTCAACACGGCTTCTGTTGAAGCGGTCATTAAAGACGTCATGGCGCTTAACCCGACTGCCGTAATGGTGATCAAGTCTACAGTGCCAGTTGGGTATACCGCTCGTATTAAAGAGGAACTGGGCTGCGAAAACCTAATGTTCTCGCCAGAGTTTTTACGTGAAGGCAAAGCGTTATACGATAACTTACATCCATCGCGTATTATTGTTGGTGAGAAAAGTGAGCGTGCTAAAGTGTTTGCTAGTCTGTTGGTTGAAGGGGCAGAAAAAGAGAACATCGAAGTGCTTTTCACGGATTCAACCGAAGCTGAAGCGGTAAAATTGTTCTCAAACACTTACCTTGCACTGCGTGTGGCTTACTTTAATGAATTGGACACCTATGCCGAGACACATGGTCTAAATAGTCGTCAAATTATTGAGGGGGTAGGCCTTGATCCTCGCATTGGTAATCATTATAACAATCCATCTTTTGGTTATGGTGGTTACTGTTTACCAAAAGATACCAAGCAGCTACGCGCAAATTACGAAGATGTACCAAATGAAATTATCGGCGCAATTGTGGATGCTAACACGACACGTAAAGATTTTGTCGCAGATTCAATCATCAAGCGTAATCCCAAACGCGTGGGTATCTACCGCCTAATCATGAAAGCAGGCTCCGATAACTTCCGCGCTTCAAGTGTACAGGGCGTGATGAAACGCATTAAAGCCAAAGGTATTGAAGTTGTGGTGTATGAGCCAGTATTGGATGAACCAGAATTCTTCCACTCGCAAGTTATCAATGACCTTGACGAGTTTAAAGCCACTTGCGATGTGATTGTCTCCAATCGTATGGTGGACGAGATCAAAGATGTTGCCGAAAAGGTTTACACGCGGGACTTGTTTGGTTGCGATTAGTTATGGGAATTTAATTTAAAAGGAGAAGCATGGTCTGGTGCTTCTCCTTTTTTGTGCGCATTTTAATAAACAAGCATATTCGTGTGTCTAATAAACCTTTTCAGGCAAATTACGACAGCGTCTCACCCAACTTGTAATACGCCACACATAGCTCATCGCAACTGTGTAGCCAAAGAAACAAACCAAAAATAGCAGGAACATCGTCGATTCTGCAATATCGTTTAATTCCCCATAAATCCCAAACCCAGCAAAACAGCTAGCGATAGTGCAGATGATTGCCAGAGTTTGTCTTGGCGTGCACCCTAAACGCTGGAATATGTGGTGTAAGTGTTCTCTGTCCGGTTTGAAAGGTGAATCTCCACGACGCACACGTCTAAACATAATCGCGGCCATATCCATTAGTGGGATGGCTATAAGCCATAGGGCTGTAGTTGGTCTCATGAGTGTTTCTGAAGGCTCTTGACTTGCCCCAAGTAATAACCAAATGACTGTAAAACCTATCATCATACTTCCAGCATCGCCCATGAACACCTTACGTTCTCGGCCTAAAATACCGAGGTTCATTAGGATGTATGGAATTATCGCGACGATGAAAACCAAACATAAGTAGGCAAGGCCATATTGGCTATCGACTTTTAACAAGATGGCGATAGCGGCAAAGGTCACAATAGCCAGCCCACCTAACAGTCCATCAATACCATCCACCATGTTAAACGCATTGATTGCGCCGATGACAGCTAAGATGGTAACGATTGGGCTCAATAAACCTAAATGGATATCTCCAAAACCCAAGATATTGCCGATATTATCCAATTGAATATCCGCGAAATACATCATTGCGATAGAGAGTAGGGCTTGAACGACTAATCTTATTTTAAAACTGATGTCGAATTTGTCATCTAACGCACCCACAACAATCAAAATGGCGATGCATGAAAGGAATAAGTAGCTGTGTGGGATAACATCTGGGTTGGAAGCGATGTACTGCCCAATGGAGAGGCAAATTGAAATGCCACCGACAAGTGGAATAGCTCCTGTATGCAATTTTCTTGCATTGGGTTTATCCACTAACCCTATAGACTTCGCGACTTTACGCATTAGAAATAAAGATGCGAAAGAGAAGAAGCCAACAAAAGAAAGCTCTAAGAACATGATTAACTCTAGCCAATAATTATTAGTTTTAATTGCGTGAATCATACGCTAAAAGCATTGCAATGTACATTGAGTTGATTATGATCTGGTCGGCTTTGTAGTGTATATTGATGCATTATATTGATATTTAAAAGTGAATTTATAACGTCAGTGGATAAAAATTATGATCAAAAAATGTCTTTTCCCCGCAGCAGGCTACGGAACTCGTTTCCTTCCTGCTACTAAATCTATGCCTAAAGAAATGATGCCTGTGGTGAATAAGCCGCTCATTGAGTATGGTGTCGAAGAAGCGATTCAGGCCGGTATGAGTGATATGTGTATCGTAACCGGTCGTGGTAAGCATTCGCTTATGGACCACTTTGATAAGAACTACGAACTTGAACATCAGATCATGGGTACCAGTAAAGAGTCCTTGTTGGATGACATCCGCGGCTTAATTGATTCAGCGAGTTACACATACATCCGTCAGCGCGAGATGAAAGGCTTAGGTCACGCTATTCTTACGGGCCGTGAGTTGGTTGGTGATGAACCATTTGCCGTGGTTCTTGCGGATGATTTGTGTGTGAACGAGCAGCAGGGTGTGTTGGCACAAATGGTTGAGCTGTACAAACAGTTCCGCTGCTCAATTGTCGCCGTTCAAGAAGTGCCTGAATCAGAAACACACAAATATGGCGTGATTTCTGGCGAGATGATCAAAGACGATATCTTCCGTATCGATGATATGGTGGAAAAGCCAGAGCCGGGTACAGCTCCGAGTAATCTCGCGATTATTGGCCGTTACATTCTTACTCCAGATATCTTTGACTTGATTGAGCAAACAGAGCCAGGTAAAGGTGGTGAGATCCAAATTACCGATGCACTTCTGAAGCAAGCTCAGTCAGGTTGCGTTCTTGCATACAAGTTCAAAGGCCAGCGTTTTGATTGCGGTAGTGTTGAAGGCTACATCGAAGCGACTAATCATTGCTATGAAAACTTCTACAAGAAAGCACCAAGTGCTGAGCTTGCTAAAAAGCCGACGGTAAAAGTGGTAGAAGAAACAGAAGTGGCTTAGTGATCTTTGGGTAAGTGTTCAGCAAGCCCTACGTAATTTCGGTTACATGGAAAAGTTTGGCCCTTCTGAGTCTGCTCCCTCCAGTGCTTTTCTTGTATCGTTAAGGATTTTCGTTAGAGTTGCCAATATGTAGGGCTTGAATTTATCAGTAGCCAACGTGCCGTCAAAGGCAACAGTAACCCCGATTTGATCTCTAGGTAAGAGGGGCTCTTAAAGCGTTAAGAGTCCCTAGTGAAATCATTGGTAGTTCCAGAGCTACCGACCTACTGAGCTTTCCCACTGCCAAGGTCGTTGGTGGTACTGATATTGGTTGAGCTCAAATGACACTGCTTTGTTGATGGTCGTGTAGCTGTCACATCGCCTCTCGTGGGGCTTATCGATAATAACAGTTTTCTCACCATAACAAATATCGCTGCGTGGGTCTTGGTTGTGCTCATACATAGCCAAAGATAATGCTTGGCACCATCGAAGATGTGTTTCCCAGACCTCCGATCTATCCCAATATCCATCGCTTTGTTTCAGCGCGCTGTAGTATTTGGCTAAAGGCAGTCCCGCATATTGAGCGTGCAATCGAACATCGTGCAACATGACCGTCTCAGAGCTGAATATATTATCGGCATATTCATTCAGTACAGAGTGTAGCCTCGGCTCATCCATAAAACGCTCATAACATTGCTCGGCTATCGCTTCTAGACGGCTTTGTTCGTTCAATGAACTCAGCGCTATCGAGCGTTTATGGCCGATGAGAGTATAAACCGAAGGCAGCTCAACACCTAACGCAAAGGCGCACAGTTGATGCTTGTCTGTCAGGTTTTGATGAAAGTATTGAGCGCGGTTAAAAGACACTATCATCATGCTACACCTCCTAACATCATATCGTTAAACGCTTTTCCGTCTTGTCTGGACGCATTGGCGACATAAGGGGCGTAGACCTCAAAAAGAAGCTTTGTATCGCTGTGACCTAACTTGTGTGAGATAAAAAGCGGATTCTCATGCGCGGCAATGTGCAATACCGCTGCAGTATGACGCGTCTCGTAGGCACGGCGAGGTGTAAGTCCGGCTTTTTTTAAGGTTGGGTGCCATACCTTTTGACTGATGTAATGGGTATCAAGTCCACGCCCATTTTGGAATGGAAACACAAACGGGCTGTTGTCTTGCTTTTTATTCCACTGGCGTTTGAGCGCGGCATATAACGTATCACACATCTGAATATCACGACGTGATTTAGGCGTCTTCACAGCACAAATTTCCCCATTCACATAATTTTGTCTCACATGAATCAATCGGTGGTCAAAATCGATGTGCTCCCAATGCAGTCCATGCACTTCACAGCTTCTCATGCCCGTCCAAAATCGCAGTAAAAAGTAATCATGCCAGTGCTCATCGCAGCATTCTAAAAACGTACGCACTTCTTCCATGGTCAGCGGCTTCGAATCGGCTTTTTCTTCTTTCAGTGACTTGTAGCGTCTAAATGGGTATTCGAAGCCATGCTCTTCAGCGGCAAGGCTGATAATGGCGATCAGTGGCCATAAAATGTTATTGATGCGTTTGTTGGTGAGTTTGCGTGTGCCGTCCTCTTTTCGAGCTTCTTTTAGCGTTTGGCGAAAAAACTCCGTTTGCGACAAGGACACCTCAGAAACCAATGTATTCCCAAAGTGCGGTATGAGGTAGTGCTCAAGCGTGTTTTTGACCACGCTTTGATAGCTGTTTTTCCAATTGCTTTTTTGACGCTCATACCACTGATTCGCAAAATCATTAAAAAATGGATATAGGCGGTCAGGGCATTTCTCACGCTGCAAGCGTTCAAACAGATCGACTTTTTTACTCTCAGGGAAGTAGTCGCGGTATTGAAAAGTGCCAAGGTCAATCTCGGCGTTCATTTGTTTGAGAGTAGCTTGAGCAAGCCTTAAGTTTTTAGGAGTGGCCATTTGTTTGGTGCCTTCGCGAAAGCGCTGGCCGTACAAATGAAGATCGAATTGAATGCGCCCGTTAGGGCGTACGCGAATATGAGCCATAGTGGCCTCCATAGATATCAAATCTTAAATAGATCTGTCCCTTACCAATGGAATTCGCTAGAATCGAGCCATCGGCTGGGGTGGTTTAAACGTCTCGCAGCCGGTACGGGATAGGGAGGTGGCCGCCTTCCTATCCCAACTGCATATTGTGTGGTGTGATGAGGCAAGGTTTCATCTTCCCACTCATTTTATGGCATTTCTGAATTTTAAATGGGTTTCAGACCCACTCTTCAACTGCCTATAAAATGTTCAATATAGACTCTAGTTGTTTACTGGATTGATGTCCAGTGTTTTGGTGGTTTTTTCATCAAAGTTAACGATTCATTTAGACGTTGTCTAGATGTCATCATATCCAAACAGGTCAGTTTGCTCACCGTCTTCGTTGATTTGTTCTTGTAGTTTGGCTTTTGCCTTAAGCACGGCGTCCATTTTTTCTGGCGCGGGCGCAACATCATGAACACTGTTGTACGGGTGGTCGTAATTGCGATCGTTGTAAAATCCGAGCTTATAGTTCCCTTCTTTGTTTTTAAGCATGCAGAGCTTGATCGCTTCGGCCTCTGTAATGCCTTTGATATTGATTTTGGACAGTTCACTTAAATTGATGCGATAAACGGCAGGGTGTTTGATTTTAATTTCTTTAGTGGAAATCAAACAATTTTCTCCAGTTTCAGGGATAAGCCCTGCCAACATGACATGGCTCTTGTCGACATACAGCAGCGCCTCATTGGCCTTTTTAAGTAGCGCTATTTTCCGATAACTCTCAATTTCATTCTTAAACGTGTAAATGTCCACGATCAATTTCAGCTCTTGCTGATAGGTATTAGTTTTCTTTTGTGCGTATTCTTTGAGAGAAAGCAGTGAGCTTGTGAAGGTGCGCTTACCATCACTGAACATGGCGCGCTCGTCATCGGTGTGGATCTCAATGGTTGGAGAATCGGTGGTGTTACACAGGTGACTCAGTTGGTCTACGCTGTCTTTGTTGAGCAGCAAATGGCAATCAGGCTGTATCTCTTGGGGAAGTTCAAAAGGAAGTAAGGTATTGTCGCGGTCGATCACGACTTGCTTTTCGGTGACTTCAAAAGAGTCAAAAGGGCGGTAGGTATCGGCGAGCTCCATCATGACACAAGCCGAATCCGTCGCCAGTGTTTGACGGTTGGCGTTTTGAGTAAATTCGAGAAACTCAAGGTGGGCAGGAAGCGCAGGCTCGGATTGGATGTATAAGCGAGATTGGCGCTCAGTGAGTGAATCCATCATTGGCAGTGTTGGGTTGTCATCATAATTAAGGTGAATGACCACCGGTAACTTTTGATCGATCAAAGGGGTCTGTTGGCCCCAATATTCTTTGAAGCTGCTGGCATAAAGCATCCATTGTCCGGTTTTTAGCGCCCACTCTGGCTTGATATCAATCGTGAGTACTTGTAACGAATTTTCGAGACCTCCAATAATGCGGCAATGTGTTTTGTCGATAATAAACGTCAAACATGCCTGTTGGTCAGATGCCTTAATTGGCGACAACAAGTGTTTGATGTCGTCATGATGTTTGGGTTCAAAATACAATTTAGCCATGTTGAGTCTCTCTTTGTCGGTGTAGGGATGGGTGTGATTGAAACAGACGCTCGATGTATTGCGTCAATGGTGATGCTAAATGATGCGCCAAAATATTCGTGTGAAGTTCGATAATCATTGCGCCATCGCCTTCTGGGATAACGAATGTTTGTAAGGAATCTTTGGTTCGCTTAAATTGACACTCTACCTTTTGATATTGCTTGCTGCGCAGCGATTTGCGGTTTTGCACCAAGCTCAACGTAGCGGGGTGAGTTTTGAAAGGCCCTTCGTGAAAGAGTTGAGCAAACGCTTTTTGGGTTTTCTGATTGCATTTGATGCAAAAAAACAAGCTGATATAGGGACGTCGTTTCGGTCGCTCTTGTGATCCATCTTGGCGCCAATGTAGAGCAACTTTGGGCATACCTAATGCTTTGAGTTGCGTTCGCTCTTTCTTTTCAAAAGCAAACTGGTTGATCTTTTTTAATGCGAGCCATTGCTGACTGAGAGTCGGAAAGTCAAATTTTGAGTCGTCGCCAAGTCTTAGCGTGTGACGATTAAACAAGATAAAGCCGCCATGATGTTCATCCGTGAAATCCAGAGGCAGTGAGCGAACCCACATAGAGATGAACGCTTGGTCGGATCGCGGTTTATTTGCCGATGTTGGCAGCGCGGGAAGTGAAGCGATAGGCGACGAAGTGTCGTTATGGAGCCTTTGATAACGAGCAATAATCTTGGGTAAGAGTTCACTCTGGCTAAACTGCAATACATGACGTTTCTTCTGCTCGTCACTTTGCAGCGTGTAATTGGGGTGAAGGTCGTTGAGGACTCGAGAAATATCATTGGACCCAACCGACATGCCAAACAGATACCTAAGCTCGTCTCGTGAGTAGGTGCGTTGCTGTGGTTGTACGATGTTGCCCACCTTTTCCATGCCGTGTAAGTAGTGTTTACGGGTGGTCGCGTAGTAAGAATGCCCCAGCTCTCTTCCAATCACATCCAATAGTATGGCGTCATTGACATCGCTAAAAGGTTGCCCTTCAAGCCAAAAATCAAAGCGCGCATGACATGTTGCCTGCGTCAGCATCATTTGACTTTCAGGCACGCCCTGGACGCATGCTAGATGCTCGGGTGAGCGTTGATAAGCCAGATGCAACCCCTGTAAATACAACAGATCCGCACCGCTGTGTCGAAGGTGGTGAAAGCGAACGTTCTGACCCCATAAAGACTTTAGTGCTTGGGTCACAGGGTAGAGATAGCGCATCGCTCTTTGAGATACGCTTTCCCCAGATAAGCCGAGTAACGGCTCGCGCCCTGGCGCGCGCTTTTTAATGGCCAGTAACGCGCGGATAAGTTTGGCGCAGAACTCGGGTAAATAGGCGGCGGTGATGCGCGTTTTCCCTCCTTTTGGCGAGCCTTCTTGTGTAGTGGTGATGGTTAAGTAAAAGCGCTGTGGGTCTTTTGGGCAGATCATGATGTCACTCATTCGAAGGCGAAGCACTTCGCCTCGTCTCATCGTGCCATAATACCCAAGCAGCAGTGCCACCGCGGCGCACAATTGTTGTATGGGATCGCCATTCGTTGAAGATAGTAGCGTTTCAACCGTGTCATGAATCTGTGTGACGCTCAGACAACACGCATCAACGAGAGAGGGCAGGGTCGGTTTTTCAAACTGGGACAAATCCAAGTGGTCGGTAAGCTCTTGCTGGGCTAGGTAGCGTAAAAAATTATACAAGTACCAAGGAGAGCTCTGCTCTTGTAGGGCTGCAAATTGCGCGTGAGCCCAAGCATGAAGGGTGTCTGGGTTACTGGCACAAGCAAAACTGAGTGGGGTGAGGTGCTTATAGAAATTGGTGTATCGATCAATACTGCCTGCTTCCAATTTCTTTTTTTGAACACCACCGAATTCAAATCTCTCATTTGTAAGCCCATAAAAGAGCAAAGGTAACAGGTTGCTCTCTTGCCATGGCGGTGCCGGAGGACACGTTTTGTATTTCCCTTGGTGGTATTTGATGAGCGCCTTATGTGGCCATTGAAAGCGACGTGAAAGATGCGGCGTTGAAGGTGTCTCGCTGATCTCCGTCATTGGCAGTTGGTAAAGCTCTGCGCTCATGACTTGGCCTTTTGTGGTGTGTATATGAGCGGTTGATAATGTGGCCACGTGGCGCATTGGATCGCTAAAGTCGCGCAGAATAGGTGCTGGGAGCCGGTGATGGCTGTACCAGACGCATTGAAAGGTTCGAAACCATTGGGCGGGTTTAAGCTCATCAAAATAGTACGGCGTTTGTGCGCACCATTGATTGAGATGCTGAGTCAACTGACGAGGCGTATAGGGCGCTGAAGGCGTGGTTAAATAAAAGTCTTCAAGGAGTCGGTAGACAAAGAGTGGAAGCATATAGCGAGTGCAACTGGGGGTGTCTTTACTGTCATAGGCCGCTATCGGTTTTGGGTGCATCACCTTTAACGTCAATTGCCCTTCAAAATATTCAATGGAGGACGGTTTGGAAAGCACATCTGCCCAGTAGCGTATCGGTAAAGGAGCCACCTCCATGCTCAATACCATCACCAACCAACCAACGTCTGTCCAGCGCTCTATCATAAAGGCCGATCGTTGGGTTTTGTACCCATTCAGTAACACGGTCGCAGGTTGACTGCGCTTAAGAATATTCAGCATCCAGATCATCTGCGCATCTTCAAACTGCGCTTCTTTCACTGGGGGCAATTGCCACTCACACACGGTACGAAGGTAATACAGCACCTGATCGCGAGCGGCCATCAGTGGGCGTTGCCTGCCCGTTGGGATCACCTTGATGGCTTGATTCAACTGAGTAAGGTGATGGTCGGTGAAGATTCGCTGCTTAATCGATAGGCGATGCAACTGCTTACAAATCCAATCAATATTATCAAAGGTCTCACACTCAAGGCTTAAATCCTGGTGGTATTCAATAACGTGGCTTGCACTTAACAAAGCATTCATCATAGAGGTGCCCCCTTAATTACAGGTAAGTGTAAAAAGTCTGGAATGCTATTGAGAAATTGGGTCAATTTCGCCTCTTTAACAGGAAATACCGCGTCGCTGCCTAACCTCTCGCCAATATTGGCATGCCCCATCAATCGGTCCACATCGTTGGTGGTCAGTTTGGCCGAAGGCGAATCTAAAGCATGTTGTGCAAAGTTATGACGCAGCTGATACGGAACGGCTTCGGAATGCGGATTGATGTGTCTCCACCAATGATGCATAAATTGTCGGAGCCTTTTGGCGTTCAATGGCTGGCAAGTGAGGGCATCATCGAGCTCAAACCATAAGTACGGTGACGTGTCCAGATGAGGGACGTGATGACGCAATGAAATGTGCAAGGCTTGATAGCGTTGTAAAGCGAGTTGGAAGTGGTCATTGAGCCAAATCGGGCGGTAATGCCCTTTGTCATACACCAACACCCAGCGCTGGTCAAAACAGTACTGCTTTTCTATCGAGATGGCGTGAGTGGGGCGAGTGCCGGTTAAAGCAATTAGCAACAGTGACAATTCGAACGCTCGAAAGTTATGCAGCGCTTTGAGGCTCGTGAGCGTATGAACCTTGCGCTCGAGGCTATCTCCGTGCTTGGCCAGTGCCTGAAAAAAGCGCCGCACGTCATCGATATGAAGCAAACGCTGGGAACCAATATCCACAGGAGGCAATGGGACATAAGCGCGCGTGGAAACAGAGACATCATAATGAAAAGCGTCGATTTCTCCGGGCGTGGTAAGGTAAGCCTGCAGTGAGGTACTCGCATGTAAGAGAGGGGACTCGACAAAGGTGCAGGCTTTCAGAGCGTTTAATTGACTGGAGAGCGCGAGCGGAAGCGATTGTCGAAGCCTGGCGAGGTAGCGTGTTTGGGCTGCAAAGAGATCGCTGCGAATCTTTTTGCTGCTTCGGGCTTGATACGAGAGGGCGCTTTCGTGATGCAAGGACTCCCCTTTTAATCCCACATGCTTACTTGGTGCAGGCAAACGGGCATCTGTTTGCATCATTGATAAAAAATAGTCATAGAACACATCCCGACGTATTAAACGGTAACCATCAAGAAACGAAGGTGTGCGCCATTTGGTATTGATAAATCGCAGGAACCGTTTCTTTTCTTCCTTGCTCATCCCCCACTTTTTCGTTCCTTGAGAAAGGGCATGATAAAACCAGTCGTTCAGGCCGTTAGGCATCGGTTGCCAGTGCCAAACTATGCCGGCTTTGGTTGGGTAAGGGTACGCATATTCAACCCAAGAGGGGTCAGTCTGTCGAATTTTTCTCAATCGATGCGCTTGGCAAGGCTGACTGCCGCTGACAATCTCAAGATCTGGAATGTCTTCCACGCGTTGACACTGATTCAATCGACCGGTGAGCCAAAGATACAGAAAGTAGAGCAGCGCGCGATCGTAATCGGAGACCTTTGCACTTTTCTTTGGCTTGTAATGCCGGCGTAAGCGATACAAGGCGGCGAGCAGTTTGAGCGCATGTTGCTGAGGGTTGGGCGGAACAGCGCCACTGTTACGTCGCCGGTTTTTCTGTTTTATCGCCTCGAGCTTCATCTGTTTTCCTTGCGTTCTGAGTGACGGCGCAATGATGAACTGGAGGTGTTTGCAAGCTTGGCCAACGTGCCTTTTTTGGGTATAAGTGCCGCCAGTCTAGGTTCATGATGATGACAGTGCCTAGCCGCTTGTAATCGCTCTGCTAAGACGGTTAAGGGCTTTTTATTGTATTGATAATCGAGCGCGGGCTTTACAAACATTAAGGTCGCAATGGCAGCAATGGGATCATCGTGAACACACAGAGAGATCGGATGCCTTGATGCATTGGGGTGAAGCTTAAGAACATCAAAGGTCGGGTTGGGTTGTAATAACCAATAGTGTTCGGGGTTTGAAGCACGTGAGACGTGCAGTGTGGTGCTGCGCAGTAAAATGGCAAGCTGCTCATCAGACAAAAGTGACAAGGCATGGTCAGAGCGCAGCGCAAACGTGTCGAGTTCAATTAACGATTGTGTCAACGGATGATAATCGTATTGGAACAATTTAAGTGGCAGTGTCTTTGAACGAGAAATAGATATGCCCTCTATGTTGTGTTGAGTCGAGGTGGTACATGGCTGATCTTGTGTTTGGTTAATATACAACCAAACTCCGTTCGCTTTGGTCAATCCTGTTTGGAAGGCGTGTCTCAAAAGTGTGAACTTTCATCCTTTTATTGGAAATCTAACAAAAAAACCATTGACAAATGGCTTGGTGATTAACTGGTGGGGAATTTGGAGATAGTTCAATGTAATGATCTTGCAGGGTAATTTTTAGTTGTCGAACGACAGCCACGCCATACTACGTGTACACCCTTAACCTATATCTAAAAAATTAAGTGATATGCAGAGAATTCGGCTCTGCCTTAGGTGAAGCCTTCTTAGACCCGTATCGATGTATGACAACGAAGGCGCTGAATGATGAGGTCGAGACCGTGGAATAGTGACACATCATGGAAAAGTCAGACGCAATCGCTCACTCACGGTTTTGTTTGGAGGGAGAACTGAGCGTTGTTTTGATAAATCAGCAGACGAAGCCTCGACTGATGTTTATGGGGCCGGGTATTTTCCAGCCTTACTCGCTTTCGTTATTCTTGTGATAGCCGTAAGTGTATTTAGTGCGTCCTGACACTTAACGTCATCATCTTCCTATATTTTTATTGATGCGGAACGAGAACGCCATTGTTACTTCTGGGTGCTACGGGAATCTTGGCACAGCCATCAAACCAAGCCTATGTTGACGTGCTGACGGCGCACTCTACCCATCACATTAAAAAACCGACCGATGTTAGAGCAACTGATGAGAAAACTTTTTTCTATTAGAGAGACAACTGGATGCGATGTCGAGGTATCCGTTGGTGGAATAAAAGCAAGTGCTAACTTGTATAGTTTAGTAATGACATATCGTACTGTGTGATCCATAGACATCCTTTCAACTAAAATGGATGTCTATGAATAGAGAAATTCAGAAAAGATTACAGTGGGTGAAGATGTATGAGGAATGTGGTGATGCAGGCCTCGTATGTCGTCGTTGTGATATATCTAGACCAACATTACGCAAGTGGGCGAAGCGATATAAGCAGAATGGAATCGCTGGCCTAGAAAGCCAGAGTAAACGCCCTCATTCTTCTCCAGATGCCAAGATTACCGATGAATTAAGAGCGTTGATCCTTGAGATGTGTGAGAAACGCAACCTAGGGGCACGACGCTTACAAACAGAACTAATCCGACTTCATCAAATACACCTAAGCACAGCGACAATCCATAAAGTTTTATCAGAAGCTTGTGTGAAAAAAATTGTAACTTACCGACGTAAAAAAGATTTCCAAAGATACGAGCGTCCGATTCCTGGTGATAGAGTCCAAATGGATACCTGTAAAATAACGGCTGGAATTTATCAATACACAGCTATCGACGACTGCTCTCGCTATCGAGTTTTGAGGTGCTATTCTCGGCGCACAGCAGCAAATACAATCGACTTTATCGAATGTGTAGTGGATGAGATGCCATTTCCTATCCAACGAGTTCAGACGGACAGAGGGCGCGAATTCTTTGCAGAGAAAGTCCAGAAGCAACTTATGTTATATGGAATAAAATTCCGCCCCAACAAGCCTAGTTCACCTCACTTGAATGGTAAAGTTGAACGTTCCCAGAAAACGGATAAAAGCGAGTTTTATCCGACCATAGATGTAAGTGTGGGGCTGGATGAGTTGGATCTGCTGTTATCTGAATGGCAGCACTACTACAACTGGGAGCGTCCACATAGCTCTTTAAAAGGGCTAACACCGATAGAAAAGATTACAGAGTTATCTGACCAAACTCCTCTGTCTGAAGAGGTATTACAGCGCTACCAGATATGGAAAGAGAGGTTTCAAGAGCAGAATTACAAGCTTGATCTTCAGTTAAGAAAATTGAAACCATCTCTGTGAATCACACACTTAAGGCTGTTTCAATCGCGTTATTTGAGTCTTAGAACTATCGAATTTGATTTATTTTTGCTTTCTATTTTTCCATTTCCATACTCGTTTCGTAACTGTTAATAGATTACATCGTAGTCATAGAGCCTAATTCAATTTAAGCAACCACATCCTTCATGAATGTTTGTTGCCTTTTAAACTATTGCTGCAGAGCAAAAACGCCTCACAAGGAGGCGTGTAAAAGAGATACTGGTTCCTATCGAGTTTTTAGCAGTTCATCAACATTGTTATTTTTTACTACAGTCCAAGGGATGTCGTATCGCTTTGAATCGCCGTTGTTCCAGTTTAAATCCCCACTATATTGATTCCAAACCTCAGATTTTGGAGTGTACTCTTTACCAATGATATGACGTAGCGCCACATCAATTGAGCCTTGCATCTGGCCGTTAGCATCTTGAAGTATCGAAACCATCTTGCCTTCTTTGACAGAATGAAGAGCGTCAGTCACACCATCGATTCCTGCTATTGCGTATGATGAAATGTCACCGCCTGTACCTTCTACCGCTTCAATAGCACCCAATGCCATTTCATCATTCTGACCGATGATTCCATTAATTTTATTTCGGTACTTCATCATCCAGTTCTCCATTAGCGTCATACCTTCAGCCCTCGACCAGTTTGCAGTCTTGCGTTCGAGGATGTTTACCGCACCTTCTGGGCACTCAGCTATGGCTTTTTCGTTGCCTTGGCCGCGCTGGATTTCACCTGAGCCACCTTTAGGACCTTCTAGAATAACAATATTACCTTTACAGCCAATTTGTTCCATTACGTATTTAGCTTCTAAATAACCACCTTGTACATCATCTGATACAACCTCTGATGTCATCTGTTCGGTATTTAGACGAGCGTTAGTCACGACAACAGGAATACCAGCTTCATTAGCCATGTCTACGACATCTACGTTTGCGTCGTAGTCCATTGGGTTTATGATGATTGCGTCGTGTTGGGTTCTAATTGCTGTTTCTGCCTGGTTGTTTTGAACCAATGGGTCATAACGGCCATCGTACATCGTGATCTCTACATCACCTGATTCGACTAAGGGGTGCTTGTATGCCGCTTGCTCCATTAACTGGACGAACTCTGCTTTCATACCATACATAAGAACGGCGATCTTGTAGTGGTCCTTTGCGAAGACTGGTGAAGATGACATAGCAAGCGTAGCGGTAACAAGACTACTAATAAGAACTTTTTTCATATTATTTCTTCCGTTTGAGTTGGAGTAGTTATTGGGGTGTTTACTGTTTTATTTTTGTAATATTATCGAGATTGCTTTCTTGAAGGATCGAGCATCACAGCTGATACAATCAAAATACCTTTGATAATTTGTTGATAATAGGACTGAACGCCTAATAGGTCTAAACCGTTGTTCATAACACCAATGATGAGAACGCCAAAAAGAGTTCCAGTCAGTGTGCCAATGCCACCAGCCATTGAAGTACCCCCAATGACGACGGCAGCGATAGCATCGAGCTCATAGGCAAAACCTGCATTAGTTTGAGCTGAACCGGTACGAGCGGTAAGTATGAGTCCAGCAAGAGCAGCAAGCACGCCACATAGTGTGTAAACCGCTATTTTTACCTTATCGACATCAATGCCGGATGTTCTAGCTGACTTCTCGTTTCCTCCAACGGCAAACACATATCGACCAAATAGTGTTTTGTTTAGGAGCACCCACGCCACAACGAAAATGACGCCGAAGATGATAACTGGAGTAGGGATACCTAATACATAACTGTTGCCGATTACACGAAAGTCTCGCTCTAGAGAAGAAACGGGGTTGCCATCAGTGGTTAGCATTGTCATACCTCGAGCTGCAGATAACATGCCCATTGTTACGATGAATGCTTGTAGTTTGAATTTTGAAATAACGTAGCCGTTGACTAATCCACACAACGCACCAATGGTGATCGCAATGATAAACGGCAGAAGAATTAGTGAATCAAAGTTGACTATTGCCATGGCATCTGATTTGGTGACAAACCTTGCAGCGACGATACCTGATAGTGCAAGTACAGATCCGACAGATAGGTCAACACCAGCGATAATAATGACAAACGTCATACCTATCGCCAGAATACCGTTGATAGAGACTTGGCGAAGAATTGATAGAAAGTTACCTTGAGTTAAAAAGTAATTGCTATCCCAAGTCCCCATTTTGACAAAATATTGGCCAAGTACGCTTACGGCGAGGCAAAGAAATAAGAAAGCAAATATAATTCCATACTTGCTAATTATTTCCATGACTCTGCGAGGTGAATTAGACGCTGAACCTTTTTTGATAAGAATATCCATTATTGAACCTTATTTTATGACGCTAAGCTTAGTAATAGTTGCTGAGTGGCTTTTTCCTTTGGCACGATGTCGACGATTTCACCGTCTTTAAATACGATGACTCTGTCACTCATACCTATCACTTCAGGAAGTTCTGAAGACACCATGATGATCCCTTTACCTTCTAAAGCCTGCTCAGACATGTACTTGTAAATCTCTTTCTTTGCCCCAACGTCTATACCGCGAGTGGGCTCATCGAGCATTAGTACCGACGGGTTGGTCAATGACCACCGACCTAACACTACTTTTTGCTGGTTACCACCAGAAAGGTTTTGAACAAGCTGTTCTCTGTTCGGCGTTTTGATTTTGAACAGTTCAATCATGCTTGTGACATCTTTAGCTTCGGATGAATGATCCAAAAAGCAGTAGCTAGATTTGTTCTTTAAAGAAGATATTGAGATGTTATGAGCAACTGAGCCTGATAGAACTAAACCGGTATTTTTACGGTCTTCTGTTACGTAGGCTAAACCTGCTGAAATTGAGTGTTTTGGAGAGGTGTTGTCAATCTTTTCTCCGTCCAAGTACACGTTACCTGAAGTTGGTACTTTGATGCCGAAAATAGCGTTGAGTACTTCAGAACGCCCTGAGCCAACCAAACCGTAGATGCCCAGGATTTCTCCCTTCTTGACCGAAAAATTTATATCGCGAAATTTTTCACAGTTGAAATTGCGCACTTCAAGGAGATCTTCTTTTTCAGGGATATTGAACTTAGAAAACTCCTCATTTATTTGACCACCTATGATAAGTTCGACGATGTCTTCGCGAGTCACATCCTTCATTTTCCCATCGGCAATGTATGTGCCATCACGAAATACAGTGTACTGACTTGCAACTTCAAAGATTTCTGACAGACGATGTGAGACGTAAACAATGCCTTTACCCTTGTTAGCAAGTGAGCGAATTACATTTAATAACTTCTTCGATTCCTCCTCACCGATTGCTGACGTTGGCTCATCCATGAATATGATGTCAGCATTCGAATGGGATAATGCTTTTGCTATTTCTATGAGTTGCTGCTCAGCGACGCTTAGGTTGTAAACTAGCGTATTTGGGTTGATATCAAAATCTAACTCTTTCAAAAGTGCAGTGGCTTTTAAGGTCATCTTATTGAAGTCGACGAAACCAAATTTTTTCTTAGGCTCTTGGCCAAGATATATATTCTCTGCAACAGTGAGGTTTGGTATCAAGCTAAGCTCTTGCTGAACGATAGTAATACCTGCATTCAGGGCATCTTTAGCGCTAGAGAAAGTCATTTCTTGACCTTTCACGCTAATGGATCCTTCGTCAGGTTGAAGAAAGCCCATTACAACGTTCATAAAAGTACTTTTGCCTGCACCATTACCTCCACAAAGAGCATGAATCTCCCCCGCATGCAGATTGAAATTGATGTCTTTGAGCGCTTTAACTTCGCCAAATGACTTTTTTACCGACTTGACCGAAAGTAGTGGGGTGGCTGTGATCATTACTTAGAAACCTCCAATGTTGGAAATTGCTTATGAAGTTCTTTGAGATAGAGTTGATATACCTCTTCTGTTTTAATCACATTGTCTAAAGTTGGTGTTACCTTCGAGCTTTCATCGAGAGTGACAAAGCTTTCAACAACGTCATAATCAATTTTTCCAGATAATGCCCATATCGCTTGAATTGCTGCTCCTAGAGCTCCTGCCTCCACGTTGACAGGGCAGATTGCCTCAACATTCATTGTGTCGGCGATGATTTGACGCCAGTTAGCCGACTTAGAGCCCCCCCCAATAAGGCGTATTTCTTTAACATCTATCCCCGCATTGCGTAATAAGTCCATGCCATATCTAAGCCCAAACGTAGCCCCTTCAATGACTGAGCGAACAATGTTGTCGCTATTGAAATTAGCAATGTTTAGATTATGAATAGAAGCCCGAGCTCCTGGTAAGGCTGGAACTCGCTCGCCATTAAAAAATGGAAGAAACGAAACGCCTTCAGCACCAATCTCAGTACGAGCAAGGCTTTTGTTAAACTCACTTAGGTCCATGTTGAAAATACTTTGAACTTGAGTTGTCGCAGAAGTTACGTTCATCGTACAGATAAGCGGAAGCCAACCATTCGAACTAGAACAGAAGCTTGCAATGCTAGGGTGGTTTAGTTCTATGTGATTACTGGTGAACGTGAAAATCGTGCCTGAAGTACCGAGAGAAAGTGTGACTATCCCATCTTTTACATTACCGGTGCCGATTGCCGCCATCATATTGTCGCCACCACCTGTAGCAACAACGACATTGTGACGGAGTCCAAGCGCTCTCATCGCCTCCCCTTTAACAAAGCCAATAGACTCATGAGCTTCTTTAAGAGATGGTAATGATGAGATCAGCCGACCCGATGGATCGATAAGATCACATACTTCTTCATTCCACTTTCGAGCCCTTATATCGAAGAGGCCAGTGCCTGATGCATCGCCATATTCCATGACACATTCACCAGTTAACCAGTAGTTAAGGTAATCATGTGGAAGTAAAATATGATGGACTTTTTGATAATTCTCAGGCTCGTGCTTTCTCATCCAGAGTATTTTGGAAGCGGTGTACCCAGTTTCAACTCTCAGTCCAAGTTTTTCGATGGATGCCTGTTCACCTCCGAGCATTTCAAGAATCTCTTCATTCTCAGATGCGGTCTCAGTGTCGCACCACAACTTTACGTTACGAATGGCATCGCCATTTGAATCGAGAGCCACTAACCCATGCTGTTGCCCTGAAATACCGATCGCATCGATTTGTTTGGGGTGGATTTTAGCCTCAAAACATGCGGCATAAAATGCCTCCGTTAATGCATTGATCCACCAGGAGGGATCTTGCTCTCGCTTTCCGTTTGTATCTGAAATCAACTCGTGGGAACGTGAGCATTCAGAAAGTACTTTGTGAGACAACGAGTCCACAATGACGACTTTTGTGCCTTGAGTCCCACAATCAACGCCCGCTATTAAGCTCATTTAATTACTCCATATCAATGATGATTTTTACATCAGAAGGGTGAGCTTCTACCGCGCGCTGGTAAGCCTCAATAGAGTCGTCAAATTTGAATGTGCGACTGATAAGAGGCTTAACATTAATCTTCCCAGAAGAAATAAGGTTAATCGTTTTTGGGTACATGTTTGCGTAGCGGAAAATGGTTTTGAAGGTGATTTCTTTAACTTGTGCAGCCACAATGTCGAATTTAACGGGCTCGATAGGCATACCAACTAGAACCGCTGTTCCATTGGGTGCGATTACACTGCACATATTGGTGATCACTGATTCAACACCGCAACACTCAAATAAAACATCGACACCAATACCATTTGTGATGGTATTAACAACGTCTTGAACGCTTTCTTTACTGCTGTTAACCGTGGTAATGCCTTCATAAGCCGAAATAATGTTAAGTTTTTCATCAACAACGTCAGCAACGATAACGTTAGAACACCCTCCAGCTAAGGCCGACAGCGCGCACATCACGCCAATGGTTCCTGCTCCATAAATTAAGGCAACATCACCTGGTTTGATCTCAGCTTTTGTTGCTGCCTGCATGCCGATAGCTAAAGGTTCAACCATTGCTGCTTCAGCGAAGCTCATGTGATCTGGAATTTTGAAGGTGAATGCGGCAGGGTGGACGGCATAATCAGAACAGCAACCATCATATGGAGGTGTAGCCCAAAACTTAACATTAGGGTCTAGGTTGTAAAACCCTCCCATTACTTCACGTGAAGAGGGGGAAGGTACGCCGGGTTCCATGCAAACGCGATCGCCAACTTTAAGGTGTTGAACATTCTCTCCAACCTCTGTGACAATACCAGATGCCTCATGACCTAAGACCATAGGCTTCTCTACTATAAAATGGCCAATCTTACCGTGTTGATAGTAGTGGACATCAGAACCACAAATTCCGACTGACTGGATTTTGATTTTCACGTCATCTTTACTTTCTAGTTGTGGTTCTTTAACTTCCGTCAAAGTTAGCTTGTTGGTTTCTTCTAGTACAAGAGCTCTCATTATGTCACCTCTATTGTTATCGTTAACATTGTGTGTGACGAAAATCTAACCTTTTGAGGTGTTTATTTATACTTTACGGATCACAAAAATCATATGACGGATGAATTTTAAGCTTATATATGTGTCTTTTGTGTCTTTTTGTGATTCTCATAACATTAAAATGTTTCTTATAACATTTTTGTTTGAGGGTTAACGCTGTTAGAATGCCTTATAGACTGGTGTCAGTGCCGGGCAATACCTTGGCGTTTACTTATCAAGCGAGTGCGTAGAAAGATAAAATGAAAAAAATAACAATGGCAGATATTGCAAAAAGAGCGAATGTTACGGCAATTACAGTTAGCAGAGCACTTTCGACACCCGACAAGGTAAAGGCAGAAACAAGAGAAAAAATACAAAAACTGGCCAAAGAAATGGGATACATCCCGAATATGCTTGCCAAAGGCTTAAAGTCAGGCTCTAAATCCATAGGAGTGATTGTCCCTTCTATTCAAAACCCTTTTTTTGCAAAAGCTATTGAGCGGATCTCAAGGTACGCTGCTGAAAGAGGGTACAATTGTATTTTTTTCACTTCAGATGAGTCGAGCGATATAGAGGAGAGTTGTGTTAATACGTTAGTAAGTTATAACGTTGAGGGCATTATTATCAGTGTTATCTCTGAAGAAGAGAATTATCAGCCAAGTTATTTTAAACATCTGAAACACATAGAAATACCGGTTGTCTTACTTGATAGATATGTTGAGCAACCACATGATTGCGGTGTCTACCTAGACAATATTGACTCTGGGCACAAGTTGGCTAAAGAAATAATTAAAGACCAAAATAAAGAACTGTTGATTGTTGCCGGACCACCTCAATCGAAAGTATCAAACGATCGCTTAGCTGGGATGAGTCGTGTATTTCAGCAATTGTGTTCACAAATGAAGGTCAGCATCATTCACGCGGATTTTAACAAAAGATTGGCGAGTGAAAATGTGAAAATATTTCTTAATAACTCTAAGCCAGATGCCATCGTAGGGTTAAATAACCAAATCACGCTTGGGTGCTTAGAGGCGAGTTATTTAAGTGGGTACAAACCCGGGGATGATATAAATTTTTATAGCATAGATAGAGTTGTGGGGGCGGAAAGTTTTGGCGTTTCAATACCATGTATTGAACATAATATTGATGAATTAGCCATCCAGTCAGTCAGTCAGCTTATCAGAGTGATAGAAAGTAAGAGCAACTCGAACATAGGAGATATTGTGATTCGAGGGAAAGTCCTGTCAAAGCAACCCTATGATGAACTTTGAGCCCTAAGAATTTGTTAATAAAGCCTCGTTTTATATGAGGCTGATTGCTCCAGACAAGGTGGCGATCAAAATAATCGACTTTCTCTTCGTATGTTAGGGTTTGTAAAGATATCGGTTTCATCGTTTGAATTGGTTGAGAATTCGGAAAGCACAGCACCATCAGTGTGAGCTTTAAACCAATGTTTCGAATCTGGAGAAAGCGTTAATTGATCGCCTTTCTCAAGTACTACTTCGTGAAAGACGCTAAAATTCTCAATGTCTTTTGGGAGTGAGGTCGTAGGTTTTTCAGTTGCTTGTCCTGAAATAAAGATGCTGACACGTCCAAATCGACAGCGAAAAGTTTCCTCTTTGCCTTCTACCTTACCAGCAGTCGGATGTATGTGTTCTGGGCAGGTTTGATGGGGGAGCATGATCAACTCTTTTGCGCAACATCTCTCGGTATTTACGTAGGTGTGAATAACCAGTCCTTGCTCACGAAATTTATCTAGCCCAAAGTCTGTTATCTCAAGTGAGGTAATCTCCTCCATTTTTAGAAAGAGGCCTGACTTTTCAATGATATTGTTAATATCGGTTGAAATGCTTTCTATGGAATCCATAATTTAACCCTGTCAATAGAGAACCATTCGCAAGCGAATGGAATTTCGATGAAAGTTGATAACTTAAGACTATATCTATTAACATTCTAACGCGACAATAAATACTTTCTTTGTGTGACCTGACTTACAATGTTGAGTAATTAACTACGCACGTGGGGCATACTTTTCTAAGTCAGATCGAGAGCGGCTTCTTTATTATAGACTTACTTAAATTGATATCTCCCGCTGATATAAATCAAGAAAGTGCCATCGAAGTCAGCAGATAATGTCATCAAAGCCACTATAGAGCTACTCATGCTTTATAAGGAATATGTCCATACCGTCACGACAGATTGCGGGAGAGAGTTTGCAGGTCATGAAACCATCGCAAAGGCATTGGAGGCTGATGTGTAGTTTGCCCACTTTTATAGCTCTTGGGAGCGAGGAGCCAAAGAAAATGCTAGGCAATATGTGCAGAAAGGAACCGACTTAACAACGGTAACAGACAGCGATATTGAATTCGTTGTATCACGGATAAATTATCGACCGAAAACGTGCTTAGACTTCAAGTAATCAGCGATTGTCTTTAAAGAAATGGCATTGGTGGCTTGATATTGGAGAGTGTCGTACTTCGCAGTTGAATTCGGGACCAAACGAATGCATTAGGCGGGAAATATTGCGTATAAAGTAACCCTTAAATTGAATGTTACTTTGATTCACTGTTTAACATGTTGTGTAATTCGGCCCCTTGTTACGTTTGCACTGCGTTAGGTTCTTGAATAAATAAAAACTGCCCGTAGTAAAAAGGCAGTTTTTATAAAACAAGCTATCGAGCTTAATAACTAAGCATTATGTGTTTGATAGTGGCGTTAACACCTGTAAGCGGGCTTCGTTACAGGCTGTTTCTAGTTTGTGCGGTAAAGCGTCATCAGAAATTAGATAATGGAAGTCAAGCAAACCACCGATCTTGTATGTTGCCGCTTGATTGATGGTCTTTTTCTCTACGATTAGATATCTTTTCATGCTTCTTTCCATAACTAAGTTGGCGATGTTCGACACTAACCTGTCTGAAGCTGTCACACCAAACTTGTCGTGTACGCCGGCAGATGAAATAAATATCTTTTGAAAGACCATTGAAGTTATTACGTCATTAGATGTTGAAATGAAAGTATCGTGCAACGCATTGTAATCACCACCTTGTAAGATCGCTTTACAGTTAGGTTTGTTCTTAAGAGCAATGAAAACATTCATTGAAGCAGTAACGCCTGTGAATTTAACGTGATCAGGTATTGATCCTATTATATCCGCATTGAGCACACCGTTATCAAAATAAACGACGTCATTCATTTCAACAAAATCTGAGACGACAGTCGATATGTAGTTGTTAACCTTAGTTGGATGGTAAATGTTAGTAGGGCTGACTTTACTTTTTGAAGAGGGGGGACTTGACGCTGTAGGTAAAGTTGAAGGTAATAGCTCTTCACTGCTCGGTTCTTGATCTTCCCATGTATCGTCGTGGACGATCGGACTACCACGGCGGATATACCCACCGTAGTATTCTAGAGGAAATGAATGTGCAGCATTGGAGCTTAAATCTCGACGAACGGTCATTTCTGACACTTCTAAAAGACGAGCGACTTCTTTCAAATGAATTTTGTCGCTGTGTTTTAGGCATGCTTCAATCCGTCTAAGCCTTTCTAACCGCTTTGTAACCATGTTTTTCCATTTCCGATTTTTCACTGTCGAATGATTCTTGCTCTTAGTAACCATCACTTGTTGGAGCTTCACCAGAGACGATGCTGACACTAGCACTGGCACCTATTCGGGACGCTCCTGCATCAATCATTGCTTGTGCTGTTTCTCTTGTGCGAACTCCACCGGATGCTTTCACCCCCATTTGTTGGTCAACATTATCACGCATTAATCTAATATGCTCAACTGTTGTACCACCTGTAGAAAAACCTGTTGAGGTTTTCACAAAATTGGCACCAACACGTTTACTAATGTGACATAAATGAACAATTTGTTCATTATTTAACAAGCAAGTTTCGAAGATCACTTTGAGTAAGACTTCTCCACAAGTTTCCTTAATTGCTCTGATCTCATTTTCAACGATATCCCAATTTCCATTAAGCACCTCGCTAATGTTCACCACCATGTCAATTTCGTCAGCCCCTAGTGTAATAGCATTTTGGGTCTCGAATACCTTGGTCTCTGTTGTGTTTGCGCCCAGTGGGAAGCCAATAACTGTGCAGATCTTCACATTTGATTTTGCTAAACGTTCAGCACAATACTCAACAAATCCCGGGTTAACGCAAACAGAGAAAAACTGATGCTCATGTGCTTCGTCGCATAATTTATTGATTTGATGGGTTGTTGCATTCGCTAATAGAAGAGTGTGGTCAATGTAGTGGTTCATGGTATTACCTTATGTTTAATTTGAAAGTACCTTCGTGTTATTTTTATAACACCGAAGGTTGATATGTGTTCTGAAATTAACTTTTTATTGTGTTTATATGCGTGGCTCCTCACGTTTTAGCTGAAAAAATCATCAATTGAGTGATCTTTGTCTCGGTAAAGAGGTGTTTAAATAGATTAGTGTTAATTTAATAACACGAATAGAGAGTGAACAATGAAAACAATTGCTGTAATCGGATCTAACATGGTCGATCTCATTTCATACACGGAACGTATGCCAAAAGAAGGTGAAACATTAGAAGCTCCATCATTCAAAATGGGTTGTGGTGGGAAAGGAGCTAACCAAGCTGTAGCTGCTGCGAAGATGGGAGCTGATGTAGTTATGGTTAGTAAGGTAGGTGATGATATGTTCGCCGATAATACGATCAGAAACTTTCAGTCCTATGGTATTAACACACAATATGTAAGCAAAGTTCCACAGATCTCAAGTGGAGTTGCACCTATATTTGTCAACCCCACATCTCAGAACTCAATTTTGATCATTAAAGGGGCTAATGAGTATCTTAAACCGGCTGATATTGATAAAGCGGAGAGCACACTGATTGATTGTAGCTTGATCGTTCTTCAACTCGAAGTGCCACTTGAAACCGTTTATGCTGCGATTGAGTTCGGTAATAAGCACAATATCCCCGTGCTTCTTAATCCAGCCCCAGCTGTTCCTGAGCTTGATATTGAGTATGCATGCCGATGTGAATTTTTTGTTCCGAATGAAACAGAGTTAGAAATACTAGTAAACAAGCCAGTTGAAACAGTCGAACAAATAAAAGAAGCGGCAAAGATTCTTCTTAATAAAGGTCTGAATAACATTATTGTGACCATGGGAGAAAAAGGAGCATTATGGTTGAATAAGGACGGAAAGGAAGTCTTTATTGAGCCAACAAAAGTCAATGCTGTGGACACGAGTGGTGCCGGAGATGCATTTATAGGCTGCTTCTCACATTATTTTATGCAAACCTGCGACGTGAAAAAGTCGTTAGAAAAAGCCTCGTTATTTGCTGCATTTAGTGTAACTGAAAAGGGGACGCAATTTTCTTACCCTAGTATCGAGCAATTTAAAGAATTCGAAGCTAAAAAATAAAATAATAAACAATATAATGGATTGAATTTAAAATTAATATGGCTCATTTTTATGAGCCAAGAATAACGTGTACTAAAAGGAAACCTACAATGATAAAAAATAACACAATCCAAGGAGCTGATGGGTATTTAGATAAAACGCCCATATTCCAATTTATACTATTATCTTGTCTATTCCCATTATGGGGCTGCGCTGCTGCGCTGAATGATATTTTAATCACCCAATTTAAGTCGGTTTTTGAATTATCCAACTTTGCAAGTGCTCTTGTACAGAGTGCATTTTATGGTGGGTATTTCTTAATTGCGATACCTGCTTCTATCGTAATAAAAAAATCATCGTATAAAGTTGCTATTATGATTGGCTTATCACTTTATATATTTGGGTGTGCGGCTTTCTTCCCAGCTTCTCACATGGCGACTTATACCATGTTCTTGGCTGCGATCTTTGCTATTGCAGTTGGCTTGTCATTCCTAGAAACAGCGGCGAACACTTACTCTTCGATGCTTGGGCCTAAATCACATGCAACACTTCGTCTTAACATCAGCCAAACTTTTTATCCTGTAGGTGCGATTGCAGGTATCCTTCTTGGTAAATACCTGATTTTCCAAGAAGGAGCTAGCCTAGAGTCGCAAATGGCAGCCATGTCGCCAGAACAGGTTCATGCATTTCGTTTGGAAATGCTAGAGCACACTTTAAAGCCTTATAAGTACATAATCTTTATTCTTATTGGTGTTCTTACTCTCTTTTCGTTCACGCAATACCCTAAATGTAAAGTAGCTCAACAAAGCGGTAAAAAGGCACCGTCTATTAGCGAAACTCTGCAGTACCTATCGACTAACTCTCGATTCAAAAAGGGTATTATTGCACAGTTTTTATATGTAGGTATGCAAGTCGCAGTATGGTCTTTCACAATACGTTTAGCACTAGAGATGGCTGACATTAACGAGCGTGTAGCCTCTAATTATATGGTGTACTCATTTGTTTGTTTCTTTATTGGTAAATTCATCGCGAACATATTAATGACTAAATTTCCTGCCGAGAAAGTACTAATTACCTATTCAATCGTTGGTATGGTGTTTCTAGCGTACGTATCTTTAGTTCATGACTTTAGTGCGGTATACGTAGCAGTTGGTGTGAGTATTCTCTTTGGTCCTTGTTGGGCGACTATTTACGCAGGTACATTGGATACAGTAGACAATAAATATACAGAAACGGCGGGCGCAGTCATTGTTATGGCAATTGTAGGAGCAGCTGTTGTACCGGCAATTCAAGGTTTAGTGGCCGATGTTGTTGGCATGCAATTATCTTTCTTAGTGAACTTTGTTTGTTTTGGTTATGTTGGCTATTACTTTGTTGGCGAAATGAAAAGCAAAAGCCAAGAACAACCTGAATTAAAAAAACAAGTCAATTAATATAATAAAGCTACTTTAATCGTAGCTTTTACCTTCTGGAGATATCAACATGTATACTTTACCGTTGAAAAGAAGTCAGTTTAATAATCAAGAAAATATAATTGTTGAATCTGAAAACTTTAAAGTGTCTGGCTTTAAATATAATTCGGGAATTGAAGCATTAAAGATAGAAAACTCTCAGGGTTATTTGGTTATCTTACCTTATATGGGGCAGATGATATGGGACGCAAAGTTTCTTGGTGAAGACTTATGCATGGAAAACATGTTTTCTGAACCAAAACTAGAGAAGGAAGTTGTAGCGACGTATGGCTGCTTTGCTTTTCACTCGGGGCTCATTCGCAATGGTTGTCCTAGCTCTGAGGATTCTCACCCTCTTCATGGTGAAATGCCGTGTGCGAGTATGGATAAGGCTTGGCTAGAGATAGACGAACAGAAAGTTACCATCACAGGTGAGTATGAATATGTTATGGGTTTTGGAGACCATTATCTTGCAACACCATCGGTCACATTGGAGAAAGGCGCATCTTTATTTGATATTGCAATGAAAGTGCAGAACCTTGCGTCTGTTCCTATGCCTCTTCAATATATGTGTCACATGAATACAGCCTATTTCCCTAATGCTAAATTGAAGCAGAACATTCCCGATACTGCGATAACATTGCGAGAGTCTGTTCCTAGCCACGTTAAACCAACGCCGCAGTGGTTAGATTTTAATGAATCATTAAAATCGCGAGAAAAACCAATACAGCAACTATCCACTCCCGACATGTATGACCCTGAAATAGTCTACTTTATGGATAATTTATCTCAGTTCACTCAGCATGCTGAATTTGAAATGGAGATCGCTAACGGAAAAACATTAGTGACCAGGTTCGATACATCAATGCTGAATTATGCGACTCGTTGGATTCTGCATAATGGGGACCAGAAGGTAGGGGCGTATGTACTACCTGCAACGTGTCGTCCCGAGGGCTACCTGGCAGCGAAAAGAAATAACACGCTCATTCACTTACAACCTCAAGAAGTTAGAGTGTTTTCTGTGACTACGGGCATCGTTTTACAACATGAGTTCATGTAAAGGTTGTGATTGATAAAGTAAGGGAACAATCATTGATGTAGGTACCCCTTAGTAAGCAACGACAATACAACTGGAGCGAATTACTCGTTCCTGTCTTTTTAGAATTCCTTTGTAATGGAGCTTACGTCATACCTTGTCGAGTCAAAGGTCACGACCTTAAGGTTTAAGGCTGTTCCCCGATCGCCTGTTTCAACCAGAATTTTGGTAGGCGTAGTTTGGTAAATAATGAAGAGCGGTTCCCTATTGGGAGCCGTTCTTGTGTTTAAATTAAGCAACCAAGGGTTGTTGGTGTTGCTTATTTATAACGTCGAACGAGAAAACCTCAACCTTAAACCATTGCATAAATCGCGTTTGTTATCGATAGCTACAGGCTCATTAATAAGACATGTGATAAGGAGAGTAGTCCACAAGCGTGCTCCTAAATCCAGAAATGATTGTTGATACTTTGCGTGAAGTATTTTTTGGCCCACGCACAATGAGATCGAGCTTTTATTAGAAATATTGAGCCAAAAATAAAATAATGAGGGCGAGAGATCCCTACCCTTATTTGTTATGGATAACGTTTATCTAATTGATGTACAAGGCTATTTTACGTACGCCTTCTCGGTGTTAAGCGACGACGAGACAAAAATCGATTTGGCGAAAACTGGCTCACCAACGAGTTCAGTGGCATCATTAAGGTTGATTTATAAGTCAACTGAGTGAAGTAATTTGACACTAATTGAGGTTTCGTCGATCAATGTAAAGACTTTCGGGCGAATCTCGCTAATCCACCAATCATTATAGGTTTCTTCATAAATCCGCTGTCTGGCTTCTTCATTTTCAAATTCTCGGAGCCAGACAAAAAAGTCAGTGTCGGTGTCGTCCGTTTGGATATATGTATCGACTATGACCATACCTTTGGATCGTTGGTAGGGGAGAAGCTCTTCGTGCATCCAACGTAGCCATTCAGACGTTTTTCCGGGTCTGATTTTATATTCTCGTAACTCGATAACTTTCAACTTTAATACTCCAATATAATTGATGCCCTAACCACCTCAAAAAATCATCATTTATCTCCTGATTTTTGGATTAGAGCATTAACGACCAAGCCTCTTTTAAGCTCTTTGTATGCATCTTATCCATTATGGCGAAGACATAGCTATAAAAATGACCTAAGATACTGTTACTGTTACTGTTACTGTTACTGTTACTGTTACTGTTACTGTTAATGTTAAACATAATAATTTAGGTCGATGGATTGTGGCTAAACATGAAATATTAATTATTGAGTCAAGAAGTGCAAAAGATATTTTTGACGATAGATATGAAGGCGCGACCCTTAAAGAGGTTTTGAAGCTACAAGGGGTATCAGCAAAGCATTTTGAAGTGGTCAATAAAGCTTACTTTGAAAAAGCCATTAAATATGCAGCAAGTAAGCACATCAAGTATGTGCATTTTAGCGGCCATGGATCTGAAGAGGGTATTGCGTTAACGGACGAGTTTATTACGTGGCAAGAGTTTGATGAGATAGCGTGGCCACATTTGAAAGATACGTGTTTATGCTTTTCAAGTTGCGATGTTGCCAAAGGTATCGAAGAAATATTCGAATACCATAAGTCATTTTGTAATGCCGTGATTGCCCCTACGAGGGAAATCACTTGGGGAGAAGGTTTGGTGGCCTTTAGCGCTTTGTACCATCGAGCTTTGTCATGCTCGACCAGCTCCAGTCAGGATGTGAGAGTGTTAAATCATATTGTTGGTGCGGGTACGTTCAGTTTTATTGCTTCTGCTTATAGATCGACAACATACGCCGTCGGTTAAGACATCGCCATTAAGCGGTGTGCACTGGTTTTGATACGGCGGTACACACGCTTAATCGTACTTTCTAATGCCTTTTATTTTCTCTGCGTATTTTCAAAAAACTAGCGGACGGACTCAACATGGATAAGACCAGTTTTCCAGAACTACCAATCAAGCTCTCCCATCCAATGGTCAGCCTTTATCGACTATTAGACGAAAAGAAAAAACATTCCCATTCGCTAGGTGAACAAAACTCGATCCTTGAGCTTCAGTTATATCTTCAAAATGCATGTCATCTGGCAAGGACGGCGTACTCTTCATCCATCACGCTGAAAAGCCGACCAATGTTAGAGCAATTGATGAGAAAATCGTTTTCACTTGAGAAACAGTTGAACGCGATGACCAAACATCATGAATGGCTAGGAGGTTCTGATACGCAAATGCTGAAACAGGTGGGGCTTATTAGAGACGCCTTGTCGAGCGAAAGTCAGCGTCTGAGTGAATAAACTTTCCGATTTTGCTACACCTGAATATTACCCTCATTGAGAACTTGGAGATCTAAACATGGAACGACTGATTAATGAGTTACATTTCATTAATTCCCCAAAAGCAGTAGACACTATTGAAGTGGATATAGACAGCCTTCCGACAGGGTGCTACGACTATGTGGACATTATCGTTGAGACTTTACGGCCATTGGCAGAGTCATCACCGGATCTGCGTGCCACTGTTTATGTACAACAGGTATTATCTGTCAACTTTGGGCATTCAGGCAGTTCAATCTTTATTGGTGTGGTTGGAAGCCCGAATGCTTTATCGGTGATTTTGAATGGATTCCAATCCATACCTGGGGTAGGTGCTCGCTACGGAGGTTCTATTTTCACAAACCAATCCCGTCGTAGGCTTCATATAGAAGATGGCTTTATTTGGCAGCAAGAAGACAATGTCACTTGGGCGGTAGCCTCTTCGACAGAGAGTATTGAAGAGACCGCGGATGAAAGTGTTCAATATGATGAACACCATTTTGAACGTTATCCAAGTCAGGCCAAAGTTTATGAAGCCGGCGACTTGTTAAAAAAAACAACCAAAGCTGATGGCTCTGAAGTCGACCATGTCGTTAACTCTGAGGACTTTGTTGCCTCACACTCTAAAGGCATTTATACCCGAACTCGAGCGGCTCGAGCAGACGCAAGAGTGGGATCGATTCGGACAATAATAGAAGATGTTTTTGGGCTGCCGGAAGGCTCAGTCAAGCTTTGCGACCCCGATGGAAACTCACTACGTGCGGATGCAAAAATAGGCACACTTCGTCGACGTTGGGATGAATGCTAAATCATTCGCTTTATCGTTTGAATCTCAAATATAGTGACAAGAGACTTGAACTACGCCCTACGTGTGATGATGATGTGAAAGCCCGTCGCCTGATCCTATATGAAATCACGGAATGTTTGTTCAAATCAAGCATGATAAAGATGAAACGCGTGGTAGAAGGGATGCGTCAATGAGAGGCGATTGAAGATGATGTGCATGTTGATAAATGGTAGGTTACCATAACTCATGATTTATGGGTTCAGGTATCGTTCAAATAGGGTTGGTACTCCTCACTTGAATGGCAAAGTGAAACGCACGCCGCAAAAGTGAGCTCTATCCGATCATAGATATTCTGTGAGGCTGGAAAAGTTAGATATGCTTTTAGCAGAATGGCAACACTTCTGTAATTGGGAGAAGTCCCACCGTTCGTCAAAGGGCTAGCCCCAATTACTGAGATATCTGATCAAACCCCTTTGGGTATGTACATTTTTGTGCATAGCGTCGACAGTCGTAGACTGGAGTGAGATAGAGTAACCTTTAATTCCTCGTGGTTTCCCCACCTTAAATTGTTACGTATATTGCGAGTTAGTGATGTTTATATCCAGAGAAGCATTCGACACAAATCTGAGGGAAAAGTGACTTGATTATCCACTGCTATTTGTATTCGGGTTTTGTTTTTTTCGGATTCGATCTTGTGTTGACACTCTTTCACTGAGCTTTTCCAGAGCGGATAATGAGATTGAATGAAGGTTATTTTTAGTTGGTTTCCTGTTCTTGACGGCTTCACCAGCAACACTTCCGGGGCCATTGAATACCTCGTAATAACTGCCATCGGGAAGAATCTTAATACCTATGTAGTATTCTGGAGTGTGGTCGACTGGAAACGTCAGAGAGTTTTTCATTGTGGTCTTTATTTGCACCTTTCGACCATCAGGTGTTTTTCCGTCGTGATGTTTTTCTAGGCCAGGGTACAGTTCTAGATCGTAGTCTTGTTCGACTAGAATCTCGCCCAAGTCACCAACTAACCTTCCATCTAACGTAAATTGTTTTTTGTTGTATTGCTTTTGGAGAGCTTCTACAATTTTTAGCATTTCTTTGACAGCGTGATGGATTTCCATATCTCTCCTTATTACTCTTACGAGTGTGAATTTTCCCACAGTACAATCCTGAAGTCAGAAGAAGTGAAGCGCATTCATTTAGCTGCTACTGATGCTCCATTCTTAAACTCTATCCAGTTTTATCACACAAGTGATAAGCACTTCGTGTATTGCCATGCCAAGGCTGGAATGAACCGAGTTGTTTCCTGTTAATTGCGATCTTAGACTTTGATGCAGGCTAACGAAAAAATTAACCGCTATCGAAGCCGTATTACCTGGGTAGTGTAAGCTAGGATTTGCTCTGCAGGCATAGGCTTAGCGTATAAGTAACCTTGTACCACATCAATGTTCTGAGCTTGACAAAATTGGCTTTGCGACGGGGTTTCGACGCCTTCAGCGACAATCGTTAGATTCAATTGATGAGCAATATTGACCATGGCTTGGACTAGGGCTGCATCTAGAGGGTGTTCAGGAGCAAGGTGGATGAAGGAGCGATCGATTTTTAAGTGGGTGATTGGGAAGCACTTTAAATAACTTAACGAAGAATAGCCAGTGCCGAAGTCATCAAGCGCGATGTTCATACCCTGTTCCTTTTGGGTATTCAGTGCCTCGATTAGCCAGTCAGGTGATTGAATCAAAGTGTGTTCCGTCAATTCAATACCCAGATCCGATGCAGACAAACCATATTCATCTCGGTAAGCCTCTAATTGATTAAAAAAATCGATACGCTCTAACTGTTTGCCAGACACATTGATGTCAATCCGGATGTTTATGCCGGCTTTTTTCCATTCTCTCGCTTGCATGCACGCGTGTTTGAGTACCCATTCTCCAATGAGGAGGATCAGGTCGGAACGCTCCATAATCGGGATAAAAATGTCGGGTAACACCGCTCTATTTGATTCTGAGGGTACCCATCTAAGGAGAGCTTCGCAAGAGAGCAATCGCCCAGTTTGAAAGTCGAACTGGGGTTGATAAACCAGCTTAAACTCATCATTAAGTAAAGAGTCGCGGAGTTGTGATGAAAGGGTCCATTGTTGTTGCAACGCTTGGCTGAGGGACGAGGTATAGAACTCATAACGGTTCCGCCCCGCTTTCTTCGCTTGATACATCGCAATATCGGCATGTTTCAGTAGCGTCTCTTTGCTGCCGCCATCACGCGGATAGAGACTGATGCCAACGCTAGCGGTGAGAAATACATGTTCATCATAAAGAGCAAAGCTTTGATTAAACGCTCGAACGACTTTATTTGCAATGATGTGGACGTCGTCCGTACATTCGATGCTGTGAATGAACAAGATAAATTCGTCTCCGGCAAAACGCGCCAGAAAGTCCTCTTTTCGAATGATTGTTTTGAGTCTTTTGGCTACGGAAAGCAATAAGCGATCTCCCCAAATATGACCTAAGGTATCATTGATATATTTAAAATTATCTAAGTCTATAAACAACACGGCAAAGGGTTGGTTTAAGGAATGAGCTTGAGTGATCCTAATGTCCAATTCTTGCTCTAAACCTCGTCGGTTTGGGAGGGAGGTCATCGGATCGGTAATGGCAAGAGCTTGTAATTCCTTGCGAGCGGCATATTGTTCGGATAAATCGATATCTACACAAAACATTTCTGGGGAGTTGGTGTGTTGTTTTAACATTACGTGTGCAGAAAACACTGGGACGAGGTGCCCCTCTTTGTGACGAAGCATGAGCTCAGAGGATGGAATAGGTATCCCTTGCTTGATCCAGCCTTGATGACGCTGTATGACTTCATCTCGCATTTCATCTGGGATGATGAGATCTTCAAGTCGATTGCCAAGGGTTTCACTGCGGTCATACCCATAGATTACTGTACTGGCCTCATTCCAGTAGATCACACGTCGGTTAACGTCATAACCTTGAACGGATACTTTAGGCAGCGTATCCAGCAACTGAATAAAATGGTCTTCATCAGAGTGATGACTTGGCTTCGTAGGTTTCATAGATCGCTAACCTTTATTCTAAGAATGGAGCTCTCGTGCTGTTCTCGACAAGCTGAACCGTCAAGTATTAAGTGGTATTATAAAATTTGGTGCATATATAAGTATATAATATCCCAATGAAGATGGGGGAAGAGTAAGAGGGAAGTCTGAAAGTTGTGATGAGGCTCTGAATTGAAACCAAAGCTGCTTGGGTAAAGATAGGCTTGTATGACATTGATATTCTTTTGAGTTTGCTTCATATCATCCGACCCGACGTACTTGATTCACGAAGGAGTGAACGTCTGAAAAAGAGAGAAAATGATGGCAACGACCTTGAAAAACGCCTCACACATCACTTTCGGTTGTCGAGTGTTAGAAAGAATCTCGCCTGTTGTATAGCTCCCCCTTTCCTCTAATTCGTCTCAGACACAGTTTGCCTAAGCTCTCACACAAATGCTTGACACGGAAGGCTAGCATGTTGCGTTTCTCTAAAAGAATCGAACGGTGCTTTTATCTCATCTCATATGGCTTCTGTGAGGCAACATCAAGGAAGTCACGATATTCAATGGGAGATTGAAGCCTCTCTTTTGCGGACACCTTTTGCCTCACGCTTTCACCGCTCCCATCGGTGTTGCCGATAGGTGGCAATATTCTGCCTGTTTTATTCGCCCTACCTCTTTAAATCTTATAGGTGATTAGTGGCATATAAATTGCTTAAGGACTCATAACGACAACCAAATGGTTCGGATACGTATAATCATCAACCGAATGATTGGTTTAACCAAATGGTGTCTAAATACAATGTGTTAATAAGGAAATAAAACAGTGAAAAAAGCAGTGGTATTCGCTTTGGTATGTGCAGTTTCAGCTTCAACGCAAGCAGCGTCACTTCCAAACTTTGGGGCGTTCAATCAAATGATGGGGCAAGGTGGTTTGGGTGGCACATTCTTTATTACGGGGACAACTGGATTCACCGACTATAAAGAAGATGAGATCACGGACACAGCCGCAATCGCAGGCGTTCGCGCTGGTTACCAATTCAATCCGTACCTCGGTGTCGAGCTTGGTTACATTGATATGGGGTCTGTCGACGTTGACGCCGACGTTGAACTTTCTAATACCACCAAATACATTGCAGTCAAACCCATCTTACCGATTGGCTTTTTTGATTTGTATGCGCGTGCAGGGGTTCATTCTTACGATGCCGAAGTCACACATCGTTTAGGGGGGAGTATAGATAACAGTGGTACGGAGGGCATGTATGGTGTCGGGGCCGATCTGCGCATCAATAACTTTAGCGTCGGTGTGGGCTACTCGCTGTATATCATGGACGATCTTGATGTGGGGAACTACGAACTGAACGCCACGGTACGTTTCTAAGCGCATCTTTACGCGCATGCGAATTGGCCTTTCGCGATTTAAAACGCTAGGGCGTGGCGTTTCATCACCGCCTTCGTATCAAAGCAATAGCGCTCATGGGATCATGAGCGCGACGTGTTTTGCATGGTGACCAAAACATGACCTTGATGTTCGCTCTGTGCTTGAGTGACATCGATGTCACGATATCAAGCAAAGTCGTCCGCCGTTTTGGATTCGGGAGTGACGGCACTCATGGGGGCGCAGACAAGACGGGTAGGGCGTGTCTTTTTCATTACCTTGGTTGTAGCATTGCGATGCACACTGTCTCAAAGGGCCCTCAATCGCCACGGTTGTGTCTCAGGATGAAACATTCATGGCTACAAGTCTCTTATTTTTTGGGTTTTCAGGAGGAATGAAAACGGCCTTAAGGCACCACGGGACTTTAACTATTTGCCCAAATCTTTTAATCCACAACACTCTGACTTCTGTTGATTTGAAGCAGGGCGTTTCGGTTTCTGAAACAGTGAAAGCCGTTCAGCCTCCTCATATCGCTCTTATTTATGACCGAAAAGAGCCAGATCTAGCAACACGGCAGATGACGAAGTCATCGTAAAGGGAACGATTGAACAACGATGACTGGCAGCGATATTGAACTCGCTATGGTGGACGAATTATTGACCGAAAAGTGTGCCGATGTCCGTACGCAGTGAGTGTCTTTAAAGCAATGTCTTGGTTGTTTGAGATAAAGAAAGAGTCGCAATGCACTGTCCAACTCGAGTAATATACTGAAAACTGATGCTTAAAGCATTGATGTGATGACGATATTATGCAAGCGAGTGGGTAGAAATGATGTTGGAAAGGGTGAATTTAAGAAAGTTAATAGTAATTTTGTGTGTGTTTGCTACGGTGGTCACCTTGTTCAACGCTTTCTATTCACTTTACCAGGTGCAGCGAGAGCTCATCATCCATACGACCCTTGAGTCTAACCGAGTGTATGCTAAAAAGATGGCAGACATGACGGATGCGTTTCTTGATTCCGCAATGACACAACTCCAGTACAGTGCAAACGCGCTCTCCCAAAGGGCGAATGACAGGAGTGCTTTGACAGAAGAAACGAAACGACTCAAAAATCAAACCAAGTTGTTTAATTCGGTTGTCATTGTGAATGCTGATGGCGTTATTACGGCCGTATCTCCTGAGACGGTGAATGTGAAAGGGGTTCAGTTGACGAGTGAAAGTTCACTCCAATCTTTAAAAGCCCAAGCTCCTTTAGTGACGGATCCTTTCGTCTCTCCTGCAGGTAATTATCTTATTAGCCTGTCCTACCCCATTTTTTCGAATCAGAGAGAATATCTTGGCTACATCGGTGGGACTATTTATCTAGAAGCCGAGAATATATTGTCGGATTTGTTGAATGATCACAGTTATGTGGATGGCTCTTACCTTTACGTTGTGGATCGTCATGGAACGTTGATTTATCACCCAAACAAATCGAGAATCGGTCAAGTCATCAGAAACAATCGCGCCATTAATTCGGTATCCAAGGGCGAAAGTGGCAGTTTAGATGTTGTCAACTCTTTAGGTATTCAAATGTTGGCAGGGTATGCTCCTATCTCTCGATCAGGTTGGGGAGTGGTTGCTCAGAAATCCAAAGAAAGTACGTTGTTTTTGGTGAATCAACAGATGAAAGAGGTGTTTGTCACTACGCTTCCGGTCGGATTATTGACGTTAGTACTCATTTGGGTGTTTTCTCATTTTATATCCAAGCCATTAAAACAATTAGCTCTGGCAGTTAGAGGTGCTGATAGTCATGTCGGTACCGTCAATGATGTTAAGAAAGTCAACTCTTGGTATTTTGAAGCCTCGCAATTGAAAAGTAGTTTCTTAAAGTCTTTTGGAGTGGCGTTTAAAACGATTGATACACTGCATACTGCAAGCTTAACGGACTCTATGACGGGTTTATTAAATCGGAGAGGTTTAGATAAAGCGGTTGAGAGCTTACAGCCTCAAACGACACCGTTTTCGATTCTTGCATTAGACATTGATTATTTTAAAGTCGTTAATGATAACTTTGGGCATGATGTCGGTGATGATTTATTAAGGTGCTTTTCCCAATTAATGAAGGAACACTCTAGAGAGCAAGATTTACTGTTTCGCTCTGGTGGGGAAGAATTTATTATATTTTTAATCAATACTGATGTGCGGGCCGCTTTTAGATTTGCAGAGCGGTTACGTGAGAAGGTGGCGTTACACGACTTTGCTTCTGTTGGACAGATCACGGTTTCGATTGGCGTGGCTTTTTGGGAAGGGAAAGATAAACCCGTTCATATGACTTTAAAAGAGGCCGATACCGCGTTATATCGAGCAAAACATAATGGTAGGAACCGCTCTGAAGTTTATCTTTCCGATGAAAAACACGAACAACAGTCTCAATCAGCCCAGTGAGCGTTTTTCGCCTATTTGGTGCGTTAGAAAATCATGACTAAAGCCTGAGTTCAACTGAGAAGTACGACACGCACCGATATCAAGCAGATCAGCCATGTCATTAAATACAAGAGTTGGCTGTTTGATATTGACACACGTCCTTTGCCGATAATATATCTGCAATAAAACAAACTCTCTAGCAAGGCATACCACAGTTGTTAGAGAGAACCTTTCTTATAAAAAAGAGACTCACTAAACGCCATATTCATGTTAAAGGTCGCTCAAAACCGTCGCTATTTCATCGCCGATGTCGCACTAGACTTTGCATTGTGATGGGCATCATCTGCGCGATGCTTGGGGAATATAGGGTGGCTTCTTACGATCTTTTTAAGTGCTCGATAAAATCTCAAAGTGCTAGGTGATCAAGCGGCACCGTTGACGTTGTATTAGACGGGATGACAATGCTCATTTTCACAGTTGATGTTTGAGAATGATGAGTGAGAAAAGTCGACGGAGTGTTTACATTTCTACAGATAAAAGGTAGCGTCACAGTCATATCATTTTTTTATGCACTTTGTACAATAAAGTGAGGATGCGTATCTCTATAAAGAAATCACTAGTGACCTCTTCTTGGTTTCATTACCTTGTTCTGGCCTGCTCTTTGATCCTAACTATTGCAGCATGGCAAGTCACACGTCAGCAATCGCATCAAAAATCTCAGGTTCAGTTTGATTTTCAAGTCAATCAATTGCTCGGGCTTGTTCAAGAAAGAATGCGTAAATATGAAGAGGCATTGAACGCGGGGTTGGCGGCGAATCATATGTTTTCGTCAACGGTTAACCGCGACAATTGGAAGGTGTTTGCGAATCAATTTGATATAACATCTCATTTTCCTGGCGTGAGTGGGATTGGCGTTATTCACTATGTACCTAAGAAAAAAAGCCCCTCTTATTTGGCTTGGCAGCAAGAGAGCTCTCCTTTGTATGATGTGCACCCCATTCGCAACGCTGAAGACTATTGGCCTATTACTTATATTGAACCTGAAGAGGCAAACCGAGCTGCTGTCGGACTGGATATTGCCCATGAAAATAATCGATATACAGCAGCAAAGCTTGCAAGAGAGAAAGGGAGCCCTCAAATCACAGGGCCCATAATATTAGTTCAAGACTCTAAGCAAACCCCGGGTTTTCTGTTTTATGCTCCGTGGTTTGATAGGAACAACGTGCCTGAATACTACGGTGATGACGCGGATGGCTTTTTAGGATTAGTTTATGCCCCTTTTATTGTTCAAAACTTAATGAATGGGACGCTTGATGATGCTAATCGCCTCATTAATTTCAGTATCCATGATGGCGATGTGTCGCTCTATGATGAGCAGGCAGGCGCTCGCGAATCCTCGTTAGAGCCCCCCATTTTTGAGCAGCAATTAGAAGTGAATATGTATGGAAGAACGTGGATTTTTGATTTTCAATCATCGCCTTTATTCGAAGCCCAACACCAGAGTAATCAACCAACATTGATCTTGCTGTTTGGCTTAATCGTGAACGCCATGCTAGCTGTCATTCTGATGATATTGAGAAATGGAGAAGAGAAAGCTCAACGTTATGCAAAAAGATTGAGCCAAGATTTGCAAGACCGGACGGATCGTCTAGAGCGAACTTCCGCCAATTTAGAAACAAGAAACCTTGATCTAGAAAGAGCAAATAGAGAGCTTGATCAGTTTGCTTATGTTGCATCGCACGATCTAAAAGCGCCCTTGAGAGGGATATCGCAATTGGTGTCATGGATAAATGAAGACATCGAGGAGTACCTAACCCCAGAAACAAAAGAGTATAGTCGTCTTTTACAGGGACGAGTTGCCAGGTTGGAACAATTACTCGATGACTTATTATCATATTTTAGAGTCGGTAGAAAAAAAGATGATATTCAAGACTTCTCTTTAGCGAACAATGTCAAAGAGACATTTGAGTTATTGAATACGGACAATAAGGCAACACTTATTTGCAACGATAGTATTGGCCCTTTTCGAACGTTGGGTGTCCCACTTGATTTAATATTACGAAATTTGATTTCTAACGCCATTAAACATCACGATAAAGAACATGCCAATATTAAGGTTTCTGGTGTTAACCAAGAAAATCATTACGAGTTCCGTGTAGAAGATGACGGACCTGGAATTCCCATCCCGCTTCAAGATAAGGTTTTTGAGCTTTTTCATACACTACAACCTCGTGATAGGGTTGAAGGTAGTGGTCTAGGTTTGTCTATCATCAAAAAAACTTTAGAACTTTACGACTGCCACTTCGAATTGCGCGCTAATGCACAAGGCGGGTGTTGCTTTAGCTTTACATGGCCCACTGAAGAGTTACTCGAAAAAAGGAGGTCATATGGAACATAACGATAGAAAAACGGTCAGTATTCTTCTGGTGGAAGACGACGATATCGATGCGATGGGTATTCAACGTTCATTAAGAGCGTTCAATTTACTCAACACTATACACCGAGCTCGTGATGGATTAGAGGCATTAGAGGCGCTTAAAAACGATGCGGTGGCTCGCCCTTTCATTGTGCTTTTGGATTTAAACATGCCGCGAATGAGTGGAATGGAGTTTTTGTCAGCCATTCGCTCGGACGAAAAATTGAGTGACATCGTGGTTTTTGTGCTTACGACCTCCCAACTTGATGAAGAAATATCTGCAGCCTATAAGAAAAATGTCGCAGGTTATATTGTGAAATCTTCATCCGACAAAGATTACAAACAGCTTATTAGTTTTCTAGAAAATTATTGGAACCTTGTTGAGTTACCAAAATAATAAAGCCAAGGGGGCTTAAATGAAGGTTTTGATCATTGATGACGATACAGTCGATACTCTGTCTATTGTTCGAACATTAAAAAATACAGATTTGCCTCTAGCTGTTATTGAGACAGCCGACACCGGTGCTAAAGGCTTGGAGCTGGCTTTGCAACAACAATTTGATGTGATCTTACTGGATTACCAACTTCCGTCCACTGACGGATTTGAACTGTTAATCGAGCTGCGCGCAAAAAATGATTTTTCTACATCGATTGTAATGTTGAGCCACAATGACGATGAAGAGATTGCCTTGAAGTGTATTGAGTCCGGCGCTCAAGATTTCATTATGAAAAGTGAAGTAACGGCCGTAAGACTGAGACGAGCAATTGTTATTGCATCTGAACGACATCAGCTTGAACAGCAAGTGTTGGAGACACATATTGAGTTAAAGCGACTAGCGGAGAGTGACAGTTTAACTGGTCTGAATAATCGCCATTTTTTTGAAGAACGTTTAACTAAAAAACTGCTTTCGTCGGCACAAGAGAGCTCCTCGTTTGCTTTAATGTTGATCGATATTGATAGATTTAAGGATGTCAATGATCGTCATGGGCATGTTTTAGGGGATAGAGTCCTCAAAGAGGTGGCTGAGAAGCTTAACCGCTGCGTAGGGTATAATGATATTTTATGTCGCTTAGGTGGTGACGAGTTTGCGCTTCTATTCCCTATTGGAAACAATAAACAGTACGTCCAACAGTTGGTCAATCGACTTTTGTCTGAGTTTCGTTCGTCGATGTGTGTGGACGGTGAGTTCTTAGATTTAACGATTAGTATGGGGATTGCAAGTTTCCCTGAATGTGCATCAAACTCTATCGAGTTACGCAAATGTGCTGATATTGCGTTATATCGTGCTAAAGAGAAAGGAAGGAATCAAGCCCAGTTTTATTCAAAAGCGTTTCATGATCAAATGAACCGCCGAGCAGAGCTTGAAAGAGGCCTCAAGCAAGCCTTGGTAAAAAATGAGATGGAGCTTTATTACCAACCTCAGTTTAATGTGGATATGAAACTAATAGGAGCTGAAGCTTTGTTGCGATGGAAGCATCCGGAGTTAGGGATGGTTCCGCCAGACAGCTTCATACCTGTGGCAGAAGAAACTGGGATGATCGTCGATATTGGTTTTTGGGTGATCGAGACGGCCTTGAAACAATTACAGTCTTGGTTAAACAGCAAAATGTTGACAGAGGACTTTACGTTAGCGATTAATTTATCCCCACGTCAATTAACTGACCGTTTTTTAGCGAAAAAAGTGAAACACCTTCTTGAGATTTATGGCATCCCTGCTTCAAATGTGGAGTTTGAAATTACGGAAAGTAACCTTATTTCTGGTGAGTGGGCGTCTGAAGCTTTAGGTAAAATCAGTGATTTAGGTGTGAAAGTGGCTGTGGATGATTTTGGGACCGGTTACTCTTCACTGTCTCATTTGAAGGATTATACGATTGATGTGATCAAAATCGATCGCTCTTTTGTTGAGAGCATTGAACGGACAAAACCAAGACAACTCTTTACCGCAATTTGTGCGTTCTCACACAGCTTAAAATACGAAACGGTAGCAGAAGGGATAGAGACGGACATTCATGATGCTATATGTAAAGAGGTGGGAGTGAAACGTTTACAGGGATATTATTACTCTAAACCACTACCTGTAACGGTTTTTGAGCGTCAATATTTCTGTGCTGCATGAATTGATAGATTAAAGTGGTAGAGCCACCCCCAAAGCGGTGACGAAAGGCATGTTGGGTTGAGAGTGTTTTAATCCCCTTACTGTAAATAGACATAACTGTTACGGTACATTTTGTTCGGACGCAGGGGGGAGGCTTCTTGTTTGTGGCAGAATAAATAAGGAGTAGCAAAAAAGCGATCATCAAATGACACTTTTTTTCATAACCGATCCTCTTACCTGCGAGCTTTCTTGATCTTCCACTACAGTTTTGACTGTAAACTGTAGTAAAATTACGCTAATTTGTTTTTATACCGATTTATTTTGAATTGAACGAGGTCAGTCCTATGTCAGCTAAGAAGCCTATGGCTCTAGTGATTCTTGACGGTTACGGTCACCGTGAAGACACAGCAAATAACGCAATCGCGAATGCAAACACTCCATTTATCGATAGCCTGTTTGCTAACAAACCAAACACGCTAATCTCTGCTTCTGGTATGGATGTAGGCCTACCTGACGGTCAAATGGGTAACTCAGAAGTGGGCCACACGAACATTGGTGCAGGTCGCGTGGTATACCAAGACCTAACTCGTATCACTAAATCTATCGCTGATGGTGAGTTCGCTGAAACACCTGCTCTAGTCGAAGCGATTGACTCTGCAGTTAAAGCTGAGAAAGCAGTACACATCATGGGTCTTATGTCTCCAGGTGGCGTACACTCTCACGAAGACCACATCTACGCAGCGGTTGAAATGGCGGCAGCACGTGGCGCTGAGAAGATCTACCTGCACTGCTTCCTAGACGGCCGTGACACGCCGCCACGTAGCGCACAAAACTCTCTACAACGTTTCCAAGACCTATTCGCTAAACTAGGTAAAGGCCGTGTGGCTTCTCTAGTGGGTCGTTACTACGCAATGGACCGTGATAACAACTGGGATCGCGTTCAAGTAGCTTACGATCTTCTTACTCAAGCGAAAGCAGAATTCACAGCAGAATCTGCAGTGGCTGGTTTAGAAGCGGCTTACGCTCGTGAAGAGAACGACGAGTTCGTTAAAGCAACAGCGATCAAGGCGGAAGGCCAAGAAGACGCGATCATGCAAGATGGCGATGCGGTTATCTTCATGAACTACCGTGCTGACCGTGCACGTCAAATCACTCGTACGTTCGTACCAGATTTCGACGGCTTCGAGCGTGAAGTGTTCCCGGCAATCAACTTCGTGATGCTAACGCAATACGCTGCGGACATCCCACTAGCTATCGCATTCCCACCTGCGTCTCTAGAGAACACCTACGGTGAGTGGCTATCTAAGCAAGGTCAAACTCAGTTACGTATCTCTGAAACGGAAAAATACGCACACGTTACATTCTTCTTCAACGGTGGTGTTGAGAACGAGTTTGAAGGTGAAGAGCGTCAATTAGTTGCTTCTCCAAAAGTGGCGACTTACGACCTACAACCAGAAATGAGCTCTGCTGAGCTAACTGAGAAGATGGTTGCGGCTATCAAGTCTGGTAAGTACGACACTATCATCTGTAACTACCCGAACCCAGATATGGTTGGTCACACTGGCGTTTATGAAGCTGCAGAAAAAGCGATTGAAGCGATGGACGAGTGTGTTGCTAAAGTAACAGCAGCTATCGAAGAAGTGGGCGGTCAAATGCTGATCACTGCTGACCACGGTAACGCAGAGATGATGGTAGACCCAGAGACAGGTGGTATCCACACTGCTCACACAAACCTACCAGTGCCTCTAATCTACGTGGGTGACAAAGACGTTGAGTTCAAAGAAGGCGGTAAACTGTCTGACCTAGCTCCAACAATGCTTTCTCTAGTCGGTCTAGAAATCCCAGCAGAGATGACAGGTACAGTTCTGGTTAAATAGCTTTCGAGTTATTGAACAGTACGCAAAATACTGAGAGCCCGCACCTTGTTGTGCGGGCTTTTTGTTTTTTAGATGCGAGAGGCGGGTAAACGAGATGCGAAGGGCTTAAAAGCGGATGCTCTAACAATCTTTTCGTATCTCGATACTCGCATCCCTCATCTTAAGTGCATAACAATACCCCGCAACACCACCTACGACGTTCCCCAATGCCAAGCCAATAAATAGACCTTCAATACCATCTAGCAGGCTACCAATCCAAGCAAAAGGTAGCGTGAACAGGAATAGGCGCATAAAGCTCCATTGGAAAGCTTTGAGTGGTTTGTGCATGGCGTTCATGCCGCTAATCAGCATCATCACTATGCCTTGGAAACCATAGCTGAACGGGACGACTAACAAGTAGTGCCATAAGATGTCGCGAACCGACTCTTCTTGAGAGAAAAGGGCGGCGAGCGGAATACTAAGTGGCACCATCATCAAGAAGATGAGCCCTTGGAACAGCACGGCAAAGCGCATGCTTAGGAACAAGGCTTTGAAGCTACGCTCTGGGTTGCTCGCCCCAAAGTTCTGCGCCATGAAAGGGGTCAGGGCAGAGGTGAGAGACATCAACACAATGATCAATATCGACTCAATTCGTTGCGCAGCTCCATAAGCAGCCACAGCCTCAGTCCCTTGCTTGGCGAGCATCATCATAATAATCGCGCCTGCCAGCGGATTCAGCGCATTAGATAGTGCCGCTGGCGTGCCAATGGTAAGGGTCTGCTTCCAATCATTGAACATGTCTTTAGGTTTAGGCAGTGCCAAAAGCTTCTCACGTTTGATAAGCACGTAAAGTGAGCCGCACAACGCGCCAAACCAACTCAAACCACTCGCTATCGCGGCTCCTTGAATACCGAGTTCAGGGAAAGGCCCGTATCCAAAGATGAGTAGTGGGTCGAGCACGCCATTGATAAGGCCAGCCAACATCATAATTTTGGCGGGGGTTTTGGTATCGCCACTGGCACGAATCGCGCTGTTACCTGCCATTGGAATCACGAGCAATGGGATCGCGAGATACCACACCAACATGTATTCCGATATCAAGGGTAGCAACTCTGGCTCAGCGCCAAGTGCTCGGAACAAAGGCTCTAATGTGAAAATACCGAGCGTTGAAGCACTAATGACGAGAATGACGGCCAGCAATAGTCCATGTGCGGTAAAACGTGCCGCATTGTCGGAGTTGCCTTTGCCAAGTAGCCGACCGATGTTGGTAGAAAGTCCAACCCCAATCCCCATGGTGATGCAGTTAATCGCAAAGGTGATCGGGAAGGTGAAGCTCACGGCTGCGAGCGCTTGTGTACCCAGCAGTGAGATGAAGAAGGTATCGACAAGGTTGAACATCAAGATCGCCACCATACCGAAGATGGTCGGTATGGTCATGGTTCGCAATGTCTCTGCTATGGGAGCCGTCAAAAGCCCGTGCTTATCTCGCATGTACAACGCCGTAAAAACTAAAAGCGTAGGATAAACAGATGTGGCTTGGAAAGAAAGGAAAGCATCTGCCCTTTGAGATCACAAATTTTTTCTATAACCCCTTGGGATCTTTCACTTCGCCCCAACATAGAGAAGGAGCCCACGCCAATCGTGGCAACTATCAATTTAAATGGAAATTATCAGGAGATAAGACCGATGAATATCCGTCCTCTACATGACCGAGTTATCGTTGAGCGCCAAGAAGTTGAATCTAAATCTGCTGGTGGCATCGTTCTAACTGGTTCTGCCGCAGAAAAATCAACTCGCGGTGTAATTCTAGCTGTGGGTAAAGGCCGCATCCTAGAAAATGGTTCAGTACAACCATTGGACGTTAAAGTTGGCGACACCGTTATCTTTGCTGAAGGCTACGGCACAAAAACAGAAAAGATCGACGGCAAAGAAGTTCTAATCATGTCTGAAAACGACATCATGGCGATCGTTGAGTAATCCGCGCTATATAAACTGAACTGACTGAAAATAGAATTTAAAGGAAATAAAGATGGCTGCTAAAGACGTTAAATTTGGTAACGACGCACGAGTTAAAATGCTAGAAGGTGTAAACGTTCTGGCTGACGCAGTAAAAGTAACGTTAGGTCCTAAAGGTCGTAACGTTGTTCTAGACAAATCATTTGGCGCACCAACCATCACTAAAGATGGTGTTTCTGTGGCACGTGAAATCGAGCTTGAAGACAAGTTCCAAAACATGGGCGCACAAATGGTGAAAGAAGTAGCGTCTCAAGCAAACGACGCTGCGGGTGACGGTACAACGACAGCAACAGTACTTGCTCAAGCTATCGTAAACGAAGGCCTAAAAGCCGTTGCTGCTGGCATGAACCCAATGGATCTTAAGCGCGGCATCGACAAAGCAGTTGCAGCAGCAGTTGAAGAGCTAAAAGCACTGTCAGTGCCATGTGCAGACACCAAAGCTATCGCGCAAGTAGGTACTATCTCTGCAAACTCTGACGCAACAGTAGGTAACATCATTGCTGAAGCGATGGAAAAAGTGGGTCGTGATGGCGTTATCACAGTTGAAGAAGGTCAAGCGCTGCAAGACGAGCTAGACGTGGTTGAAGGTATGCAGTTCGACCGCGGTTACCTATCACCTTACTTCATCAACAACCAAGAAGCGGGTTCTGTTGATCTAGAAAGCCCATTCATCCTTCTTATCGACAAGAAAGTATCGAACATCCGTGAACTTCTTCCGACTCTAGAAGCGGTTGCTAAGGCATCTCGTCCACTTCTAATCATCGCTGAAGATGTAGAAGGCGAAGCGCTTGCAACGCTAGTTGTGAACAACATGCGCGGTATCGTGAAAGTGGCGGCTGTTAAAGCACCTGGTTTCGGTGACCGTCGTAAAGCAATGCTACAAGACATCGCTATCCTAACTGGCGGTACGGTTATCTCTGAAGAGATCGGTCTAGACCTAGAGAAAGTAACGCTAGAAGACCTAGGTCAAGCTAAGCGTGTGACGATCACTAAAGAAAACTCAACCATCATCGATGGCGCGGGTGAAGAAGCGATGATCCAAGGTCGTGTTGCTCAAATCCGTCAACAAATCGAAGAGGCGACTTCAGACTACGACAAAGAGAAACTACAAGAGCGTGTTGCTAAGCTAGCAGGCGGTGTTGCAGTAATCAAAGTTGGCGCTGCGACTGAAGTTGAAATGAAAGAGAAGAAAGACCGTGTAGAAGACGCACTTCACGCAACTCGCGCTGCAGTTGAAGAAGGTGTGGTTGCGGGTGGTGGTGTTGCACTTATCCGCGTTGCTTCTAAAGTTGCTGGTCTTGAAGGCGACAACGAAGAGCAAAATGTGGGTATCCGCGTAGCACTACGTGCAATGGAAGCGCCAATCCGTCAAATCACGAAGAACGCAGGTGACGAAGAGTCAGTGGTTGCGAACAACGTGAAAGGCGGCGAAGGTTCTTACGGCTACAACGCTGCGACTGGCGAGTACGGCGACATGATCGCAATGGGTATCCTAGATCCAACGAAAGTAACTCGCAGCGCACTACAATTTGCTGCATCAGTTGCTGGTCTAATGATCACAACAGAAGCGATGGTAACAGACCTACCGCAAAAAGACGCGCCAGCTATGCCTGATATGGGTGGCATGGGCGGTATGGGTGGCATGGGCGGTATGATGTAATCACCCCTCGCTATTCATAGTGACATTGAAACGGAGACTTCGGTCTCCGTTTTTTATGTCCTGACATCGTCATTCCCTACAGCGAAGCACGAGCGTGATAGGGAATCTAGTTACTTGGGTAGAGAAGATTTTCAGGTGTTGAGATTCCAGACACTTCGTTCCTCAGTTCTGGAATGACGTGAATGCTAAGTACATCGAACTCTCGTCATTCCCTATAGCGAGGGACGAGCGTGATAGGGAATCTAGTTACTTGGGTAGAGAAGATGGTCAGGTGTTGAGATTCCAGACACTTCGTTCCTCAGTTCTGGAATGACGTGAATACTGAATGCTTCGAACTGGCGTCATTCCCTATAGCGAGGGACGAGCGTAGTAGGGAATCTGGCTCTTAGTCTTTTATCATCTCGTTCACTCGAATCCCGCATCTGCTCCTATCTGCTCTATACTCAAAAAGACAGTTATGACATTGATTTAACATGGATGACTGTTAGATAAAGCAAAATAATGAGATAACTCTATGATTGTTAGTGAACTTATCGATTAATAATTGACTTATTGATCGCTAATAAACGAATCAATCTCGGATTCAGTCAGTGGAGACTCCCCAATGAAAAAACTACTTTCAGTACTTGCAGTATCAGCAGCGGTCATCGCTCCGGCGGCCTTTGCTTCATCGCCAGTGATGTTCTCAACAATCAATGGATTTAATGCACCAGATTCTGATGCCGTTGGCGGTGTTCGCGTGGCGCTACTTCACGGTAAAGTCAATGACCTAAAAGGTGTAGATCTTGCGGTGATTGGTATGTCTGAAACTCAAACCACAACGGGTGTAAACCTTGGATTTTTTGGTGCGTCTAAGGTAAACCAAGAGATGACCGGTGCATCTTTGGGTTTCTTCAACTGGAATGAAGGCCAAACAACGGGTGTTAACTTTGGTGCTGTGAACATTACCAACAATGTAAAAGGCGCTAACGTAAGTTTCGTGAACTACTCGAAAGGCGACACTATGGTCGATGTCGGTGCAGCGAACTTGTCTGAAGTCTCGACGGTACAAGTGGGTATCTTCAACAAAACCAACAAGATTGAAGGGGTGCAAGTTGGCCTAATTAACTGTGCTGACAACGGCTTCTTCCCTTGCTTCCCGATCGTTAACTTCGCTAAATAACGACTACAATCAAAAGCCAAATCACTGTGAGCACCTAAGTCGATAGATTAGGTGCTTTTTGATGTTCGATGAATGACTCAAAATCAAGAGTTATTCATCGATATTGTTGAAGTGTATTTAAGGCTTATTGAATCGACCTCTGCGCATCCATCTTTGGTGTACGCCTCGGCGGAGACTCTGGAAGCTGTTTTCAAGCTTATCGACACCCAGCAAAACCATGATCGCTAAAACAGTGATGATCACCGATTGGCTAAGGTGTCCCAGTGCAATCATCATCCCCAATGCGGCCAAGACCCAGATAATAGCGGCAGAAGTCACGCCATGAATCTTCCCATCTAACGCCATCATCACCCCAGCCCCCAAAAAGCCGACGCCAGTAATGATTTGGCCTAACACACGCGCTTGGTCGAGCGTATTTGGTGATAGGCTTATTGCCATCGTCAGGAATAAATAGGTACCACTGATGATCAAAACCGAGGTGCGAATCCCCACTGGTTTACCGCGTGTTTGACGTTCAATACCGATTAAGGCGCCGCACAACATGCACACGGCGAGTGCTGCCCAGCTAAAAGGGGCAAGATTGAGGAATTGTTCGATGGTTTGTGGCATATCACCCCCTCTTAAACATGAAAGAATAGGGCCGAGTATGCGGATAATAGGTCGCACGATCGAACAAAAAGTTTTTGTCTAGACGATTAATCTTTACCGTTTGGTCACGGGCAACGACTGCTGAGCACTCACAACCGCTGGTGGTCATTTCAATGAGATAAACCTTTAATACCAATCGTAGTAAATAATTGCTCACCCTAGCTTGTTAAAATGCTCGATAACTGCGTTAGAATTTTTGATTGTAGAATAACTACTTATCGAAAAATTCTGCCTTGTTCTCAAGCCTTTTTACTGCGCTATTTTTGATCACTTATTTACTGTGATTGGTATAATGCATGTGGTTTGGTTCGAACTATTTTTTCGGTAACGTTTTATTCTAGGTGGAGGTCGAGTGGTGTTTTGCTGCTGCGGCCACCAATCTCTCGGGTGAGCTTTGGTACAAGATACCCAGACACTTCCGCTATTAAACCTTGCATGTGCTGCTTTGCTTCTTCATCCGAGATATAAAAATGGGCGGCGCCCTGTACCTTATCAAGTACATGCATATAGTAGGGTAAAACCCCAGCATCAAATAGGCTCTCGCTCAGGCTCTTCAAAGCGTTCACACTATTGTTGACGCCCTTTAGCATGACACCTTGGTTAAGCAGAATCACGCCACTTTGTCTGAGTTTCGATAATGCTTGTTTTAGCTCATCGTTGATCTCATTGGCGTGATTAATATGGTTTACCAACACCACGTTCAGGCGAGTGGTGCTTAGAATGTGGCACAGCTCATCAGTAATACGCGCAGGGATCACCACCGGCAGGCGACTGTGAATGCGAACCGTCTTAACGTGGGGGATAGCTTCAATTGCGTTAACTAGCCATTTCAATTCACTGTCTTTAGCCATCAACGGGTCGCCCCCAGAGAGCAGCACTTCATTGATCTCTGGATGCTGAGCCACATACTCAAGACTCGTTTGCCAAACCGACTTCGAACCTTTGTTGTCTTGATAGGGGAAGTGACGACGAAAGCAATAACGACAGTTCACCGCGCAGCCACCTTTCACTATCATCAAAGCGCGGTTTTTGTATTTGTGCAGCAGTCCCGGAATCGCGTTGTCTTGCTCCTCTAATGGATCGGCAGAGTAACCTTCATGCACTTCAAATTCTTCGCTCAGTGGCAAAACCTGACGCAATAGCGGATCGTGTGGGTTGCCTTTTTCCATTCGCTCGACAAAGCTTAACGGGACGCGCAGTGCAAATAGGTTGCGTGCGGCAAAGCCTGCTTGCCACGGTGTTGGGTCTATTTCCAATGCTTCAAGGAGTTTTGTCGGGTCTGAGATCGCATTCGATAGCTGTTTGAGCCAGTTTTGCTCAACAGATTCGACTTTTCGGGTTATGATATGCGGCATTGAAATCAACTCAAAGATGTGTAAGAGGAAATCATGGCGTCAGTAAGCACCAATGAATTCAAAGGCGGTTTAAAATTCATGATGGATAACGAGCCTTGCTCAATTATCGAAAATGAATACGTTAAGCCAGGTAAAGGCCAAGCGTTTAACCGTGTTAAACTTCGTAAACTGCTGTCAGGCAAAGTGTTAGAGAAAACATTCAAGTCAGGCGATACAGTAGAACTAGCAGACGTTGTCGACGTTGATCTAGGCTACCTGTACTCAGATGGCGAGTTTTTCCACTTCATGAACAACGAGACATTCGAGCAAATCGCTGCAGACGCGAAAGCCGTTGGCGAAACAGCTAAATGGCTAGTTGAAAACGACGTATGTACTCTAACGTTGTGGAATGATAACCCTATCACAGTAACTCCGCCAAACTTTGTTGAAATCGAAGTAACGGATACCGATCCTGGCCTGAAGGGTGATACTCAAGGTACGGGTGGTAAACCAGCAACTCTAGCAACAGGTGCGGTAGTTCGTGTACCTCTATTCATCGCTATCGGTGAAGTGGTTAAAGTCGACACTCGTACTGGCGAATACGTTGGTCGTGTGAAGTAATTGACTTCAACTGTTTGATGAAAGGTCGCTTAGGCGGCCTTTTTTATTATCTGCTTTTTTTCTCGTCTTCTGATTTATCCCCAATAGAGACCTGCCCCGCAAAATTAGCACAAATGTGTATTGTTCGTAAAAATCTTATAAATTTGATGAATCTTTCGATTATTCCTTAATGTAACAATTTGATACATTAGCCTCTGTTGTCAGCGAGTTGCATATCAATTTGATTTTTATCGATTTAACTCAATGACAATCCAATAAGGAGAATAAAATGGAAAGCAGAGGCTTAGGACAGGGTTTGAAAGTAGAAGAGAGACGTCAGCTACTACACAAAGGACTCAAAGCGGCAGTATTTGGTATTCCGCTGCTCGCATTAGGCTTAACAATTAATAGCTCAGTGCTGATGACCGATGCCGGTTACAGCTACGTGCACCAAAACAACATTACGGGTGAACTCGATGTATTCACAGAGCCGGGCATTCACTTTCGAATGCCGTTTCTGTCTAAGATCACCAAGTATGACCAAGTCATTACCGTGTCATTTGGCAACAGCAAAGGGGAAGATTTCTATCAGAGGTTAGATCCGGTACAGGTGCGTTTTGCTGATACCTATATCGGGCAGATCCCAGTGACGTTCCGCTTTAAGCTGAGTAACGATCCACAAGCTGTCGAAAAGATGCATAAAGAGTTTCGTAACAACAGCAACTTGATTGATGCTTTGTTAGTGAAGAATGCGCGTAACGTAACGGTGATTACCGCAACCCAGTACACGGGTGAAGAGTTCTTCCAAGGTGGCTTGAACCAGTTTAAATCCAAACTGGGTGACCAGTTGCGTGAAGGGATCTACCTGACCGAGCGTCGCCAAGTTGAAGTGGAAGAGTTAGAGCTAGCTCCAGTTGGGGCAAACCAGTCAAACTCAAACCAGCTCCAGCGAACCAATCAATTGGTGTGGAAGACAGTTCCGGTAGTAGACAATACTGGGCAGCCAATTCGTCAGGACAACCCGCTGCAGCAATATGGTATTCAAGTGACGCAGGTGACGATTGGCGACCCTCAACCAGAGAAGCAGCTGGATCAGCTCTTGGCGGACAAGAAGCGTCTCGTTGCAGACCGCATCCGAGCTATTCAGGAGCAAGAGACCTCAAAAGCGCAAGCGGAGACAGAGCAGCTACGTAAAGAGATTCAGCGTACTCGTGAGGTTCAAGATGCGCAGCGCAGTAAAGAGTTGGCTATCATCTCTCAACAAAAAGAGGTCGAAGTTGCCCGTCAAATAGCGGAGCGTGAAATCGTAGAAGTCGAGAAGACCAAGCGATTGGCTGAGGTTGAAAAAGAGAAAGAGCTTGCGATAGCAGAAGCGAACCTAGCGATTCAGAAAGCCAATGCGTTGTCTGCTGAATTTGAAGCGAAAGCGATTCTTGAAAAAGGTCGAGCGGAAGCTGCAGTACTGAAGGCGAAGTATGCCGCACTTGGTGCTAACCGTGAGGTGTATCTCGCTGAGCTAAACCGTGAGGTGGCGAACTCACTGTACAACAACCTGCAGAACTTCCAAGTACAGATGCCACAAAACTACATCGGTGGCGGTGAAGAGACTGGTTTGAAAACCAACCTCGATGTGATTACAGGCTTCGGAGCTCTGGGCTTAATGGAGCAAACCAAGAAGGTCACACAGCAATAAGATCATAGGTGGTCAAAAGCTCTGATTGCACCATGATTTAGAAAAGCAAAGAGGCTGATACTCAGGTATCAGCCTCTTTTTCTTGAATCGGATACTATAAAAATATGCGACTCTTGCCAGCCATATGACATTGTTATTTTTGTGGTGATAATTCTATCAATAATAGTTTCACTTTATGTAAGGCGGTGTAAGAGATGTTGAAAAACGTGAAGAGCAGGCAAAAAAAAGCAGAACCGGCTCACCCAGTTCTGCTTTTCGTTTTCCTTCGAAGTTCGTCTATTCGAAACTCGCCTATTCGAAACTCGAATCTGCTTTTAAGCTCTTCGCATCTCGTCTACTCGAATCTCGTATCCGCTCTTAACTAGATCATAAACACAAAGATCACAGCCAATGCGCTGATTAAGCCTGCAAATGCGTAGCACGCAACTTTACCAACAACACCTGTGTGAAACTTAAGATCGTGCATGCCGTGGTGAACACGGTGCATGGCGTGCCACATAGGTAGAGCTAGTGTACCAATCACAAACAGGCCACCAATGATGCTGGTAGCGAAGCCTGAAACGCGCTCGTAGCTCATCGCTTCTGCATCGATAATGCCCATTGGTACTAGGATACCGAGTACTAGGATCGTGATTGGCGTGATCATCGCAAACCAAGTACCGCCAGCACCAAATAGGCCCCACCAGATTGGCTCGTCAGAACGTTTAGGAGCACGATTTACTTTGTAACTTGGGTTCATAATTTAGCTCCTTAAACCACAACAAGAACGATGAGTGAAATAAAGGCGACTGCGGCCCATTGACCAAGTACGATAAGCTTCTTATCGAGCAGTTTACCTTTGATACGAATCGGCATTACTTGAGGCATCATGCTAAAGAAGGTTTGAGCATGAAGCAGGCTACCCACTAGTGCGACAATGTTAATGCCAACGATGAAAGGGTTTGCCATGAAGTCTAGCCAGGTTTGCCAAGATTCAGGCCCTTTCACAAGTGCACCCAAACCAAAGGTTAAGAACACAGTGAACAGCACCAGTGGCAGCACCGTTGCTTCGCGTAGCATGTAGAAGCGATAGAATGGATGCTTGCTCCACCACGTTCGATTCATTTCACGAACATAAGGTTTACGGTTGCTCATCTTATGCCTCCTCTGATGTTTTTGCTTGGTTCTTGCTAACTGAAGTACCGTCAGGTTTGAACATCGAGATAACGAAGTCCATAGAAGACTCAACTTTGCCTTGGTTTACTGCCGCTGCTGGGTCGACTTTCTTCGGACAAACTTCAGAGCAGTAACCCACAAAGGTACAACCCCAAGCGCCGTTTTCACCATTGATAAGCTTCATACGCTCATCTTTACCGTTATCACGGCTATCTAGGTTGTAACGGTGAGCAAGAGTCAGTGCCGCTGGGCCGATGAACTCAGGGTTCAAACCGAACTGAGGACACGCTGCGTAGCAAAGACCACAGTTGATACAACCAGCGAACTGTTTGTATCTCGCCATTTGCTCTGGTGTTTGCAGGTTAGTGCCGTCTTCTGGCTTGCGGTCATTACCAATGATGTAAGGCTTGATCGCTTCTAGGCGCTCGATGAACGGCGTCATGTCGACAATCAAATCTTTCTCGATTGGGAAGTTAGCCAATGGTTCGATAGTCAGGCCATTCGGGTAGTCACGTAAGAAGCTCTTACACGCTAGCTTTGGCACGCCATCGACCATCAGGCCACAAGAACCACAGATCGCCATACGACAAGACCAACGATAAGAGAGGTCTTTGTCTAGGTTATCTTTGATGTAGCCAATCGCATCAAGAACCGACATGGTTTCATCAAAAGGCACCTTGAAAGCCTGCATGTACGGTTCTGCATCTTTCTCTGGGTCGTAGCGCAGGATATCTACTTTTTGGATACGATTCGCTGACATTACGCTTTCTCCTCTTCACGGTTCTCATCTTGAGCTGCTTTTTCAGCCGCTGCCGCTTTCTCTGCTGCTTCACCATACAGACGCGCTTTCGGTTGAGACTTGGTGATCTTAACGTCGCTGTAGTCGATGGTTGGTGCTGCATCTTCGTTGAAGAAAGATAGAGAGTGTTTTAGGAAGTTCACGTCATCACGCTCAGTGCAGTTGTCGTCTAGACGTTGGTGTGCACCGCGAGACTCTTTACGTAGGATTGCTGAGTGAACCATCGCTTCCGCAACCTCTAGGCCGTAGCCCACTTCGATAGCGTAAAGTAGGTCAGTGTTGAACACCTTGCCTTTGTCTTTAATGCTGATCTTCTTGTAGCGCTGCTTAAGCTCAGTGATCTTATCGATGGTTGCTTGCATTAGGTCTTCTTGACGGTAGATACCACAGCCTGCTTCCATGGTGTGACCCATTTCAGTACGAATATCTGCCCAGTTCTCGTCGCCTTCTTGGTTCATCAGTGCTGCGATGCGATCTTCGACCGCTTTCACTTGCTTCGCGATAGACTCTTCATTCCAGCCTTTGAACTCTGCGGCACGTTTCACAGCGTGTTCACCAGCCACGCGGCCAAATACCACGAACTCAGCCAGAGAGTTAGAACCTAGGCGGTTTGCACCGTGTAGGCCAACCGACGCACATTCACCCACCGCGAATAGCCCCTTAATGCGAGTCTCACATTCACCGTTGGTTTCGATACCACCCATGGTGTAATGAACAGTTGGACGAATTGGGATTGGCTCTTTTGCAGGGTCGACGTTCACGTACGCTTTCGCAAGCTCACAGATGAACGGCAGACGCTCTTGCAGGTACTCTTCACCAAGGTGGCGAAGGTCAAGGTGGACTACATCACCAAGCGGGTGCTTGATGGTGTTGCCTTTCTGCTGCTCATGCCAGAATGCTTGAGAAACTTTGTCACGTGGACCCAGTTCCATGTATTTGTTTTTCGGCTCGCCCACTGGTGTTTCAGGGCCCATGCCGTAATCTTGCAGGTATCGGTAGCCGTTCTTGTTGACGATGATACCGCCTTCACCACGACAACCTTCGGTCATTAAGATTCCTGTACCAGGAAGACCTGTTGGGTGGTATTGAACGAACTCCATATCACGCAGTGGTACACCGTGGCGATAAGCCATTGCCATACCGTCGCCGGTTACGATGCCGCCGTTTGTATTGCAGTGGTAAACACGACCTGCGCCACCCGTTGCTAGTACAACCGATTTTGCTTTGATGGTAACAAGCTCACCTTCAGACATGTGAATCGCGATAAGGCCTTGTACTTCACCTTCTTCAACGATCAAATCCACCACAAAGTACTCGTCAAATCGTTTGATTTGGTCGTACTTCATCGAAGTCTGGAACAGAGTATGAAGCATGTGGAAGCCGGTTTTGTCCGCTGCGAACCACGTTCTCTCTACTTTCATACCGCCAAAGCGACGTACGTTTACTTCACCATTTTCTTTACGACTCCATGGGCAGCCCCATTGCTCCATTTGGATCATTTCGCGAGTCGCGTTCTCAACAAAGTATTCAACAACATCCTGTTCACATAGCCAGTCGCCACCGCCAACCGTATCGTTGAAGTGGTTATCTAGGCTATCTTCGTCCTTGATTACAGCCGCTGACCCGCCTTCTGCTGCCACCGTGTGCGAACGCATCGGGTAAACTTTAGAAATCAGTGCGACTTCTAATTCAGGATTAGCTTCAGCCGCTGCAATAGCAGTACGAAGACCAGCGCCGCCTGCGCCGATGACTGCGATATCTGTGGTAATTGTCTTCACAGTTATCCTCCAGTGTGATGCGGAGTTTTCCGCTTGTTATTATTAAAAGCCGATTTAGGAAGTTCTAAATAGTCGTAACCATTCAGCACCCCTAAGCCTTAAGTGGTAGGTTCAGTGTATGAGAGGATGTGATTTCAAAAATTGATGTATTTAGTGTTTTGCTTCGGTAGTGCAAGCGAGAGCATAAACTTTATGGAATCTGTGACTGTAGTCACGGCAAGAATTTGTTGCGTGCTACAGTTAAGATAAGGTGTCGATAAATGTAGCGAAATTGAGAAGTTTGTTATTGATTTTGTTGATTATTGTTCGCGTTAATCATCAACGCCAGTGTTAGAAACTTTCTGATAACTAAGGCTTAAGAAAAGGTGATCTTTTGCTAAACAAACGGTATCTTTCGCTCCAGTTATTTCAGTGAGTAATTCTAAAATCATGAACCAAGCTAACTGGCAGCCAGCTGCGCCGATTAAGCAGTTGAAACAACGTGCTTTATTGATTCGTCAGATCCGTGACTTCTTCTTTGAGCGTGATGTGATGGAGGTTGATACCCCAGCCATGAGCCACGCCACGGTCACCGATGTGCACTTGCATACTTTCAAAACCGAGTTTGTTGGGCCTGGGTATGCCGGTGGTCAAAAGCTGTTTTTCATGACTAGCCCTGAATTTCATATGAAACGCCTACTAGCGGCTGGCAGTGGCTGTATTTATCAGATTGCCAAAGCCTTTCGTAATGAAGAGAACGGCCGTTACCACAACCCTGAGTTTATGATGTTGGAGTGGTATCGCGTTGGTTTTGACCATCACAAGTTGATGGATGAGATGGATGACCTGCTTCAGTTAGTTCTGAAATCGGACAAGGCTGAGCGTATGACTTACCAAAACGCGTTTCTCAACGTGCTCGGAGTTTGTCCTTTAGAAGGTTCGATGGAAGCGCTAAAAGTGTGCGCTGGCACTTTAGGATTGAGCGATATTGCCGATCCTGAAGAGGACAGAGACACCTTGTTGCAACTTCTATTCAGCATCGGTGTGGAGCCGAAAATTGGTCAAACGGTACCTGCATTTGTCTATGACTTCCCAGCTTCGCAAGCGGCGCTCGCTAAGATTAACCCGCAAGACAATCGCGTAGCGGATCGCTTCGAGGTTTACTTTAAAGGCATTGAACTGGCTAACGGGTTCCACGAATTGGATAACCCGCAAGAGCAATTGCAGCGCTTTGAAGAAGATAACCAAAAACGCATCGAGATGGGCCTAGAGCCACAACCTATCGACCATCATCTCATTGAAGCACTCAAAGCTGGCTTGCCAAGCTGCGCAGGTGTGGCATTAGGTATCGACCGATTAATCATGCTCGCAATGGGACACGATCATATCGATGAAGTGACGGCTTTTCCTTTCCCGCGCGCTTAACGCTTGTTTCTTGAGTTAGCTAATCTTCAGCTCTAATTCTCTAATCGAGAACTTCAAGGTTAGCTGACCAATATCCCCGTTCCCACGACCGCGACAATAGCACCAATCCAAGCGTAGGCGTTGGGCCTCTGCTTGGTGTAAATCCATAGAATAGGCAGCAGCATAATCGGTGTGGTCGATGATAACAGTGCCACCATACCGACATTCCCTTCCTGTAGTGCATAGAGAATTAATGTCATCCCAACAGCCATCGCGAGGAAGCCGTTGATCGCGGTAATGAACAGGATCTTGCCGTTAATCGGATGGATCGCGCGCGACAATTTAGCACCCGTTAGCCTGAATAGTGAGTGAGCAACAAAAGCGGTAATCATACGAATCGCGGAGGCGGCGACAGGATCGATGTTGGTCTGCATGACTGGTTTGGCAATGATGCCTCCCAGAGCTTGGCAAATTGCTGCTGTTAACCCTAAAGCGACGCCAATCCAAACGGTGCCTTTGATGGCCTCAAGTTGGTTGTTGGCTTGTCCACGACGACCAAAGAAAATCGCCGTGAGTACGCCACTAAATACCAGTGCAGAGCCGATAAGCTCTAAGCTGGTCATACTTTCACTAAACAGGAAGTAGCCAAGAATGGCAGAGAAAACGGCGTGACAAGAGAACAATAAACCAGCTTGGCGTGGCCCCATTCGGTTCAAACAAGCAAATAGGGCGGTATCACCAATGAAGATACCAATTAATCCTGACAGCATCATAGGAGTGATTAAATCGGATTCTACGGTTGCCCAGCCTCCGGTTAGCCAAGCCATGGTTGAGAGCATGATCGCGGTGCAGCCCATACGCCAACGACTATAGGCAAACGAGCCTAGATGCTGAGCCGGCTTTACCGACATCAAGCTGGCAATCGCCCACAAAAAAGCCGCCGCTAAGGCCAACCATTCAAATCCCATTACTCACATCCATGTAAAAAAGCGAAGAGAGTTAATATGCCCGAAAGCGTTGAGTTCGCAAAGGGTTTGATTGATGGAGACTCAAAATAATACGGGTTTGAAGTGGAGGAAGCCCTGAATAGGCAGAGAAAGGCGTCACAGCGCAATTGGGTTTTGAGCTGTGACGAGTTTGGGTAAGAGGGAGTTAAACGAATAAGAACATCGCCAGATAGACAATTGCTAGACCAACGACACCCAAGATCACGCCCATTTTCGCCATGTCTTTGCTTTCGATAAGACCAGTTGAATAGGCGAGTGAGTTTGGTGGTGTGGATACCGGTAGAATCATGCCGAGTGATGCAGAGAAGGCAACCACAACTAGCAATCCTTGTAATCCACCAATCGCAGCTAAACTCTCCATCGATGCGCCAATGGCTGCAGCGATCGGCATCAGCAAGTTAGCGGTCGCGGTGTTGGACATGAAGTTGGCCATTAACCAGCAGACGATAGACAGCGTTAATACCACAGCAGCCGGGGAGAGTGATTCATAGTCAATCGCGTGTGCTAGTGCCGCGGCAAGTCCGGTTTTATCTAAACCAATACCAATCGCAATACCACCGGCGACTAACCACAATACGTCCCAGTTAATCAGTTTGAGTTCTTCTTTGCCCATGATGCCCGTCAAGGTAAATACGGCTAATGGAATGATCGACACCACATAGGTGTTCATCCCGTGCAGCTTAGTCGTCATCCACAATAGAATCGTTGCAGCAAAGGTGACGTAAACCACAATCGCACGCCAACTCTTTTTAAATTGACCATCGAGTCTTAACACCATGTTCTTCTGCTGAGAGGGAAAGAACTTCTGTAGCAGAACCCAGGCAATCGTCAGCTGAATAATCACAAAGGGTAGACCCATCATCATCCAGCTGAGGAAGTCGATGGCGTTTTCTCCGGTCAGGTACTGCAGTGCGATAGCGTTTGGTGGTGTACCGATTGGCGTTGCAATACCACCGGTATTGGCCGCGATTGGAATACACAACACTAAGGCTTTAATGCCTAAGTCACCTTTGGGCGCAGAAGCGACAATTGGACCGAGTAGGGCGAGCATCATCACCGTGGTTGCGGTATTCGACATGAACATGGAAAACACAGCAGTAATCAGCATCAGGCCGAGCATGATAAAGCGAGGTTCTGTTCCAAAAGGTTTTAGCAGAACGCGCGCTAAGTTGTTATCCAGTTCGTATTTTGAAGCTGCGATCGCCAACGCAAAGCCACCCATAAACAGAATAATAATGGGTGACGAGAAGGCGCTGAAGATATCGGTGTATTTTATCAACTCTCCTAAATCATGACCTGCTGGTGGTTGTCTGAATAGGTGTAAGCCTTTGTCCGATATCATGATCACCTCAAGAGTGATGATCAGGATCGAGGTGGCAAAAACCGGAACGGGCTCTAATACCCACAACAACGCAGCCAGTAAGAAAATGGCTAGTAGACGATGCTGAATAAGGGTCAGATCGTCGATGGGGATAGAGTCGATAGGCATAAAGAGCACACCTAACGGAATGGCAAAGCAGATCAGCAGTTTAACGAGTACGCCAACATTGAGCTTAGGCATGTGATGGAAACCCTATGAAGAAAATATCTACAAATAGAGTAAGTTATCTGAGTTTAGGATACTTAGGCGACGGTTGTAAAATTGCAAAGTCGTTTAACTTTTCGGCAACTGTTTTGCTTTTGGTCAATATTTGTAAATCCGCTTTGATATCGAGCAGATTATGGATACAAAAAAGGCGAGCCATGAGCTCACCTTTCAAATATCAATTAACCGCTAGCGCTTATTCTTGCTCAGCGTCCGGTTGTACTTTTTCTGCTTCTGCTTCTGCTTCTGCTTCTGCTTCTGCTTCTGCTGACGCGATATGTGCGTATGGAGTACCTAGAACCGTTTTCTCACCGTTTGCCATGCTCTCGTCGAACTTGATTGCGTCTTTAGCAAATAGGTTGATAACGGTTGAACCTAGCTTGAAGCGGCCCATCTCTTCGCCTTTCTTCAAGATAACCGCTTTGTCACCCTCAGCTGGATAATCCCACTTGTAAACCGTGTTACCGCGAGGTGGAGTAATTGTGCCAGCCCAAATTTGCTCGATGCTGCCAACAATCGTTGCACCAACTAGAACTTGAGCCATTGGGCCAAATTCCGTATCGAAAATACACACTACACGCTCGTTACGAGCAAACAGGTTAGGAACGTTTTCTGCTGTTAGTGGGTTCACTGAGAACAGATCACCTGGTACGTAGATCATTTGGCGCAGTGTACCGTCGCATGGCATGTGAACGCGGTGGTAATCACTTGGTGATAGGTACAGAGTCGCGAAATCACCGTCTTTAAACTCTTCAGCAAGGTTTGCATCGCCACCTAATAGCTCACGTGCAGAGAAATCATGACCTTTTGCTTGGATCAGTTTGCCGTCCGTAATTGGGCCAAATTGGCTTACGCGTGCATCGGCAGGGTGCACAATCACAGATTCGCCTTCCGCGATTGGACGCATACCTTCTTTAAGTTCACGTACGAAGAACTCGTTGAAGGTCTTGAAGTGTTTTGGATCGCTGTGAAGGGCTTCATCCATGTTCACTTTGTACTGCTTGATGAACCAGTTGATGATCGCTGTCGTTAAGCCGCCCGCTTTAGCCGACGCTAGTTTACCGACTAAGCGAGTCAGTCCATGTTGTGGAATCCAGTACTGCAATCCAACTTTGATCTTATCCATTGTATTAATATTCCAATGTTGTGTATTTCTTCAATGAAAATCAGTTAATGACACTTTAGGGCGCGAGATGTTACTCAATATCGCGTCCATTGTCAGCAAGTGCGCAAACTTTGGTTGCAACTGCTGAGAGTTATTCACAAAATTTGCCTTAAAGATCAGCCTTCTTGTTTCTTGAGTACTGTCGGTTGGCTTTGTTTTCAACCATGCTCTCAATGATGCGATGATAGTTTTCAAAGCGGATGCGGCTGATCTTTCCATCTTCGACTGCTTCGCGCAGGATACAACCTGGGTCATCATTGTGCTTACAGTCGCGGAACTTACAACCACCAAGATACGGCTTGAATTCAACAAAGGCTTCGGTGATGGCTTCAGGCTCTAAGTGCCATAAACCAAACTCACGAACCCCCGGAGAGTCAATCAAGTCACCGCCTGATGGGAAGTGGTACAGGCGCGCTGCTGTTGTGGTGTGTTGGCCAAGACCTGAGTTTTCTGACACTGCGCCTTCTTCGATATCAAGTGTTGGCATCAGCGCGTTAACTAGGCTGGATTTACCTACGCCCGATTGACCAACAAAGATGTTGATGCGGTTTGCCAGCTCAGCTTCAAGCTCAGCGATGCCGTAGCCTGTCTCTTTACTTACAAAGAGAACCTTGTAGCCAATCTCCTCGTAGATGGTTAGGGTCTGTTTGTATTCTGCGAGCTGTTCTTCGCTGAGTAGGTCGACTTTGTTCAATACAATCAGCGGCGCAATGCTTAATGTATCTGAGGCGATAAGGTAACGGTCGATGATGTTCAGAGACAGCTCAGGCAGTACCGCAGACACAATCACCATTTGATCAACGTTAGCTGCGACAGGCTTCAGGCCGTCGTAGTAATCCGGGCGAGTTAGAATAGAAGTACGTGGCTCAACGGCCTCAACTACACCAGAAATGCCAGCCATCGATTCAAGACCAGCACGCCAGATCACTCGGTCGCCAGAGACCAAGCTTTCGATACCACGACGTAGGTTACAACGGTGGATCTCGCTGGTTTCAACGTCTTCAATATCTGCATGTTGACCAAATCGAGTAATTACTAGGCCACTCTTGGTGCCGCCGAGCATGCTCTCATCCCACTGGACAGAGTCTTCCTGCTTGAGTCGTTTCTTTTGGTTACTGCGTACGCGTCGCACTTGACCTTTGGTTAACTTTTTCTTTTTTGCCACAATTTTCTACTTAACACATCTAACTTGATGATAGGGAACTCGACGTAACTGAGTTTGTTACCGTGATATTTACGCGGCACAAAACCTAGTTTGAGTATACTTATTTGGGTATAGTACCTCTTTTACACGCAAACAAATAGGCAGCGCCATTATGTCCTTTAGCGATCAGAACCTAATATGGGTTGATCTAGAGATGACGGGACTTGATCCTGAAACTCATAAAATCATTGAAATTGCTACTATCGTCACCGATAGTGAGCTGAACATTCTTGCTGAAGGCCCAGTATTAGCTATCCACCAACCAGACAGCGAGCTGGACAAAATGGATGAGTGGTGTACGAATACGCATACCGGTAGCGGCTTAGTGAAACGTGTGAAAGAGAGCACTGTGACGGAACAAGATGCGATTGCTAAAACGATCGAGTTTCTTGAAAAGTGGGTACCGAAAGGCAAATCGCCGATTTGTGGCAACAGTATTGGCCAAGATCGTCGTTTCTTGTACAAGCATATGCCTGAACTGGAAGAATACTTCCACTATCGCTACATCGACGTAAGCACCTTGAAAGAGCTGACGCGCCGTTGGAAACCGGAAGTATTAGATGGCTTTACTAAGTCTGGTAGCCACTTAGCCTTAGATGACATTCGCGAGTCGATTGCTGAACTTCAGTATTACCGCAAGACGATTATTAATATCTAATCAATTCAAAATGGTTGTTTTGAATTGATTATCTGGCTGCGAAATCAACATTTTTTTGAAATTCTGTGTGCTTTTTCAGCACTTGACGAAAAAGTTGCAGAATTTTGCATTAAGGACTTGCATCACAAAAAAATGCTCTTATAATTCGCAGCCCTGAACGGCGAAAGACGTTTTCAGAATGCGACACTAGCTCAGCTGGTAGAGCGCAACCTTGCCAAGGTTGAGGTCACGAGTTCGAACCTCGTGTGTCGCTCCAAATTGATAGCTTTCATTGTGCTTAACAATGACATCCGGACGCGGGATGGAGCAGCTTGGTAGCTCGTCGGGCTCATAACCCGAAGGTCGTCGGTTCAAATCCGGCTCCCGCAACCACATTACAGTTAAACGCGTTAGCGGTTAACTATGCGACACTAGCTCAGCTGGTAGAGCGCAACCTTGCCAAGGTTGAGGTCACGAGTTCGAACCTCGTGTGTCGCTCCAAATTGATAGCTTTCATTGTGCTTAACAATGACATCCGGACGCGGGATGGAGCAGCTTGGTAGCTCGTCGGGCTCATAACCCGAAGGTCGTCGGTTCAAATCCGGCTCCCGCAACCACATTACAGTTAAACGCGTTAGCGGTTAACTATGCGACACTAGCTCAGCTGGTAGAGCGCAACCTTGCCAAGGTTGAGGTCACGAGTTCGAACCTCGTGTGTCGCTCCAAATTGATAGCTTTCATTGTGCTTAACAATGACATCCGGACGCGGGATGGAGCAGCTTGGTAGCTCGTCGGGCTCATAACCCGAAGGTCGTCGGTTCAAATCCGGCTCCCGCAACCACATTACAGTTAAACGCGTTAGCGGTTAACTATGCGACACTAGCTCAGCTGGTAGAGCGCAACCTTGCCAAGGTTGAGGTCACGAGTTCGAACCTCGTGTGTCGCTCCAAATTGATAGCTTTCATTGTGCTTAACAATGACATCCGGACGCGGGATGGAGCAGCTTGGTAGCTCGTCGGGCTCATAACCCGAAGGTCGTCGGTTCAAATCCGGCTCCCGCAACCACATTACAGTTAAACGCGTTAGCGGTTAACTATGCGACACTAGCTCAGCTGGTAGAGCGCAACCTTGCCAAGGTTGAGGTCACGAGTTCGAACCTCGTGTGTCGCTCCATTTTGAAAGTGAAACATGAAGAGCATTCTGGTAGAGTGCAATCCTTGCCAAGGTTGAGGTCACGCCTAAGCCTTGAAGATCGGGAACCTCGTGTGTCACTCCAATTTGATAGCTTTCATTGTGCTTAACAATGACATCCGGACGCGGGATGGAGCAGCTTGGTAGCTCGTCGGGCTCATAACCCGAAGGTCGTCGGTTCAAATCCGGCTCCCGCAACCACATTATAGTTAAACGCGTTAGCGGTTAACTTATGCGACACTAGCTCAGCTGGTAGAGCGCAACCTTGCCAAGGTTGAGGTCACGAGTTCGAACCTCGTGTGTCGCTCCAATTTGTAGATTAACGCGAAAGCGATAATCGAAAGGTGAAAGACCTTTCCGTGATGCGACACTAGCTCAGCTGGTAGAGCGCAACCTTGCCAAGGTTGAGGTCACGAGTTCGAACCTCGTGTGTCGCTCCAATTTGTAGATTAACGCGAAAGCGGTAATCGAAAGGTGAAAGACCTTTCCGTGATGCGACACTAGCTCAGCTGGTAGAGCGCAACCTTGCCAAGGTTGAGGTCACGAGTTCGAACCTCGTGTGTCGCTCCAATTTGTAGATTAACGTGAAAGCGATAATCGAAAGGTGAAAGACCTTTCCTGATGCGACACTAGCTCAGCTGGTAGAGCGCAACCTTGCCAAGGTTGAGGTCACGAGTTCGAACCTCGTGTGTCGCTCCATTTTGAAGATTAGCGTGAAAACGGTAATCGAAAGGTGAAAGACCTTTCCTGATGCGACACTAGCTCAGCTAGTTTAGCGAATCCTTGTCAAGGTTGAGGTCACGCCTAAGCCTTGAAGATCGGGAACCTCGTGTGTCGCTCCAATTTCTTTCTAAGCTATCTAGCTTGGATATAGGCTGTAAGCCTAAGCTCTTTCTTTAATGCTGCGAAGCATCATCCCTTAAAAAAGAAAACAATCCTCCAATACTCTTGGTGGATATTTTTTTGTCTCAAATTTGTCTTAGCTAATGGAATGCTAATAACTATCAGGTTTCTAAAGAAGATACTTGAGGTTTTTCATATCTATAAACAGACTTATCCACATATTGTTTGATGTGGATAACTTGGTTGATAAAGTTATTTCAGCCTTAATTCTCAAGTGCTACTGAAAAGATCCTTTCTAATAAAATTACTTTACATTGTGATTTATTATTTTAAGTTGCTGTTTTTATTGGTTTTGTTTGTTTTTGTGGGTTTTAGGTAGGATCATTAACTCGTTGTTTATTGATCTTAATCATTTATCCGAACTGTGTTTAACTTTGCTGCCATGTGGAAAGTTTGAGAGAAATTAATTTTTTTTCCACATTGTAAAATTTGAGAACAAGGTCAAACATTGTGCTCAAATTCTATGAAACAGCTTACTGTTATTTTTCCGCTAACCTCGCTATATATCAAGCTTCTCGACTGATATTCATAGTCAATGCACTAAGCGTCTCTCGGTAGTCCTTTTTCAACAATTCGAATAAGTCGCTCCTTTTTGCTCTTAATCTTATTCACAGACTCTCTAGGAGAGGTTGTTGAAAGGGTAGCTTGTACTGAGTTTGGCAATTGTTGGTTTTGTTTTTCTAACGCCCATTGGATATGTTCATCGAGCATCTCATTGTTACCTAAATGAGACTCTAAAATATCAATGATGCGCTGTTGGTAAGGCGCATTACCCATCGCAACGAATAAATTACGTAGCCATTGCGTATGGCCAATGCGTCGAATCGCAGAGCCTTCCATCTTTTTCAGAAAGGTTGCCTCATCCCAACTTGCTAATGTGACTAAATCGATATCTTTGAATGCTTCACGGCGGTGAAAATCCGTTTGCTTACTCACATCAGCATGTCGATTCCAAGGGCAAACCAATTGGCAGTCATCACAACCGTAGATTCGGTTGCCAATGGCTTCACGGAACTCAAGCGGAATAACACCATCGAATTCGATAGTCAGGTAAGAGATACAACGACGAGCATCCACAACGCCGTCTTCTACGATGGCACCTGTTGGGCAAGACGTTATGCAAGCGGTACATTTACCACACTCTTCGGTGTTCGGTTCATCCACCGGTAGTGGGATGTTGACCAGTAGCTCTCCTAGGAAAAACCATGAGCCTGCTTCTTTATCGAGAATGAGTGAGTGTTTACCTGTCCAACCTAAACCAGCCTTTTGAGCTAAAGGTCGTTCTAAGATCGGTGCGGAGTCTACGAATGGACGATAGTCCAGCCCTTCAATCTCTTTTTCGATTTTTTGACCGAGCTTCTTTAACTGATTGCGAAACAGTTTGTGATAGTCACGACCCAGCGCGTAACGGCTGATATAACCTTGAGTATTGTCTGCAAGGTTGGTTGCGAATTGTGCTTCAGGTGGCAGATAGTTCATGCGAGCACTGATCACTCGAACGGTACCTGGGTGTAACTCATCAGGCCTCGCGCGCATCATGCCGTGACGAGCCATCCAATCCATTTCACCGTGGTAGCCAGCATCTAACCAAGCTTGCAAAGCCGCTTCATGTTCACTTAAGTCGACGTCGCAAATGCCCACTTTTTGGAAACCGAGCTCTTGTCCCCAAGTTTTAATTTGTTCAGCAAGGTGGTCTAGATTCATAGCTTAGCGGCAACTTTATTCATAACTTTGTAATAAGTTTATATCGTGACATGAGCGAAAATGGGGGCGGATCTTAACGGATCTTAATAGTGTTGACCAGAACAGAGGCGAATTCATGGTTATTTTTCATATTACTTACACTTGAATGCTTGTCTCTCAAAACCTTCACGGTTTACTATTCTTGTTCTTTTGATTTTTATATAGTCAACGATCGATTTTTAGAGAACGTATTCATGAGCACAAAACAGTTTACTTTGAAAGATGAGCAAGCAACGATTCAACTGGGGACGGAGCTTTCAAATCTATGCTCACAGCAAACCACTATCTATTTGCATGGCGATCTTGGCGCAGGTAAAACGACGTTCAGTCGTGGCTTTGTAAAAGCGCTTGGTCATCAAGGAAATGTAAAAAGCCCAACCTATACTCTGGTTGAACCATATCAATTGGCAGATTGGCAAGTATATCACTTTGACCTATATCGTCTTGCTGACCCTGAAGAGCTAGAGTTCATGGGGATTCGTGACTACTTCACTCCTGATGCTATTTGTCTGGTTGAGTGGCCAGAGAAGGGAGAAGGTTTACTACCAGAAGCCGATCTTGATATTGATATCCGTTACCAAGATGATCACCGAGTCGTCTCTTTAACCGCCAACAGTGAATATGGACAACGCTTACTTAGTCAGTTGGAGTTATGTTGATTTCTAAACGCCTTCTTTCCGCAGTGGCCACGATGGCCGCTGTTTTCTCATTGTTGTTTTCTTCCTTTGCTGCTGCGAACTCTTTAAAAGGTTTACGTGTGTGGCCTTCCCCTGAAGAGACCCGAGTTGTTATTGATCTGAAGTCCGAAGCGGATTTTAGCTATTTCACGTTGACTAGCCCTAGTCGTTTGGTCGTAGATCTTAAACGTACCAATCTCGCGACCAAGTTACCGGTTACCGTGACAGATAGTCCGGTATTAAAAAAAATCCGTAAGAGCTCTCCTCCCGAGAAAACAACCTATCGTTTAGTGTTTGAGTTGAAGAAATCGACAAAAGCAGAGATCTTCAAATTGAGCCCGACACCGGGTGGTCAATATGGTCATCGCTTGGTGATCGACCTTCCGCATGGTGAAACGAAAAAGTCATCGGCCAGTTCAACGGTAAGTAAGAGCATTGATCAAGTTCAGCGAAGCAAAGATATCCTGATCGTGATTGATCCTGGGCATGGTGGAGAAGACCCAGGCTCTATTGGACCGTCTGGAAAGTATGAGAAAAATACAGTGTTAAGTATTTCTCGCCAAGTTGCTGCTAAGTTGAATGCCGTACCGGGCGTGAAGACTCGTATGACACGAAATGGTGACTACTTCGTTAACTTGAACCGTCGTGTTGCGATCGCTCGTGAAAATGAAGCACATCTGTTGATATCAATTCATGCGGATGCATTTACTACGCCTCAACCTCGTGGCGGTTCTGTATTCGTACTCAATACTCGTCGTGCTAATACGGAAATTTCCCGCTGGATTGAGAACAAAGAGAAACAGTCGGAGCTCTTGGGTGGCGGCGGCGCGGCTTTCACTAATAATATTAACGATAGAAACGTTAACCAAACCTTATTAGACCTGCAATTTAGCCACTCTCAGAAAGAGGGCTATAAATTGGCGACGGAAATCCTATCTGAGATGGGGAAAGTGGCGAGGCTGCACAACCGTAAACCAATCAATACCAGTCTAGCGGTATTACGCTCACCACAGATTCCGTCAGTATTGGTCGAGACGGGTTTTATCTCTAACCCAACGGAAGAGAAGCTTCTGTTCCAACGCTCACATCAAGATAAGTTGGCAACAGCGATTACCACCGCGGTGGTGAAATACTTGAAAGCGAACCCACCGGAAGGAATGGTGCTATCGAACACAGCAAGACCTACACCAGCTCCAGTCGCCTCTACCATTATTCATAAGGTCTCGCGTGGCGAGTCGCTGTCAGTGATTGCGAAGAAGTACGGTACAACCACCAAAAACTTGATGACGATGAACAACCTGAAATCGACAGGTTTGGTTATCGGTCAGAAGCTAAAAGTACCTGGCGCGGCGCAAAGTGTCGGTAACGATGTTGAAAGACGCACCATCACTCACGTGGTGAAGCGTGGGGAATTCTTAGGTAGCATTGCTAATAAGTATGGTGTGAGTGTCTCAGCGATTAAGCGTGAGAACAATCTGCGTTCAGATATCGTCAAAGTTGGCCAAAAACTCAAGATTACCATTAGTATCAAGGCGTTGCCGTTGCGTAAGCACACTGTGGTGCGTGGCGACTACCTTGGTAAGATCGCTTCTAAATATGGAGTGACCGTAGACAGCATTCGTAAAGCAAACAAATTGCGCTCTGACGGCTTGGCTGTTGGACAAGTGTTGGTTATCCCTCACAAGTAGTGAGTAGAAAGCCAGAGCGAGTAGAGAACCATTATGACGATTAAGATATTACCAGCGCGCCTTGCCAACCAAATCGCAGCCGGAGAAGTGGTTGAAAGGCCGGCTTCGGTGGTTAAAGAGTTGGTTGAGAACAGTCTGGACTCTGGTGCGACCCGAATCGACATTGATATCGAGAAGGGCGGCGCTAAGCTGATTCGCGTTCGTGATAATGGTAAAGGCATCGTCAAAGATGAACTAGGGCTGGCGCTAAGCCGACATGCGACATCAAAGATTCATACCCTTGATGACCTTGAAGCTATCGTGAGCCTTGGCTTTCGTGGTGAAGCTCTTGCGAGTATCAGTTCGGTCGCGCGCTTAACCATGACTTCACGTCCTGCGACGCAAGATCAAGCGTGGGCAGCGTATAGTGAAGGGCGTGACATGGCGGTAAAATTACAGCCAGCGGCACATCCAATCGGTACTTCAGTCGAAGTCTTAGACCTATTCTTTAATACGCCGGCAAGACGCAAGTTCCTGCGTACCGAAAAAACCGAGTTCACCCATATTGATGAGCTCTTAAAGCGCATTGCCTTGAGTCGTTTCGATGTGACGATTAATTTGCGTCACAACGGTAAGATGGTGCGCCAATACCGCGCAGCTAAAACTGAAGTTCAAGCCGAAAAACGTATTGCGGCTGTGTGTGGTAATGCGTTTGTCCGTCATATGCTCAAAATTGAGTTGGAGCACCAAGGGCTTAAACTCCACGGTTGGATTACGACGCCAGAAGGTGCGAGACAGCAGAGCGATCTGCAATACTGTTATGTGAATGGTCGTATGATGCGCGACAAACTGATCAATCACGCGATTCGTCAAAGCTACGAGACCAGTCTACGTCCTGATCAATTTGCTACCTACGTGCTGTTTATTGAGCTCGATCCACATCAAGTGGATGTTAACGTTCACCCAGCTAAGCACGAAGTGCGTTTTCATCAAGCGCGCCTGGTGCATGATTTTATCTATCAAGCGTTAAGCGATGGGTTAGCGCAAACCAAACAGATTGAAGCGGCGCCACTCAATCAATCCGCTTTTCACCAAGCTGAGTCTGAATCGAGTGATGAAGCCACCGGTCACACTGAAGCTGTTAACCACTCAGAGGGTGTTGATACCTTTGTTTCGTCACAAGCCTCTAAACGGTCTTCGCCAACAGGTGCAGAACAAGCGTCTGAGCGAGCAAGAGAGGCGATCGACAAAACGCCGGCTTATCCAAGAAAAGCGGAATCAGAGCATGCTCAAGAGTCGGTTCAAGATCGCGCGCCGAGTTACAATCAGAGTCGTGCAAAAGCCGGTTCTAAACGAGAGGGCGAACCAAGCATAGGTTATGACTCTCGAAGTGGACAAGCGACCAACTTTACAGGCTCTCCGCGTCAGGAGTGGATTGAATCTCGTCCTGCTCCAAAACCTGATAAGCCTTCGAATCAGCATCATGCAGAGCCGGCACCGTCTAAGCGTGAAGTCAAAGCCTACAAAGAACTGCTGCAAACTCCCGAGTTTCCAAGTTCGACAGCAGGCGACAGTGCGCTTTCAAAAGATCCATCGTCGAGGGCAGCTCCTGTAGTTGAACACTCACCGGCTGAAAGACCGATCATTGCTGAGCTTGGTAAAGCGATCACTGTGGTTAATCAGCGGTATTTGGCAATGGGAAGTAAAAACGGGTGCTTATTGCTGTCTCTCGCCAAAGCAGAGTACTTGCGTGTGTTGGGGCAGCTCAATACTCAGCATGGACCATTGAAAAGTCAGCCGTTATTGGTACCGCTATCGATGAAAGTCGGCAGTGAATTGGTTGAGGTGATGAAAACAGTCAGCCCTCAACTGAACTTACTAGGCATAGAGCTTAAAGCCAGAAACAGCGAAGCGATCATGGTGATGGGAGTGCCATCACCTCTAAGGCAGCAAAACTTACAAACTTTAATCCCAGATCTGTTATCGTACGCGGCTTCGCTCGATATCCAACCCAATGATACTCAAAGTTGTATGCAACAGTTGGTCAATTGGATTGGTGTTCAAACCGCGCAGGTAAAAAGCGACTACACTTTATCTGAAGCGGTTCAATTAGTTGGGGAACTTGAACAGCTCTGGCATGGTCTACTTCCATTAGACGACCCTGAGTTTGTAAACCCAGTTGATTTTTCAGCGACCATTGCAGCGTTTACGGTTTAATTTATTGAGCTGCGCGGTCAGTTTGCGCAGCACTAAGCTCTGAAAAACAGAGCGCTTTAACAGAGAAGCAAAAACAAAATATCATGACTCAGAAACTACCTTTAGCACTGTTTTTAATGGGGCCAACCGCATCAGGTAAAACAGATCTAGCCATTCGCCTACGCCAGAAGTTCCCAGTAGAGATCATCAGTGTGGACTCGGCGTTGATCTACAAAGATATGGATATTGGTACTGCGAAACCAGACGCAGAAGAGTTAGCCCTTGCTCCTCATCGCTTGATCGATATTTTAGATCCGAGTGAATCCTACTCCGCGGCAGATTTTCGTCGTGATGCGCTCAAAGAGATGAACGACATCGCTGCGGCAGGAAAAATACCATTATTGGTCGGTGGTACTATGCTTTACTACAAGGCGTTGCTAGAAGGGCTATCCCCATTACCAGCGGCAGACCAAGAGATTCGTAAACAGATTGAAGCAGAAGCAAACGAGCACGGTTGGCAAGTTATGCACGATCAATTAAGAGAGATTGATCCAGTATCTGCGGAAAGAATTCACCCAAATGATCCACAAAGATTGTCAAGAGCATTGGAAGTTTTTCGAATTTCGGGTAAAACATTAACAGAGCTAACTCAAACGAAGGGCGATAGCCTGCCATTTCGTGTGAAGCAATTTGCTATAGCTCCCAAGGAAAGGGCTGAACTGCATCGTCGTATCGAACTGCGTTTCGAAAAAATGATAGAAGCAGGTTTTGAAGATGAGATGAAAGCGTTATACGCTCGAGACGATCTTCATCCTGATCTTCCATCGATCCGTTGCGTAGGATATCGTCAGATGTGGGACTATTTAGATGGGAATTGTGACTTAGATGAAGCGGTATTCCGCGGAGTCTGTGCAACCCGTCAATTGGCCAAGCGCCAAATCACCTGGTTACGCAGTTGGGATGATTTGACTTGGTTAGATAGCGAAAACATTGAACAAGCGCTAGAAACTCTTTCAGATGCAATAGCATCTGACTAGCATAGCTGTGTATAATGTGATCGCTTTTGCGTGAATATACTCTGGAAAGGATCCGTTATTGAGGCTTTTTAAACTTACAGCCTTTCAATAACAACGGAGTTTTTTTATTCGTTTAGCTCAGATGCAAAGGCCGCACCTTTTTGTGCACCACTAGCTAAATAATTACAACAAAATACAAAATAAGGAAAATAAAATGGCTAAGGGGCAATCGCTGCAAGACCCATTTCTAAATGCACTACGTCGTGAGCGCATTCCAGTATCTATCTACCTTGTAAACGGCATTAAGCTGCAAGGTCAGATCGAATCTTTTGATCAGTTTGTGATCTTATTGAAGAACACAGTAAACCAAATGGTTTACAAGCATGCTATTTCTACAGTGGTTCCTGCTCGTGCAGTTAGCCACCACAGCGGTGAGCGTGCACCTGCTGATCGTGCAGAGAAATCTGAAGATTAATCGTTCAATCAATACAGCTAAAGCTGTAATAAGGAGTTGGTTGCTTGTTTGACCGTTATGAATCCGGTGAGCGAGCCGTACTTGTTCATATCAACTTCACGCAAGAGGGTGAGTGGGAAGACTTAAGCGAATGTGAAATGCTAGTCTCCTCTGCGGGGGTGGAAACACTACAAGTGATTACTGGTAGTCGTCAGTCCCCGCACCCTAAATACTACGTCGGAGAGGGTAAAGCCCAAGAGATCGCTCAAGCCGTTCAGTTAACTGGGGCTGAAATTGTGATTTTTAATCACGCCCTCTCTCCTGCCCAAGAGCGCAACCTAGAGCACTTGTGTAAGTGTCGTGTGATTGACCGCACTGGTCTTATCTTAGATATCTTTGCACAGCGTGCGCGAACTCATGAAGGTAAGCTACAAGTTGAGCTTGCTCAGCTTCGTCATATCTCTACTCGACTGATTCGCGGTTGGACCCACCTTGAGAGACAAAAAGGTGGTATTGGTCTTCGTGGTCCAGGAGAAACTCAACTAGAAACAGATCGACGTCTGTTGCGTGACCGTATAAAAGCGATATTACGTCGTTTAGCTAAGGTAGCTAAGCAGCGTGAACAGGGCCGCCGTGCTCGTAATCGAGCTGAAATCCCAACCATTTCTCTTGTTGGTTACACCAACGCAGGGAAATCAACACTGTTTAACCAGATCACGCGTGCTGGTGTGTATGCAGCAGATCAACTGTTTGCAACGCTCGATCCAACACTGCGTAAAATTGATCTGACGGATGTAGGTCCGGCAATCCTTGCAGATACTGTAGGGTTTATTCGTCACCTACCGCACGATTTAGTCGCGGCATTTAAAGCAACGTTACAAGAGACGCAGGAAGCTGACATTTTGTTACATGTTGTTGATGCCAGTGATGACCGCTTTCGTGAGAATATTCAGGCAGTTCATGATGTATTAGAAGAAATTGATGCTCATGAGGTGCCAACCCTTGTAGTCATGAACAAGATTGACTGCATGGAAGACCAAAAACCTCGTATTGAGCGAGACGAAGAGGGCGCTCCTCGCGCTGTTTGGGTCTCGGCAATGGAAGGAGAAGGCATTGAATTACTGTTTGAGGCGCTGACAGAACGTCTAGCAAGCCAAATGGTTCAATATCGACTTTGCATTCCACCTCAACATCAAGGGCGCATTCGTAGTCTGTTTTTCCAGTTGAAATCTATTCAACAAGAAGAATATGATGAAAATGGTAACCTCTTGATAGATATCCGAATGCAACAAGTGGATTGGTCTAAACTAGAAAAAAGAGAAGGGGCACTCTTAGGTGACTTTATCGTTACCACAGAGACTGCTACAGTATAACGTCATATCAAATGATGGAGCTTTCTAATGGCGTGGAATGAGCCTGGAAATAACAACGGCGATAATGGCCGCGATAATGACCCTTGGGGTAATAAGAATAATCGCGGTGGCCGAGATCAAGGACCGCCAGACTTAGACGAAGTGTTCAACAAACTGAGTCAAAAGTTGGGTGGCAAGTTTGGTAAAAAAGGTGGCAACGGTTCATCTGCAGGTGGCGGTGGTGCAATTGGCTTTGGTGTCATTGCCGTTATCGCTATCGCGATCTGGTTCTTTGCGGGTTTCTACACCGTAGGGGAAGCAGAGAGAGCTGTGGTACTTCGATTAGGTCAGTTCGACCGTATTGAAGAGCCAGGTCTAAACTGGCATCCACGTTTCATCGATCAAATTAGCGATGAACAGCTGGTTAACGTTCAAGCGATTCGTTCACTGCGTGCTTCTGGCACCATGCTGACTAAAGACGAGAACGTAGTGACGGTTGAAATGGGTGTTCAATACCGCGTTTCAGACCCATACAAATATCTGTATCGTGTCACGAATGCGGATGACAGCTTACGCCAAGCTACGGATTCTGCGCTTCGTGCAGTTATCGGTGACTCGCTAATGGATAGTATCCTTACTAGCGGCCGTCAACAGATTCGTCAAAGCACTCAAGAGACACTGAACCGTATTATTGATAACTACGACATGGGTATCCTAGTTGTAGACGTTAACTTCCAGTCGGCTCGTCCACCTGAGCAAGTTAAAGATGCATTCGATGATGCTATCGCGGCTCGTGAGGATGAAGAGCGTTTTGAGCGTGAAGCAGAAGCGTACCGAAACGACATTCTTCCTAAAGCGACAGGTCGTGCAGAGCGTTTGAAGAAAGAAGCTGTGGGTTACTCAGAGCGCACTATCAATGGTGCACTTGGTCAAGTGGCTCAGTTTGAAAAGCTACTTCCTGAATACCAAGCAGCTCCAGAAGTAACACGTAACCGTCTGTACCTAGATACAATGGAAAAAGTGTACTCAAGCACGTCTAAAGTGCTGATTGACTCTGAATCGAGCGGTAATCTACTTTACCTACCGATTGATAAGTTAGGCGCTCAAGGTGGTTCTAAGTCGGGCTCTCGCTCTACTAAAGCGCCATCAGCTTATGATCAGATTGAGCTAGAAACTCAACCTGAAACGCCATCGAGCTCTCAGTCTCGTTCAGATAGCTCACGTCAAGGGAGATACTAATAATGCGTAAGTTAATGATCCCTGTATTGGTCGTTGCGTTAGCACTGATGCTGATGTCTGTGTTCGTTATTCCAGAAGGCGAGCGCGGTATCGTGATTCGTTTTGGTCGTGTATTGAAAGATAACAACGACATTTCTCGAATCCACGAGCCTGGTCTGCACTTCAAACTGCCACTGTTTGACCGTGTGAAAACACTAGACGCACGTATTCAAACAATGGATGGCCGCTCTGACCGTTTCGTAACGTCAGAGAAAAAAGACGTCATCATCGATTCGTACGTGAAATGGCGTATTCAAGACTTCGGTCAATACTACCTGGCAACGGGCGGCGGTAACGCACTAACGGCGCAAGCACTTCTTGAGCGTAAAGTGACAGATGTACTTCGTTCGGAAATTGGTTCTCGTGAGATCAAGCAGATCGTTTCTGGTCCTCGTAATAGTGATGTGCTTCCAGATTCAGCGGACAGCGACGTGGTAACCACGGTTGCAGCAGCTGAAGCTCTTGAGGTAGATGGTGAACGTGACAAGATCATGGAAAACGTTCTTACCGACACGCGTGAGAGTGCACTGAAAGACTTAGGTGTGGAAATTGTCGACTTCCGTATGAAGAAGATTAACCTTCCAGACAACATCAGTGACTCAATCTACAAGCGTATGCGTGCAGAGCGTGAATCGGTTGCTCGTAAGCACCGTTCTCAAGGTCGTGAGCGTGCAGAGGTTATTCGTGCACAAGCTGAACTAGAAGTAGCAACAGTACTGGCAGAAGCGGATCGTACTGCGCGTGTTACTCGAGGTGATGCGGACGCAGAAGCAGCGAAGATCTACTCTGAAGCATACAACAAAGATCCTGAGTTCTTTGGCTTTATGCGTTCACTGCAAGCTTATGAGTCATCATTTAGCGATAAGAGTGACATCCTAGTACTGGATCCGAAGACTGACTTCTTCCAATACATGAACAAAGCAAAAGGTGCACAACCTCAATAAGCCAACAGGCTGAATTGAACCTTTGCACTGCTAAGGCACAAAAACAAAAGGCTTCCACGATGGGAGCCTTTTTTGTTTGTATCGACAATCTAGATGTCTTTCAATCCTTCTCGAATCTCGAATCTCGAATCTCGAATCTCGAATCTCGAATCTCGAATCTCGAATCTCGAATCTCGAATCTCGAACTACCGATACGTCATAAACGCGATAACCGCGCCGGCTACCACTAAGCAACCACCAATACGTCGAAGCTGATTATCTGGTTGCTCGCTAAGCTGCGCCATCATGTTGCGCCAGCCTCTTGGAGCGATAAGTGGCCCTAAACCTTCGACGACCAAAACTAGGCCAATAGCCAACCAAATAGAGTGAGACATGATAGGTGCCTTGTGAGATAAAAAAGGAATAATATCAGTATCGTTGCGCATTTTGATAGCGCCTTGTATATGCCACTCGTGATCAAATCTCACGATTGTGAACAAAAAATGACTGCAAGAATTGTGATTCGGTGCTAGAATCCATTTTTAACTAGCAACAGATACTGGAAAGATGGGAAATAACGTAGTCGTTCTAGGCACCCAATGGGGTGACGAAGGTAAAGGTAAAATTGTTGACCTTTTAACTGAAGATGCAAAATACGTGGTTCGCTACCAAGGCGGTCACAATGCAGGTCACACACTTGTAATTGACGGTGAAAAAACCGTTCTTCACTTAATTCCATCAGGCATCCTGCGCGATAACGTTAAATGTGTTATCGGTAACGGTGTTGTACTTTCGCCTGAAGCACTTCTTAAAGAAATGAAGCCTCTTGAAGAGCGCGGTATCCCAGTGCGCGAGCGTCTTTTCGTTTCTGAAGCTTGTCCTCTAATTCTTCCGTACCACATCGCTATCGACAACGCGCGTGAAATCGCTCGTGGCGCGAAAGCTATCGGTACAACGGGTCGTGGTATCGGTCCAGCTTACGAAGATAAAGTTGCTCGTCGCGGTCTACGCGTTGGTGACCTTTTCGATAAAGAAATGTTCGCTGAAAAACTAAAAGAAGTAATGGAATTCCATAACTTCCAACTAGAGCACTTCTACAAAGCTGAGACAGTAAGCTACGAAGAAGTACTTGAGCAGTGCATGGGTTATGCCGATCTACTAACTTCAATGGTTATGGACGTAACTGACGAACTAGACGCAGCACGCAAGCGCGGCGATAAGATCATGTTCGAAGGTGCTCAAGGTACTCTACTAGATATCGACCACGGTACTTACCCATACGTAACTTCTTCTAACACGACTGCTGGTGGTGTTGCTGCAGGTTCTGGTTTCGGTCCTCGTCACATTGGTTACATCCTTGGTATTACTAAGGCGTACTGTACTCGTGTAGGTTCAGGTCCATTCCCAACTGAGCTTTACGATGGTCTAGACAAGCAAGACCCAGTAGGTAAGCACCTAGGTGATGTTGGCCACGAGTTTGGTGCAACAACAGGTCGTCTACGTCGTACAGGTTGGTTTGATGCAGTAGCAATGCGTCGCGCAATCCAAATCAACTCTCTAACGGGTATGTGTCTGACTAAACTAGACGTTCTTGACGGTCTAGAAGAGATCAAGATCTGTACTGGCTACAAGATGGCCGACGGTACTATCCTAGAAGTTTCTCCAATGGCTGCTGAGTCTTTCGAAGAAGCAACACCAATCTACGAAACAATGCCAGGTTGGTCTGAGACAACATTTGGTGCTAAGACAATCGACGCGCTTCCACAAGCTGCTCTTGATTACATCAAACGTATCGAAGAACTAACAGGCGTACCAGTAGACATCATCTCTACAGGTCCAGACCGTAACGAAACTATTATCAAGGTTCACCCTTACAGCGCATAGTGCTGATACACGAAAGTGTGTAGATAATAGAAAGTTGTTCGAAAGCCAGCTGAAATACGCTGGCTTTTTTGTGCCTACTATTTGGTGCTCGTTGACTATGCGTTGTGAGTGTGATGATCTTTTGTATGCTATCTGGCAAAGTATTGCCGATTGACGGCAAGTTTTGTCTAAAGCGATACGAGTAATTGCCGATACAGATATCATAGTGAGTAAAATGTAATTGAACTTGGATAATCCAAAGGCTCAATGCGTTTTTAAAACAAGATAATAGAGTGCAGGTATGAAGCTACGAACTGTGGCGGCTTCATTGATAATGGCGCTGAGCTCCTCCTTGAGTCATGCTAATTTGGCTGATGTCGGTGAGCCGGTACCTATATACACAGAAGCTGAACTGATCAATCTGATAGAGAAGAATCAACACCTTGAGCGTGTGAAAGCTGATAAGTGCCAACTGGTTGAAGATATTGTTGCGCGTGCGACACGTATCAGTTTGCCTTCTTATGAGTTTTTATACGGTGATATGCTGGCTTGGGGTGTATGTGTAGAGCAAGACGTTGAGCTTGGTCTGTACTACATGGAAAACGCTGCGCATCAAGGTCTGCCGGCCGCTTTAGAGCAGCTTGGCCGTTACTACTCGCGTGGTACCTTGGTTCAACAAGACAAAGAGCGAGCGATCCCTTATCTACGTGAAGCGGCATCTATGGGTAACCTTAATGCACGTATTCACTTAGCTGAACTTTTACTGCGCGATTACGGTAGCCCGCTAGATTATGAAGATGCGTACCGCTGGCTGTATAACTCCGTCACTGCCGACCAGCGTCAACACAAACGCATTTCTGTATTGAGAAGTGGGTTGGAGCAAAGAATGCCAGACAACATTATTGCTCGAGCCAAACGACGCGACGTTTTCTGGTAATAACGAATTCTAATCCTGTAATGATCTCTGCACTCATTATTACGGGACACCGAAAGATTACTGAAAGCTGAAAAGCCCTGCCTAATTGGATTAGTGCAGGGCTTTTTGCATTTAGATAGCCATGCTATTACGTGGCGAGATTATTGAACTACTTCACCTGACTCAACGACGGTTTCACGAACGACTTTAGTGAAATCCAATGCTTCTTGACGAATCTTATCTTCATCAACAGTGAGCATGTTGCGGTCTTTCATCAGCAGTTTACCGTCGACGATTGAGTGGCGAACGTTACCTGAGTTTGCAGAGTACACCAGTGCAGAGTATGGGTTGTAGACCGGTACCATGTTGGGTGCTTTGGTATCGATCACAATGATGTCTGCCAACTTACCAGTCTCTAATGATCCGATCTTATCTTCCATATGGAGCGCTTTTGCTGCGCCCATTGTCGCCATGTCGATCACTTTGATCGGTGGCATTGCTGCACGATCTTTGTTTACTAGTTTGTGAACCTTGGCAACTTGGTTGAATTCATCAATCGTGCTCAAGGTGTTCCCCGACATTGGACCATCAGTTCCTAGGCCAATACGCACTTCTTCGTCGTACATCTGCAAAGCAGGTGAGACGCCTTTCGCTGACTTAATGTTCGCGCTCATGTTGTGTGCAACGCCCATGTCAGACTCTTTCACTAGTTTAATGTCTTCGTCATCAACCAAGATCATGTGTGCGCCAACTAGGTTTTTATTGAGTGCGCCAATGCTATGCATGTACTGAACAGGTGATAGACCATCAGAGCGCTCGGCGATCTTCTCTTCTTCACGATGAGACTCTGCAAGGTGGATCATCACGGGAACATTCAGCTCTAGAGATAGCTTCGCCACTTTTTGTAGGATCTCTGTGGTGTTGGTGTAAGGGGCGTGCGGTGCGAACGCTGGGGTGATACGCGGGTGGTCTTTGTACTCTTCAATGAAGTTGAGTGCGTACTTAATTCCTTCTTCAGCATTGGCTGCATCCGCGACTGGGAATTTAATCACGGTCTCACCTAATATCGCGCGCATACCAATCTTATCGACGGTTTTCGCTACCTCGTCTTCGAAATAGTACATATCTGCGTAAGTCGTTACGCCGCCTTTCACCATCTCTACGTTACCTAGGTTTGCGCCAATACGGACCATATCGCGCGAAACCAGTTTTTTCTCCAATGGGAAGATATAGCGGTGTAGGCGATCAGGTACATCGTCCGCCAAAGAGCGGAATACGGTCATTGAAACATGGGTATGAGTATTGATAAGACCGGGCATCACGATATCACCGTCGACATCAAGCACTTGTTCAGCTTTATATAGCTTCTCTAGTGAAGCGTCGCCTACCGCGATGATTTTGTTGTCTTTAACCACTACCGTACCGTTTTCATATACAGTTTTATCTTGGTTCATGGTCAGAACCATGGCATCTGTGATCATCAGATCCGCTTTCTCCATCGCGTTACTCGACAACGAAAACAGAGAGAGACCCGCCATCGCTGATGCCATTAAGGTGCGTTTTAATTTCATATCAATACTCAGAACAGGAGTTGGTAAATGTTGCTGAATCATAGTGGATTTTATTGTTGTCGCAAACGTTTGTTTTATCGTTTGCGTAAAAACTGAAAGGTTCGACGTAATTACGATCGGATATTTCACATCATGAAGATTTGTATCAATTTCAGCTAATTTGTCGGTTTTCTAAAGCATATCTGTAGCTTACCTGTTGCATCGGATATAATAGATTTATATCCCTTCCTTGCATGAGCAGGCCCGCCTATGACCAAAAAGATACCGATGTCAGAAAATACGACAACCACAGCGAATGCTGACCCTTTTGCAGACCGAGAGTCGCAAAACTACGAGAACCCAGTTCCAAGTCGCGAGTTTATTCTTTCGTTTCTGACGGATGCGAATATTCCAATGAACCGCAACGATCTGTTCGATGCATTAGGTTTATCTGGTGAAGAGCAATATGAAGGCCTGCGTCGTCGTCTACGCGCGATGGAGCGTGATGGTCAATTGATCTTTACCCGTCGTCAATGCTACGCCCTGCCTGAAAAATTGGAGCTAGTGAAAGGCTATGTGATTGGTCACAAAGATGGTCATGGCTGGGTGCGTCCCGATGGTAGCACAGGCAAGGATGATGACATCTTACTGCCGCACCATCAGATGAAGACGCTAATGCATGGTGATTATGTATTGGCGCAGCCAACTGATAACAGTAAACGCGGTCGTCGTGAAGGTCGTTTAGTTCGTGTACTTGAAGAGCGTACAGCACCGTTAATCGGTCGTTTCTTCCTTGAGTACGGCCACTCTTATGTCGTCCCTGATGACTCTCGAATCAGTCACGACATTCTGATCCCAACCGAGCATAAAGGCGGTGCTCGTATGGGTAACGTTGTGGTGATCGAAATTATGGATCGCGGCGGTCGTTCACGCAATATGATGGGTAAGGTCATCGAAGTATTGGGTGAGAATATGGCACCGGGGATGGAGACTAAGATTGCGATTCATACGCACCAAATCCCTCATGAGTGGCCTCAAGCGGTTGAGAAACAGGTTGAAAACCTTGGTGAGCATGTACCTGAAGAAGCGAAAGAAGGCCGTGTAGATTTGCGCGAGTTGCCTTTGGTCACGATTGATGGTGAAGATGCGCGTGACTTCGATGATGCGGTTTATTGTGAAGCGGAAAAAGATGGAGGCTGGCGTTTATGGGTCGCCATTGCTGACGTAAGTTACTATGTGCGTCCAGATACCGCCCTAGATAAAGAAGCGATTAATCGTGGTAACTCGGTGTACTTCCCATCTCAGGTTGTGCCGATGCTGCCGGAAGTACTATCGAATGGCTTATGTTCATTGAACCCGCAGGTTGACCGCTTGTGTATGGTGTGTGAAATGACCATCTCAGAGAACGGCAAGTTATCAGGTTACAAGCACTATGAAGCGGTGATGAACTCGCACGCGCGCCTGACATACAACAAGGTAGGCGCCATTCTCGATGGTGATGAAGAGCTTCGTCAGCGTTACGAGAAAGAAGTCCCACACCTTGAAGAGTTGCATAAGATGTACAAGGTGCTTAAGCAGACTCGTGATGAGCGTGGCGCGATTGAGTTTGAAACAGTAGAGACCAAATTTATCTTCAATGCCGATCGTAAGATTGAGCGCATTGAGCCTGTGATTCGTAACGATGCACACAAGATCATCGAAGAGTGTATGATTCTGGCAAACATCGCTTCTGCCTCATTGGTGGAAAAAGCCAAAGAGCCTGCGCTATACCGAATTCACGAAACGCCTGGAGAAGAGCGTCTTGCGGGCTTTAAAGATTTCTTGAGTGAATTAGGCTTAAGCTTGGAAGGGGGGCTACAACCATCGCCAACCGACTACGCGCAACTGATGCGTCAAATTAACGAACGTGAAGATCGTGAACTGATTCAAACCATGCTGCTGCGCTCTATGAAGCAAGCCGTGTACAACGCCGACAACTGTGGTCACTTTGGCTTGGCTCTGAAGCGTTACGCGCACTTTACTTCGCCAATTCGCCGTTACCCAGACCTACTGCTACACCGTGCGATCAAGTACTTGATTGCTAAAGGCGAAGGCCGCAACACTGACCGTTGGACACCCACTGGTGGTTACCATTACTCGTTTGATGATATGGATTTCTACGGTGAGCAGTGTTCGACAACGGAACGTCGAGCCGATGATGCCACTCGTGAAGTATCGGACTGGCTGAAGTGTGAATACATGCAGGATCACGTTGGTGAAGAGATGCCGGGTGTGATTGCTAACGTGACTGGTTTTGGTTTCTTTGTTCGCCTAACAGAGCTGCATATTGATGGCCTCGTACACGTGACGTCACTCGCGAACGATTACTACCAATTCGACCCAATTGGACAGAGATTAATTGGTGAGAGTTCTGGTAATATCTACCGCCTTGGCGATTCAGTGAAAGTTAAAGTCTCTGCGGTAAACCTAGATAGCCGCCAAATTGATTTTGATATTGTCGACACTGACCGCAAGCCTCGTGGTAAAGGCAAAACCGCGAAGAAACGTGCAGCGGATGCCGCGAAAAAGGCGAAAAGCAAGAAACGCGCAGCGGTAAAAAGCCGCCGTCCGGGAAGCAGTGCTAAACCATTAGTTGAGCCGACCAAGCGCCCTGATGGTAGCAGTGAAGAAGAGACACGCAGTAAGAGAAAGCCGAAGCGCAAACCGGCGAGTACCGATAAGCCGAAAGCGAAAAAGAAGCGCACAGCAAAGCGTAAGCCAAAAGCGCCAAAGGCTTAACACAGGAGTAGGCAGAAGCAGTGCCTACTCGATATTGAATAGTGAATTAAGGAGAGGCGCAGTTTGCTCTCCTTAACGTAACAAACCGAACAGGTAGACAATGAGTAACGAATTTATCTACGGCATTCACGCGGTGAAGGCTGTACTAGAAAAAGATCCAGCGCGTTTTATCGAGGCTTATGTATTAAAAGGCCGTCAAGATGAGCGTCTATTACCGCTGTTAAACCAACTGCAGCAGTTTGGGGTGTCTATCCAACAAATGGGTCGTAAGGTGCTGGATGATAAAGCTCAAGGGGCTAACCACCAAGGTATCATTGCTAAGGTGAAACCCGCTAAGCAGCTGAACGAGAACGATCTTGATGACATTCTTGCGCAGCATGATCAACCTCTACTGCTGGTTCTTGATGGTGTAACAGACCCACACAATCTAGGTGCTTGTTTACGGAACGCTGATGCAGCTGGTGTTGCAGCTGTGATCGTACCGAAAGATCGCTCTTCACCGTTAACCGCGACAGTAAGCAAAGTAGCATGTGGCGCAGCAGAGACTGTTCCTCTAGTTCGCGTAACTAACTTGGCGCGTACTATGCGTGCGCTACAAGAGAAAGGCGTGTGGTTTGTAGGAACTGCGGGTGAAGCGACGCACGATATCTACCAAGCAAAACTGACGGGTCCATTAGCGGTAGTGATGGGGGCAGAGGGTGACGGTATGCGCCGCCTAACGCGCGAAACCTGTGATGACCTGATTAAGATCCCTATGGCGGGCAGCGTATCAAGCCTCAATGTGTCAGTGGCTTCTGGTATTTGTCTGTTTGAAGCGGTACGTCAGCGTTTAGCGCAGTAAATCGCTCATTGAATTGATTTATTTCTAACGCCCACCACATGCTGGTGGGCGTTTGTTTTCATCGAATTAAGGTAGATCTTGAGAGAACCGTGGGTGGCTAGAAAAACTGTTTCATTATTCGCCAAATACCACTTGCCAATACGGGGTTCTTTCTATAACATTTGCCGTCCTTAAAACTCAGTCAATTATCTTTAGTTCCTTGCTTCCTCTGGATGACTGAGCCAACTGTGGAAGCTAATAATCCGTAAGGAGCAACCAATGCGTCATTACGAAATCGTATTCATGGTGCACCCTGATCAAAGCGAGCAAGTTGCTGGCATGATCGAGCGTTACACTGGTTCTATCACTGAAGCTGGCGGTAAAATCCACCGTCTAGAAGACTGGGGCCGCCGTCAAATGGCTTACCCAATCAACAAGCTTCACAAAGCTCACTACGTTCTAATGAACGTTGAAGCTGGTCAAGAAGTGATCGACGAGCTAGAAACTGCTTTCCGTTTCAACGATGCAGTTCTACGTAACATGATCATGCGCACTAAAGGCGCTGTGACTGAGCAATCTATTATGCTTAAGCAAAAAGAAGAGCGTGCAGAGCGTGCTCCTCGTCGCGAAGAGCGTACAGAAGCTAAGCCAGAAGCATCTGCTGAGTAATTCTTTTTTGGCGTAAAGCCTTAAAAAATTCTCAACTTGTTTTAGGTTCTTGGTAATTACTTCGGTATTTATTGAAGACCGCTTTTTTAAATTTAAGATCAGGAGATAGCCCATGGCTCGTTTCTTCCGTCGTCGTAAATTCTGCCGTTTCACTGCAGAAGGCGTACAAGAGATTGACTACAAAGACGTAGCAACTCTAAAAAACTACATCACTGAAGCTGGTAAAATCGTACCTAGCCGTATCACTGGTACAAGCGCTAAGTATCAGCGTCAACTAGCTCGCGCTATCAAGCGTTCTCGTTACCTAGCACTTCTACCATACACTGACAAGCATCAGTAATTGGTAAGAGTTAATAAAAGTTTAAGAGGACTAAGATAATGCAAGTTATTCTACTTGATAAGATCGGTAACCTAGGTGGCCTTGGCGACCAAGTAAACGTTAAATCTGGCTACGCTCGTAACTTCCTTATCCCACAAGGTAAAGCAGTTATGGCAACTAAGGACAACGTTGCTATGTTCGAAACTCGCCGTGCTGAACTAGAAGCTAAAGTTGCTGAGCAACTAGCTGCTGCTGAAGCTCGCGCAGAGAAAGTTAACGCTCTAGAAGCTGTTGTTATCGCTTCTAAAGCTGGTGACGAAGGTAAACTATTCGGTTCTATCGGTACTCGCGACATCGCTGACGCTATCACAGCTGCAGGTGTTGAAGTTGCTAAGAGCGAAGTACGCCTACCTGAAGGCGCTCTACGTAACATCGGTGAATTCGAAGTAAGCATCCAACTTCACTCTGAAGTATTTGCTACTGCGAAAATCGCTATCGTTGCTGCTGAGTAATTTCAGTCAAAAGACGAATTCTTTCTTTTGAAAGTTTTAAAGCACCAGCTTCGGCTGGTGTTTTTTTATGTCTGGAATTTGAGAACAACGACCTGAAGACGTCTAAGACTTGCGATACATAAATGAGAGAGAACAAGGCGTCTAGGTAACCTATGATGATCTTTTTACCCTAAAACGGTTTCTACTGGGTTTAGAAGTGGAATAATAGGTTTACGGAAAGTACAGAGTCTGCTTTATCTAAGCCATTTGGTACTTTGTCGTGGTACTGACGAGAGTGTGCAATCTTGAGCGCGATGTTTTCGGTGATATCGTTTACTGCTTCAAGTTCTGTATCGAGCCTTAGGTTACTTCTGCCCGAAACCAGCGTCATATCGACATTGAAACTTAGGTTCGGCAAAGCCTGCCAGGTCGAATTTACGTTGCCTCGGAAAATACCCTCTTCGACGATCTCTGGAAAAATAATATCATCGTCATCGATTTCATCTAGGTTTGGCTCTTGGTAACGAAAACCAGGACCAACTTCAAACTCTAGAACGAAGGTTTCAGTATTTGAGAATTGATAACCTAAGCCTGTCGAAATCGTATAATCCTTGAAGTAAGCACTGTAGCGCGAGTCTACCCCTTTAAAACTTCCGTAAAGATAGGTTTTTGGGCTTAACTTATAGTCGCTCTGCGCGGTGTAAGTCGACTGTCTTTTGTCTTCTTCACCATCTTTATAGAGGTTGTAATACTTCCATTCACCTGTACTACGGTGACGCCCTTCAGTGTATTCCGCACTGAGTCGCGCATTGAGCGAGCGAGAGTCTGAATTACCGGTATGCGATTGGTAGCCAAACTCAACTTCCGTCGAGAGTGGATCTTCAGGTTCAGTGTCTGTGTCACTCGGCGCGATATCCATATCCACAACATCTGTTGCTACTTCTAATTGTAACTCTTCAGCTGACTCTAAAGGCTCAGCCACTTCTATGGAGTCAAGAAGCTTATCAACAGAGGATTCTGTGTCATTAGCTAAAACTAATGGAGTGCTCAGTAGGCCAAGGCTAAGAGCAAATAATTTGGACACGCATACCTCATTTGGACAGTGAATGAATGGGGAATCGTAATGCTAGGCTTGGTGATTTTAGTCAGCAATAAGTAAATTCTTACGTAAGACGAAAACAAACCGACTCCATAGCATTACAAATGAATGTTCTTGGGTATAATGAGCGGTCATTATTAGTTATTTGAGTGTAGTCATAGTGGATACCAGAAATCAGAAATCAGCCAACGATCAGGTGGACGCGATTAAAGTCCCGCCCCATTCATTAGAAGCTGAGCAATCCGTGATTGGCGGCCTGTTGCTGGACAACGAACGCTGGGATACGGTTGCTGAGAAGGTTGTGGCGAAGGACTTTTATAGCCGTCCGCACCGTTTGATTTTCGAAGCGGTGAAAGACATTCTAGAAGAAAGTGCCCCTCTGGATCTCATTACACTCTCAGAACACTTAGAACTGCGCGAGCAACTAGAAGAGGTGGGTGGCTTCGCTTACCTTGCAGATCTCGCGAAAAACACCCCAAGTGCGGCAAACATTAACGCGTATGCCGATATCGTTGCGCAGCGTGCTCTGGTTCGCAGCCTGATTGGTGTTGCGAATGAGATCGCCGATTCTGGTTATGACCCGCAAGGTCGCACATCAGAAGACTTACTTGATCTTGCCGAGAGTAAAGTATTCGCGATTGCGGAAGGTCGTGCGAGTGAGAACGAAGGCCCCCAAAACGTAGACAGTATTCTAGAGAAGACGCTAGAGCGTATCGAGATCCTATATAAAACGCCACAAGATGGTGTGACGGGTGTCGATACCGGTTTTAATGATCTCAATAAGAAGACCGCAGGTCTGCAGGGCTCAGATTTAATCATTGTCGCGGCGCGTCCATCAATGGGTAAAACCACCTTTGCGATGAACTTGTGTGAAAACGCAGCGATGAAGCAAGACAAGCCAGTGCTTATCTTCTCACTAGAGATGCCAGGCGAACAGCTAATGATGCGTATGCTGGCGTCCCTTTCTCGTGTAGACCAAACCAAAATTCGTACCGGTCAGTTGGATGATGAAGATTGGGCTCGAATCTCTTCGACTATGGGTATTCTCATGGACAAGAAGAATATGTACATCGATGACAGTTCAGGTCTAACACCCACCGAAGTGCGTTCACGTGCGCGTCGTATTGCTCGTGAACACGACGGTCTTTCAATGATCATGATCGACTACCTTCAATTGATGCGTGTACCGTCTCTTTCTGATAACCGTACATTGGAAATTGCTGAGATCTCTCGCTCTCTCAAAGCTCTAGCGAAAGAGTTGAATGTTCCGGTTGTGGCACTGTCTCAGCTTAACCGTTCCCTTGAGCAGCGTGCTGATAAGCGTCCGGTGAACTCGGACTTGCGTGAATCGGGCTCGATTGAGCAAGATGCCGACTTAATCATGTTTATCTACCGTGATGAGGTTTATAACCCAGACAGCGCACTAAAAGGTATCGCTGAAATTATCATAGGTAAGCAGCGTAACGGTCCGATCGGTTCGGTTCGTTTGACCTTCCAAGGTCAGCACTCTCGATTTGATAACTATGCAGGCCCTGCATTTGATGATGAGTAACGCTCAATGACGTATATGAAAGCGGCAACCGCAAGCATTGATCTCAATGCACTAGAGCACAACCTTCGTCAGATAAAGTCGAAGGCTCCTCAATGTAAAGTGATGTCGGTAGTCAAAGCCAATGGCTATGGTCACGGCTTACTGCAGATTGCGAAACACTCTAACAATTCCGATGCGTTCGGCGTCGCTCGTATTGAAGAAGCGTTGCAGTTGCGTGCGGGCGGTATTGTGCAACCTATTCTACTGCTTGAAGGCTTTTATACTTCAGGTGATTTACCGATCCTTGTTGCGAACAATATACAGACCGTGGTCCACTGTGAAGAGCAGCTAATCGCACTAGAAAACACCCAGCTTCAAGCGCCGGTCGTTGTCTGGTTGAAGGTAGACAGTGGCATGCATCGATTGGGAGTTCGCTCTGAACAGTACCAAAACTTTGTAGAACGTTTGCATCAATGCCCGAATGTCGCTAAACCACTGCGTTACATGAGTCATTTTGGTTGTGCGGATGAATTAGATAAAGACACCACACCGCAGCAGACTGAACTCTTTCTGTCGTTAACAGAGGGCTGTGAGGGTGAGCGTTCTTTAGCGAACTCGGCAGGTTTGTTAGCATGGCCTGAAAGTCACCTAGATTGGGTGCGTCCTGGAATTATCTCTTATGGTGTTTCTCCGTTTATTGAGCAGACAGCACAAGATCTGGGCTTTCAGCCTGTGATGACTCTGACCTCACATCTGATTGCAGTTCGTGATCTCAAAGCCGGTGAGAGCGTTGGTTATGGTGGAAACTGGACCAGCGATCGCGATACCAAAATGGGTGTGATTGCTATTGGTTATGGTGATGGTTATCCGCGAACCGCACCTAACGGTACACCAGTATTCATCAATGGTCGTAGGGTGCCGATTGCTGGTCGTGTCTCTATGGATATGCTGACGGTTGATCTCGGTCCAGATGCCGCTGATCAGGTAGGTGATGAAGCAATCTTATGGGGTAAAGAACTCCCTTCAGAAGAGGTGGCGTCTCACATTGGTACGATCGCTTATGAACTGGTTACCAAACTCACCTCACGTGTTGAGATGGAGTACGTGAAATTGTGAGTAGTAAAAAAAGGTGGTTTGCCAGTGCTATCACGCTGGCGGCCTCACTGGTTTTTACGTCCGCTCAAGCCTCCAGTCAACCAGAGAAACAACCTAAAGACTCTGCGTTTGTTCCCTTCTACTTCAGCACTGAAACTATGGGCAATACCTTTGGTGGTGCTGGTGTCGCAAAAGGGGTAGGGCAGCCACAAGCCGCCCTGTTTGGTACTGCTCTTTATTCCGATAAAGACAGCTATGTCGTCTTCTTGTCCGCTTTTAACTATGCGTTATCGCAGAGTCTCCTGTTTAGTACTCAAATGTACCAAGCTCGTTTTAATGACAACCCGTATTATCTCGGTGAACAGGGCAGCAATGGCTCTTCCGATCTGGATAACACCGTCACTGACGGCTACGAACAGAACTACCAAGCGGAGTTTAAATATCTGCTGCCTTGGGGCAATGTGGCTGAGCATGGTTTGCTGGGCGCGTTTCAGCCGATTAAAAATGTCAGCTTTGCCTCTCCATTAGAGTCTGGTGTGAGTTCGATTCTTTTTACACCGTTTTACACCTCTCGTGATCTCAAAGAGCTCAACCAAACCGAGAAAGCCACCGGCTTCAAGTTAAGCTTTGATTGGGATAACCGAGACAGCACTCACAACCCGACTAAAGGCTCTCACTCTTTGCTAGAGCTGACCACAGGCGCTGACGATTGGTCCGAAGATGACCCTTGGTTTAAGTGGTCATTTCAAAACAGCCAATACTTCGCATTAGGCCCACTTGGAGATTGGTTTGATCAACAAGTCCTCGCATTTGACTTCTATACTGCGGATACACCAACGTGGGATGACTGTTCTGATCAGGTGTGTGCTCGTCCGCCTGAAACGGAACAAGCACGCCTTGGTGGTCTATATCGACTTAGAGGCTATACCGGTGGTCGGTTTCATGGTCGCTCTGCGGTTCATTACTCCGCGGAGTATCGAGTATTACCTGAATGGCAGCCATTGGAAGATATTCCTCTGATTAATTACTACGATCTACCTTGGTGGCAGTGGGTTGTTTTTGCCGAAGCAGGGCGAGTGGCCGATGAGTACGATGTAAAAACCCTGCACTCTGATATGAAGTGGAGTTTAGGTGGAGCGGTACGCTTTCAGGTAGAGGGCGTCGTGGTACGAGCTGAATTAGCCCGCGGCGGCGATGAAGGCACCTTTAGGATCATGATAAACCAACCCTTCTAAAGTGTATTTTTTCGCGCAATTGAGCCTAAAAAAGCTTTTGGCCTATGGTAGGTCTAAAGCACTAGTAATAAGAGCGGTTGAGGGACATACCACTCTTATTATCGTGTTGTCTGTGCTACTCACCTTGAATAGTCACAATCACAGTACGGCTCCCACCGAAATCACGGTGTTCACCTAAGTAAATGCCCTGCCATGTTCCTAAAGCTAATCGACCATTGGTAATCGGGATTGTCACACTATTGCCCAGAAGCGATGCTTTAATGTGAGCAGGCATGTCATCGTCGCCCTCATACGTATGACGATAGTAGGGTGCTCTTTCAGGTACATAACGATTAAAATGCGACTCCATATCCGCACGTACGGTAGGATCAGCATTCTCGTTAAGGGTTAAGCTTGCAGAGGTATGTTGGATAAATAAGTGTAATAAACCAACAGTTGGACAATTAATGTCGTTGATGTGTTGTTCAATTTCATCAGTGATGAGATGAAATCCACGCTTTCGTGCATTGAGGTGAATAGTCTTCTGAAACCACATATAGCATCCTCTATAATGTATTTGGCAAAAAAGCGGTTTAACGCTATCTTTTGAACTTGAATTTATAAGGTTTAGTTCACACTTCTACAGTGTATAACCGAAATCAGCGTCAGTGAGTGGTTCACAAAAACGAACCGTGATTTATCTCAAGGCGCTGATGATTATATACGGCATAATACGTCGTGAAAAAAAATTACATAGAATCTTTCAGTGATGATGAAATCTTTGTCGTCACCGAGTCATAGAGCTTTTGCCTAATCGGGGGTTCTCTTATCACATTAATGATATTGAGAATAAAACCTAAAGTAACATCGGGATAGTTACCATGTTGAAAAATATCAACCCAACGCAAACACAAGCGTGGAAATCTCTAACTGCACACTTTGAATCTGCTCAAGATATGGATCTAAAAGAGCTATTCGCTCAAGATGCAAAGCGTTTTGATGCGTTCTCTACTCGCTTCGGTTCAGACATCTTAGTCGACTACTCTAAGAACCTTATCGATGCAGAAACAATGCAGCACCTATTCGCACTTGCTAATGAGACAGAAGTGAAATCTGCAATCGAAGCAATGTTCAAAGGTGACGCAATCAACCAAACTGAAGGCCGTTCAGTTCTTCACACTGCTCTGCGTAACCGCAGCGACAAGCCAGTAATGGTTGATGGTAAAGATGTAATGCCTGCTGTAAATGCTGTTTTGGCAAAAATGGAACTCTTCACACACCGCATCGTATCGGGTGAGTGGAAAGGTTACACAGGTAAAGAGATCACTGATGTTGTAAACATTGGTATCGGTGGTTCGGATCTAGGTCCATACATGGTGACGGAAGCTCTAACACCATACAAAACCCGTCTAAACATGCACTTCGTTTCAAACGTTGATGGTACTCACATCGTTGAAACACTGAAGAAAGTAAACCCAGAAACAACACTGTTCCTAGTAGCTTCTAAAACGTTTACCACTCAAGAAACAATGACCAATGCACACTCTGCACGTGATTGGTTCCTAGCAGAAGCGGGTGATGAAGCGCATGTTGCTAAGCACTTCGCAGCGCTATCTACTAACGCAACGGCAGTCGCTGAGTTTGGTATCGATACAGACAACATGTTCGAATTCTGGGACTGGGTTGGCGGTCGTTACTCTCTATGGTCTGCAATCGGTCTATCGATCTCACTGTCTGTCGGTTTCGACAACTTTGTTGAGCTTCTTGAAGGTGCTCACGACATGGATAATCACTTTGCTTCAACTGAGTTTGAAAGCAACATTCCAGTTATCCTTGCGCTAATCGGTATTTGGTACAACAACTTCCACGGCGCTGAGTCTGAAGCAATTTTACCTTACGACCAATACATGCACCGTTTTGCTGCGTACTTCCAGCAAGGTAACATGGAATCTAACGGTAAGTTTGTTGACCGTGACGGTAACCCAGTGGAATACCAAACCGGTCCTATCATCTGGGGTGAACCTGGCACAAACGGCCAGCACGCTTTCTACCAGCTGATTCACCAAGGTACTAAACTGATCCCTTCTGACTTCATTGCTCCAGCAATCAGCCACAACCCAGCCTCTGATCACCACCAGAAGCTAATGTCTAACTTCTTTGCTCAAACTGAAGCACTAGCATTCGGTAAGACCAAAGAGACAGTAGAAGCTGAATTCCTAGCAGCAGGTAAAACAGCGGAAGAAGTGGCAGAACTGGTACCATTTAAAGTGTTTGAAGGTAACCGTCCAACAAACTCTATCCTAGTTAAGCAAATCACGCCTCGCACTCTGGGTAACCTAATCGCGATGTACGAGCACAAGATCTTCGTACAAGGTGTTATCTGGAACATCTTCAGCTTTGACCAATGGGGTGTAGAGCTTGGTAAGCAACTCGCGAACCAAATCCTACCTGAGCTTGCAGATGACGCAGAAGTGACATCTCACGATAGCTCAACTAACGGTCTAATCAACGCATTTAAAGCGCTTAAAGCTTAATTGCGTTGAACCGATAGAAAGAAACGTCAGCCTTCGAGCTGGCGTTTTTGTTTTTGTTGAGTAGAGCGATATGATCTGGTCTATCGCAGGTAATAAAAAAGGTTGGCACTGCGCCAACCTTTCTTTCAATTCGCTTTCTCTAAAGTCGAACGTTCGATGCTGTTATTCGAAACAGATCTCGATGAAGGCGTTACCCCATTGAGATGAGAATGGCATAATGATGATCGCACCTTCACACTTGTGACGGATAGTGTGTCCTTTGCCTGATACAACAATCGGTGTTGCCATATCAAAGTCAAAGCCACTTTCAGCAAGGATACGCTTTGCACCACCCGTTACCATGTTCGTGATCTCACCAACCATATCGGTCACTTCTTCGTTTAGACCGTTAGGGCGCTCACCTAGCATGTTCTGCATGATCTCTAGCGCTAGGCCTTCATCAAAGGTGATCGACATTGAACCACGAGATTGTGGGCCCACCATACCGATTAAACCAGAGACATCACCACGAGCGATTTCATCTTTTTTAACTCTAGGTTTCTGTGGCTTCAATTCTAGAGAAGCCATCGTTTTCAGCACATTCATGAGGGAAGCTAAAAACGGGTTTACAAATTCAGCGCGCATAATGTTCTTCTATAATCTTAATCTTTCAGCTCAGTCGAGCAGGCTTGGCAAGTGCCATGAGATTCGATGACGTGATTGGTCAGTCGAAAGCCGTGCTTTTCTGCATTGTTAGCAAGTTGAGCTACTAGGTTATCGTCTTGCAGTTCAATAACGCTGCCACATTTGTCACAGATAAGCAGCTGTGAGAAATGTTTGTGAGCATTACAAGAGCAGCAGCATATAAAGCTGTTTGTTGACTCAACTCGATGAATGAAACCTTGTTCCAACAAAAAGTCTAAAGCGCGATATACAGTAGGTGGTTTGGCCTGAGGTTCACTTTGCTTAAGCTGTTCCAGTAACTCATAAGCACTAGAGGCTTTTTTATTCGCTAAGATAAGCTCAAACACTCGCTTTCTTTGAGGTGTTAGACGAACGCCTCGTGATGCGCATATCCCTTCAACTTGCTCTATTAATGTTTGGTCCAAATTTTTCACCATACAAAGGGACGGTCCTAACTGTTTACTATTTTTGCAGCAAGATCAGTGAGGTGTCCTTAATTTCAATAAAAGTCAGGTACAGAGCGTATTGTGACTTATGGCTTTGAATAAAACAAGGTAACTCAAAATGACTACATGACTCAAGATATAACTGATTATTGACGTCAAAATAGAGGCTCTGTGAATGGGTTGAAATATAAAAGTGTGAGGTAAAGATCATATAGCGTAAACAAGGTATAGCTATTACAATGGCCGACTTCACTTTTGTTGGCTGCGCCAATAAGTACGTTTGACTCGTAATTAGGGTATTTACCATGACACATTCATGTAGACTTTCTGTTGCACCAATGCTCGATTGGACTGATCGTCACTGTCGCTACTTCCATCGCCTGCTGTCTCAGCAGACTCTTCTGTATACGGAAATGGTAACGACAGGCGCAATACTGCATGGTAAAGGTGACTTCCTAGAGTACAGCGAGCAAGAGCACCCTGTGGCGCTACAATTAGGTGGCTCAACCCCAGTTGATTTGGCGGAATGTGCCAAACTTGCTGCAGAGCGTGGTTACGATGAAGTGAACCTTAACGTAGGTTGTCCATCTGATCGTGTTCAAAATGGTCGCTTTGGTGCTTGTCTAATGGCTGAGCCTGAGCTGGTGGCTGATTGTGTATCAGCGATGAAAGAAGTCACCGATATCCCTATCACAGTGAAAACGCGTATCGGCATCGACGAGCAGGATTCATACGAGTTCTTAACTCAGTTTATCTCAACGGTTTCAGAGAAAGGCGGCTGTGAGCAATTTACTATTCACGCTCGTAAAGCTTGGCTGAGTGGCTTGAGCCCGAAAGAGAACCGTGAGATCCCACCGTTAGACTACACACGTGCTTACCAAGTGAAGAAAGATTTCTCTGACTTAGTGATTGCGGTGAATGGCGGCATTACTACTCTAGAGCAGACCAAAGAACATCTGCAGCACTTAGATGGCGTAATGATCGGTCGTGAGGCCTACCATAGCCCATACATTTTGGCTGAAGTGGATCAGCAGATCTTCGGTTTAGATACACCAATCAAGAAACGTTCACAGGTTGTTGAAGAGATGTACCCTTACATTGAGCAAGAGTTGATGAAAGGTGCGAGCCTAGGTCACATCTCTCGTCATATGCTTGGTCTGTTCCAAAGCATGCCGGGTGCCAGACAGTGGCGTCGTTACATCAGTGAGAACGCACACAAGAAAGGTGCAGGTATCGAAGTGATGCAAACGGCACTAGCGAAAATTCCTAAAGAACTGAATGTATAGTCTTTAGGTTTATCACCCCGGCGAAATTTACCACTGTTGGTTATTTTAACCATTTTAAAGAAAACCAAAGCCATGCATGAAAATGTGTGGCTTTTTATTTGTTTGATTTTTAAAGGTTTTATTTTTATCTCGTGTTGGTATGGAAGCTGCAATGAGCAAGGTTAAGAGAAACAGGTCATCATAGGAGACCATTATGTTTGAATTAATCTTTGTTCTTATCTTTGTTGTGACGTTATTGGTAACAGGTATTACTTTTATGACGGTATTGGCAGCAACGGGGCTGGCACTCGTCGTGATGGTCGTATTGGGTATGGTAGGAGCGGTATTAAAACTATTACCTTGGTTGATTGTCATCGCGATTGGTATTTGGTTCTTCAAGAACGTAGTGAACAGCTCTAATCCTCGCCGTTATTAACGGGTTATTGGGCGAAAGTCATGGTAACGTCAAATTTGACCACAACGGATGTTTGTCGCATCCGTTGTGCATATGTGTGGTAGAATTTTACTCATTAGTCTATGAATATACTTAGAATTAGTACAACGTAATGGAACGGGAGTTCTCTCAAATGAATAAAATGCCATTAATTGCTTTAGTGGGAATGTTATCTTTCAGTTCGACAACGTCTGCTCAAGAAGAACCTTTCTACACGGCGAAAGTCGGTGCCGATATGTGGTGGGGAAGTACAAAGCTTAATGAAGTGGGACAAGATGATTCACAATCACCATCTTTGTACTTTGCATTTGAGCACAAGTTCCCAATGTTGCCGAACGCAAGTATTCGTTACACGTCAGTTGATGCAGAAGCATTGGCGTTTGATAAGTATGACTACACTTTTTACTACACACTGCTAGAGCACAAGTTAATGAACTTTGATGCTGGTGTGACCTTCTCTCAGTACTCTGACTCAAACTACGTTGAACCTAAAATGGGCGGTAAGCAAACGGACTTTGATGAGCGGTTGTGGAGTTTCTACGGCAACGCTGAAATTAATGTTCCTGATACTAATTTTGATATCATTGGAACTATGGAGTTTGGTAACAGCAGCGGTATCAAGAGCACGGATCTCATGGCTGGCGTTCAATACCGAATCCCAGTGGCCGGTACACAAGTTGCTCTGCGTGGTGGCTACCGTGTTATCGATCTAGACTCAGATGAATTCTTTACTTCTGATTTAGGTAAGAGCTTCGTTATGGTTGATGGCTGGTTTGCGGGCGCAGAAGTGATTTTCTAATATCGAGGCCGCTAGGCTACATACGATAAGCTGAATTAAATGATATGAAAACGCGACTGAATCTCAGTGGCGTTTTTTGGTTTTGGATATACCAATCTGGAATGAGTTAGTACTCCCATCACTTTTGGGGATTCTTATGCATTGCTTCAATCGACGTCTATTATTAAAAGACACAGTATTGCAGAGTCACAGCAAAGGATGGGATATGACACTCAATGAACTACGCGCACTCTATCGAGAAAATCAGCTGGTGGAAGCTATCATAGAGCCCTCAATCCAAGAAGGGGCTTGGGTTGTGGAGTTTCGACACATGAGCGGCGGCTTTGTACTGTTGACCGATGTTCATGGTGAAGAGTGCCATTATGCCGACCTCGACTTGGCATCAAAGTCCGCAATGGCTGTCGGATTTCAACAGGTTCGCATCGAAAATCAACAACAGTGAATGAACCCATAACGGTTTTTTACTTCCAAAAAGTTATAAAACATACTTTTCTATTCTTTCTTGTTATTAAAAGGAGTGGTTAATCTATCGTCACGCAATGATTAGGGATGTCGTGACCATGTCTTTAAATAAGAAAGAGTCTTCACAGAATAACGCACAAGCAGGTAGCAACGAACTACCGGGCTTAGCTGCACCATTAAATGATCAACAATTAGGTCATCTTCAACAGAGTGTTTCTGAACTTTCACCACAACAGCTTGCTTGGGTAAGTGGTTATCTATGGGGTGTAAGCCAAAACCAACCTTCAGCGGCAGCAGCTCCAATTGCTCAAGCAGCGGCTGTGGTTGCGGCTAAACCTGCTGGTAAGCTAAGCATCATCTTTGCTTCTCAAACGGGTAACGCAAAGGGTGTCGCAGAAGCACTAGAGTCTGAAGCAAAAGCACAAGGCATTGCGGTTGAACTGTTCGACGCGAGTGACTACAAAGGTAAGAACTTAGCAAAAGAAACACACGTTATCTTCGTTGCTTCAACGAACGGGGAGGGCGAAGCTCCTGATAACGCGATTGAACTGCATGAGTTTCTCCAATCGAAGAAAGCACCTAAGTTACCGAACCTGCAATACGGTGTCATCGGTCTCGGTGACTCAAGTTATGAATTCTTCTGCCAAACTGGTAAAGATTTCGATAGCTTCCTATCTAAACTCGGCGCGACGCCATTTATTGATCGTGTTGATCTAGATGTGGATTACGAAGCGCCAGCACAAGAGTGGCGTGCATCAGCACTTGAGAAAGTGAAAGAAGCACTCTCTTCAGGTACTGAAGCTGAGGTGGTTCAACTTCCTGTAGGCCAACAAGCGGCTGGTCATAGCCTTTACACCAAACAGAATCCATACACAGCAACACTATTAACCAGTCAAAAGATCACCGGTCGTGATTCAGGTAAAGACGTTCGTCATATCGAGATCGATTTAGGCGAATCAGGTATTACTTATCAACCGGGTGACGCATTGGGTGTTTGGTTTGAAAACAGCTCAGAACTCGCGAATCAAATTCTAGCGAAAGTAGGTCTTTCTGGGGTAGAGAGTGTTGATGTCGATGGCGAGAGTCTTTCTATTCATAGTGCTCTAGTCAGCAAATATGAGATCACCGCATCGAATCCACAACTCGTAACTAAGTTTGCAGAGTTATCGGGCAGTAAGAAGCTAATTAAGCTGGTGGAAGACAAAGATAAGCTTCGCGAGTACGCAGGTAACACTCAAGTTGTTGATGTTCTCTCAGAGAAGAAAACAAAGCTATCCGCTGATGAATTACTTGGTCTGCTACGTAAGCTAACACCGCGTCTTTACTCCATTGCATCAAGCCAATCTGAAGTTGATGAAGAGGTTCACCTAACAGTAGGTTTAGTGGAATACCAAAAAGGTGATGAGTCTCGTCAAGGTGGCGCATCAAGCTTCTTAGCTCAGCGCTTAGAAGAGGGCGGTGAAGTGAAAGTGTTTGTAGAGAACAACAATAACTTCAAACTTCCTCAAGATGATGCAACGCCGATCATCATGATTGGCCCGGGTACAGGTATCGCACCATTCCGTAGCTTCATTCAAGAGCGTGACAACAATGATGCTGAAGGTAATAGCTGGTTGTTCTTTGGTGACCGTACCTTCACTCAAGACTTTTTATACCAAGTTGAATGGCAGAAGTACTTGAAGTCAGGCGCTCTAACCAAGCTTGATGTGGCATTTAGTCGCGACCAGCAAGAGAAGGTGTATGTTCAAGACCGTCTCATCGAGCAAGCTGAGCAAGTGTGGCAGTGGCTACAAGATGGCGCTTACCTCTATGTATGTGGTGATGCGACTCGTATGGCAAAAGATGTCAACGAAGCGCTGATTACAATCGCACAAGAACAAGGCAAGCAGAGCCGAGAGCAAGCTGAAGAATATATTAACGATCTACGTAAAGCGAAACGTTACCAAAGGGATGTGTACTAATGAGCAAGCAAGTTATAGAGCAAGAAGTATTAGGCCAAGTGCTGGGCCCATTAGCAGACAACGAACGTTTAAAGCGTGAAAGTAATCATCTACGTGGCACCATTGAAGCCGATCTACAAGATCGCGTCACAGGTGGATTTACGGCGGACAACTTCCAACTGATTCGCTTCCACGGTATGTATCAACAAGACGACCGTGATATCCGTAACGAGCGTGCTAAGCAAAAGCTAGAACCGTTGCACAATGTGATGCTGCGTGCACGTATGCCGGGTGGCATCATTACACCAAAGCAGTGGCTAGCAATTGATAAATTCGCGGATGAGAGCACTTCGTATGGTTCTATCCGACTCACTACGCGTCAAACGTTCCAGTTTCACGGTGTATTGAAGCCAAACATCAAGTTGATGCACCAAACGCTAAACAGCATTGGGATTGATTCGATCGCGACAGCGGGTGACGTAAACCGTAACGTACTATGTACGACCAACCCTGTAGAATCAGAGCTTCATCAAGAGGCTTACGAGTGGGCGAAGAAGATCAGTGAGCACCTTTTACCAAAAACGCGTGCTTATGCTGAGATCTGGCTAGATGGCGAGAAACTAGAAACGACCGATGAAGAGCCGATTCTAGGTAGCAACTATCTACCTCGTAAATTCAAAACCACGGTAGTGATCCCGCCACAGAATGATGTGGATGTGCACGCTAATGACTTGAACTTCGTGGCAATTGCAGAAGACGGCAAGCTGGTGGGCTTTAATGTGCTTGTCGGTGGTGGTCTAGCAATGACTCACGGTGATACGTCGACTTATGCACGTAAGGCGGATGACTTTGGTTTTGTACCACTAGCAAACACATTAGATGTTGCAGCAGCGGTTGTAACAACACAACGTGATTGGGGTAACCGTTCTAACCGTAAGAACGCAAAGACCAAGTACACCTTAGACCGTGTTGGTATTGATGTCTTTAAAGCTGAAGTAGAGAGACGTGCAGGGGTGAAGTTCTCTGATAGCCGCCCTTATGAGTTTACTGGTCGAGGCGATCGTATCGGTTGGTCTGAAGGTATCGATGGTAAATTCCACTTAGCACTGTTCATAGAGAATGGCCGTCTACTGGATTTCCCTGGTAAGCCTCTAAAAACAGGTGTTGCTGAAATCGCTAAGATTCATAAAGGCGATTTCCGCATGACAGCAAACCAAAACTTGATCGTTGCAGGTGTGCCAAAGAGTCAAAAAGCCAAAATCGAGAAGCTTGCTCGTGAATATGGTCTGATGGACGATGCAGTAACTGAGCAGCGTAAAAACTCAATGGCATGTGTGGCATTCCCAACTTGTCCATTGGCAATGGCTGAAGCGGAACGTTTCCTTCCTGAGTTTGTGACGGATGTAGAAGGCATTCTTAAGAAGCACGGCTTACCGGAAGATGACAACATTATTCTGCGTATTACAGGTTGTCCAAATGGTTGTGGTCGAGCGATGCTAGCGGAGCTTGGTCTCGTTGGTAAGGCGCCGGGTCGTTACAACATGCATTTAGGTGGTAACCGAGCGGGTACTAGAATTCCTAAGATGTATAAAGAGAACATCACCTCTGCACAAATCCTTCAAGAGATCGATGAGCTGGTGGCTCGTTGGGCAAATGAAAGAGAAGAGGGCGAAGGGTTCGGTGATTTCACTATTCGCGCTGGCATCATTGAAGAAGTGATCATTTCTAAGAGGGATTTACATGCATAATTCTGTGACTTCCAAATTGAAGTTGGCAGATCTGCTTGCATTAACCAAGACGGAGCAAATTCTCCGTCTTTCAGAAATCAATGCTGAGTTAGAGACGCTAACCGCTCAACAAAGAGTTAAGTGGGCACTAGAGAACCTAGAAGGCAATCACGTTGTCTCATCTAGTTTTGGTATTCAAGCGGCGTTAATGCTTCACCTTGTGACCCAAGCGAAACCGGACATCCCAGTGATCTTGACGGACACTGGTTACCTTTTCCCTGAAACGTACCGCTTTATTGATGAGTTAAGTCAGCAACTGACATTAAATCTTCAAGTCTTTAGAGCGAAACAGAGCCCGAATTGGCAAGAAGCGCAATACGGCAAGTTGTGGGAACAAGGTTTAGAAGGGATAGAAAAGTACAACAAGCTAAATAAAGTCGAGCCAATGAGGCGTGCACTGGATGAGCTTGATGCAGGGGTTTGGTTCTCGGGGTTGAGAAGAGAGCAATCTAAGTCTCGTGCAAACCTTCCTATACTCTCTATTCAAAATGGTGTGTTTAAATTCTTGCCTGTCATCGACTGGAGTAATAAAGATGTTCATTATTACTTAGAAGAGCATGGTTTGAGTTATCACCCACTACGAGAAGAAGGCTACCTATCCATTGGTGACACTCACACTACTAAGAAGTGGGAGCCGGGTATGACCGAAGAAGAAACGCGATTTAATGGTTTGAAACGCGAATGTGGTCTTCATGAAGACGATGGTGAGCAATACGGTTCCGGTATTTAGTCCATCTTGTGTTGAAAAAGCTGCTTTTAAGCAGCTTTTTTTATGTTTGTAGAATATGAAAATTACCAATTGTGGATAACTCTGTGGGTAGCTTGTAGTTCGATTGGGGTTAAACTTGCATAAATATGGCTTTGAATGTTATTTCTGCACTCAAGCGTTATTTTTGCAATTTTCTTGAATTAAAGCTTGCCAATGTGAGGAACATCTCTATAATGCCGCCTCACTGACACGGCAGACGCCACAAGGCTTCAGCGAAGAATGTTAGTTCGGCAACTAGCTTAAAGCGATATTTCGCTTCTACTTTTAGAAAGTAGAAATTAATTTTCAAAAAGTGTTTGACACTGAGAATTAAGTCGCTAGAATGGCCGCCTCTTCCGAAGTGATGCAAGTCACAACGAAGAAAAGCTCTTTAACAATTTAAACCTATCAATCTGTGTGGGCACTCGTTGATGAATATCACTAAGTTTGTTTTCGCTTTTAAAAGCAAAGGCAAACAGATTCTTCGGAATCAAAATGATTTCAATGAACTGAGTGACCAATTAAGACTTCGGTCTTAGCACAGTCAATTCACTATCGTTAGATAGAATCAGTATTCATTGAGTCGACAAAATCTTAAATTGAAGAGTTTGATCATGGCTCAGATTGAACGCTGGCGGCAGGCCTAACACATGCAAGTCGAGCGGAAACGAGTTATCTGAACCTTCGGGGAACGATAACGGCGTCGAGCGGCGGACGGGTGAGTAATGCCTAGGAAATTGCCTTGATGTGGGGGATAACCATTGGAAACGATGGCTAATACCGCATGATGCCTACGGGCCAAAGAGGGGGACCTTCGGGCCTCTCGCGTCAAGATATGCCTAGGTGGGATTAGCTAGTTGGTGAGGTAATGGCTCACCAAGGCGACGATCCCTAGCTGGTCTGAGAGGATGATCAGCCACACTGGAACTGAGACACGGTCCAGACTCCTACGGGAGGCAGCAGTGGGGAATATTGCACAATGGGCGCAAGCCTGATGCAGCCATGCCGCGTGTATGAAGAAGGCCTTCGGGTTGTAAAGTACTTTCAGCAGTGAGGAAGGGGGTGTCGTTAATAGCGGCATTTCTTGACGTTAGCTGCAGAAGAAGCACCGGCTAACTCCGTGCCAGCAGCCGCGGTAATACGGAGGGTGCGAGCGTTAATCGGAATTACTGGGCGTAAAGCGCATGCAGGTGGTTTGTTAAGTCAGATGTGAAAGCCCGGGGCTCAACCTCGGAACTGCATTTGAAACTGGCAAACTAGAGTACTGTAGAGGGGGGTAGAATTTCAGGTGTAGCGGTGAAATGCGTAGAGATCTGAAGGAATACCAGTGGCGAAGGCGGCCCCCTGGACAGATACTGACACTCAGATGCGAAAGCGTGGGGAGCAAACAGGATTAGATACCCTGGTAGTCCACGCCGTAAACGATGTCTACTTGGAGGTTGTGGCCTTGAGCCGTGGCTTTCGGAGCTAACGCGTTAAGTAGACCGCCTGGGGAGTACGGTCGCAAGATTAAAACTCAAATGAATTGACGGGGGCCCGCACAAGCGGTGGAGCATGTGGTTTAATTCGATGCAACGCGAAGAACCTTACCTACTCTTGACATCCAGAGAACTTTCCAGAGATGGATTGGTGCCTTCGGGAACTCTGAGACAGGTGCTGCATGGCTGTCGTCAGCTCGTGTTGTGAAATGTTGGGTTAAGTCCCGCAACGAGCGCAACCCTTATCCTTGTTTGCCAGCGAGTCATGTCGGGAACTCCAGGGAGACTGCCGGTGATAAACCGGAGGAAGGTGGGGACGACGTCAAGTCATCATGGCCCTTACGAGTAGGGCTACACACGTGCTACAATGGCGCATACAGAGGGCAGCCAACTTGCGAGAGTGAGCGAATCCCAAAAAGTGCGTCGTAGTCCGGATTGGAGTCTGCAACTCGACTCCATGAAGTCGGAATCGCTAGTAATCGTAGATCAGAATGCTACGGTGAATACGTTCCCGGGCCTTGTACACACCGCCCGTCACACCATGGGAGTGGGCTGCAAAAGAAGTGGGTAGTTTAACCTTCGGGAGGACGCTCACCACTTTGTGGTTCATGACTGGGGTGAAGTCGTAACAAGGTAGCCCTAGGGGAACCTGGGGCTGGATCACCTCCTTATACGAAGATGTTCACGATAAGTGTCCACACAGATTGATACGGTTTAGAAAGTTAAGAGATATCTTAGTGTCCCGTTCGTCTAGAGGCCTAGGACACCGCCCTTTCACGGCGGTAACAGGGGTTCGACTCCCCTACGGGATACCATCTTTAAGTGCATTTTTAATAGTGCTTTTAAAAATGGTTACTTCATTAAGAAGTGATTAGCTCTTTAACAATTTGGAAAGCTGACTGATTTAAATAACAGAGTTATTTAAATCAAATTAAAAGTTCTCAATGTTTACTTTTCGAAGTAAACACAACACAAACACATTCAAGTGTCTTGTATTCGAATCAATGTTTACATTGATTCACCATTGAGTCCGGCAAACATGTAATAAGAATTAACCCTTCTTATTACAACCAAAAACCTTGGTTGCTAGTTTGTCTTTACTGCCATTTTTCTTCACTTTTTAAAGTGAAATCAAATAAGCAAGTGAAAGCAAACAGTCATCAACTCGAAACTTCTTCGGGTTGTATGGTTAAGTGACTAAGCGTACACGGTGGATGCCTTGGCAGTCAGAGGCGATGAAGGACGTATTAACTTGCGATAAGCCCAGATTAGGTAGTAAAAACCTTTTGAGTCTGGGATTTCCGAATGGGGAAACCCACTTACATAAGTAAGTATCTTGTTGTGAATACATAGCAACAAGAGGCAAACCGGGGGAACTGAAACATCTAAGTACCCCGAGGAAGAGAAATCAACCGAGATTCCGAAAGTAGCGGCGAGCGAAATTGGATTAGCCCTTAAGCTTTTAATGATGCAGGTGAAGGCTCTGGAAAGTGCCGCAATAAAGGGTGATAGCCCCGTAACCGACACATCATAATCAGTGAAATCGAGTAGGGCGGGACACGTGATATCCTGTCTGAATATGGGGGGACCATCCTCCAAGGCTAAATACTACTGACTGACCGATAGTGAACCAGTACCGTGAGGGAAAGGCGAAAAGAACCCCTGTGAGGGGAGTGAAATAGAACCTGAAACCGTGTACGTACAAGCAGTAGGAGCACCTTCGTGGTGTGACTGCGTACCTTTTGTATAATGGGTCAGCGACTTATATTCAGTGGCAAGGTTAACCGTTTAGGGGAGCCGTAGGGAAACCGAGTCTTAACTGGGCGTTCAGTCTCTGGATATAGACCCGAAACCAGGTGATCTAGCCATGGGCAGGTTGAAGGTTGAGTAACATCAACTGGAGGACCGAACCGACTAATGTTGAAAAATTAGCGGATGACTTGTGGCTAGGGGTGAAAGGCCAATCAAACCTGGAGATAGCTGGTTCTCCCCGAAAGCTATTTAGGTAGCGCCTCGGACGAATACTACTGGGGGTAGAGCACTGTTAAGGCTAGGGGGTCATCCCGACTTACCAACCCTTTGCAAACTCCGAATACCAGTAAGTACTATCCGGGAGACACACGGCGGGTGCTAACGTCCGTCGTGGAGAGGGAAACAACCCAGACCGCCAGCTAAGGTCCCAAAGTATAGCTAAGTGGGAAACGATGTGGGAAGGCTCAGACAGCCAGGATGTTGGCTTAGAAGCAGCCATCATTTAAAGAAAGCGTAATAGCTCACTGGTCGAGTCGGCCTGCGCGGAAGATGTAACGGGGCTAAGCTATACACCGAAGCTGCGGCTGCACACTTTAGTGTGCGGGGTAGGGGAGCGTTCTGTAAGCCGTTGAAGGTGGTCTGTAAGGGCTGCTGGAGGTATCAGAAGTGCGAATGCTGACATGAGTAACGATAAAGGGAGTGAAAAACTCCCTCGCCGGAAGACCAAGGGTTCCTGTCCAACGTTAATCGGGGCAGGGTAAGTCGACCCCTAAGGCGAGGCCGAAAGGCGTAGTCGATGGGAAACGGGTTAATATTCCCGTACTTCTTACAATTGCGATGGGGGGACGGAGAAGGCTAGGTGGGCCTGGCGACGGTTGTCCAGGTTCAAGTACGTAGGCGGAAGGTTTAGGTAAATCCGGACTTTCTTAACGCTGAGATACGATGTCGAGCCACTACGGTGGTGAAGTCATTGATGCCATGCTTCCAGGAAAAGCCTCTAAGCTTCAGATTGTAAGGAATCGTACCCCAAACCGACACAGGTGGTCGGGTAGAGAATACCAAGGCGCTTGAGAGAACTCGGGTGAAGGAACTAGGCAAAATGGTACCGTAACTTCGGGAGAAGGTACGCTCTTATCGGTGAAGTCCCTCGCGGATGGAGCTGACGAGAGTCGCAGATACCAGGTGGCTGCAACTGTTTATTAAAAACACAGCACTGTGCAAAATCGTAAGATGACGTATACGGTGTGACGCCTGCCCGGTGCCGGAAGGTTAATTGATGGGGTTAGACTTCGGTCGAAGCTCTTGATCGAAGCCCCGGTAAACGGCGGCCGTAACTATAACGGTCCTAAGGTAGCGAAATTCCTTGTCGGGTAAGTTCCGACCTGCACGAATGGCGTAATGATGGCCACGCTGTCTCCACCCGAGACTCAGTGAAATTGAAATCGCTGTGAAGATGCAGTGTACCCGCGGCTAGACGGAAAGACCCCGTGAACCTTTACTACAGCTTGGCACTGAACATTGACCCTACATGTGTAGGATAGGTGGGAGACTTTGAAACCGCGTCGCTAGATGTGGTGGAGTCGTCCTTGAAATACCACCCTTGTAGTGTTGATGTTCTAACGTTGGTCCCTGAATCGGGATTACGGACAGTGCCTGGTGGGTAGTTTGACTGGGGCGGTCTCCTCCCAAAGAGTAACGGAGGAGCACGAAGGTGGGCTAATCACGGTTGGACATCGTGAGGTTAGTGCAATGGCATAAGCCCGCTTGACTGCGAGAATGACAATTCGAGCAGGTGCGAAAGCAGGTCATAGTGATCCGGTGGTTCTGAATGGAAGGGCCATCGCTCAACGGATAAAAGGTACTCCGGGGATAACAGGCTGATACCGCCCAAGAGTTCATATCGACGGCGGTGTTTGGCACCTCGATGTCGGCTCATCACATCCTGGGGCTGAAGTCGGTCCCAAGGGTATGGCTGTTCGCCATTTAAAGTGGTACGCGAGCTGGGTTTAGAACGTCGTGAGACAGTTCGGTCCCTATCTGCCGTGGGCGTTGGAAGATTGAAGGGGGCTGCTCCTAGTACGAGAGGACCGGAGTGGACGAACCTCTGGTGTTCGGGTTGTCATGCCAATGGCATTGCCCGGTAGCTAAGTTCGGAATCGATAACCGCTGAAAGCATCTAAGCGGGAAGCGAGCCCTGAGATGAGTCTTCCCTGGCGCTTTAAGCGTCCTAAAGGGTTGTTCAAGACTAGAACGTTGATAGGCAGGGTGTGTAAGCGCTGTGAGGCGTTGAGCTAACCTGTACTAATTGCCCGTGAGGCTTAACCATACAACACCCAAGGGGTTTTGATGGACTCAAGATATACAAACGCTTGAATGAGTTTGAAGAGAACAAGAAACAGCTTTCCGAATTATTTTACCTTTAGCTTTTTAAAAGCTGAAAGTAATAAAAGAATTTGCTTGGCGACCATAGCGTTGTGGACCCACCTGATTCCATGCCGAACTCAGAAGTGAAACGCAATAGCGCCGATGGTAGTGTGGGGCTTCCCCATGTGAGAGTAGGACATCGCCAGGCTCCTATTTATTTTCACTTTTTTGAAAAGTGAAGACAAAAAGTTCGACTTGTCTCAATGAGACGAGTCAATATAGGATTTTAAGTAAAAAACTTAGAGTTTTATGTTGACTTACAGAGTCAATCGCGTATTATACGCATCCGCTTCAACGCTAAGGCGTTGATAGCAAAGCTCTTTAACAATTTAAACCTATCAATCTGTGTGGGCACTCGTTGATGAATATCACTAAGTTTGTTTTCGCTTTTAAAAGCAAAGGCAAACAGATTCTTCGGAATCAAAATGATTTCAATGAACTGAGTGACCAATTAAGACTTCGGTCTTAGCACAGTCAATTCACTATCGTTAGATAGAATCAGTATTCATTGAGTCGACAAAATCTTAAATTGAAGAGTTTGATCATGGCTCAGATTGAACGCTGGCGGCAGGCCTAACACATGCAAGTCGAGCGGAAACGAGTTATCTGAACCTTCGGGGAACGATAACGGCGTCGAGCGGCGGACGGGTGAGTAATGCCTAGGAAATTGCCTTGATGTGGGGGATAACCATTGGAAACGATGGCTAATACCGCATGATGCCTACGGGCCAAAGAGGGGGACCTTCGGGCCTCTCGCGTCAAGATATGCCTAGGTGGGATTAGCTAGTTGGTGAGGTAATGGCTCACCAAGGCGACGATCCCTAGCTGGTCTGAGAGGATGATCAGCCACACTGGAACTGAGACACGGTCCAGACTCCTACGGGAGGCAGCAGTGGGGAATATTGCACAATGGGCGCAAGCCTGATGCAGCCATGCCGCGTGTATGAAGAAGGCCTTCGGGTTGTAAAGTACTTTCAGCAGTGAGGAAGGGGGTGTCGTTAATAGCGGCATTTCTTGACGTTAGCTGCAGAAGAAGCACCGGCTAACTCCGTGCCAGCAGCCGCGGTAATACGGAGGGTGCGAGCGTTAATCGGAATTACTGGGCGTAAAGCGCATGCAGGTGGTTTGTTAAGTCAGATGTGAAAGCCCGGGGCTCAACCTCGGAACTGCATTTGAAACTGGCAAACTAGAGTACTGTAGAGGGGGGTAGAATTTCAGGTGTAGCGGTGAAATGCGTAGAGATCTGAAGGAATACCAGTGGCGAAGGCGGCCCCCTGGACAGATACTGACACTCAGATGCGAAAGCGTGGGGAGCAAACAGGATTAGATACCCTGGTAGTCCACGCCGTAAACGATGTCTACTTGGAGGTTGTGGCCTTGAGCCGTGGCTTTCGGAGCTAACGCGTTAAGTAGACCGCCTGGGGAGTACGGTCGCAAGATTAAAACTCAAATGAATTGACGGGGGCCCGCACAAGCGGTGGAGCATGTGGTTTAATTCGATGCAACGCGAAGAACCTTACCTACTCTTGACATCCAGAGAACTTTCCAGAGATGGATTGGTGCCTTCGGGAACTCTGAGACAGGTGCTGCATGGCTGTCGTCAGCTCGTGTTGTGAAATGTTGGGTTAAGTCCCGCAACGAGCGCAACCCTTATCCTTGTTTGCCAGCGAGTCATGTCGGGAACTCCAGGGAGACTGCCGGTGATAAACCGGAGGAAGGTGGGGACGACGTCAAGTCATCATGGCCCTTACGAGTAGGGCTACACACGTGCTACAATGGCGCATACAGAGGGCAGCCAACTCGCGAGAGTGAGCGAATCCCAAAAAGTGCGTCGTAGTCCGGATTGGAGTCTGCAACTCGACTCCATGAAGTCGGAATCGCTAGTAATCGTAGATCAGAATGCTACGGTGAATACGTTCCCGGGCCTTGTACACACCGCCCGTCACACCATGGGAGTGGGCTGCAAAAGAAGTGGGTAGTTTAACCTTCGGGAGGACGCTCACCACTTTGTGGTTCATGACTGGGGTGAAGTCGTAACAAGGTAGCCCTAGGGGAACCTGGGGCTGGATCACCTCCTTATACGAAGATATTCACGATAAGTGTCCACACAGATTGATACGGTTTAGAAAGTTAAGAGACGATATTGGGTCTGTAGCTCAGCTGGTTAGAGCGCTCGCCTGATAAGCGGGAGGTCGGTGGTTCAAGTCCACTCAGACCCACCACTATCTTTTCCCAGAGATAGCGGTCAATATCGATTTCGTTGGGGCTATAGCTCAGCTGGGAGAGCGCCTGCCTTGCACGCAGGAGGTCAGCAGTTCGATCCTGCTTAGCTCCACCATCTTTAAGCGCATTAGCGATAGTGCTTTTAAACATGGTTTCATTAAGAAATCTGCTCTTTAACAATTTGGAAAGCTGACTGATTTAAATAACAAAGTTATTTAAATCAAATTAAAAGTTCTCAATGTTTATCTGTTCTTATTTATTAAGAACAGTAAACACAACACAAACACATTCAAGTGTCTTGTATTCGAATCAATGTTTACATTGATTCACCATTGAGTCCGGCAAACACGTAATAAGAACTAACCCTTCTTGTTACAACCAAAAACCTTGGTTGTTTACCATACATAAAGACCTCTTCGGGTTGTATGGTTAAGTGACTAAGCGTACACGGTGGATGCCTTGGCAGTCAGAGGCGATGAAGGACGTATTAACTTGCGATAAGCCCAGATTAGGTAGTAAAAACCTTTTGAGTCTGGGATTTCCGAATGGGGAAACCCACTTACATAAGTAAGTATCTTGTTGTGAATACATAGCAACAAGAGGCAAACCGGGGGAACTGAAACATCTAAGTACCCCGAGGAAGAGAAATCAACCGAGATTCCGAAAGTAGCGGCGAGCGAAATTGGATTAGCCCTTAAGCTTTTAATGATGCAGGTGAAGGCTCTGGAAAGTGCCGCAATAAAGGGTGATAGCCCCGTAACCGACACATCATAATCAGTGAAATCGAGTAGGGCGGGACACGTGATATCCTGTCTGAATATGGGGGGACCATCCTCCAAGGCTAAATACTACTGACTGACCGATAGTGAACCAGTACCGTGAGGGAAAGGCGAAAAGAACCCCTGTGAGGGGAGTGAAATAGAACCTGAAACCGTGTACGTACAAGCAGTAGGAGCACCTTCGTGGTGTGACTGCGTACCTTTTGTATAATGGGTCAGCGACTTATATTCAGTGGCAAGGTTAACCGTTTAGGGGAGCCGTAGGGAAACCGAGTCTTAACTGGGCGTTCAGTCTCTGGATATAGACCCGAAACCAGGTGATCTAGCCATGGGCAGGTTGAAGGTTGAGTAACATCAACTGGAGGACCGAACCGACTAATGTTGAAAAATTAGCGGATGACTTGTGGCTAGGGGTGAAAGGCCAATCAAACCTGGAGATAGCTGGTTCTCCCCGAAAGCTATTTAGGTAGCGCCTCGGACGAATACTACTGGGGGTAGAGCACTGTTAAGGCTAGGGGGTCATCCCGACTTACCAACCCTTTGCAAACTCCGAATACCAGTAAGTACTATCCGGGAGACACACGGCGGGTGCTAACGTCCGTCGTGGAGAGGGAAACAACCCAGACCGCCAGCTAAGGTCCCAAAGTATAGCTAAGTGGGAAACGATGTGGGAAGGCTCAGACAGCCAGGATGTTGGCTTAGAAGCAGCCATCATTTAAAGAAAGCGTAATAGCTCACTGGTCGAGTCGGCCTGCGCGGAAGATGTAACGGGGCTAAGCTATACACCGAAGCTGCGGCTGCACACTTTAGTGTGCGGGGTAGGGGAGCGTTCTGTAAGCCGTTGAAGGTGGTCTGTAAGGGCTGCTGGAGGTATCAGAAGTGCGAATGCTGACATGAGTAACGATAAAGGGAGTGAAAAACTCCCTCGCCGGAAGACCAAGGGTTCCTGTCCAACGTTAATCGGGGCAGGGTAAGTCGACCCCTAAGGCGAGGCCGAAAGGCGTAGTCGATGGGAAACGGGTTAATATTCCCGTACTTCTTACAATTGCGATGGGGGGACGGAGAAGGCTAGGTGGGCCTGGCGACGGTTGTCCAGGTTCAAGTACGTAGGCGGAAGGTTTAGGTAAATCCGGACTTTCTTAACGCTGAGATACGATGTCGAGCCACTACGGTGGTGAAGTCATTGATGCCATGCTTCCAGGAAAAGCCTCTAAGCTTCAGATTGTAAGGAATCGTACCCCAAACCGACACAGGTGGTCGGGTAGAGAATACCAAGGCGCTTGAGAGAACTCGGGTGAAGGAACTAGGCAAAATGGTACCGTAACTTCGGGAGAAGGTACGCTCTTATCGGTGAAGTCCCTCGCGGATGGAGCTGACGAGAGTCGCAGATACCAGGTGGCTGCAACTGTTTATTAAAAACACAGCACTGTGCAAAATCGTAAGATGACGTATACGGTGTGACGCCTGCCCGGTGCCGGAAGGTTAATTGATGGGGTTAGACTTCGGTCGAAGCTCTTGATCGAAGCCCCGGTAAACGGCGGCCGTAACTATAACGGTCCTAAGGTAGCGAAATTCCTTGTCGGGTAAGTTCCGACCTGCACGAATGGCGTAATGATGGCCACGCTGTCTCCACCCGAGACTCAGTGAAATTGAAATCGCTGTGAAGATGCAGTGTACCCGCGGCTAGACGGAAAGACCCCGTGAACCTTTACTACAGCTTGGCACTGAACATTGACCCTACATGTGTAGGATAGGTGGGAGACTTTGAAACCGCGTCGCTAGATGTGGTGGAGTCGTCCTTGAAATACCACCCTTGTAGTGTTGATGTTCTAACGTTGGTCCCTGAATCGGGATTACGGACAGTGCCTGGTGGGTAGTTTGACTGGGGCGGTCTCCTCCCAAAGAGTAACGGAGGAGCACGAAGGTGGGCTAATCACGGTTGGACATCGTGAGGTTAGTGCAATGGCATAAGCCCGCTTGACTGCGAGAATGACAATTCGAGCAGGTGCGAAAGCAGGTCATAGTGATCCGGTGGTTCTGAATGGAAGGGCCATCGCTCAACGGATAAAAGGTACTCCGGGGATAACAGGCTGATACCGCCCAAGAGTTCATATCGACGGCGGTGTTTGGCACCTCGATGTCGGCTCATCACATCCTGGGGCTGAAGTCGGTCCCAAGGGTATGGCTGTTCGCCATTTAAAGTGGTACGCGAGCTGGGTTTAGAACGTCGTGAGACAGTTCGGTCCCTATCTGCCGTGGGCGTTGGAAGATTGAAGGGGGCTGCTCCTAGTACGAGAGGACCGGAGTGGACGAACCTCTGGTGTTCGGGTTGTCATGCCAATGGCATTGCCCGGTAGCTAAGTTCGGAATCGATAACCGCTGAAAGCATCTAAGCGGGAAGCGAGCCCTGAGATGAGTCTTCCCTGGCGCTTTAAGCGTCCTAAAGGGTTGTTCAAGACTAGAACGTTGATAGGCAGGGTGTGTAAGCGCTGTGAGGCGTTGAGCTAACCTGTACTAATTGCCCGTGAGGCTTAACCATACAACACCCAAGGGGTTTTGATGGACTCAAGACATACAAACGCTTGAATGAGTTTGAAGAGAACAAGAAACAGCTTTCCAGATTACTTTTCTGAAAGAAAATCAGAGAAGAAAGAATTTGCTTGGCGACCATAGCGTTGTGGACCCACCTGATTCCATGCCGAACTCAGAAGTGAAACGCAATAGCGCCGATGGTAGTGTGGGGCTTCCCCATGTGAGAGTAGGACATCGCCAGGCTTTAATTTCGACTTGTCTCGATGAGACGAGTCAACATAGGATTTTAAGTAAAAAACTTAGAGTTTTATGTTGACTTACAGAGTCAATCGCGTATTATACGCATCCGCTTCAACGCTAAGGCGTTGATAGCAAAGCTCTTTAACAATTTAAACCTATCAATCTGTGTGGGCACTCGTTGATGAATATCACTAAGTTTGTTTTCGCTTTTAAAAGCAAAGGCAAACAGATTCTTCGGAATCAAAATGATTTCAATGAACTGAGTGACCAATTAAGACTTCGGTCTTAGCACAGTCAATTCACTATCGTTAGATAGAATCAGTATTCATTGAGTCGACAAAATCTTAAATTGAAGAGTTTGATCATGGCTCAGATTGAACGCTGGCGGCAGGCCTAACACATGCAAGTCGAGCGGAAACGAGTTATCTGAACCTTCGGGGAACGATAACGGCGTCGAGCGGCGGACGGGTGAGTAATGCCTAGGAAATTGCCTTGATGTGGGGGATAACCATTGGAAACGATGGCTAATACCGCATGATGCCTACGGGCCAAAGAGGGGGACCTTCGGGCCTCTCGCGTCAAGATATGCCTAGGTGGGATTAGCTAGTTGGTGAGGTAATGGCTCACCAAGGCGACGATCCCTAGCTGGTCTGAGAGGATGATCAGCCACACTGGAACTGAGACACGGTCCAGACTCCTACGGGAGGCAGCAGTGGGGAATATTGCACAATGGGCGCAAGCCTGATGCAGCCATGCCGCGTGTATGAAGAAGGCCTTCGGGTTGTAAAGTACTTTCAGCAGTGAGGAAGGGGGTGTCGTTAATAGCGGCATTTCTTGACGTTAGCTGCAGAAGAAGCACCGGCTAACTCCGTGCCAGCAGCCGCGGTAATACGGAGGGTGCGAGCGTTAATCGGAATTACTGGGCGTAAAGCGCATGCAGGTGGTTTGTTAAGTCAGATGTGAAAGCCCGGGGCTCAACCTCGGAACTGCATTTGAAACTGGCAAACTAGAGTACTGTAGAGGGGGGTAGAATTTCAGGTGTAGCGGTGAAATGCGTAGAGATCTGAAGGAATACCAGTGGCGAAGGCGGCCCCCTGGACAGATACTGACACTCAGATGCGAAAGCGTGGGGAGCAAACAGGATTAGATACCCTGGTAGTCCACGCCGTAAACGATGTCTACTTGGAGGTTGTGGCCTTGAGCCGTGGCTTTCGGAGCTAACGCGTTAAGTAGACCGCCTGGGGAGTACGGTCGCAAGATTAAAACTCAAATGAATTGACGGGGGCCCGCACAAGCGGTGGAGCATGTGGTTTAATTCGATGCAACGCGAAGAACCTTACCTACTCTTGACATCCAGAGAACTTTCCAGAGATGGATTGGTGCCTTCGGGAACTCTGAGACAGGTGCTGCATGGCTGTCGTCAGCTCGTGTTGTGAAATGTTGGGTTAAGTCCCGCAACGAGCGCAACCCTTATCCTTGTTTGCCAGCGAGTCATGTCGGGAACTCCAGGGAGACTGCCGGTGATAAACCGGAGGAAGGTGGGGACGACGTCAAGTCATCATGGCCCTTACGAGTAGGGCTACACACGTGCTACAATGGCGCATACAGAGGGCAGCCAACTCGCGAGAGTGAGCGAATCCCAAAAAGTGCGTCGTAGTCCGGATTGGAGTCTGCAACTCGACTCCATGAAGTCGGAATCGCTAGTAATCGTAGATCAGAATGCTACGGTGAATACGTTCCCGGGCCTTGTACACACCGCCCGTCACACCATGGGAGTGGGCTGCAAAAGAAGTGGGTAGTTTAACCTTCGGGAGGACGCTCACCACTTTGTGGTTCATGACTGGGGTGAAGTCGTAACAAGGTAGCCCTAGGGGAACCTGGGGCTGGATCACCTCCTTATACGAAGATATTCACGATAAGTGTCCACACAGATTGATACGGTTTAGAAAGTTAAGAGACGATATTGGGTCTGTAGCTCAGCTGGTTAGAGCGCTCGCCTGATAAGCGGGAGGTCGGTGGTTCAAGTCCACTCAGACCCACCACTATCTTTTCCCAGAGATAGCGGTCAATATCGATTTCGTTGGGGCTATAGCTCAGCTGGGAGAGCGCCTGCCTTGCACGCAGGAGGTCAGCAGTTCGATCCTGCTTAGCTCCACCATCTTTAAGCGCATTAGCGATAGTGCTTTTAAACATGGTTTCATTAAGAAATCTGCTCTTTAACAATTTGGAAAGCTGACTGATTTAAATAACAAAGTTATTTAAATCAAATTAAAAGTTCTCAATGTTTATCTGTTCTTATTTATTAAGAACAGTAAACACAACACAAACACATTCAAGTGTCTTGTATTCGAATCAATGTTTACATTGATTCACCATTGAGTCCGGCAAACACGTAATAAGAACTAACCCTTCTTGTTACAACCAAAAACCTTGGTTGTTTACCATACATAAAGACCTCTTCGGGTTGTATGGTTAAGTGACTAAGCGTACACGGTGGATGCCTTGGCAGTCAGAGGCGATGAAGGACGTATTAACTTGCGATAAGCCCAGATTAGGTAGTAAAAACCTTTTGAGTCTGGGATTTCCGAATGGGGAAACCCACTTACATAAGTAAGTATCTTGTTGTGAATACATAGCAACAAGAGGCAAACCGGGGGAACTGAAACATCTAAGTACCCCGAGGAAGAGAAATCAACCGAGATTCCGAAAGTAGCGGCGAGCGAAATTGGATTAGCCCTTAAGCTTTTAATGATGCAGGTGAAGGCTCTGGAAAGTGCCGCAATAAAGGGTGATAGCCCCGTAACCGACACATCATAATCAGTGAAATCGAGTAGGGCGGGACACGTGATATCCTGTCTGAATATGGGGGGACCATCCTCCAAGGCTAAATACTACTGACTGACCGATAGTGAACCAGTACCGTGAGGGAAAGGCGAAAAGAACCCCTGTGAGGGGAGTGAAATAGAACCTGAAACCGTGTACGTACAAGCAGTAGGAGCACCTTCGTGGTGTGACTGCGTACCTTTTGTATAATGGGTCAGCGACTTATATTCAGTGGCAAGGTTAACCGTTTAGGGGAGCCGTAGGGAAACCGAGTCTTAACTGGGCGTTCAGTCTCTGGATATAGACCCGAAACCAGGTGATCTAGCCATGGGCAGGTTGAAGGTTGAGTAACATCAACTGGAGGACCGAACCGACTAATGTTGAAAAATTAGCGGATGACTTGTGGCTAGGGGTGAAAGGCCAATCAAACCTGGAGATAGCTGGTTCTCCCCGAAAGCTATTTAGGTAGCGCCTCGGACGAATACTACTGGGGGTAGAGCACTGTTAAGGCTAGGGGGTCATCCCGACTTACCAACCCTTTGCAAACTCCGAATACCAGTAAGTACTATCCGGGAGACACACGGCGGGTGCTAACGTCCGTCGTGGAGAGGGAAACAACCCAGACCGCCAGCTAAGGTCCCAAAGTATAGCTAAGTGGGAAACGATGTGGGAAGGCTCAGACAGCCAGGATGTTGGCTTAGAAGCAGCCATCATTTAAAGAAAGCGTAATAGCTCACTGGTCGAGTCGGCCTGCGCGGAAGATGTAACGGGGCTAAGCTATACACCGAAGCTGCGGCTGCACACTTTAGTGTGCGGGGTAGGGGAGCGTTCTGTAAGCCGTTGAAGGTGGTCTGTAAGGGCTGCTGGAGGTATCAGAAGTGCGAATGCTGACATGAGTAACGATAAAGGGAGTGAAAAACTCCCTCGCCGGAAGACCAAGGGTTCCTGTCCAACGTTAATCGGGGCAGGGTAAGTCGACCCCTAAGGCGAGGCCGAAAGGCGTAGTCGATGGGAAACGGGTTAATATTCCCGTACTTCTTACAATTGCGATGGGGGGACGGAGAAGGCTAGGTGGGCCTGGCGACGGTTGTCCAGGTTCAAGTACGTAGGCGGAAGGTTTAGGTAAATCCGGACTTTCTTAACGCTGAGATACGATGTCGAGCCACTACGGTGGTGAAGTCATTGATGCCATGCTTCCAGGAAAAGCCTCTAAGCTTCAGATTGTAAGGAATCGTACCCCAAACCGACACAGGTGGTCGGGTAGAGAATACCAAGGCGCTTGAGAGAACTCGGGTGAAGGAACTAGGCAAAATGGTACCGTAACTTCGGGAGAAGGTACGCTCTTATCGGTGAAGTCCCTCGCGGATGGAGCTGACGAGAGTCGCAGATACCAGGTGGCTGCAACTGTTTATTAAAAACACAGCACTGTGCAAAATCGTAAGATGACGTATACGGTGTGACGCCTGCCCGGTGCCGGAAGGTTAATTGATGGGGTTAGACTTCGGTCGAAGCTCTTGATCGAAGCCCCGGTAAACGGCGGCCGTAACTATAACGGTCCTAAGGTAGCGAAATTCCTTGTCGGGTAAGTTCCGACCTGCACGAATGGCGTAATGATGGCCACGCTGTCTCCACCCGAGACTCAGTGAAATTGAAATCGCTGTGAAGATGCAGTGTACCCGCGGCTAGACGGAAAGACCCCGTGAACCTTTACTACAGCTTGGCACTGAACATTGACCCTACATGTGTAGGATAGGTGGGAGACTTTGAAACCGCGTCGCTAGATGTGGTGGAGTCGTCCTTGAAATACCACCCTTGTAGTGTTGATGTTCTAACGTTGGTCCCTGAATCGGGATTACGGACAGTGCCTGGTGGGTAGTTTGACTGGGGCGGTCTCCTCCCAAAGAGTAACGGAGGAGCACGAAGGTGGGCTAATCACGGTTGGACATCGTGAGGTTAGTGCAATGGCATAAGCCCGCTTGACTGCGAGAATGACAATTCGAGCAGGTGCGAAAGCAGGTCATAGTGATCCGGTGGTTCTGAATGGAAGGGCCATCGCTCAACGGATAAAAGGTACTCCGGGGATAACAGGCTGATACCGCCCAAGAGTTCATATCGACGGCGGTGTTTGGCACCTCGATGTCGGCTCATCACATCCTGGGGCTGAAGTCGGTCCCAAGGGTATGGCTGTTCGCCATTTAAAGTGGTACGCGAGCTGGGTTTAGAACGTCGTGAGACAGTTCGGTCCCTATCTGCCGTGGGCGTTGGAAGATTGAAGGGGGCTGCTCCTAGTACGAGAGGACCGGAGTGGACGAACCTCTGGTGTTCGGGTTGTCATGCCAATGGCATTGCCCGGTAGCTAAGTTCGGAATCGATAACCGCTGAAAGCATCTAAGCGGGAAGCGAGCCCTGAGATGAGTCTTCCCTGGCGCTTTAAGCGTCCTAAAGGGTTGTTCAAGACTAGAACGTTGATAGGCAGGGTGTGTAAGCGCTGTGAGGCGTTGAGCTAACCTGTACTAATTGCCCGTGAGGCTTAACCATACAACACCCAAGGGGTTTTGATGGACTCAAGATATACAAACGCTTGAATGAGTTTGAAGAGAACAAGAAACAGCTTTCCAGATTACTTTTCTGAAAGAAAATCAGAGAAGAAAGAATTTGCTTGGCGACCATAGCGTTGTGGACCCACCTGATTCCATGCCGAACTCAGAAGTGAAACGCAATAGCGCCGATGGTAGTGTGGGGCTTCCCCATGTGAGAGTAGGACATCGCCAGGCTTTAAATTATGGACACTTGCTTAAAGCAAGTAAGCCACTGCGGAGTGGTAGTTCAGTTGGTTAGAATACCGGCCTGTCACGCCGGGGGTCGCGGGTTCGAGTCCCGTCCACTCCGCCACTTATTCGAGAGCCTCGCCCAGTGTGAGGTTTTTTCGAATCTACAGTATTGAAATTTTAGGGGTGTAGCTCCAATTGGCAGAGCAGCGGATTCCAAATCCGCGTGTTGGGAGTTCGAATCTCTCCACCCCTGCCATATCCAAGGCTCTAGTCGAAAGACTGGGGCTTTTTCATAGCTATCGTTCAATAAATTCAAACTACCCATACAACACTTCCCCATTTCCCTATTCAACGATTCCTCTATACTTTCCCAACCTGTTTTTCGGTTCATACCAATCGTAGTAAATAATTGCCCACCCTAGCTTGCTAAAATGCTCGATAACTGCGTTAGAATTTTTGATTGTAGAATAACTACTTATCGAAAAATTCTGCCTTGTTCTCAAGCCTTTTTCCTGCGCTATTTTTGATCACCTATTTACTGTGATTGGTATCATATCAGGTCGGATACTCTTATCGCTTGGTAGGGAACACGATCACGTTATCTTGTATCGATTCTGGTTGTTTCTGTAGATCCCACTCTTCGTGATCTGTACTCATCTCTATGGGCATAGGCGCATCGGACATAGCCCGCTTAAGTTCACGTATACGCTCAGAGACATCCTTAATCTGTTTCTCATCGTAATCACAGTAGTTTCTTAACCAATGGAACAGCATCTGATTCGCAGGATAGATCATGTCCTTAAACCCTTTATACTGTCTCAGCATGCTGTTCATGTCAGCATCAAAGCACATCACTTGCTCGGTATCAGGCAAGCACCCAGAATTTTCAGCAGTATCCTTAAAGAACCAGGCTATCTCGTTTATATGCGACTGCATGCTTCTGTCCGAGCGACTAAAGAAGCGGTATTCGCTGTTTGCGGCCAAGAAGTTATTCAGAATAGGCTCAAAGGTATCATTATTCATGATCATCAGATCTTCACCGAAGTACTGAACCAAGTTAGCTATGCGCTCAATGAAGTCGGTTAGAAACCGTTGGTATTCACCCTTCTTAAGATCAACGAAGGTCATCACATACCGCGTATCTTTCTCAATAGCGAAGATGATGGGTTTACGTTGAACTCGGACTACATGCACCAACCACTCACAGAGCTCTTTTGGAGTACTGCCATCATTTTCTTTCAAGTAATCAGTATCATCAGCTATTAACTTGCATGGAGCAGGGGCTATTGGTGAGAACTCTCTTCCTTTTCGAGTCACGGTGAAGAAATCACTAGCTGCTTTAGTACAGTTGAAAATTAACATGATTCTCTGTTTTAGTTTCTTAATTTGTTCCAGATTAAAGACCATTTGAATAAATGCAACTACAGACAATGTGTAAATGACTTTGGAGCATGAATTTTGTTAGTAGTATCTGGTATCACGTTTGTCGCTGACATCGTTAATTACATCTAACGATAAACGACCTCACAATCTACGAAAGCTTAGTTTGGACTGGAGGGGAAGATTTTGATAGCAACGGTATAGAGGCTACTTAGGAGCAGCCTCTATGTAGGGTCGGAGTGTTATTTGTTTAACTCTTTTTCTGCGAGTTTAGCTTTCTCAATCATTGGTGTAATCGTTGAGCCTTGAATTAAGATTGAGAACACCACAACTGAGTATGTCATGACTAGAATGATCTCTTTTACATCAATCAGTTTGTCTTCGATGACCCAGATACCTGATGGGATAGATAGAGCCATTGCAAGTGCTAAGCCACCACGTAATCCACCCCACGTGAGGATGTTAACTGAGCACGGGTTATAGCTTCTAAAGCGCTTAAAGCCAATGTATGATAAAAATACACTGAGGTAACGCGCTCCTAGTACTAACGGTACAGAGAAAGCCATTAAGATCCAGTCTTCTTTATGGAATTCAAAAAGCAGCATCGACATACCGATCAGTAGGAATAGCACGCCATTTAGAAACTCATCGATGAGCTCCCAGAAGTGGTCTAAGTGATCTTCACTCTCTTTTGAGAATCCGATAAAGCGTGTCCAGTTGCCAATCATAATACCTGATACGACCATAGCTAATGGGCCCGATACATGAAGCACTTCTGCAAACGCGTATCCGGCGGTTGGGATACCAATCGTTAGTAACAACTCCATAGAGTGATCGTCGGTATTGCTGATTAAGTAGTGGAATATAAGCCCCAATACGAAACCATAAACAATCCCACCAATCGCTTCTTGAATAAATAGCATCGTTACGCTGCCCACTGTTGGAGCTTCGCTACCAAATGCGATAGTAAACAGAGTGACAAAGATAACCAGACCGAAACCATCATTGAACAGTGACTCACCTTCAATTTGGGTTGAAATACGTTTTGGGGCATTGAGTTTCTTAACAATCGCTAAGACTGCAATCGGGTCAGTCGGAGAGATAAGAGATCCAAACAGTAAGCAGTAGATAAGATCAAACTGAATGCCGATAACTTGGCAAAATCCGTAAAGCGCAAACCCAATGAAAAAAGTCGAAAATAGAGTCGCTCCTAACGCGAGCACAGTAATTTCCCATTTCTGATCTTTGAGGTTAGGGAGTTTAATCCCTAGCCCACCTGCAAATAGTAGGAAACCTAAAATCCCTTTGAGTAGAAAATCTTCGAAGTTGATACTCGCCACTGTCTCTGAAGCGATTTCAGACAGCTGAAACCAATCGTTTTGACCAGCAATCAGGATAATTAGTGAAAGCATCATCGAACCAGCAGTAATAGCGATTGTGGTTTGCATCTTTCCTATCTTGCTGTTTACAAACGCTATCAACATAGCGGCTGCAGATAAAAAGCAAAGTGTGTAGTAGACCGACATTGGATTTCCGATATGTAACAAAATATGAAAATGAATTTTCGTCCTCTATCGCTTAAATAGCAAACGGTTTTTTGTCATAGATTAGTTATCAATTTCTCCGTTTAGACGTCTAGACTCCTTTTTAATGTGTGATAGGATGGAGTGATAATTAAAGGAATGAGGCTGTACTGTGGGAAGTAATGTAAAGCAACAGATCGAAGCTCAGTTAGAGCAACGAATTCTATTGATCGATGGTGGTATGGGCACCATGATCCAGAATTATAAACTGGAAGAGCAGGACTATCGAGGTGAGCGCTTTGCCAATTGGCATAGTGATCTTAAAGGCAATAACGACCTTTTGGTGCTTACTCAACCTCAGCTTATTAAGGACATACATTCGGCTTACTTAGAAGCTGGCGCAGACATCCTTGAAACCAATACCTTTAACGCAACTACCATTGCGATGGCTGACTATGATATGGAAAGCCTCAGTGAAGAGATTAACTTTGCTGCTGCTAAGTTGGCGCGTGAAGCTGCTGATGAGTGGACTGCAAAAACACCTAACAAGCCTCGTTACGTAGCTGGCGTGCTTGGCCCAACGAACCGTACTTGTTCGATTTCCCCTGATGTAAATGACCCTGGCTATCGAAATGTTAGCTTTGATGAGTTAGTGGAGGCTTACTCCGAATCAACTCGAGCGCTGATTAAAGGTGGTTCTGATCTGATCCTGATTGAGACCATTTTCGATACTCTAAATGCTAAGGCTTGTGCATTTGCCGTTGATACTGTGTTCGAGGAGTTAGGGATTACTCTTCCAGTCATGATCTCAGGTACTATCACAGACGCATCAGGTCGAACGCTTTCCGGTCAAACAACAGAAGCTTTCTACAATTCATTGCGTCACGTTCGCCCACTGTCCTTTGGCTTGAACTGTGCCCTTGGGCCTGATGAACTGCGACCTTATGTCGATGAGCTTTCTCGCATTTCAGAAACCTTTGTTTCAGTTCACCCTAATGCTGGTCTTCCTAACGCATTTGGTGAATACGATCTCTCTCCTGAAGATATGGCCTCTCATGTAAAAGAGTGGGCGGAGAGCGGCTTCCTAAACCTAATCGGTGGTTGTTGTGGCACCACTCCAGAACATATTCGCCATATGGCTAATGTGGTCGAGAACGTTAAGCCGCGAGCTTTACCTGAGTTAGCTGTTTCATGCCGCCTATCAGGGTTAGAGCCCCTCACCATCGACAAAGACACCTTGTTCGTCAATGTTGGTGAGCGTACCAACGTTACTGGTTCTGCTCGATTCAAGCGTCTAATTAAAGAAGAGCTTTATGACGAGGCTCTGGAAGTTGCTCGTCAACAAGTTGAGAATGGCGCACAAATCATCGATATCAACATGGATGAAGGCATGCTAGATGCTGAGGCGTGTATGGTGCGTTTCTTAAATCTATGTGCGTCTGAACCTGAGATCTCTAAAGTGCCTATTATGGTCGACTCTTCGAAGTGGGAAGTCATCGAAGCGGGCCTGAAATGTATTCAAGGCAAGGGCATCGTTAACTCCATCTCTTTAAAAGAAGGTAAAGAGAAATTTGTTGAGCAAGCTAAGCTGATTCGCCGTTATGGTGCTGCGGTTATCGTGATGGCTTTTGACGAAGTCGGTCAAGCAGAAACCCGTCAGCGTAAGCTAGAGATTTGTACTAACGCATACAATATCTTGGTGGATGAAGTTGGTTTCCCACCGGAAGATATTATCTTCGACCCGAACATCTTTGCTGTTGCGACCGGTATTGAAGAGCACAACAACTACGCGGTTGATTTCATTGACGCGGTAGCAGACATCAAACGCGACCTTCCATATGCGATGATTTCAGGCGGTGTTTCTAACGTATCGTTTTCTTTCCGTGGTAACAACTACGTTCGAGAAGCGATTCACGCGGTATTCCTGTATCACTGTTTCAAGAACGGTATGGACATGGGTATCGTTAATGCTGGTCAGCTTGAAATTTACGATAACGTCCCAGATAAACTGCGTGAAGCGGTAGAAGATGTTGTTCTTAATCGTCGTGATGACTCGACTGAGAGATTACTAGATATCGCTGCGGAATACGCTAATAAAGGTGTTGGTAAAGAGGAAGATGCTTCCGCACTCGAGTGGCGTACTTGGGCGGTTGAGAAGCGCCTAGAGCATGCACTTGTCAAAGGTATTACTGAATTTATCGTCGAAGATACTGAAGAAGCTCGTTTGAATGCCAGTAAGCCATTAGAGGTCATTGAAGGTCCCTTGATGGATGGCATGAATGTTGTGGGTGATCTGTTTGGTGAAGGTAAGATGTTCCTTCCTCAGGTAGTTAAGTCAGCGCGTGTAATGAAGCAAGCCGTTGCACACTTGGAGCCTTTCATTAACGCTTCTAAGCAAGCTGGTTCTTCAAACGGTAAGATTTTGCTCGCTACCGTAAAAGGCGATGTTCACGATATCGGCAAGAACATTGTGGGCGTGGTACTGCAGTGTAATAACTACGAGATTATTGACCTTGGAGTGATGGTTCCTTGCGAACAGATCCTAAAAGTCGCTAAAGAAGAGAATGTCGACATTATCGGCCTATCTGGCCTAATTACTCCATCACTCGATGAGATGGTGCATGTCGCTAAAGAGATGGAACGTTTGGATTTCGATTTGCCACTGTTGATTGGTGGTGCAACAACTTCCAAGGCGCATACTGCCGTTAAGATTGAACAGAACTACAAGAACCCTGTGGTGTATGTGAACAACGCATCACGAGCGGTTGGGGTATGTACGTCTCTATTATCTGATGAGCTTCGCCCGGCGTTTGTTGAGAAGCTAGATTTGGATTATGAGCGTGTCCGTGATCAGCACAACCGTAAAAAGCCTCGCACTAAGCCGGTAACGTTAGAGCAAGCTCGAGCGAATAAAGTGGCTATTGATTGGGAAAGCTATACGCCGCCAGCTCCAGCTAAGCCGGGTGTGCATGTTTATGATGACTTTGATGTTTCGACTTTGCGTCGTTACATTGACTGGACTCCGTTCTTCATGACTTGGTCGCTAGTGGGCAAATACCCTGCCATTCTTGAACATGAAGAAGTAGGCGAAGAGGCAAAACGTCTATTCAAAGACGCCAATGACCTGCTTGATCGAGTTGAACGTGAGGGCTTACTTAAAGCTCGTGGTATGTGTGCGCTGTTCCCTGCGGCAAGCGTTGGTGATGATATTGAAGTTTATACTGATGAATCACGCACTGAGGTGGCTAAGGTTCTTCATAACCTACGTCAGCAAACAGAAAAACCAAGAGGTTTTAACTACTGTCTGTCTGATTACATTGCACCAAAAGAGTCAGGTAAGAAAGATTGGATCGGTGCCTTTGCCGTAACAGGTGGCATTGGAGAGCGTGAGCTTGCTGATGAATATAAAGCGGCGGGCGATGACTACAACGCCATCATGATTCAAGCGGTAGCTGACCGACTTGCTGAAGCATTTGCCGAGTACTTACATGAGCAAGTACGTAAAGATATCTGGGGCTACTCAGCCGATGAAAACCTATCGAATGATGAGTTGATTCGTGAGAAGTATCAAGGTATTCGTCCAGCACCGGGTTATCCTGCATGTCCTGAGCATACTGAAAAAGGCTCATTGTGGGAGCTACTGAAAGTGGAAGAGACGATCGATATGTCTTTGACGAGCAGTTACGCGATGTGGCCAGGTGCATCAGTATCGGGTTGGTATTTCTCTCACCCTGATTCACGTTACTTTGCAATTGCTCAGATTCAGCAAGATCAAGTAGATAGCTACGCTGATCGCAAGGGCTGGGATGCGCTGGAAGCAGAGAAGTGGTTAGGTCCAAACATTAACTAAGATCGACTAGAAAGTAAAAGGGTTGCCATTGCGCAACCCTTTTTTAAATCTGTTTGAATGTATTACTCTTGCTCAAATAACTCTTGGTGGAGTTTCTGAATTGCCGAGCGAGAAACGGACTCATGCACTAAGAAACAAAGGTTGTGTGGGCTTGCGCCGTAGCAGATCATGCGTAAGTTGAAGTCTTCAAGAGTGCTGAAGACCTGTTTTGCATAGCCTTTGCTCTCACTCATATTGTTACCGATAAGTGCCACAAGGCATAGGTTGTGTTCAACTTCTACTGTACATAGCTCTTCAAGCTCTTTGCGCACGACTTCAGGCAGTTCTGGAGCTCCACCAGAAGTGTCTGTCTGATCCAGCGTCAGAGAGACACTGATCTCTGACGTTGTAATAAGATCGACAGAGATCTTATGCTTAGCAAGGATTTCAAATACTTTTGCTAGGAAGCCGTATGCATGGAACATGTTCGCACTGCGCAGTGTGACCATAGTTTGGTTACAACGCAGGGCAAGTGCTCTGAACAGTGGCGAGCTCTCAACTTGTTGACGAATCCAAGTACCGCCTTTTTCAGGTTCTTTAGAAGAGCCGACAAAGACAGGAATTTTATGACGTAGCGCTGGCACCAATGTAGAAGGGTGCAAGATCTTCGCGCCAAAGTTCGCCATCTCAGAGGCTTCACTGAAGCTGATCTCTGGAATTGGTGAAGCTTTAGGGGCGATACGAGGATCTGTGGTGTAGATCCCCGGGACATCAGTCCAAATCTCTAGACCAGAAGCTAATACTGACTCTGCAATGAGTGCTGCTGAATAGTCGCTTCCGCCACGACCGAGTGTGGTTGTATTGCCTTCATCGTCCGCACCAATAAAGCCTTGAGTGATGACGACGTACTCTTGGCATAAAGGAATCAGTTTCTCTTGAGCAAGCTGAGAGATCTGCTCCAGTTGAGGTTCTGCTTTGCCGTAAGCGTCATTGGTACGCAACACTTCTCTAATATCAAATCTGACTGCAGATACGCCACGCTCTCGAAGAATTTGCGCAAAAAGGTGGGTCGACATTAGCTCACCACACGCCACTAGATGGTCAGTTAACTTGGCACTGGACTGAAAAGATGCAGCTTCTGCAGCACTGGCAACGTTGTCCAAAATCGCATGGATCTCTTTCTCGACACTCATAGGCTCTGCGAGTTGATCTAAAATCGCGTGATGAATATCGGTTAGTTGACTCATTAGCTCTTGGCGGCGGGCTTGGTCTTGTACACCGTTTGCCAGTTCAACTAAAAGATTGGTGACGCCTGAACACGCACTGCTGACAACAAGCTTGGTATTTGGGTTATTCTCAATAATGGCTGCACAGTGACTCATTGCTTCAAAGTTAGCAACGCTTGTCCCACCGAATTTGGCGACATTAAAAGAACCAGCTACATTAGATGCGCTCACGATAAATCTCCCGACTTCCTAAAATAAAAATTACTGTTGGTAATCCAACGTCCAATGTTTTGAAGAGAGGGTTTAGAGCAAAAAGAGAGGTGTGTATTTGAATTGTAAACCTCAGAAGCTCCTCATCATATTGGAATGATGACAGTTAATGGGATTCAGCCCAATTAACCGATAACAGAAACCCGACATGTTTCAGTTACCTCGGCACTGCTCCCCCTGAATGCTCTGTATTGGAAATGTGGTTCCACAAAACATCTACCTGGGCAGTGCTCCTCTTCTGCTTGATAGCTGATTTATTGAACGTGTTTGCGGTAAGAATGTCAATCGATAACTCAAGATAAAGTGAAAATAAATTTAACAATTCTGTGACAGTGGTTTGACCTCGAGACTTTCGACTAATTGCTGAGGTTGTAGATTTGCTTTAGTGTGGAAGGTTGATGTCATAAACATAAAGGATAATTATGTCGAACCTGCACACAATCTCAATCGCTGAAAGCTTCTTTCCTCCTCATCGCACGTTAATGGGACCTGGGCCTTCTGATATTTCCCCGCGAGTGCTACAGGCGCTGAGTCGTCCTACTATCGGTCACTTAGATCCTCTGTTTATCAATATGATGGATGAAGTGAAACAGCTACTAAAGTACGCCTTCCAAACGGAAAACGAGTTTACGATTGCGGTCTCAGCACCGGGTAGTGCAGGTATGGAAACCTGCTTCGTCAATCTGATTGAACCTGGCGAAAAAGTGATTGTGTGCCGTAATGGTGTATTTGGTGAGCGAATGCGTGAAAACGTAGTTCGCTGTGGTGGCGAAGCTATTTTGGTTGACGATGAGTGGGGGAGACCTGTATCGGTCGATAAAGTGGAGCAAGCACTCACTGAGCACCCAGATGCGGTCGCGGTTGCGTTTGTTCACGCAGAAACATCAACGGGCGCCCTTACAGATGCGGAAGCGATTTCTCAGGTTGCTCGTCGTTTTGACGCACTAACCATCGTGGATGCTGTGACTTCATTGGGTGGTGTCCCGCTGCTGGTGGACGAATGGCAGTTAGATGCCGTCTATTCGGGTAGTCAGAAGTGTTTATCTTGTGTTCCGGGCCTTTCGCCAGTGACGTTTTCGCAAAAAGCGGTAGAGAAGATGAAAGCGCGTCAATCGCCTGTGCAGAGTTGGTTCTTAGATCAGAGCTTGGTACTGGGGTACTGGAGTGGGGAAGGAAAGCGTAGCTATCATCATACTGCGCCGGTAAATAGCCTGTACGCACTGCATGAATCTTTAGTGATTCTACGCAATGAAGGGTTAGAGAATGCTTGGGAGCGTCATCAATCAGCGCATCGTGAGTTAAAGGTTGGGCTTGAATCGCTGGGTCTAAGCTTTGTGGTTGAAGAGGGAAGTCGGCTACCACAATTGAACGCGGTGTATTTCCCTGAAGGGATTGATGAAGCGGCGGTTCGAACACGACTGCTTGAAGAGTACAACCTAGAGATTGGCGCAGGTCTTGGCGCATTAGCCGGGAAAGCGTGGCGAATTGGCTTAATGGGTTATGGTGCTCGCAAAGAGAATGTTGCCTTGTGTTTGAAAGCTCTGGCGGATGTTTTAAAGTAAACAGAGTGACTCATTGATTTAAAAGGCGAACGAATCATCTCGTTCGCCTTTTTTATTGCGTTGCTATTGAGCGCTGCTGTGCGCTGATGAGGTCGATGATTTTACCTGTGATGGGCGCTGGTACTGCACCGTTGAAAAATCTCGATTAGGGAATAGGAATTGCGCTTCGCTGCGAATTTGTTCTGCTTTGCTTTCGTCCCCTAAGCCTTGGTAAGCCAAGATCAGGTTGTTGTAAAACGCAGGTCGAGGCTTCGACTTGATGATATTCAAAGACCAATCGATATACGGCTGAATCAGCTTCGGATCTTCTTGATAGAGTCCGATATTGAGATAAGTACTGTAGATATCCCAATCGTAACGATCTTTCCAAACTACAGGGTTCGAAACCTCTTTTAGAATGTCCGGATTTTTAGGCTGAGACTTCTCAAACTTGGTCAGTACATAGTTGGTATGCAGGGCACTTAACATATAAAAGCTGACAAGAATAGGCACAACCAAGCTCGTTACTCTAAACAACGTCTTACTGATAATGCTAAATCCCTTTTGGTAATGCTGGGAAGTGCGTTGATCTACCCAGTAAAGGAGCACGATAAAGGTGATCCAGTGAATCGCTGAGTGGTAAAACGGATACTCAAGTTGTGAGTGTAAAACGATCGGAATAAACAACGCGAACAATGCGAGCCGCGTTCCTTTTATTGCAGTGGTTATCCGACCTGCGACTAAAGCCGCTGCAAGCAGAATACCGATAATAGGCACGATACCGCCTTCGACGCCCCAAAATAACAACTCATTGTGTGGATGGTCCATCGCTGGAAGGCCAGGGTGATAATTGGGATTAAGTTGATGTTGGCGTGCTGTATAGAGCGTATATTCAGACTCAAACTTACCGTAGCCGTAACCAGAAAATGGCTTTTCCACCATCATGTCGAGGGCTTGCGGAAAAGTATAAGCTCGAGGGCTTTCTAAGTGTGTACGCTTGCTGGCTAAGCTATCCGCTGCTTGTAAGTTGATGATAGCGAAACCGGCAATCAGCCCAAGTACGACAGAACCACACCAGCCGTAAAAACGTTTCTTGGTCGAAAACTTGTAAAGGTATGGCAGGATAAGGACAAAGCTTAACACGCTGGCTAGCCAACCCGTTCTGGATGCGATGATGATCAGCAGTGGTACTGTGATTGCTGGCATAAGATAGAGCAGAAATGATTCACTCAGTTTGAGGTTGTACTTGGTTGGTTGTCTTGCCAGTAGATAAGCAGAAAGTACAAACCCAGTTGCGAGAAAACTTGCCATCACATTTGGTTGTTGAAAAATACCATAAGGACGGTTGGCTTTGGTGTTGTAACCAAACATATTGCCCGCTTCTAAGAAAAAGTACTGGAAGTAACCAAACAGAGCTTGAAGCATCACGGCAAGTACAATGAACCACAGTAAGCGCTGCTTGTGTTTGTTACTGAATTTGAACTGCTGAAGAAGAACAAACAACGCGAAACCAGCCCATAGTCCAAGTAAGCGACCTGAAGCTCCGGAAAGTGCAGCATTACTGTATAAAACTGGCAGGGTAAGAATTATGCAGCTAATCAGAAGTCCAATAGTGAGCTTTGAGTATTTGATGACACGGTTATTGGCCATTTGATAAAAGCCAATTGCCAGAGTAAAGCTCAAGGCAAGCCATGTGGTTGGGTTGAAGGAGAGCGCTAGGCCTGAACCACCAGGGTTGGGCATAAAAAAGTGCATAGCGATGAGAAAGACAACAGCCAAAGAAACCAAAAAGGGCTTATTGAGCGGAAGTTGAGTCACTTGAGCCTCAAGCTGTGTACCACTGGTGTGTATTGTCGCCATAGATCCTTAACCTTATAAAAACGGGGCTTGTTCAACTAGAACAAGCCCCGATACTGTAACACTTTTCGCCTTATTCGCTGAGTGCTATTGTAGACCTATTTCATAGTTAACATAGGCTTAAGAAAACGAGCGGTGTGAGAACCTTCGACTAATGCCACATCTTCTGGTGTACCAGCGGCAATAATTTCACCGCCACCTTGGCCACCCTCTGGGCCAAGATCGATGATCCAGTCTGCGGTTTTAATCACATCCAAGTTGTGTTCGATGACTACGACGGTGTTTCCGTGGTCACGCAGACGGTGTAGAACGGTCAATAGCTGTTGGATATCGTGGAAGTGTAGGCCTGTGGTTGGCTCATCTAGGATATAAAGAGTCTTACCAGTATCACGTTTAGATAGTTCACGAGCCAGTTTAACACGCTGCGCTTCACCACCAGACAGCGTTGTCGCGGCTTGTCCGAGTCGAATATATGACAAGCCCACGTCCATTAATGTTTGGAGCTTGCGTGCGATCACTGGAACTGGGTTAAAGAATTCGCGAGCATCTTCGACCGTCATCTCTAACACTTCATCGATGGTCTTGCCTTTGTAGCGTACTTCCAACGTTTCACGGTTATAGCGTTTCCCTTTACATACATCACAAGGAACGTATACATCTGGTAAGAAGTGCATTTCGACTTTAATAACCCCATCACCCTGACAGGCTTCACAGCGTCCACCTCGAACGTTGAAGCTAAAGCGGCCCGGCTTGTAACCACGAGAACGCGCTTCTTGTGTACCCGAAAACAGTTCACGAATCGGTGTGAAGATACCAGTATAGGTTGCAGGGTTAGAGCGCGGGGTGCGTCCAATTGGGCTTTGGTCGATATCGATAACCTTATCGAAATGCTCTAAGCCTTTTATCTTCTTATATGGCGCTGGTACTGCCGTGGTTGCACCGTTAAGTTGCGTGTGGGCGATCTTAAAGAAGGTATCGTTAATTAGAGTTGATTTGCCTGAACCTGACACGCCTGTAATACAGCTGAACAGACCGACAGGAATTGTGGCTGTCACCTCTTTAAGGTTGTTGCCTGTCGCACCAATTAGCTCAACCACTTTCTTTTTGTCGATTGGAGTACGCTCTTTTGGTACGGCAATTTCTTTTACGCCACTGAGGTACTGACCAGTTAAAGAGTTTGGATTGTCGATGATCTCTTGCATGGTGCCTTCGGCTACAACATTACCACCATGAACACCAGCGCCCGGACCAATATCAATCACGTGATCGGCGCAACGAATCGCATCTTCATCATGCTCTACCACCAATACCGTGTTACCAAGATCGCGAAGGTGTACGAGAGTCTGTAGTAGTCGCTCATTGTCGCGCTGGTGGAGACCAATGGAAGGTTCATCTAGAACATACATAACGCCAACCAGACCTGCACCAATTTGGCTTGCAAGTCGGATTCGTTGCGCTTCACCACCCGAAAGTGTCTCTGCGCTGCGTGATAGGTTGAGGTAGTTCAAGCCAACGTTGACCAGGAAGTGCAGGCGGTCGTTGATCTCTTTCATTACCTTTTCAGCAATTTGGGCGCGCTGACCGTTTAATTGTAGATTTTGGAAGAATGCCAATGCATCAGCAATACTCAGCTCGACAATTTGCGGTAGGGTAGTATCACCAATAAATACATTACGTGCTTCGAGTCTTAGACGAGTGCCACCACAGCTAGAACATGACTTGGTTGAGATGTATTTCGCTAGATCTTCACGAACCGAGTTTGACTCCGTATCACGGTAGCGTCTCTCTAACGTATTCAGAATACCTTCAAACGGGTGACGCTTAACTCGAATATCGCCACGATCATTGATGTACTTAAATTCAACCTCTGTTCGACCTGAGCCTTTCAAGATGATGTCTTGAGTTTTCTTTGGTAAAGAGCTGAACGGGGAAAATAGATCAAATCCGTAGTGCTCAGCTAGCGAGGTGAGCATTTGGAAGTAGTAATAGTTCTTTTGATCCCAACCTTTGATGGCACCGTCTGCAATACTTAGGTTGTCGTCAACAATAATGCGGCTTGGGTCGAAGTATTGCTGTACACCTAGGCCATCACAGGTACCACAGGCACCGGCAGGGTTATTGAAAGAGAACAGTCGTGGTTCAAGCTCTTGCATGCTGTAACCACATTTCGGGCAAGCGAAGTTAGCCGAAAATACGATCTCTTCTTGATCGTTATCGTCCATCCAATCGACAACAGCGATACCGCCAGATAGCTCTAGAGTCGTCTCAAAAGACTCAGCGAGTCGTTGTTGAAGATCAGGGCGAACCTTAAAGCGATCCACTACCACTTCAATCGTGTGTTTCTTATGCAGTTCTAGTGCTGGTGGATCGGAAAGATCACAAGTCTCTCCGTCGATCCTTGCTCTAATAAAGCCTTGAGCCGCAAGGTTTTGCAGTGTCTTAACATGCTCACCCTTACGCTCTTTAACGATAGGTGCCAGCAGCATCATCTTCGAGCCCTCTGGCAGCTCTAGTACCTTGTCCACCATTTGGCTGATGGTTTGCGCAGCAAGAGGGATGTGGTGATCTGGACAACGAGGTTCACCAACACGAGCATACAAGAGTCTCAGGTAATCATAGACTTCGGTAATTGTACCGACGGTTGAACGCGGGTTATGAGATGTTGACTTTTGCTCGATAGAGATCGCTGGAGACAGGCCTTCAATGTGGTCAACATCGGGTTTTTCCATCAGGGATAAAAATTGACGAGCGTAGGCAGACAGTGACTCAACGTAGCGGCGTTGACCTTCTGCATAGAGGGTGTCGAAAGCCAGTGAAGACTTACCAGATCCAGACAAACCCGTAATCACAATTAGCTTATCTCTTGGGATTGTTAGGTTTATATCTTTGAGGTTGTGCGTGCGAGCACCCCTTACTTCAATTTTATCCATTTCGGGCAACCATGTAGTTTTCAGTGGCTAAAGTATTACATAGTGTGAGTTTTGTGCAAAGTTTTACTGGATAAAAAAACAGTACAAAAAGGCAGCTCGATTGAGCTGCCTTCAAAATACATTTAAAGCAGGATGCGATTAAGCTTCTTTCTTGGTTGAGTGTTTATCTAACTCAACTTTTTGCTCGTCTTTTTTGTATAGGTTTTCGTAGCAGAAGTTTGTTGCTTCGATATAGCCTTCAATGCTACCACAGTCGAAGCGTTTACCTTTGAATTTGTAGGCAAGTACACAGCCTGATTGAGCCTGTTTTAGTAGCGCATCGGTGATTTGAATCTCGCCGCCTTTGCCAGGTTCAGTATTCTCAATCAGCTCGAAGATATCTGGGGTCAGAATGTAGCGACCAATGATGGCTAGGTTACTTGGAGCGGTGCCTTGCTCTGGTTTCTCTACCATGTCATCCACGCGGTAAAGGTCATCTTTAATCATTTCACCTGAGATCACACCGTATTTGTGTGTTTCGTCTTCTGGCACTTCTTGTACCGCAACAATTGAACAACGGAACTGTTTGTAAAGTGCGACCATCTGCGCAAGTACACCCTGCTGCTCGTTCACGCATAAGTCATCAGCCAGTACCACAGCAAACGGTTCATCACCAACAAGCTCACGACCAGTTAAGATAGCGTGACCTAAGCCCTTCATTTCACGCTGACGAATGTAGGTGAAGTTTGCCGCTTCAATCGTTTCACGAATGTTATACAGCAGTTCTTCTTTATTAGTGCCACTGATTTGGTGCTCAAGTTCGTAGTTTTTGTCGAAGTGGTCCATGATCGAGTGCTTACCACGGCCTGTTACGATACACATGCCGTCCATGCCTGCTTCAATGGCTTCTTCAACGCCATATTCTATGAGTGGTTTGCTCACAACAGGCATCATCTCTTTTGGCATCGATTTAGTTGCAGGTAAGAAACGTGTACCGTAGCCAGCCGCCGGGAAAAGGCACTTTTTAATCATGGTAAAAACCCTATATCTTTAATAATTATCGAATCAGCTTAGTGCGCTGAACATTTCTGAGGGCAACTCTAGCACAGGTAATGTCGAAAATTCAGCAACAATCCGTATGCTTTATTGGAGCTGACCTCAAAAATATTAATATTGGCATGTTATGAAATTAGGTTCTGGTTTGCCCACGCTATAGCTTGCACTCGATTCTTTACAGCCAGTTTACCGTTTTAGCGCGTAAAGCCTCGCCCGCTCCAAGGGCGGGGATACAAGCGCATACCGCGAAGCGGTATTTACAGAACCAACCATTTTCTGTAAACTATTTCATATGAAGCGAGCATACAAAGAAAGATTCTATCCAACCGAACAACAAACCGAACTACTGGCAAAGTCGTTTGGTTGTGCTCGTTTTGTCTGGAATAACTCGCTAAAGTTCCGCACCGATGCGTACTATGAGCGTGGTGAATCTATTGCTCACTCAGTGTTGGAAAAGCGTTTAGTGCCTTTAAAAGCTGAGTTTGAGTGGTTGAAAGAAGTATCTAGCGTGATATTTCAACAATGCCTACGCGATCAACAAGAGGCATTCAAAAACTTCTGGGAGAAGCGCACCAAGTACCCTAAGTTCAAATCGAAACATCATAAGCAATCCATTCGTCTAACCAAAGCTGCGTTTAACTATAAAGACGGGCAATTATTCATTGCTAAGTCAAAGCAACCTTTAGATATTCGTTGGTCGCGTGAACTACCAAGCGAACCTAGTTCAATCACTATTTCAAAAGACAAAGCAGGTCGATACTATGTGTCGATGCTATGTGAGTTTGAACCTAAATCAATGCCAATAACCGCTAAAACGGTTGGCATTGATTTAGGTTTAAATAACCTGTTCATCACTGATAGCGGTGAGAAAGTCGATAATCCTCGCTACACCAAATGCTACGAAAAGAAACTGGCATATCTACAGCGAAAGCTCGCCAAGAAAAAGAAAGGCAGCAAGAACCGCGACAAGATGCGTCAGAAAGTCGCTAGGCTACATGCAAAAATAGCCGATTGTCGATTAGATAACTTGCACAAGTTATCTCGCAGACTAATAGATGAAAGCCAAATCATCTGTGTTGAGTCGCTCCAAGTGAAGAACATGATCCGAAATCCAAAACTAGCTAAGTATATCGCTGACGCTTCATGGGGCGAGTTTGTCCGTCAATTGAAGTACAAAGCGGAATGGGCTGGACGCACTATCGCAGAGATAGACCGCTTCTTTCCTAGCTCAAAACGTTGCTCTAGTTGCGGGTTTGTACATGAATCCATGCCGCTTAATCTCAGAGACTGGACTTGTCCAGAGTGCCAAACGCACCATGATCGTTATCTATTACATAAAATAACCAGTCCACATAGTAAACAAAGAATACTTTACATCTAAATACCTACGTCATAGAATCCATATCTATTACAGTTCTTCACAGTAAGAGAGTGGAAGTCATGCAGGTAAGAAAGATTAAGATCAATAACCAGAGTGAAGACTTCTGGATTGTAGTTGGATCTGATTACCTCCCTATCAAAGAAATAGACCTTTACCTTAAATACCTACTCTCTACTGGTAAGTCACCAAACACCATAAGATCATACGCCTATCACCTAAAGGAACTGTGGCTCTTTTTAGCTGATGCTGAACTGGAATGGGACAATGTTGGCTTGGTCGAAATGTCGAAATTTATCAACTGGCTGAAAGTTGGTTATACAGGGAATGTAATGACGTTATCTGAAACCACGTCATTACGCTCAGAGAAAACAATCAACACCATCGTTACGGCAGTGATCTCTTTTTATGACTATCACTCAAGGCTGGATAACACAAAAGAGTTGCAGACCAAGAAAGCCAACAAGTTTGGCGGCAAAAACTACAAATCTTTCTTGCACCACATAAGCAATCAAGAAGGTAACTCCAGAAACATCCTCAAGATAAAAGAACCTAAGCGAATTCCTAAAACACTCACCACTGATCAGGTGAAAAACCTGATTAAAGTAAGTGGTAACAGAAGAGATAAGTTTCTAATCAGCTTGCTTTACGAAACAGGAATGAGGATCGGTGAAGCTCTTGGGTTAAAGCATGAGGACATCCAGAGTTGGGACAAAGTTATTCAAGTTATTCCTCGTAAGAAAAACGAAAATAACGCTAGAGCCAAAAGTGACGAGCAAAGGACGATAGATGTTAGTACGCAACTAATTCAGTTGTACACGGACTACGTAGTGTATGACTTTGACGAAATTGAGTCCGATTATGTATTTGTGAATATTTGGGGAGAGAATGTCGGCAAGCCTCTGACTTATAGCACTGTCTACACCAAATTTCGACGCTTGGCTGAGAAACATGGTATCCCTTTTTCGCCGCACATCTTTAGGCACACTCATGCCACCGAACTATTAAGAAGCGGTTGGGATGCGTCATATGTCCAGAAGCGGCTCGGACATAAAGACATACAAACAACCATAAACACCTATGCCCACTTGGATGACCAAGACCTCAAGCAAGCATTTCAGAAATTCCAGAAGGACAAAAAATGAGTAACAAACTAGCAATTGTAGGCACTGGTAGCACAGGGCTGAATGCGAAAGAGGTAAACCCTTCTGATAGTGTCAGGAAACTTGCTATAGAGGCTGTTGAGCGCATGTTAACAGGCGAGCCTGTAAGAGTGGCGAAAGAGTCAAAGTTGGTATTTAAGAATGTCGCCAAAGAAGCTGGTATATCTTCAACAGTGCTTCATCGAGAGTTCGGTGATGTGATGAGTTATGTTGAGGCTAGAAAACGCAGTGGGAAAGCACCGCGCACCACAATCCATGCTATCGACGCTAGAAAAAAGTGCTTTGAAGCTATCAGGCGCATCGTAGGCAAAGAGCCACTTGTCATTTCCAAAAGTGCAAAACTCAATGTTAAGAATGTAGGCAGAGAGGCAGATGTCGATGATTCCTATATTTACCAAGCATTACCTGATGTCCTTGAGGAAATTGTTAAACAGCAATCTGAAAATGAAGTCTTCGGAAATAAGGAAACTAATGCCAAGTTGATGGCTGCGCTTCAAAGGTTAGTAGAAAAAAACAAAAAGGTAACGGTTAAAGATGTTTGCCGTGAGGCAAAGATGCGCGAACAATTTGATATGGTAGTTCGCAAGAGCTATCCAGATGTACATAGCGCCATTCTTGATGTTATCACTAGGCAAAAGGAAGAGAAACGCTTAGAAGAGCGCACAGCCATTTTAGAAGCACTAGAGCGCCTAAGAACAGGCAACCCATTAAACACTACGCCAATACCTGCTGGGCGCTATTTAAGCGTTAAAAAGCTGATGCATGAGTCAGGTGTACATGAAACAACTATTCTTCGGTATCACCGTGACATAGCTGATGACTGTATATCCCAAAAAAGGATTGATACTGATGACGTGTGGTTTTTGAATGATGGCGAACTTGAGGTTAAAGGTGGTACTGATGCGTCAAAACTCAACTTTAGCCAGATTCCTTTTGAGTGGCTCAAGAAGTCAGCTATGGACTTCATCAAGGCGAGTTATGCAACAAAATCGACGGGCACTTTAGTTGGTCATATTCATGCCATAAAAATGTTTGGTAATGCTCTTCAAGAGCTGAACGAATCATGCACACCAACTGATATTGATCGTTCGCTAATAGAAAAAATGCTATTTGTTTGGTCGAAAGCTGGGTTAAAAAACACGAGCTTAAAAAGAAGGCTTGGTTCGCTCAGGCAGTATGTTGAATGGTGTGAAGATACAGGGGTCATTACATTCGGCTCTACGAGACTAATTCGTGACTCCGACTATCCTAAAGAAGAGAAAAAAATTCCTAAGTTCATACCCGAATATGTAATGAGCCAGTTAAACGCCAACATAGACGGCCTTCACCCACATGTGATGCGATTTTTCTTAACACTTCAAGAGGTGGGGATGCGTATAAGCGAGTGCTGCGCCCTGCCGTTTGACTGTATTTATGCCGATGCTCAGGGTGATTACTTCATCAAGTATTACCAATTCAAAATGAAAAAAGACCATGTTGTTCCCATCAGCACAGAACTGGTTGAAGTTATAAAAGAGCAGCAGCGTGAAGTGATTGCTGAATTTGGCAGCGCGACAGAATTGTTATTCCCTACGCCTAAATTCCAACAAAATAAACGAGCATATCCTCGTGCGGGGAAGGCGTGGTCTAAAGGAACGTTAATTAAAAACCTTAACGCACTGGCTAACGAGCGCAACATAGTTAGCGAAGACGGTAGCATTTACCATTTTTCTTTTCATAAATTTAGACATACCACAGCGACTCGAATGATCAACAACGGAGTCCCACAACATATTGTTCAAAGGTACTTAGGGCATGAGTCGCCGACGATGACTAGCACCTATGCGCATATATTGGATAAAACGTTAAAACAGGAGTTCGCTAAATTCCAAGGTAAGATGGTTGATATTAATGGGGATATCTATGGTGTGGAAGAGGTTGCTAATAGCTTGTCAGAAGGCTCAGATGCAGACTCTCTAGATGCTCAGTGGCTAAAGAAAAACATTGCTGTCCAAACCTTGCCAAACGGACTTTGTTCACTTCCCGTTGTGCAAGGAAGCTGTCCTCATGCTAATGCTTGCTTGACCTGTCCTAGCTTTAGAACTGACCATCGGTATCTTCCTCAACATAAAGATCAGTTGCAACGAACAGAAGAAATTATTGCTACGTGTGCAAGTAAGGGGTGGACACGGCAACTAGAAATGAATGAAAAAATTAAGCAATCACTGGTAAATATCATTGAACCGCTAGAGGTAAAGCAAAATGACGCATAAGAGAAATACTTCTGGTCTGAAATCTACAGCAGGAAAAAAGAAAGAGGTGGCTCTTAAGAAAACGGATGAAGCCATAAAGCGGCTAATAAAGACCGATAAGCCAATCAATTTCAACACGGTTGCAGAAGAAGCTGGAGTATCCAAAGCGTGGCTGTACAAAGAAACCGAAGTCTCTGAGCGAATTAAGCGACTAAGGGAGCAATCATCGAGCAAGAAACCTTCTGCTCGAACCACAACTTCTAAGGTCGGTGACGCCTCTAAAGACGCTCTAATAGCCACTCTTAAGTCCAGAGTGAGAGAATTAGAGTCGGAAAACAATGACCTTAAAAAACAGCTAGAGGTGGTATACGGAAAGCTCCATGATGCTACTATGTAGATATATCCACATAGTCAGAGGTATTATATAAAAAAGGATTTTTGTTTAGTAGGCGGCTTCATGTATAGATAGTGATCGAGATATTAACGCAGCAATGAATATAAAAACCGTCGGACTGGCGGGGTTAGTCTAGGGAGCGACTGGATCGGGGATTGGAGCAATCCAGTCTAGTGAAGGCGTGATGAGCTAGAAACGTTCTCATAGCAATATAAGAACCCTTGCCCAACAGGGCGGGGAGAAGTCAGGAAAGATTTGATAAAGATGGGATTTGACTGTGAACTCACTGATGAAGAGATCTTCTGCGATTTGGGTATTCGAAGCGCCAGTTTGAAGACAGCGTATCACTTGTAATTCACGGATAGTTAAGTCGACCGTAATGGGACAAGTGCTGATGTTGACGATATTGCGATAGTAGAACAGCAACTGACTGGTGATTTTTCGAGGTAGCCAATTCTCACCATCAATGATCCTAGTGATGCCTTTGGCTATCTTTGGTTTTGTATCGCTGCAGTAGAATAACCCTTTTAAGTGGCCGAAGCGGATGATCTCTTGAGTTTGCAACGGCTTTTCAACATTGAACAGAATGATTTCAAAGTTCTTCCACAAAACGGCAAGGTTGGGGAAAGCCTCAAACAGCTCAGGCAGTTGCTTGTAGTCGACCAAGAGGGTTCGGTTGCTCTGCTTTTTATTAACACACATCAACTCTCCCGGAGGCATTCTATACATTGGAATAGACAGCAACTTTTCTATTTCATTGATGTATAGGTGACTCTGTTCTGTATCTGAGCATAAAAAGTGTAGGGTGCGAGTATATCTCGATACCTTCATATGAAAGCTCCTTCTATAATTTAGAGGCGTTCACACTGTCATGATGTGAATTTCATCACTAGTCGCTATATTATGACTTGCGTTGAATATCAATTGACCAAGTAAATGAGTGGTTTATAAGTGGCGAAAAAAACAACATTCGTCTGAATATCATGATTTGTTACGTTTTTATTCTTTCGATTCAATAGAGAATCGGATTGCGATTTATCACTGTTAAAAAGCGTGTTATTCTTATGCGCTAAAATTTTTAAGACTATGAATTTAGACGGAGCAAATCATGGCTAGCCGTGGAGTTAACAAAGTTATATTAGTGGGTAACCTAGGTAATGACCCTGAAATTCGTTACATGCCAAATGGCGGTGCAGTAGCGAACATTACCATTGCAACGTCAGAATCATGGCGTGATAAAGCAACTGGCGAGCAGCGCGAGAAAACAGAATGGCACCGTGTCGCTCTGTTCGGCAAACTAGCAGAAGTTGCAGGTGAATACCTACGTAAAGGTTCTCAAGTTTACATTGAAGGCCAACTGCAAACCCGTAAATGGCAAGATCAAAGCGGTCAAGATCGCTACACAACAGAAGTTGTGGTTCAAGGCTTTAACGGTGTAATGCAAATGCTTGGCGGTCGTGCTCAAGGCGGCGCACCAGCTCAAGGCGGTATGGGTGGTCAACAGCAACAAGGTGGTTGGGGTCAACCTCAGCAACCACAACAGCAGCAATACAGTGCACCTGCTCAGCAGCAAGCACCTCAACAGCAAGCTCCACAACAGGCTCAACCTCAATATAATGAGCCTCCAATGGATTTTGATGACGACATCCCGTTCTAGACTCTGTTTTTCATAAATCAGAAAACAAAGTATTAAAATGGAAAAGCCGCGTTTGTCGCGGCTTTTTGCTACCCAAAAGGCTTAACGCTTTATTTACAACCTCGAATTATAGTATAACGAAGCAGTACGGTATAATGTGAGTTGAAAAGGATTTCGTTATTCATGAGATATACCCCAACCCTTAAGTTGAGCACCCGTTTGGTTGCATTCGTTACTGTTATTGTTATCAGTGCAATGTTTATTCTATTCATCGGGGGCACACTCTCTTTCAAACGCATTGGGCAAGAGTATCTCGATCACTATTTGGTCGGGATTGTCGATGTTGTGGATAAAGAGATGGAAGATCCTGATGCCGCGTATTCTATGCAGCGTTGGATGCCCAAAATGTTGCAGGCCAGCAATATCGTCGAGATGAAGCTCTCAAACTCCACCGGTATTGTTTATCGCTTTAAAGACACGTCTCCGCAAATCGACTCAGATCGCCTTTATGAGCGTACTTTTGTATTGGAGCGAAATAATGGCTACCAAATCGAATTCAAGGCGTTACCTCCTTATATTGGTTACAACTATTCAATGGAAGCAATGTGGTCGATAACTTTAGCGGTGGCTCTGATCATTTTCTGCTTAGCGAGAGGTGTGCGGTGGCTTAAAGAGCAACTAATGGGCTCTGAAATGCTCGAAGAGCGCGGACGAATGATTCTTGCTGGGCAAGTGGAGTCTCATGCTAAGGGGGATGAGCGAGAGTGGCCATATACAGCCAGTGAGGCTCTTGATGTATTGATTGAAGAGCTGCAAGACGCCCGGCAAGAGCGCAGTCGTTTTGATACCTTTATTCGCACACATACCTTCTTAGATAAACTCACCGGTACGGCTAATCGAGTACTTTTCGATAACAAACTGGAATCGGCTCTGCATGAGAGTGGGGCGCGTGGCGGTGTGCTTCTTGTCCGTATCGATGAGTGGGAACAAGTTCGAGACAGCAATGACAAGCAAGTCACTGACGCCTTTATCGTTGAAGTGGGTGAAGTATTGTCCAATATCGTCCAGCGTTATCCTGATGTTATCTTCTCTCGATATTACGATGCCGACTTTGCGGTGTTCATTCCTCATCAAGGTAGTAAATATATTGCGACATTGGCTGCCCAATGTTTGAGACAACTTGATAAATTGACCCCACCGGAGCCGCTAGATGTGGATAATTGGTGCCACATCGGTGTGACCATGTATGCAGAGGGTGAGCGCCATAGTCAAATTATGAATGAGGCTGAAACGGCGCTGAAAAGTGCTCAGTTAGAGCGAAGTAACAACTGGAGTCGTTACCCTAAGCTAAATAAGAATGAGCTGGATCGCGGTAGTGTTCGTTGGCGAACATTATTGGATAGGGCATTGCAGCCGGAAAACTTAGTAATCTTCGCACAGCAGTGTTATCTTATGTCCAATAAAGGGCAACCTTATGAATTACATAGAGAAATGTTCGCAAGGATTCAAGACCCAGAGAAAGGTTTACTCAAGTCTTCTCGGTTTATGCCTGCAGTAGAGCAGATAGGTTACCAAGCGCAAATGGATCAGTCAGTTTTACGGGTTTTATTGAAGTCAGTAAAAGAATCCTCGGAGCTGATGCATTACTCTATTAATCTAAATGTTACTCCTTTCGCGAATAAGCAGCACTTTAAGTGGTTTAGAAGTGAGTTATTGCAGCTTTCAACCCAACAACGCGCGCATTTAGGTTTTGAATTCTCAGAAGGTCATGTGATCGCCCACTTGGATTACATGAGACCTGTCGCAAAAATGCTGAAAGGACTTGGATGCAAAGTGACGGTTGGCCAAGCGGGTCGAACGATTGTCAGCACTCACTATATTAAGGATTTGAAAATCGACTTTATTAAGCTGCATAGAAGCTTGGTTAAGAAGATCGATCAAAGGCATGAAAATCAACTGTTTGTACGCAGTTTGATTGGAGCTTGTGGAGATTCTCCAACGCAGGTTATTGCGGTTGGTGTAGAAACGAACTCAGAGAAAAATACTCTGCTTGAGTTGGGAATCCACGGCTATCAAGGACGATTGTTTGATGAAGAGAGGCAAATTATTCCGGTTCCTCAACTGGATAAGCCTAAGTTAAAAACAGAGTCGGTAGTTAAAGTTGGCCGAAGAAATCGATGGCGTAAGAGTAGTAGTTAACCATGAAGTTAAAAGCGATTTTAAATAAAATAAAGCCTGCCTCAAATGGCCCACAAGCTCAGGTGGTTTTATTAAGCAGCGAAGCGGTTTATGTTTCAGCAGCGGATAATAGCGTCATTGCTACACCAATCATGAATGGTGATTGGGAGAGTGCCTTGAAAAAGTCACTTGCAAGTGATGTTTTCAATAGCGCTAGCCTGCAATTGATCGTGAGTGCTAACTACTACCAAACCTATCAAATTGATAAGCCGGAAATTCCTGAAAGTGAATGGCCGGTCGCATTGCCTTTCTTGCTCAAAGATCTTGTGTCAGAGCGTGTTACTGAAATCACCGCCAGTGCGGTTACTTTGCCTACGTCGAACAAACTTCAAGTATATGTTCTTGCAAAAAAACTCCTTAATAAACTACTGAATGTAGCAGGACAAGCTCAAGTGACACTCAATGGTGTGGCACCTGAAGATGAACTGTGGGGTTACAGCGCGGGTGAGCTATCGAACTTCATTTTATTGCAACGCAGCAAAAACGCGCACTTTAAGCTGGGTGCTTTTGTCGATCATACCGTGTGTTTCCAGCGCTCTATTCGTAGTGTTGTGCCACCGTTAACTGGAGTTGCCTCGAGTGCTCTTCAAATGGACGGTCTGGCGCTTGAGCTGCAACGTTCAATTGATTACCTCTCTTCACAGATCAAAGGTGTGCAACTGCGACAGCTAAAAATATGCTGCGATGAAGAGGATGAAGTAGAGCTAAAAGAGGCGCTATCTAATACCTTAAGTTCTAGTGTGTCTCTGATCAGTGAGAATCGGCGTGAAAGTTCCGAATCGCTGCTTGTAGAGCTCGCACAAGCACACTCTGAATTCAGAGTTAATCTCTATCCAGAGCATTTAAAGCCGAAAAAAGAGTATTTTACTCTAACCAATGTTGCAGCATCTTGGGCTTTAGTTTCTGCTGTTATGCTCTCAGCTTATGGTTTTATACACTATCAAACAGTTAATGTTGCAGATGAACTGGTTGTTCTTCAGCAAAAGTCCAATCAATTAAACAGTCAGGTGAAGCAGCTTAATGCTGAATTAGTGCAACATAAGCCCTCTCCAGAGAAAGTGGCGGCCGTTGAGCGTCTCAAACGTGAGATTCAAGCAAAAAAAGACGCATTACTGGCGGTAGGTCAATACGACGAGAGCCAGCAAATGGGGTATTCTGGCGTCATGAACGCCCTGGCTAAATTGGGGCGTAATGACATCTCGCTTTCTCGCATTTATATGACTCATGACTCGCTTGATCTTTCAGGTTTCGCTCGCAGTGCCGAGGTGATTCCTAATTGGGTTGGGCAGTTCAAAAATGAGCTTAATCTCGTGGGGCGCGCGTTTGAAAAACTGAAGATTGGTCGCAATGACCAAGATGTTGTGACGTTTGAATTAAGCACCCGTAGGGAGAATTAATAATGCAAAGGTGGGGGCAGTATAGCGATAAATTTCTAGCGCTAAGCTCAAGAGAAAAATGGCTGGTTTTACTGTGTGGTTTCGTCGGTCTATTTATGCTCCTATTCAGTGTATTGGTTGAGCCTGCATACAATGATTTACAAGCCAAGCGAGCAAAGAGTATGAATTTGACTCAGTCAAATCAAAGGCTTGAAGGTGAACTTTTGGTGCTGCAAGCTAAGCTCAATAAAAATCCAGACAAAGAGATTGATATTGAGTTCAAATCACTGATGGCTCAGAGCCAAGCGCTTTCAATGGATCTGGCTCAAATGGTCGATGGCTTGATTTCACCATCGCAGATGACAGAGCTGTTAGAGAGTGTTTTGAGTTCTGGTAAAGGGTTGAAACTTGCGTCGTTGGAGTCACTAAAACCGGAGCCAATTTCAAATGAAAAAGGTACCAGTGAGTACTCGGGTTACTACGTGCATCCCGTTCGTATGGAACTGACAGGCTCGTACTTTGATATCTCGGCTTATCTACAGGCATTAGAGTCTCTTTCTGTTCGTTATTACTGGCGAACCTTCCAATATAAGGTAGAAGAGTACCCGCAAGCTCGTTTGGTATTTGAGGTTTACACATTAGGGACAAGACAGGAGTTTATCGGTGGTTAGAGTTCTTTTCGTGTCTCTGCTGTTTTGCAGCTCATCGGTTTTCGCCGCGCAAGATCCAACCGCACCACTAGGGTGGTTGGTTCCCAAAGAACAGAAAGCAGCACCCGTTAAAAAGGCCCCAACTCGTTATCGGCTACCTTCATTACAGAGCATAGTGTGCAAAGGGGAAAGCCCGTGCTATGCCATTTTGAATGGTCAGGTTGTCTCGCAAGGCGAGATGGTTCGTGGGTATAAAGTAAAAAAAATAGATTCAGAATATGTCACTCTTCAGAGAAGTACTCAGCAGTGGAAGTTAGAGCTGTTCTCTTTGGATATTAAGAATAATTAAGGTTTGAGTGAAGACATGCGTCAACTTGTAGTAGCAATTCTAGTTTCATCTTTAGTCGGTTGTTCTATGGGCCACCGTGACCCAGTAGAGATCAAAGCGTCTTTAAATGAATCCATTAATGAAGCCAATAGCCGCGCACTGAGTGAGCTTCCTTCATCGGTTCAAGACGATCTTATGCCGCAATTTGACGATGATCCAATGTCGCCAAATATGGAGACGGTTAAGCGTTTTCGTATTCAAGCCAATCGCGTTGATGCTCGAGCTTTTTTTGCAAGCTTAGTCAAAGGGACGGAGTTTAGTGCCGCAATTCACCCAAGTGTTACGGGCAACATTACCGTTAATTTGACCGACGTTACTCTGGATGAAGTGCTGTCTGTCGTACAAGATCTTTACGGCTACGATATCGAGAAGCGCGGTAAGGTTATCCAAATCTTCCCTGCTGGCTTGCGCACCGTGACTATCCCTGTTGACTACTTGCAGCTCAAGCGAGCAGGTCGTTCATTGACGACGATTACAACAGGGACGATCACGAACTCAGACTCGAATTCATCTAGCTCAAGCTCTAACTCAAACAACGCTTCTACATCTTCAAACTCTTCGTCTTCGACAGGGGGCACTGAGATTGAAACCACGTCTGAGAGTGACTTCTGGCCTCAGTTGGAAGCGGCGGTGAAGCATTTAATTGGTAGTGGCAATGGACAAAGCGTTGTTGTGACACCTCAAGCCAGTGTGATTACTGTGCGCGCGTACCCTGATGAGATTCGTGAGGTTCGTCAGTTTTTAGGTGTTTCTCAAGAGCGCTTACAGCGTCAAGTTATCTTGGAAGCTAAGATCTTGGAGGTCACTCTAAGCGATGGCTACCAGCAAGGTATTAACTGGACCAAGATGTTCTCATCCAATGGTACTAACTACACAATAGGCACGGGTAACATTGTTAAAGATACAGCGGGTGTCATCACTCCTGGGACGCTACCTGGACTTGATCCGGTTGGTGCGCTGCTCGGTGGTCAATCGAATATTGTTGTCTCTGGCGGTAGCTTTGAAGCGGTATTGAGCTTTATGGGTACTCAAGGCGATCTGAATGTACTATCTAGTCCACGAGTAACGGCATCAAACAATCAAAAAGCGGTGATCAAAGTCGGTACCGATCAATACTACGTGACGGACTTATCGAGCTCTGTAGGCAGTGGCGACAACGCTAATGTTGCACCAGAAGTTGAACTAACCCCATTTTTCTCTGGTATTTCTCTCGATGTTACGCCTCAGATTGACGACACAGGCAACGTGTTCCTTCATGTCCATCCTGCAGTTATTGATGTGAGCGAGGAGACCAAGTCTCTAAACCTCGGTTCAACAACAGGCATCGTCGAATTGCCGTTAGCAAGAAGCTCAATCCGTGAGTCAGATTCGGTGATTCGTGCACGAAACGGTGATGTTGTTGTGATCGGCGGATTGATGAAATCTAACTCCAGTGATATGACTTCTAAGGTGCCATTTTTGGGTGACATCCCTGTACTTGGTCATTTGTTCCGAAACACCAGTCAGTTGACGCAAAAAACTGAGCTAGTGATCTTACTAAAACCGACAGTTGTTGGTGTGAATACTTGGCAGAGTGAGCTTGAGCGTTCACGTGAACTGCTGCAGCAATGGTTCCCTGATGAAGAGTAATCCGCAGTTTTACGTAATGGCGGCGTCACAGAGGTGAGTAGTGATGTATCAAGCTCACTTTGGTTTTGAACAACCGCCATTCTCTTTGACGCCAAATACGGATCTTTTTTATGGCTTAGCACCGCATTTTGAAGCGATTCAGACGGTGCTTGCGGCACTCGATATGGGTGAAGGTCTCATTAAGATCACCGGTGAAGTTGGGACAGGTAAAACAATGGTTTGCCGTATGTTGATAAATCATTTGGGTGACAACACGGCATTAATTTATTTGCCTAATCCCGTATTGTCAGGAGATGACTTGCGATACGCTGTCGCTAAAGAGTTGGGGCTCGACGTTCAAAACCAAGCCATGCTGGTGGATGAGATCCAACACAAGCTGATCGAACTAAATCGCTCCGGAAAAAGAGTCGTGGCGATTTTGGACGAAGCTCAGGCTTTGTCGGATGAAGCGCTAGAAACCTTGCGTCTGTTTGGTAATTTAGAGACGGAATCGACCAAACTGCTGCAGATCGTACTGTTAGGCCAGCCGGAATTAGAGACTCGCCTAAATGCACATCATCTAAGACAATTGCGTCAACGCATCTCTTTTAGTTCTTGTTTGCGAACACTGAATCTTGATGAGACTGTTGCCTATATCGACAACCGAATCAGCAAATCTGGTGGTGCATCAACCCTATTTAGTTTGAACCATAAGAGAGCGATTTGGCGTTCAAGTAGAGGTGTTCCTAGGCTAATTAATCAACTGTGTCATAAAGCACTGTTAATGGCTTTTAGCGAGCATAAGCAGGCCGTCGAAAATCAGCACCTGTTTTCAGCGATGCATGAAACCTACGATGTATTAAAACCTAAGTTTAAGAAGCCAATTTTGTGGGGTTGGAGTGAATCATGAGTACCATAAATAACGCCTTATCAGAATTGGCTAAGAAAGAATCCAGAGTAGCGATTGAAGCTGCTGAAGTACCAAAGATAAAAACACGCTCTCCATTGCTGTGGGTAACGGCTGGCTTCTCATTGAGCCTGGCTATGGGCGGATGGGCTGTGTCTCAAGGGCCAAGTGTGGAGTCCGGTACGGTTGAGCGAAGCCGCGCAGTGAATGATGAGGTCACTGCAACTAACGTTGTTTCATCTCCTGTATTAGCAGAGTCACCGACGAAAAAAGTCGTGTCTGCAGAATCACAACCTGCGCCTGAAAAAGCGTTAGCTAAAACGGCTGCAAATGGTAAACCTACGACGGCAACAAATACTTCGGTTGACGCGGCATTAGAGCCGGTAAAAGCGAGTCGAGCGAACGTCAGTGTCAAAAAAACTACCGATACACCGACGGTGACAACATCAAAACCAGTGTTATTGGCAAGCACGCAAACAACGAATGCTCAGCCGAAAAAATCACTAGCTCAAGCGAAACCGTTAACAGCCGAGAGTGCAGCCACTGCACAAGAGAACGCAAGCGGGATCGTTGTTGAGCAAGTTGATCTGACTCCGGAGCAATTGGCTGCAAATGCCGTTGGCCGAGGTAAGAAGGCACTTGATGCCAATAATCTAGAGGGTGCACTGCAAGGGTTTACAGAAGCGCTGCGCTATACACCTCGCGATGAAGAAGTCAGACAGAAACTTGCGATACTCTATTTTGGTAAGGGTGAAACACGCAGAGCCTACGAGCTTTTGCAAGCGGGTATACGCTTGAACAACGACAGTGAAGCCTTGCGATTAGGACTATCAAAACTGTTAGTCAAAGCAGATCAAGCAGAGGCGGCACTTAGCCCGCTGTTGTATTTACCAAGTAACGTATCCAAAGAGTACCTTGCGATGCGCGCTGCGCTAAGCCAAAAAGCTCAGCGAGAAACGATCGCGCTAGAGAGTTATCAAAAATTGACGGAGATAGAGCAAGACAACGCACGCTGGTGGTTAGGTTTAGCTATTCAGCAAGAGCGTCAATTGATGTTTGAAGATGCAAAGCAGTCTTACCAAAATGCGTTGGTTCGTGTCGGTATCTCATCACAATCTCAAAGTTTTATTCGCGATAGGCTAAAAGTTATCTCAGACCTAGAGGGCACCAAGAATGCAGATTAGATTAAGAAAAAGACTCGGTGACCTATTAGTTGAAGAGGGTATTATTACTGAGGCGCAAGTTGACCAAGCACTTGCCGCTCAAAAGAGCTCAGGCAGAAAGCTAGGTGATACGCTCATTGAGCTCGGATTCTTGTCTGAGCAACAGATGCTGAGCTTCTTGTCGCAACAGCTTGATATTCCTCTTATTGATTTAAGCCGTGCTGCGGTTGATGTTGAAGCGGTACAACTGCTTCCTGAAGTGCATGCGCGACGTCTTCGTGCGTTGGTTATCGGCAGACAAGGTGACACATTACGCGTTGCGATGAGTGATCCTGCGGATCTGTTTGCTCAAGAAGCTCTGCTTGGTCAATTAGGTGATTACGCGCTTGAGTTCGTGGTTGCCCCTGAACGCCAGTTGGTTGATGGCTTTGACCGTTATTATCGTCGTACCAAAGAGATCGCCTCATTTGCTGAGCAGCTGCATGCTGAGCATCAAGTGAATGGAGCTTTTGATTTTGATATCGCAGAAGAAGATAGCGACGAAGTTACCGTTGTTAAGCTTATCAACTCACTGTTTGAAGATGCGATTCAAGTTGGCGCTTCCGATATTCACATTGAGCCAGATGCCAATGTATTGCGCTTACGTCAGCGTATTGATGGTGTGCTGCACGAGACACTGCTTAACGAAGTGAATATCGCGTCTGCACTGGTTTTACGTTTAAAATTGATGGCAAACTTGGACATTTCTGAGAAACGTCTACCACAAGATGGTCGCTTTAACATTCGCGCCAAAGGGCAATCGGTGGACATTCGTATGTCGACCATGCCAGTGCAGCACGGCGAGTCGGTGGTGATGCGTCTACTTAACCAATCGGCGGGCCTACGTAAGTTAGAGTCTTCAGGTATTCCAGCCGATCTCTTGATTCGTCTGCGCAAACAGCTGCGTCGACCACACGGTATGATCTTGGTAACGGGTCCAACAGGTTCAGGTAAAACCACCACGCTTTACGGTGCGCTGAGTGAGCTCAATGAGCCAGGTAAGAAGATCATCACCGCTGAAGATCCGGTGGAATATCGTCTACCACGTATCAACCAAGTACAGGTTAACCCGAAAATTGACCTCGATTTCTCAACCATTCTGAGAACCTTCCTGCGTCAAGACCCGGACATCATCTTAATCGGTGAGATGCGTGACCATGAAACGGTCGAGATTGGTCTGCGAGCTGCATTAACCGGTCACTTGGTATTAAGCACCCTTCACACGAACGATGCTGTTGATAGCGCTCTGCGTATGATGGATATGGGGGCTCCAGGTTACTTGGTGGCTAGTGCCGTGCGTGCGGTAGTGGCTCAGCGATTGGTTCGTAAGGTGTGCAGCGACTGCAAGGTAGAAGATGAGCTAGATGATGCACGTAAACAGTGGCTCAGTGAGCGATTCCCCAATCAGGTTTCTGCGTCATTCGTAAAAGGTCGCGGTTGTCAGAACTGTAACCTCACCGGTTATCGTGGCCGAATTGGTGTTTTTGAAATGTTGGAGCTTGAGCAAAATATGATGGATGCCCTTCGCGCTAATGATGCGGTCGGTTTTGCTCAAACAGCAAGACGCTCTGAAAATTATAAACCACTGCTCGCATCGGCGATGGAACTGGCGTTGCAAGGGGTAGTCAGCCTAGATGAAATTATGCACCTTGGTGAAGGTGACGCTTCAGGCTCGGCAGAACCAATCTTGTTGTAGAGGTGTAGAGTATGCCTACTTATCGTTATGTTGGTCGCGGCTCCGACGGTCGTCAGGTTTCCGGACAATTAGAGGCGAATAGCGAAGAGCTCGCTGCTGAGAGTTTGATGGGGAAGGGGATCATCCCAACTTCGATTAAACCGGGCAAAAGTGGCGAATCTGTGCTGGAGATGGACGTCTCTAGCCTATTCTCACCTAACGTTCCGCTCGAAGTTTTGGTGCTTTTCTGTCGTCAGTTATACAGTTTGACTAAAGCTGGTGTTCCTTTGCTACGCTCTATGAAGGGCCTCACGCAGAACTGTGAGAACAAGCAACTCAAAGCTGCACTTGAGGAAGTGAGTAATGAGCTCACCAATGGTCGTGGTCTTTCAGCATCGATGCAGATGCACCCTAAAGTGTTTAGTCCGTTGTTCGTCTCTATGATCGGAGTCGGCGAGAACACGGGTCGACTGGATCAGGCTCTGCTTCAACTCGCTGGTTACTATGAGCAAGAGGTCGAGACTCGCAAACGCATAAAAACAGCAATGCGTTACCCAACGTTCGTGATCAGCTTTATCTTGGTCGCGATGTTTGTGTTGAATATCAAAGTGATCCCTCAGTTCACCACCATGTTTGCGCGCTTTGGTGTTGACCTGCCGCTGCCCACGCGAATCTTGATTGGTATGTCGGACTTTTTCGTCAACTACTGGATGTTGATGGTTGGCGTGATTGTTGGTTTGATTTTCGCGTTCAAGGCTTGGGTGAAAACCGATAAAGGTTTGGAGACGTGGGATAGATTCCGCCTCAAGATGCCAGTGATTGGTGGGGTTGTTAACCGAGCTCTATTGTCGCGCTTTTCACGAACTTTTGCTTTGATGCTTAAAGCGGGCGTGCCATTGAATCAATCTTTGGCGCTATCAGCAGAAGCTCTGGATAACCGATTCCTAGAGTTGCGTGTCCAAGAGATGAAATCAGCGATTGAAGCGGGCAGTACGGTCTCTTCAACCGCGATTAATAGCGAGATTTTCACACCACTGGTGATACAAATGATCTCGGTGGGTGAAGAGACAGGTCGTATTGATGAACTGCTTCTCGAAGTGTCGGACTTTTATGACCGAGAAGTGGATTACGATTTGAAAACCCTGACAGCGCGTATCGAACCGATTTTGTTGGTAATCGTCGCTGGCATGGTGTTGATACTGGCTTTGGGTATTTTCTTGCCGATGTGGGGCATGCTCGATGCAATTAAAGGGTAGTGCATGATAAATAACCTACGACGCTCACGTTTTGTCATATGGAGTGTGGTTATTCTGTCTATTATCACGGGATTGTTATCGGCTTGGCGTTCGGTAGAAACGGAGGCGACGCACACGGTTTTGGTCGTTGTGAGTAAGCGTATTTTAGACCGTGCCAATCTCTATAAGCAACAGTATCTTCTGAATGGCCATCAGGAGCGTAACAGCTTAGGAGAGCCACTCCGATATAGCAGAACGGGTTGGCTACTACCTATTGATCAGAGCGATGTAAGCTGTGATTATTGGTTAGAGCAGTTATATCCTGATAGACGAGTTTTAGGTTTGAAAAGCCCTAAAATTGAGAATTTGAGCGATCAATTTGAGTACCATTGTCGCTACAAATATACAGAAAAATACCAAATAGAGATTTTACTCAAAGGTGAACGTTTTCGTGTGATGGCCAATATTTTGGCTTAGTGAAAATGTTGACGGTTTTCTATGGTTTTATAGGCGTGCATATGTATAATGCGCATAAGCAATGAGATGAGAAGGTAGAAAATGCTTAAAAATCAAAAGGGTTTCTCCCTTGTTGAATTAGTGATTGTGATTGTTGTGGTTGGTTTGTTGGCTGTGGCAGCACTACCTAAATTTCTAGATGTGACTGACGAAGCGAAAAAGTCGAGTATTGAAGGTGTCGCTGGTGGCTTTGCGACGGCAGTGTTGTCGGCTCGCGCTCAGTGGGAAGCTGAAGCTCGCCCAACAGCAAAAATTGGGAATGAAACATACAATACTGTAAACTATGATGGTGTTGATTTTTGGTTGACGAGATCGAAGAACAGTAGCAACGTCGATACTGATTTTCGTGACGGCTACCCTTGGGCACTCAATGAGAATTCCACCTCATTTCCACAGAGTCTAACCAACGAAATTTGTTCAGAGCTGATGGACAATCTTCTGCAAAACCCGCCAAAAGTAGGGGATGTAGATAATGTAGCTAGCGACAGCAACTACAAGTACTCAGCGGAAGCGAATACAAATGATGCGACCTGTACTTACGTTCAACTTGAAGGTAATACTGGGCATCAGTTTGTTTATGAAATCAAAACTGGTCGTGTGACCGTAACGTTGCAGTAACCCTGCATTATAAACATAGAGAGAGTCAAACTATGAAAAAACAAGGCGGTTTCACCCTAATCGAATTAGTGGTAGTAATTGTTATCCTAGGTATTCTTGCTGTAACGGCAGCACCACGTTTCCTAAACCTGCAAGATGATGCGAAGCGTGCATCAGTAGAAGGCTTACGAGGTGCGATTGCAGGTGCATCAGGAATCGTATACGGCAAAGCTGCAATTGAAGGTGTTGAAAAAAGCACAAGTAAAGCTATCAATATTAATGGTACAGATGTTGACATTGTTTTCGGTTATCCTGCTGCAACATCTACAGCGTTACAAGCCGTAGTATCTGGATTATCAACCGACTGGAAGTTAGTAAACTCTCCTGTTAGCGGCGGAGTTGGATATGGTTTCTCAAATTCAAACCAAGAGTGTTATGTAGAGTATTTAGCAGCAGCTGCTAGCAATGCTGAGCCAACAATCCAGTTAACTAACTGCGATTAATATAGCTGTTGTATATGTAGAGGCCAGCACCTGCTGGCCTTTTTTCTATCTACCACACATTACTGTTAAAACCATAGGTAGAGATATCATTTTACCTATCAATATCTTGTATAGTTGAAGTCACACCGTAGTGAGAGGTTTGTGATGAAGAGAAGTCTCCCAAGTTATGGCTTTACCTTAGTCGAGCTGATAACGGTTGTTATTTTACTGGCAATTCTATCTACCTATGCTTCCAGTCGTTACTTTGGTGCAAGTTCTTTTAACAGCGACTTGATCAAAAGTGAGCTGATTTCTTCTCTTCGTTTAACCCAGTTACGAGCAATGCATCGGAATGGGCTTTGCAACCGGTGGGGTATCGTTCAAAACCAAGCTGGTCAAGTATCTGAAGATGAAGATGAAGATGAAGATGAAGATGCGAAATGCTTATCTACTCTAAATCAATCCGACAGCAGTTTTGTTAATATTGCGAATTATGATGCAACTATCTTTTTGACATCAGCTGATGGCTCCCAGTTTATCGACTTTGATAGCATGGGCCGCCCAAGGCAATGTGATACCAGCATCGGCCAATGTACATTGACCGCTCAACCTAAATCTGGTTTGTCATTCTCGGTTTGTATTAATACGCAAGGGGGAATTCATGATTGCTAAATTCAAAGGCTTCACTCTAATTGAAATGGTTATCGTGATTACTATTCTTGCCATCGCTATCACTGGTGTGACTGCCTCCTTGTTTCCTCTGGGCAAGCAAAGTGCCGATCAGGCAGCTGCAGTGAAAGCAGCTGAGCTAGGGCGTGCCGTTATGGATGAAATATTAGGTCGTAATTTTGATCATAAATCAGGTCCTAATGGTGGTTTACCTAACTGTATCCCAAAGTTAGTAGATGATGCAGAATCGTGCACTTTACCGGAAGATTTAGGTCCTGATGATGGTGAAGATTTTTCTGATAAGTCAGCTTTTAATGATGTTGATGATTTTAATGGATTGACTGGGTTAGTTACCGATGTCCTTGATGAGGATCTTCAAGGAATAAATGCTGGCTATACGGATTACAGAATCAACATTGAAGTTTTTTACGAAGTAGATGATTCTGGAATAATGTTAGGGCAGGCCTCCGCAACTGCTACGCATTATAAGCGTATAAATATCGTAATTACTGACCGTCAAGGTCAAGATTATCCAATTTCAGCGATTAGAGGTAACTTTTGATTAAGATTCGAGGCTTTACTCTAATAGAGATGGTGGTGTCTATTATTTTATTAGGCATCGTTGGATTATTTTCTGGGGAAGTTATTCGTCAGTCTCTTGTACTTTATTCTGATGTTGAAGCTCGAAGTTTATTAATTCAACAAGGTCGTTTTGCTACTGAGAGATTGCGACGTGAGCTTCGTGAAGCTGTACCAAATAGTGTCGTAACCAACTTAAGTGGAAGTTGTGTTGAATTCTTTCCAATTGTGAATAGCGGCATCTATACTAATTTACCAACTACTTCTCCAAGTAATATTTTGAGAGCTCTACCTTTTATCGATGCCGGTGATAAAGGTGACCGTATAACGGTATACCCTACTTCTAATTTCCAACTTAGAGATAATATTGCTCTCAATGACAACCAAGTCGCGATATTAGAGAATGACATCGATTTCTCACCTTCTATATCTTCCACAATGATCGATATTGAATTTACTTCGTCAACGACGTTTGGCAATAACTCTCCCGCGAATCGATTTTATATTTATTCTCAACCTGTTGCATTTTGTATCGTGGGAGATGAACTGCTGCGATATGAAGCTTATGATATGAACAGAACCTTAGAGCCCGGAGATACTACATTAGGCTCAGGTGTTGCGTTAGTTGATAGCCTAATAGATGCAAATTTTGTAGCACAAGAAGCTCAGCTGCAAAGAAATGGCTTAGTTAAAATAGAGTTGATGCTTGCAAACAATGGTGAGGTTATAAGGTTTGATGATGATGCGCTTGTCTACAACACGCCGTAAACAGCAAGGTAGCGGACTGATATTGGTTATATTTATGCTTGTTGTAGTTATAGGATTGGTCGGATTTGTTGCCAATCGAAATCAAGAGCGAGATAGCGCTCAACTTCTTGCTTCAGTCATTGGAGCAAGGGCTGAAATGGCAGCAAGATCTGGTGCCCAAATTGAAATTAGTCGATTTTATCAAACAGATAACACAGGAAGTTGCCATTTAGGTGCCCCTCAAACAATCAACTATAATGGTGATGGCCTGGATCAATGTTCTGTAACCGTAATGTGTAATGGGATCGGCGTAATGGATACTGGTGCTGTAGTTCGCCAGTTAGTTTCGACCGGGCAATGTACCGTTGGGCAATGGACATTACAAAGAGTAATTCGGGTAGGGCTTCGTGATGATTAGGTTGGTATTATTGTTTTGTCTAGTTTTCAATGTTTCGACAGCATTTAGCCAAGACTATTATGTAGGTTCCGCAATACGGAAGCTACCTCCATGCTCTGTTCCATACACGTTTCCAGCTCATAAAGTATACAAGTGCAGTGGTGTCGTAGAGCTCTCTGCAGGCGATAACCTCTACCCATCAACAACATCAACCTTAGTCGCAACTGGTGGCTTTGTCTTACGTGGCAGCAACAATATACAAGGACAATCGAACAAGAAACTCGGTCTTGAAGGTGACATTTACTCCTATTATGAAACAAATCTAGACCATGTAATTCTATCTGGAGATGTTCGTTCACAAAACTACATAGATATCGATAACAGTGATATCAACGGAACACTCACTACTGATTATGGTTATGTCAGTGTCAATGGTTCGACGGGAAGCATCGGGGATGTCTTTTCTCACAATGGTGTCTGGATGGATGGCGCCAATGTAGATGGAAATGTAACAACAAGAAACGACATTGTCTCGTTAACTAATGTATCAGGAGGAGTTGGCGACATATATTCTCAAAATGGTGTTCGGGCAGAGAACTCAACGATTGAAGGGGATGTTACAACAACATACCAAACAGTCACACTAATAGATGTAGACGGTGGAGTTGGTGATATTTATGCTCAAAATGGTGTTCGGGTTGAGAACTCAAATGTTGAAGGCGATGTGACGACACAGTACGGTACTATTACCATTGAGGACTCAAGCGGAGGCTTTGGTGATTTAAGTGCTCAAGGAAAGATTGAAGTTATTGATACCACGATTAACGGTAATTTAGTTAATACATGGAATGGTATTACGTTAAGTGGAACGACGCATATTACCGGAGATGTCACCTCTTTTGGGGATAGTAATAATGGTGTCGTGTACTTCAATGATGAGGCATCTGTCGATGGCATATGTTTATATATAACGGTACCTGAGGATGCTTGCGGTAGTGGAAGTCCTCCTGAACCTGCTGCACTTTACCATTTTGATGAATCAAGCTGGAGTGGTATTACTAATGAAGTGATTGATAGTTCCGGAAACGGATTACACGGCGTTGCAAAAAACGGTGCAACGACTGCACCTGCATCAAATAACTCAGCTTTACCTAGCATCGATTCCCTAGGTACTTGCGGTTACGGTGTTTTTGACAATCAACAAAATCAATATGTTGAAGTTGCAGACCATGATCTTTTAGATATGAATGGTTCCTTCACCATATCAGCTTGGGTCCGTCCTGGGAGTTACCCGAGCTCTGGCCTGCATACTATTTTATCTAAAGACACCAATTATGAGTTTCATATTAACTCGCAAGGAAAAGTGTTTTGGTGGTGGGAAGATGAAGATGGTCAAAAATCAATAACGAGTAAAAACTCACTACCTTTGAATCATTGGAGTTTTATCACTGTTCGCTATAACCAAAACACTGAAGTGGCAAGACTATTTATTGATGCTAGCAGTGAAGGAAAACTTGAAGATGTTGAAGATATAGTAACGAATAACGATCCGCTTCAGATTGGCCAAGACCAAAACTACTCGGGTAGGGCGTTTGATGGCTTCATTGATGAGATTCAACTTTTTGAAAAAGCACTTTCCAAGAGCGAAATCGAAGATTTGATGGCTCAAAGGCATCAGTGTTCCGACACACCTGTTCTTCAATGTTTTACCGATGATTTCAATAGTGGCAACCTTTCTAATCTATGGGTTACTTCACGAAGTAAAGGCTCTTTTACACCAGATATTGTGAGTAATCGACTGCGGTTTACAGAAGCGGGTCGTAATCAATCTACCGCTTCTAGTTATCAGCGCCTGTTCCCTGCTGCAAACAACTTAGTCGAGATCGAGTTTGATCACTTTGCTTATGGTGGGAATGGTGCAGACGGTATTGCGATAGTCCTATCTGATGCGACTGTAACACCTAAACCTGGAGCCTTTGGTGGTCCACTGGGCTATGGCTTTAAATCTGGAGAGCCGGGGTTTGCTGGTGGCTGGTTAGGTATCGGTATTGATGAGTATGGTAATTATTCTAATGAGGGAGGCACAGGCGATAAACCTGGAAGGCGTCGGCAAAGTGTGGCTTTAAGAGGTTCAGGTACGAATGAAACAGGCTATGAGTACCTAGCCGGTGCGTGTAATGACGGTAAGACGAATACAAGTGGTAGTTGTTTAGATCCTGAAGTGGACAACAACAATAGTGGGGACACCCATCGTTATAAAATCGTTGTCGATTCACGCAATAGTGGGGAATCCAATGTTGAGATATTTCGGAAACTGGGTAGTGGTAGCTGGAGCACTATTGTAGAACCTATCAATGTACTTGATAACCAATACAGCCAATCTGATATCCCACAAGATTTCTTGCTCTCGATTACAGGTTCAACGGGTGGTTCAACAAACATCCATGAAATTGATAACTTCCAAGTTTGTGCGTTAGACTCACGCCCTATCGAAGATCAAATTGATCACTTTAGACTGACGCACTCTGGACAAGAACTCACTTGTAATGCGGAAAGTGTATTGGTTGAAGCTTGCTTAGATGCAACATGTAGTTCGAGATATACTGGTTCGGTGACCGCTCACCTTACTCCAGCGACTCTAGATGACGGCGGATGGATTGGTGGAAATGTCGTTACCTTCAGCGGCGGAAGCGCGAGCTTTGACATACGAAAAAAACAAATAGGTAGCGTCACTTTAGGGGTGACGGGCTCTTCGCCAACCACCAAGCCGTTTTCTGAAACTTTGTGTAGTAAGGCAGGCTCAGGATTTAGCGCTAATAATTGTGAATTAGAATTCACCAGCAGCGGTTTTGATCTTGTAGTTAATGATAAAATTGCCAATTTGCCTACCACTGCAACGCTTAAAGCTGGTGGGAATTGTGGTCCGGGCTTTGCCAATGAAAGTAAAAGCATCGCTTTTTGGAGTACCTACGAGTCACCAATGGCGAGTGATATAGTTGGCTCTCCCAAAATTGAAATTGCAGGTACGGAAATAGGTAATACGGAATCTACATCGGCTCCTATTAACGTACAGTTCAATTCTAACGGTGAAGCTCAACTGCAATTGGATTACCCAGATGCGGGTAAACTTCAATTAAATGTCAAATATACTGGCCAGTCTGGTGAGGATGATGAGGGCCTTGTTGTTAAAGGCGATGGACAGTTTGTTAGTTTCCCGCAGCGGCTTATCGTAACTGCCAAAAATAGTGCCAATCAATCGGGGGCCTGTGCGAGTGCTAACTTGAGTTGCTCAACTTTTGCTAAAGCGGGAGAGCGATTTAATATCGAGGTAACAGCAGTCAGCGGATCTGACGCAAGTCTAAATCGAAGTGAAATCACAACACCAAACTACAGTGATAGTATTGGATTTGAGCATCTACTTGTCGCTCCTAATGGGAGAGAGGTAGGAGAGCTTGCTTTATTTGATAACAGTGATGAACCTATCACGACTCCAGAAAGTGTCTTGCTTTCTCCGGGAGAGACGAAAGTTACTTCTGCAACTATCTCCGAAGTGGGCGTGTTTTCAATCAAGGTTACGCCTCCAGAAACTTACCTAGGCAGCAACTTTCATACTATAGCGCCTGCGACAAGCGCCAATATTGGACGTTTTTACCCTGCATATTTCACGGTTTCTGACTCAAGCATATCACCCAATTTGGATGCGTTTTGCTCGAACGATGATAATCCTGTCTCGAAGTTTAGTTATATCGGTCAAAGCTTTACCTATGTTCAATCGCCTGAACTCTATTTAGAGCCTAGATCAGTGCAAGGAGATGAAACTAAGAATTACTATCATAAAAACTGGTGGAATTACTCGACGCCATGGGCCGGCCGCAACTACATAGATTCTAATAGCCGGAACATAGTATTTGAAGGTGACGGAGGCACGATGTCAGAGTTTGCATCTGGCCGTATCTATTTAAGTGATGCTGAGTTGATCCGTTATGAGAAAACTGAGCCCGCTATATCACCGTTTGTTGCCGATTTTAGTTTGCACCTTGCGGCAAGTGATTTAATCGATTCAGATAATGTGTGTGTTAAGACTTCGGATAGTAATTCTTTCAGTGATTGCCTCTCGTATTCGTTTTCAGATATTGATGAGGAGATGGAATTGCGATGGGGGCGGTTACTTATTCATGATACTTATGGCCCAGAAGTTTCGCCTATTCGACAGCGTGTTGAAGTTCAACATTTTGAAAATGGACGCTTTACGACTAACTTACTTGATTCGTGTACAGACTTAGTTTCTATCAATCGCTTTGATTTGACCTCAGATGATTACACCGTAGTGACATCGGGGATACCAAACCCTCCAGAGGTGAAGGCAAGCTTACTGAGTGCTCAAGTTGTAAATGGTGAATCATGGATTGAGTTTTCTGCTCCGGGCGCTGGTGAAGCTGGTTCGATTGATACTGAAATTGACTTAAATGCCCATGCTACTCCTTGGCTTATTGAGGATTTAAATGGTGCAGGTACTGTTTCGGGGGGAGCGCAGTTTGGTATCTACCGCGGTAATGATCGTGTAATTTGGTGGAATGAACAAAACTAATTGAACAGCGAGTGCCTATATTCGTTAACGATCGCGTGATCTACCGAGGGGAGAGTGGCCTTACAGGTCAGCGATAATATAATTTTCGCGCGCTAAGTTAGGAATCTGTAAGAAAATGCGGGTTTCAGCCCATGTTTATACGTCAATGCCTTGCCGTTACAGCAAGGCATTGGTACATTTAGTGCAATTTTTGTCTTCTAATTCTTGCAGGATGAGCGAAGAATATGTTTAAAAAACTTCGTGGCATGTTTTCAAACGACCTATCGATTGACTTAGGTACTGCCAATACCCTTATTTATGTAAAAGGCCAAGGCATCGTTCTTGATGAGCCTTCTGTTGTAGCTATTCGCCAAGATCGTGTGGGTTCTGCAAAGAGTGTTGCTGCTGTTGGTCACGCAGCAAAACAGATGCTAGGCCGTACGCCTGGTAATATTTCAGCGATTCGCCCAATGAAAGATGGCGTAATTGCAGACTTCTACGTGACAGAAAAAATGCTGCAGCACTTCATCAAGCAAGTGCATGACAACAGCGTTCTTAAGCCAAGCCCTCGCGTTCTTGTTTGTGTTCCTTGTGGTTCTACCCAAGTTGAGCGTCGTGCAATCCGTGAATCTGCATTAGGTGCGGGTGCGCGTGAGGTTTACTTAATCGATGAGCCAATGGCGGCTGCAATCGGTGCTGGTCTACGTGTTTCAGAGCCAACAGGTTCGATGGTTGTTGATATCGGTGGTGGTACAACAGAAGTTGCGGTTATCTCACTAAACGGTGTGGTTTACTCATCTTCAGTACGCATCGGCGGCGACCGTTTTGATGAAGCGATCATCAACTATGTTCGTCGTAACTACGGCAGCTTGATTGGTGAAGCAACGGCAGAGAAGATCAAACATGAGATCGGTTCAGCGTACCCTGGTGATGAAGTTGAAGAGATTGAAGTACGCGGTCGTAACCTTGCTGAAGGTGTGCCACGTAGCTTTAGCTTGAACTCAAATGAGATCCTGGAAGCACTACAAGAGCCACTGTCTGGTATTGTTTCAGCGGTAATGGTTGCACTTGAACAGTGCCCACCTGAGCTTGCTTCAGATATCTCAGAAAACGGTATGGTTCTGACTGGTGGTGGTGCACTACTTAAAGACCTTGACCGCCTGCTAACCGAAGAAACAGGTATTCCTGTTGTTGTTGCAGAAGAGCCACTAACGTGTGTTGCTCTGGGTGGTGGTAAAGCCCTAGAGATGATCGACATGCATGGCGGCGATCTGTTCAGCGAAGAGTAATCATTGAGTGTTAGGCTCTTTCGCCTCTTATACCAGCTGAGAGCCTAGGACTTTGTCTAAAGGATCAAATGTAGCCCTAGGACCAACATAGAATGAAGCCAATTTTTGGTAGAGGTCCCTCTCTACAATTGCGCCTATTTTTTGCTGTAATTATATCAGCCAGCCTTATGCTGGCTGATAGTCGTTTAGATGCTTTCTCAAATGTTCGCTATCTATTGAACAGCATGGTAGCGCCAATTCAGTACGCGGCTAACCTGCCTCGAACCATGTTTGACGGTGTTTATGAGCGTTTTAATACGCGTAAAGGCCTGATCGAATCAAGTCGTTCACTCAAGCGTGAAGTGCTTCACCTCAAAAGTGAACTTATCCTGCTCGAGCAGTATCAAGAAGAGAATAAACGCCTACGTAAGCTTTTAGGCTCGCCTTTTATTCGTGACGAGAAGAAGGTAGTCACAGAAGTCATGGCGGTTGATACCTCGCCGTATCGCCATCAAGTGGTGATCGATAAAGGCCAGATCGATGGTGTTTATGAAGGGCAGCCGGTGATCAATGAGAAAGGTATTGTAGGGCAAGTCACCTTTGTTGCTGCGCACAATAGTCGCGTTTTACTGCTTACGGACGCCAACAACGCGATTCCGGTGCAGGTGATCCGTAATGACATTCGAGTGATTGCATCAGGTAACGGCAACATCGATGAGATCGAACTTCAGCATATCCCAACCAGTACTGATATCCAGCCAGAAGACATGCTCGTGACATCTGGCTTGGGTGGCGTTTATCCAGAAGGTTACCCAGTGGCTTACGTGTCGTCGGTCGATTACGATCCGAAACGTGAGTTTGCGGTAATCAAAGCAGAACCTGTGGTTGAGTTTGATAAACTTCGTTATCTGCTATTGATTTGGCCTGATGAAAACAAGCGTATGCAAGCAGATCAGACTAATATAGAACAAACCATGTTAGAGGGTGACAATGGCCAATAGCGTATTAAGAAGTAAGTTAGTGATCGCTTGCTCGCTTCTGATTGCCCTGATACTTCAAACGATCCCGTGGCCAGGTAGCTTAGACCTATTTCGCCCATCGTGGTTGCTGCTGGTAACCTGCTACTGGGTATTGGCACTGCCACACCGTGTTAATGTAGGGAGCGCTCTGATTCTCGGTCTGCTTTGGGACTTGTTGATCGGTTCCACACTCGGCATTCGCGGCATGATGCTCTCGATTGTGATATACATTATTGCCATGAATTTCCTTGTGATTCGTAACATGGCGCTTTGGCAACAAGCGATGATCATGGCGGCATTGACCGTTTTGTTTGAAGTATTGATCTTCTTTGGTGAATATTTGATTCAAGACGTTGTTTTTAATCCATTATCGCTATGGAGCGCATTGATTAACTGTATACTTTGGCCTTGGATGTTTTTGTTGATGCGTCGCGTGCGTCGCCATTGGCACGTGAGGTAAAGGAATATGGAACAGTTATCACTCGTTTTGGCATCTGGCTCGCCACGTCGTAAAGAACTGCTGACACAATTGGGTTACGAGTTTTCTGTTCTCGTCACCGATATTGAAGAGCAACAACAGCCGAATGAAGATGCCCAAGCGTATGTTAAAAGACTGTCGCTTGATAAAGCCAAAGCTGCTTTGGACTTGATCGCGGAGCAAGAGGCTAAATCAGATAGCCTTATCTCTCTAGGTTCAAATAATATTGTGGTCTTAGGGTCAGATACCGTGGTTGTGAGCCAAGGGCAGGTGCTAGAGAAACCAAGCGATTTAGCTGACTGTAAGCGAATGCTCACTCAGCTGTCTGACCAACGTCATCAAGTGATGACCGCAGTGTCTGTGGTTTCTGCAGACAAACAAAAAACAGAAATCGTAATTACCGACGTATGGTTCAAACCCCTCAGTGAACAAGAAATAGAAAAATACTGGCAAACAGGGGAGCCATGCGATAAAGCCGGTAGCTATGGAATCCAAGGTTTGGGTGGACGTTTTGTCACTCGAATCGAAGGTAGTTATTACGCCGTTGTCGGCTTACCTTTATTTGAAACGGACCAGCTACTGCAAGAGTTCTTATAATTTACTAATCTGAGGTGCACCATGAGTGCTGAATTGTTGCTGAACGTGACCCCGAGTGAAACTCGTGTGGCTATGATTGAAGGGGGAGCTCTTCAAGAGATCCATATTGAAAGAGATGCTCGTCGTGGCATTGTAGGAAACATCTACAAAGGACGTGTCAGTCGCGTTCTTCCAGGTATGCAGGCAGCATTTGTCGATATTGGTCTTGAAAAAGCGGCGTTTTTGCACGCTTCAGATATTGTTCCTCACACGGAGTGTGTGGCGGAGAATGAGAAAAAGCAATTTCAGGTTCGTGATATTTCAGAGCTTGTTCGTCAAGGACAAGACATCGTTGTGCAGGTCGTTAAAGACCCGCTCGGCACTAAAGGTGCACGTCTAACCACCGACATTACTCTTCCTTCTCGTTATCTTGTCTTTATGCCTGGTGCAAGCCATGTAGGTGTATCTCAGCGTATTGATAGTGAATCAGAGCGTAATCGTCTTAAGAAAGTGGTTTCTCGTTACTGTGATGAACACGGTGGCTTTATTATCCGTACCGCTGCAGAGGGAGCTGATGTTCATGAGCTTGAGCAAGATGCTGCATTCCTAAAGCGTTTGTGGTTAAAGGTCTTAGAGCGTCGTGGTAAGCATAAAGCGCGCACTCGCTTATATGGCGAGCTGTGCCTGAGTCAACGTATCCTACGCGATTTTGTGGGTACTGAACTCAGCAAGATTCAAGTCGACTCACGCCAAGAGTTTGAAAACCTGAAAGAGTTTACTTCGGAGTACGTACCAGAGCTAACGAGTAAGTTAGAGCTGTATGAGGGCGACAAGCCGATTTTCGATATGTACGATACCGAGAACGAGATTCAGCGCTCGTTGGACCGTAAGGTTGAGCTCAAATCTGGTGGTTACCTGATTATCGACCAAACGGAAGCCATGACCACGGTAGACATCAACACGGGGGCTTTTGTCGGTCGTCGCAATCTTGAAGAGACGATTTTCAATACCAACGTCGAAGCAACTCAAGCGATTGCACGTCAACTGCGCCTGCGTAACCTTGGTGGCATTATCATTATCGACTTCATCGACATGCTGTCTGAAGAGCACCGTAAGCGTGTACTTACTTCACTAGAGTCGGCACTGGATAAAGATCGCGTCAAAACCAATATCAATGGCTTCACTCAGTTAGGTCTGGTTGAAATGACGCGTAAACGCACACGTGAAAGCATTGAGCATATCCTCTGTTCGAGCTGTCCTGCTTGTGAAGGGCGTGGCAGTGTGAAAACGGTGGAGACAGTGTGTTACGAGATTCTGCGTGAAATCACTCGAGTGAATCGCGCCTACGATGCGGATAAATTCGTGGTTTACGCTGCCCCTGCGGTAGCCGAAGCCCTTGAGGGTGAAGAGTCTCATGCACTGGCTGAGCTTGAAGTCTTCATTGGTAAACAAGTTAAAATTCAAGCTGAGCCTTTGTATATTCAAGAGCAGTTTGACGTTGTTATGATGTAATGGATACTTTGTGAGCTCTAGTGTTACTCAGCTGCTTCGTGCATGTTTATGGTTAGTGGTTACTTTGCTTGTGGCACTTGCCATTGCAGTAACCACTTTACGTGTTGCACTCCCTAACCTGAATAAATACCAATCTGAGATTGAACAGTGGGTAAATCAACATTCAGGTTTTGAATTCTCTATTCAAGATGTGAGTGGCTTTTGGCGTAATACTCACCCTTCGATTGCATTGAAAGGCGTTCATGCCAATCTTGCACAAGCTGAAGACGTCACTTTCTCGGTTGACACTGTTGAGGTTGAGTTCGACCTGGTTCAATCGGCGCTGCAAATGCGCCCAGTGGTTGCTGACTTGGTGATGAACGGGATGTATCTCGACATTCGCTCTATTGATCTGTTCGCTGCTCGTAATAGTGATGATGCTAACAAGCAGAGAACAGATTCGTCTGGACGAGTGATTAAAGAGCTTGATAATCTTCTCTTAAAAACCTTGGTCGATGTCACGGCTAAGGACTCCTCACTGCTTTATCGCACCGTTTCTGATGAAGAGCGTCAACTCGATATCGAAATCCTTAAGTGGCAGAACTCTGGCAAGCACCACCTTGCTGAGGGGGTTGTCAGTATTAAAGATGCGAACCTTAACTCCTTGTCAGTAAGTGCTAACTTTATTGATGGCGGCTCACTAACGGATGTGACGGGGCAGTTTTATGCCAGTGCTGAAAATGTTTCAGTAAAACCTTGGTTGACGCGTTATATGCAAGCCGAGTCTGGAATTGAGGCAGGAAATGTCAGCCTAAACAGCTGGTTAACGCTAAAAAACAGTAAGCCTGTTGACGCTTACGTTGAGGTGCTTCCTTCTGAATTGGCTTGGAATGAAGACGGTTATCACGAGCTGATGATTGAGTCTGGAACCTTCAAGCTCACACCTACTGATATGGGGTGGCAAGTAAATGGCCACTCACTTAATCTGCGTACTGATGATCACGTTTGGCCTGAGTTCGACGTTGTATTCAGTTGGCAGAAAGGTCCTTGGCAATTGAATGTCTCGGAGCTGGATATCGCCGCGCTTACCCCATTGATTAAACTTCTTCCAGATACTGAAAGTACTAACGAGCTGGTTGATAAGCTATCTCCGGGGGGGCGGGTTGAAGACATTCGTGTTTCGATGGCAAGCGATATCGAGAGCTTACGTTACTCCGCAAAATTCTCTGAATTGGCTATGGAGCAGTGGGAACTGTTACCTGGTTTTAGTCAGGTGTCAGGTTCTGTGTCGGGTTCCACAACTGAAGCCAAAGCCAGTATCCATGTGATTGATGATGTCTTTCCATATGGAGAGGTATTTCAAGCCCCGCTCAACATTAAGCAGGGGCAAGTCGATATTATTTGGCAGCAAGATGAGAGCGGTTGGAGATTGTGGTCAGACAAAGTGACAGCTGCAACCCCCGACTTGCAGGTGCTTGGTGCGTTTCGTCTTGATTTTCCGAATAATGCCAGCCCATATCTTTCATTTTATGGCGAGGCGGACGCATACAACGTCGGTGAAACTTGGCGTTATCTACCCACTTTAGCGTTAGGGCAAGATCTTACCGACTATCTATCGACTGCTATTCAGGCGGGTCGTTCAAGCTCTGTCAAACTACTCTGGCATGGTGATCTGGAACAATTCCCTTATGCAAATAACGACGGAATCTTTCAGATCTGGGTTGGGCTTGAGGATGTGACCTTCAGTTTCGATACCGCATGGCCATTGATCACGGATTTACAACTCGATCTACTGTTTGAAAACGACGCGATGCATCTTGACTCACGCTCTGCGCAATTGATGGATGTTACTGCTGATCGTATTACAGGGCGCATTCCCTATCTGGGGGAAGGTGGTCATATCGAGATTGAAGCTAAAGCAGCGGCGACAGGTAATGCCGTCCGTGATTATATGACGGCGTCTCCGCTGGTGGACTCGGTCGGTGCTGCGTTAACGGCGCTGCAGGTCAAGGGCGATGTTTATTCCGAATTTCAACTTGATATTCCGTTTGATAACAGCCGTGAGCCAAGAGCTTGGGGCTATGCCGACCTAAAAGGTAACCATGTTCAGATTGAAGCGCCGCCAATGGTGCTGGAAAATACGACGGGTCGTATTGAATTTGATAATGATGTCGTGACCGCGACTGGTTTATCTGCTGAGTTGCTCACTCAGGGGATCTCTGTTGATTTCACAGGGCAAAATGATGGCCCTGGTTATGTGGTCGGTATTGATGTGATAGGGGATTGGGACGTCAAACCGCTTGAACCTTATATCGGAAAGCAGTGGCTGAGCCGTTTGTCTGGACATGCACCGTGGCAATCCAATATCGATATACAACTCAACGACATAGGCTTCACTTATCAACTAGACTTAAATTCAGATTTAACTTATTTGGCGAGTGATTATCCGTACCCATTGGAAAAGCGGACTTTTGAAAAAGGCACAGCTCGGCTACAGGCATCAGGCAATCAAGAGTCGATCACAGCTCGTCTGCAGTTGCCAAATACTAAATACCAAACCGAAATTGATATTACTGGAGAAGTCCCAGTACTTAAGGCGACTAATTTAGTACTTGGGCGAGGTGGTTTTAAGATCAGCCCAGTGGTAGGGCATCATGCATTAATCCGTATTGATGAGTTTAACCTTGATGACTGGTTAGAAGTGGCAATGGAGCCGGTTAAACCATCAACGGCGGTGCTTAGCCAGATGAATACACCGACAATTCCAGCGCCAACCAGAGTCACACTAGAGAGCAAAGAGCTGACTCTTGGTGGAATTGCTTGGAATGATGTCGAATTTAGCGCTCGTAAAAACAAACTCGCGTGGCAGATGCAGGTTTCTAGCCAGGAAATAGAAGGTGATATCAACTATTTAGCGCCTTATGACTTAACGGTTTCTTTAGATCGCGTACACCTATTTGTACCGGATTGGAGCGAGAAGAAGAGTGAAGAGCAGCTCTTACAGATCATGGATGAAGACGCTCCGTTGATCTCGGAACTCGATAGAAAAATTCATGACGCAATGCCAAATGTGACATTAATGATCAAAGATTTTTGGTTGCAGGGCTACAAAGTCGGCAAAGTGGATGTTGAGCTACAGCGCAAAGGCGACCGTATTGAGTGGAATAAAGTCCAAGTCCGCAGTGGTAGCAACACTGCAGATCTTAGCGGCTGGTGGGCGCTGAGTGATACAAAGAGCCATTCGGCACTGAATATTGATGTGGAAGGCGAGAACAATAGTGAGCTAATGGAGCGTTTTGGTATTACCTCAGGCATCCAAAAAGCCCCGTTTGCAATGCAAGCTCAGCTTGAATGGGACGGTTCACCTTGGGGTATCAAGGTAGACACACTGGATGGTAAAGTAGAGACCGAGCTGGGTAAGGGGATGATCTCGGATGTTAGCGGTGCAGCGCGACTACTTGGACTGTTCAGTCTGGACTCTATCATTCGCAAAATGCAGCTCGACTTTTCCGATGTCTTCGACAAAGGCATGGCGTTCAACAGTATTACCGGTACGGGTGAGTTCCAAAACGGGATATTCCTAACCAACGACCTGACAATGGATGCGGTAGCGGGTGAGATGAAGATCAAAGGCATCGCTAACCTCAATAGTCGCCTAGTCGATGCTGAGGTGAACTTCACCCCAGATATTACATCGGGTATTCCGGTTCTGACCGCATTTGCCGTAACACCACAAACCGCGCTCTATGTGCTTGCGATTACCACAGTAATTTCTCCGGTGGTTGAGGTATTTACCCAAGTGAATTATTCGGTGAAAGGGCCGCTTGATTCACCGACGGTGAGTGAGTTGTCGCGGAGTAAAGGTGAGTTTAAGCTGCCAGAAAAGCTGAGAGACATGGCTAAGTAAAGTCGCTGATAGCGATGAGAAGTCTTGGCTAGATAGAGAAGAAATAGGAGTAAAACACATGGATAGTGTTGGCTTGATTCAGATGACGTCAGGGCCGAGCCCGAGCGAGAATTTACGTTTTCTTGCTCAAGAGATCATCAAGTGTAAAGCACACGGTGCCAAGTGGGTCATCTGCCCTGAAAATGCGTTAGTGTTTGGTAGCAAGCAAGACTACCATCAACACGCAGAGCCTCTGGGTGATGGGCCATTACAAACGCAGGTGTGTGACTTAGCTAAGCAGCACCGTATGTGGATTGTTATCGGCAGTATGCCTATCAAAACGGAAGCTGGAGTTACGACTACATCTGTTGTGATTGATGACTTTGGCTCTGTAGTTGCTCATTACGACAAGTTACACATGTTCGACGTTGATGTCGCCGATTCGCACAAGTGTTATCGAGAGTCCGACATTTTTACGCCGGGCGATCGTGTAGTCACTGCGGAAACACCTTTCGGTCACTTAGGCTTGAGTATTTGCTATGATGTCCGTTTTCCGCATCTCTACTCTGAACTAAGAAATCAGGGTGCACAAATTATGTTAGTGCCGGCTGCTTTTACCGCGGTGACAGGCGAAGCGCACTGGGAAGCGTTATTGCGCTGCCGCGCTATAGAAACACAATCTTGGGTCGTCGCAGTTGGGCAAGGAGGTAAGCACTCTTGTCAGCGAGAGACCTGGGGACACTCCATGGTCATAGACCCGTGGGGGAGAGTGGTTGCTCAACTTGGCCAAGAGCCGGAAAGTATGGTTGTCGAACTGGATACGACCCGATGTGAGCCTATCAGAAAGAATATGCCGATCGTTCAACACTCTCGATTTACACACCAATTTTAATTACAAATAAGAGCCATTTATGAGCATCAATCAAATTGAAGAAGCGCTACTTAACCCGACAGGGCTTACGGAGCAAAATATCGCAGATACATTGGCGAGCATTGCTACCCGCCAGATTGATTATGCTGATATCTACTTTCAGTCGAGCTGGCATGAATCTCTAGTCCTAGAAGACAGCATCATCAAGGATGGATCTTTTAATATCGATTGTGGTGTTGGCGTCCGAGCGGTTGCAGGTGAAAAGACCGGTTTTGCCTACTCAGATCAAATTCAACTCGAAGGTCTAAAACAGAGTGCGATCGCGGCTCGTGGTATCGCGAAGCAGGGGCAAAACGGTAAGGTGCAAGCGTTCAAGCGCAACATGAACCAAGCTTATTATGATGCAGTAAATCCGCTAGCAAGTTGGGAAAAGCAGCAGAAAACCGAACTGCTTAAAGCGATAGATGCTTACATTCGTACTAAAGAACCAATGGTAACCGAGGTATCGATCAGCCTAAGTGGTGTGCACGAGCAGATGCTTGTGGCAGCAACCGATGGTACCTACGCTGGTGATATTCGCCCGTTGGTTCGTCTGTCTATTAGCGTGTTAGCGCAGAAAGGTGATCGTCGTGAACGCGGCAGTGCTGGTGGCGGTGGTCGTTTTGGTTATGACTTCTTTTTGAGCGACGATAATGGCACTCAAGTGGCGTATCAATTTGCTGACGAAGCGATTCGTCAAGCTCTTGTTAACCTTGAAGCTGTGGCTGCACCTGCGGGTGCGATGCCAGTGGTTCTTGGTTCTGGTTGGCCGGGCGTGCTATTGCATGAAGCGGTAGGTCATGGCTTAGAGGGTGATTTCAACCGTAAAGAGTCTTCAGTTTTCTCTGGTAAAATTGGCGAGCAAGTAACATCTAGCCTATGTACGATTGTTGATGACGGTACATTGACTGATCTTCGAGGCTCGCTGAATGTCGATGACGAAGGTGTCAACGGTCAATACAATACCTTGATTGAAAACGGCGTATTAAAAGGTTACATGCAAGACAAACTCAACGCTCGTTTAATGGGTGTCGCACCAACTGGTAATGGTCGTCGTGAGTCTTACGCGCATCTTCCAATGCCTCGCATGACCAACACTTATATGCTGCCAGGAGAGCATACGCCAGAAGATATCATCGCAACCGTAGATAAGGGTATCTACGCTCCCAACTTCGGTGGTGGTCAGGTTGATATTACTTCAGGTAAGTTTGTATTCTCGGCTTCTGAAGCGTACATGATTGAAAACGGCAAGATTACTCACCCTGTGAAGGGCGCAACACTGATTGGCTCTGGCATTGAAGCGATGCAGCAAGTATCTATGGTCGGTAATGACCTAAGCATTGACCGTGGTGTAGGTGTATGTGGTAAAGCGGGTCAAAGTGTACCAGTAGGTGTTGGTCAGCCAACGCTGAAGCTAGACTCACTGACTGTCGGTGGTACTGAGTAATCTAGACTCACCCCATAAATGATCAAAGCGCCTTCTAGTGAGGCGCTTTTTCGTATTTGTTAGCTAGGTTTTAAACTACATATTCTCTTCAGCAAACTCTGCCAAACGGCTTCGTACAACGCCATTGAGGTGGATATTGGCGCTGCCTTCGAAGTCTTTGAAGCGTTCGACCATGTAGGTTAGACCAGAGGTCACTGGGGTTAGGTAGGAAGAGTCGATCTGCGCTAGGTTACCTGAGCAGACGATCTTGGTGCCCTCACCACAACGGGTGATGATGGTTTTTATCTGTGAAGCGGTGAGGTTCTGGCACTCATCAAGCAACACGAAGGCGTTCTGAATTGAGCGACCACGCATAAAGTTTATCGATTTAAACTGAATGTTGGCTTTGTCGCAGATGTACTTCATCGACCCTTCAGTGCAGTGATCATTTTTGTGCAGCGCCTCTAGGGTATCGGTGACCGCAGCAAGCCAAGGTAGCATCTTCTCTTCTTCGGTGCCGGGTAAGAAACCAATCGATTCACCGATGTCAGGTGTGTTTCGGGTTACGATGATCTTATCGAACTGCTTACGTTCGATGGTTTGTTCGAGAGCAGCAGCCATAGCGAGCAATGTTTTACCGCTACCCGCAGCCCCAGTGAGAATCACTAGGTCGATATCTGGGTCGAGTAACGCATCAATTGCCATTCCTTGATAGATGTTTTTAGGGGTGATGTCCCACGCGCGGCGGTTCATTAAACGCTCGCGGCTCATGTCTTGTAGAGTGATGGTTTCCGGTTCTATTTCAGCAACACGGGCGGCGAAGTCACTCTCTTCATCAATCACATATTGATTAATAAAGGTTGGCTCAAATGGGCTGCGTGCCAAGGTGTGATAGGTTTTTCCGCCGAGAGTTCGGCTATCAACGTTATCAATGCCGTCCCAAAATGCGCCCTCTATCGTTTGGAAGCCCTTGGTTAGATATTGGATGTCATCAATCAGTTGGTCGGTTTGATAGTCTTCAACAAAGCGTACACCGGCACCTTTGGCGCGCAGTCGCATGTTGATGTCCTTAGTGATCAGCACCACTTCACGCGGTGCGCGTTTGTTTTGGAGGTAGAGCACGGCATTAAGAATACGGTTGTCACCGGCTTTGTCGTCGGCGAATGCCTTGATGCTCTCTTGCAGCTCATAATCTGCAAGAATGGAAATGCTGCCTGAGGCGCAGCTTAAGTCTTTGGAAAATGGGATACCTTCAGAGATTTGATCCGGGGTTGCGTCTCTGAATAGGTCTTCCAAGGCGCGAATAGCGATTCTTGCGTCGCGTGCGACATCTCTTTTGCTGTCTTTGATTCGGTCGAGTTCTTCAAGAACGGTCATCGGGATAACCACGTCGTGTTCTTGAAACGAAAAAATTGCGAAGGGTTCGTGAAGTAGAATGTTGGTGTCTAAAACAAATAGTTTCCGATTGGTCTCGCCCATAGCATCTCCTTGCCAGATACGGCTTCTTGTATCACAGATAAACGTGGATAAAGCCAGCTAGGATCACAGCCTAATGAGCATGTCAGTTCACAACCTAGCTCAACTTTAGCCAGAGGAATGTCACCATATTGCCGATACTCTAAATATGGTTCATTCATGCAAAAACAGCAATCTTTGCCATCTAGAATAGCCATGCTTTTTTGACAGTTTGATTGCACAGACGAAATCGGAAAAAAAGCATGAAATCATCACCTTTTGGCGTGACCTAAATCACAGCATCAAGTAAGATTAGCGACCTTTTTCTGCACCATATTCTCAATCGATAGAATCTAATTCGCTTAATTGGAATGTGGCTGCAAACGAAGCATTTTTAGCTATATTTTTATTCTGGGAATTGCAAAGTCCCGATAAGAAATTGATGGCTTAAATGACCAAATTCCACAGATAAGATTGAGGTAGTCGATTCATGACATTTGCTTTGGGGCAGCGCTGGATAAGCGATACGGAGAGCGATTTAGGTTTAGGTACCGTTGTAGCAATGGATGCTCGCACAGTGACACTCATGTTTGCCGCGTCAGAAGAGAATCGTGTTTATGCACGCACTGATGCTCCCGTAACCCGAGTAACGTTTAATGTTGGCGATGTTATTGAATGTCAGGAAGGCTGGTCACTGTCGGTTGAAGAAGTGATTGAAGAGCAAGGCCTGTTTACCTATCTAGGCACTCGCCAAGACACGGAAGAGAGCGGCGTTTCTCTGCGTGAGATCTTCCTAAGTAACCAGATCCGTTTTAACAAACCTCAAGATAAGCTCTATGCTGGTCAAATTGATCGCATGGACAACTTTGTGTTGCGCTACCGTGCATTGAGCAACCAATATCAGCAACATAAGAGCCCTATGCGTGGCTTATGTGGCATGCGTGCAGGTCTAATCCCTCACCAACTATACATCGCTCATGAAGTCGGTCGTCGTCACGCACCGCGCGTTCTGCTCGCGGATGAAGTGGGCTTAGGTAAAACCATCGAAGCGGGTATGATCATCCATCAGCAGGTGCTTTCTGGCCGTGCTGAGCGTATCCTGATTGTGGTACCAGAAACACTGCAGCATCAATGGTTGGTCGAAATGATGCGTCGTTTCAACCTGCATTTCTCGATCTTTGATGAAGAGCGCTGTATTGAAGCCTTCGCTGAATCGGACAATCCATTCGATACTCAGCAATATGTATTGTGTTCACTCGACTTCCTGCGCAAGAGCCGTAAACGCTACGAGCAAGCTCTGGAAGGTGAGTGGGATCTATTGGTTGTCGATGAAGCGCACCACCTAGAGTGGAGCCAAGACAAACCAAGCCGCCAATACCAAGTGGTGGAAGGGTTAGCTGAGAATACTCCGGGTGTGCTGCTACTGACGGCGACGCCTGAACAACTGGGTCGTGAGAGTCACTTCGCTCGTCTGCGTCTGCTGGATCCTGATCGCTTCTATGACTACGACGCATTTGTCGAAGAAGAAGAGCAATACGCGCCGGTTGCAGATGCAGTAACGGCACTGTTCTCTGGTATCAAGCTAGAGAATAGCCAGAAAAACCAGATCACTGAGCTGCTTTCGGAACAGGACGTTGAACCTCTATTCCGCGTTATCGAAGGCGACAGCCCAGAAGAAGAGCAGGCGATTGCGCGCCAAGAGCTGATTGATAACCTAATGGATCGTCACGGTACTGGCCGCGTTCTATTTAGAAACACTCGTGCTGCGATTAAAGGCTTCCCCAAGCGTAACGTTCATCTACTGCCAATGGAGATCCCAAGTCAGTACACCACATCGATGCGTGTATCGGGCATGATTGGTGGCAAGATGACACCAGAAGCGCGAGCGATGAAGATGCTCTACCCAGAAGAGATCTTCCAAGAGTTTGAAGGTGAAGAATCAAGCTGGTGGCAGTTCGATTCACGCGTAAACTGGTTGCTAGAGAAGATCCAAGAGAAGCGCAGCGAGAAGATCCTGGTGATCGCATCTCGTGCGAGCACAGCTCTGCAACTTGAGCAGGCATTGCGTGAGCGTGAAGGTATTCGTGCAACGGTATTCCACGAAGGGATGTCTATCCTAGAGCGTGACAAAGCGGCGGCATACTTTGCTCAAGAAGAGGGCGGTGCTCAGGTTCTGATCTGTAGTGAGATCGGCTCTGAAGGTCGTAACTTCCAGTTTGCAAACCAATTGGTGATGTTTGACTTACCATTTAACCCAGATTTGCTTGAGCAGCGTATTGGCCGTCTTGATCGTATCGGTCAGCAGCGTGATATCGACATCCACGTTCCATACCTGAAAGGTACCTCACAAGCAATTCTTGCACGTTGGTTTGACGAAGGCTTGAATGCGTTTGGTGAGACATGTCCAACAGGTCGCACCGTTTACGACAAGTACGCAGAAAATCTGATTGAGATGCTGGCATCGGGCAACACTGAACAGTTAGATGAAGTGATTGAAGAGTCGGCGAAGCTCAACCAGAGCCTTAAAGCTGATCTTGAGAAAGGTCGTGACCGACTGCTTGAGATGCATTCAAACGGCGGTGAGAAAGCGGCTGAAATCGCTGAGAAAATTGCTTCTACTGATGGCGACACCAATTTGGTGACGTTTGCACTTAGCCTATTCGACACCATCGGTCTTAACCAAGATGACAAGGGTGAAAACGCACTGGTAGTCACACCGTCTGAGCACATGATGGTTCCAAGCTACCCAGGCCTGCCATACGAAGGTGCTACGATCACCTTCGACCGTGATACAGCGCTTTCTCGTGAAGATATGAACTTCATTAGCTGGGAGCACCCGATGATTCAAGGTGGTATTGATCTGCTATTGAGTGAAGGCGTGGGTACTTCAGCTGTGTCACTGTTGAAGAACAAAGCCCTCCCTGTCGGTACCATTCTTCTAGAGTTGGTTTACCTTGTTGATGCGCAGGCGCCTAAGCGCAGCGGTATCAGCCAGTTCTTACCTAAGACACCGATTCGTCTGATGATGGATGGGCGTGGTAACGATCTCTCTTCACAGGTGGAATTTGAAGGCTTTAACCGTCAATTGAGCCCTGTGAACCGCCATTTAGCAAGTAAGCTAGTGAACTCGGTGCAAGCGGATATCCATAAGTTGATTGAAGCCGGTGAAGCGCAAGTGCTGCCTAAAGTGGAAGAAGTTCGAGAGCAAGCTCAGAAAGAGATGCAAGCGAACCTTAATGGCGAGCTAGAGCGTCTACAAGCACTGAAAGCGGTGAATCCAAACATTCGTGACGAAGAGTTACAAGTGATTGAGACACAAATTGAAGAGCTGACGGGCTACATTGCTAAAGCGCAAGTACAGCTTGATTCGCTGCGTTTGATTGTGGTTTCGCACAACTAATTTGAGTGACGCTACAGGACTAGTTCTTAGCTGGTAAATACCCCAAAGGCCTTCACGATGAAGGCCTTTTTTAGATTTGTTTAAAAGCGTTATTTAGAGTGTCACATGAACCACTTCCACCAGACAAATAGAGCAAGGAAGCCGAATAAGTAAATCAAACCGACAATTGATAGCAGTTTCAGTTTTGACCCTAGATCTAAGGCTTTAGGCAGCTCTGCTTTGCTCACCAAAATGTAGTTAAGTAGAGCAAAGAATGGTGTGGTAGCAAACGCCAACACCATCGCAAAGTTTAGCATCGGCATTAGAGCGGACGTGAAGAACATGACAATAGCGATCGCAGCTATAGAGACGACAATGATCCAGCCTTGTAACATTTTAGGGCTGTCCGCTTTATTGGTGAGCAGTCGTTGTGACTCGGCCAAGACTCGTGAATAACCGTCGATCACTGTAATGGTACTGCCGAAGATACAAAAGAAAGCGATAATGGCGATCAGAGGGCGTGACCATTCTCCAATGGTTGAAGCATAGATACCAACTAATTGATGGGTAAAACCAACACCAGAACCTGAGAGTTCAACCCCCGAACCATGCAGTACTAGTGCGCCAAGTGCAACGAAGACTAAAGCCAGTAGTGCCGTACCAATGTAACCTACATTAAAGTCAAACAGAGCGGATTGCGCGGTTACGTCATGCTTGGTTTTTTGGCTCTTAAGCCACATCGAGGTGATGCTGGAGATCTCAATTGGGGCTGGCATCCAACCCATGGTTACCACAATGAATCCAATCGCAGCCAGAGACCACGGTGAAGGTGGCTCAAAGGTCGCTGCTGGTTCGATGGGTGAACCAAACGCAATCGCCACCGCAGCCAAAGTGGTAATGGTTAATACAGCCATGATCGTTTTTGAGAGCATATCTAGAGCACGATAATGTCCTGCAAACAGAATGATCAAACAGGTCGCAAGCACAATGATTGATAGCGTGCTAGTGGCGAGCTCGAAAGGAATAAAGTAACTGAGTAGGCTCGCGCTGAACAATAACAATGCAGCGGTATTCACGACCGCAGAGATCGCACTAAGCACCGTGAAGACGAGTAAGTAAGGACGCCCAAGGTTAGAGTAGCCTTCGACTAGGCTCTGCCCAGTACCTAAGGTGTACTGGATGCCAGCTCGGAAAAATGGGTATTTAAAAAGGTTGACCAGAACGATCAGCGCGGCCAATTGCCAGCCATACATAGCCCCTGCTTTTGTGGATGCGACTAGGTGAGAGCCACCAACGGCAGCAGCTGCCATCATTATCCCTGGACCGAGTGATTTCAGTAATCCAGATAGCGGCGTTGGTTGAGTGGGGTGAGGGGCGGTGACCGTGTTTTCCATTAATACATCCTTGGGTTTTTCTTGTTAAGCTCCTGTTTCCTTATCAATAACATGTTTAAAATTACTGTCAATTAAAATGTACGATATTGGCTTTTATTTGTAATTATAAATGTACATTTTGGTTTGCTTTTATTTTTGAGAAATCTATGAGACGAAAAAAATATCATGGCATTAGTTAAATACACGCCTCCGACCGATCCTTGGATTGAAGTTGTGTTTGAAGATGAAGATATCTTAGTGGTCAACAAACCATCAGGATTACTGTCGGTTCCTGGTCGAGAGCCACAGCACTATGACAGTATGTGGAGCCGAGTTGTAGAGGCTTTCCCACAGGCGCAAGCCGTGCATCGCTTGGACATGTCGACCTCAGGTCTGATGCTGTTTGCGAAACATAAACAGGCTGAGCGCCATTTAAAGAAGCAATTTCAGTATCGATTAACTCATAAACTTTACTACGCTCGAGTATGGGGTGACGTGGAGCGGGCTGAAGGGGAGGTTGATCTGCCTTTGATTTGTGATTGGCCAAATAGACCTCGACAGAAAGTGTGTTTTGAACAGGGAAAGCCTGCCCAGACTCGCTACCAAGTTGCGCAGCGTGAGGAGCATACAACTCTGTTACGTTTGCTTCCGATTACAGGGCGTTCTCATCAGTTGCGTGTTCATACCATGGCACTGGGTCATCCGATGGTGGGAGACGAGTTTTACTCAACGGAGCCAGCACTCAGTTATTCTCAACGATTAGAGCTTCATGCATCTGAACTCAGTTTTTATCATCCTGCGACTGACCAGTTATTTACCGCGTTTGTCCCGTGTGACTTTTACCCAGAAGCCAAGCCGCAGATCGCTCAACATTTTGATATTGAGCAGGAACTACCAGACTACAAAAGGCTGAAAGGTTAGAATGGACTGATAGACGAATGTTGAAACAAGGAAGAATAATGAGCAAGCCTAAGGTGGTGTTCCTCGATAGGGCAACCATTCCATCCCAGATCTCTTTGAAAGCGTTGAGTTTTGAACATGAGTGGGTGGAGTATGACTTCACTCAACCGAACCAAGTCGCTGAGCGAATAGCTGACGCAGAGATTGTTATCACGAATAAAGTGGTGCTGAATGCTTCCAACTTATCATCCGCCGCTAAACTGCGTTTTATTGCTGTCTCTGCTACTGGCGTAAACAACATTGACCTGGAGTACTGTCAAGGTAATGGAATCTCAGTCAGTAACATTCAGGGATACGCGACTCAGTCCGTTCCCGAACATGTGATTGCAATGCTGTTCGCTTTAAAGCGTAACCTTAAGGGCTACCACCAAGATATCGAGCGTGATGTATGGCAACGTGATAAACAGTTCTGCTTTTTCACGCACCCAATTCAAGATATTGCTGGCAGCACCTTAGGTATCTTGGGGAGTGGCAGTTTAGGCCAAGCGACTGCAGTTCTGGCCAAAGCGATTGGAATGCAGGTGGTGTTTGCTGAACGCAAGGGAGCGAGCACTTGCCGCGAGGGTTACACGTCCTTTGAAGAGGTACTTAAAACCGCGGATGCAATCAGCTTACACTGCCCGTTAACGGCTCAGACAGAGAATGTAATCTCTAGCGAAGAGTTTCAGATGATGAAACCAAATTGTGTGCTGGTCAATGCAGGACGCGGTGGACTGGTGGATGAAGTCGCGTTAGTTGAAGCGCTGCGCAGTGGCGAGATTGCAGGGGCGGGTGTTGACGTATTCACGGCTGAGCCGGCAGATAAGTCTAACCCTCTTTTAGCAAACAGTGACTTACCTAATCTTATTTTGACACCTCATGTGGCGTGGGGCAGCGATAGTGCGATACAGAAGCTGGCGGATATTCTAATGGATAACATTGACGCGTTTGCAGCAGGGGTCGCTCAAAATCTAGTGACGTAGTCTTTGGTTGAATTCCTCCAATAAAAAAGGTTGGCATAGAAGCCAACCTTTTGTGCTTGAGAACGGAATAAACTTAGCCTTGTGGCTTCACCACCAAAACATTGATTGGTGAGTTCTGTACCACTTTGCTTGCTACAGAGCCTAGAACCACTTTATCAATCTTAGAGCGCTTATGGCTTGGCATAACGATAAGGTCTGCGCCTAGCTTCTCTGCGTGGTCTAAAATGGTCGAGTAGGTTTTACCTTCAGCCACATGTACTTTGTAGATCACTTCGTCATCGATGTATTTATCTGCAAACTCTTGAAGCTGACGCTTTACGTCTTGCTTCATTTGGTTTGCTGCATCTTTCGGGAAGTAAGATGCAACCATAGACATGTGAATACCTGGCAGAACGTTCAAAAGGTGAATCTCTGCGTTGCTATGTTTAGCGTGCCATACTGCAAGTTCAACGGCTTTGTCTGAAAAGCCTTTGTCATTAAGATCAACTGGAACAAGGATTTGTCTGTACATGTTTTTGTCTCTTTAGTTTAGCGGCGCTGAGCGAGTCTAGCACCGTACTATCCTTTCCGTGTAATACAGAAGTGAAAGCGTTTGGAATACTCTCACTTCCCATCGTTACGCGCTAATCTCATCCTTACGAGCACGTCTTCTTTGGTTCATACCTAAGCCAATGAGGATCAGTAGAGTCGGAACAAATACCCACTCTTTCATTGGTCGGTCAGCATCTTGAATGATGGACTTAATTTCCCAATCAAAATCGATACCAGCCGCTTCAGCAGGGCTGCCAAACTCAACCATGTCGACAATCATCTTGCCGTCAGCTTCGGTTAGCATCAGACCCATTGATGAGATACGTTCTTCAGCAGTGGCTGCCTTGTCATCAAACGGCAGACGCACAGTCTTTTCTGAGTATTCGCCTTCTAGGTTCTCACCACCGACTCTTAGTTCGATAGATTGTCCTACATTTAGCTGCTCAGTAACTTGCGCAATCTCAACACCTGGTGAAAGAACTTTCGCTGGGTAGATCATGTCCCACCAGAAACCTGGACGGAAGAAAGAGAAGGTCAGTACAAGTAAGAGTACCGTTTCCCACCATTTATTCTTAGTGAACCACCAACCTTGCGTCGCGGCAGAGAAGATCAGCATCGCTGCTACTGATGAGAAGATCGTCAGCGCTAAATGCCACCATGAATCAATGCCCATCAACAGTAGTTGAGTATTGAAGATGAACATGAATGGCAAGATGGCAGTACGGATATCGTAGGTAAAGCCTTGAATACCAGTACGGATTGGATCTGACTTAGCAATCGCTGCGGCTGCAAAGGCTGCTAGGCCAACTGGCGGTGTATCATCGGCTAAGATACCGAAGTAGAACACGAACAGGTGAACCGCAATCAATGGAATGATCAAGCCGTGTGCTGCACCTAGAGTTACGATTACCGGCGCCATGAGAGTCGAAACAACAATGTAGTTAGCGGTTGTTGGTAGACCCATACCTAGAATTAAGCTAATTACCGCAGTAAACAGCAGCATGAGTAGGATGCTACCACCTGAGATAAACTCAACGAAGTCAGTCATAACCAGACCGATACCAGTAAGTGTTACCACACCTACCACTGTACCAGCTGCGGCAGTCGCCACACCGATACCGATCATGTTACGCGCACCTGAAACCAGTGCTTCAGCTAGATCGATAAAGCCTTCTTTTGTTTGAGCCGCAAGATCTTCAGATTTGGTCATCATCGCCATCAGTGGACGTTGAGTGATCAGAATAAAGATCATAAACACCGTTGCCCAGAATGCGGATAGACCCGGAGAGAAGCGCTCAACGGTTAGACACCATACTAGAACCACGATAGGCAGTAGGTAGTGCAAGCCTGACTTGATGGTTGGACCTGGATCCGGTACTTCCGTTAGGTTCTCGTCGATTTCGATACCGCCCTCTTTAGCGTATTTTGCTGAGATGCGAATCAAACCAAGATAGGAGAGAAGTAGAGCGACTGTGACGATAGGTGTCGCAGCTGCGCCAAACACATCTTTCGTCCAACCAACACCGTAGTAAACCACTGCACTGATGATACATAGACCTAAAATCGTGCCAGTGAACGATAGTAGACTTTGAACCACAGTTGGAGTGTGACGACGAGGAAGACCTGTCATGCCCGCTTTACACGCTTCTAAGTGAACGATGTAAATCAGAGCGATGTAAGAAATAAGTGCAGGTAGTAGTGCCGCTTTGATAACTTCAACGTAAGAGATACCCACGTATTCCACCATCAAAAATGCAGCTGCACCCATGATTGGCGGAGTCAGTTGACCATTGGTTGAAGCTGCTACTTCTACTGCGCCCGCTTTAGTCCCTGGGAAGCCAACACGTTTCATCAGTGGAATCGTGAAAGTACCTGTGGTTACTACGTTAGCAATCGAAGAACCAGAAACTAGACCAGATAGACCTGAAGCCACAACCGCGGCTTTTGCTGGGCCGCCTTTCATGTGTCCAAGCAGTGAGAATGCGACTTTGATGAAGTAAGCACCTGCGCCCGCACGCTCCAGCATCGCACCAAAGAGTACGAACAAGAATACGAATGAGGTAGAAACACCCAGAGCAACACCAAATACACCTTCAGTCGTTAACCATAGATGCGACATTGCTTTGTTGAGACTTGCACCTTTGTGTGCGATCACGTCTGGCATGTATGGACCACCGAACGTGTACAGCAGGAATACAGCTGCAACCACCATAAGCGGTGGACCAAGTGCACGTCGTGTCGCTTCCAGTAGCAGTACCATACCGGTTACCGCTGCCACAATATCAAAAGTCGTCGGAGCGCCTGAACGGCCAGCGAGCTCCGTGTAAAAAATGTAGATATAAGCAGCAGAGAAACTACCAGCAAGCGCCAATACCCAATCAAGAGCTGGTATATAGTCGCGAGGAGAATTCTTTAATGCTGGGTAAGCAGTAAATGCAAGAAAGATAGCAAACGTGAGGTGAATGGCTCGTGCTTGAGTATCGTTCAATACAGCGAAGTCAAAAATAAATGGTAGCGGAGATGCATACCAAAGTTGGAACAATGACCAACATAGCGGCACAAACCATAGAATACGACCTTGCATACCGCTCGGGCTACGTGCTCCAGTGTCTGATTGTGCCACCATTTCTTGCACATCAGAAGACGGTGATGTTGTCTGCGTCATGTACTTTATCCTTATTATTGATGGTCTAGCCTTTTCGCATGTCACAGCGATACGTAATTTTTCTTCCTATCTAGTGTAGTGAACTGACAAGAAAATGCGTTTTGGATCAACTGTGTCTTAGGCTTGATACGAAGGTAAGTTCTCCAATTTGGAGAGACTTAAAAGTTTGTCTCTTTTCACTTAGGTTCTTTTTATAAAGCGTGAAAAGCCAATAAGGAGGGCTCGCCTCCTTATTGGATAGAGTAGGTTTGAAGAGGGATTACTTCAGAAGACCCACTTCTTTGTAGTATTTTTCAGCACCTGGGTGTAGAGGGATAGAAAGACCTGCTTTTACCATGTCCTCTTTCTTCAGGTTTGCAAATGCAGGGTGAAGACGTTTGAACGTGTCAAAGTTTTCAAATACTGCTTTTGCAACGTTGTAAGCAACATCGTCTGATACGTCAGTCGTTGTTACCATAGTTGCTGCTACACCAAAGCTGTTTACGTCAGCGTCTGTACCGCGGTACATACCTGCAGGTACTGTGCTGTATGCGTAGTATGGGTTTTCAGCAACGATCTTGTCGATTTGAGGACCTGTTGCAGAAACTAGCTTAGCGTCACAAGACGTTGTTGCTTCTTTGATTGAACCGTTCGGGTGACCAACCATGTAGATGAATGCATCAATCTTGTTATCACAAAGTGCTTGAGAACGCTCAGAACCTTTTAGTTCAGACGCTAGCTTGAAGCTGTCGTTAGTCCAACCCATAGCGTCCATTACAACACCCATAGTTGCACGGTCACCAGAACCTGGGTTACCAATGTTTACGCGCTTACCTGCTAGGTCAGCAACGCCATTGATGCCAGCATCTGTACGAGCAATGATGTTGAACGGTTCTGTGTGTAGAGAGAACATAGCGCGTAGTTTTTTGTACTCGCCTTGATCTTTGAACTTACTTGTACCGTTGTAACCGTGGTATTGCCAGTCCGATTGAACAACACCGAAATCCAGTTCACCAGCACGGATAGTGTTAACGTTGTAGATTGAACCACCAGTCGATTCTACTGAACAACGGATGTTGTGGTCTTTGCGGCCTTTGTTCACGAGTTTACAAATAGCACCACCTGTAGGGTAGTAAACACCCGTAACAGAACCAGTACCGATTGTGATGAACTCTTGAGCGTTAGCTGCGCCAGCGCCCATTACAGCAGCTGCAATCGCACCAACTTTAAGAAGTTTGGTAAATGCCATGAATTTCCCTTCCTTTATTCATTATTAACCCTGAAGCAAGTGTAGTTGCTTCTGGAGTTTCCTCTTTGGAAACGGCACCTTTTTCAATCCATGTGATGAAAAAGTGGCTGAATAATATCAAAAAATTGGCAGTAAATTACTCGAATGTTAAAACTTATAGCGAAAAAATCTAAATAACTGTGCACTAATATAACGTTTTAGTTGCAACTAGATTTTTTAAAATCAAATAGTTATGTGATTTTTGGTGGCTGGAGATGGATATTTCAGGATGTGATTTGGATCACGAAATTTATAGATGTTCATGATCCATTCATATGAGCCATGTTTATGGCGTTTCAAACATTAGCCAGCGTATTCAAATAGTTCACATACCGACTCAAATAGCTGTTTGGTTGTGACTGCCAGCGTTGGGGTAATAAAGATAGTGTCATCACCAGCAACCACGCCTAAGATACCTTCCGACTTACCCAGAGAGTCCAATAAGCGAGCGATTAACTGTGCAGCACCAGGACCTGTGTGAATAACAACCAACGCATTGTTGTGGTCAATATCTAGCACCAACTCTCTGAGCGAGCTAGAAACTGTTGGAACACCTAGTTCAGCGGGAAGGCAGTAAACCATCTCCATTTTCGCATTGCGAGTTCGAACCGCACCAAACTTAGTTAACATACGCGAGACTTTTGATTGGTTGATACTCTCAAAGCCTTCGTGCTTGAGTGCGTCGACAATCTCACCTTGAGAGCCAAAGCGCTCTTCTTTTAGTAAAGCTTTAAAAGCGCGAACTAAGTTGTCTTGTTTTTCGGTATTGCGCATATGTCTTCTTATTTTTAAACAAATCTATTTGCATATTCTCGCATACATATTCAGTTTTAGCCAAAGTATCCAGGCAATTTGTTAGTCATATCACTGTAAACATTAAATAGAATAATATGCCATTAATGACGATTTGCTTTGTTATTTCAGTCAATTATTCACATAATACAAATTCTCCGTGTAGCACGGTTTTATTGACTTGCGCGAGGTCGCAAAGCTGGCGTTAATTGATTGTAATCACTTTGTGATTATTATAGTTTTTGAACTTAAATTAGCTCACAAATCACCCTACTAAGAATTTATAAGAGAAAATCTCTCAAGGAGAATAACAATGAAAGTAGCTGTTATTGGTGCCGCTGGTGGCATCGGTCAAGCCCTAGCCCTATTACTTAAGAACCGCCTACCTGCTGGTTCTGATCTTGCTCTTTACGATATCGCTCCAGTAACACCGGGTGTTGCTGCTGATCTTAGCCATATCCCAACGCCGGTTTCGATCAAAGGATACGCGGGTGAAGATCCAACTCCAGCGCTAGAAGGTGCTGATGTCGTTCTTATTTCTGCGGGTGTTGCACGTAAGCCAGGTATGGATCGTGCGGATCTTTTCAATGTAAACGCGGGTATTGTTAAGTCTCTAGCTGAAAAAATCGCGGTTGTTTGTCCAAAAGCTTGTGTGGGTATCATCACGAACCCTGTGAACACAACGGTGCCAATCGCTGCTGAAGTTCTTAAGAAAGCAGGCGTTTACGACAAGCGTCGTCTATTCGGTGTGACTACTCTAGATGTTATTCGTTCTGAAACATTCGTTGCTGAGCTAAAAGACAAAGATCCAGGCGATATCCGTGTACCAGTTATCGGTGGTCACTCTGGTGTAACAATCCTTCCACTACTTTCACAAGTAGAGGGTGTTGAGTTTACAGACGAAGAGATCGCAGCACTGACAACTCGTATTCAAAACGCGGGTACTGAAGTAGTAGAAGCGAAAGCGGGCGGTGGTAGTGCGACACTATCTATGGGCCAAGCAGCTTGTCGCTTTGGTCTAGCACTTGTTAAAGCGCTTCAAGGTGAAGAAGGCGTTATTGAGTGTGCATACGTTGAAGGTGAAGGCGAGCACGCCCCATTCTTCGCACAGCCAGTGAAACTTGGTAAAGAAGGCGCAGAAGCGATCCTGAGCTACGGTGAACTTAGCGACTTTGAGCGCAATGCACTAGACAGCATGCTAGAAACTCTAAATGGCGACATCGAAATCGGTGTTGAATTCGCTAAATAAGCGCATTTAGATTGTCTTGATTCAAAAGCCGCTCTGATGAGCGGTTTTTTTGATCTCGGCTTTTGATCTTTGTTTGCTAAAGGCTCGTATTCCCGTTGAAATGGAAAACCGAGGGTAGGGTATGAGTCGAGTACGAAAAGGGACGCACGTCGAATATTTGGGGCACCTAGGTAAGGTGTTAGTGATTGATGAGCAAGAGCAAACCGCCTTAGTTGAGTCTTATCACACCCATGAGCAATATGCAGTGCCGCTAGAAGAGCTAGAAGCGATTGATGCGCAACTTCCACTTTCATTGGAGTCTAGCCGTTACTAACTCCCCAAAAACTAAAAAAGAGCCTCTGAGGGCTCTTTTTTTGTTTACCTGACGAATTGCCAGTTGCGCTGAATGATTACTTGCTGCGTTTTACCGCTAGGTGAGCCAGTGTTATTAGCGCTTGCTTGTATTCTGAATCTGGAAGTATAGATAACTCGGCAATGGCTTTGTCCGCCTCTTCGTGCGCCTTCTGCGTGGTGTATTCTAGAGATCCTGTCGCTTTCATTGCTGCAAGAATATCGTCAAGCTTCTCCATACCGTTTGAGTGCTCAATCGCTTCGCGGATCATACTTGCTTGCTCTGGTGTACCGTTGCGCATGGCGTAAAGCAGTGGCAGAGTCGGTTTACCTTCTGCAAGGTCATCACCCACGTTTTTACCCATCTCTTTACCATCTGCGGTGTAGTCCATCACATCATCAATCAACTGGAAAGCGGTGCCAAGGTATTTACCGTAGTTCTGCATTGCCGTTTCGACTTCAGGTGACGATTCAGTCAAGATAGCGCCAATTTGTGTCGCTGCTTCAAACAGGCGTGCAGTCTTCGAGTAGATCACCTGCATGTAGCTTTCTTCAGTGGTGTTTGGATCATTGCAGTTCATTAATTGCTGAACTTCACCTTCCGCGATCACGTTTACCGCTTCACTCATCAGTTCAAGGATCCTTAGTGATCCTAACTTTGTCATCATTTGGAATGAACGAGTGTAGATAAAATCACCAACGAGAACGCTGGCTGCATTGCCAAAGGCTGCATTCGCTGTTGCTTTACCGCGACGCATGTCCGATTCATCCACCACATCATCATGCAATAACGTCGCTGTATGGATGAATTCAATAAAGGCTGCCGAGGTGATATGAGCGTCACCTTGATAGCCAAGAGCACGAGCTGATAAAAGAGCAAGCAAAGGGCGAAGGCGCTTGCCGCCACCGCTCACGATATAGAAACCAAGTTGGTTGATTAAACTTACGTCAGAATTAAGTTGGGCTTGAATTGTTTCATTCACTTTTGCCATATCATTGGCAGTAAGCGCTTGGATAGCTTTAAAATCCATTGTTCATCCGGCTAAAGTTAGACCCTGTAAGGCTTATACGTTGTATTAATTGTTGAATAATACACTAAAAAACGTTGATTAATATATCGCTTAAGGGCATGATTGCCGCACTTTTCTTTGGCGAACAGGTTTTCGCCAATTTTTTAAAAATATGGCTTGTCAAAGGCGTATCTTCTCTGTAGAATCTGCGCCCTATTGATGATTAGTTTAGCGCACACCCAAATGAGGCTGTGCGGAAAAAGCGGAGTAAAATATGTACGCTGTTTTCCAATCTGGTGGTAAACAACACCGTGTAAGCGAAGGTCAAACTCTTCGTTTAGAGAAATTAGACGTTGAAACTGGTGCAACTGTTGAATTTGATAAAGTTCTTCTTGTTGCTAACGGTGAAGAAATCACTGTTGGTGCACCTCTTGTTGAAGGTGGTAAGGTTACTGCGGAAGTAGTACAACACGGTCGTGGCGATAAAGTTAAAATCGTTAAGTTCCGTCGTCGTAAGCACTCTCGTAAGCAAGCTGGCCACCGTCAGTGGTTCACTGAAGTGAAAATCACTGGCATTAACGCTTAAGTTATAGGAGAGTTTAACAATGGCACACAAAAAAGCTGGCGGTTCTACTCGTAACGGCCGCGATTCAGAAAGCAAACGTCTTGGTGTAAAGCGTTTCGGTGGTGAATCTGTTCTTGCAGGTAACATTATCGTTCGTCAACGTGGTACTAAGTTCCACGCTGGTACTAACGTAGGTATCGGTAAAGACCACACTCTTTTCGCTCTTACTGAAGGTAAAGTGAAATTCGAAGTGAAAGGTCCTAAAAACCGTAGATTCGTTAGCATCGATTCTGAGTAATTCCTCAGTCTCAAGATGAATTTAAAAGCCCTGCCGTTAGGCGGGGTTTTTTATTTATAATGAGATTGAAATTAAAGCGAGAATAAAAAAGCAGGCGCTCTTGTTACGTGTACAGCAAAGAACCCCTTCTTATTTGTTCCTTAGTTGCAGATAGACCCTAGATCTTAGGTGATCGATCTAAATACGGATCTGCTAGAATTTATATCATTCTCTGATGAGTGATGCACAGCGCAAAGTGCGGAGTTAAAAATGAAATTCGTTGATGAAGCGGTAGTAAAAGTAGAAGCCGGTGATGGTGGTAATGGTACAGTAAGTTTTTGGCGCGAAAAATTCGTAGCAAAAGGCGGCCCTGACGGCGGTGATGGCGGTGACGGTGGTGATGTTTATATCCAAGCGGATGAAAACCTAAACACACTGATCGATTACCGTTTCCAACGTTTTTACAATGCAGAGCGTGGTGAGAATGGCCGTGGTGGTAACTGTACAGGTAAGCGTGGTAAAGACATCACATTGAAAGTACCAGTCGGTACTCGTGCTGTTGATATCCACACTAATGAAATCGTGGCTGAAGTTGCTGAGCACGGCAAGAAAGTGATGGTCGCAAAAGGCGGTTGGCACGGGCTAGGTAACACGCGTTTTAAGTCGTCTGTTAACCGAGCTCCTCGTCAAAAGACCATGGGTACCAAAGGTGAGGTTCGTGAACTTCGCCTAGAGCTACTGCTGCTTGCGGATGTAGGTATGCTAGGTCTACCAAATGCTGGTAAATCTACCTTCATTCGTTCTGTTTCTGCAGCGAAACCAAAAGTAGCGGATTATCCGTTTACGACACTTATCCCAAGCTTGGGTGTAGTGAGTGTGGTTCCTGAGAAGAGCTTTGTGGTTGCCGATATCCCAGGTCTGATTGAAGGCGCTGCGGATGGTGCTGGCCTTGGTATTCGATTCTTGAAGCACCTTGAGCGTTGTCGTGTACTGCTGCATATGATCGATATCATGCCAATTGATCAATCGGATCCTATTCAGAATGCACTCACGATCATCGACGAGCTTGAACAGTACAGCGAAAAAGTGGCTCAAAAGCCTCGCTGGTTAGTGTTTAATAAAGTTGATCTAATGCCTGAAGAAGAAGCACAAGAGAAGATCCAAGAGATTATTGATGCTCTAGGTTGGGAAGGTGAGTACTTCCAAATCTCAGCTGTGAATAAACTGGGTACTAAAGACCTTTGTTACAAACTCGCTGACTTCATGGAAAACCTACCTCGTGAAGAGGAAGAGGTGACTGAAGAAGAGAAAGTCGACTTCATGTGGGATGACTACCACAAAGACGCGATGAGCGGCAAAGATGTAGTGACTGACGATGATTGGGACGATTGGGATGACGAAGAAGATGACGGTCATGTTATCTACGTTCGTGACTAATTGAGCCGATTAGACGAAAACCGCAATTAATATTGCGGTTTTTTTGTATCTAAATCATGAATCGGTGATGATGAATCAGGCAAAATCTACCTCTTAAGTATCAACGCCAATGGGAAGGAAATCATGGCATCAAAACAACGAGCGATATCTCGATTGGTCGCTCAATCTGGACAAATGTTATTGGCACACGGTGCTGAAAGTACCTTAGTGGGCGACATCATGCGTCGCATAGGCATTGCATGTGGTGTCGACGAAGTGGAAGTCGCTCTGTCCGCCAATGCGCTAGTGGTTACGACCGTTATGGGTGATCACTGTATCACCACCACTCGAAGCTGTGCTGATCGTGGTATCAATATGCGGGTGATTACTGATATTCAACGCATCTGCATCATGATGGAAAAAGGGATTCTAGATTCTGACTTAGCACAGAGGAAGATTAACGATATCAGCCCTGAGCGCTACAACCGCTGGTTGGTTGTGGTGATGATAGGGTTATCTTGTGCTTCATTCAGTCGTTTAGCGGGAGGCGATTGGCACGTATTTATGATGACTTTTATCGCGTCTGCGTGCGGCATGATTGTTCGTCAAGAGATCGGTCATCGACACTTTAACCCTCTGCTTAACTTTGCCGTTACAGCTTTTGTGACTACAGCCATTTCTGCTCAAGCTGTTTTGTTCGATATTGGCGGTCAACCCACTATAGCAATGGCCTCTTCTGTATTAATGTTGGTTCCAGGCTTTCCATTAATTAACTCTGTTGCAGATATGCTTAAAGGACATATCAATATGGGGCTAGCGCGCTTTACTATGGCGAGTTTACTGACATTGGCAACTAGCCTTGGCATTGTGGCTGCAATGAGCTTGTCGGGCGTATGGGGGTGGGCTGGATAATGTTAGAGTTATTATTAGGTTTAGCCAATGATATGTTTTTTGCTGCCATTCCTGCTGTCGGCTTTGCGCTGGTATTCAACGTTCCACAGCGAGCACTTATCTATTGTGCGCTTGGTGGGGCCATTGGTCACGGAAGTCGATATTTAATGATGCACTTCGGTGTACCTATTGAGTGGGGGACCTTCTTTGCTGCAACCCTTGTTGGCATGATAGGTGTCCATTGGTCGCATAAACTGCTGGCTCACCCTAAGGTGTTTACGGTCGCAGCTCTCATTCCAATGGTTCCGGGTGTCTTTGCCTTCAAGGCGATGATTGCGATGGTTGAGATTAACAATACGGGCTATACACCTGAGTTAGTCGCGATGTTGATGGAGAATTTCCTTAAAGCGATGTTCATTATCGCGGGGTTAGCGATTGGCTTAGCAGTGCCCGGGCTGTTATTCTACCGCCGTAGACCTATCGTTTAGCAAACATTAACCCAATTCAGAGTAGGACCTCAGTAGATATGATCATCAGTATGATAGCGGCAATGGCAGATAATCGCGTCATTGGTAAAGACAATCAAATGCCTTGGCATCTTCCCGCTGATTTTGCGTGGTTTAAACGTTCGACAATGGGTAAGCCTATTGTGATGGGACGTAAAACTTATGATTCTATTGGCCGTCCGTTACCAGGGCGCTTGAATATCGTTGTGAGCCGTGATGAAACCTTGAAAATTGATGGTGTCACGATGGCGGCGTCTGTTGAGCGGGCTTTAGAGTTGGTCGGTGATGTGGAAGAGGTGATGATCATCGGTGGTGGCTCGATCTACGCTCACTGTTTACCGAAAGCGGATAAGCTGTATCTAACCTATATTGATCTTGTTGTTGAAGGCGATACTCAGTTCCCTGATTGGGGAGAAGGTTGGACGCAAAGCTATTCTGAGCAGTTTAAAGCGGATGAGAAAAACAAACACAACATGGAGTTTGTGATTTTAGAGCGCTAAGGTCTAAAGTTTGTAACTGCTTGCGCTATCTCGCTAGTAGCGCAAGCTTCTCGTATCTCGTATCTCGTATCTCGTATCTCGTATCTCGTATCTCGTATCTCGTATCTCGTATCTCGTATCTCGTATTTATAGTGCTTTCTGTGTGAAGAACTTCTTATCCTCCCAGCGTAAGATGGTGAGTTCTCCTCCCCATACACACCCGGTATCCAAGCCAATCACATCTTTACCTTGATAGCCTTCTAGTGCTGCCCAGTGGCCAAACAGTACCGTTTTATCGAGTTGTTTACGCTGCGGCAGGTTAAACCAAGGAATAAACTGGTTATCTGACACCTCTTTTGGTGGGAGTTTACATCCCATATCCAAACGCCCATCTGGGAAGCAAAAACGCATGCGGGTAAAGCTGTTAATGGCATAGCGATAGCGTTCGATTTTTTCTAAATCCTTGCTCCAGAGATCGGGAGTGTTGCTGTACATATTCTCGATCAGCCAAGGCCATTTGTCTGACTGGAGGAGTTTGCTTATCTTGTCACTCTCTTTACGAGCGCGCTTTAGGCTCCATTGAGGTGAAATACCAGCATGGGCCACCACAAATTCATCGTGCTCTTGCATTAGTGGCTGTTGTCGCAACCAACTCAGTAGCTCTTCTCTGTCTGATGCATCTAGAATCGGTTGAGTCTTGTCTTTCGCTTTAGCAGGGAATAAGCCTTGAGACACGGCAAGTAAGTGTAAGTCATGGTTACCTAACACCACCTTTGCAGAGTTGCCAAGATCGCGGATATATCTCAATGTTTCTAATGACTTGGGGCCACGAGCGACCAAGTCTCCCGCAACCCATAAAGTGTCTGTGCTCGGGTTGAATTGCACCTGTTCAAGAAGCTGCTTAAATTCATCAAAGCAGCCTTGGATATCTCCGACAATATAATTCGGCACGTTATTTCCTGTTCAATCTATGGGAGAGGGTTAGTTAAGGATATTAGGGATAGCTAAGCGAAACGGTTCAATCTCAGCAATAAACTCCGCTCCTTTGCTGTCAGTCATAACGTAATGCCCTTGCATTACACCGACAGGGGTTTCGATGACAGTTCCACTGGTGTAAGTGTATTCGTCACTGGACTCAATAACTGGCTGTTGACCGACCACACCTTCTCCCTCAATAGAGAGCTGTTTTCCGTTTGAGTCGGTGATCAACCAACGTCGAGAGAGCAGCTGAACAGTCTCTTGGCTGAGGTTTTTGATTGTGATGATGTAGGCGAAGACGTAGCGGTTCTTAGTTGGCTCTGATTGGTCTTCTATGTATTTAGAGTGGACTTGGCACTTAATACAAGGCGTTGATACATCCATATTCGCACCTTTTTGTTATTGTTCAATCTAGAGTATTACATAAAAAAGAGGCTCCTAACCGCAGCTAGGAGCCTTTTTATCTATTTTGTTGCGTTGTGGTTGTCGTATAACCAGTTCGCCATATCCACGAATTGCACCAGAGTCAGGTTTTCTGGACGCATGCTCGGATTGATGTCCAACTCTTCCAGAACCTCTTTGCTAATCAAAGATTTGTAGCAGTTACGGACTGTTTTACGACGCTGGTTAAAGCCTTCACGACATACGCGATCTAGCCACTTCAGGTCTTTAGCTGGGTACGGAAGCTCTTCGTATGGTTGAAGACGAACTACTGCTGAGTCTACTTTCGGTGGCGGAACGAACGCTGTTGGTGGCACTTCAAGCACTGGCGTAACTTTACAGTAGTACTGAGCCATCACTGTTAAACGGCCATAAGCTTTGCTACCCGGTCCAGCTGCTAGACGGTTTACCACCTCTTTTTGAAGCATAAAGTGCATGTCTTTAATGTCTTTATGGAATTCAAATAGGTGGAACATTAACGGCGTAGAAATGTTGTACGGTAGGTTACCGAAGATACGCAGTTTATTGTTTGGCTTAACGAGCTGATCGAAGTCGAACTTCATCGCATCGCCTTCGTGGATCGTCAGCTTATCCGCTAGGTCTGGATGAGTGCGTAAGCGTTCTGCTAGATCTCTATCGAGTTCAATTACGGTGAACTTATCCACCAGCTTGCCGACTGGCTCTGTGATTGCACCTAGACCAGGGCCAATCTCTACTAGGTTTTGTCCCGGTAGTGGATTAATGCTCGATACGATCCCGTCGATAATATACGGATCGTTTAGGAAGTTTTGACCAAAACGTTTACGCGCTTTGTGCCCTAAGTGGACATCATTTCTCATTGTTTTTTCTCTACTAATTCAATGGCGTGCGTGAGCGCTGTTCTAAAGCTCCCTGTATCAGCTTGGCCTTTCCCTGCCAAATCTAAGGCGGTGCCATGATCGACCGATGTACGGATAAATGGCAAGCCAAGCGTGATATTCACTGAGCGACCAAAGCCTTTGTATTTTAGTACAGGTAGAACTTGGTCGTGATACATACCTAAAACAGCATCTGCATCTTGCAAATATTTTTCATTGAAAATGGTGTCTGCTGGTAATGGACCAATCAGGTTTATGCCATCTTCTTGGCGAATTTTTTCGAGCGTTGGAGTGATGGTTTCAATCTCTTCACGTCCTAAACAGCCATCTTCGCCGGCATGTGGGTTTAGTCCACATACATAAATGTTAGGTTTCTCAATCGCAAATTTCTCAACGAGATCTCTATTTAGAATTTCGATGATTTGCGCAAGTCTGTCTTCGGTGACGGCTTGGGAAACATAGGCTAAAGGAATATGCGTTGTGACAAGCGCAACACGTAATCCTTCGGTTGCCAACATCATTACAACTAATGGTGTGTTGGACTTCTCAGCAAAGAACTCAGTGTGACCGCTAAACGCGACCCCAGCACGGTTAATTACCCCCTTATGAACAGGGCCGGTGACAATAGCATCAAATTCATTATTCATACAGCCCATTGCGGCAGTTTCTAATGTATTTAATACATAATGACCATTGGCTTCGTTGAGTGTGCCTGCAATCGTAGGCTCTGCCATTGGAATATGGTTAACCACTAAGGTTCCGGCTTGCTGAGGTTGAGGTGCATCTTCACTATTGTAGTCGAGTAGCTCAACGTTTAAATTGAGGAGTTTTGCGCGTTCAGCCAGCATCTGTTTATCCGCACATACCACCAATTGATGTGGCCAGCTCTCTTGAGAGAGAGCAAGCACTAAATCTGGCCCGATACCGGCAGGTTCACCTGCTGTTACCGCAATTCTTCTAGTTGTCATCTTGCTCTTCCTCAACCATCTCTACAAAAGCGCTTGCTCGAACCTCTTGTAGCCAAGCGCCCGCTTCTTCATTGAACTTGCGATTGAATAGAATCTGGTAAGCTTTGTTTTTAAGCGCTGAGTCGGTGCGGTCTACTTCACGGCGATCAAGAACTTCAACAATGTGCCAACCATGAACGGTTTTAAATGGCGCACTGATATCGCCTTCAGGCAGAGTCTCAACCTGATGTTTAAACTCTGGTACGTACAGGTCTGGAGTTTGGTAGCCCAATTCACCATCTTGAACTGCTGAGCCTGGGTCTTGGCTATATTGCTGTGCTAATTCACCAAAGGTTGCTTCACCTGCTTTGATGCGACGTGTGATGTCGAGCAGAAGCTCTTGCGCACCTTCATCGCTCAAGATAACCGTTGGTTTGACTAGGATGTGTCGCGCATTGACTTCGGTTACAGCGACGGTTTCTAGACCTTTTACATCTTCGATTTTTAGAATATGGAAACCCACACCACTTCGGAACGGGCCGATGATGCTGCCTTTATTCTGAAGTTTGATTTGGTCTGCAAAGATTGTCGGCATCTCTTCCTTACGCATCCACCCCCAATCACCGCCTTGCAGTGCTTTAGGACCTTTTGAGTAAGTGTAGGCCATGGTGCTGAAATCTTTACCTGAGTTCAGCTCTTCAACAAGCTCATTGGCTTGTGCTTCTAGTTCTTCTTTGGTCTGATCATCGTTAAAACGAAGCTGGATGTGACCAATCTTATATTGAACCGTTGCATTGGTTTCTTGCGCTAGGATGTCAGCTAGGTTGTCGACTTCTGCAGGTAGAATGTTGATTCGACGACGTACCAACGCATTGCGTGCTTCACTCGCGGCAATCTCTTTTCTTACCTGTTCGCGGAATGCGTTGTAGCTTAGACCTTGTTCAGCTACGGAAGCGGTGAGCTGCTCTATAGTCTGGTTGTTGTCTTTAGCGATACCGGCGATAGCTTGATCAAGGCGGCTATCGTCAATACGCACACCAATGCGCTCTGCTTCTTGAGTTTGAATGGTGTCGATGATCAGTTTCTCTAATACCTGATCTTTTAATACCTCTTGAGAAGGAAGAGTTTGACCATTTTTCTTAGCATTGGCGCGCAATGTTTTCATCGATGCGTCGATATCACTCTGTAGGATAACGCCCTCATTTACGATGACTTTTACTTTGTCGAGCTCTACTGGAGCAGCGTGGCTTACTGAAACAGTACAAACAGTAGCAAGCGCGATTAATGTGTGTTTCCACAGTGTCATGTGTTGTCCTTTCTATTTACCGGTTTAACACCAATAAAATCTAAATTAGTTATTTAAGAAGAATGGGCGGCCATACTCTAATGAGTTACCCGAACTATCAAAGCCAGTGGTGTTGGAGCCTGTGCCTGCTGCTGTGCCGAAACCAACAATACCGAAGTTGATACTGAAGTTATTTTCGTAAACAGGATCGGCGTTGACATCGGCATAGCCCGTTCCTGTCCAGCTTCGTAGCTCGTTACTATAGGTCACGCCCACATACCAACAATCGTCTTTGTAACGAAGGTTGGCGAGCCACTCGATAGCGATGTTTTCATTCATATCATGGTAGTACTGAGCACTTGCATACCATTTCGGTGAGAACTGGTAGCCCGTTACTAAGCCAGCTTGAGAAATACCCTCACGGGTGATCTCATCAATATTAGTGATGGTATCGCCTACATTATCTTCAATATACTCTTTGGTGACATAGCGATAGTTAGCTTGAACAAAGCCGTTTTCATCGATGCGGTACTCAATTGTACTATTCGCTAACTGCATATCGCCTGCATCAATGTCGTATTGAACACCACCGTGATAGAAGAGGTAATCATCATAGTTAAAGTCGATCTCAACAGCCCATGATGAGTAGTTAGAACGAGCCTCTTCTCCGACGGTTGCATCTGGGTTTTTGGTGTCTTTATCGATGAAAAAGATCTGACCAAAAGAGATATTGAGACGCTCTTTGTATTCATCGTCAAAGAAACGTGACGATGCACCATAGCTCAATTGGTTTGCTGCTGCGATACGATCAACGCCGCTGTACTTACGACTGCGGAATAGGCCGTAATAGTCAGTTTGCAGAAGGGTTGTGTCATACAAGCCAATCTCACTTTGGTCTTGCTCTGGTACATAGAGATATTGAACTTGCGGTTCAAGAGTCTGGGTATAGCCAGTGACAAGGGTGGTATTTCGCTCAAGAATGATGCCAGCATGACTTCTAAACTCAGGGATCACTCGGCTGACGGTCTTTTCTAAACCAGAAAACTCACCGCTTGTGGTATCAACACCGTTAAGGTCTTGGCTGTAATAAGTTCCAAGCAGGCGTGCCTCCGTTGTCCAAGAACCCCAAGTGTTACTCAGAGGAACCTTAATGCCTGGCTCAATATGCGCTCGAGTGGCGGAAGGTTTACCATTTGCCTCGGTCTCAAAGCGAGACACGTGACTGATAACATCCATTTCTACAGTGTTCCACAGTATAGGTGCGTAGTAGTTGAATTTGACCTGCGGCATTAGCTGGTATGGTTGGTTTTCACCTTCGGTCAGTACTTGGAAATCACGCACTGCCAGTGAAGCATCCCAATTTAAAGAGCGATAAGCGACGGAACCCGACTGTAAAAGTTGGCCATCTTCTCGGTTACCAATAGCCGAGTCGACATCCGTGAAGTAATCTACGTCACTGACCTTTGCGTAATCGACGTCAAACTTCCACGCTTCTTTGTAGATACCATTAAACTCAAACTGGCCGCCCCATCGACTGCCTTTCTCTTTGAATTTGCTGTCGTTATCTAAATACTCAAATGTGACGGTACTTTGACCAAACTGACTTAAATGGCGGAATTCATTATTCAGCTGAGTGCCACGCTCAGACATGTATTTCGCGGTAGTTTGAAGGTCGTAATTTGGTGCAATGTTCCAGTAAAACGGTATTTCTGTTTCGAAACCGTCGCTTGAGCCGTAAGAGAATGTTGGGTAAAGAAAACCGGTTTTACGACTCTCACCTACTGGAACCGTTAAGTATGGCAGGTAGAAAATAGGAACGTCTAATACCTCGAAACGAGGATTGACGAAAGTGGCGCTCTCTTCGTCTTGATCAAGTTCGATATTAGAGGCTTTCAGACGCCACGACTTGTCACCTGGAGGGCAAGAGGTAATGGTTCCATCTTCCAGCTCGTAGACGGCTTTACCCGTGCGAGCAATATACCGCGCATCACCACGACCTGACTCACACAGCATCTGATACTGAGTGTTTTCCAGCTCAAACTCATTGGTAGTGAGGTTGTTGGTCACTTTATCTGATGTGGCTTTGAACTGACCATCATTGAAGGTCACATTCCCTTCTGCGACAACAATGTTTTCTTGCTGGTGTAGGGTGACCGTCTCAGCTTCAATGGTTTTGATGCCTTGAGTCACTTTTACAGACCCTGAGTAACTTGCTTTCTCACCGTTAACGGCTTCTAGGCGATCGGCCTCGACGTACGCCGGCTCATTGAGGTGTAAATCTTCAGATGGTGCGATCAAACATTGATCTGTAGAGGGCATTTCCTGCACACTATCATCAATTGTTGTTTCAGCTTGAGTTGTCGGCACAAATAACGCAGAGCTGATCGATGCGGCTAACAAGGTGCGGGAGAAACATTGCATGAAGTTGAACTATCCTGTGTCACTAGAAGGAGGGTTGATCTAGTATCAATCCAATTAATAAAGCTTTGTCCTTATGATAAAGGAAATCTTAGCATTCAGCACCATAAGACAGCAGTACTCGAATAAAATTCATAGATAGAGAACACATAATGCAAATATTTGGCAAAATTTTGGGCGCTTTTTTTGGTTTCTTGTTTGGCGGACCCTTGGGCCTAATTTTTGGTCTATTTCTTGGTCATCAATTTGATAAAGCGCGTCGTTTAAATCAGTCAGGCTTTAACACGTCGGGGTTTGGTAGTGGGCCAAGTCAGGCTGAGAAGCAACAGGAGTTCTTTAAAGCGGCATTCGCGGTTATGGGACACGTAGCGAAGGCGAAAGGTCAAGTAACACGTGAAGAGATCCAATTAGCATCGACAATGATGGAGCGCATGAATCTTCATGGTGAGCAGCGTATTGCCGCTCAGAATGCGTTCCGTGAAGGTAAAGAGAGCGACTTCCCACTGAAAGAGACGCTCGAGCGAGTTAAGATTTCATCGGGTGGCCGCTTTGATTTGCTGCAGTTTTTCCTTGAACTTCAAGTATCAGCAGCGTTTGCTGATGGCAGCTTGCACCCTAGTGAACGTCAAGTTCTGCATAAGATAGCTCAAGGTCTTGGCTTTTCATCGGAGCAGCTAGAACGTCGTCTACAAATGCAAGAAGCTGCATTTCGTTTTCAGCAGCAAGGTGGTAGTTTTGGTGGCGGTCATCATCAAGGGCAGTCTTCGGGCTGGCAGCAAGCGACTCAACAAGACCAACTGGCGGATGCCTTTAAAGTCTTAGGTGTCAGTGAATCCTCAGATGGTAAAGCGGTGAAGAAAGCCTACCGTAAGTTAATGAATGAGCATCATCCAGATAAGCTAATGGCAAAAGGTTTACCGCCAGAGATGATGAACGTTGCCAAAGAGAAATCTCAGGAAATTCAAAATGCTTACGATCTAATTAAGAAGGTCAAAGGCTTCAAATAATATCAATAGAGTCGCTCAGTACAGCGGCTCTTTTTGTGTAAAGGAATAGGTATGACAGTTGGTTATCAAGATGTTTTGGCGTTCTGGTTTGACGAATTAACCCCTCGAGATTGGTTCAATGGTGGCGAGGAAATAGATCGACAGATAACAGAGCGCTTCGCTGAGATTCACGCTGCGGCTGTGCAAGGCGAGCTATATACATGGCGTGAAAGCGCATTAGGGCGTCTGGCTGAAATCATTGTGTTAGACCAGTTTTCAAGAAACATTGGTCGCGATACGCCACAAGCCTTCTCAGCCGACCCGATGGCACTAGTACTTGCACAAGAAGCGGTAGCTGGTGGCTACGATCACCAACTCAGCGAACAGCAGAAAAGTTTCTTATACATGCCGTATATGCACAGTGAGTCGTTGATGATTCATGAGAAGGCGGTTGAACTGTTTAACCAAACGGGTTTGGAACATAACCTCGATTTTGAGTTTAAACATAAGGTGATCATTGAGAAGTTTGGTCGCTACCCACATCGTAATCAAGTGCTTGGACGCGTTTCAACGCAAGAGGAGCTGGCATTTTTGCAGCAGCCAGACTCCAGTTTCTAGTCTTATTAGTTATTCATTAAATCAAGTTACTTTGCTTGATTGAGCGCCCAATCATACTCGTAATCGATGTTTTTCACGTTTGATAGCGGTTGAGTACGATATTGGTTGAGGTGCTCGATGAGTTGCGCCTGAGTACCAAAATCGGCGATAAACCAGTCATAAATTGAAGAGAGTTGTAACTTATTCTGTAGAACCAAAACACCTTTGTCGCTGTTCACAAACTCGTGTGCAGCCCGCTCCAGTAGGGCTTCGGTGTTTTCAGCCGTAAACGCTTGAGTTTGAAGGTTAGGGCAACCTAAGCTGGCACAGTTGACGGCGTAATGTGTTCTAGGGTCTTGCCAAATTGGGCGTAAAATACGGTGCTCAATATCGTTCAGAGTCAGTGCTTTACCATTAATGGTAACGACTTCATCTCCCCACGGACCAAAACTGAACAAACCGCCGAGTTTGGTGATCGATTTGACTGGATAAGCATCTAAGATTAGCTCGACAGTGACCGCATTGTAGAGGTTTACCCAGTAGGCATATTGTTCTGCTCGAGATAATTGTCGAGGGTCAGTGGTGGCGAGTTGTCCAATATACTGTTTTAGCTGTGAGCGATCATTAGAGCTAACGGCTTGATAACGAACTAGATGGTTTTGTCCGTCGATCACTAGATAATCATCAAGAAACTGCTGCCAAGTAGCATGAGAAATGGTGCCACTATTTGACTCATTACTTTGATCCCAATATGACCACAGTTCTGATTTTGGCGCTGAAAAAGCCAGTGAAGAAAAGAGTAGGCTAATAATTAGAAGTAGGTTTTTCATAAATGTTCTCCCTAATGACATCTATAAGACCTTGGCTACCCACACTTTCTTTCAACTTTTGCTAGTTTAAAGCCTAGGCATCAAAAAAGGCTGACTTAAGCCAACCTTTTGAGTGTTATCAGCAGATTCTAGCTTGCGTTAAGGTGTTACTTTAGAAAGCTAGGAATGTTTGCTTCATAGGCAGAAATTTTCTCTTCGTGCTGTAGCGTTAAACCAATGTTATCTAAGCCATTTAGCAGACAGTGGCGACGGAATTCGTCGATCTCGAAAGAGTACTCTTTGCCGTTCGCACGAACCACGTTCGCTTCTAGGTCTACTTCAACTTCAGCCCCTTCATTCGCTTCAACGAACTGGAAGATTTCATCGACTTCTTGCTCAGTTAGGCGCACTGGTACCATCTGGTTATTGATGGAGTTACCGTAGAAGATGTCGGCGAAGCTCGGAGCGATCATCGCTTTAATACCGTAATCCGCGAGTGCCCAAGGCGCGTGTTCACGTGATGAACCACAGCCGAAGTTTTCGCGAGCCAACAAAATAGAAGCGCCTTGATAGCGAGGGGCGTTCATTACAAACTCTGGGTTTGGTTGCTGACCTGCATCATCTAGGAAACGCCAATCATGGAAAAGGTGTTTACCAAAGCCCAAGCGAGATACTTTTTGTAGGAACTGTTTTGGAATGATGGCATCGGTATCAACGTTCGCAGCATCTAGAGGAACGACTAAACCAGTGTGTTGTTTGAAACCTGACATGTTAAATCCTCTAAATTAAAGTTCACGAATATCGACGAAGTGGCCAGCGATCGCAGCAGCAGCGGCCATTGCCGGGCTCACTAGGTGTGTACGACCATCACGGCCTTGGCGACCTTCGAAGTTACGGTTAGATGTTGATGCACAACGCTCTTGAGGACCTAAGCGGTCATTGTTCATTGCAAGACACATAGAACAACCAGGTAGACGCCATTCAAAGCCAGCTTCTTTAAAAATGACATCCAGCCCTTCTGCTTCCGCTTGCGCTTTAACTTGTTCAGACCCAGGAACGATCAGAGCCTGTACATGAGATGCGACTTTACGACCTTTCGCTACCGCTGCAGCAGCGCGCATGTCTTCGATGCGAGAGTTAGTACAAGAACCAACAAATACTTTATCAACGTTGTATTCAGATAGAGATTTACCTGCTTCTAAGCCCATGTAAGCCAATGCTTTTTCAGCCGACGCTTTTTCAACTGGGTCAGAGAAGCTGTCTGGTGATGGGATAGGCGTATCAACCGAGATAACTTGGCCTGGGTTAGTACCCCAAGTCACTTGTGGTTTGATATCTGCAGCATTTAGGGTAACAACCGCATCAAACTCTGCGTCGTCATCGGTTTTCAGTGTGTTCCAGTACTCAACAGCCGCGTCAAAGTCTTCACCTTGTGGCGAGAATTTACGGCCCTTGATGTATTCGTATGTGGTTTCGTCAGGTGCGATAAGACCCGCTTTGGCACCGAGTTCAATCGCCATGTTACAAACCGTCATACGACCTTCCATCGTAAGATCGGTAATGGCTTCACCGCAGAACTCAACAACATAGCCTGTACCGCCAGCAGCCGTTGTTTCACCGATGATCGCCAATACGATATCTTTAGCGGTAATGCCTGGAGCGACTTTGCCTTTTACTTCGATTTTCATGGTTTTAGCGCGAGCTTGCTTTAGCGTTTGAGTTGCTAGCACGTGCTCTACTTCTGAAGTACCGATACCAAAGGCCAGTGAACCAAATGCGCCGTGTGTCGCTGTGTGCGAGTCACCACAAACGATGGTCATACCCGGTAGCGTAATACCCAATTCAGGGCCCATTACGTGCACAATACCTTGGTATTTGTGGTTCAAGTCGTAAAGTGTAACGCCAAACTCTTCACAGTTTTTCGATAGCGTTTCCATCTGGATACGAGCCATCTCACCTGATGCATTGATGTCTTTCGTTTGGGTGGATACGTTGTGATCCATGGTCGCGAAAGTCTTACCAACTTGGCGAACTTTACGTCCCTTTTCACGAAGACCATCAAAGGCTTGCGGTGATGTTACTTCGTGTACTAGGTGGCGATCGATGTATAGGATTGGGTTTTCACCCTCAGCTGCAACGGCAACGTGCGCGTCGTAGACTTTTTCGTATAAGGTTTTGGCTTGCTGGTTTGTAGACATAGCTTGTTCTTCCTTGGGAGCATTAATCCCAGTGCTTATTTCAGCTCACCGCTTTGCAGTCAGTGAGCCGATATTGTTCTTATAGAGTGTTGCGTGATCTTACGCTTCTAGAATGTACTGTGCGATCTTATCGCCCATCTCTGAAGTGGTGAGTGCCGGTTTGTCACCAGCAAGATCAGCGGTTAATTCACCTGCAGATAGCGCTTTTGATACTGCCGTCTCTATCGCTTGTGCTGCCTCTTCTTCACCTAAGCTGTAACGCAGCATCAATGCTGCAGACAGGATTTGAGCGACTGGGTTTGCGATGTTTTTGCCTGCGATGTCAGGTGCACTGCCGCCTGCAGGCTCGTATAGACCGAAGTTGCTTTCGTTTAAGCTAGCAGAAGGTAGCATGCCCATAGAGCCGGTGATCATTGCGCACTCATCTGAGATGATGTCACCAAAGATGTTCGAGCAAAGCATCACGTCAAATTGAGACGGGTCTTTGATAAGCTGCATCGTCGCGTTATCAATGTACATGTGGTTTAGCGTTACGTCTGGGTAATCTTTTGCTACTTCTTCGACAACTTCACGCCACAAGATAGAGCTTTGTAGAACGTTCGCTTTGTCAATTGAGTAGACATTCTTGTTACGGAGACGAGCAGATTCAAAAGCGATTTTAGCGATACGCTCGATCTCGTAGCGGTGGTACACCTCAGTATCGAATGCTTTTTCATTGGCGCCTTCGCCTTCACGGCCTTTTGGTTGACCGAAGTAAATACCACCCGTTAATTCACGAACAACAACGATGTCGAAGCCGCGATCAGAGATGTCTGCACGAAGTGGTGAGAATGACTCTAGACCTTTGTGGATCTGTGCTGGGCGTAGGTTACAGAACAGTTGGAAGTGTTTACGTAGAGGAAGTAGGGCACCACGCTCTGGCTGGTCGTTTGGTGGAAGGTGTTCCCACTTAGGGCCACCGACAGAGCCGAACAATACAGCGTCAGACTCTTCACACCCTTTAACTGTTGACTCCGGTAGTGGGCAACCGTGGTTATCGATCGCGATACCGCCGACATCATACTCTTCACGTGCAAAGCTAATTGCATGTTTCTTTTCAATAGCGTCTAACACTTTATGTGCTTGTTGCATTACTTCTGGGCCGATGCCATCGCCAGGTAGTACGGCAATTTTGTATGATTTGTCAGTCATGTTAATCCTTTAATTTCTTCGAGCTTGGAGGAGCGTTAATTTGTTTCCTAGCTCTCCTATATAAGAGAGCCAGAGAGTGATTCTGTTTATACGGTTTCGATTCGTTGCTGTTTCATTTCAGCAATCGTGTCTGCACGTTGAATGCTATTGATAACATGCAGTAGCGCTTGGCCAGATGCTTCTACGATATCGGTTGAAACGCCAGTACCGTGGTATTTGCGACCTTTGTAGTTAGCGATGATGTCTGCTTGTCCTAAGCCATCTTCCCCTTCCCCTTTTGCCGTTAGGTCGAACTTGTCTAGTACGATTTCGTAGCCAGTCAAACGGTAGATACATTGGTATAGCGCATCAACAGGGCCATTACCGACTGCTGCTTCACACTTCTCTTCATCACCACATTGCAGCTTGATGCTGGTGGTCGACATCACACTGCCAGATTGAACACTTAGGTAGTTCAACTTGTAGAAGTCATCTTCGTCGCGAAGGTTAGCGAAATGCATCAAGGCTTCTAAGTCGTAATCGAATACTTGACCCTTGCGGTCGGCTAGCTTCAAGAAATCTTCGTACAATGAATCTAGGTTGTACTCGTTTTCTTGGTAACCCATCGCATCCATGTGGCTCTTAACGGCTGCACGGCCACTGCGGCTGGTTAGGTTTAGCGCTTTATCTTTAAGACCTATAGACTCAGGAGTCATGATCTCGTAGGTATTTTTGTTCTTAAGCATGCCGTCTTGGTGGATACCCGAAGAGTGGCTAAAGGCGTTCGCACCGACAATGGCTTTGTTGTCTTGGATTGGCATGTGACATAGCTGACTCACTAGCTTACTGGTGCGGTGAATCTCTTCGTGTTTAAGGCCTGTATGAACGCCTAGCAACTCTTGACGTGTCTTGATGATCATTGCGATCTCTTCAAGAGAACAGTTACCCGCACGCTCACCAATACCATTGATCGTACCTTCAACCTGACGAGCCCCCGCTTGTACCGCAGCAATAGAGTTTGCGACTGACATACCTAGATCATCGTGACAGTGAACGGAGATGATCGCTTTGTCGATGTTTGGTACACGGTTGAACAGTGTTTGGATAATGCCACCGAACTCATTGGGTACTGTGTAGCCCACCGTGTCTGGAATGTTTATGGTTTTTGCGCCTGCATCAATCGCGGCTTCTACCATGCGACATAGGTTATCAATAGGTGTACGACCTGCATCTTCACAAGAGAATTCAACATCATCAGTGTAGTTACGTGCGTGTTTTACCGCTTTAACACCCATCTCAACCACGTCGTCGTAACTGCGACGAAGCTTGTCTTGTACGTGAACTGTAGAAGTTGAGATAAAGGTATGAATACGAAATGCTTCAGCAACTTTCAAAGCCTCCGCAGCTGCGTCAATATCTTTGGCAACGGCACGAGAAAGAGCACAAATACGGCTGTTTTTGATGTTCTTAGCGATGGTTTGCACTGACTCAAAATCACCCGGAGATGAAACAGGGAAACCCGCTTCAATAACGTCCACACCGAGTCTTTCAAGTGCATAAGCAATTTGTAACTTCTCTTTTACTGTCAGGCTTGCAGCTAGTGCCTGCTCGCCGTCTCGTAAAGTCGTATCAAAAATTATCACTTGATCGTTCATGGGTGCTTCCTTATATCGATATCGTATCGATTGCTATCCAAAATATTATTGAGAATGATGTTCTTTTAATGAGCTTAGTTACAAAAAAACCCGCTTAGCGCGGGTTTTAATATTTGTGCAGTTCTTGACCCACAACTTACCCACGCGATTGGTTCACGATAAGGAGAAGTTTCAGCAGTCGAGAAAAAGAAAACGTCATGGCACAAATATCCGTAAATAAACTGTTAACACCATATGTACCGTAATTTATTCTGAGCGTCAAACGTGAAAATCCAATATCGGTGTGCATCGTGAGCTTTTTCATTTTGTTTGTGCTTATTTTTGCTTGTTTATTGGTTTTTTATTTTGCTTATTTACTTTCGGGTTGCGCGGTTAGTTTATCGTTTGCATGATGTTTAGGTTATAACTTTGTACTAAATCTTTTTTACAGGGTGAATGACGGGAAAATAATTCAGACGCAAAACTTAATTAATCACTTGATTAAATAGTGAGTAATTATTCTTCACCACCCGTTTGAATATCACCCTATAATTAATCACACGATTAATTATAGGGTGATCGAAGAGTGGGACAAAAAGCGGGACGACCGCAAAAAAATCGAGAGGTGCGGCAACGCTTGATTGAACATGCGCGGGATCTGTTTGTCGTGCAGCCTTATGACAAAGTATCGACGCGGCTCGTCGCTGAGAGGGCTGGCGTTAATATTGCGATGATTCGCTACTACTTCGGCAACAAGGCGGGTCTGTTTGAAGCGATGTTGCGTGAAACTCTACGGCCAATGCAGCAGCAGATGCAAAAGCTCATTGATGAGAGTAACCACGATAATTTTCTCGACCTTATGCGTACCTACTACAAAGAGATGGCTAAGGTTCCAAAATTCCCTCGCTTGGTGGCTCAAGTGATGAATATGCCACCCTCTGAGGTTCAGCGAGAGCTGCTTGAAAAGGTGTTTATTGATATCGCTAAACCTGCCCAAGACGTGATATTCGAGAAGCTGATTGATCATGGTGTGCTGAGAAAAGATATGGATCCTAAATTATGTCGGATCTCGTATATCAGCTTAATGGTCTTTCCTTTTATCGCACCACCACCACTGCTTGCACTGCATGGCATTGAGTTAAATGAAGACTTCCTTAACCGTCTGATTGAACACAATATTAAACTAATGAGTGAAGGCTTTGTGAATCCAAGCAGCCCCTCAGAACTTCAGGACTAAATAGAATGAAAATAGGGAAAAAGTGGCTGTTCTTTCCAGCATTAGCGATAGGCATTGTCGGCTTAGTTGTTGCGATAAATCTCAAGCCTGATCTTCCAACCAAGCCTGCTGGAGATCGAGCCCGCTTAGTCGACATACAAGTGTTAGAGCAACAAGCTATCGCTCCCTTAGCAATTGGGTTTGGCAAAGTGGAGCCGAAAGTTGAGTGGAAAGCGATCGCGGAAGTGACGGGCAAGATAGTCTATCGCCATCCCGAATTGGAGAAGGGCAAAGTGATCCCTGCTGGTACAGAAGTGCTTAAGATTGATCCGCTCGATTATGAACTCAAATTGACCCAAGCTCAGGCCGACCTTAAATCTTCTCAAACCTCTTTGGCTAAGTTGAATCAAGAAGAGCAGAACCTAAACCAAACATTGAAGATCGAGAAAAACCGTTTAGTGATCAGCAATAAAGAGCTTAAGCGCAAACAAGATCTTCGTAAGAAAGGGTTAACCTCTCAGTCTGATGTTGATCTGCAAGAGCAGAGTGCGCTGTCGCAGCGCAAACTGGTCCTCGATATCGAAAATCAAATTGCGTTAATGCCTGATGAGAAGAGAGTCGCTGAGGCGGTGATCAAAGTGAATGTCTCTAAAGTAAGAGAAGCAGAGCGCTCTTTGGAAAAAACCACCATTACTCTGCCAAAAGCAATGCGTATCGCGCAGGTTGATATCGAGACCAACCAAGTGGTCAATCTTCAACAAACCATGTTTATTGCTCATGGTATTGATGTAATGGAGGTGGAGGCTCAGCTTTCAATTCACGATATGCAGACCTTGGCTTCGAGCTTAGGTGAATTCACTCGTGATGAGTCTGGTGTTCCTAACACCGATACTTCAGAAATCAGCGCTACGATTGAACTTAACAGCGGAAATTTAAATGCTGTATGGCCTGCACGAGTGGCGCGTATCAGTGAAACCGTGGATGAAAACCAAGCAACCGCAGGCGTCATACTAGAGATCCAGCAAGACTATGCACAACTTAATCCAAGTAGCTTGCCTCCTCTAGTAAACGGCATGTTCGTTAAAGCTTTGATTGAAGGGGCATCTAACCCTGCTTGGGTTGTACCAGAGCGAGCACTGCATGGCGATACTCTGTACTTAATGAACAGTGAGCAGCGCTTGAGTATGGTTCAGGTGGAAGTTTTATACCGCCGTGATAATCAGGTCGTGGTTCGTGGAGATCTCAAACAAGGGGATAAGTTAATCCTCAATGATGTTCTTCCAGCCATAGAGGGTATGCTTCTGAGAGAAGCTGGCGATGATTCGGTCTCGAAGCAGGAGAGCGATTCATGATCAAGTTTTTCTCTCGACACCCAACCGCAGCCAACCTACTCATGCTGGGATTGCTGGTGCTGGGTTTTACCTCGCTCTCCAACATTAAGCGAGAAACCTTTCCTGAGTACGATCCTCCATACATCATGGCGGGTATTGTTTACCCCGGCGCTTCACCACAAGAGGTGGAGGAGAGCTTATGTATTCGTATGGAAGACGCCGTTGATGGTTTGGCGAACATTGAAGAAACGCAATGTGAAGCTATTGAAGGTAGCGCGCGACTGATCCTCAAACTCAATGAGAAAGCGGATATTGGTCGTATGCTGGTGGACGTACAGACTCAGATTGATTCGATCAACGATTTCCCTTCAGAGATTGAGTCTCCTGTCGTTCAAGAGCTTGATTGGAATGAGCCCGTGGTTGATGTGGCAATCACTGCAGATACTACCTGGCCTGAACTCAAAGCTTATGCTGAGCAGTTAAAGCGCACCATGAAGCTCGACTATGGTGTCTCGTTGGTCGAGGTGAGCGGTTTTTCTGATCACCAATATCGTGTTGAGCTGGATACCCAAGCCATTCGTCAGTTGGGGCTCACCGTCAATGACATCGCCGAGCAGATTGGGCGTCAAAACGTTAAGCTGCCAAGTGGTAATGTCGAAACACCGGATAAAAACTTCCTGATCCGTTTTGATGAGCGTCGAGTAACGCCACAAGAACTCGAAAGCATTGTGGTTGGCTCTGCGCCAAACGGCTCTGTGATTCGCCTGCGAGACATTGCAACCATCACAGACCGATTTGAATTGGATGAACAGAAAGTACTGTTTGATGGAAAGCCATCGGCTCTGCTTAAGGTCAGTAAAAACAAAGAAGATGATGCACTGCGTATCAAAGAGCGCGTGACTCAATTTGTTGAAGAGCAGAGTGTCATCGCTCCTGATGGTGTCACGCTGCAAATGACCAATGATCTTTCGTCTGTGTTGTGGGACCGTCTGACGATGATGGTGCGCAACGGCTGGCAAGGGATCGTATTGGTGTTTGCGACAATGTGGTTGTTCTTCAGCTTACGTTATTCATTTTGGGTTGCCGCTGGCCTGCCGGTTGCTTTTATGGGTGGTCTGTTCTTGATGGCGAACCTTGGGTTATCCATCAACATCATGTCACTGGTTGGTTTGTTGATGGCCATCGGTATCATGATGGATGACGCCATCGTGATCGCGGAATCGATAGCCTCACATCTCGATCGGGGACAGAAGGTCGATGATGCTGTCTACAATGGAGTGAAGAAAGTTCTGCCTGGTGTACTCTCTTCATTCTTAACGACAGTGTGTATTTTTGGCAGCTTGTTGTTTTTAGATGGCGAGATGGGGGCGGTACTAAAAGCGGTGCCTCAAGTCTTGATATTGGTACTCTCGTTGAGCTTGATTGAAGCCTTCTTGATCTTGCCAAATCACTTGTCGCATTCACTGCATAAGGAGAAACAAGAGAAGCCTGCTCTACGTTTTAAAGTTGTGCTATTGGAGAAATTTGAACATTTCCGCAACACCACTTTGATGAACATGGTTGAGCGCGTTGTTTCGTTTCGATACGCCTTTATGGGAGGTGTAGTGAGTTTGCTGCTCCTTGCGATCGCTTTGATTGCTGGTGGTATCGTTAAATTCCAGCCGTTCCCTGAATTAGATGGTGACATCGCTGAAGCTCGGGTGATTTTGCCGCCGGGTGCATCGCTGGCGCAAACTGAACGAGTTGTGGAGCATATCGTCTCTTCTGCCGAGCGTTTGAACTTGCAATGGAGTGATGAAGTTGAGGGCGGTAATACCTTAGTTGAACACATTACCAGCCAGTTTAATGCCAATGCGGATGCCAATGAATCCGGTCCACATTTGGCGACGGTACGTTTGGATCTGCGTGGTGCCGAAAGCCGAAATACGATTATCGATGACTTTATCGATGCTTGGCGTGATGATGTGGGTGAAATGGCTGATCCTATTTCTCTGGTATTCAAGCAGCCCACGATGGGGCCGGGTGGACGCGCGATTGAAATTCGGGCCAAGCACGATGATTTGCAAGAGTTGAAAGCGGCTTCGATTGATATCCAAGAGTATTTGAATCAGTTTGATGGAGTGCATGGCGTGCTTGATGACATGCGAATGGGTAAAGAGGAGATCTTAGTTAAGCTGAGACCGGGAGCAGAGACTTATAACGTCAACGGACAGATGATTGCGTCTCAATTGCGTGCGGCGTTCTTTGGACAAACTGCGGATGAGATTCAGGTGGGTGTTGAGAATATCTCCATTGAAGTGCGCTTGGACAAGCAGCAAGCGGGCGATGTTCAGCAACTGGCGAATTTCCCAATCATCACTTCCGATGGTAGTCAGATCCCGTTAGCGACCTTAGCGACCCTCGATTTTCAGCGAAACTATGTGCGAATCCAGCGTATTGATGGTCTGCGTACCATCAGCATCTTTGGTGATGTGAACAACAAAAAAGCCAGCTCGTCAGCTATTTTGGCGCAGTTTCAGCGTGATGAAGCGCCTAAGTTGTTAAAGAAATACCCTGGACTGCGTTTTGACTTTGAAGGTGAGGCGAAAGATGCCGCTAAGACGGGTGCGTCTATGGGGAAAGGCTTCTTACTGGGCTTGTTTGGCGTCTTTACCATATTGAGTTATCAATTCCGCAGCTACTTAGAACCTTTCGTGGTGATGCTAGCGATACCTTTGGCTTTTATTGGTGTCGTGGTCGGACACTGGTTGTTGGGACACGCTCTGAGCATGCCGAGTATGATGGGCTTCGTCTCATTAGCTGGGATCGTAGTTAACGACTCGATACTCTTGGTGCAATACATCCGGCACCATGTGGATGAAGGAGATAGCGTGCATGACTCTGTAGTGAAAGCGAGTCGTGAGCGTTTCCGTGCCGTGTTCTTAACCTCGATGACGACTGCGGCAGGTCTGTTGCCTCTGCTCACTGAAACCAGTTTGCAGGCTCAGGTTATACAGCCACTGGTGATTTCAATCGTGTTTGGTATCTTCGCTTCCACGCTACTGGTGCTGTTTATGATCCCTGCGGCCTATGCGATTTTGGCAGACTTTGGCTTAGTGAAGAAACATGAGCCTCTCACTATCTAGTGAGCAGCATATGAACATGAGAAGCGGCGTTTGAGCCGCTTTTCTTTTATACCAATCACAGTAAGTAAGTGATCAAAAATAGCGCAGGAAAAAGGCTTGAGAACAAGGCGGAATTTTTCGATAAGTAGTTATTCTACAATCAAAAATTCTAACGCAGTTCTCGAGCCTTTTAACAAGCTAGGGTGAGCAATTATTTACTACGATTGGTATTATCTATAATTCACAGCCTTGATGAATTACCACATGAATGAAATGTTCATTTTTTATCCGCAAAATCGTCACCATATTGTCATTTCTAACTTCTAACGTAATCCCAAAGCAATGATATAAGCTGAGGGAACACATGAGAACGATAGAACCTATTGTCCGCTGGGATGTGGCATTTTCTATGTTTTGCTTAAAGAGTCGTTATAGCAAGCAAACCGCGCAGATCAGTAAAGCAATATCTCACACTGGGGACGGACACCTATACCTTTTGTTTGCCATAGCTGCCTTGTTCTTAGATGAGCAAAGTGGCAAAGCGTTTCTTATGGTGGGCTTGGCGGCATTCGCCATTGAACTCCCCATCTATTGGTTGGCAAAAAATACCATCAAGCGCCGTCGTCCTGCCGAGTTCTCCACTTTCTTACACTCTTACATCGTGCCTTCTGATAAATATAGCTTGCCATCAGGTCATTCGGCGGCGGCTTTTGTTATGGCTACGGTCATTGGTCACTTTTATCCGCAGGTTTATTTGGTGAGTCTGGTTTGGGCAAGCCTGATCGCAGGTTCTCGCATCTTGCTCGGTGTTCATTTTCTTACCGATGTTTTGATCGGTGCGGCACTTGGTATTGCTTGCGCGAACCTTGCTCTAAATGGGCTGCTTTAGGCTCATCAACATTTCCTCCGATTCGAGAGTCTACAAAGGACCGAACATGAAAATACTTTATGGTGTACAAGGCACTGGTAATGGTCATATTGCCCGTGCTCGGGCGATGGCGAATGCTCTGAAAGCGAAGAATGTGGATGTCGACTTTCTATTCTCTGGCCGTGAAGGGGACAAGTACTTTTCAATGGAAGCGTTTGGCGACTACCAGACCCGCCACGGCTTAACTTTTTTCAGTGAACAGGGGCAGGTGAAGTATGGCAAAACCTTCCTCAAGAATAGCCTGTGGCGTCTTGGTCGTGAAATTGCCGAGTTGGATCTCTCACACTACGACTTAGTCTTGAATGACTTTGAGCCAGTGTCAGCTTGGGCGGCTAAAAAACAGAAAGTATCGTGTATTGGTATTAGCCATCAGAATGCATTTCGCTTCGATGTGCCCAAGAAAGGAGGGAACTGGATTGAGCGTTCTGTGATACAGCACTTCGCTCCAACGGAACACTCTATTGGATTGCATTGGTATCATTTTGAACAGCCAATTTTGCCTCCGATCGTATATACGCCGTCTAACCGTGAAAAGGCGTCATGCGCAGAAAGGAACGTTAATTTCAGCCTGGTGTATCTGCCGTTTGAAGATTTGGATGATGTGACAGACCTTTTGATTAAGTTCATCTCTCACCAGTTCATTTGCTATCACCCAGATGTCATAGAGCAGCGCATCGTTGAGAATATTGTGTTTAAACCACTGAGCCACGATGGCTTTCAAATCGACCTGCAAGGGTGCTCTGGTGTTATTGCTAATGGTGGCTTTGAGTTGCCCTCTGAAGCGATGACTCTAGGCAAGAAACTGTTGCTTAAACCACTGGCGGGCCAATTCGAACAACAGAGCAATGTGGCGACTTTAGAGGCGCTAGGTTTAGCTCAGATGATGAGCTTTCTTGACCCTGCTGCCCTGCGCAGTTGGCTAGGGGAAAAACAAGCTGAAATGGTCACCTATCCAGATGTTGCGAGTGCGATTGTTGAGTGGATTTTGGCGAAAGATTGGCACTGTCACGAGCAACTAAGAAGGCAGTTATGGGAGAAGGTCGACTTTCCTAGTTACGCTTCTATCACTTGATTCATAGGTGAGGTTTTTGAATGCTCCACCCTATCAATTCATAGGCTCAATCATTTGTAACAAATGTAACTGAATGATTGAGCTGTCAAATAAGTCGTAAGAAAACCCCAAAAATCGTTATTTTATGTTTTTTTACAAAACCATAAGTTAATGATATTAAAAGAATAATTATTCAGTGAGGTAAAATAAAATTATTCTTTATCAATCTTGTTGGTAGCGTTCGATTTATTGGTTAATAGTAGATGTTATCCGAAACACATCGGCCAGATAAATATAAAAACTAGTGGTTATCTATTCCCACACTATTACCAATTTAACGCTGTCATATCGACGAGAGGCAACTTGAATGTTAGAGAAAAAAGACGCAATGAGTGCTATTGCAAGCTACAGAATGGAAAGCACACTTCGTGGAGTAGACTTAAACCTGTTGACGGTTTTTGATGCTGTAATGCAAGAGCAAAATATTACCCGTGCGGCGCACAATTTGGGGATGTCTCAGCCTGCAGTAAGTAACGCTGTAGCACGTCTAAAAGTGATGTTTAACGACGAGCTATTTATGCGTCAGGGTCGTGGTATTCAACCGACTCAACGTGCTCGTCAGCTGTTTGGTCCAATCCGCCAAGCACTGCAACTTGTGCGCAACGAACTGCCAAGTTCTGTCTTCTCTCCAGAGTCCTCTTCTCGTCTATTCAAGTTGGCGATCTGCAGCCCTTGTGACATGCGTTTTGCACCTAAGATTATGTCGACGATCAATGAGCTTGCGCCAAGTGTTCAACTGCACATGGACGCGGAGTTCGACCGTCAACTTTCTGAGCGCATGCGTTACCAAGAGATCGACTTCGTTATCGATTACGCTCGTTTCGATGAGCAAGGTTTCTCAAGCACAGAGATCTTCCAAGATGAGCTAGTGGTTGTCGCTTCAGCTTCACACCCACGCATCAATGGGTCGGTTACTGAGTCTGAGCTTCTTGAAGAGAAGCACGCAAAACTGTCTCGCATTCACGGTCAACGCAGCTTCTCTGAGCAAGCATACCGCGACCTAGACTGTACGCCTTACTATGAAGGCACGAGCCTAAGCAACGTTTTATATGTTGTTGGTCAGTCTGAACTCGTTACGATTGCCCCTCGTTGGATGGTTGAGCATGCAGCGAATAAAGAGCAGTTACAGATTCTAGACTTCCCATTCGATAATGCGGCAATCTCAGGCTTCCTAAGCTGGCATGAATCAAGCGAAAAAGACAAAGGACACATTTGGTTACGAGATCAACTCATGATGATCTGTGGCGAAGTAGTAGCACTTAACTAATCGCTGAACACCTTGATTTATAAGCCCTGAGCTACTTTGCTAGTTCGGGGCTTTTTCATAACAGAACGCCGAACTTCGTTCATTTTTCAGAGTTAAGTTTACTATTACTGATAACTTTGAGCTCCGTCAGTTGCCTTTTCCATGATCAGAGGTACACTTGTGCGCTCAAAAAAGCTTACAGGTGTAAGCCAAAGGTAAAGAGATGGCCAATTTAGACTTTCATATCGTAAAACGACTTCGCGAGCAGATTGCTCAGGGCGGCAACCGCACGGCTTTAAAGCATAAAGTAAATAATGTTTGGCAAGGCATTAGCTGGCAGCAATTTGGTGAACAGATCGATAAGCTGTCACTCGCACTATTGGCTCAAGGATTGAGAATCCAAGACAAAATCGGTATTTACTCAAACAACATGCCTCAATGGACTGTGGCAGACTTTGCAGCTCTACAAGCTCGTCTTGTCACTGTGCCGATTTATCCAACCAACACGGCGGCGCAGTCGTCCTACATTGTTCAAAATGCAGACGTCAAAGTACTTTTTGTTGGTGAACAGCCACAGTTTGATGCAGCAATCAGCTTATTTGACGAATGTGAGCAGCTTGAAATCATCGTTGCGATGTCAGATGACATTGATACTCAAGGCTATGATTTTGCTATCTCTTGGCAAGAGTTCATCGAGCGTGGTCAACAAGCTCAGCAAGCGGAATTAGACGTTCGTCTTGCCGATGCGAATATGGATGATCTGCTGACTCTTATCTATACCTCTGGTACGACAGGTCAACCGAAAGGTGTCATGTTGGACTACGCTAATATTGGCTCTCAACTAGAAGGTCATGACGAGCGCTTAAGCCTAAGCAAAGATGATGTTTCCCTCTGTTTCTTACCGCTATCTCATGTATTTGAACGCGCTTGGACCTTCTATGTCCTTTATAAAGGTGCAACCAACTGTTACCTACAAGATACAATGCAGGTGCGTGACGCTTTAAGCGATGTGAAACCAACCGTCATGTGTGCTGTTCCACGTTTCTACGAGAAAATCTTCTCAGCGATTCACGAGAAAGTATCGAAAGCACCACTGATTCGTAAGGTTCTCTTTACTTGGGCTGTAAACATGGGCGCTAAATTGGCTGCATGTCACCAAGAAGGTCGCACACCTTCTCTAATGTTGAAAAAGAGCCATGCATTGGCAGATAAACTGGTGTTATCTAAACTGCGTGCTCTGCTTGGTGGAAACATCAATTTTATGCCTTGTGGTGGTGCGAAGCTTGACGAAACCATCGGTCGCTTCTTCCACGCAATTGGCATCAATGTGAAACTTGGCTATGGCATGACAGAAACCACAGCAACGGTTTCATGTTGGGATGACCGCTGTTTTAACCCAGATTCAATCGGTATGTCTATGCCGGGTGCGGAAGTAAAAATTGGCGAACAGAACGAAATCTTAGTACGTGGTCCAATGGTGATGCGCGGCTACTACAAAATGCCAGAAGAGACAGCTAAGACGTTTGACGAGCACGGCTTCTTGAAAACGGGTGATGCGGGGCATTTCGATGAGAACGGTAATCTATTTATTACCGATCGCATTAAAGAGTTGATGAAAACCTCTGGTGGTAAATACATTGCGCCGCAAGTGGTTGAGGGTGCTATCGGTAAAGACCACTTTATTGAGCAGATTGCCGTGATTGCTGATACACGTAAATTTGTTTCTGCATTGATCGTACCATGCTATGACTCCCTAGAAGAGTACGCGAAAGAGCTCAATATCAAGTACCACGACCGTGTTGAGTTGATTAAGCATCACCAGATTGTTGAGATGCTAGAAAAGCGCGTTAATGACCTCCAACAAGAGCTGGCTAAGTTTGAGCAAGTGAAGAAATTCAAACTGTTGCCAAAAGCCTTCTCTATGGATGCTGGTGAACTGACACCGACTCAGAAACTGCGTCGTAAAGTGATTAACGATAAGTATCAGGACGAAATCGAAGAAATGTACACTGAAAAGTCGAAAGATAAGTAATTTTATCTAAGTTAACTTTTTGGTTGTTTAAAAATCCCTCTAGACGTATATGGTGACGACTAGGGGGATTTTTTACGTCACGACATCAGGTAAATGTGCGTGAGAGCACATCTTTAGCGTGGTGTTCACACTGAAAAAAGAGTGGTTATGAAATATTTAGAGTTTTTTTAATCACTATGGTTGGTGATTTGTTCTGCATTAAAAGTTCATAGTGGTATTAGATGAGGTTTTCTCTCTAAAACATGGTTATATCGAATAATTGACTGTTGAGGGGTGTTAGACCCAATGATAATAAAACGTTACAGTTGTTTCGTACCACTGCTTGTTGTTATCACGACGAGCAGTCATAGCCGAAAAAGTGGAAGTATTTCGAATTAGGCTACGAATAAGACCTAGACTATGTAAAAACCAGCCCTTCGGCTTACCCAACTGAAGGAAACTGGTAAAGGAGAGCAATATGACAACTAAGCCAGAGTGCGCCCAATTATCCGGCGCGGAAATGGTAGTTCAGTCCCTAATTGAAGAAGGGGTTGAGCAGATCTTTGGTTATCCAGGCGGTTCCGTTTTGGATATCTACGATGCCCTACATGCAAAAACTGACAAGATTAAACACGTATTAGTGCGCCACGAGCAAGCAGCGACGCATATGGCCGATGGCTACACGCGTTCAACTGGTAAGCCTGGTGTCGTACTAGTATGTTCAGGTCCTGGCGCGACCAATACCGTAACGGGTATTGCCACAGCGTACATGGACTCGATTCCAATGATCGTTATTTCGGGTAACGTACCGAATAACTTGATTGGTAATGACGCATTCCAAGAGTGTGATATCGTAGGTGTATCTCGTCCAATCGTAAAACACAGCTTCTTGGTAAAGAAAGCGGAAGACATCCCAGAGATCGTAAAAAAGGCCTTTTATATTTCTACCACAGGTCGACCTGGCCCAGTTGTGATTGACCTTCCTAAAGATGTACTTAATCCACAAATTAAGCTGCCGTACCAATACCCAGAAACGATCAAAATGCGTTCGTACAACCCAACGGTAACAGGCCACAAAGGACAAATTAAGAAAGCACTTAAAGCCCTTCTTGAGGCGAAGAAGCCAGTTCTTTATGTAGGTGGTGGTGCAGTTATCTCAGAAGCTGATAAGCAGCTGCTTAAGCTTTCCGAGGCACTAAATCTACCTGTTGTGAGTACGCTGATGGGTCTAGGTGCTTTCCCTGGTACACATAAAAACTCGCTAGGCATGCTTGGTATGCACGGCTTATACGAAGCCAACATGGCTATGCATAACGCAGACCTTATCTTTGGTGTTGGTGTTCGCTTTGATGATCGTACGACCAATAACCTAGAGAAGTACTGTCCAAACGCGAAGATCATGCACATCGATATCGATCCATCATCGATCTCTAAGAACGTGAAAGTGGATCTACCGATCGTAGGCTCTGCTGAGCGAGTACTTGAGAGCATGGTGAACCTGCTTATTGAGCAGGGCGGAACCAACGATGCGGAAGCTTTGGATGCATGGTGGGCTGAAATTAAAGTATGGCAAGACCGTAAGTGTCTCGCTTACGATAAATCGCCTGAGCGTATCAAACCTCAGCAGGTTATCGAAACTCTACACAAAGTGACCAATGGCGATGCGTACGTTGCTTCTGATGTAGGTCAGCACCAAATGTTTGCCGCGCTCTACTATCCATTCAATAAACCACGCCGTTGGATCAACTCAGGTGGCCTTGGCACCATGGGCTTTGGCTTACCAGCAGGTATGGGCGTTAAGTTTGCTAAACCGGATGAAGAAGTGGTTGTTGTAACAGGCGATGGCAGTATTCAGATGAATATCCAAGAGCTATCAACAGCACTGCAATACAACATCCCGGTTAAGATCATTAACTTGAATAACCGTTTCTTAGGTATGGTAAAGCAGTGGCAAGACATTGTTTACCAAGGTCGTCACTCAAACTCATACATGGACTCTGTGCCAGACTTTGCGGCTATCGCGGAAGCGTATGGTCACGTAGGTATGCGTATCTCTTCTCCTGATGAACTTGAATCAGGTCTAGAGAAAGCTCTGGCAATGAAAGATCGCTTGGTATTCGTCGACATTAGTGTCGATGATACAGAGCACGTATACCCAATGCAGATTAAGGGCGAGGGTATGGATAACATGTGGCTAAGCAAAACGGAGAGAACATAGTATGAGACACATTATTTCGCTATTAATGGAAAACCAACCGGGTGCCTTGTCTCGAGTGGTTGGCTTGTTTTCTCAACGTGGTTACAACATCGAATCACTAAACGTGTCGCCGACAGATGACCCAACGCTTTCGCGTCTGAACGTAACGACCAACTCAGATGAGATGCAACTAGAGCAGATCCAGAAGCAGCTGCACAAGCTGATTGATGTGCTAAAAGTTCAAGAAGTGTCAGAACTTGATCATATTGAACGTGAACTGCTAATGGTTAAGGTACGCGCGAGCGGTTTTGCGCGTGCAGAGGTTAAGCGCACTGCTGATATCTTCCGTGGCCAGATCGTCGACGTAACGGCTTCTCAATACACAGTACAGATGGCGGGCACCAGTGAGAAGTTGGATGCATTTATTCAAGCGCTATCAGAAGTGACGGAAGTACTTGAGGTCGCACGCAGTGGCGTGGTTGGGATTGCTCGAGGAGAGCGCTCCCTAAAAGCTTAACAAAATGGTAAGATAGAAAGCCGCATTAAGTGCGGTTTTTTATTTTGTTCATTTGTAACAGTGATATAATTCTCGCCAAATTCCCCCTATTTTGAGCAATTAATGAGAAATAAAAAAACAATCGCTACGCTTCTCGTTATTTGCGTCACCTTCTGTGCAGCTATTGGATTGTATTACCAACAGCGATATCAAGATGTTAAAAAGCAGAGTTACCAAAGCACTGCAAAACAGGCTCTTCATCAGCTTGTGTACGCTGAACGTGATTACAATGTGTTTAAAGACCAACTGGTCTCTATGATGCGATTGCTCAGCCACAGTCAAAGCTTGATTGATTTTGCGACTTCTCCCTCTCTTGAGAATAAGAAGCTCCTGGAAGAGGTTTGGAAGTCGTTATTGGTTAACCAGAGATGGTACACCCAGATCCACCTGCTGGATATTGATGGTCAAGAGACAGTAAGAGTTGATTATGCCTCACGAACAGGTACGGTTTCTCTGCCCACAAAACTGCAAGACCAATCGAATTATAGCTACTTTCACTACGCTCAAACGTTGAAGGAAGAAGAAATTGGCGGTTGGGGGATTGAGTTGGAAACTGAACACGGTGAACTGACTTATCCTTATACGCCCATATTGAGAGTGATGACACCTGTCCAAACATCAGAGCGTCGTGTCGGTTACTTAGTAATAAATCTCGATGTATGGGGATTAGCGTCACGCTTAAATTTCGCTCCTGACTTTGATTTTCGCGCTGAAGTGGTTAACCAATATGGTTACTACATCGCCAGTCAAAACAAGAACAAACTGTTTGGCGATTCGATTCCTGAGCGTAAAGAGTTCAATCTGGCCTATATTGCCCCAAAAACATGGCAAGCCATCTCTTCCGAGCGTGTGGGGTATGTGTTCGAAGATGGAAATCTATTTGCTTTCAATACCGTAGACCTTGCTCAGCAGCAGAAGATGCACTTAGTTATCCAGCTAAGCTCAGAGCAGTTGTTAGACAGAGCTGAACGCGATCTCCATGATTTAGCACAACAGCAGCTGATCGTTTTCTTTACTGTGATGGTGTTCGCCTTCCCGTTAGCCTATCTCGTGACTCACTATCGCAGACGTAGCTTAGAAAGCAAATTGGCTCGTGCTGCATTGAGTGGCATGTCGGCGGTGATGATCTCTGATAAGCAGCATCGCACTATCATGACCAACAATGAGTTTGAGAATATGACCGGCTACAGTACGTCGCAGGTTGATGGAAAAAATGCTCTGCAGCTCTTGCTAGAGAATAGTGAACAGCTTAATACCGTGGAAAGTATATGGAAACACCTTGAAGAGAATGATCTTTGGGAAGGTGAGGTGAGTTGTAAGAGCAAGCTTCGGATCCCTTTTACTGCGATCATGAGAGTGCAAGCGGTAAAGAATAATTCAGGTAAGGTGAGTTACTACATCACGTCGCTGGTGGACATTACGGTACGCAAAGAGCTAGAAGTACGATTACGTATTCTCAGTGAGCGAGATTCACTGAGTAAGTTATGGAATCGTCGCAAGTTTGAAGAGCAGTTGGCGCAATATTCACGAATGGTGGAGCGTTTCCCTAACGAGTCTCATGTGTGCTTAGCGTTGATCGACATCGATAATTTCAAGCGCATCAATGATGAACTTGGACATGATGAGGGTGATCGTGTGATCGCTAGAGTGGCGGCGATCCTTCAGGAAAGCTTGAGAACCACAGACTTTGTCGCGCGCGTTGGTGGAGAAGAGTTTGCAATCTTAATGCCTCACACTTCGTTAGCCGAAGCGAGACGATTGTTGGATCGCTTACGTATTGAAGTTCAACTCTCTGAAGGTACGAAGGTGACAGTCAGTATCGGTTATACCGATCTTACAGCGAATAGCACCCACTCCTACAAGTGTGCGGATATAGGTCTTTACGAATCAAAGTCCTCTGGTCGTAACACTATCTCTTTCTGTTCCAGTCGAGCGGACATTGCCTAGTTTTCTCGTTGAGTTTGAGTGTCAGACAAAAAAGTAGAACTAACCTGTCTTATTTTTGAGAGATGTCCGTCACAATATCTGTACGATTAGACTAAAGTCTAATTTGTGCGCAAATTTGAACTAAACTGAACAATAAGTAAACTACCTTGCTTCGCAGAGTTGGTGTTGCACTGACTCTTTTTGAGAGGCCAGATCTCAAAAAAGGGATGACAAAGTTAACTTAATTCAACTGCTCAGTTTCATCGACTCTACCAGCAGAATTAGGTTAACAGGAGCAAGAGTTTGGGATTCATACTGTCTGGTGAAATGAGGCGTGGTATGTTTGTCGATTTTTTAGTGAGATTGACCATAGGTACACTAGTGATTCTTGGTTTTAAGCTTAGTGCACTCTATTTTTTGCCTATGGTGTTATTACTTAATACTCACCATAAAGAGTTTTTTGGGTGGTAAATAAGAAACGGAGCATTAAGCTCCGTTTTTGCGCTCTAAGGTATGTGGATTACGCAGGTTTTACGCCGCTTCAATCACTTTTTCAATACGTCTCATTGACCCTACTAAATGCTGATCAAGTCGTTCTGTTGCTTGCTCTGCGTCCTTCGCAAGTACCAATTTCATAATCATCTCATGTTCATTGATATTAAACAGCTCTTCTGAGTCTGGAACTCCGGCTAATGCTAGGAAACGGTATCGCTTCACTTGGTTGATCAAGTCACTGAAGAATTCGAACATATTTTTTGAATCCGCACCTTCTAAAAGTGCCACGTGGAATTGCTGATGGCGCTCTTCCCACTCTGCACTATCAAACTCTTCAGCGCTGTTGTTCATACGAGAAAGCTTGTGGTAGGAAGTTAGGACTTCTAGCTCCCAGCTTTCATCTCCGGTAGCGATTGCTTTTTTCAGTAGAACAGAAGAAACCACGCGCAAGCTTTCATAGAGGTCGTTAAGCTCTTTCTTTGAGACAGGGGCTACCCAGCACCCTTTTTGGGGCTGAAGTGTTACATACTTGCTCCATGATAGTTGAACAAGAGCTTCACGAATCGGTGAAGCGCCGACGTTGTATTTCTGTTTTAGATCTGCCACAACCAATTTTTGACCAGGGAGTAATTCACCATTAAGAATATCTCGGCGAATCATCTTTGATACTTTGTCGGTGAGAGTGGGGCTAGACATTGTGCGACCTCATGTAATTTGAATTCTTAGCCTGTTAATTCAAATGACCTGAGAATAGAATTAACAGTACGCAGTTCTAGATTTGATAATACAGCGTACTGATTATTGGGGCAAGACGTAATATATAAAAAAAGAGGGCCGAAGCCCTCTTTTTTATCTAACTGATGATTAAACTCTTCAGTCTTATAGAACGTGTACAGAAGCTGTATTTGTAGTGCCTGAAGCAACTAGAGCACCAGAAACCATAACTACGATGTCGCCTTTGCTACCGAACTCAGCGTTAAGAGCGTACTCTTTACCCATCTGGTAGAACGCATCTGTGCTGTCGATAGAATCAACAAGAACTGGGCGAACACCTTTAGTAAGAACAAGTTGTGCAGCTGTCTTCTTGTTTGTTGTTAGAGCGATGATGTTTGCAGTTGGGAAGTACTTACGTACAGAACGTGCAGACTTACCACCTTCAGTAGCAACGATGATTAGTGGAGCCGCTAGCTTCTCAGCTGTGTCTACCGCGCCTTTACATACTGCTTCAGTGATGCGTAGACGTGGGCTGTCTAGACGAGAACCTAGTTCAGCTTTAAGAGCGCTGTCAGTGCGATTCGCGATTTGAGCCATGATAGTTACCGCTTCAACTGGGTACTTACCTTTCGCCGTTTCACCAGAAAGCATTACAGCATCAGTACCGTCCATGATTGCGTTCGCAACGTCACCCGCTTCTGCACGAGTTGGACGTGGGTTGTTGATCATAGAATCAAGCATTTGAGTTGCAGTGATAACCATCTTACGTGCACGGTTACACTTCTCGATCATCATCTTCTGAGCGAAGATTACTTCTTCAGCTGGGATTTCAACACCTAGGTCACCACGAGCAACCATGATACCGTCAGAAAGCTCTAGGATTTCGTCGAAGTTATCAACACCTTCTTGGTTCTCAATTTTAGAGATGATGTGGATGTCGCTACCGCCGTTCGCGTCTAGGATCTCACGGATCTCTTTAACGTCAGATGCTTTACGGATGAAAGAAGCAGCTACGAAGTCAACGCCTTGCTCACAACCAAACTTAAGGTCGTTCTTATCTTTTTCAGATAGAGCTGGAAGTTGAACAGAAACGCCAGGAAGGTTAACACCTTTGTTTTCGCCTAGTGCACCGTTGTTAAGAACTTTACACTTAACTTCAGTTTCAGTAGTAGAGATAACTTCCATTTCGATTAGGCCGTCATCTACAAGGATTGTGTTACCAACGTTTAGGTCAGCTGCGAAACCTGCGTAAGTTACTGCTACAGTCTCTTTGTTACCTACAACTGAAGTGTCAGTTGTGAAAGTGAATTCTTGACCAGCTACTAGATCTACGTCGTTGCCGCCTTCTAGCTTGATAGTACGGATCTCTGGGCCTTTAGTATCAAGAAGGATAGCCAGTTGCTTACCTACTTTGTCCATTACTTCGCGGAAGTTCGCAATACGAGTGCCATGCTCTTCGTAGTCACCGTGAGAGAAGTTAAGACGCATAACGTTCATGCCTGCGTTTACTAGTTCAGTTAGCTTCTCTACAGATTCAGTTTTAGGGCCAATCGTACATACGATTTTGGTCTTTTTCATGGAAGGTACTCTCCGGTAAGTTTTGTTACAAATTGAAATTTATCTGTTTTCTGAAGCGGCCTACCCATTTCGTCAGCATTTTGTGCCTGCTGCGATAATAGAGGGACTTATCAATTGCCCTTCAGAGTTGTAAGTCTTTCATCAATTTTAGTCATTTTATGACCAAATGATTTTGATTCAACATCGGTTTTCTGTGACTTGCCCCAATATATCAGGTGAAAGTTGCAGAAAAATAACGGTCATTTTTGTAATTTTTTTTCTTTTCGGGTGCGGATTCTACCACCGAATGAATTCAATATCACTGCTTAACAATTGTCTTAGGACAAGGTTTTAGCGCTATTTATTAATTTTTTGGATCGAAATAAATGGACTAAATGCTTTCGTTGTAACTATAATATCTTTCATATCGAAACTTATGGTTCATTTTTAAATGTCGAAACGAAATACTCAGCTCAGAAGGCACGCAATTTCTAATCTAGTTAACGAGAAAGGCGAGGTTAGTGTTGATGAATTGTCCGCTAAGTTTGAAACCTCGGAAGTCACAATTAGAAAGGATTTGGCCTCTTTAGAGAAAAATGGTCAGCTTTTGCGCCGATATGGCGGTGCTGTTTCATTGCCGAAAGAAGTTGTGAACGATGAGATAGGTAAAAAAGTTTCGACTCGAAAGATTTCACTGGCAAAAGCCGCGGCTGACCTAATTCGCGACCATAACCGCATTGTGATCGACAGTGGCAGTACTACCGGTGCTCTGATCGAACAGCTAAACAGTAAGCGTGGCTTGGTGGTGATGACCAACTCGTTGCATGTCGCTAACGCGCTAAATGAACTTGAAAGCGAACCGACTCTGCTAATGACAGGTGGAACCTGGGATACACATTCAGATTCGTTTCAAGGTCAGGTTGCTGAATCAGTACTGCGCGCTTATGACTTTGACCAACTGTTTATCGGTGCAGATGGCATCGACCTTGAAAGAGGCACAACAACATTTAATGAGCTTGTTGGACTGAGTAAGGTCATGGCTGAAGTATCTCGCGAAGTTGTGGTGATGGTTGAATCAGAGAAAGTCGGTCGCAAAATCCCCAATCTTGAGCTGTCTTGGGAGCACATCAATGTCTTGATCACTGATACTGAACTGGCGGAAGAAGCTAAGCAGAGTATCGAGTCTCAAGGTGTACGTGTGATTCTTACCGAGCCAGTATAGAAACCAAATTTTAATTATATGCATTTAACTTCCTATAATAGATCTCTATGAGACATGGCCTTTGCTTGCTGCCAGATAGGAATAACCAAAAATTGATGGAGTAACATTATGTGTGGAATTGTTGGTGCAGTAGCACAACGTGACGTAGCAGAAATCCTAGTAGAGGGCCTACGCCGTCTTGAGTACCGTGGTTATGACTCTGCAGGTGTCGCGGTTGTGGATAGCGAATCCAACCTGACTCGTGTACGTCGCCTAGGTAAAGTACAAGAGTTGGCTGACGCGGTTGAAGCACAACAGGTAATCGGTGGTACAGGTATCGCTCATACACGTTGGGCAACGCACGGTGAGCCTTCTGAAGCGAACGCGCACCCACACATGTCTGGTGATATTGCAGTTGTTCACAACGGCATCATCGAAAACCATGAAGAGCTACGCACGCTTCTTCAAGGTCGTGGTTATGAGTTCACGTCTCAAACAGATACAGAAGTTATTGCTCACCTAGTTGAGTGGGAACTGCGCACGTCTGAGACGCTAGTTGAAGCTCTACAAAAAACAGCGAAGCAACTTGATGGTGCGTACGGCACAGTAGCGGTTGATCGTAAAGATCCTTCACGCATTGTTGTTGCTCGTTCTGGTAGCCCAATCGTAATCGGCTTTGGTGTTGGCGAAAACTTCCTAGCATCTGACCAACTAGCACTACTTAGCGTGACACGTCGCTTTATGTACCTAGAAGAGGGCGATGTTGCTGAAGTGACTCGTCGTGAAGTTAATGTATTTGATGCAAGCGGTGAGCCTGTTGAGCGTGAAATCGTTGAATCTAACGCAGAGCACGATGCGGGTGACAAAGGTAAATACCGTCACTTCATGCAGAAAGAGATCTTTGAGCAGCCAACTGCACTGATCAACACAATGGAAGGTCGTATTTCAGATACGGCTGTGATCACTAATGCAATCGGTGTTAAAGCGGAAGAGATCCTAAGCAAAGTAGAGCACGTTCAGATCATTGCATGTGGTACTTCTTACAACTCAGGTATGGCAGCGCGTTACTGGTTTGAGTCTCTAGCGGGCGTAAGCTGTGACGTAGAGATCGCTTCTGAGTTCCGTTACCGTGACTTCGTTGTTCGTCCAAACAGCCTGCTTGTGACGCTTTCTCAATCTGGTGAGACGGCAGACACACTAGCAGCACTTCGTCTTGCTAAAGAGAAAGGCTACATGTCCGCTATGACTATCTGTAACGTTGCGGGCTCTTCACTGGTTCGTGAATCTGACTTTGCATTCATGACTCGCGCAGGGACAGAGATCGGTGTAGCTTCAACAAAAGCATTTACTACACAACTTGCAGCGATGCTGATGATGGTAACGTCAATTGGTCGTCTACAAGGCCGTATCGATGAAGCGAAAGAGACTGAAATCGTTCAAGCACTTCACCAACTGCCTACAGACATCGAGAAAGCACTGGCGTTTGATAAAGAGATCGAAGCGCTAGCAACTGACTTTGCTGATAAGCACCACACACTATTCCTAGGTCGTGGCGAGTACTACCCAATCGCGATGGAAGCGTCTCTGAAACTGAAAGAGATCTCTTACATCCACGCTGAAGCATACGCTGCAGGTGAGCTTAAGCACGGCCCTCTGGCTCTGATTGATGCAGACATGCCTGTAGTGGTTATTGCACCAAGCAACGACCTGCTAGAGAAGCTGAAGTCGAACGTAGAAGAAGTACGTGCACGTGGCGGCCTGCTGTATGTATTCGCGGATGAAGCAGCTGGCTTTGAAAGCGATGAGAATATGAAGATCATAAAGATGCCTCACGTAAGTGAAGTAACAGCGCCTATCTACTACACGGTTCCAATGCAGCTACTGTCTTACCACGTAGCGCTAATCAAAGGTACGGACGTTGACCAACCTCGTAACCTAGCGAAAGCGGTAACGGTAGAGTAAGTTAACTTACATCAATAAATAGACCAAAGCCCATCACGATGATGGGCTTTTTGTTTTTCGGTATTGAGCTATTGTTATTTGTGGTTGAGGTAGGCCTTGGTTGAGATGTTGGTCCACGCTCGGACTTTCTTTGCGTAATCCGCTTGAGAGTCGATGATTTTCTTCGCCAAAGGATCTTTTGCGGCTTGCTCAGCAAGTAGCTCGTCTGTAGCTGCGCGCATCGTTTGTAGTACTTCTGGCGGGAAGTCACGGACTTTAATGTCTGGGTACTCAGACTGCATCGTTGCCCAGCTATTAGCATTCGCATCAAGTGCTTGGGTATACATATCGAAAGCCGCCACTCGGAAAGACGTTTCTAAAATGAGCTGAAGGTCTTTGGGTAGCTTATCCCAAGTCTTTTTGTTTACTAAGAATTGAGTCTCTGATCCCGGCTCATGCCAAGCGGTGTAGTAGTAAGGTGCAATCTTTTGAAAGCCCATACGCAGGTCAAAGGCAGGGCCAACCCATTCGAGCGCATCAATCGTGCCACGTTCTAGAGAAGTGTAGAGCTCACCCGGTGCAATATTGGTTGGCTTCGCACCAACCTTAGCGAACACTTCGCCAGCAAAGCCTGGGATGCGCATCTTCAAGCCTTTGAGGTCCTCGATTGAGTTGATTTCTTTCTTAAACCAGCCACCCATTTGAATATCGGAGTTGCCACCTGGGAACGACAGTAGGTTATGTGGCGCGTACACCTCTTGCATTAGCTCCATACCACCGCCTTGGTAAAACCATGCGTACTGCTCGGTGGTCATCATGCCAAATGGCATTGAGGAGAAGTAGAGCGTATTTGGCACCTTACCTTTCCAGTAGTAAGAGCTTGAGTGTCCTAAATCGTATTGTCCCGACTTCACCATATCGAACACGCCAAGCGGTGCTTTGTGCTTATTGGCTGAGTCGATGCGGATCTGCAGGCGACCGTTAGACATTTCATTGGCTAACTTAGCCATGTTTTTGCTGGCATCACCTAGGATTGGGGTATTCGGCCCCCAAGTTTCAGCAAGCTTTAAGCGATACACTTTTTCCGCGGCCTGTGCGGAGAGTGAAACTGTTGCGAGCAGCGCCACTGAGGCTGCTTTGATTAGGGGGAGGATTTTGTTTCGAGTCGTCATGAGGTTCCCATTATCGGCTGTCATTATTATAGGTTTGACTTAGATTCCCGAGTTCTTTCGACAAGGTCAATTAAGCTGATGTGGTGAGGCGCGAGCGATGACAGCCGTTTCGTTCAAGTTTAGGTTGAGTATTAAGATGTTTGGGGGAGGTATGTCTCTCTTATGCAGAAAGATATCCTGATAGAAGGTAGGAAGTAGGGAAGATATCGTTATTGCTTAATTGATATACCAATCACAGAACGATAGCCTCAACAAATAAGCCAGCACGTGACATGTTGGCTTATGGTGTTGTTTGCTATCAGAACATAATGTCGTTTGTTATAGAAACATAGCGTTAAGCGTTCAATGCTTGTTCTAGGTCGGCAAGAATATCGTCGATATGTTCGATACCAACAGAGAGACGAATCATTTCTGGAGACACACCTGCTTGCTTCTGTTCTTGCTCACTTAACTGACGGTGAGTCGTTGACGCTGGGTGACAGGCTAGTGACTTAGCATCACCAATATTAACCAAGCGTTTGAAGATCTGCAGTGCGTCATAGAAGCGAACTCCGGCTTCATAACCATCCTTGAGGCCAAAAGACAAGATAGCGGAAGGTTTACCTTGCATGTATTTCTCAGCCAGTGGGTAGAACTCAGAGTCTGGCAAACCAGCATAGCTCACCCAGCTCACTTTGTCGTGCTGCTTGAGATACTCAGCAACCTTGAGGGCGTTCTCAGTGTGACGTTCCATACGCAGTGACAAGGTCTCTAAGCCTTGCATCAGTATAAAGGCGTTCATTGGTGAAAGTGCTGAGCCTGTATTGCGCAGCGGTACTGTACGCGCTCGGCCGATAAAGGCTGCTTCACCAAAAGCTTCGGTGTACACCACGCCGTGGTAAGAGGGCTCGGGTTGGTTGAATACTGGGAAGCGATCTTTATGCTCGGCCCATGGGAATTTTCCTGAGTCGACAATGACGCCACCTAGAGTAGTACCGTGGCCGCCAACGTATTTCGTTAATGAATGCACAACAATGTCCGCGCCAAAATCGATAGGCTTGCATAGAACTGGAGTCGCGACTGTGTTATCGACAATGACTGGCACACCCTGAGCGTGGGCAAGTTCGGCGACACGCTCAAGGTCGATGATATTACCGGCTGGGTTACCAATACTTTCACAGTAAACCGCTTTGGTGTTCTCATCGATGAGTTCAGCCAAGCTTTCTGGTTTATCGTCCTTAGCAAAGCGCACTTCAATGCCTTGGTTTGGCAGCATGTGTGCAAACAGAGTGTATGTACCACCGTATAGTTGAGGCGTGGACACAATGTTATCCCCAATTTGCGCCAAGGTCTGAATCGCATAGTTGATTGCAGCACTACCAGCACTCACCACTAAGCCTGCAATACCACCCTCAAGCGCTGCCATTCGTTTTTCCAACACATCATTGGTTGGGTTCATGATACGGGTGTAGATGTTGCCTGGAACTTCTAGGTTAAAGAGATCAGCGCCATGTTGAGCATCATCGAACTCGTAAGCCACCGTTTGATAGATAGGTGTGGCGACAGATTTGGTTGTCGGGTCAGTTTCGTAACCAAAGTGAATCGAGAGTGTTTCGTCTTTCATGTGTCTTCCCTGAGCAGTTGATGAAGTTGTGACCTTTCATAGTGCCGCCTTTTAAAACAAAAAAACGCAAATCAAGTCACAGGTAAGTGATTGAATACACCGTGCTGTGAAGAAGTATTGAGGAAACCGACTTAAAGATGTGGCAAATAGGGCGAGTAGAATTGGGAAAAGGGCTGAAAATTATTCAGGCCAGAAAAGCAAAAAGCCAGAGCAGTATAAACTGTTCTGGCTTTGATAAATTGGGTGGTTTCTTGGGACCGAGCGATTATAACAGTGAGACTTAACTAATCAGTACAATAGTTTAACTTTGAAACTAAGCTAAGTTACTGTGTTAAAACCGTTCGCTCCACCTTGGTTTTTTTCGACCAATATCCGGCAAGTATCGAACCGCTGATATTGTGCCACACAGAGAAAATGGTACCTGCAATAGCAGCAGTAGGTGCAAAAAATTTCATTGCAAGTGCAGTTGCAAGGCCAGAATTTTGAAGACCGACTTCGAAAGCAATCGTTCTGCATACACTCTCTTCAAAACCTAACTTCTTAGGTAAGAAATACCCCAGAAATAATCCAATTGAATTGTGTATTACTACCGCTAATGCAACAACCGGTCCAACTTCAACTAGCTTCCCTGCATTTAGAGCAACAACAATCGCAATAATTAAAACGATTGCAATCATAGAGATAAGCGGTAAAACATCGGAGATTTTATCGAGAGCTGAATTAAAGAGACTGTTTAATACTATGCCAATAATAACTGGTATTAATACAATCTTGATTAGGCTAGTAATCATACCCATAACAGGAATATCAACGGCTTTACCTGCTAATAATTCAACTAGAAGCGGAGTAATCAGCACGCCAAGTAAGGTACTGATTGCTGTCATTGTTATAGAAAGAGCGACATCTCCTTTTGATAGGAAGCACATAACATTGCTACTTGTGCCGCCAGCAACACAGCCAACAAGAACTAATCCGACCGTAAGGTCTGCATCAAAATTAAGTGAGATGGCAATCAATAAAGCTACTAGTGGCATAATGGTGAATTGAAGCACAACACCGACTGCTACAGCTGAAAATCTATTTAATACATTAGCAAAATCAGAAAGCTTCAGAGTTAACCCCATAGCGAGCATTATTAAGGTTAATAGTGGAACAATAGATGTTTTTAAACCAATGAATAAATCTGGTTTAAAAAAAGCTGCCGTAGAAAACAAAACAGCCCATATGGGAAAAAGGTTAGTGATTACTCTGAGCATAACAAATCCATTTGCATAAAATTTCATAAAAAAAGCATCATAATCCACCTTATCTGTATTTATCAACACTAGAACCACTCCTAGCGTTGAGATTATCGACTTCAGTATCCAATGATTAACTGTTGCTTCTCACTCTGTGGTTCACTCTAGAGCGTCACTAACCTAAATCACTTAAGAGATATCAGACCGATTACCACTGAGGGTGAGCGGTCATCATTGTTTAGTTGCCATCAGGTTCTAATATGGTATTGAGCGGTATTACCTAGTGCAGAATCGTGTTGTACAGATGAGAGAGCCTACTGATGGTTGATATTAGCCTGAGATATATTTACGGGTTCTGTGGTGATTAGGTCGAGTTTTTAGTGGTGCTAATGGAATGGTGCTTACAGGAAGTAATCGAAGACCGGATATGGAAAGGACTAGAAAAAGATAAAGGCCCATGAATTTCTTCATGAGCCTTATCGGAATTTGGTGGCCCCTCCCAGATTTGAACTGGGGACCGAACGATTATGAGTCGTGCGCTCTAACCACTGAGCTAAGGGGCCGTAGGGCAATGATTATAGGGGATGCAATCAGTGGTGTCTAGCCACTAAAGGGGGCAATTGCGCTTAGTTCTTAGCCACTTAAATCATATAGATACAAAAAAGGTGAGCTACAGCTCACCTTTCTTCTTATATGCTTAAAAGCTAGCCAAATCTCGTGAGAGGTTACTCGTCTAGGAAACTACGTAGAGTTTCAGAGCGGCTTGGGTGACGCAGCTTACGTAGCGCTTTTGCTTCGATCTGACGGATACGTTCACGAGTTACGTCGAACTGCTTACCAACTTCTTCAAGAGTGTGGTCTGTGTTCATATCGATACCGAAGCGCATACGTAGTACTTTTGCTTCACGCGGCGTTAGGCCAGCTAGAACGTCTTTAGTTGCACCGCGTAGGCTAGTTGCCGTTGCAGAGTCTAGAGGTAGTTCTAGAGTCGTATCCTCGATGAAATCACCTAGATGCGAATCTTCGTCGTCACCGATTGGTGTCTCCATTGAGATAGGCTCTTTAGCGATCTTCAGTACTTTACGGATCTTGTCTTCTGGCATTTGCATGCGCTCAGCCAACTCTTCCGGTAGTGGTTCACGACCCATCTCTTGCAGCATTTGACGAGAGATACGGTTTAGTTTGTTGATCGTTTCGATCATGTGAACCGGAATACGGATAGTACGAGCTTGGTCGGCAATCGAACGAGTGATTGCTTGACGGATCCACCATGTAGCGTAAGTCGAGAACTTGTAACCACGACGGTATTCAAACTTGTCAACCGCTTTCATCAGACCGATGTTACCTTCTTGGATTAGATCCAGGAACTGTAGACCACGGTTGGTGTACTTCTTAGCAATCGAGATTACTAGACGTAAGTTCGCTTCAACCATCTCTTTCTTCGCACGGCGAGCTTTTGCTTCACCGATAGACATACGACGGCTGATGTCTTTAATGCTTTGTACGGTTAGTGATGTCTCTTTCTCGATCATATCCAGTTTCTGGATAGAGCGGCGGATTTCACTTTCGTTACGTTTGATCTTCTCTGCATATGGCTTGTCTGAAGCAAGTACTTCATCTAGCCATGCTTCGCTAGATTCGTTGCCTGTGAATAGGGCAATGAAAGATTTCTTCGGCATTTTGCCGTACTCAACCGTTTGGCGCATGATTAGGCGCTCTTGAGTACGTACACGATCCATTGAAGTGCGAAGTTCATTAACTAGGTAATCGAACTGTTTTGGCGTTAGACGGAACTCTTTGAACACGTCTTGCATCATCGTTGTTGCAAGAACAGCTTTCGGGCTCTCTGCACCGTATTCGTTGATCGCTAGTTGACGATTTTGGAAGCTTGTGCGAAGCGCAGTGAACTTCTCAAGAGCAAGTTCAGGGTCGATACCTGTATCTTCTTCTTCCTCTTCAGCGTCATCTTCGTCATCTACGTCTTCAGCATCTTCATCGTCAAGATCAGATTCTGCCAGCTCAGAACCGATATGCGTTGCTGTTGGTGCTGCAGTACCATCGTCATCTGGGTCAACGAAGCCGCTGATCAGATCGGTAAGGCGCAGCTCTTCAGCTTGAACTTTGTCAAACTGCTCCAAGATGTATGGAATAGTGCCAGGGTATTCAGCAACAGAGAGCTGAACTTGGTTGATACCATCTTCGATACGCTTAGCAATATCGATCTCGCCTTCACGAGTCAATAGCTCAACAGTACCCATCTCACGCATGTACATACGTACTGGGTCCGTTGTACGGCCAATCTCGTTTTCTACGCTAGAAAGCGCTGCTGCTGCCGCTTCGGCTGCATCTTCATCTGTGATGGTATCGTCATCATTTAGGGCTAGATCATCGGCATCAGGTGCGGTTTCTACAACCTTGATACCCATGTCGTTAATCATCTGAATGATGTCTTCTACCTGTTCAGAATCAACAATTTCTGCAGGTAGGTGGTCGTTTACTTCGGCGTAGGTCAGATAGCCTTGTTCCTTGCCTTTAATAACAAGTAATTTTAGCTGTGACTGCGGATTTTGATCCATAGATGATATCCAACTTCAGGTCTGGTGAAGGAAGTTGCATTTTAAAATGCAAACCATAAATGTTAACAAATTTTATCAATGCTGACTAATCAATCAGGGTTACGCTTTTAAATCTAGCATTAAGGCTAGCAGCTCCCTTTTTTCTTCGGCTGATAAACCGACACTTCTTGCTTTGGCCTGCAGGTTTTCAATTTGCTTTTCTACGCACTGGGCAAGAATATTGTCCAATGAGTCTAAGAATATATCTTCTTGATTGTCATCATCGAGGGGGATTTCCCAGCTCGCGAGACGAGACAGAAGTGCCTCATGTTTACTATGTCGCCAGTGCTCTAACAACTGGCCGGTGTTGATATGGGGGTTAGCATGGCATTTATCAAGTACCTCTACGAATAAACTTAAACCAGGTAATGGTAAGTCTCGTACACTTGATAAATCCGGTACCATATCAGCATAGCTCGGATTTTGTAGAAGCAAAGCGATCACTTCTCGCATAGGGGTGCGTTTAAGCTCTTTATGCGGTTGCGGGCTAGAGCTCTTTTTATGAACTCTAGCTCGTCTTAGCTGATTATCAAACCCCGTGCGTTCATCCAGTAACTTTTCAAGCAGTTCTTGGAAGTAGCTATCAGGAATTTTATTGATAAGTGCACTGGCATGGGCTCGTAACGCCGATTTACCTTCGGTTGTTCCAAGGTTTAATTGATGGATTTCAATTAGGTTGTCGAACAAGTAAGTCGAAAGTGGCGTCGCGTTTTGAACCAGTTGTTCAAAGGCTTCTTTGCCGTGCTGTCGAATATAACTGTCTGGGTCTTCGCCATCTGGCAAGAACAGAAACTTCAGGGTATTACCCGTCTTTAAATATTCAAGCGCATTTTCCAGCGCGCGCCAAGCGGCTTCTTTACCCGCTCGGTCACCATCATAACAACACACAACCGTGTGGGTTTGACGGAACAACATCTGGATATGATCACCAGTTGTCGACGTGCCCAGCGAGGCGACGGAATAATCTACGCCATATTGCGCTAGCGCGACAACATCCATGTAACCTTCAACCACCAAGACTTGAGGTGGCTCACGGTAAGCCTGTAAGACTTCGTAAAGACCATATAGCTCTTTGCCTTTATGGAAGATCGGAGTCTCAGGGGAGTTGAGGTACTTTGGTGTTCCATCTTCAAGAACACGGCCACCAAAACCAATCACTCGACCACGACGATCGCGAATCGGGAACATGATGCGTCCACGAAAACGGTCGTATCGGTTACCCTTGTCGTTTTCGATTAACATGCCGCCCGTGACCAGCATGTCCTGCGCTTCTTTTTGTTGACCGAAATTCTTACGAACTAAATCCCACTCATCGGCAACGTAACCAATCCCAAACTTCTGTACGATTTCACCTGAAAGCCCTCTATTCTTAAGGTACTCAATCGCAGGCTTACTCGAAGATAGCTTGAGTTGTGAGCGATAAAATTGACTGATACCACTCATTAAGTCATAGAGATTACGCTTTTGCTCTGTGTTGGCGCGCGGCTGAGTTGAAATGGCACCGCTGCGCTGCTCGCGAGGGACCTCTAGGCCAAGAAAGCTCGCAAGCTCTTCAATAGCTTCAACAAACTCAAGGCGCTCGAACTCCATGATGAAGTCGATGGCGTTGCCGTGCACGCCGCAACCAAAACAGTGATAGAACTGCTTTTCTTGGCTTACGCTAAAAGAGGGCGTTTTTTCGTTGTGAAATGGACAACAAGCACTGTAGTTTTTGCCTTTTTTCTTAAGTTTTACGCGTGCGTCAATGATGTCGACGATATCGAGACGCGCGAGGAGGTCATCAATGAAACTACGTGGGATAATTCCAGCCATAAAACCTTAGAAAAATGCACTAACTGAGAGTGATGATAATATAGTTTGAATAGGTAACAGATACAAACAAGCCGTGCGTTCCATAGGATTGCACGGCTTGTTGCAATTTGATTTGGGATTAAGCGAGTTTAGAGCGAACTAAACCACTAACTTTACCCATATCTGCACGCCCTTGAATTTGTGGTTTCAAGATAGCCATTACTTTACCCATGTCTTGCATGCCCGCAGGTTGAGCTTCTGCAATTGCGCTATCTAGTAGTGCAATGACTTCTTCTTCAGTAAGCGGTTGAGGCATAAAGCCTTCAAGTACAGCAATTTCTGCTTGTTCCACGTCAGCAAGATCTTGACGACCAGCCGATTCATATTGAGCAACAGAATCGCGACGCTGTTTAACCATCTTAACTAGAACAGCAAGGATGTCGTCGTCGCTCAGAGTAATCTGCTCGTCGACTTCACGTTGCTTAATAGCTGAAAGAGCTAAACGGATAGTGCCAAGGCGCGGTTTGTCCTTGGCTTTCATCGCTAATTTTTGCTCTTCTTTGAGTTGTTCAATAAGAGCCATAACTCAGTCCTTATGGATTAAGTTATTAGTACAGGCGAACGCGACGTGCGTTTTCGCGAGCTAGCTTCTTAGCGTGACGCTTTTGAGCTGCTGCTTTAGCGCGTTTGCGAACTGTAGTTGGTTTTTCATAGTGCTCACGACGACGCACTTCAGAAAGGATACCTGCTTTTTCGCAAGAGCGCTTGAAACGACGTAGTGCAACGTCGAACGGTTCGTTTTCACGTACTTTAACTACTGGCATATGCCTTTCACCTCAGGGGTTATTCGTTAACGCTGGTAACTTAGTGAGCTGAACTTAAATATTCAGTCTTAACCAGCTTGATCAAAAATGGTGCGGAATTTTAATCCGATCACAGTGGCTTTGTAAAGCACTTTGTCGATTATAGTCTGTACAATATTTGTTTGCTGAGCTCAGGCAGGGTAATATTGCGCTAATTTCCCATTAAAGATGAAAGCGTGCCGAGAAAATTATGCGCATTATTGGTATTGAAACCTCTTGTGATGAAACAGGAATCGCAATTTATGATGATGAGCAAGGTCTGCTTTCTCATCAACTCTACAGCCAGGTAAAACTGCACGCCGATTACGGTGGTGTTGTTCCTGAGCTTGCATCACGTGATCACGTGAAGAAAACCATTCCACTGATCAAAGCGGCTCTTAAAGAAGCAAACTTAACCTCTAAAGACATTGATGGTGTTGCTTACACAGCAGGCCCTGGTTTGGTAGGTGCTCTTCTTGTTGGTGCGACGATTGGTCGCAGTATTGCTTACGCTTGGGGCGTTCCAGCCGTGCCAGTACACCATATGGAAGGCCATCTACTTGCTCCCATGCTAGAAGATAACCCACCACCGTTCCCGTTTGTGGCACTGCTGGTATCGGGTGGTCATACCATGATGGTTGAAGTAAAAGGCATTGGTGAATATCGTATTCTGGGTGAGTCAATTGATGACGCAGCTGGTGAAGCCTTCGACAAAACCGCGAAGTTGATGGGTTTAGATTACCCAGGTGGTCCACTGCTTTCTCGCTTGGCAGAAAAGGGCACGCCGGGTCGCTTTAAGTTCCCGCGCCCAATGACGGATCGTCCTGGTCTAGATATGAGCTTCTCAGGTCTAAAAACCTTTGCAGCTAATACCATTCGTGACAATGACGATAGCGAACAGACTCGCGCAGACATCGCATACGCGTTCCAAGAGGCGGTTTGTGGCACCTTGGTAATCAAGTGTAAGCGTGCCTTGGCGGAGACTGGCATGAAACGTATAGTTATTGCTGGTGGTGTGAGTGCAAACAAGCAGTTACGAGCAGAACTTGAAGCGCTAGCGAAGAAGATTGGCGGTGAGGTTTACTACCCGCGCACTGAGTTTTGTACTGACAATGGTGCAATGATCGCTTATGCAGGTATGCAGCGTCTTAAGAACGGTGAGGTGGCTGATCTTTCAGTTCAAGCGACACCACGCTGGCCTATCGATCAGCTTGAGCCTATTGCTGAGTAATCGAATCTGAATGAATGGACGGCCGCTGAAGTAGCGGCCGTTTTTATATGACTTAGGGAAGACAATGAACAATTTCACTATTGAAAACCAAAACATGGCGTACCTAGATGAAGGGCAAGGGCCTGTACTAGTGTTCGGTCACAGCTATCTATGGGATAGTGCAATGTGGCAACCTCAATTAGAGGCGCTGAAATCTAAGTACCGTTGTATTGTTCCTGAGCTTTGGTCACACGGTCAATCTGATGCGGCGCCAAGCTCAATGCGCACGCTAAAAGATTATGCTCAACATGTTTTGGCACTGCTTGATCATTTGGGTGTTGAGGAGTTCTCAATTGTTGGTCTATCGGTAGGCGGCATGTGGGGGACAGAGTTGGTTGAATTGGCACCGTCTCGAGTGAAAACGCTAGTACTTATGGATACCTTTGTTGGTCTAGAGCCAGAAGTAGCACACGCTAAGTACTTCTCAATGTTAGATACCATCGCCCAGACCAAGATGGTTCCACCACCGATTGTTGAAGCGGTGGTTCCTTTGTTCTTCGCGAATCAAGCAGAGCAAAATAGCCCTGCGCTAGTGAAAGGTTTTACAGAGTTTCTGTCGCAGCTAAGCGGTGAGCACGCAGAACAGGTCGCACGTATTGGGCGCATAGTGTTCGGACGCCGCGACATGATCGAATCGATAGAGAAGTTTGCTTTACCAGTCTTGGTTGCCGTAGGTCAAGAAGACAAACCTCGTCCGGTATTGGAATCTTACTTAATGCATGATTGCATTTCAGGTAGCGAGTTAGCTGTAATTCCAAATGCTGGCCATATTAGTAGCTTAGAACAGCCTGAGTTTGTAAATGAGATGCTTGCGAGCTTCTTAGATAAGCATCTGTTGGTGTAACAGTATCACCAGCGAAATGTTGGAAAGTCGGCGTAATCTGTATCGATTACGCCGATTTTTTTTGTCCTAATTTGGGTTCACTACCATCGAGTAATCGACGAATATTTTGATGATGACGCAATACGATGAGGCAACACAACATGGCAACAGGAAGCGTGTACTGTGGTTTAACCATCCATGCATAAAACGGAGTGACTAACACAGTCACAATCGCAGCTAAGGATGAGTAACGGAAGAGAAACGCGACCAGTAGCCAAGTACCCATAATCATACCAGTAAGATCAAGACCAATAGGTGCGATTGCACCCAAGGCGGTCGCGACACCTTTGCCACCTTTAAAGTGGAAGAAGATCGGGTACATATGACCTAAACATGCGGCAATCGCGACAACACCCAGAATGATAGGGTCGATATCGAGAAAGTAACCGAGCCAGACAGGAATCGTGCCCTTTAGCATGTCACACAGCAGTACAGAGGCTGCCGCGGCTTTACCACCGATACGCAATACATTGGTAGCACCGGGGTTATTTGAGCCCACCGTTCTGGGATCAGGCAGACGCGCGATTCGGCATATCAAGACCGCACTTGAGATTGAACCTAGTAGATAGGCTGCAATGATCATAATGAGTGCCAATGGAGTCATGTCTGTCCTTAATGGTGCGAAAATAATGCTCAATCCAAGAGTAATTGATATCATATCCTGAATTAGGCAAATAATACGTTTTTTTCCCATTTTTGGGTATCCGACCTCTAAAAGGACAACTAATGGCACTGGATAAAGTTTTCATCGAACAGTTAGAAGTGATCACAACGATTGGTGTGTATGACTGGGAACAAGAAATTAAGCAAAAGCTAGTGCTTGATATAGAAATGGCTCACGACAACCGCCCTGCAGGTAAAAGTGATGATGTGGTTGATGCTTTAGATTATTCAAAGGTGAGCACGGCGGTTCTTGAGCACATTGAAAATGGTCGCTTCCTATTGGTTGAGCGTGTCGCAGAAGAGATCGCTGAGTTGATCATGACGCAATTCTCAGTGCCGTGGATCAAGATCCGCCTGGCGAAACCGGGCGCAGTGCCTCAAGCGAAAGCTGTAGGCGTGGTCATCGAACGAGGCCAAGCATGACCATTGCTTATGTCGGGGTCGGCACCAATATCGACCGTGACAAACATGCCAAGGCCGCTTGGCTAGAGTTGCAATCTTTGGGGAGTAATCTACGTTGCTCCTCAATTTATCACTGTGAACCAGTGGGGTTTGACAGCCATCCGTTCTATAACTTCGTGATTGAGCTCGATACTTTGTTGTCATTGACCGAATTTTCACAACAGCTGCGTAAAATTGAGTTTAAATACGGGCGCGCGAAGGATGCTCATAAGTTGCAAGATCGCAATTTAGATCTCGATATTGTGCTGTTTGGTGATGTGGTTTCTTCTCAAAAACCTCAACTGCCTCGCAGTGATATCTTTAAATATCCTTTTGTCACACAACCACTATATGATCTCTGTCCTTCTCGTGTAATCCCTCAGGATGGGCGAACCGTCAGTGAAATATGGCAGAAAATGGAGCAGCTAGACTCTCTCTCTGTTGTAGATATAGAACTATAAATTTTTAAGGTTAGAAATGAGTTATTTTGAAGCGTTTATTTTGGCGTTGGTGCAAGGCTTTACCGAGTTTTTGCCGATCTCAAGTTCGGCACACTTGATCCTTCCTTCAGCTGTACTTGGCTGGGAAGACCAAGGTTTGGCATTCGATGTGGCGGTACACGTTGGTACATTGGCGGCTGTAGTGATCTATTTTCGCAAAGAAGTTATTTCACTACTGAATGCGTTTTTTGGTTCCGTGTTCAAAGGTGATCGAAGTAAAGAAGCGAAACTGGCTTGGATGATTATCTTAGCGACCATTCCTGCGTGTGTGTTTGGCCTATTGATGAAAGACATCATTGAGCTTTACCTGCGTAGTGCGTGGGTTATCGCGACCACGACTATCGTGTTTGGTTTGTTGTTATGGTGGGTAGATAAGAACTCAGCACTGCGTGATGATGAGTATCAAGCGGGTTGGAAGAAGGCACTATTCGTTGGTTTGGCGCAAGCGATGGCGATGATCCCTGGTACGTCTCGTTCAGGCGCAACTATTACAGCTGCGTTGTACCTTGGCTTTACCCGTGAAGCGGCAGCACGTTTCTCTTTCCTAATGTCGATTCCTATTATCACGCTAGCGGGCGGCTACTTAGGTCTTAAGCTAGTTACCAGTGGTGATCCAATCCATTTTGGTACTTTGTTGACGGGGATTGTGGTCTCTTTCATCAGCGCTTATATCTGTATTCACTTCTTCTTGAAGTTAATCTCTCGTATGGGTATGACGCCATTTGTTATCTACCGTCTGATTCTAGGCTGTGGTCTGTTTGCTTTCTTGATGATGCAATAAGCTCCAACTCAAAGTTCAAAACGCACAAAACCCGCTGATTCAGCGGGTTTTGTTTTTCTAATCAATGGTATAAGTTTGTATTTCTAAGTGGTAACTAGAGCGCGCTCAATAGCCTGAACACGGCGTTTCTCTTGCTCATCTCGAATCTCTTTGCCTTTAAAGCCGTCGGCAATCACCGCTTTAACATCAACCCCTAATGCAGCTTGATACGCAGCTTCAAAGCGCGGCTTTTGCGGGTAAGGCTCAAACTCTAACCCTTTCCTTCCTGCATGGTCGGCTTGGCAGCACAACAAGATGTCATTGAGCCTTTCAGGTTTACGCCATACGTCAAACTTGTTGAGGATCTTTAGGAAGGTAGCTGGCTTGAGCTCTCCGGCTCGGTGAATATTGGAGTGCTGCTCACAGACAAGCAGTGCTAAATCACGAAATTCATTCGGCACACGAACTCGCTCACACAGTGATTTGATCAGCTTGATCCCCGTATGACAGTGCATTTTGTGGCTAGGCCATTCATTTGGTGGGGTCACACCTTTACCGAGGTCATGTACTTGGGCTGCAAAGCGAACGGGCAGTGAAGTGCTTAATAGTGCGGCCTGCTGAGCAACCATCAAGGTGTGAATACCCGTATCGATCTCAGGATGCCACTTTTCAGGCTGTGGGACGCCAAATAGCGCGTCCAACTCTGGGAGTACCACGGCTAGGGCACCGCACTCTCTCAAGGTTGATAAGAAAATTTCTGGATGTGGTGTACTGAGTGATTTGTGCCACTCTTGCCAGACACGCTCTGCTGTCAGATGCTCTAATTCACCGGACTCAACGATACGTCGCATCATCTCCATAGTTTCTGGCGCAACGGTAAAGCCCAAATGATGAAGCTTGGCGGCGAAACGAGCCACACGCAGCACGCGCAGTGGATCTTCGACAAAGGCGTCTGAGACGTGTCTTAGGACGCGGTTCTCTAGGTCTTGTTGACCATGATAGGGATCGTAGAGTGTACCTTGTTCATCTTGTGCGATAGCGTTGATGGTTAGGTCGCGACGCATGAGATCTTCTTCGAGGGTAACGTCAGGTGCAAAATAGCACTCAAAACCTGTATAGCCAGAGCCAGACTTTTTCTCAGTTCGTGCTAGTGCGTGCTCTTCTTTAGTTTTTGGGTGCAAGAAAACTGGAAACTCTTTACCAACGGCGGTAAACCCAAGTTCTTCCATCTGCTGCGGCGTACTGCCGACGACAACCCAATCTTTGTCGTAGCTCGCAATGTTCAGTAATTGGTCACGTACGGCACCACCTACCAAATATCTGTTTAGGCTCTGGTGTACTGGTAAGCCATCGTAGTTTTGCAACTTATCACCTCGAAATCTTTTATCACTGCTGGACTTTATGGCGAGCAATGGTAATTTCCATTTATCGTAATTATAGGGCAGCCTATGTATAAGGAATATTTTGGCTTCGTAGAGATGCCATTCTCGATTGTACCAAATTCTCGCTACTTGTTTTTAAGTCAGCGTCATCAGGAAGCAATGCAGAACCTGCAAGCTGGACTCGGTGATGGTGGTGGCTTTGCCATGCTGACCGGAGAAGTAGGGACTGGCAAAACGACCGTTGCTAAGGCGATGCTGGCATCTTTAGATGACCAGACACAAGCTGGCCTTATACTGAATCCGACATTCTCTAACATTGAGCTTCTCGAAGCGGTGTGTGATGAGTTCGAGATTGACTATCCAGAGCAAGCTTCACTTAAGCAGCTGAGTCAGGCTATTCATAGTTTCTTGTTGGACAGCCATGAGCAAGGTATTCAAACTCTACTGGTTATCGATGAAGCGCAACACCTTGCTGCGGATGTTCTAGAACAGCTACGCCTTCTGACCAATCTAGAGACAGACAGTCGTAAACTACTGAAAGTGCTGCTGGTGGGGCAACCCGAGCTGCAGCAACATTTGCAAACCAATCAACTTCGACAGCTAGCCCAACGCATCACAGGGCGTTATCATCTGCTGCCTCTCAATGTCCAAGAGGCGGGTAAGTACATTGCGTTTAGACTGGAGACAGCCGGTGCACAGCAGATGTTGTTCTCTAATCGCGCAGTGAAATCCATCGCTCAATACACTCATGGTATACCGAGATTAATAAACCTTGTGTGTGACAAAGCGCTTCAGCTGAGTTTTCATCAAGGCGAGAAAATGCCTTCTCAAGCCACCGTTGAACAAGCGTGTCAGCAGATCATGTCGTTCCAAGCCGAGGTGTATCAAGCGCCTGTTAAACAGCAGTCGGTAGTTTGGCCGAAACTGGTGCAGTACAGCGCGTTGAGTGTGCTGGGTTTGGGGCTCGCTTGGGGAACGTTTACCTATCTGCCACAAAACATCGACAAGTGGTTTGCTAATCAACATGTGGCGTCTGACCTTGAACCTCAGGTAAAAACAGCGCTTCAGGCGCCCATCGAGAGGCAAGCTGAAGCAAAACCTCTGCTACTCCCTGAACATATTGCTCTGCAGCTTAAACTAGGTACAAGCCGAGCTTCTGCTATCCAAGACCTGTATCAGTTATGGGGGTATCAATCTTCACTTCGTGATGGTTTATGTTTGAATGAGCCACAGAGCGTGTTTGTTTGTGCTGAAGGGCAAGCGACACTGCGTGAACTGATGGAACTCAACTCACCAGTGGTGCTGAAATTAACTTTTGAAGAGCACGCTTATCATGCGGTGCTGTATGGCCTTTCTGACAAGTCGGTTGAGTTATTGGTGAATCAATCTTTGGTTCAAATGCCGGTTACGACATTAGAGGCGCTGTGGCAGGGGGATTACGTTGCAATATGGAAACAACCTCTGAGAGAGACGCTGAGAGAGGGCGATTCCGGAGAAGCGGTCACTTTGCTTGACCTGTTACTGTCTGAAGCATTGGGAGAAAATGTAACGGGGCAAGATCAGTTTGATGACGAGCTAAAGCGCAAGGTCGAGGCGTTTCAGATTTGGCAAGGAATGTCAGTAGATGGCATTGCGGGCAAAAAAACGCTCTCACGCCTACAACGAATCGCTCAGTTAGATTCACCTATCCTGATGAGTATTAATGAGGAGAGAGGGTAATGTCTCGAACAATGAGCCGTTTACAAACATCGCAGATGCCAGGATTCCAGCAACATCTCGTTTCGACTCAAGCTCCAAAGTTGCGTTCGCATCGCGGTGCATCAATCGCGTTGAGCCTACTGTTGTTATTGGTGCCGTCATTACTCGTTGCGGGTGGTTTGCTTTATCAAGAGCGAACCTCTAAAGAGCAAGAGAGTGAGGTTGCACTAACTGAGCCAGTAAGTGTGGTAGAGCCTGCCACGTCAGAGTCGATTCCCACTCAAGCGGTCGCAGAGCTCGACACTGGCTTGATGGCGTCTGAGCTGTTTAGCATTCGTCCTGCACCTCAGGTGGGTGAACTGAAAGCTTTGCCGCGTCAAATGAGCTTTGTATCGGTTAACACTGAAACAGTTAACAGTGATGAGCAAGAGACTCAAATATCGAATGAACAAGACAACTCTGCATTAGCTCAAATTGACTATGAGAGTAAGCCGCAACAACCGCCTGCTGAATCGAGCAACCCACCACTGGCTCAGAACACCGGCAGTGCAAACAGTGACGCGAGCGAAAGTGACCTGTTACAAGGGCTGGACCTTACCGAGCTGTCACCGGAGTTAGCCCTAAAAATTGAGTCCATTCTTGAGAACAGCGATTCATCGTCTGAGGTGGATATTGACCGATACCGACCTCAACCGACAGTTCAGTTAGAGTCGCATACTCAGAGCTTGAGTGGGCGCTTACCGAGTCTGAACCTGCAAACGCATATGTACTCAAGCAGTGCAGAGAGGCGTTGGGTGAAAATCAATGATAAAGAGGTGGCACAAGGGGATTGGATAACCCCGGAAGTGCAGCTGATAGAAGTGAAGCCGCAATCTATTGTAGTGGAGTTTGAAGAGCAGGCTATCGAAATTCCTGCGCTTTATGAGTGGCAAGGTTGATCGCTGAAACGATTGAACATTAGAAAAACAAAAAGGAGCACATGAGTGCTCCTTTTTTGATTTGTTGCGATTACGCCCAACCGTTTGGTGATTTTCTCTTACGCGGGATTAGGTGCGGAAGAATCAGACCAAATAACAGACCTAGGCCAGCGACACCGCCGCCGTACATGAAGTACTTTAATAGTAGGTCGTCTTTTTGCGTGTCTAGCTTAGCGCGTAGCTCGCGGTTTTCCGTTTGAACGCTTGTCAGCTGTTGGCTGATTTCGCTGTAGTTCTGCTCTAGCTCAGAAATTTGCGTGTTGCGAGATTCAAGAGAGCTGATTAAACCCGCTTTCTCGCTATCTGCGCTTTGACGCGCATTTGCCAATTTCGCTTTCACTTCAGCTAGCTCTTTCTCTAGCTTAGGCATACGCAGTGCCATGCTCTCTTGAGAAGTGACAAACTTACTCTCAACCCAGCCTTTACGGCCACGGTTGTCTTGAATTTGGGTGTAACCCGTTTGCTTATTTGCTTGTAGGAATGTGATTTTTTCACCAGCATCGACACTACCAATAATACGGTAGCTATTATTTGGGCCAGAGTGCATATAAGTAAATAGTTTATCAGCAATATAACGGTCTTGTGCAAACGCAGCTGGGGCTGCAAGCATTGCGAACAAAACGAAGCTAATCAGTTTTTTCACAGTAAATCCCTTAACGATTTCAATTGGGGTGGGCGATAAGTCAGCCTCAGTTAGCAGATAGTATTTAGTTTCTCGGTAGGGTGCAACAAAGAAGGGAGGCTGAGCCTCCCTTTCTGTGTATTTGAGTCAATAATGACATTAGATTTACATATCGTTACTGAAGCTCACAATTTTCTGACGTCCATTCAGCCCCCTAAAAAGGGATTAGCCAATGAACATACCTTGAATTGCGTAGAAGAATACAACCGCAAGCAGTGCACCTGCTGGCAGTGTTACAATCCAAGAAGCAACGATGTTACGAACTACGCCAAGGTTTAGAGCCGCGATACCGCGAGCGAAACCAACACCCAATACTGCACCAACAAGTGTTTGTGTTGTTGAGATTGGTAGACCAGTACCAGAAGCCAGAACTACGGTACACGCTGTTGCAAGTTGTGCTGCAAAGCCACGGCTTGGTGTGAGTTCTGTAATACCAGTACCAACTGTCGCCATTACTTTGTGGCCAAGAGTTGCTAGACCAACAACAATACCAAAGCCACCTAGAGGCAGAATCCACCATGCGATGGTGCTCTTACCCGTGATTTCACCCATGTGTTCAACCGTTGATACAACAGCAGACAGTGGACCAATCGCGTTCGCTACGTCGTTTGAACCGTGAGCAAATGCCATCGCACACGCTGTGATAACCATAAGAACAGAGAAGATACCTTCCACGCCAGCAAAGCTGTGGTCTTCTTCGCGGTTAGCGAATTTCTTCTGGATGTATAGGTAGCCACCAACCATAACGATCGCAGAAACACCAGCAGCCCAAACCCAAGCTTCAGTGTTGCTTAGGTGAAGACCAACGTGTTTTAGACCTTTCTTGATTGTTACCAGCGCGATCACCATTGTTGTGATGAACATGTATACAGGTACAAAACGTTTAGCGTTAAACAGTGGGTTCTCAGTATCAAAGATCAGACGCTGAGCACTTACGAAGATAACGTAAGCGAAGAAACCAGAGATAACAGGCGTAATGATCCAGCTACCAACAATACCTTGAACACTGCCCCAGTCCACCGCTTCTGTACCCACAGACACACAAGCGAAACCGATGATAGCACCGATGATTGAGTGTGTTGTTGATACAGGCCAGCCCATGTAAGAAGCAAGTAGTAGCCATGTACCAGCAGCAAGCAGTGCTGACATCATGCCGAATACAAGTACGTCAGGTTGGTGTGCAAATAGAGATGTCTCGATAACACCTTTACGGATAGTATCGGTAACCTCACCGCCAGCAAGATAAGCACCAGCAAATTCAAAGATCATTGCGATAATGATCGCTTGTTTAACGGTTAGAGCTTTTGAGCCTACTGAAGTGCCCATTGCGTTCGCAACGTCATTCGCACCAATACCAATAGCCATCAAGAAACCGAAAGCTGCTGCAATAAGAATCAGGACAGTGCCGTAGTTAGCAAGGATATCCATCGTAATACCTAGTTGTTTGATAACAAGCGGAGCAAATTTAGACGCAAAAAACCGCTCAGCGAGAGAAATACTCAACGCATAAGTGGTTTTGGTTAAAAAGTGCTCTTCGTTATATAGTTAACGTTTGATTTAAGATCGAGAAAGCATTACTTCAAGACGAGCGCCAACACGCTGCGCTTGGTCTGCAATACCACCGACCCATTCAAGAATCTTGTATAAGAACATGATGTCGACAGGGTTTAGATCTGCTTCAATTGCCATGAGTTGTTGGCGTAGCTCGATCTGCATCGCGTCTGTATCATCTTCGATTACATCTAATTGATGAATCATCTCAGCAACGAGCGTTACTTCACGGCCTTTAAAGCCAGTCTCAAGTAATTCATCTAGTTCATTGATTACGTTTTGTGCTTGGTTCGCTGCATCTAGGCAACGTTTAACGTAAGCGATGAAATTCTCTTGTAGAGGAGCAGGAACGACAAGCTGACGACCGTAAACGCGGCCAGCGATGTCTTTCGCTAGGTTTGCAAGTTTGTCTTGCTGAGTTAATAGCTCCAACATATCGGTGCGATCAACTGGCATAAACAAACCGCGAGGAAGTTTAAGGCGGATTTCACGTTTTAGTACATCTGCTTCTTTTTCAAGATGAGAAATCTGCGCACGAATTTCAGCTGCCTTTTCCCAGTCACCTTTTGAAGAGACTTCAAAGAAGTTAACTAGGTGAGAACAACATTCGTTCACACACACAACGTGACGTTGCAAAGGTTTAATTGGGGACTTTGCAAATAACCCCATAATTGTATTTACTGGCATGGTTGTCCAACCTAATAAATAATAACCTTAAAAAAAACATACACCATATTCGTGGTGAAATGTTAAGCGATGGCTATAAAGTCGCGCATGTTAACCTAATCAATCTCTCATTAAAACTGTTTTAGATCATCATATGGGCGATATTTCTGACTTGCCGAGTTTTAAAATTGGCAATATCCTGTCCCTATCTTCCCAGAAAGGTATAACTATGGAAACCGAGATAGAACTGAAGTTTTTTGTTTCTCCTGAATTTTCAGAGACCTTACGCAATAAAATTGCTGAAACGAAGGTACTTCAGCACAGTTGTCGAGAGCTAGGTAACATCTACTTTGATACGCCGGACAACTGGCTACGTAAGCATGATACTGGCTTGCGCATTCGACGCTTTGATGACGTATTTGTACAAACCGTAAAAACAGCGGGTCGTGTGGTGGCTGGTTTGCACCAGAGACCAGAGTACAATGCGGAGCACGATAGCAATCAACCGAATCTATCTCTTCACCCTGGTGATATCTGGCCAGACGGTAAGGACGTCGAGACACTGCAAGCTGAACTGATTCCTCTTTTTTCGACTAACTTCACTCGCGAGCAGTGGTTGGTGGGGATGCCTGATGGTAGTCAGATTGAGGTGGCGTTTGATCAGGGCTTTGTTGAGTCTGGTGACCAACAAGAGCCTATCTGTGAGGTTGAGTTAGAGCTCAAATCTGGACAGGCCGATTCGTTATTCACACTGTCTCGCCAGTTCTGTGAACAGGGCGGCATGCGTCTAGGCAACTTGAGTAAAGCAGCGAAAGGTTATCGTTTAGCACAAGGTTACCAAGGCGATGAAGTGAAACCTCTGACCTTGGTGAAGACCGACAAGAATGACACGGTTGAATCCTGTTTTATCCAATCTTTAGAGCACGCTCTGTCTCATTGGCACTACCATGAGCAGATCTTTACTGAGCGCCAGTCGATAGAAGCACTGCATGAAATCAGCCATTCTTTGAGCTTTATCCGTCAAACATTTACCATTTACGGCGGCATTGTCCCTCGTCGTGCGAGTGCGATTCTTCGCCAAGAACTTAAGTGGCTAGAACAAGAGCTAGAATGGCTTAAGAGCTACGACCATTTAGAAGACTTGCTAGAAGACAAAGGCCACGTTTTACGTAAGTTAGATGCTCGCAAGTTCTTGGTTGCTGAACTTAAAGAGATGCAAGAGCAACTTCCAGACCGTGAAGAGCTACTGACTCTGCTGAGCTCTGCGCGCTATACCGGTTTGTTGCTTGATTTGAGCCGTTGGATCCTATCGCGTGGCTGGCAGCCGTTCCTCGATGAGAAAGCGCGAGAGCAAATGGCACGTGGAATTGAGTGGTTTTCGGTCAAGCAATTAGATCGTACTTGGGCAGAGCTTATGGAAGTTTTCCCGCCAGAACGTGTGATGACCAGCCAGGCTTACATCGATCAGCAGTATCGCTTAATGCGTAACCTCTATACAGGTGTTGGATTTGCCAGTCTGTATGATGCTGATGAGCGTAACAGCTTCCGTCTACCTTGGGCGGATATGATCCAAGGTATCGATGATCTGTTGATGCTAAGAACATTAGCCCCGTTAACAGACAAGTTAGAAGGGGATGAAAAAGTTCAGTTAGAGCGTTGGTTGGCTCGCCAAGAGGTGTCTATTCTGCATGCGATGGAGCAAACGCGCCAAATTAGTGTTGAAGTTGAGCCGTATTGGCAAGGTTAACAATCACCAGATAGAACATGAAAATAGGGCATTACGCCCTATTTTTTTATCTGCTGTTCTAGCTTATCTAATCGTTCAAGGATCTGTTGCTGTTGTTCCAGAATAAGGTCGAGCTTTTTGTCTTTGTTCTCTAGCTTCTTATTCTGTAAATCGGTCGGTTCGGTAATCAGAGATGTCACTAAGCCCGAGATCATACCGAATACACCCACGCCACAAATGATCACTAAAGAGGCCACCAGTTTTCCTGAGCTTGTCACAGGATAGTGATCGCCATATCCGACGGTGCTAATCGTGACAAATGCCCACCACAGCGCATCGTATCCAGTGGTAATGTTGGCTCCTGGTTGTTTATGTTCGAGTAACAAAATCGTGCCAGCACCGATAGTGAGCAGCAGCACTAGCAATAAAATGATGGATGCGAGCGTGGTTTCTCGACGATTACGAAACAGCTCTCTAAAAATTCGTTTGCTAGAGCGTAAAACCAAAACAACCCGTAATATCTGAAAGATACGTGCGAAACGCAAAGGTTCGACCATCGGAATACTGGCAAGAAAATCAATCCAATGAATCTTTAAGTATGAAATTTTGTTTTCCGCTCGAACCAGATCAACAGTGAGCTGCAGAAGAAAAACACTACAGATTACAAAGTCTAGGCCGATAAGAACTTGTTTAGATTCATCATCGATAGGCGCAAACAATAAGCTAGAGATCACAAATAACGCTAAGAAAGAGAGAATCAGTGATAATAAGCTCATTGGCTTGGGTGTGTCTTTGGTACTATCTAACATTCATACGAAGCTCGAAATAAATCGCAATCTTTAGCAAATCTTTGCTATTGCGCGGATATGGAAGCATTCAATATATAAGACTTAATGGAGAACTGACAATGACTAAACTGTCATTCAAGCCGTGGGAAAGGGTAATCTCTGACATTCGTCTCGTTCCAAAAATGATCATGCTGATGGTATTCAGTACCATTTTGATCATTGCCAAACAGCTGTGGGATGCCAGCACATTCCATGACTCATTGCTTGCGGCAACGAACAACGCACAAGTCGCACAAGAGCACTACGAGACATATCTAGTGCAGGTGGCTTGGCAAACCGGCTTGATGATTGTGGTGTTTGTGGTTCTTCTTATGGCTGCAGCTCGTGTGATGCTGCGCCAAACTCAGTATCTGAGTGAAGCTATAAAAACTATGGCGGACAAAAACTTGTCAGTACCCATCCATATGGATTGTAAAGATGAGTATGGTGATGTCGCTCGTGAGCTTGAGAAAACTCGCGTTCAGCTGAATGACATGATTAAAACGCAAGTGGCTTCATCCGATGAACTGTTCGCTCTGACCGAAGTGATGACGATCAGTATGTCTGAAACTAAGGAATCAGCGCAGGAAGAGTTCAATGAAATTGATCAGCTAGCGACTGCAATGAGTGAAATGACCTCGACCGTTCAAACTGTCGCTGAGCATGCACAGAATGCGTCTTCTCTTACCGAGCAAGCATCGGGCCAAGCCCTTACAGGTCAAAAGTTTGTACAAGGCTCTGTGTCTAAAATGAGTGAACTCTCAACCGATATCGCTGCATCAGCGGCTGCGGTAAATCAAGTGGAAGAGCGTGTGGACTCAATTGGTAGCGTAGTGGGTACTATCCAAGGCATTTCTGAGCAGACTAACCTTCTTGCATTGAACGCGGCAATTGAAGCGGCACGTGCAGGTGAAGCAGGGCGTGGCTTTGCGGTGGTGGCTGATGAAGTACGTAACCTAGCCCAGCGCACCCAACAGGCGACAGTCGAAATTCAAGACATGATCACTCACCTACAAACCAGTGCTAACTCAGCGGTTGAGTTGATGGAGAAGAGTGTTGTTGAAGCAGCGGAAGGGGTTGATTTGGTTACCAACGCGGGCTCAGAGCTCGATGGTATCGTGAACCAAGTAAACCAAATCAATGACATGAACTTCCAAATTGCGACAGCAGCTGGTCAACAAAGTAGTGTCGCGGAAGAGATGAATGTGAATCTAACCAATGTTCGAGAGTTGGTTGAAGCTTCAGTCACAGTCGTTGGTGAGCTTCTTGAAACCTCACAAATCATGCAAACCAATGCTGAAGAGCTTGATGGTAAGATCAAGCAATTCAAGGTCTAAATTGATTTTGCAAGCTTAGGTCTTATTTCTAATCCGATAAAACGCCCACATTCCTGATGTGGGCGTTTTTTATTGGCAATAGTTTGATATAAATAGAGACAGTATGCGCTTAGTCAAACAAGGAAGAAAAATGCAATTGCCCGCTTCACTTACTCAGCACTCTCAATCGGTTTTAGAAAATCTGCTTGAACATCAAGGCGAAGCGATCTCGGCTTGGTCTCCCCAGTATCAAGAGCAACTTAATTATGTTTTAGGGTTGAGTAGCTTCGTCGGCGACTGCTTACAGCGTGACAGTGAGTTAGCTAAAGTGTTGCCCACCATGCTTGAGTGTGAAGAGCGCGCCGAAGGTTATCGAGAGAGACTCGCAGCTCTTTTGAGCGAGTGTCACGATGAGATGAGTGGTCAGCGCGTTCTGCGTCAATTTCGTAATCGCGAAATGTCTTATATCGCTTGGCGAGACTTTACTGCGTCTTGGCCTCTAGAGCAGAGCCTTAACCACCTTTCAATGCTCGCTGAAGCAATGATCTTTGAAACCTATCAGTGGCAATACAACATTTGTTGCAAAGAGTGGGGCACGCCTTGTAATGCGCAGGGAGAAGCTCAACCTATGCTGATCATCGGCATGGGTAAGTTAGGCGGAGGAGAATTGAACTTCTCTTCTGATATCGACCTGATTTTTACCTATCCAGAGAATGGCGAGACACAAGGTGCACGCAGAAGTATCGCTAATGCGCAGTTTTTCACACGTCTCGGGCAGCGCATCATTAAAGCTCTCGACCAACAGACCTTTGATGGCTTTTGCTATCGCGTTGACATGCGACTGCGTCCCTTTGGTGAAAGTGGCCCATTGGTCATGAGTTACGCAGCGCTAGAAGATTACTACCAAGAGCAAGGACGTGACTGGGAGCGCTACGCGATGGTGAAAGCTCGGGTGATGGGGAGCGAAATGTACCCTGAGTATCAAGAGCTGCGCCAAATGCTGCGCCCGTTTGTGTTCCGCCGTTACATCGATTTCAGTGCCATTCAGTCTTTGCGTCGTATGAAGTCAATGATCAGCAGCGAGGTACGTCGTCGCGGCTTGTCGAATAATATTAAGCTCGGCCCTGGTGGGATTCGTGAAGTGGAGTTTATTGCTCAGGTCTTTCAACTGATTCGTGGTGGACGAGAGCCGAGTTTGCGTGATCGTGGTCTACTAAACACCCTCGAAGCCATAGACGGCTTGAAGCTTTTAGAGTCAGGTGAAGTTGCACACCTTAGAGAGGCTTACCTATTTCTTCGCCGTTTAGAAAACTTACTGCAAGCGATGGCCGACAAGCAGACCCAAACCTTGCCCGATAATAAGCAAGAGCAGCTACAGCTAGCGGTCGCAATGCAATTTGAAAATTGGTCAGCGCTGATTGAGGAGACTCGTCAGCATATGGCCAATGTTCATGGAGTGTTTGAGGATCTGATTGGTGTCGAAGAGGAGGAAGCCAACCCCATCGCGAGCCACTTCAGCGAGTTGTGGGATATGGCACATAAGCAGGACGTAATCGAGCATGTTTTGGAGACTGACATCAATGCCGTTGATCCACAGAAAGCCGCCACCACCATCATTCAGTTCAAGACTGATCTCGCAAAGAAAACATTGGGCCCAAGAGGACGCGAAGTTCTTAACCGTTTGATGCCGAAAGTGTTCCAAGCCTTATACACCAACAAAGATGCAGAGTTTGGGTTGTCGCGTGTGTTGCACCTGCTGCAAAAAATCGTCACGCGAACCACTTACCTTGAACTGCTCGATGAGCACCCTGCGGCTCTGACCCAGTTGGTACGCCTGTGTACCGCGAGTCCGATGATTTCTGAGCAACTGGGGCGCTACCCAATCTTGCTTGATGAATTGATCGATCCTCAGCAGTTGTATAACCCTGTGCCGTTAGAGTCGTACAAAACTGAGCTGCGTGACTATCTTGCACGCATTCCAGAAGATGACATGGAACAACAGATGGAGGGACTGCGTCAGTTTAAGCAGACCTGTATCTTGAGGATCGCAGCGGCAGATATTGCGGGTGTGTTGCCTGTGATGAAGGTGAGTGATCACTTAACCTACTTAGCAGAAGCTATTGTAGAAGCTGGAGTGAATCAAGCTTGGCTGCAAGTGTCGGCTAAATATGGCGAGCCTACCCACATTAAGGATCGTGATGGGCGCGGCTTTGCGGTTGTTGGTTACGGAAAAGTGGGGGGCTGGGAGTTAGGCTATAACTCGGATCTGGATATTGTCTTCATGCATGACTGCCCTGTAGATGTTTATACCGACGGTAAAAAAGAGATTGATGGTCGTCAATTCTATCTGCGCCTAGCGCAGCGCATTATTCATATCTTCTCGACTCGTACTGCCTCAGGGATTCTGTATGAAGTCGATACGCGCTTAAGACCTTCTGGCGCATCTGGATTACTGGTCAGCCCAACCGATGCCTTTGACGAGTATCAACACACTGAAGCGTGGACGTGGGAACATCAAGCATTGACACGAGCGCGTATGATCTATGGTGACGAGCCTTTGGCATTGGCGTTCAACAAGACGCGGCATGAGGTACTATGCCTTGAGCGTGATGGTGACGACCTTAAGCAAGAGGTAGTCAAGATGCGTGAGAAAATGCGCGATCACTTAGGCGGTAAGAAAAGCGATCGTTTTATGCTGAAACAAGACCGTGGTGGCATTACCGACGTTGAGTTTCTTGCTCAATACCTAGTGTTGAGGTACAGCCATGAGAAACCGAAGCTGACACGTTGGTGTGACAATGTGCGTATCTTCGAGAGTCTGATGTCACAGGGCATAATGGAAGAATCACAAGCAATGGCTCTCACTCACGCTTACACCACATTGCGTGATGAAATTCACCATCGCAACTTACTTAATCTTGATGCTGATGTTGCAATGGATAAGTTTGAGCAAGAGAGGGCGCTTGTCACTCAGGCTTGGCAGCAGTGGATGCTCGCTGAATAGCTCAAACCTTGTATCAGTGTAACCGTCTAGATTGTGAAGCGGTGACTCAAACCGCTTCATTGTCTTTTTCTATGGTTTAGCCACTACTATCAGTGTGCTAGACTCTATCCAGATTCGATTTTTGGAGATCCCTAATGAAACCTATTCTACCTGACTACAGCCAATCGGGTGTGTTGATTGTCGGTGATGTGATGCTAGACCGTTACTGGTATGGCCCTACCGGTCGTATTTCACCAGAAGCGCCAGTACCTGTAGTAAAAGTAGAGAATAACGAAGAGCGCCCTGGTGGTGCAGCTAACGTGGCAATGAATATTGCTTCATTAGGCGGCCATGCTCATATCGTTGGTTTAACGGGTAAAGACGAGCCAGCACAAGTACTTAAGAACACACTGAGTGCGCTTAATGTGAACTGTGATTTTGTTGAGCTAGAAGATTACCCAACCATCACTAAGCTACGTGTGATGAGCCGTGGCCAGCAGTTGATTCGTCTAGATTTTGAAGACAAGTTTGAGAATACCGATCCTGAACTGGTTCTGTCTCGTATGGAGCAAGCGCTACCGAACGTGCGTTCTGTTATCCTGTCTGATTACGCTAAAGGTGCGCTTGAGCACGTACAGCGTTTTATTCAGAAAGCGCGTGCAGCAAATGTTCCAGTGTTTATTGACCCGAAAGGTGCGGATTTTGAACGCTACCGTGGTGCAACACTGCTAACACCGAACATGGCCGAATTTGAGCTGGTCGCGGGTAAAGTGAAGTCAGAAGAGGATCTCGTTGCAAAAGGCTTGGCTCTGATTGAAGAGTTTGACTTTGAAGCACTGCTTGTTACCCGTAGTGAGCACGGTATGACGCTACTGCGTAAGGGCCAAGAACCGTTCAACTTGCCAACACAAGCGAAAGAAGTGTATGACGTGACGGGTGCTGGTGATACGGTAATCTCGGTACTGGCGGCTTCTGTTGCTGCTGGTAAGCCACTTGATGAAGCGTGCGCACTAGCGAATGCAGCGGCAGGGGTTGTCGTTGGTAAGCTGGGTACTTCGACTTTATCTATGATTGAGCTAGCAGAAGCGGTACATGGTAGCCGAGATACAGATTACGGTGTGATTTCAGAGGCGGCTCTGATTGAAGCGGTAAAACAAGCTCGTGCTAAAGGTGAGAAAGTTGTTATGACAAACGGCTGCTTCGATATCCTTCATGCGGGTCATGTCTCTTACATGAACCACGCGGCAGAGCTGGGTGATCGCCTGATTGTTGCGGTAAACACGGATGAGTCGGTTAAACGCTTGAAAGGTCCTGGTCGTCCGGTTAACCCAACCGATCGTCGTATGGCGGTTCTTGCCGGTTTAGGTGCGGTAGACTGGGTAGTTCCTTTTTCTGAAGACACGCCACAGCGCCTAATCTCTGAGGTACTGCCGAGCATCCTCGTTAAGGGCGGTGATTACAAGCCAGAAGAGATCGCTGGTGGTGCAGAAGTGATCGCTGCAGGTGGTGAAGTGAAAGTGCTCAACTTTGAAGATGGTTGCTCAACCACAGAGATCATTGAAGCAATCAAAGGTGGTCGTGGATAAGCGCCTCACTTGATTTGATGTTCGATAAATAAAAATGCCGCTCGGTGAGCGGCATTTTTGTATTTGATATGTAGAGACCGATAAGCTCGCTCTTTATCAAACAATGTATTGAGTGATTAGCTCGCTGGTTTTAGGCCTGCGTTCACATCAACAATGTCTTGCTCGCTAAGTGTACCTACCGCTTGACGCAGTTGTAGTACGCTTAGGATGTAGTTGTAACGTGCGTCAGATAGGTTTTTGTTCGCATCGTACAGACGACGAGTTGAATCAAGCACGTCAACGATAGTACGAGTACCGACATCGAAACCGGCTTCTGTCGCTTCAAGTGCAGATTGAGCTGAAACTACTGATTGTTCATAAGCACGTAGCGCACCGATCGATGCACTGATGTTGTTGTTGAACGCGCGAACGTCCTTAACAACACTGCGGTAAGTCGCTTCAAGATCTTCACTCGCTGCTACGTAGTTGTATTCAGCCTGCTTAGTCAGCGAGGTTGTATTGCCACCTGTGTATAGGGGCACAACTAGGTTTAGACCAAGGTTTAAGCCGTCTTGATCGTAATCTTCAGAGCTGTTCGACTGATCAGCTAGAGAGTAGCTACCATCAAGCGTTAGGCTTGGAAGGTGACCAGAGCTTGCTAGCGAGATGTTGTCTTTCGCGATGTCTTGAGAGATACGAGCAGCCAATAAGCTTAAGTTTTTCTCTTGTGCTTGTTCAACTAGTGCTACTGCTGACTCTGAAGACTTGCTTGCTGAGAAGCGGTCAGTATCAAGGATGCTTAGATTAGAGTGCTCTTGACCGGTGATCTCACGTAGACCTTCGTAGTTGTTAGTCAGTGTGTTTTCAGCCAGAACTTCATCTGCTAGTACTGCATCGTACTGCGCTTGCGCATCGTGTACATCAGTGATCGCTGATAGACCGACTTCGAAACGCTGCTTAGTTTGCTCGAGTTGACGAGCAACTGCTGCTTTCTCTGCACGGACGAACTCAAGGTTGTCTTGTGCACGCAGTACTTCAAAGTAAGCCGTCGCAACACGAAGGATCAGACCCTGCTGTTCTGCCGCGTAAGCTGAATCAGCTTGACGTGCTGTTTTTTCAGCTGTGTCTAGAGTAATCCAAGAAGAGCGTTGGTAAAGCTCTTGCGTGAATCCTACACCAACACCCCAACTGTTATTGTCGAGGTTTGCGTTGTTTCCTGAATCATAATCACGGTCACCACGGTTGATGTCGTAGTTCGCAGTTAGGTTGATTTGCGGTAGTAGTGTACTACGGCTAGAGGTGACGGCTTCAAAAGCGGCATCACGCTGCGCAGCTGAACGAAGAAGTGTTGGATCGTTTTGTTTTGCTTGGTCATATACTTCGGCTAGCGTATCAGCAAAAGCTGATGAACTCAGACTGCCAATTGCCGCACTGATAAATAGTGGAAGCAGTTTTCTCATTTTCCTATTCCTGCCTTAAGAGAATTTTTCTTTAACAGAGTTTAACTCAGTTTGATGGTAATTTACTCGAAACTTTGCACTTTTTTACCTTTAACTGTCCACTTGTGCAATATTTATTTTCAGATACTTAAATTTAATTATAAATTTTGTATAAAAAGTTGAACCTAGACCTTGGTAGTTAACTCGTACAATGAGTAAACTATAAAGATCACTGAGTGAGGTGCTAAATGCAACAGTATGACAATCAACAACATGAGTTTACTCCACAAGACGTGGAAATTGTCTCAAAAGAAACGCTCTTTCATGGTTTTTTCAAAATGGTCAAATACACCTTTCGACATAAGTTGTTTGAAGGCGGGTGGAGTAAGCCAATAGAACGTGAAATGTTTGAGCGTGGACATGCTGCGGCACTGCTACCTTACGATCCTATTCGAGATGAGGTGGTGATTGTCGAGCAGATCCGAGTCGGGGCGCTTGAGCATGAGAACCCTTGGCAATATGAAATTGTCGCGGGGATCATCGACACCGATGAATCGTCGGAGCAAGTCGCCCGTCGAGAGGCTGTTGAAGAAGCTGGCGTTGAAGTGACTCATGTTTTGCCGATTACCTCATACTACCCATCATCAGGTGGTTGTTCTGAGAAGCTGGATGTCATGGTGGGCTGCGTTGATGCTACCACGGCTAGAGGTGTACATGGACTCGACTACGAAGGTGAAGACATTCGTGTTCAGGTGATGAGCCGTGAACAAGCTTATCAATTGGTACAGCAAGGTGTGTTCGAAAATGGTGCTACTATTATTGCTTTACAATGGTTGCAACTGAACTACTTGGATTTACAGTCAAAGTGGAAAGAGTGACGCTATGCCGAATATAGCGGTGAAAAAGCCGTATCATGTTGATCTTGCTGAATTGATGCGAGTGTATGAAACCAATTACGCAAAATTGAACGCGCTGCTGCCTGCTGAACATCAGGTGGGCGACGTGCGTTGTTATCAAGCGGTTAACATGGTGTATCAATTGACAGTGAATGAGGTCACAAAATACACCACATTAATAGACATATGTCAGAGTGATGAGATGCCAGTATTCCCTTTGCCAAAAATGTCTGTCAGGCTATATCACGACGCTCGCGTTGCAGAGGTATGTACCAGTGGAGACTTCTCGAGAGTCAAAGCGAAATACGACTACCCAAACACCAAGCTTTTGCAAAAAGACGAGAAATTTCAACTCAATAAGTTTCTTGGCGAATGGTTAACGTTTTGTTTAAAAAATGGAATCAGTCGCACACCTATTACGCTGAATTAGCGTACGTTTGAATACTTTGAAGATCTAACAGTAACGTATCTGGATTTGTTATTTTGGAATTATCACACACTTCAAAATTAGATGAGAGCAGCATTAAGTTAGTGCAACTGACCGACACGCACCTCTTTGCGCCAAGTAATGGCAGCTTGCTGAGCATCAACACAGAAGATAGCTTTCGTGCTGTTGTCGATGGCATTGTGAACCAAGGTTTTGAATATGAAGCGGTTCTAGCGACGGGTGATATCTCTCAAGATCACAGCGCAGAGTCTTACCAAAAATTTGAGGCTGGCATTCAGCCTTTAGAGAAGCCTTGTTACTGGTTGCCAGGTAACCACGACTATAAACCCAACATGGGCAGCGTTATCCCATCGGCTCAAATTCAATGTGTTGAGCATGTGTTGCTTGGAGAGCATTGGCAGATGATTCTGCTTGACTCCCAAGTTGTCGGGGTGCCACATGGTCGTTTAAGCGATCAACAGCTTGAGCTATTAGAACAGAAATTAACGGAATATCCGCACAAGCACACACTCGTTCTACTGCATCATCATCCGTTATTGGTCGGCAGCGCTTGGCTTGACCAACACTGCTTGAAAGACGCAGAGCAGTTCTGGGATGTCGTCTCGCAACATGACAACGTTCGTGGCGTTTTATGTGGTCACGTGCACCAAGATATGAACCGAGAGCATCTAGGTGTGCAGGTGATGGCGACACCATCGACGTGTGTTCAGTTCAAGCCAAACTCGGACGATTTTGCACTTGATACGCTAAGTCCGGGCTGGCGAGAGCTTGAGCTTAAACCAAACGGTGAGATTGCAACCGAAGTTCGTCGACTTGAACGCGGCCTATTCACACCTGACTTCAACGCCGAGGGTTACTAATGCCAGCTGCTGCGTCAACAAATAAGCCTTCAATGCTGCTTTATATCCACGGTTTTAATAGCTCATCGCATTCGCATAAAGCGAATGTGATGGCCGACTACTGTGCTGAACATCGTCCGGATATCAAAGTGGTGACGCCACAATTGCCTAGCTTCCCAGCTCTGGCTGCCGCTCATCTTAAAAACATTGTTGAAGAGTACAAAGAGCAGTACCAAATTGCGTTGGTGGGCAGCTCATTAGGCGGTTATTTATCGACGTGGCTAAATGCGCATTATGGGTTTAAAGCGGTTGTGGTTAATCCAGCAGTGAAACCTTATGAGTTGTTGGCCGATTACCTCGGTGAACAGGTCAATCCATACACTAATGAACATTATGTTTTAGAGGAAAAGCACATTGATGAGCTCAAACAGCTCGACGTGGCCTCTATTTCCGAGCCAAATGATTTTTGGCTACTACAACAAACAGAAGATGAAGTTTTAGATTACCGTCAAGCGGTGGCTAAGTTTCAAGGAGCGAAGCAGACTGTAGAAGAGGGTGGCGACCACAGCTTTGTCGACTTTGAACGTTACCCTCAAAAGATAATTGAATTTCTAGCCTTATAAGGTGTCGCCTCAGCCGCAACATCTTATCTTTTTTGCCTGTTATTTCATCTATCAGTGGTGAAATATCATAGTTTGGTGTCATAGTTTTTGAACGTGCTTGACATCAAACCGCTGCTTCCAGACTATATTCCCCAATACTTTCGCTCGTTCGCTCTGCTGTGAGGGTTCACGGCAACTAACGCGGTTATATCGAATTAGAGCCCAGCGAACAGACGTAAATTTTTTGAGTAAACTCCGTATTATGACTGAACAATATAATGCAAAAGACCTCGAGGTTCTTGAAGGTCTCGACCCGGTTCGACACCGTCCGGGGATGTATACAGAGACTGAAAGGCCAAACCACTTAGCCCAAGAAGTTATCGATAACTCTGTGGATGAAGCATTGGCTGGCCATGCGAAGAAGATCAAAGTGGTCTTGCATGCTGATCAATCTTTAGAAGTGGTGGATGATGGTCGTGGTATGCCTGTCGATATTCACCCAGAGAAAGGCATCTCAGGTGTTGAGCTGATCTTAACTAAGCTCCACTCAGGTGGTAAGTTCTCAAACAATAACTACAAGTTCTCAGGTGGCCTACACGGTGTAGGTATCTCGGTGGTGAACGCACTCTCAAAGCGCGTTGAAGTTACTGTTCGTCGTGACGGTCAAGTTCATGAAATTGCATTTGAAAACGGCGTTGCTGTCACCGACCTAACTGTTACTGGCTCATGTGGCCTGCGTAACAGCGGTACATCAGTACATTTCTGGCCGGATGCTAAGTACTTCGATAGCTCTAAATTTTCTGTGCTGCGCTTGGTAAATAACCTGCGCGCGAAAGCTGTTCTATGTCCAGGACTCGAGATCACTTTTAGCGATAAGGTGAATAACGAAGAACATAAATGGTTCTACGAAGATGGTCTAAAAGACTACCTTGCAGAGGGCGTGAAGGGCTACACCCTACTACCTGAAGAGCCGTACATCGGTGAGTTCACAGCTGAAACTGAAATGGCAAACTGGGCGGTGATCTGGCAGCCAGAAGGCGGTGAGATGATCACTGAGAGTTACGTGAACCTAGTACCGACCAAGCAAGGTGGTACTCACGTAAATGGTCTGCGCCAAGGTTTATTGGATGCGATGCGTGAGTTCTGTGAATTCCGCAACTTGTTGCCGCGTGGTGTTAAGCTAACCGGTGATGACATCTTCGATCGCTGTTCATACGTGTTATCGGTGAAGATGCAGGACCCTCAGTTTGCAGGTCAAACCAAAGAGCGTCTCTCTTCTCGTCAAACCGCTGCGTTCGTATCTGGCGTTGTGAAAGATGCATTCAGCTTGTGGTTGAATGAAAAACCGCAACTGGCTGAACAGCTAGCGGAAACCTGTATTGCCAATGCGCACCGTCGTATGCGTGCCAGCAAGAAGGTGGTACGTAAGAAGGTAGCATCAGGCCCAGCACTACCAGGTAAATTGACAGATTGTTCAGTTCAAGACTTAAACCGCACTGAAATTTTCTTTGTGGAAGGTGACTCGGCGGGCGGTTCAGCAAAACAAGCTCGCGACCGTGAGTTTCAAGCTGTGATGCCACTGCGTGGTAAGATTCTTAACACATGGGAAGTATCTGCTGACCAAGTTCTTGCATCTCAAGAAGTACACGATATCTCGGTGGCTTTGGGTATCGACCCAGACAACGATGACCTATCTGGCCTACGTTACGGTAAGATCTGTATCCTTGCCGATGCGGACTCGGATGGTCTGCACATTGCGACTCTGCTGTGTGCCCTGTTCACTCGTCACTTCCGCTCTTTGGTTGAAGCGGGTCATATCTATGTGGCTATGCCGCCTCTGTATCGTATCGACTGTGGCAAAGAGGTGTTCTATGCCCTTGATGACGATGAGAAAGATGGTGTGCTAGAGCGCTTATCGAAGAAGAAAGCCAAGATCAACGTACAACGATTCAAAGGTCTGGGTGAGATGAACCCACTTCAGTTACGCGAAACTACTATGGATCCAAATACTCGTCGTCTGGTTCAGCTAACGATTGATGACAGTGAAGCGACCAACGAAATGATGGACATGCTGCTAGGTAAGAAGCGTGCTGATGATCGCCGTTCATGGCTACAAAACAACGGTGATTTGGCCGAGGTATAATGAATGTCTAACGAAATTACTTTTGATGGCGTTGAACAATTGCCAATGCGCAAGTTCACCGAAGATGCCTATTTAAATTACTCAATGTACGTGATCATGGATCGTGCATTGCCTTACATTGGCGACGGTCTTAAGCCTGTACAGCGTCGTATTATCTACGCGATGTCTGAGCTTGGCTTATCAGCTGCGTCTAAATACAAGAAGTCGGCGCGTACCGTTGGTGATGTACTGGGTAAGTACCACCCACACGGCGACTCGGCGTGTTACGAAGCCATGGTATTGATGGCACAACCGTTCTCTTACCGCTACCCATTGGTCGATGGTCAAGGTAACTGGGGTGCTCCGGATGACCCGAAATCATTCGCTGCGATGCGTTATACCGAAGCGAAATTGTCTAAGTTTGCTGAGGTTCTGCTTGGTGAGTTAGGCCAAGGTACGGTTGAATGGCAACCAAACTTTGACGGCACGATGAAAGAGCCGCAAATGTTGCCTGCGCGCTTGCCTCATATTCTGCTTAACGGTATCACTGGTATCGCGGTAGGTATGGCAACAGATATCCCGCCACATAACGTGCGTGAGATTGCCGATGCGACCATTAAACTTATCGACAGCCCGAAAGCGGAACTGTCGGAAGTGATGGAGCATGTGAAAGGTCCAGACTACCCAACCGAAGCTGAGATCATCTCTCCGAAGTCAGATATCGAGAAGATCTACAAAACGGGTCGTGGCAGCATCAAGATGCGCGCGGTTTGGCACAAAGAGGGCTCTGATATTGTTATCACTGCTCTGCCTCACCAAGTATCCGGCGCTAAGCTCCTAGAGCAAATCGCTAACCAGATGCGTGCTAAGAAGCTACCAATGGTTGATGATCTGCGTGATGAATCCGATCACGAGAACCCAACGCGTATCGTTGTGGTTCCTCGCTCGAACCGTATCGACTGTGATCAGTTGATGAGTCACCTGTTCGCTTCGACAGATCTTGAGAAGAACTTCCGTGTTAACTTGAACATGATTGGTCTAGATAACCGTCCTCAAGTGAAAGGTCTTGTTCAGATCTTAAAAGAGTGGATTGAGTTCCGTCGTACAACAGTACGTCGTCGTCTACAGCACCGTCTTGATAAAGTGCTAGCGCGCTTACACATCTTAGAAGGTCTTTTGGTTGCTTATCTCAACCTTGATGAAGTGATTGAGATCATCCGAACTGAAGACGATCCTAAAGCAGTGCTTATGGAGCGCTTTGGTATCACAGAGATTCAAGCAGACGCAATCCTAGATACCAAACTTCGCCATCTTGCTAAGCTGGAAGAGATGAAGATCCGTGGCGAGCAAGATGAGCTAGAGAAAGAGCGTGAAAAACTAGAGAAGCTACTCGGCTCTGAGCGTCGTTTGAACACTCTGATTAAGAAAGAGATTCAAGCGGATGCAGATAAGTACGGTGATGATCGTCGTTCTCCACTGGTTGAGCGTGCAGAAGCGAAAGCGCTGACAGAGCGCGACCTTGTACCGAGTGAGCCAATCACTGTGGTACTTTCTGAGAAAGGTTGGATTCGCCATGCGAAAGGGCATGACGTGGACCCAGAAGGCTTGAACTACAAGTCCGGTGACAAATACCTTGCGAGTGCGCGTGGTAAGAGTAACCAACAAGCCGTATTCCTCGGCAGTGATGGTCGCAGCTACTCACTTGAGTCTCACTCTCTGCCTTCGGCGCGTAGCCAAGGTGAGCCGATTACTGGCCGCTTGAATATCAATGCGGGCAGCTCGATCCGCCAAGTCGTGATGGGTGATGATGATCAGCTATGGCTGGTGGGCTCTGATGCCGGTTACGGCTTCGTATGTAAAGGCAGTGACCTGTTGTCGAAGAACAAGAGCGGTAAGGCTCTGGTGAACTTGCCTCAAGCATCTGAAGTCATGCTACCAAGTCCGATTGAAGATCTAGAGACCAACGAGATTTTGGCGATTACTAACCAAGGTCGTATGTTGCTGTTCCCAATTAAAGACCTGCCTCAATTGAGTAAAGGTAAGGGTAACAAGATCATCAATATCCCATCAGCGAAAGCCAAAGAGCGTGAAGAGTTTGTTTCACACCTAATGGCTATCCCTCAAGGGACAACGCTGACGCTGTATGCGGGTAAGCGTAAGCTTGGCTTGAAGCCGGCTGATCTGGATAACTTCCGCGGTGAGCGTGGCCGTCGTGGTGGTCTACTGCCAAGAGGTCTGCAGCGCGTGACTCGTATCGACATTGAGAGTGACGAGTAATCTTAAACAGCTTTATAGATAATAAAAACCCAGCCTTGAGCTGGGTTTTTGTTGTTTGCAATCTACTGAGTGTTAGTCGTAGAGTAGTCTAATTTAACTAGCGCTTGTCTTCTGCAATTGTGACCTTAAGGGTTTTATTCTCACCTTGGCGAAGTATGCCCACATCGACCACTGTGCCAGGTCTTAGGTCGGTAACGATATCCATAACACTTTGGCGTCCATTGATCTTGGTGTTATCGATACTGATGATGATATCTTGAACCTCGAATCCTGCATCAGCAGCGGGGCCTGTAGGATCGATCCCGAGCACCACAATGCCACCAATGTTTTTGTTGCCTAATAAACGAGAAGTCACCGAGTTGATGTCTTGTCCATCGATACCGATATAGCCACGAATCACGCGACCATCGGCAATGATCTTCTGCATGATCTTGTTCGCCAATCCATAAGGGATAGCAAATGAGATGCCGTAGGTTTCCATGTCAGTCGCTTGTTGGAAAGAAGCGGTGTTAATACCGACCAGTTCACCTTGCGAGTTGACGAGTGCACCACCTGAGTTACCCTCGTTGATCGCTGCATCTGTTTGAATGAAGGCTTGATGGCGGTCAGCACTGATCGACGAACGGCCAGTTGCGGAGATGATGCCAAATGTCGTCGTCTGGCCAAGGTTATATGGGTTTCCTATCGCGAGTACGATGTCGCCGACATTAGCTTCGTAATTTGGGTTTAAAGGAATCACAGGAAGGTTGTCGCCGCTGACTTGTAGTATGGCGATATCAGTTCTTTTATCTGAACCCACTAACTGTGCAGCAGCAGCGCGACCATCTTGCAGGGCGACGACAACTTGGTCTGCTTGAGCAACCACGTGGTAGTTGGTAATGATGTAACCTTTCTCACTGACAATAACGCCAGAGCCTAAACCCTGAGTGAGCAGTTTATTACGATCGGATTCATCGTATTTTCGGCTATAGATATTGACGACCGCAGGCGCTGCGCGTCGAACTGCATCATTGAATGACAGTTGCAGTGAACCGATATTGCTTACCTGCTTACTCGCCGCTTCAGTGACAAAGTTGGGTCTAAGCTGTGGGAAAGCGACAAGAATAATCAGTGCTGATACTAATCCAAGGGAAATTGAACGAAATAGAAAGGACAGCATGTTTCCCTCTTCGGCAGGTAAGGTATAAAGCCTCCACACATGGGTGACCAGTTTGAGTTACTTGTGAAGCATAGCATTTTGATTCATCTAAATAAAAGGGCAGGCTGATTAAGTTCTATACGAACTTGTTCAACCTGCCCTCAATAATAGTGATTAATTGTTAACGAATCACTAGGTAAATGGTTCTTGGACCGCGTTGGATATTGAGCGCCAATACGCCTGGGTTCTTCTCAACGATTGATCTGAACTGTGCTAAGTTCCTAACTGTTTGACGGTTCACACCGATAATGATGTCGTCTGGCTTAAGTTGATATGCTTCAGCAGGTGAGCCTTTGGCTACACTTGATACTTTAACGCCTTTTACTGGGTCACTATCATTGGTGTTAGTCAGTTCTGCACCCGTTAAGCCTTCATGCAGTTTTTCTGCTTGAGTTTTACTATTGGTTGATTCACCAAGTGTGACGTCGAAAGTTTTATTTTTACCATCACGAACAACGCCTAGCTCAATCTCTTTGCCTGCACCGAGAGTGGCGACTTTAGCTCTTAGTTCGCTAAAGGTATCAATGCGCTTACCATTGATGGCCACGATGATGTCGCCAGCTTGTAAGCCAGCTTTATCTGCGGCGCTGTCTGGAACCACTTGACTTACAAATGCCCCTTTACTTGACTCGTAACCCAGTGCCTCCGCTAATTCTGAAGTGATTTCGCCACCTTGAACACCAAGCATGCCGCGTTTCACCTCACCAAACTCTAAGATTTGGTTGGTTAGGTTACGCATCATATTAGATGGGATTGCAAAGCCGATACCGACGTTGCCACCATTAGGGCCAAGGATTGCTGTGTTGATACCGATCAGCTCGCCATTGAGGTTGACCAATGCGCCGCCTGAGTTACCGCTGTTAATAGCCGCATCGGTTTGGATGAAGTTTTCAAAATTTTCGAGATTAAGGCCACTTCGACCGAGTGCTGAGACGATACCGGATGTCACTGTCTGACCTAAACCAAATGGATTACCGATAGCAACACTGAAGTCACCAACACGAAGCTGGTCTGAGTCAGCAAAACGGATCTCAGTTAGGTCTTTGACTTTTTCGAGTTTGAGTAGGGCAATATCAGACATTTCGTCACCGCCAATCAACTCAGCATCGTATTCACGTCCGTCATGCAGTTTTACGCGGATCTCGTCTGCGTTATTGATAACGTGATAGTTGGTAACGATATGCCCTTTCTTGGCGTCGATGATGACACCAGAGCCTAACCCTCGGAATGGGCGCTCTTGTGCTTGCTCTGGGCCAAAGAAGAATTGGAACTGTTCTGGGATGCGTTGACGTTGAACTTGTTTACCTTCCACTGCAATGCTGACGACCGCGGGGGTAACTTTCTCAAGCATTGGCGCAAGGCTAGGTAGTTGTTGGTTATCGACACTTAATGGTAGTGCCGCAGTTGCCTGAATCGGTGTGATGATGGAACTTAAGCTTAAAGTCAGTACCGATAAAGCAAGCAAAGGTTTTTTCATCATAAACTCCTCATTAGTTAATGCCTTATAACACACATAAAGTTGGACGATTGCCTAATGTTATACAACACAATTGAAGATTATGACTCAAAAACCTTTGTAAAGTTCATTGAATTTAGATGTTTAAGAAGCTTTCGCTGTTACAACCTCAGGTGCTTCAATGACCTCTTTCTTTTCATCACTGAACAAACCTGTTGCGCCATTGGCGTAATCTTTTGGTTGTTCATCTATGGCTGTTACTGTGCTATCTGATTTATCGGATGACTTACCAGAGTGCGCAGCCGCCGTTTTCACAAATGGGTTATCCTGTTCTGGTAAGTTGGGGATTAACTCAGTGCTGGTCTTTTCCATATGTTGATACAGCTTGGTGTAGTCTTTACCTAAGGTATCTAACATTTCAGCTGTTTTAGCAAAGTGATCGGCAAGCTCTTGGCGTTGCTGCTCTAGTGCAAACTTTGCTGTGTCTAATTCTTTTTGAACATTCTTTTGCTTCTTGTACTCAGGAGTCGTGAGGCGAGAAATAGCAACCCCTAAGATAAGTCCGATTAGTAAACCGCCAACGGCGTACATCCAAGGCATAACAGCTCCTTATTGTTGTTTTTTAACATGTTTGTTACTGCTTAGTTACACATAATGCAGCTTCATGGTACTATGAGAACGCAGCAGTATAAAGAGAAATGCGTGTGCGCTAGCTATCAGTTTAGAGCTGCACATACAGCGCTGAGCCCCCGCCTATTGTACTGTTGAAGCCTTTTTTCCTTCTCTGGTTGATATCGATTTCATTGTGGAAATGTCGTCATGAATCCCATTAAAAAATACGAACAAGATATAAAAGAACATGGATTTCAAAGAGATCCAGCCCAAGAGCAAGCCGTACAGGCGCTAGATCAATTGTTCCACCAATTCCAAGAATACCAAAATGCACCAGTGCCACAGCTGACGCGTTTTCAAAAGTTAATGGGTAAAAAGCTACAACGACCGACACCACCCAAAGGGCTCTATTTCTGGGGAGGCGTCGGGCGAGGTAAGACTTACCTTATGGACACTTTCTGCGATGCACTGCCAACCTCACGCAAAATGCGTGTCCACTTTCACCGTTTTATGTACCGAGTGCATGACGAACTTAAGGCGTTGGGGGAGGTGAGTGACCCGTTGCCGTTGGTGGCCGATAAGTTTAAGCAAGAAGCGGACATTATCTGTTTTGATGAGTTCTTTGTCTCCGACATCACCGATGCGATGATCTTGGGGACACTGTTCCAAGAGCTCTTTGCTCGCAACGTTATCTTGGTGGCGACATCTAACATTCCACCTGAAGACCTCTATCGAAATGGCCTACAGCGTGCACGCTTTTTACCCGCGATTAAGCTGATCCAAGAAAACTGTCGAATCTTGAATGTAGACAGCGGCGTCGACTACCGACTACGTACGTTGGAACAAGCGGAAATTTATCACTACCCATTGGATGCACAAGCGGATATCAATTTGCGCACCTATTACCAACAACTAGTCGGTGAAGGTAAAGAGGTATTAACTCAGATTGAAGTTAATCATCGTAAATTGGATGTGGTAGAAGCGAGTGATGGTGTTTTGCATGGTACTTTTGCGCAGCTTTGTAAATCGGCACGCAGCCAGAATGACTATATTGAGCTGTCTAAGATCTATCACACGGTGTTACTGGCTGAAGTGAAACAGATGAACGCGACGTCTGACGACGCAGCAAGACGCTTTATTGCCTTAGTGGACGAGTTTTACGAACGCAATGTAAAGCTGATTATTTCTGCCGACGTTGCGCTAGAAGAACTCTACACTCATGGTCAGTTAGAGTTTGAATTTAAACGCTGTCAGTCACGCTTAATTGAAATGCAGAGCCATGATTATCTAGCAAAAGAGCACCTAAGTTAGGCTGGGGATTCTTTATTAAGAAAATGGAAGAAAAAAATCGTGATTTTGTTCAAAAAGAGGTGATTTTTTCTTCGCTCTTCTCTATAATCCTGCGACCTACCGTTACTGCGGGCCTCTAACGATGAGTTAAATCACGTTATGCCAAGAGTTTTCCAACACTCGAAGGGGTGATGAATGGTGACTCTTAGACAGTGGGAATACTCAGTATTCCTTAAGTGTAAATTTTTTTAATAGGTAATTATTAGCATGAAAACTTTCGTTGCTAAACCAGAAACTGTAAAACGCGACTGGTACGTTGTAGACGCTGAAGGTAAAACTCTAGGTCGTCTTGCAAGTGAAATCGCTTCTCGCCTACGCGGTAAGCACAAAGCTGAATACACTCCTCACGTAGACACTGGTGATTACATCATCGTTGTTAACGCTGAGAAAGTTACTGTAACTGGTAACAAGGCTAAGGGTAAGGTTTACTACCGTCACTCTGAGTTCCCTGGTGGTCTTAAGTCTATCACTTTTGAAAAGCTGATCGACCGTAAGCCAGAGATGGCTCTTGAACTAGCTGTTAAAGGTATGCTACCACGTGGTCCTCTAGGCCGCGCTATGTACCGTAAGCTAAAAGTATACGCTGGTGCTGAGCACAACCATGTTGCTCAACAACCACAAGTACTAGACATCTAATTGGGGATTATGAAAATGGCAGAGAATCAATACTACGGCACTGGTCGTCGCAAAAGCTCAGCAGCTCGTGTTTTCATCAAACCAGGTTCTGGTGAGATCGTAATCAACAAGCGTAGCCTTGATGTTTACTTCGGTCGTCCAACTTCTCGCATGGTTGTTAAGCAACCTCTTGAGCTAGTTGAACTAACTGAGAAACTTGACCTATACATCACTGTTTCTGGTGGTGGTATCTCTGGTCAAGCTGGCGCAATCCGCCACGGTATCACTCGCGCTCTTATGGAGTACGATGAAACTCTACGTCCTGCTCTACGTGCAGCTGGCTACGTTACTCGTGACGCTCGTTGCGTTGAACGTAAGAAAGTTGGTCTACGTAAAGCACGTCGTAAACCTCAATTCTCTAAGCGTTAATTTTCCTTTACCGGAAAATACACGCTCCCAGTTTTATTACTGGAATTGTGGTTCAAAGCTCGGCTATATGCCGGGCTTTTTGTTTTTCTACTCCCCGCTAAATGCTTTTCCCCCCTCGTTTTATTTCCAATTTCTTATATTTTGATAGCTTTTGTAACCCAATGTGCGCTTTGCCTCATGATTGTTACAAAAAGGTAGCTTTATCTTGTCAAAAAGTAGGGTTTTATTTATCATTTGCCGTCAATAAATAGAACTAAATACGTATTTTGTTAGCCATGCTCTTTAAGCGGAATAATTTCAATCCAAAAGGAGCAAATGGGAGAATGTTTGGATGAGCAACGCGCCTTTAAATAACGGTCGCAGGCGTTTCCTAACCGCAACAACAGCCGTTGTTGGTGGTTTAGGGGCTGCTGCTGTAGCCGTGCCTTTTATTAAATCATGGAATCCGAGTGCCAAAGCGAAAGCTGCGGGCGCGCCGGTGGAAGTGGAAGTCAGTAAATTAGAAGCTGGCCAGATGGTTCGTGTCGAGTGGCAAGGTAAACCTGTATGGGTTGTACGCCGTGCTGAGTCGGTACTAGAAAACTTGAAAACCATTGGTGGTCAACTTCGAGATCCTCAATCGGAAGCAGAGCAACAACCTGAATACGCTCAAAATGAGTTCCGTTCCATTAAGCCGGAATTCTTTGTTGCGGTTGGTTTCTGTACTCACCTAGGTTGTTCTCCAACTTACCTACCTGATTCTTTCGCAGAACAAGTACAAGGTGTTAAGTCTGGTTTCTTCTGTCCATGTCATGGTTCGAAATTTGATATGGCTGGTCGAGTATTCCAAGGCGTACCTGCACCGCTAAACCTTGTTGTGCCAAAGCATATGTATTTAAGTGACACCAAGATCCTGATCGGTATTGACGAGGGAGATGCATAATGCAAGGACTACTAGATTGGGTAGAGAAACGTATACCCGCGATGAATGCTTATAAAAAGCACTTATCTGAATACCCAATGCCTAAGAACTTTAACTTTTGGTACCTTTTTGGTTCTTTAGCAATGTTAGTGTTGGTTAACCAAATTCTTACCGGCATTTGGCTAACAATGAACTACGTACCATCTGGTGAAGGTGCGTTCGCATCTGTTGAATACATCATGCGTGATGTGGAATACGGATGGCTACTGCGTTATATGCACTCAACGGGCGCATCTGCTTTCTTCGTTGTTGTTTACCTGCATATGTTCCGTGGTCTGATTTACGGTTCTTACCAAAAGCCTCGTGAGCTACTTTGGATCTTCGGTATGTTGATCTTCCTAGTGCTAATGGCTGAAGCCTTCATGGGTTACCTACTACCATGGGGTCAAATGTCATACTGGGGTGCTCAGGTAATCATTTCTCTGTTTGGTGCGATTCCTGTTATCGGTGATGACCTAACGCTTTGGATCCGTGGTGACTACATCATCTCTGGTGCAACGCTAAACCGTTTCTTCGCGCTACACGTTATTGCTCTGCCAATCGTACTTCTGCTGCTTATCGTTCTTCACGTTCTAGCACTGCACGAAGTAGGTTCGAACAACCCAGACGGTATCGAGACTAAGCTTCCTAAAGGCACAATGGGCGACGACTACAAAACTCAGTTCCCATTCCACAAGGATTACACTAAGAAATACGACATCATTGACTCTATTCCTTTCCACCCATACGGGACGGTGAAAGATATGGTTGGTGTTGCTGGCTTCTTGTTCTTCTTCTGTTACGTGCTGTTCTTCAACCCAGAAATGGGTGGATTCTTCCTTGAGCCGCCTAACTTTGAAGCTGCGAACCCGCTGAAGACTCCTGAGCACATCGCTCCGGTATGGTACTTCACACCGTTCTACGCAATCCTACGTGCGGTTCCTGATAAGCTGCTAGGTGTTGTAGCAATGGGCGCATCGATTGTTGTGCTATTCCTACTACCATGGTTCGACCGTTGTAAAGTACGTTCGTACCGTTACCGTAGCAAACTGCATTTGATTAACATCATCCAATTCACAATAAGCTTTATTGCGCTTGGTATTCTTGGTGCGCTTCCAGCAACACCAACGTACACAATACTCGCACAAGTATTTAGCTTAGGTTACTTCATGTTCTTCGTACTGCTGTGGTTCTACAGTAAGAATGAAGCGACGAAACCACTACCAGAAAGGGTGACATTCAAATGAAAAAATGGATTGTAATTTTATTTGCTATGTTGCCGTCATTAGCTATGGCAGCGGGCGCAAATGTTCCGCTAGACAAAGCGAACAATGACTTAACGGACCAAGCTTCACTGCAAAACGGTGCTAAGCTGTTCATGAACTACTGTTTTGGCTGTCACTCTACGCAATACCAGCGTTACGAGCGAGTTGCTAACGACCTTGAGATCCCAGTGGATCTGATGAAAGAGAACCTAGTCTTCAACCCTGAAGCGAAGATTGGTGATCTGATGGTTAACGCAATGCCTGCGAAACAAGCGGCAAACTGGTTCGGTGCTCCGCCGCCGGACCTAACTCTAGTTGCTCGTGTTCGCGGCGCAGACTGGCTATACACTTACCTTCGTACTTTCTACGAAGACCCATCTCGTCCATTTGGCGTAAACAACATTGTTTTCCCAAGTGTTGGTATGCCACATGTGCTTGAAGAGCTACAAGGCATCCCAACACCAATCTACGAAACTCATATCGTAGATGGTGAAGAGGTAGAAGTCGTTGTAGGTACTGAAACTGACGGTTCTGGTGAGCTAAGCGCAGGTGAGTACGACGAAGCTGTACGTGATTTGGTTAACTTCCTAGTTTACTCTGGCGACCCAGTTCAACTTGAGCGTCACGCTCTAGGTTGGTGGGTAATGGCTTTCTTAGTATTGTTCACTATCGTTGTGGTTCTACTGAAGAAAGAGTATTGGCGTGATGTGCACTAATTGTGCTATAATACCACGCTAATTCCTAAATTATGTTAATGTACAATGGAGGCTTAGGCCTCCATTGTTTTTATTTAAAGTGTACTGGAGGGCTCCATGGCTGTAGCTGCCAATAAACGTTCTGTGATGACTCTTTTCTCAAGTGCTTCTGATATGTATAGCCATCAGGTGCGCATTGTTCTTGCTGAAAAAGGCGTAAGTGTTGAAGTTGAGTTGGTTGATGAAAATAATCTTCCAGCAGAACTTGTTGAACTGAACCCGTACAAATCAGTACCCACTCTAGTTGATCGCGAGTTGGCTCTATACGACTCAAAAATCATCATGGAATACCTAGATGAGCGTTTCCCTCATCCACCATTGATGCCTGTTTACCCTGTTGCTCGTGGTAACAGCCGTCTAATGATGTACCGTATCGAACGTAACTGGTACTCAGTTGCTGAGAAGATTGTAAAAGGCAATGCAGAAGAGTCTGAAGCGGCACGTACTAAACTGCGCAATGACTTACTAACACTGGCTCCTATCTTCGCAGAGTACGAATACTTCATGAGCGAAGAATTCAGCTTAATCGATTGTTACCTTGCTCCGCTACTATGGCGTCTTCCTGAGCTAGGTATCGAGCTAATTGGCCCAGGTTCTAAAGAACTTAAAGTTTACATGAACCGTGTATTTGAGCGTGATTCATTCCTAGCTTCGCTAACAGAAGCTGAGCGCGAGATGCGACTGGCTCGTTAATCGTTATGGATATCTCAACGATGACGCCACGCCGTCCATATATGCTGCGTGCATTCTATGATTGGCTGGTTGATAACGAACTGACACCACACCTTGTTGTTGAAGCAACATTGCCGGGTGTTCGTGTACCAGAAGAGTTTATTCAAGATGGTCAGATCATCCTGAATATTGCTCCTCGTGCGGTAGGCAACCTTGAGCTTGGCAACGAAGCGGTGACATTCAGTGCCCGCTTCAGTGGACGTCCTCACTCAGTGATCGTACCGCTTTATGCTGTTCAAGCTATCTACGCTCGCGAAAATGGCGCTGGTACTATGTTCGAGCCTGAAGAGGCTTACATGGATGTGCTTGAAGAAGGAATTGAAGAGGGGCCATTTGAAGCTCCGGAACAAGGTCCTTCATTAAGTGTTGCAACGACAGAAGTTGACGTTGATGCGGAAGATTCGGACCCTGAGCCTGAACCACCACGCCCAACGAAAGGCCGACCAAGCCTTCGAGTTATCAAGTAACCGAATGACATTAAAAAAGCAGCGCTGATTCGCTGCTTTTTTTAGGTTCATCGCGGCTTTCCGGGGAAAGCCGCTTTTATCTTCAAGAAGAAGTAGTCAGTATCTCGATAACCATACCCCATTCGCTTGATTAGCTTTATCTTGTTGTTTATCCCTTCAAGCGTGCAGGTATTTAACGGATAACTTGCCGATGCGATAACCCCGTGAAGATATGGTCTGAGTTTTCGTGCGAACTCTTTTAATGGCTTAATCCCACTCTCTTGCACTTGTTCCCACCACGCGTCCCAGAGCTCCTTAGCGCGCCCTTCTGATTCACAATACCAAAGCTCTTTGAGTTGAGCTCCGAGTATATAAGTGGTCATTAAGTCCTTATTGATATTCAATATTTCAGTAAGATAGCTTTCTTGGCGTGTATTTAAGTTGCCTCTATTTTTCAGCAGTACCCAGCGTGAACGCTTCACCCATTGCCTCGCTTTTTTGTCTTGCTTAAGTTTGTTGGCTTGGTCGACTCTAACTCTATCCATCACCTCGCGACCGAACTTAGCGACAACATGGAATAAGTCGTAAACGATTTTTGCGTTCGGACAGTGTGCTTGAACTTCAAGATCGAAAGCCGTATTCATGTCCATCGCGACGGCTTCGATATTTATCCCATGCTCGCCTAATTGCTCGAAGAACGGTCGTATGTCTTTGCGGCTACGACCTAATCCTATCCAAATGACTTGGTGAGTCTTAGCATCAGCGATGACCGTGGCATATCGATGTCCTTTAAAGATGGCGAACTCGTCCATGACGAGTTGCCTTAGGTCTTCCCATTTTATTGACGGTACAACTTGTCTAAGCCGGCGTTTATCTATCTCTTTAATTGTGTGCCAATGAACGCTCGTTAACTGGGAGATATGCTTAATAGGGAGAAGAGGTAATAGTTGTTCTATATAGCTTTTTAGGCGCTTCGTTATGCGAGCATAAGGCTCTAACCAAGATAGAGACTCTGTTTTTATGCCGCAGTCGCGACACTTAATCCTTCGAGTTTGAACGGAAAGTTCAACTGGAACATCGAGTAACATGGCATCCTTTACATGACGCCATTGATACTCATGGATAGCTTCGGCTTCAAGACCACAGAGGCATTTAGCTTCAGAGTTAGGTTTAAGAGTAAGGGTAATAAGTGTTGCTGTCTGGTGAGACTTTACTATTTGAAAGCCTTCCCAGAATGAAGATAGGAAAGTATGATTCGGCATGGAAACGGTAGTTTGTGTATGATTTTTGTTTGGCGACTAAACCATATCACTTACTACCGTTTTTGTTTTAAGTTCCCGCTAATCCGCGATGAACCTTTTTTTATAACTCGATTTTTATTGGGTTGGATGAAGTTAGTTAACGACAGTTTCTGCTTCAGTTTCCGCCGCCGCTTCAGCCTTCACCGTTGCCTCATCACCATATTCGAATGCGCGAATGACTTGTTTGACCCCTGAGATATTACGAGCCACATCGGTTGCAATATCAGCATGCTCACGAGTCACAAGACCCAATAGGAACACTTCACTATCTTCGGTGATAACTTTAACCTTGATGCCATTTAGCTCGGCATTGGCTAATAGAGCCGATTTTACCTTGGTAGTTATCCAGCTGTCTTTGCTGATCTCACTCACGCTCAATGGTGGTTTAACGCGTACTTGGTTGTGGACAGTGTTCACGCCAGCTACTTTTCTCGCTTCGCTTTCAAATGAGCGGCGCTCTGCCTCCGTTGAGGCTTGTCCCATCAGCACCACTGTTCCACGGTAAGAACTGGCAGTGATTCGAACGTTACCGCGATATGGAGCCTTGTTAGTGATGGCTGCAACTTCGAACTCGATATTGTTGTCATTCCAAATCTCTTTGGTGGTGCGAGTGTCGGTAACTAGGTTTGCTGTCGTCGCAGCGCCGGCAATGAATAGTCCCGCACATCCAGACAATGATAGCGTCAGCAGTGAAACGCTAAGCAACTTAACAATAGAAAACTTCATGTTACTCCAATTACTCCTCGTGAGCTGGGAATAGAACTTGGTCAATCAGATCGCATAGGCAATGCAGTGTGACCATATGAACTTCATGGATACGAGCGGTGCGGTGCGATGGGATTCGAATCTCTACATCGTGTTCGCCTAGAAGACCTGCCATCTCACCACCGTCCTTGCCAGTAAAAGCGATGATGGTCATGTCACGGGTTACTGCCGCTTCCATTGCTTTGATGATGTTTTTGCTATTACCACTGGTCGAGATAGCAAGAAGGATATCGCCAGTTTGACCAAAAGCACGCACCTGTTTCGAGAAGATCTCTTCGTAGTGGTAGTCGTTCGCAACTGCCGTTAGCGTAGTATTGTCGGCGGTTAGCGCCATTGCTGGCAGGCTAGGGCGCTCAGTTTCAAAGCGGTTAAGTAGGCAAGAGACAAACTGCTGTGCGTTCGAAGCTGAGCCACCGTTACCACAACATAAAATCTTATTGCCGTTGAGCAAGGTTGCAACCATGGCTTGCGCAGCGTGGGTAATAGCATCTGGCAGGGCTTCTGCTGCCGCGATTTGGATCTGAATACTTTCTGTAAAACTTTCTTTGATGCTATCTAGCATGTTTATCCTTGGGTAATTGCATTTTGTATCCAGTTGATCTGTTCATTTGGCCCTTCAATAGCCACAACATCAAACCGGAAATTAGTCGAGTGTACCGACATGCCTTGCTTCATCAGCCATAGATTGGCGGTGTTGATCAACTTTTTCGCCTTGCCGGCGGTGACCATTTCTGCTGCATGCCCATAACGTGTCTGTTTTCGGTATTTGACTTCAACAAACACAATAGTCTGGTTGTGGTGCATTATAAGATCAATTTCACCACATTTGGCTACGAAGTTTTGCTCAATTAAAGTGAGCCCGTGCCCTTTGAGGTGATCTCTGGCCACGCGTTCGTACCTATCGCCCACTTGTCTGTGGGCGTTGAGTTTTTGTATCAGTTTGGTTCGACTAAAGAGCCCCATGCTCTGCCCAGCTGATTTGACGCTGTACAACACAGTTGTTGTCGATAGTCAGCACGCCGGTTTCACCAGAAATACTATGTCCTTCAACGGCTTTCATTTGTGGAAGCGCGTCCATTAGGTAGTACGCATCCATCCCTAGTGCTTGCAGGCGCTTTTGACCATTAGTGTGAGAAGGCCAAAGCTCATTTAACTGCTTATTGAGCTCGCCTTTGTTCTCTATAAGCAGCGGAATATCACTATAGAAAACACCGGTTAGGTCTTCATACTGTTTACCGCCACTGTTGCTGAAAGAGTTCGAGAACAACGCCGGTTGCTTTGCATCTGGGTTAATGGCGACTTCAATGAAAGGTTTGATCAACGTGAGCTCAGAGTTATTCGCCACGATGTATACTGCGTCGACGTCGCGACGGCTGCGCGGCTCTGTCTCTAGTGGCAAGTCGATCAGGGTATCCATCTGCGCAATGCGCTGTTGGCTCTCTTGTAGTCCGAATATCTGATTTACATTGCGTTGTAACTGTCGCTTGTCAGAGAAGAATGACGTTGCGACATCATTGCTACTGTATTTAGACCACTCTTCTTTGAAGGCTTCTTGTACACGATCGCCCAGTCGGCCTTTTGGTGCCAAGATGAGAGGATACTTGTAACCCTGAGTGAAGAGGTGCTTAGCGGCTTGGGCGACTTCTTGCTCTGGTGATAGTGCCAGGTAGCAAAGTTTGGTGCCTGCCTCTATATGATCTGGAATGTTCAGAGCAAGTGCTGGAATAGCATTTTCATCCCCTTTCTGAGCTTCCTGGAGCTTGGTGATATTGCTCTTAACCAATGGGCCGACGATGAAGTCGACTTTGTTGGCAATCAGCGTCTGTTTGATCTCTTCAGCACTTTGCGTGTTGGTATCTAAAACCGTTAGCGTTGCGTCTTCTTCGCGCTCTTTGTCGTTCATCATCGCAAAAATGAAGCCATCACGTACCAGCTGCGCCTGTTTACTGTACTTACCAGTTAAAGGTAGCAGTAAGGCTGTACTGGTTGGCTTACTGATCTCTAGGCTCAGAATGTCACTGATCGCTTGCGGTGTGTACTTCGCCGCTGGGTGGTACGGATTCTCCGCCAACCAGTCTTGCAGTGTGCTTTGCAGCTCAGGCAGATTACCGTTTAGGGTTTTCAGGTAGATAGAAAGCTGTAACCAACCAGCCAAAACATCTTCGTCTGGCGCGGTTTTTAGTGCTAGCACTTCATATTGAGAGTAGCTGCTAAGATTTTTCCAGATACGATCAGCGATCAACTGTTGATCTTGGTTATCATCAAACTCTTCAAGTTTAGTGAGTTCGCGACTCGCTTCGAAGTACTGATTCAATACCTCAAGAATATCAGCACGCAGGTTGTGGTAGTCTTTCCACTGCTCATTCGGCAGTTTCCACCACGGTTGGAAGTTCAGTTGTTGATACGCTTGCTCAGTCTGCTGATTATTGAATAGCAGCTGCGCACGTGCCAGTTGCCATTCAGCCTGTTGGGTTTCTGTGAGTGGCTGTTTTGCCAAGCGTTTGATCAGCAAAGTTGCTTGATCGGTTTTGCCCGCTTGCACCGACGATTTTAGTGCCATGATCAGCCAATCATTTTGCAGACTACCTTTGCTGCTGTCTGCTTGCATCATATAACTTTCTGTCGATTGTGTCGGATCAAGTGTAATATCAACACGCGTCGGGGCTTGTGGCGCAGAAGAACAAGCCGCCAATGAAATTGCTAATGCAATTGGAGTTAGTAAGCGTGGTACACTGAGTCTCTTATGGTTCATTGTTGCCATGAGTTCTTTTTAATTCCGTATAAATTTGTATCTATATTAATCGTTGAAGTGATGGTAAACAAATGACAGATAACAAAACCTTGCTCACAGAGAGCCCAACTCTCTATATTGTGCCGACTCCTATCGGAAATTTGGGAGACATCACGCAAAGAGCAATCGAAGTATTATCAAGTGTCGATGTTATTGCAGCGGAAGACACACGTCACACGGGTAAGCTGCTTGCTCACTTCAATATATCCACCAGAACGTTCGCTTTACATGACCATAATGAGCAAACTAAGGCGCAAGTTCTAGTAGAAAAATTATTAGAGGGTCAGTCTATCGCATTAGTCTCAGATGCAGGAACCCCTTTAATCAGTGATCCAGGTTACCACCTTGTATCACAATGTCGTCAGGCTGGTGTGAGAGTTGTACCACTTCCTGGTGCATGTGCTGTCATCACCGCGTTAAGTGCATCGGGTCTACCGTCGGATCGCTTCAGTTTTGAAGGCTTCTTACCACCTAAGAGCAAAGGTCGTAAAGATAAGTTCCTTGAGATCGCGAAAGCGGAACGCACATGTATTTTCTACGAGTCACCGCACCGTATCTCAGATTCTCTACAGGATATGCTAGATATTTTAGGCCCTGAGCGTGAAGTTGTACTAGCGCGTGAGCTAACGAAGACCTTCGAAACTATTCAAGGTATGCCACTGGGTGAGCTGATTGAGTGGATTGAAGAAGACGCGAACCGCAAACGTGGCGAGATGGTGCTTTTGATTCATGGTCACCGCGAAGAAGCAACAACCGACTTACCAGATGAAGCGACGCGTACTCTGGCTATTCTGACTAAAGAGCTGCCACTTAAGAAAGCTGCGGCAATGGCTGCAGAGATCTACAATCTGAAAAAGAACGCGCTGTACAAATGGGGCTTAGAGCACCTAGATAACTAATATTTCTTTAGTTTGCGCAGTTAGAGTACAGATAAACGAGTACTAAGCCGTTTATCTGTATCTCTACTGTGTTCTCAACTCTTTTCTCATCTCCTCCCCCGTGTCCCAAATCCCGTCACTCGTATCCGCTCTTTCGCTCAATTCCCCACCGGTTAACACTCTGATTGCATCATATTTGTGATCTCGCTAGACACGTCTCTTTAATCTCTATACAATCCGCCCTCGGAGTTGACTGGGTAGTCGCTGCTTTGTTGATGTCCTTCGGGAGACTGACGCTGAAGTCCTTTGGGAGACTGGCGTTGACGTCCTTCGGGAGACTGACAAAGGGGAGGAAAGTCCGGGCTCCATAGAGCAGGGTGCCAGGTAACGCCTGGGGGGCGCAAGCCCACGACAAGTGCAGCAGAGAGAAGACCGCCGATGGCCTCATTTCTTCGGAAGGGGCACAGGTAAGGGTGAAAGGGTGCGGTAAGAGCGCACCGGACGGCTAGCAATAGTCCGTTGCAGGGTAAACTCCACCCGGAGCAAGACCAAATAGGCCTCCACATTGCGTTGCTCGCGTAAGGAGGCGGGTAGGTTGCTTGAGCCAGTGAGCGATTGCTGGCCTAGACGAATGGCTACTACCGCGCAAGCGGAACAGAACCCGGCTTATATGTCGACTCCACCTATTCCAAGAACCCATCATTACTTAACAGTAGTGATGGGTTTTTTGCTTTATATTGACGTAAATTATTTAGATTTCCGTAAAATCCGCTTTTCTTATAGAGACTTGGGTGAAAAATCCCAACTCGCTACACACAATGTAGTGGAGATAACGTGCGAAATCAGTACACTAAAACGTTAACAGAATCATTTGTAGCCAAACTAAAGGCTTAATCCATTCACTGAGAAGACTATGACAGAAGCGTTCAAACATATTTCAGTATTGCTTAACGAATCAATTGACGGACTGGCGATCAAACCCGATGGTACCTACATTGACGGTACTTTTGGTCGTGGTGGCCATAGCCGTACAATCCTGTCTAAACTGGGCGAGAATGGACGACTATTTAGTATCGACCGCGATCCACAAGCGATCGCTGAAGCACAAAAAATTGATGATCCTCGTTTCACTATTATCCACGGCCCATTTTCAGGAATGGCGGAATACGCGGAACGCTATGATCTAGTGGGCAAAGTAGACGGTGTTCTTCTCGATTTAGGCGTCTCTTCACCACAACTGGATGATGCTGAACGTGGCTTTAGCTTTATGAAAGACGGCCCATTGGATATGCGAATGGACCCTACTTCAGGTATGCCTGTTTCACAGTGGCTAATGGATGCAGAGCTGGATGACATTACTTGGGTTATCCGTGAGTTTGGTGAAGACAAGCATGCGCGCCGCATTGCTAAAGGTATCGTGGCTTACCGTGAGAATGAAGAGAACGAACCTCTGACACGCACTGGTCAACTGGCAAAGCTTATCTCAGACGTAGCACCAAAGAGCTTTAAAGAGAAAAAGCACCCAGCAACACGTGCATTCCAAGCATTTCGTATCTACATCAACAGTGAACTGGATGAAATCGCGACTGCACTAAAAGGCGCAACCAGTATTCTTGCTCCGCAAGGTCGCCTGTCAGTTATCAGCTTCCACTCTCTAGAAGATCGCATGGTAAAACGTTTTATCCGTAAAGAGAGTCAAGGCCCTCAGGTGCCACACGGTCTACCTCTGACTGAAGAGCAAATCAAAGCACTAGGCAGTGCAGTTCTTAAGCCTGTGGGTAAAGCAATTAAGCCTTCAAAGAGTGAAGTGGATGAGAACACTCGTTCACGCAGCTCCGTACTTCGTTTGGCCGAAAAGCTGTAATTAATGAAGACCGCCAAGCCAAACTTAGCCAAGATTATCTTCTTTGATCTAATTTCAGTGGGGCGTGTTCCGCTGTTATTGCTCATTGCTATCTTCGCTAGCGCGATGGCGGTTGTTCTTACAACACACATGTCTCGCCAAGCCATTACTCAGAAAGATATGACTTTGGTGGAACGCGAGCAGTTGGATGACGAGTGGCGAAATCTGATGCTCGAAGAGACCGCGCTTGCCGAACACAGCCGAGTTCAAGCTTCTGCGATTAAAGAGCTTGATATGAAGCGCCCTGACTCAGACAAAGAAGTAGTGATCTCACTGAAATGACCGCTAAAAAGGAAAAAGCACCTGCGAAGAAAGCCGAAGCAGCCGCTTCCAAGGCCGCCGCAGTGAATGGAAAGGACTCTGATCCTATCTTGATCAAATGGCGCTTTAACTTAGTTATTGCGTTTGTCTTTCTTGCATTTGCAGCATTGGTCTCACGTGTCGCTTACATTCAAATTATTGAACCCGATAACCTGATTCGCCAAGGTGACTTGCGTTCGGTTCGCGTTAAAGAGATCCCGTCTGCACGCGGTATTATTTCTGATCGAAACGACGAGCCTCTCGCTGTCAGTGTTCCTGTTGAAGCGGTTTGGGCTGATCCGAAAACCATTTTTGATAAAGATGGTCTGGCGCAGATTGATCGTTGGTATGCATTGGCGGATGTACTTGGGCTAGAACGTCAGTCGATGATCGATAAGATCTCAGCCAATAAAACGCGCCGCTTTATCTATCTTCAAAGACAAGTAAGCCCTGCGATGGCGAAGTACATTCGCGATCTCAAGCTAGTAGGTGTTGGCCTTAAAGCGGAATCTCGTCGCTACTACCCTGCGGGTGAAATCAGCGCACACCTTATCGGCGTAACAGGTATTGATGGTCACGGCTTAGAAGGCGTTGAACGCAGTTACGACCAATGGTTAACCGGTGAAGCGGGTAAGCGCACGATACGTAAAGACCGCTATGGTCGTGTAGTTGAAAACATTGCTTTAGAAGAGCGTGAGCAAGGTAAACCACTCACCTTGACTATCGACCAACGTTTACAAGCGATTGCCTACCGTGAGATCAAACAGGCGGTTGCTGATCACCGTGCTACTTCAGGTTCGGCGATTCTTCTTGATGTCAAAACGGGTGCAGTGTTAGCCATGGTTAATGCGCCATCATATAACCCAAACAACCGTGCCGACCTGCAAAGTTTTAAAATGCGTAACCGCGTTTTGACCGACGCAATGGAGCCCGGTTCTACCGTTAAGCCGTTTGTGGTACTGGCAGCGCTAGAGAACGGTGCTGCGACTCCAGATACCGTGATCAACACCGGAAATGGCATCATGCAAATCGGTGGTAGCCGCGTGCGTGATACCTCTAAAGTTGGCAAGGCTGACCTAGCCATGATTCTCAAGAAGTCGAGTAACATCGGTGTGGCGAAGCTGGCACTGGATATGCCGCTCGAAGCGCTTCTTGGCCTTTACAGTTCCGTTGGTCTTGGTGAAATGTCTGGCTTGAACTTAGTTGGTGAAACAACGGGTATTTTCCCGAATCGACGTCGTTGGTCAAAGTTTGAAATTGCCACTCTATCTTTTGGTTACGGCCTATCTGTCACCCCAATTCAATTGGCTCATGCTTACGCAACACTGGCGAACAAAGGTGTTTACGAGCCGATCCATATCATTGAAAACAACGAGCAAGATTTCTCTAAGCAGATCATTGATAGAGACAATGCCCAGCTTGTTTTAGAGATGCTTGAAGGGGTAACCCAAAAAGGCGGTACAGCAACCCGCGCGGCAGTGCCAGGTTATCGCGTTGCGGCAAAAACGGGTACGTCTCGTAAAGCGGAAGCGGGTGGTTATAGCGATGAGTATATTGCGATTACTGCTGGCGTCGCACCGGTGAGCGACCCTCGAGTATCACTGGTAGTGGTGGTGAACGAGCCGCAGGGCGACCTCTACTACGGTGGTTCTGTTGCTGCTCCCGTATTCTCAGAGATTATGAAAGGTGCACTGCAGATTCTTAACGTACCCGCCGATGAAAACAAATTTCAAGAATAGAGCGAATCAGGATTCGATATGAGTAATAGCTTAACACTGTCTAACTTACTGAGCCCTTGGGGGGCTTTTGACTGCGCTGAACTGGCGGAAGTCGAGGTCACGCACCTTGAGTTAGATAGCCGAGCGGTAAGTTCGGGAGACATTTTCGTTGCTGTTATTGGTCATGCCGTCGATGGACGCCGTTTTATCGATAAAGCGATAGAGTTAGGAGCCCGTGCGGTGGTAGCTCAAGCGTGCGAAGAGCATGTTCATGGTAGTGTTGAACTGCGTAATGGCGTCGCTATCGCTTATGTCCAAGATCTGAATCAAGCGCTCTCTGCTCTGGCTGGTCGAGTCTATCAATCAGATGCGACTCAGCTGATTGGCGTGACAGGCACCAATGGCAAAACCACGATTACCCAACTTATCGCTCAGTGGCTTGATTTAGTCGGTCAGCGTTCTGGCGTTATGGGCACGACAGGTAATGGCTTTCTCGACGACCTGAAAATCGCAAAAAATACCACAGGTAGTGCGATTGAAATTCAGCGTACTTTGAGTGAATTATCGGCTCAGGGGGCGGCCTATACTGCAATGGAAATCTCATCACACGGTTTGGTTCAAGGCCGTGTTAAAGCACTCAAATTTGCAGCCGGTGTTTTTACTAACCTGAGTCGAGACCACCTTGACTACCATGGCACGATGGAAGAATACGCGTTAGCCAAACAGAGTCTGTTTACCAAGCATCACTGTCAGCACGCCATCATTAATGCCGATGATCCAGTGGGGTTGGCGTGGTTATCTGAATTATCCGATGCCGTTGCCGTGTCGCTTAATCCTATAACTGATCGCGCTAATGCAGTGTGGGCCTCAGACGTGGCTTATGCCGAAACTGGCATCCGTATGGATTTCGATGGTGCGTGGGGCACGGGATCACTGCAGGTACCTTTGATCGGTCAGTTTAATGCATCGAATGTTTTAGTGGCGTTCGCGACACTGCTTGCTTTAGGTATTGATAAACAACAACTGGTTGATAGTGCACCCAAGTTACAGCCAGTGATTGGCCGTATGGAGTTATTCCAAGCGCCGCAAAAAGCCAAAGTCGTCGTCGACTATGCTCACACGCCAGATGCACTGGAAAAAGCATTAGCCGCACTGCGCGTGCATTGCTCCGGCAACTTATGGGCAATTTTTGGTTGCGGCGGCGATCGAGATAAAGGCAAGCGTCCAATGATGGCGGAGACGGCGGAACAGTTCGCCGACAAGATCATTATCTCTGATGATAACCCTCGCAGTGAAGACCCGGCGGAAATCGTCAAAGACATGCTGGTGGGTCTAAAGCAGCCTCAAGCCGCATACGTTGAGCATGACCGCTATCAAGCGGTGAAGTTTGCCCTTGAGCAAGCGAGTAACAATGACATTATCCTACTGGCAGGTAAGGGCCATGAGGATTACCAAGTATTAAAAGATGAAACGGTGCACTACTCTGACCGAGAGTCAGCACTGCAATTATTAGGTATTCACAATGATTGATGTATCACTAGAACAGGTCTGTGAGGCCGTAAATGGTGAACTAATTGAATCAGCGGACGCAGGTAAAGCGACCATGATTCATTCGGTATCTACAGATACACGTACCGTTCAAAGTGGTGCTCTGTTTGTGGCTTTGGTTGGCGAGCGATTTGATGCGCATGACTTTTGCCATCAAGCGGTTGAAGCACAAGCCAGCGCGTTGTTAGTCGAACGAAAACTTGACCTAAATATTACTCAAGTCGTTGTTGAGGATACTAAACTTGCGTTGGGTCAGTTGAGTGCATGGGTGCATGCTCAATGTGAAGTGCCAACTATGGCGATTACCGGCAGCTGCGGAAAAACCACCGTTAAAGAGATGGTGGCGAGCATTCTACAACAGCGCGGAAAAGTACTGTTTACAGCGGGCAACTTCAATAATGATATCGGAGTGCCACTGACGCTACTACGCAGTGAGTCAAGTGATGACTTTGCGGTGATTGAGCTTGGTGCTAACCACATCGGTGAGATTGCTTACACCACACAACTGGTGAAGCCGCAAGTGGCGGTGGTAAATAATGTTGCCGCAGCGCACCTTGAAGGCTTCGGTTCAATGGATGGTGTAAAGCAAGCTAAGGGTGAAATCTACCAAGGCCTCTCTGCTGGTGACACCGCTATCGTCAATTTAGAGAGTAATGGTGGTGAATATTGGGAAGAAGTTTTGGCAGACAAGTCAGTGCTTACGTTCTCAGATGTTAACCCTGAGGCCGATTATTTTGCCGACGAAGTTGAGCTTAATGAGCAAGGTGAAGCCTGCTTTACGATGCACACCCCACAAGGGGATATCACCATTGAGCTAGGTATTATTGGTCAACATAATGTGGCAAATGCGCTTTGTGCAGCTGCATTAAGCATCCAGTTCGGTGCGAGTTTGAATGACATTCAGACTGGATTGAAAAACTTAATCTCAGTTAAGGGCCGCGTTGAGGTTCAACAACTGAGTGAACAAATTAAGCTAATTGATGACAGTTACAATGCCAGCGTGCCTGCGATGAAGGCGGCGGCAAAACTGTTGTCTAGCTTTAAAGGGCAGCGTTGGCTGATTTTAGGCAATATGGCGGAATTAGGCGATGAAAGCCTTGCACTTCACCGTCAAGTCGGTGAATATGCTGCCCCATTCGCTTTTGAGCATGTACTCACTTACGGTGATGATACAAAGGTGATCAGTGAGGTCTGCAACGGCATTCACTTCGCCACGCATCAAGCGATGATCGCACATATAGAGCAGCAGTTAAGCTTGCCAAATAATGCGTCGCATACATTGTTAGTTAAAGGCGCAAATAGTGCAGGAATGAGTAAAATTGCCGCTGCTTTAAAGGAGAACTTTTCATGATTATTTGGCTTGCAGAGCTGCTACAGCCACACTTTTCTTTTTTTCGTCTGTTTGAATACCTTTCGTTTCGAGCAATCGCGAGTATTTTGACGGCTCTATGCTTGTCACTGTGGATGGGACCTCGTTTAATTGAGCGTCTGCAAATGCTGCAAATCGGTCAAGTTGTTCGTAATGACGGCCCTGAATCTCACTTCAGCAAACGCGGTACACCAACCATGGGTGGTGTGATGATCTTGGCTGCGATCATCATTACCGTTTTGTTGTGGGCTGATCTTTCTAACCCTTATGTATGGGCTGTGATGGCAGTACTTGGCGGTTATGGTGCGGTCGGTTTTGTTGATGACTATCGCAAAGTTGTGCGTAAGAACACCGATGGCCTAATTGCTCGCTGGAAGTACTTCTGGCAGTCAGCGATTGCGCTGGTTGTGGCGTTTGCACTGTATGCACACGGTCAAGACACAGCAGCGACTCAGCTTGTTGTACCTTTCTTCAAAGATGTGATGCCACAGCTTGGCTTACTCTACATTGTGTTGACGTACTTTGTTATCGTGGGCACCAGTAATGCGGTTAACCTAACAGATGGTTTAGACGGTCTAGCGATCATGCCAACGGTAATGGTAGCAGCAGGCTTTGCGGTTATTGCATGGGCGACAGGTAACGTGAACTTTGCTGAGTACCTACACATTCCATATATCCCGTTTACTTCTGAACTGGTTGTTGTGTGTACCGCCATTGTCGGTGCTGGCCTTGGTTTCCTATGGTTTAACACTTACCCTGCACAAGTATTCATGGGCGATGTTGGCTCTCTAGCTCTCGGTGGTGCTCTGGGTACGATTGCGGTATTGGTTCGTCAGGAGTTGGTACTGGTTATTATGGGCGGTGTATTTGTAATGGAGACGCTATCAGTAATCCTACAGGTCGGCTCTTACAAGCTGCGCGGTCAGCGTATTTTCCGTATGGCACCAATTCACCACCACTATGAGCTGAAAGGTTGGCCAGAGCCGCGTGTAATCGTGCGTTTTTGGATCATCTCAATGGTTCTTGTTTTGATTGGCCTAGCGACACTGAAAGTTCGTTAACTCCACGTTAAGCCTCGTTAATACGGGGCTTTATCCACATTAAGAGCGTCTTGTTTAAATGGAACCTTGGCAAAATATTCAAAATGTAGTGGTTGTAGGGCTCGGTATTACCGGGCTCTCTGTCGTTAAACATCTTGTAAAATATCAGCCTCACTGCACGGTGAGAGTGATCGACACTCGCGATAATCCACCGGGCAAAGAGTCACTGCCGGATGGTGTTGCTCTGCATTCTGGGAGCTGGCAAAACGAGTGGTTGGCACAAGCCGACCTTGTGGTGACAAACCCAGGTATCGCACTGGCAACACCAGAGATCCAAACGGTGTTGGCGCGCGGCGGTGCTGTTGTGGGTGATATTGAATTGTTCGCTTGGGCGGTTGAGAAGCCTGTCGTGGCAATCACGGGCTCCAACGGTAAGAGCACTGTGACAGACCTTACGGGTGTACTTGCTAAAGCTGCTGGTCTTAAGGTGGGCGTTGGTGGCAACATCGGTGTCCCTGCATTGGATCTACTTGAACAAGATGCCGACCTCTATGTGTTAGAACTGTCGAGTTTCCAATTAGAGACCACATCCAGCCTTAAATTAGCGGCAGCGGCATTCTTGAACCTCTCTGAAGATCACATGGATCGCTATCAAGGCATGGCCGACTACTGTGACGCTAAGCGCCGTATCTTCAAACATGCGCAATACGCTTTAGTAAACCGTGATGATCGCGAAACCTATCCGCTGGATTCACAACAAGTTGTAAGCTTTGGTTTTGATAACCAAGAGTTTGGCGTTGATGTGATTGATGGCGAAGAGTGGCTTGTTGATCATGGCGCACCTGTTATTCGCACCCAAGACCTCACTCTGGTTGGTCGACACAATGTATCAAATGCTTTGGTTTGTTTGGCACTACTGAAACTGGCAAACATCGACTACACCAACAGTCTTGATGCATTGAAAGCATATAACGGCCTGACCCATCGTTGCCAAGTCGTCGCAGACAAACGCGATGTGAAGTGGGTTAACGACTCTAAAGCAACCAACGTTGCCAGCACTTTGGCGGCTTTGTCAGGTCTAGAGTGCGCAGGAACACTCTATTTGTTAGTCGGTGGTGTGGGTAAAGGGGCAGACTTCAGTGAGCTTGCACCGGTACTCAACAATATCGCCCGCATTCAATTGTGCTGTTTTGGTGAAGATGCTGACCAGTTTATGCCTCTGCATTCATCGGCACAAAAGTTTGACACCATGCAGCAGATTATTGAAACCGTCTCACCACAGCTGGTGGCAGGAGATATGGTGATGTTGTCTCCGGCGTGTGCAAGCTTCGATCAGTTTAGTAATTTCATGGCAAGGGGTGATGCATTCACCGAGCTTGCTCAAAAGTACGCTTAATCGTTAAAGGACTGGGAACCAGTGCAGAAAGTGAGACAGCTCAACCACTCAATTTGGCAATGGCTTAACCGCTCAACGCCAGAGGCGCTTTACGATCGTCAATTGGTCTGGATCGCGCTTGGGCTGATGATGACTGGATTGGTAATGGTGACGTCTGCTTCGTTCCCAATCAGTGCTCGCTTAACCGATCAGCCTTTTCACTTTATGTTCCGCCATGCGATCTTTTTGCTGCTGGCACTGGGTGTATCTAGCGTAGTACTGCAAATCCCGATGAAGCGCTGGCTTCAATACAGTATGTACTTATTGGGATTATCCTTCTTCTTGCTGGTAGTGGTATTGGCTGTTGGTAAATCGGTTAACGGCGCATCGCGTTGGATCCCTTTGGGGTTATTCAACCTTCAACCAGCAGAGGTCGCGAAGTTGTCGCTGTTTATCTTCATGGCCGGTTACTTGGTTCGTAAGCAAGATGAAGTGAGAAAAACCTTCTTCGGTGGCTTTGCTAAACCCATTATGGTTTTCGGAGCCTTTGCTGTGTTGCTACTAGGCCAGCCCGACTTAGGTACTGTGGTTGTAATGTTGGTGACTCTGTTTGGCATGCTGTTCATTGCTGGAGCGAAACTGTCGCAGTTTATCGCTCTAATGGTCGCTGGTGTGGCTGCGGTTGTTGGTTTGATTGTGATAGAGCCGTACCGTGTGCGACGTGTGACCTCATTCTGGGAACCCTGGAATGACCCGTTTGGTAGTGGCTACCAGCTAACCCAATCTCTGATGGCATTTGGTCGCGGAGACTGGATGGGGCAAGGCTTAGGCAACTCGATTCAAAAGCTAGAGTATTTGCCAGAGGCACATACTGACTTCGTCTTCGCAGTGCTTGCTGAAGAGCTCGGTTTTGTCGGCGTGACCTTGGTATTGATGCTGATCTTCAGTCTGGTTTTCAAAGCAATTTTTATTGGTAAGAAAGCCTTTGAAAACGATCAGGTGTTTAGCGGCTATCTCGCTTTTGGCATCGGTATTTGGTTTGCTTTCCAAACTCTGGTTAATGTCGGTGCAGCGTCGGGTATCGTACCGACCAAAGGCTTAACGTTGCCATTGATCAGTTATGGTGGTTCCAGCTTGATCATTATGTCGGTCGCGGTATCTATGCTGCTGCGGATTGACCATGAATGTCGCCTAATAGAACAACAAGATGCTGAGCATCAAAACGAATTAAATGAATAGTAACAGCATGAAAAAGAACAAAAGATTATTGGTGATGGCAGGCGGTACTGGCGGTCACGTTTTTCCAGGCTTAGCGGTCGCGAAAAAGCTACAACAGCAAGGTTGGGAGATTCGCTGGCTAGGTACGGCTGATCGTATGGAAGCCGATCTGGTACCAAAGCACGGCATCGAGATTGATTTCATTAAGGTGAAAGGGCTACGAGGCCAAGGCATCGCTAAGTTAATTAAAGCGCCTTTCCAAATTATTAATGCCATACTTCAAGCAAAGCAACACATTAAGGCATGGCAGCCAGATGTCGTGCTTGGCATGGGCGGCTATGTAAGTGGTCCAGGTGGCATCGCCGCTTGGTTATCGGGCATTCCAGTGGTGCTGCATGAGCAGAATGCAGTAGCCGGTTTAACCAACCAATGGCTATCTAAGATCGCGAAAAAAGTGTTTCAGGCGTTTCCAGGCGCATTCCCTAGTGCGGATGTTGTGGGTAACCCAGTACGTGAAGATGTTGTTGCACTGCCTGAACCCAGTGAGCGCATGGCGGAACGTGACGGTGATATCCGTATCCTAGTTATGGGCGGTAGCCAAGGTGCCAAGATCCTCAATGATACCTTGCCAGTGGCTTTGGGTCAGCTTGGTGAAGGCTTCACAGTGATGCATCAAGCGGGCAAAAACAATCAACAGCAAGTTATTGAACAATATAATTCTCATTCTGTGAGCAATGTTCAAGTGACTGAATTTATTGATGATGTAGCGCAAGCCTATGCATGGGCCGATCTATTAGTGTGTCGTTCAGGTGCGTTAACAGTGTCTGAAGTCTCTGCTGCAGGTGTTGGCTCTATCTTTGTGCCTTTCATGCATAAAGATCGCCAGCAAGCGCTTAATGCCGACCACTTAGTGGATTGCGGCGCTGCGTTGATGATCGAACAGCCAGATCTCACGGCAGAAAAGCTAGCGAATACTATCGCTCAGCTAGATAGAAATGAATTAAAAACGATGGCAACAAAGGCACGCCAAGCGGCGAAGCTGGACGCTGATGTGACCGTCGCTAAAGCCATTCAAGCTTTAGCAAAATAACGAGATAAATTTGATGACGATTGAACATACGCAAGACTTAGCGCAGATTCGTGCAATGGTGCCAGAGATGCGCCGAGTGAAATCTATCCACTTCATCGGTATTGGTGGCGCTGGTATGAGCGGGATTGCTGAAGTCTTGCTAAACGAAGGCTACCAGATTACAGGTTCTGACATTGCTCAAAACCCAGTAACAGAGCGTTTGGTTAGCAAGGGTGCAACGGTCTACATTGGCCATCAAGCGAGTAATGTCGCGAACGCAAGCGTGGTTGTTGTTTCGACGGCAATCAATGAAGAGAACCCAGAAATTGTTGCAGCTCGTGAAGCGCGCACACCGATTGTGCGTCGTGCCGAGATGCTCGCAGAGCTGATGCGTTTTCGTCACGGTATCGCGGTGGCAGGTACGCACGGTAAAACAACCACAACGGCTCTAGTCACACAGATTTACTCTGAAGCCGGTCTTGATCCAACGTTCGTTAACGGCGGTTTGGTAAAAAGTGCGGGCACCAATGCTCGTCTAGGTTCAAGCCGCATCCTGATTGCAGAGGCTGATGAGAGTGATGCATCATTCTTACATCTGCAACCTATGGTAAGCATCGTTACTAACATCGAAGCTGACCACATGGATACCTACGGTGGTGACTTCGAAACGTTAAAGCAGACCTTCATCGACTTCCTACACAATCTGCCATTTTACGGTCAGGCTGTGATGTGTGTGGATGATCCAGTAGTACGTGAGCTTATCCCTCAAGTAAGTCGTCAAGTGATTACTTACGGTTTCTCTGAAGATGCTGATGTGCGTATTGAGAACTACCGCCAAGAAGGTCAGCAAGGCAAGTTTACCGTCGTACGTGAAGGCAAAGCGAATCTGGATATCACACTCAATATTCCTGGTCGTCACAACGCATTGAATGCTTCAGCTGCCATTGCAGTGGCAACAGAAGATGACATCAGCGATGAAGCAATCCTAAAAGCGATGGCAGGCACGCAGGGTACAGGTCGCCGTTTTGATCACTTAGGTGAATACGAAACCGGAAGAGGTGTGGCAATGCTGGTGGATGATTACGGTCATCACCCAACTGAGGTCGACGTGACCATCCAAGCGGCACGCAGCGGTTGGGAAGACAAGCGTCTGGTGATGATATTCCAGCCGCACCGTTATAGCCGCACCCGCGATCTGTTCGATGATTTTGCCAATGTTCTTGAGCAGGTTGACGTTTTAATCTTGCTTGATGTCTACTCAGCAGGTGAAAAACCGATTGCTGGTGCTGATGGCCGTGCATTGAGCCGAACTATTCGAGGCCGCGGTAAAATCGACCCTATTTTTGTTCCAGATATTACTGCATTGCCTTCAACACTAGCCAATGTTATCCAAGGCGGTGATCTCGTGTTAACACAAGGTGCAGGCGATGTTGGTCGAGTAGCGAAACAGCTAGAAACGCTAAAGTTAGATATAAATCAAATGCAGAGTGCTTAATAGAATAAGTTCTCACATACTGTGGTCGAGCGCGCACTTCTTGCGCTTGACCCAAATTTAACCGAAAATCTGATTATCAACGTTTGATAGTTTGATTTTGCTCAGTATAATTCATAGGTTAAAGTAAGTGCTTTTACCTCTATTACGAAAAGATAGGGAATAGAATTGCGAACCAACGACAGGGACTGCGGGTTTTGGTAGAAAGTACTTTCAGCGAAAACCGCCACCTATTTAGCTTACCATCGTTAAAGAAACACGCCTTTGGTGGTTCTTTTCTGATTTTGGTAGTGCTTTTCATTGGGTTTCTTTTCTATACCACTCTAAGTTGGATGTGGGACGATCAACGATTGCCTCTCTCTAAAATTGTACTTCAAGGTGACTTAACTTATGTCTCCGCCAGTGATGTTCAGCAAGCGTTTAGCCAGATTGAACATATCGGAACCTTCATGTCACAAGACATCGATGTGTTGCAAGACAGTTTAGAGGCACTTCCATGGGTTTCTGTTGTCTCTATTCGTAAGCAATGGCCTGACACGATTAAAGTTTTTTTGACTGAGCACCAAGCTGCCGCGATTTGGAACGGTAATATGTTGCTAAACGAAAACGGCGACGTGTTTAATGGGGATATAGGTCAACTTGAAGGTGACAGAGTCAAACTCTATGGTCCTCAAGATTCGAGTCAAGAAGTGATCGCCAAGTGGCGTCAAATCACTCCGCTGATCAACAGCGTAGGGTTGAATATTACTTCACTGGTTCTGAATGAACGTAGAGCATGGCAAATCATCCTAGACAACGGTATTCGCCTAGAGCTAGGAAAAGATTCTTTAGATGAGCGTGTTGAGCGCTTTATTTCGCTTTATAACGAGTTAGGTGATAAAGCAAATCGAGTGAGCTACATCGACCTCAGGTATGATACGGGAGCCGCAGTAGGCTGGTTTCCAGAGCAAGAGTTAGAAGAGAGTACAGATGACTAAGGCCGCAGATGACAACATAATTGTTGGTCTTGATATAGGCACTGCAACCATATCAGCTCTAGTGGGTGAGGTACTGCCTGATGGTCAAATCAATATCATTGGATCTGGGCAGAGCCCATCCAGAGGTATGGATAAAGGCGGTGTCAACGACCTAGAGTCGGTAGTGAAATCGGTTCAGCGTGCCATTGATCAAGCGGAACTGATGGCTGAATGCCAAATTAGCAATGTATTTATCTCACTATCGGGTAAGCACATCGCAAGCCGAATTGAAAAAGGTATGGGCACTATCTCGGATGAGGAAGTGTCACAAGACGATATGGACCGAGCAATCCATACCGCGAAATCAATTAAAATAGGTGACGAGCAGAGAATTCTGCACGTGATTCCACAAGAATTCACCATCGATTACCAAGAGGGTATTAAAAACCCACTTGGCTTATCTGGGGTTCGAATGGAAGTGAGTGTTCACCTGATTTCTTGCCACAGCGATATGGCGAGAAACATTATTAAAGCTGTCGAACGATGTGGTCTCACCGTAGAGCAGATCGTGTTTTCAGGGCTTGCCTCAAGTAATGCGGTAATCACTGAAGACGAGAGAGAGCTTGGAGTGTGTGTGGTCGATATTGGTGCAGGGACGATGGATATCTCCATTTGGACCGGTGGTGCGTTGCGACACACAGAAGTCTTTTCCTATGCAGGAAATGCCGTAACCAGTGATATTGCCTTCGCATTCGGTACACCAGTCAGTGATGCCGAAGAGATCAAAGTAAAACACGGTTGCGCTCTGAGCGAACTCGTAAGCAAGGATGACTCAGTTAACGTCCCAAGTGTGGGTGGTCGACCGTCTCGTAGTTTGCAAAGACAAACACTTTCTGAGGTGATTGAACCACGTTATACAGAATTAATGGGGCTTGTTAATCAAACTATTGATACTGTTCAACTACAGTTAAGAGATGAAGGTATTAAACATCATCTTGCTGCCGGGGTGGTTTTGACCGGTGGTGCTGCACAGATTGAAGGATTAGTAGAGTGTGCGGAACGTGTTTTCCGCAATCAAGTTCGAGTGGGTAAGCCGTTAGAAGTTAGTGGCTTAACCGATTATGTTAAAGAGCCGTATCATTCTACGGCGGTTGGTTTACTTCATTACGCAAGAGACTGCCAAATAAACGATGAAGGCGATTACAGCGAGCCAAAGCGTAGCGCGCCTTCGATGACAGGTTTGTTTGGTAAATTGCGTAATTGGATACAAAAAGAGTTTTAACCTGAGTTGCAGGAAAAACGGAGATAACACATGTTTGAACCGATGATGGAAATGTCTGACGATGCAGTAATTAAAGTCGTTGGAGTTGGTGGCGGTGGCGGTAACGCTGTTGAGCACATGGTACGTGAGTCAATTGAAGGTGTTGAGTTCATTAGCGTAAACACTGATGCTCAAGCACTTCGCAAGACTAGCGTGAGCAGCGTGATCCAAATTGGTGGTGACATCACTAAGGGTCTGGGCGCTGGCGCAAACCCACAAGTTGGCCGTGATGCAGCTCTCGAAGACCGAGAAAGAATTAAAGAAGTTCTAACTGGCGCCGATATGGTATTTATCGCAGCTGGTATGGGCGGTGGTACAGGTACTGGTGCCGCTCCGGTGATTGCTGAAGTAGCAAAAGAGCTGGGCGTACTAACAGTCGCTGTTGTCACTAAGCCATTTAGCTTCGAAGGTAAAAAGCGTCTAGCGTTTGCTGAACAAGGTATTGAAGAGCTATCTAAACATGTGGATTCATTGATTACGATTCCAAATGAGAAGCTACTGAAAGTACTGGGTCGTGGTGTCACACTTCTAGAAGCATTCGCAAGCGCGAACGATGTTCTTAAGAACGCGGTTCAAGGTATTGCAGAGCTAATTACTCGCCCTGGCATGATTAACGTCGACTTTGCGGACGTACGCACCGTAATGTCGGAAATGGGTCATGCAATGATGGGTAGCGGCATCGCGAAAGGCGAAGACCGTGCAGAGGAAGCGGCTGAAACGGCAATTTCTAGCCCACTACTAGAAGACATCGACCTAGCGGGTGCGCGTGGTGTGCTTGTTAACATCACAGCTGGTTTGGATATGCGTCTAGACGAGTTCGAAACCGTAGGTAACACAGTTAAAGCCTTTGCTTCTGATAATGCAACAGTAGTAATCGGTACTTCTCTAGACCCAGATATGACGGACGAAATCCGCGTAACTGTGGTAGCAACAGGTATTGGCACTGAGAGAAAGCCAGACATTACGTTAGTTGCCGGTGGTAAAGCAAAAGTGGCTTCGGCTACTCAACCACAAGCTGCAGTACAAGCTGCACCAAAAGTGGAAGAGAAAGTGGCACAGCCATTGCAAGAAAAAACTGAGGTTAAACCTCAAGTGAAACCACAGCCAACAACGTCACCTGTTTCTTCAGGTACAGGCGCTACGCAAAACGCAGCACCTAAGCCAGAAAAAGAGAGTGGGTACTTAGATATTCCAGCATTCTTACGACGTCAGGCTGATTAACAAACAACCAATATTTGACTATAGTCAATTTAGTGGTAAAATTCGCGGTCGGTAAATACTGGCCGTGATTTGTAGCACTGATAAGAGGCAGGCAGATGATCAGACAACGTACTCTGAAAGAAATTGTGAAAACAACTGGTGTGGGTCTCCACTCTGGTCGTAAAGTCACACTTACTCTTCGCCCGGCAGCTGCAAATACAGGCATTGTATATCGTCGTACAGATGTAAACCCTCCTGTAGATTTTCCAGCTGATCCAGCATCAGTTCGTGACACTATGTTATGTACAGCACTTGTAAATGACGCAGGTGTACGTATTTCAACGGTTGAACACTTGAATGCAGCATTAGCAGGTATGGGTATCGACAACATTATTGTTGAAGTAGATGCTCCTGAGATTCCAATCATGGACGGCAGTTCAAGCCCGTTTGTGTATCTAATCCAGCAAGCTGGCGTGGAAACTCAAAATGCAGCGAAGCGTTTTATTCGTATCAAAAAGCCAGTACGTTTTGAAGACGGTGATAAGTGGGCAGAATTTGTACCATTCAACGGCTTCCGTATGGACTTCGAGATCGACTTCAACCACCCAGCGATTGAAGCTGATGAACAGCGTCTTCTGTTTGACTTCTCTTCACAAGGTTTTGTTAAAGAGATTTCTCGCGCTCGTACTTTCGGCTTCATGCGTGATATCGAATATTTACAATCTCAGAACCTAGTTCTAGGTGGTAGTTTTGATAACGCTATCGTGCTTGATGAGTACCGCATTCTTAACGAAGAAGGTCTTCGTTTTGATAACGAATTTGTTACTCACAAAGTGCTGGATGCGATTGGTGATCTTTACATGTGTGGACACGCTATCATTGGTGAGTTCCGTGCATACAAATCGGGTCACGGCCTAAACAACCAACTTCTACGTGCAGTTCTTGCTGATGCAGAAGCTTGGGAATGGGCAACATTCGAAGAAGAAGCAGGCTCTCCAGTTGCTTTTGCAGAACCAGGTATGGTTTTGGCGTAAAACTGCAATCAAAGATTTTAGAAACCAGGCAATGCGCCTGGTTTTTTTGTATCTGTAATAAAGTTAAAGTGCGATAAAGCACGGGAATAAGCATTAGGTTTGCCTTGAGGTTGTTTATTCCATCGACAATTGGTAATAAAAGTTCAAACCACATCAAACAAATGGCCTCATAAATGGTCGTTGAGGTGAAAATTACTTACACTAGATGCCAATAATTTTAACTCAAGCCTTGAAAACTCTACTCTCCAACACAATATCTGAGGTACTAGATTTATCTCAGTATCCTTGGTTCGTAACTAACACGAGTTCACAACTGGTAGAGACTGACGGCATTTAAAATAGATCGCGGACGATCTGAGAACGAAGAGATTCCAAGCACATGATTACTAAGCTGCTGACAAAGGTAATTGGCAGTCGCAATGACAGAACACTGCGCCGCCTTAGAAAGATTGTAAAAGAAATTAATAACTACGAACCAACGTTTGAGGCTCTGTCTGATGAAGAGCTAAAAGCAAAAACTGTTGAGTTCCGTGAGCGCTTAGACAAAGGTGAAACACTAGACCAACTTCTACCAGAAGCATTCGCAACAGTACGTGAAGCATCAAAGCGTGTTTACGGAATGCGTCATTTCGACGTACAGCTGATTGGTGGTATGGTTCTTAACGCTGGTCAAATCGCAGAGATGCGTACCGGTGAAGGTAAAACACTAACAGCGACTCTACCTGCTTACCTAAACGCACTTCCAAGTAAGGGTGTTCACGTTGTAACGGTGAACGACTACCTAGCGAAGCGTGATGCTGAGACAAACCGTCCTCTATTTGAATTCTTAGGCATGACCGTTGGTGTTAACGTACCAAACATGGCTCCACCTGAGAAAAAAGCGGCTTACCAAGCGGATATCCTATACGGCACAAACAACGAATTCGGTTTTGACTACCTACGTGACAACATGGCTTTCCGCGCGGAAGACCGTGTACAACGTGAACGCTTTTTCGCAGTTGTCGATGAGGTGGACTCAATCCTAATCGATGAAGCGCGTACTCCTCTTATTATCTCTGGCCCAGCTGAAGATAGCTCAGATCTTTACACTCGAATCAACACTCTGATCCCTCATCTAGAGCTTCAAGATAAAGAAGACTCAGAGGAGTACCGTGGTGAAGGTCACTACACCATGGACGAGAAGTCTAAACAGGTTCACCTGACTGAAAACGGTCAAGAATTTGTTGAAGAGCTAATGGTGAAAAACGGCCTGATGGAAGAGGGCGACACGCTTTACTCTCCAGCTAATATCAGCCTACTACACCACGTTAATGCAGCCCTGCGCGCGCACGTATTGTTCGAGAAGAACGTAGACTACATCGTTACTGAAGAAGGCGAAGTGGTTATCGTTGATGAACACACTGGTCGTACAATGCCTGGTCGTCGTTGGTCTGAAGGTCTGCACCAAGCGGTTGAGGCAAAAGAAGGCGTTAAGATTCAGAACGAAAACCAAACTCTTGCTTCGATTACTTTCCAGAACTTCTTCCGTCTATACGAAAAACTGTCAGGTATGACAGGTACGGCAGACACAGAAGCATTCGAATTCCAATCGATCTACGGCTTAGAAACGGTGGTTATCCCAACCAACAAGCCTATGGTTCGTAACGATATGCCTGACGTGGTTTATCGTACTGAAGCTGACAAGTTCAACGCCATCATTGAAGACATCAAAGAGCGTGTTGCTGCAGGTCAACCATCGCTGGTGGGTACGGTTTCTATCGAGAAATCTGAACTGCTGTCGAACGCTCTGAAAAAAGCAAAAATTAAGCACAACGTACTGAACGCGAAGTTCCACGAAAAAGAAGCGGAAATCGTAGCGCAAGCGGGTACACCCGGTGCTGTGACTATCGCAACGAACATGGCCGGTCGTGGTACTGATATCGTGTTAGGTGGTAGCTGGCAAGCGGAAGTTGAAAAACTACAAAACCCAACTCAAGAGCAGATTGACAAGATCAAAGCAGATTGGAAAGTGGTTCATGACAAAGTACTAGAGTCTGGTGGTCTACACATCATTGGTACTGAGCGTCACGAATCTCGTCGTATCGATAACCAGCTACGTGGTCGTTCTGGTCGTCAGGGTGACGCAGGTTCTTCTCGTTTCTATCTATCAATGGAAGACTCGCTACTGCGTATCTTCACATCTGACCGTATGGCTGGTCTTATCCAGAGCGGTATGGAAGAGGGTGAAGCGATTGAATCTAAGATGCTATCTCGTTCTATTGAAAAAGCACAACGTAAGGTTGAAGGTCGCAACTTCGATATCCGTAAGCAGCTTCTAGAGTACGATGACGTAGCGAACGATCAGCGTAAAGTGGTTTACGAACTGCGTGATGAGCTAATGAGTTCTGACGACATCAGCGAGATGATCGAACACAACCGTGAAGATGTGTTCACATCAGTTATTGATGAATACATCCCGCCACAATCACTAGAAGACATGTGGGATATCTCAGGTCTTCAAGACCGTCTGAAGAACGACTTCGATCTAGACTTTGATATTCAAGGTTGGTTAGACGAAGACGATAAGCTTTACGAAGAAGCACTGCGTGAACGCATCCTAGGCATGGCTGTTGATGTTTACAAACAGAAAGAAGAAGTGGTTGGCGCACAAGTTCTGCGCAACTTCGAGAAGTCTGTCATGCTACAAACTCTTGATGGTTTGTGGAAAGAGCACTTGGCGGCAATGGATCACCTTCGTCAAGGTATCCATCTGCGTGGTTACGCACAGAAGAACCCGAAACAAGAGTACAAGCGCGAGTCGTTTGAACTGTTTGAAGGTCTCCTAGAAGTGCTTAAGTCTGACGTGATTACTATCCTTTCGAAAGTTCGAGTGCAGCAACAAGAAGAAGTAGAGAAGATGGAAGCGCAGCGTCAAGCTCAAGCTGAAGAGGCGGCACGCCGTGCACAAGCTCAACACGCTTCAGCTGAAAACCAACTATCTGACGGCGAAGAGTCAGCAGAAGGGCATCAGCCAGTTGTACGTGACGAGCGCAAAGTTGGCCGTAATGAGCCATGTCCATGTGGCAGTGGCAAGAAGTACAAGCAGTGCCATGGTAAAATTGCGTAAGTTTAATGAATCGTCGCTGTAGCGCATGATAGCTACGTTGGTGGTACTCACTTACAGTCGTAAGCTCTGTGCCACCGCCTTGCTCTCAGGCACTACAACTTAGCTTCATAAAACTGACAAATAGAATATAAAGAGTCGCTTAGGCGGCTCTTTTTGTATGTGAAAGTAATAAGGTTTCGATAGCGTCATCCTCGAGAGTGAGGGATGAGCGAGTCGGGGATCTTTCGAACTAACAAAAGAGCAGATTCTCTATTTAATTCGTTCCTCATTGTAGGGAATGACGGTAGAGACATAGAAGGAACACCATCAATGAAAAGAATCCATATTGTAGCGGGCATTATCTTCAATCAGGATAAATCGGAAATCTATATTACCAAGCGTCCGAGTGATAAACACAAAGGCGGCTTTTGGGAGTTTCCAGGCGGCAAGGTTGAAGAGGGCGAAACCATTGAACAAGCTATGGTTCGTGAGCTTGATGAAGAGATCGGCATTATGGTGACTGAGCAGAGCTTGTTTGAACACTTAGAGTTTGATTATCCAGACAAGTCTCTAAAGTTTGATTTCATCTGTGTCACTGCTTTCGAGCAGCAGCCTTATGGCAAAGAAGGGCAACAAGGGCAGTGGGTTGCGATTGAAGCATTGCCAGACTACGAATTCCCAGAAGCAAACGTGCCGATTTTACAGCGTGTAGTAAAAGAGTACTCGTAAGGGCTAGCCTGAGTCTGAGATTGTTGTTAGTTTAAAGAGATAGTGAACTTGAGTCGCTCTGCGAATGTATGCAGGGGACAAACCAAACAATGGAGATAAATGCAGTGGTAAGAATTGCAATTGCAGGAGCAGCAGGTCGCATGGGCCGTAACTTGGTGAAAGCTACTCACCAAAACAAAGATGCGACGGTTGGTGCTGGTTCAGAGCGCCCAGAGTCATCGCTGGTCGGTGTTGATATCGGTGAGCTGTGTGGTGAAGGTCGCTTTGAGGTTGCCTTGGTTGATGATCTAGCAAAAGTGGTAGAAGAGTTTGACGTCATCGTCGACTTTACTGCGCCTGTCAGCACTCTAGCGAACATTAAACTGTGCAAGAAGCATGGCAAAAAGCTTGTGATTGGTACAACTGGCTTCTCTGAAGAAGAGAAACAAGTGATTGCCGCTGCGTCTAAAGAGATGCCAATTGTTATGGCTCCCAACTACAGTGTTGGTGTTAACCTAGTATTCAAGCTGCTTGAGAAAGCGGCCAAGGTAATGGGTGATTACTGTGATGTTGAAATTGTTGAAGCGCACCATCGTCATAAAGTCGATGCGCCATCAGGCACTGCGATTGGTATGGGCGAAGCGATTGCCGGAGCTATGGGTAATGATCTGAATGACGTTGCGGTTTGGGCTCGTGAAGGCATTACCGGTGAGCGCACTAAAGATGAGATCGGTTTTGCAACCATTCGTGCCGGCGACATCATTGGTGAGCACACAGCAATGTTTGCAGATATTGGTGAGCGTGTCGAAATTACCCACAAAGCAACCGATCGTATGACTTTTGCGAACGGTGCGATCAAGGCGGCGGTTTGGTTAGATAGTAAACCTGCAGGCTTTTATACCATGACAGATGTGCTGGGTTTGAACGAACTGTAAATAGATAATTATGCGCTGGCAATTGCCGGCGCTTTGTTTATTTAGCCCATTCTAATGATAATTAAACTTCACTAAGGTCGTGGAAATACGCTTGGTTTGTTGTGTTTTTTGTCTTGTTTTGGTTGTTTTTTGTTTGAGTTTGTCTTTATTTGTTATTTTCTCTTCTTATTTAACGTTTGCGTTTTCTTATCAATATTTCTATCAGTGTAACTTAGAGTGAAATGACATCGAGAGTTGAAAAAATCTCAATTTCTCTGTGTTAGCCCTGTGAAACTAGTACTTTTGGAGCTTTAAAAGAGAAAGTTGGATAAGTGGCTACAAATGTTTAATTTCTTTTGCGTTAAATGTTGACACAAATCACGGGCATCACTAAAATACCGCCAATTTGTCTAATTTCCATAAACACGCACTTTTGGGTGTTGCAGGAAGGTAGATTTGCAAATTAAATCAATTTAAATGCATTTTTATTTCTGGAGGTTGTCTTGAAAAAGTCAGCATTGCTAGTCCTAGAAGATGGGACAGTATTCCACGGTGAATCCATTGGCGCAGACGGTTCTGCTGTTGGTGAAGTCGTTTTTAATACCTCGATGACGGGGTACCAAGAAATCCTCACTGATCCTTCCTATTCTCAACAAATTGTAACGCTTACTTACCCTCACATTGGCAATACCGGAACCAATTCCGAAGACGAAGAATCCTCTTCAATCCACGCTCAAGGCCTTGTGATTCGCGATCTCCCTCTTATCGCTTCTAACTTCCGTAATGAACAATCCCTTTCTGATTACCTTAAGTCGCAAAACGTTGTTGGTATTGCTGATATCGATACTCGTAAGCTGACGCGTATTCTTCGCGAGAAGGGTGCTCAAAACGGTTGTATCGTAGCGGGTAACAACATCGACGAGGCTCTAGCGCTAGCTAAAGCGAAAGAATTCCCAGGCCTAAAAGGTATGGACCTTGCGAAAGAAGTTACAACAAAAGAAGCGTATCAATGGAAACAAGGTTCGTGGACGCTTACGGGTGGACTTCCTGAAGCGAAAGCAGACTCAGAATTGCCATATCACGTTGTTGCCTACGACTTCGGTGCAAAACGCAACATCTTACGTATGCTTGTTGACCGCGGCTGCCGCCTAACAGTGGTTCCAGCTGAAACGTCAGCGGAAGAAGTTCTCGCACTAAACCCAGACGGTGTTTTCCTTTCAAATGGCCCTGGTGACCCAGAACCATGTACTTACGCAATTGAAGCGACAAAAGTATTCCTAGAGAAAGGTCTACCAATCTTCGGTATCTGTCTTGGTCACCAAATCCTAGCACTAGCTTCTGGTGCGAAGACGGTGAAAATGAAGTTTGGTCACCACGGTGCAAACCACCCAGTTAAAGACTTAGATCGTAATGTTGTGATGATCACTTCACAAAACCACGGTTTTGCTGCAGATGAAGAGACGCTGCCTGAAAACCTACGTGCAACGCACAAGTCGCTATTTGATGGTTCTCTACAAGGTATCCACCGCACAGATAAGCCAGCATTCAGCTTCCAAGGTCACCCAGAAGCGAGCCCAGGTCCAGAAGACGCGGCGCCGTTATTCGACCACTTCATTGAACTAATTAAAAAGCACACAGCGTAATTCGGAGTAGTAGACAATGCCAAAACGTACTGACATTAAAAGTATTCTAATTCTAGGTGCTGGCCCGATCGTTATCGGCCAAGCATGTGAGTTCGATTACTCTGGTGCTCAAGCTTGTAAAGCGCTTCGCGAAGAAGGTTACCGAGTTATTCTAGTAAACTCGAACCCAGCGACCATCATGACTGACCCAGATATGGCTGATGCAACTTACATCGAGCCAATCCAATGGGAAGTTGTTCGCAACATCATTGCGAAAGAGAAGCCAGACGCAGTTCTACCTACAATGGGTGGTCAAACGGCTCTTAACTGTGCACTAGATCTTGAGAAGCACGGCGTTCTTGAAGAGTTCGGTGTAGAGATGATTGGTGCAACGGCTGACGCTATCGATAAAGCAGAAGACCGTTCTCGTTTCGATAAGGCGATGAAGTCTATCGGCCTTGAGTGTCCACGTGCTGACACTGCGAAAACCATGGAAGAAGCTTACGCTGTTCTAGATATGGTTGGCTTCCCTTGTATCATCCGTCCATCATTCACTATGGGTGGTACTGGCGGTGGTATCGCATACAACAAAGAAGAGTTCGAAGAGATCTGTCGTCGCGGTTTAGACCTTTCTCCAACAAACGAACTTCTAATCGATGAATCTCTAATCGGTTGGAAAGAGTACGAGATGGAGGTGGTTCGTGATAAAGCGGACAACTGTATCATCGTATGTGCGATTGAAAACTTCGACCCAATGGGCATCCACACGGGTGACTCAATCACAGTTGCACCAGCTCAGACGCTAACAGACAAAGAATACCAACTAATGCGTAACGCATCTCTAGCGGTACTGCGTGAGATTGGTGTTGAAACAGGTGGTTCAAACGTACAGTTTGGTATCAACCCGAAAGATGGCCGTATGGTTATCATCGAGATGAACCCACGTGTATCTCGTTCTTCTGCTCTAGCTTCTAAAGCGACAGGTTTCCCAATCGCTAAGATTGCAGCGAAACTGGCTGTGGGTTACACATTAGATGAACTGCAAAATGACATCACGGGTGGCGCAACACCAGCATCATTCGAACCAACCATCGACTACGTAGTAACTAAGATTCCTCGTTTTAACTTCGAGAAATTTGCAGGTGCTAACGACCGTCTAACAACGCAAATGAAGTCTGTTGGTGAAGTTATGGCTATCGGCCGTAACCAACAAGAATCGCTACAAAAAGCACTTCGCGGCCTAGAAGTTGGCGCGACTGGCTTTGACGAAATGGTTGACCTAGATGCGCCAGACGCACTAACAACAATTCGTCACGAGCTAAAAGAAGCGGGCGCAGAGCGTATTTGGTACATCGCGGATGCATTCCGTGCGGGTATGTCAGTCGATGGTGTATTCAATCTAACGCAAATCGACCGTTGGTTCCTAGTTCAAATCGAAGACATCGTGAAGCTTGAGCAAGAGCTTAAAGCGAAAGGCTTTGCAGGTCTGAACAAAGAAGAGCTTAACAAACTGAAGCGTAAAGGTTTTGCTGATGCTCGCCTATCTAAGATTCTAGGTGTTGCGGAAAGCGAAATCCGTCGTCTACGTGACCAGTACGATATCCACCCAGTGTACAAGCGTGTTGATACGTGTGCGGCTGAGTTCTCTTCAGATACGGCTTACATGTACTCATCTTACGATGACGAGTGTGAAGCTAACCCAACAGATAAAGACAAGATCATGATTCTTGGTGGCGGTCCAAACCGTATCGGCCAAGGTATCGAATTTGACTACTGTTGTGTACACGCATCACTAGCTCTACGTGAAGATGGTTACGAAACTATCATGGTTAACTGTAACCCTGAGACTGTTTCAACGGATTACGACACATCTGACCGTCTATACTTCGAACCAGTAACACTGGAAGACGTACTAGCAATCGCTCGTGTTGAGAAGCCAAAAGGCGTTATCGTTCAGTACGGTGGTCAAACACCTCTTAAACTGGCTCGTGCACTTGAAGCGGCTGGCGTGCCAATCATCGGTACTAGCCCTGACGCAATCGACCGTGCAGAAGACCGTGAGCGTTTCCAAGTTGCGGTTGACCGTCTAGGTCTTCTACAGCCAGAAAACGCGACAGTAACAACAATGGAGCAAGCGGTAGAGAAATCACGTGAAATCGGCTACCCACTGGTTGTACGTCCTTCTTACGTACTGGGTGGTCGCGCGATGGAAATCGTATACGACGAGCAAGACCTACGTCGCTACTTCAACGAAGCGGTTAGCGTATCAAACGAATCTCCAGTTCTACTAGATAGCTTCCTAGACGATGCAGTTGAAGTCGATATCGATGCTATCTGTGACGGTGAGCGCGTAGTTATCGGCGGTATCATGGAGCACATCGAACAAGCGGGTGTTCACTCAGGTGACTCAGCATGTTCTCTTCCTGCATACACGCTAAGCCAAGAAATCCAAGACGTAATGCGCGAGCAAGTTGAAAAGCTAGCATTCGAGCTAGGTGTTCGCGGTCTAATGAACACGCAGTTTGCGGTTAAAAACAACAAAGTATACCTAATCGAGGTGAACCCTCGTGCAGCGCGTACAGTACCGTTTGTATCGAAAGCAACTGGCGCACCAATCGCTAAAATTGCAGCACGTGTTATGGCGGGTCAATCTCTAGAAGCTCAAGGCTTCACCAAAGAAATCATCCCACCTTACTACTCTGTTAAAGAAGTAGTACTGCCGTTCAACAAGTTCCCAGGTGTTGACCCACTGTTAGGCCCAGAAATGCGCTCTACCGGTGAGGTTATGGGTGTTGGTGCAACGTTCGCTGAAGCTTACGCGAAAGCAGAATTGGGTTGTGGCAATGTTTATCCTGAAGGCGGTCGTGCGCTACTTTCTGTTCGTGAAGGCGATAAAGAGCGTGTTGTTGACTTGGCATCTAAGCTGTCTAAGCTTGGTTACCAACTAGATGCAACCCACGGCACTGCGGTTATCCTTGGTGAAGCGGGCATCAACCCACGTCTAGTGAACAAGGTACACGAAGGTCGTCCTCATATTCTTGACCGTATCAAGAACAACGAGTACACCTACATCGTGAACACGGCTGCTGGTCGTCAAGCGATTGAAGACTCTAAAGTACTTCGTCGTGGTGCTCTAGCTGAGAAAGTGAACTACACCACAACGCTAAACGCAGCGTTCGCAACGTGTATGGCTCACACAGCTGACGCGAAAACAAGCGTCACTTCAGTACAAGAACTACACGCTCAAGTGAAAGCTTCTGAAGCGTAATCTCTGTTAAACGGATATAAATGCCGCAAAGGTCGCTCAATTGAGCGACCTTTTTTATGCCTGCTAGTTTGGCGAGATATGAAATGATGAAAATATGGAATAGATTACTGTCTCGTGTTTCGTTGTTTTCATTTTTGTAACGGTGGTAATTTGTGCTCTCAACGTTAAGGAGTGAGACACATGGACATTACCATTGAGATTCTAGCGATACTGTTTTTTGTCGCGACAGCGGCAGGCTTTATTGATGCGATGGCTGGTGGTGGTGGACTGTTAACACTCCCGGCGCTTTTGGCCGCAGGCGTTCCGCCGACTCAAGCGTTGGCGACTAATAAACTGCAGAGCTCTTTCGGTAGTTTTTCTGCAAGCTGGTACTTTGTCCGTAATGGCATCGTCAGTATCAAAGAGATGCGTTTTGCAATCTTATGTACCTTTATTGGTTCTGCTATTGGTGCCGAATTAGTCCAGTATATCGACGCGAGTTTACTCACTAGCTTGATCCCACTACTACTGATCGCTATCTCACTCTACTTTCTGTTAGCCCCACAAACTAAGACCAGCGAAGGGAAGCAACGTGTATCGGAGGCGATGTTTGCGCTGTGTGTTGGTGGTGGTGTGGGTTTTTATGATGGCTTCTTTGGACCGGGCACCGGTTCTATCTTCACAGTCTGCTTTGTCGCAATTGGTCACTTTTCTTTAGTGGATGCGACTGCGCGTACCAAAGTGCTGAACTTTACATCGAATATTGCCGCATTGATCTTCTTCATTATTGCTGGCCTACCAATTTGGGAACTCGGTTTAGTGATGGCTGTCGGTGGCTTTATTGGCGCACAATTAGGTGCCAAGATTGTGGTTACCAAAGGACAAAAGTGGATCCGCCCTTTGGTGATCGTGATGTCAATGTTGATGGCTTCTAAACTCCTTTGGGAACAGCATCAACAATGGATTCTATCAGTGCTTTAACTCGCGGTGATTGATAGCTATTTGGTCGCACGCAGATGTGAATCGGGCGAATCAAATTTTTGAGCTCCTTAAAACTGAACAGATACTGAGGAGCAATGTTGAGCGTTTTGACGATTGATAGAGGAATCAATGCAGGACCGGTTCCACCTAATGCTAGCTGCGCGGCTGCGGTATAGGCATCCATCTCCATTAGTGGTTTAACACCAAACTTCTCAAGCACTGACAGTTGATAGCTATTGGCTGGGTTGGTCATATCATTGGTGATGACACGCTCTGGTAGACGCTCTAAATGCGTTGAACTTACAATGTAGAATGGTTCGTCAAAAAGATGAAAGGTCATCAGTCCGTGGTGAGGGGGAAGTACCCCAGCACACAATCCTAGCGTCGCTTTCCCTGATTGCACTCGCTCGATGATCCGAGGTGTGTGGTTGGTGGTGATAGTGATGTATTTATCGTGCTGGATAAAGTCGCCCATCATCTTACCGAGGTAGCCGGCAATCAGTGATTTAGAGCTATCTAAGGTGATTAGCGTGGTATCTTCTAGCTCTTGTTGTTCGTAGATAAGTCCACGTAGTTCATTGAATGCGGGACCGATACTCTCGATAAGAGCAACGCCGTCCGGAGAGAGCTTAATCTGTCGCCCATTGGGTTCGATCAGCTTTTTACCTAACTTCTTTTCTAAGTTGGCAATCCGTTTACTGACCGCTGACTGACTGATGTACAACAGGCTGCCAGTACGGCTCATGGTTTTTGCTTTACTGAGTACTAATAGTGTTTCAATACCTTCAAGTAGCATAGGGTTATTGATGAAAGTTGGGAATAATACTCCCAACTTATCTCAATCAGACCTTCGGCTCTACTGTTTACTTGCCAGTTCTTGAACCAGAGTTGCGATCCTGGTTCCGTAGTAGCGAGCAGTGAGTAGGTCATTGGCATTTACGTTACCTTCACCATCATCGATACTCGACACTAAGCCAATGTTAGAGCCTGTGCGATTGAGGCCTAAATCATCGGTATGCTTAGAGGCATCAAGCCCAATCCATAACATTCCATGCTGACACGCCAGTGTGAAGAAACTCAATAGTGTTTGTTGTTGCTCTCCATTGAGACTGCCGCCCGTGGTAAAGCCTGCGGCGAATTTATTGCGCCAAGCTTTAGCACAGTAAGGATCACTGCTGGCGTCCATAAATGCCTTGAATTGTGCGGCTGGGCTTCCCATGTAAGTCGGTGATCCAAATACAATCGCCTCGCACTCGCCAAGCTGCTTGATTTTTTGCTCGTTGATGTAGCGACCTTCTACAATTTCACTGGGTAAAACCTCAATCATGGTGATGGATTGAGATTGAGCCTCGACACCTTCGGCGAGGGCTTGGGCGACAGCTTTCGTTGCACCACACTTAGAGAAGAAAACAATACCGATCTGACTCATTGGTTAATCCTCGTAGCGATTTTTGTTTTCAGCATTTTGAGTAAGGTACTCAATGAACTCCCACTCAACACCGCTTGCATCGTAAAAATAGACGCGCTTGCGAAACGGGTTGTCCTCTCCGATATCGTTCTGTTCATAGCCAGCAGCTAATAAGCGTTTCTCAACACGATCAACGTCATCAACAACGATACCAATGTGATTAATACCCACATCTAGATAAGGGGAGCGATCGGTTTGTTCTCTCTCAACCACCTCTTGAAGGGCGATATAACTGTCGTCAGTACCAATATGGCACCAGCGATAATTCGTTTGTCCACGATGGCGCTCTTTAAATTCAGGGATTGCGGTTTGGATAAATTGGACGGCGTCATCAATATTACTGACGGTGATATTTGCGTGTTCAACATAAGCCTGCATGGGAACCTCCAGTGTTCTCTAATTAGTAAATAAATAACTTTATAAATATATTTGTTTACTAATATAGTTCAAAAAATGACTAAGTAAATAAAAAGCTTTATTTAATCTGTTTTGTTTTACGTAGAGCAAGCTTGCGTGCAACCACTAGAACGACAGGTACAAAAAAAGGCTCTGGAGAGCCTTTGATTTTTGTTCTTAGGTTCAAGCACTTAGAGCACTATTTATTGAGGGCAAATGTTGGCAGAGATAGATGCCAGCGAATGGCTCCCAAGCGAATCAATAGGGTAGAGAAGACACCGGCTAGGAAAGCTGTCTCGGAATCTTGCCCCATGCTAAGAGCCGTTGTGTGGAATACGCCGCCGATGATACATGCTGTGGCATAGACTTCACTTCGTAGGACCATTGGTACTTCTCGCGCCAATACATCGCGGATAATACCGCCGCCGCAGCCAGTAATCACACCCATGATGATCGCGACCAGTGCAGAGTCTTGATAGCTCAGCGATTTCTCTACACCAATACCAACAAACACAGCCAAACCGACCGCATCACACACTGGTAGAATCCACCAAGGGAGACGCTTGGGACGCCTTACGATGATCATTGTCAGCAGACAGGTTATAAGGATAACCCACAAATAAGTGGTATCGGTGATCCAGAATACAGGAGTGGCACCCAACGCCATATCGCGAATCGTACCACCACCAATAGCAGTCACACTGCCTAGAACTGCGACACCAAATGGGTCCATTTTCAAGCGGCCAGCGACAAATACGCCAGAGATGGCAAAAATAGCCGTACCGAATAAGTCGATAAAGTAAAGCAGCATGGAGTCCATGATACTGATGCTCTTATTTAAATTGTAGGGACAGGTATACGGCGAATTGTACGAAAAATCGCATCAAATAGTTAGCGATTTTGACGTGCTTTATCAAAGTAATCACACACCTGTTGGATAGCGTGTAGTGTTCGTGTCGTAGGGCGATTTATCCAGTCAGAATTGAGTGACCAAATTTGCTCTTTTTCAACCGCAGGGATCTCATCGCCCCAATCGCTCCACATGGTGCCGTTCTCAATGGCATGGCGAGAGGTGAAGATAACTTCCGGCTTTTTAAGCACCACTTGTTCAATGCTCACTTGTGGGTAAGAGGTCGCAGCGTCTTCGAAAATGTTTTGGCCACCACAGAACTCAAAGACTTCACTTGGCCAGTGACCTTGTGCAACTGTGATGATAGGTTTTTCACTCAGTTGGTAGAAGTATTGAACAGGTTCGGCGTCTTGATACTTAGACTTGAGTTGTTCAAGCTGGTTTCGATAAGCTTTGGCATTACTGAGTCCAACGCTAGGATCGCTAGAGTATTGACTGAGATGCTCAATATTACTGGCGATGCTATCTAGGCTCTTGGTTTGTGAGTAGTAGATCTCAAAGCCAAATTGTTTGAGTTTCGCAAGCTCTCTCGGGGGGTTGCCAGCAGGCCAAGCCAGAATCAGGTCGGGCTGAAGCGCAATGATCTTCTCGACCTTTATCCCTTGATAGTTGGCGACCTTAGGCAGCTTATCAGCTTCGGGTGGGTAGTCGCTTTTTTCGCTCACTGCAATCAAGTTGTCACCAAGTCCTGCACTGTAAGCCAACTCTGTAGCGTGTGGGGCAAGGCTGATGACACGCTTTGCCTCGCTATGAGTTTGTGCCAACGCATTGGATTGCCATAAACAGAGTGAAAGTACAGAGATAGCTGTACAAGAGGAAGAAAACTTCACATTAAATCCCTTGGTGAATAATCAGTAATAGAGCGCTTTGAATCAGTAGCCACGCCAGTATTCGCCAAGCGAGCATTTTTTGCAGTTGGGCTAGATGCAGCGCCGATGGCGCTATTCGCCCACCTAGTTTGGCTCTTACCGCTTTAACGTCGTCATAGATTGCGGGACCACCGAGTGATAGTTCGAGTTTATTACCTGCTGAAGTGATGAGCCAAGCAGGGCCAGGCAGTGGCCAAGAGCGGCTCTGAGTCAGCATCATTGAGAAGGTATTACTTGCGTTGTGACCTACCACAATCATCAAGGCAAAGAGTCGTAATGGAATAAACTCTAGAACCGCGACCACTTTCACTACGCTGGAACCAAATGGAGCAAAGCGTTGTCTGCTTGGTGACCAAGCGCGCGCTAACTCTGCGGTTAAACGGTACATGAGTGCCGCAATGCCTCCACCAATGGCGTACCAAAAGAGCACGCAGATGACGTTGCGACCGTAACCCATAATCAGAGTTTCGGCAGAAGCTTTTCCAAGTCCCAATGTAGACAGCGTATCGGTTTGTCGATTAACCACAGGCGCGAGCAGTTTACGTGCTTGCGGCTTATTATCCTGACTGAGTGCGCGAATCAGTTGGCTTGCAAGCTTCTCGTTGTTGCGCCAATCGATGGCAAGCAACAGAAGGGCAAGTTCAAATAGTTGTGGCTGCCACATCAGAGGCTTGAGGGCGATAAGCAGAATGAGCGCAGGAAAACACATCAACAACCAAGCTAAGGTTCCAGAGATTAAGCTCTGTGAGTAGTTGCGATGATTGTTGACCTTGTTGGCGAGCTGTTCAGCGAACTTGTGCCAGAGGGTAACTGGGTGAGCAGAGTGAGGAATCGGTAAGATTAAATGAAAGAGCAGTGCTCCCCACATAACGAGGAGCACGCCATTTGCAAATACCTGATCAAACAGTGTTTGCATTTTGAGTGACTTATTTAAGTAGGTCTACCATTTTAATCACCATCTCAGAAGAGCTCTTCGCTGCTAGCGGTAGGAACTCTTCAAAGCTCATTGGTGACTCTTTGTCTGCTACGTCAGAGATTGCGCGTACCACAACAAACGGTACTTCGAATTGGTGACAAGCTTGTGCGATTGCAGAGGCTTCCATCTCAACCGCTACTACAGATGGGAAGTGCTTGCGGATGAACTCTTGACGCTCAGCCGTGCACACGAAGGCATCGCCAGTACAGATTAGACCGCGTACTGCGTGTGTGTCTTCCATTTGTGCTAGTGCTTTCTCAGCAACGTCCATTAGCTTCGCATCTGCTTGGAATGCCGCTGGTTGACCTGCCATTTGGCCGATCTCGTAACCAAATGCAGTCACGTCTGCATCGTGGTGACGAACTTCAGTAGAGATAACCACATCGCCTAGGTTAAGTGTTGAATCAAAACCGCCTGCAGAGCCAGTGTTTAAAACCACGTCTGGTTGATATTCGCTTAGTAGGATAGAAGTACCTACCGCCGCAGCTACCTTACCAATGCCAGATTGCAGTAACACAACATCAACACCATTTAACTGACCTGAGAAAAAGGTACAGCCGCCTTTCTTCACTTCTGTCATCTCTGTGATTGCTGATTTTAGGATCGCAACTTCTTGCTCCATTGCGCCAATGATGCCGATTTTCATGTGTAGTCTCTTAATAAGGTTGTTTTTACAATAGGGTGAAATTGTAGCATGGAAGAGAAGCATCAAGCGACAGCACTTGTGCACTTCTCTTCGGTATCACAACTGCGGGTATGATTACTCAATAAGCCCAGCTTTTGTCAGCTCTGCTCTTAAGGTATCCACGCGTTTGCGGTTCACGCCAAAGTCCGAATGACCGGTACGAGACTCTGAACGAACCAAAAGATTATTGCCTTCAATTTTGAGTTCTAAGTCATCGACAAAACGCATGATCTTGCTGGTAAATTCGACACGTAAGTAATCGTCATTCTTTACGGCTGTTTTGGTTCTAGGTTGCTGCAATATGACCGCTTCAATCTGAGACAGGCTGACGCCATCAGTGAGAGTAAATGGAGCAATGCTGTGTTGCTCACGAGAATCTTGAGTTGAGACACAGTTAGGCTTGTCGCCACATGGGTTTTTAGTTCTGTCTTCCATTGTTTGATTTCCTTGGCTACAGCCTGAGAGTCCGATAAGAAGGGCGGAGAGCAAGACGACTTTTTTCATTATTTTCTCCTTTGTCTTTAATGGGAGTATACGGCTTATCCCATTGATGATCGTCATACCAATCACAGTAAGTAAGTGATCAAAAATAGCGCAGGAAAAAGGCTTGAGAACAAGGCGGAATTTTTCGATAAGTAGTTATTCTACAATCAAAAATTCTAACGCAGTTATCGAGCATTTTAACAAGCTAGGGTGAGCAATTATTTACTACGATTGGTATCATAATACTAAGGGTTAATTATATGACTTAAAAAGGAAAAAGGATCCCTAATGAGATCCTTTTATTTTTTTGTGTTACCTCGGACTAAAAGACCTAGTAGACATCACGCACGTAGCGTTTCTGCTTTTTGAGCTGATTGACGTACGCTTTAGCGCCATCGTCATCGAGACCGCCATGCTCGGCAATAATCTCATGCAGCGCTTTATCGACGTCTTTCGCCATGTAGTAGGCATCGCCACAGACAAAGAAGTACCCGCCACGTTCTAGCCAAGCAAATAGTTCAGCGCCGCTGTCGCGCATCTTATCTTGTACATACACCTTCTGTTCTTGGTCACGTGAGAACGCGAGATCAAGTCGAGTCAGTACCTCTTTTTGCTGTAAAGCTTCGATCTCTTCTTGGTAGATATAATCGGTAGCGCTATTGCGGTCACCAAAGATCAACCAGTTGTCACCAGGGGACGCTTGCACTTCACGCTCCTCAAGGAAGGCGCGGAATGGCGCGATACCTGTCCCTGGACCGACCATGATCATTGGCGCTTTATCATCTTCAGGAACCGCAAAGTTTTTGTTTGGAGCAAAGTAACAAGGGACTTTCTTACCTTCGTCAACAAGATCTGCAAGCCATGTCGAACAAGTACCGTTGTAGTCTCTTTCACCATTGTTGTAACGCACGCTGCCAATGGTGAGGTGAACTTCATCATTATGTTTGTTTAAGCTGGATGAGATCGAGTAAGCGCGTGGTGCAATTGGTCTTAGTAAAGATAAAATCTCAGCCAGTGACAACGACACGGTTGGGTAAGCTTTCACAAGATCGAGGATATCTTTACCCCAAAGGAAGTCATTGAGTGCACTGGTATCGTCACTGCCTAGCATCTGGATCACTCGGTGATCGCTGGCTGCTTCTGCGAGAGCTTTGACTAGCTCTTTTGATGGCGTTCGGATATCTAGGTAACAGGTGAACAGCTCACGCAAGCTGTGGTTTTCGCCATTCCATGATGGCTTCTCATCACCACTGAACTGGAAGTGATCGAGTAGCGCGCTCACTAGCTCAGGTTGGTTTTCTGGGATCACATTAAGAGCATCACCCGGTTTGTAGAACTCGCCCGAGCCTTCTAGTGAAAGCTCATAGTGTACGATCTCTTTACTTGAGCCTTGCTTGGTCAGCACCCGCTTATGTTTCAGTGTTGCTTGCAGAGGGTTCTTACGACCGTACTTGGATTTTTGCTTCGCAGATGGTGATGAACCAGATACCGCTTCGCTATCTTCGCCTTGTGCCGCGATAGCCGGTAGGGTAGCGATCATCCACTCTTCTGCAGGTTGTTCAAAGTCGATGTCACAGTCGACACGGTCAGTCACGCGAGTTGCCCCAAGCTCAACCAATCGCTCATCCCACTCTTTACCAGCCAGACAGAAATCATCATAGCTGGTGTCACCCAGAGCCAGAACTGAGAAGTAGGTATTACTAAGTTGAGGTGCATTGTCACTGCTCATGGTTTCCCACAGTGTCTCTGCGTTATCTGGGTGTTCACCCTCACCATAGGTACTGGTGACAATCAGAATACGCGATGACTTAACAAAGACTTGCGCGTCAACGTCATCCATATCTTGAACAGTTGCAGTTAAGCCGTACTCTTTGGCTTTCTCTGCCGTGTCATAGGCAACGCTCTCTGCGTTACCTGTTTGTGAACCATAGAGGATAGTTAGCCCTTTTACTTGAGGCTTAGACTCCGCATGTACAACGGACTCTTCCTTAACCAAAAGGCGTGAATGAAGGCCTGAAAAGAAGCCCGCCAACCAAGTCTTTTGGTCTTCATTAAATGGTATATCTTGTGGCAAATGAGGTACTTTCATTTTTCTTCCTACTGATTTATCTGCCTGTCCTTAGGCTATATGGGCTTCTTGTTCTGTTTGTTTTGCTTGTTCGATCTGCTCACGGATCACATCGGCAAAGGTGTAGCAGTAAAGTGTTGCTAAGCGCTGATTGATTGGTTCAATCGCTTTCATCTCTTTGCTGATATCTTGTTCTCTTGCCATGATCCATACGGTCGTGCCGCGGCTGTGGGTGTCCCACACATCGCGTCTCTCAAGTGAAGCCTTATAGTCTTGAATACGCTTGTTAGCGAGTAGCACTGAAAGCTCGTCATCACTGTAGTTCGAAACCGCTTCTTTAACGTCTTTAAGCAGTTGGTCGTAGAGCTTTTTATCTTTCAGCTCAAACATACGTTGAATCACTTGAGCATCACTGGTGCTGTTTTTAGCCAGTTGGTGAGCTCGATGCAACACACCACTGTGGGTTAATAGATCGCAGATCAGTGGAGTATCCATGTCGCCATATTGTGGGCTCAACCCATTGGCCAGAGCTTTTTGATCACGGTAGGCAAAGTGCACCGCTTCGATTAGGTTATTCGCTTGGCCTTGGATAAGCTCTTCCAGCATCTGCTTACGCGTGTGAGAACTCAGAATCGTTTCAGGATGTTGGCTATGTAGCAGAGCAAATGGAACCACAAGCGTGAACAAGGTGCGGCTGGTCGGCCAATCTTTGAGGATACGCTGCGCCTTGTGTGAACCCGTAAAGCGAACATGCTGTTCTAAATGCCACTTAAGCGCTTCTTCGTACCCTGGGTTTTGTTCAATCAAAGGCACGGTGAGTACCGAGTCGGCGCTGCAGCTATTTACGAACTGACCATCGATGTCATACTGGTAAGCAATACCACCAGACATACCGTTGCCGAAGCCCTTACCAAAGCCTCCAAGGTTGATTACGGAACCGTTAGTCATGTATTCACAACAGAAGTCACCAACCCCTTCAACAACAGCAACCGCACCAGAGTTACGCACTGCAAAACGGTCGCCCGCTTCACCCTGGACAAAGGCTTGACCGCCAGTTGCGCCAAACAGAGCAAAGTTGCCGATCAGAACGTTGTTACCTGCTTTCAATTTACGTTGGCTTGGTGAACGCACCACAATATGACCGCCGCTTGAGCCTTTACCGACACCGTCGTTACAGGTACCCGTGTGCTCCATGACCAGACCGCTGTTGTTAAATGCAGCGTAACTTTGACCTGCGCTGCCATGGCTTTTTACCACGATAGACTCGGCATCAAAGAAGCGACGACCATTCGCCGCTGTGAGTGTAGCAGGGTGTTGCTGCGCCTTGCTTTGGTAGTTTAGTGCACGTTCGATATCGATGGAGAGTTGACCACCTGTTGATTTGTTGCGGTTATTGAGCTTACCCGCATCCAGAACAATGTGGCGTTCTTCTTGTTCAAAGTAGTCAGCGAGTAACTGTTCAATAAGGTTGTCATCTGGCGTGAAGTCAGCTTCTAGATAAACGGGTTTCGCAACCTTAACAAGGTCGACTTCACGCAGTAAACCGGTCACATTGAGCTTACCAACAATGCTGTGGTGGTTAGCAAGGTGAAGCAGTTCACTCTTACCTCGAATCTCTTGCAAGCTGCTGTAGCCGAGGCGAGCCAAGATCTCACGAACCTCATGGGCAACGTTAAGGAAGTATTGAGCAAGGGCTCGTGGATCGCCTTGGTACAACTCTGGGTTGGTCGTCAGGCCGGCTGGACATTTCACATTACAGTTCTTAGCCATGACGCACTTGAGCATCATCAGTGCTGTGGTACCGAACTCGAACGAATCGCCCCCCATGATGGCAGACTTAATTACGTCGATACCGGTTTGGTGTGCGTTTGAACAACGCAGTGTGACCTTATCGCGCAGGCCATTTTCACTTAGAGCCTGATGCACTTCGGCGATACCGATTTCTGCTGCACGGCCTGTATTCTTCAAACTGGTTACGGCTGCAGCACCAGTACCACCGGTGTTGCCTGCCACGTTAATGATGTCTGCGCCCGCTTTGGCGACACCAACGGCGATGGTACCAATACCTTCAGACGATACGAGCTTAACGATCACGCGTACACGTGCGGCTTTCGCGTCATGGATTAGCTGGCCTAAATCCTCTATCGAGTAGGTATCGTGGTGGGGTGGTGGGCTGACAAGTTCCACGCCGGGAGTACCACCACGCGCAGCGGCAATTTCTACCGTTACTTTTGGTGATGGCAACTGACCACCTTCACCTGGTTTTGCCCCTTGTGCAATTTTGATCTCGATCTCTTCAAGCCGCGGATCTGCAAGGTAGCCGACCCAAACACCAAAACGGCCTGAAGCAAACTGCTTAATCTTGCTCGATTTGATGGAGTTGAAGCGAGAAGAGTGTTCCCCCCCTTCGCCCGAGTTACTCATCGCGCCAGCGATGTTAGTACCTTGCGCTACGGCTTGGTGAGCATTGGCATTCAGGGCGCCGTGACTCATTGCGCCAGAAGCAAAGGCTGGTGTAATAAGGTGAGCGGGTTCGACTTGCTCAAGCGCGATCGGTTGTCTTGTCGTTTTGACGCGAGATAAGAAAGCTTCAAGAGAAGGCTTGGCAGTGAGTTCAATGGTTTCATCGACAACTGCGACATGTTCCACTTTTTCTGACCAAGTGGTCTCAATCGCAATTCGTAGTGAGTTAACTCGTTCGCGGTTATTGAGCGTCAGAATGAAGTGATTTGCGATGTCTGAAGAAGCTTGCACCTCTAATCCCGACCAAAGGTAATTCACATTACCTTCGAAATGGAAACGGTCGAGCAGGTGAGAGAACTCATCGGCACTTTGCGCTTGATTGAAGTTCAGAGGCAGCAGCAAGATGTCACGCAGTGTTGCAGGGCGAGTTTCACGTTCACGATACAAATTATCAGCAAAGGCACGATAAGCCGGCGTTATTTGGAACTTATCGATCTCTTCAGGACTGAGCTTCTCATAGCCAGTCTTCTTATACGCGACGTCTTCACTGGTGGCGACAGTCGATTCAAGCGCTTGTTCAGCAACCGGGTCAACGTAGCGCACCTCTTCTTGTGTCATGTTGATGTATTCACGAACCGCGGTATTACCGAAGCTGTGGCCCGCACCATCTTGACGTTCTTTAAACAGACCCAGTAACGGGATCTGATTTTCTTCATTGATCGCTAGGGCTTTAAAGTGCCACTTTGCTGAGCTCCACGCGAGATCATCAAATTGAGCCCCGCCAACTGGTGAACTGATATTCGGGAAGAAACTGTTGAGCTGTTCTGAGTCGGTATCAAGGAAGTTTGACTCGAAGAACTCACCACCGATATAACTTTCTACCGTACAAAGACCAAATTTACCCATGGTCTTCATCAGCGATTTTTCGCAGGCTTTTTGGAAGTTCTTTAAGCCTTGCTCTATCGATTGGTTGTTACACAGTGTTTTGGCGCGGTGGTAGACAGAGATAGGGCAGACGGCTGAGATACCAAAACCTAAGAGACAGGCGATATCGTGACTACTTGCCGCCTGACCCGTTTGGTAAATCACGCTGGCATCGAAACGCAGGCCGCGTTTAATCAGTCTCTGGTTGACGGCAGTGGCAGTAAGAATCGCTGGCAGTGCAGCCTTGCCATTGCCAATCTGTTTATCGCTGAGTACCACGATGTTGGTGCCGTTCTCAATCGAAGCCTGAATCTGGTCACAGAGTTCGGTGAGGGCTTCAGAAACGCGCTTTGCGTTATCTTCTCTGCTATTTAATGTTGGATTGAAAAGGGCGTCAAATGTTTCAACTTTGATTCGATCTTGCGAGAAAATCTGTTCAAGTTGTTGAGGTTGTAGAATTGGTGAGTTGAGCACCAGTTGTACAGATTCGCTTGGGCTGAAATTAGGCTTTGCCCCAAGAGCGACACGCAGTGTCATACCATCCGATTCACGTAAAGAGTCGAGAGGCGGATTGGTGACCTGTGCAAAACGTTGGCTAAAGTACTTGGACATGCCGCCTTCTTCATCGGTGAGCACGTTTGGCGCAAGGCCAAAGCCCATCGCAGTGATCTTCTCAGCACCATGCTCAATCATAGGATCGAGGAAGAATTTAAAGCTCTCTTGGTTCAGAGAGTAGGCCACATGACGACTGTAGGCGCTGAAGTTTTCATTTTCGGTCACCTTATCTAAGGAGGCTGTCTCAAGATCACTAAGGGTAATACGAGCTGATTCAAGTAGAGCGCCATAGTTACGCTCTTTCGCCAGAGTTTCGAGGATCTCCTTGGTCTCGTAGCTACGACCTGTCGCGTGATCGAAGTAGATCATGCCACCGGCTTGAATTCGTCCAAAGCGCACAATCTCTTCGGCAGGAAAGTCGATCTGACCTGCTTCACTCATCACTGCAAGGTAGCGGTCTGTTTCAACGCTACGCAATGGACGCAGACCTAGTCGGTCTAATCGAGCTCCGACTTTTTGACCATCGGAGAAAATAAGAGCTGCTGGACCATCGTTTTTCTCTTCAGAAAGACTGAAGTACTCAAGCATCGCTTTCACTTCTGGAGAAAGTCGCTCATCGTTTTCCCACGCTGGTGGCATCATCGCCAATACAGCGGTCACTATGTCTAGCTCATCTTCAACGACGCGGCGCGCCAGTGTCTGGTCGAGTCGAGCCGAGTCCGACTGACCTTTTGGAAAGATCACTCGCTTCTGTTGCTGACGTGCGATGGCATCTTCACTGAGTCGGTTTTTCTTGTCCGTGTTCAATTCACCGTTGTGAGCCATGCGGCGGAAAGGTTGAGCCATCATGGTAGCTGGCGCAGTGTTGGTTGAAAAACGTGTGTGGAAGAATAGAGTCGTGATGTGGTGCTCAGGGTGGCTAAGATCACTAAAATAGGGTACGACTTCCCAAGAGTTTAAGCGTCCTTTGTAAACTTGAGTTTTTGAACTCATCGACAGAGGATAGAAACCAGACAGAGCATCATCGGTGAAGCCTACAGATTCAATTTCAGCCAACGCAAGATTGATTTGATGTTCGAAAAGATCTGCGCTGCGAGACAAGTTACCATTTAAAAACACCACTTGCTGGATTGATTGCTGCACTTGACGTGACGCGTCGTTGACGGCTGATGGGTCAACAGGGACCTCACGCCATAGCGCGATATCTAGTTGATATTTAGTCAGATTTTCTTCTATGAGTTGTTTTGCTTGAGCATGGTGTTCACGATTGAAAGGAAAGAAGAAGTTCGCAACACCAAAGTTGCCAGACTTAAGATTTGAGCTCTTAAGCAGATGACGGTAAAAGTTAATCGACAGGTCAATGTTGACCCCAGCACCATCACCAATACCTTCTGCGTTCATACCTCCACGATGTGGGATAGTACACAGAGCTTGGTGGGCAAGAGACAGCAATTGATGGGTCTGTTCACCAGTTTTATCGGTGATGAAGCCCACCCCACAGCTGGAGTGTTCATGCTCGCGGTCATAAAGCGAGCGAGATTCCTGATTCATTCGATCATTTCCTTGATTGCTTGCAGTTGAGACTGCGGGTTCCTTTGGCATGTATCACTACAGTGCCGAAGCCTCAGCTTATATCCCACTCGCGAGTGAAGCCTTTCACAACATCGAGTGGGGAAACCAACCTGACTGCTCCTGCAGATAATGTTGGTTTTCTTATTTGAACGATTTTTGTTCTTTTAAAGCGATCTCCATACTTATCATGTTAAAAAATTGATAGCAAGTGGTTGCCTTTCTGACGAAGAGGTTTTTGAATAGTTAATTAATCTGTAAATGCGGACTAAAAATGACCAAGTTGTGATTTTTTCTATTGTTTTGTCGTGTTTTCTAGACTTATCAACCTAATTGATAATGATTATTAATCATTATTGTTACATGTCATTTTTTCGTCTTAATTCATAAAAAATGGATAAATAGATAAATCAAAAGCGTACTGTATTGCAGGAACAAAAAAGGCCAACACAGAGTGTTGGCCAAAAGTTTGGAAGGAATTGTTATTAAAATTCTATGCTGAAAGCATCAATGAGTTTGCTTTCGCTTCTAGGTTTGAGTTGCCCATCAGGAAGTTATCGATAGCAATCGCACATTCACGACCTTCGTTGATACAACGTACAACCAGAGATTGACCGGTACGCATATCACCCGCTGCAAACACACCTTTCTGGTTGGTTGCAAAGCCGTCAGTCGCCACGTTGCCGCGATCATCCAGTTTGATATCTAGCTGAGCAAGTACACCTGTTGGTTCTGGGTGTAGGAAGCCCATCGCTAGGAATGCCATATCACATGGAATAACACGCTCTGAATTCGCTACTTCTTCAAACCCTGGGCGCTCACCTGGTTTAGCATCTTGCCAAACGATGTCTGCGATACGTAGACCAGTAACTTCACCCTTATCGTTACCGATGAACTCTTTGGTCAGAATGTTCCAGTGACGCTCACAACCTTCTTCGTGAGAAGTGGTTGTCTTCATGATCATTGGGTATTGAGGCCAAGGCATGTTTGCAGGGCGTTTCTCTGGTGGGATCGGCATGATCTCAACCTGAGTAACACTTGCTGCTTTATGGCGGTTAGAGGTACCGACACAGTCAGAGCCTGTATCACCACCACCGATGACCACAACATGTTTGTCTTTTGCGTGAATCTCTTCACCCTTAAGATCCATGTCATTTGCACGGCGGTTGTTTTGACCAAGGAACTCCATTGCGAAGTGAACGCCTTTTAGTTCACGACCTGGAACTGGAAGGTCACGTGGAACCGTTGAGCCACCTGTGAGTAGTACTACATCGAACTCTTGACGAAGCTGTTGTGCATTCACGTCAACACCGATATGTTGATTGACTTTGAACTCAACGCCTGCTTCAGCCATGAGGTTGATCTTACGATCAATCACGTCCATACCCAGTTTGAAGTCTGGGATACCGAAGCGGAGTAGGCCGCCAACTTTTTCATCACGCTCAAATACCGTTACTGAGTGACCCGCACTGTTTAGCTGTTCAGCAGCTGCCAGACCTGCAGGGCCAGAGCCGATGATTGCCACCGTTTTACCTGTGCGAGAGCGAGGTGTTTTAGGTTTTGCGTACCCTTCGCGGTACGCAGTTTCGACAATCGTCTTCTCAATGTTACAGATGGTGATTGGGTCTTGGTTAATGCCAAGCACACATGCGCTCTCACAAGGAGCTGGGCACACACGACCTGTGAATTCAGGGAAGTTGTTGGTAGTACTTAGAATGTTCCAAGCCTCTTCCCAGCTGTCACGGTAAACCGCGTCGTTAAACTCTGGGATGATGTTACCAATCGGGCAACCGTTGTGGCAGAAAGGGACACCACAGTCCATACAACGAGAAGCTTGTGTGTTGATTTTGTCGCCAAACTCTTCGTTAAGTACGAACTCTTTGTTGTCTTCGATACGAACTGATGGGTCGAGCTTCTTTGGAAGCTCACGACCATGCTCTAAAAATCCAGTAGGCTTACCCATTATACTGCCTCCACTTGTTCCGTTTGTGCTTGCTCTGCTTCAGTCTTACGTTTTTGAAGTACCGCTTTGTAGTCACGAGGCATCACCTTGACCATTGACTCTAAGCTTGCTTCAAAGTTGTCTAGGAAAGACTGAGCAACTTCACTTCCTGTGAATTGAACCTGCTTAGTTAGCATCTCTTTCAGTAGCTCACGATCTTCTTCTTCGATAGGATCTAGGTCTACTAACTCAGGGTTTAGCTTAGTTTCGAAGTCACCAGACTTGTCCCAAACGTAAGCCACACCGCCACTCATACCTGCTGCAAAGTTACGGCCAGTTGAGCCAAGGATTACAGCAACACCGCCAGTCATGTATTCACAACCGTGGTCACCAACACCCTCTACAACCACTTTCGCGCCTGAGTTACGCACACAGAAACGCTCACCCGCCATACCGCGAATGTATGATTCACCAGAGGTCGCACCGTAGAAACATACGTTACCTACAACGATGTTATCTTCAGCCACGATGGTTGACTTCGCATCTGGGTAAAGTACCAGCGTACCGCCAGATAGACCCTTACCCCAGTAATCGTTCGCATCACCTTCCACTTCGAACTTAACGCCCTTAGCAAGGAAAGCACCGAAAGATTGGCCCGCAGAACCTTTGAACTTGACGTTCATCGGTTGAGGCAGACCTGCGTCTTTGTATACCTTAGAGATTTCGTTCGACAGCATAGTACCCGCAGAGCGGTCCGTGTTGATGATAGGGAACTCTGCGTCTACGGCTTCGCCCTTCTCAAGTGCTGGAATAGCAGCTTGAATCAACTTACGGTCTAGAACGTTTTCTAGGTTATGGTTCTGCTGTGTTTGGTTGTAAACACCATCTTCATCACGAGCTTGCTCAATGTGAAGCACAGGAGACAGATCGAGGTTCTTGTATTTCCAGTGTTGGATGTCTTCACGCACTTTCAGCTTGTGCGACTGACCGACCATCTCATCGATAGTGCGGTAACCAAGCTCAGCCATCACTTCTCGTAGACCTTCTGCCATGTACTGGAAGAAGGTCACGACGTCTTCTACGCGGCCGTCGAAGCGCTCACGTAGCGTTTTGTTTTGTGTTGCGATACCAACAGGACAGGTGTTCTTATGACACTTACGCATCATGATACAGCCTTCAACAACCAACGCTGCTGTTGCTACGCCCCATTCCTCTGCACCCAGAAGTGTTGCTACTGCAAGGTCGCGAGGAGTTTTCATCTGACCATCAGATTGAACCACGATACGGTTACGTAGGCCGTTCTTCAGAAGCGTTTGGTGCGTTTCTGCTAGACCTAGCTCCCAAGGTAGACCGGTGTGACGGATAGACGACATTGGTGATGCACCTGTACCGCCATCAAAACCTGCGATAAGGACTACGTCAGCTTTTGCTTTCGCAACACCAGATGCGATAGTACCTACACCCGCTTCCGATACTAGCTTCACGTTAACGCGGCCAGCACGGTTTGCGTTCTTCAAGTCGTAGATCAGCTGAGCCAAATCTTCGATTGAGTAGATATCATGGTGCGGCGGTGGCGAGATTAGACCTACGCCCGGAGTCGAGTGACGCGTTGCACCGATCCAGTCATCCACCTTATCACCTGGTAATTGACCACCTTCACCTGGCTTCGCACCTTGAGCCATCTTGATCTGCAGCTCATCGGCGTTGGTTAGGTAGTAAGAGGTCACACCGAAACGACCCGAAGCAACCTGTTTGATAGCAGAGCGTTCCCAGTCACCGTTCTCTTTGCGCTCGAAACGCATAGGATCTTCACCACCCTCACCAGAGTTCGATTTCGCGCCAATGCGGTTCATCGCAACTGCCAATGTTGAGTGAGCTTCATAAGAGATCGAACCGAATGACATTGCCCCTGTCGCGAAACGCTTGAGAATGTTTTCGATTGGCTCGACTTCTTCTAGCGGGATTGAACCTGCTGGGTTTTTAACAAAGTCTAGTTGGCTACGTAGCGTGGCTGCGTTATCGCCTTGGTCATCAACCGCTTTCGCGTATTGCTTGAACTGAGCGTAATCTTTGTTGCGTGTAGATTGTTGTAGTAGTGAGATTGTCTCAGGGTTAAACAGGTGTTTTTCACCACGCTGTTTCCACTGGTAAACACCACCCACATCAAGTACTTGTACTGGGATTTCACGAGTCGGGAAGCCGATACGGTGACGTACTAGCACTTCCTTCGCGATGTCATCGATCGTGAGACCTTGGATGCGTGAAACCGTACCTGTGAAGTATTTATCAACCACAGATTTACTGATACCAAGCGCTTCAAAGATCTGTGCACCGTGGTAAGACTGCAGTGTTGAGATACCCATCTTCGAGAAGATCTTTAGAAGACCGCCGTTGATTGACTTACGGTAGTTTTCGAATAGATCGCGAACGTTTGTCTCTGGATCAAGCTTCTTCGTGCGCTGCAGATCAACCATAGTTTCAATAACTAGGTATGGGTTTACTGCGTTTGCACCGTAACCGATTAGAGTTGCAAAGTGGTGCGTCTCACGAGCATCACCTGTCTCAACCACAATGTCACACTTCGCACGTAGACCCTTACGGATTAGATGGTGGTGAACTGCGCCAACCGCCAGCATTGCTGGAATTGCAGCGTGATTCGAGTTAACCGCGCGGTCAGTTAGAAGGATGATTGAGTAACCATCGATAACGGCATCTTCTGCGTACTGACAGATACGCTTAAGGGCACGCTCTAGTTTGCCTTCGTCTTCGCTTGCTTGGAATACGATGTCTAGCGTCTTCGCTTGAAGGTGCTCGTTATCGATAGCACGTAGCTTCTCAAGTTCAGAGTTAGAAAGAACCGGCGACTCAAGTTCTACTTTTTGACAGTGCTCTGGAGACTCGGCCAGTAGGTTCTGATCCTTACCTAGGTAAGTGTTCAGAGACATAACCATACGCTCACGAATCGGGTCGATAGGCGGGTTAGTTACCTGAGCAAACAGCTGCTTAAAGTAGTTTGATAGATGTTGTGACTGGTGCGAAAGAATCGCTAGTGGCCAGTCGGCACCCATTGCAGAAAGTGGCTCTTTGCCATCTTTCGCCATCGGGACAATGATTTCGTTCACTTCTTCCGAGCTCACACCAAACGCTTGCTGCTTGTGCAGAAGTTTCTCTGGTGAAGGCTGGCTGAATTCGTTGCTCGCATCTGGCAGTTTCTTCAGGCTGAGTAGGTTCTCTTCAACCCACTTCTCGTAAGGTTGTGCTGATGCAATGCCGTCTTTCACTTCTTCATCAGAGATGATGCGACCTTGCTCTAGGTCAGCGACGAAGATACGACCTGGTTGTAGACGACCACGGAACTCAACGTTTTCTGGTTCGATTTCAACAACACCAGACTCAGAGGCCATTACTAGGAAGTCATCTTTGGTCACTGTGTAGCGAGAAGGGCGTAGACCGTTACGGTCAAGGGTTGCACCTACTTGAACACCGTCAGTGAAACATACTGATGCCGGGCCATCCCACGGTTCCATGACGTTCGCGTGGTACTGGTAGAACGCGCGACGAGTTGGATCCATGTTTTTGTTTTCTTGCCATGCTTCAGGGATCATCATCATCAATGCGTGTGGCAGGCTGCGACCAGATAGAACTAGGAGCTCAAGTGCCATATCGAAGTTAGATGAATCCGAGCTGCCTTCCTGACAGATAGGCAGTAGCATGTCGATCTCTGCCTGAGTGAACAGGTCAGATTCGATGATCGCTTCACGGGCTTTCATCCAGTTCAGGTTACCGCGAACTGTGTTGATTTCACCGTTGTGAGCGATGTAACGGAAAGGCTGTGCTAGACGCCAGCGAGGGAATGTATTGGTAGAGAAACGAGAGTGAACCAGTGCAAGAGCACTTACCATCGTTGGGTTTTGTAAGTCTAGGAAGTACTGAGGTACTTGTTCAGTGGTTAGCTGACCCTTGTACACAACCGTCTTGTAAGACATAGAGTTGATGTAGAAGTCATCACCAATGTTAGACACACTCTCAAGGCATACGCGAACCGTGTAGTTACGTAGAACGTACAGTTTACGCTCTAGCTCTTCCGGTGTGATACCAGGGCCACCAGAGATAAACACATGTTCAAATTGAGGCTCTGTGCTCAGTGGATCAGCGCCGATCATTGAGTTATCTGTTGGCAACACACGGTAGCCGATCACTTCTAACTCTAGGCGTTGTGCATTGCGCTCCAGAATGTCGCGACACTGTGCACGTTTGTGTTCGTCTTTAGGGAAAAGTACAACACCAACACCATATTTTTCAAAAGATGGCAGCTTAATACCTAGCTTGACCGTCTCTTCAAGTAGAAACTCGTGTGGTTTTTGCAGCAAGATACCTGCACCATCACCTGAACACGGATCGCAGCCTTGGCCACCACGGTGTTCCATTCGAGCTAGCATATCTAGTGCTTGGGTCACTACTTCATGAGACTTACGGTTTTTGAGGTGAGCTACAAAACCGATACCACAAGCGTCATGCTCCAATTCAGGAGTATACAGACCCTGTGAGTTCTGCTCTTGATCTACCATAGATACATCCTTCCAGTTAAATCTAGGCGTAACGAGTCTGCACTTCGTCAGCCTTGTCCTTTTATATTTATGAGTCTAAACCTGCCCTGTGTTGGCGGTTTGAGTCCTTTCTGTCTCTCGCAGGAAAAATTTTGCGAGAAAAACAATCCTTAGTGATATCCGTTTTTTTTTGACCACAAACTAGTGGTTTATATAGGTGGGATTTGGATAACACCGATTTATTAGCAAGTTTGAGCTGTAATAAAATTCTCAAAAATCGCCAATATGTGTAAGTATCCTACAATTTTGTTAAGGATAATTGCAATGAAAGTTGAACGATGTAGACCATTTTTTTCGTTTTGAATTGAATTTTTCGCATAACATTTGTGCAACATTAGGCAAATAGAGCCGTTTTTTTGCATTTTTATTGATATTTGTTAGGTGTCTCGCAAACGCTTTTCAGTAAGCTGCCCGGCTTAATTTATGAAATCCTGTAATTAACTTTCATAGATGAAATTGATATTCATTCTTATTTAGCTTGGTGCACCTCTCATGCAATTACACGAATTGGTCAATACGATTGGTCAAGATCTCCAACGTCGCTATGGCGAAAAGGTTCACAAACTGACTCTACATGGCGGTTTCAGTTGCCCTAACCGTGATGGAACCATAGGTCGAGGAGGCTGTACTTTTTGTAACGTTGCGTCGTTTGCAGACGAAGAGACTCAAGTCCAAAGTATTGCGGCTCAACTCAACGATAGAGCGGGTGAAATTGCACGAGCTAAAAAGTATCTCGCTTATTTTCAGGCTTACACCAGTACCTACGCAGAGGTTCAGGTGTTGAAAAATATGTATCAAGAGGCACTGAAAGCACCGGGGGCTGATATCGTTGGATTGTGTGTGGGGACACGCCCCGATTGTGTGCCGGACTCTGTATTAGAATTACTCGCTGGTTATGTAAAGCAAGGCTATGAGATCTGGTTAGAATTGGGACTGCAGACTGCAAATGATCAAACGTTAAAGCGTATCAACCGTGGTCATGATTTCGCTATCTACGAGAGTATTGCCAAGCGTGCCAGAGCTTTGGGAATCAAGGTATGTACTCATTTGATCGTTGGCCTACCTAAAGAGACTAAAGCTGACAACCTTGAAACCTTGGAGCGTGTTTTAAATGTTGGTACGGACGGAATCAAACTCCACGGTCTACATATTGTTGAGGGCAGTACCATGGCTAAAGCGTGGAAAGCGGGTAAGTTAGAGGCCCCCTCTCTAGAAGAGTATGTCGATGTTGCCACGGAGATGATTCAGCGTACTCCGGCGGAGGTGATTTATCATCGAGTCTCTTCTGCAGCGCGCAGGCCAACTTTGCTTTCGCCATTGTGGTGTGAGAACCGTTGGCTCGCGATGACAGAGATTGGTCGCTCGCTAGACAAAAGTGGCGCTCAAGGCTGCAAAAATGGCGAAGCTTTTGTCTACACTTTGCCACAGCTCAATACGACACCGAATTAAGCTGCAACGGCATGTAGAGATAAAAAGATCGATTAGTGATAAGATCCGCCCTTATTAGAGGTCTATACAGATAGAGGGTAGATGGAACCATTGATGATTTGGTTGTGGGACAATGCGATGTTCTATGGATCGTTTATTGTTGCCCTTTTGCTGTTTACCTTGTTCGGTTGGTATCTCTACTCCCGTTATCAAGCTCATATCGAAAATCTACTGCTCATAGCGCCAGCACCTTTGTGTATGGTCGATTTAAAGAGTAGTGAAATCGTGTACGCGAATCGTCAGGCGATGCAACTATTGGGTATCCGCCAAGTAGGGACTCATTTCCGCTATCCAACCCATGATTGTCAAACGGCCTTCACTGGATGTCTTTCTCATCATCAAAGTAGCGACTCATTTGAACAATGTTTGATGTGGGCGCTATCCGATTTCGAATCTTGTAAGGTCAATGTACAAGGGCGTAAAGTGATCTTTCGCGGTAGACGTGTATGGATGCTCTATACAATGCCGCACCAATACTCTAGTGAAGAGCAATCTCAAGAGTTACGAGAGCTTAATGTTGCTCGTACCGTTTTGGATTCACTATCGGAATTGATCCACGTTAAAGATCAAAGAGGCAGCCTTGTCGCCAGTAACCGATCGTTTAAGAAGTTTTGGCATGGTCGATTAGAAGAGGGCACGCTGAGTGTGTCTAGTGGCGCGCAGAAAGGGCGGGTCAGTCAACGCAGCTGGACGACCGATCAAGATGGAAAAAGCTGTCTGCTCGAAACGTATCAAAGTGTGTTGATTGATGGAAATGGCGAGAGAATTGGCACGCTCTCGATTAGTCATGATGTGACGGATTGGCATGACATGCAGCAGCAACTGCGCGGTGAGATGGAGAAGCGTAAAGATACCGAAGTGGCGTTAGCTCAAAGAGATACCATTCTTCAAAGTATCTTAGAAGCAAGTCCTGACTCTATTGGCATCTTCAATGAGAATATGGTTTATCAAGCGTGTAATAAACCGTTTGTTACCGCTTTGGGGATTTCTGAGGTGAGTGATTTGGTCGGTAAGCGGCTGCAAGATGTTGTGCCAAACAGCATGTACATGCGAATTTCAGACTCTGATCATCAGGTTCTTCATCAAGGAAAGTCACTGCGATACATCGATAAGGTCGTCTCTAGTAATGGTGAGCAGACTTGGTACGATGTGGTGAAATCACCCTTTAAAGATCCCGCATCAAGTACCAGTGGTGTATTGATCATGGCCCGCGATATTTCAGAGCGCTATTTAGCTGAGCAGAAACTTGAAGAAGCGAACTCAGAGCTAGAACGCCTGAGTTTCTTGGATAGTCTGACTCAAGTGTCTAACCGTCGTCGTTTTGATGATCAACTCTCAACCCTGTGGCACTTCCACGTTCGAGAAAGACAACCATTGACTATCATGCTATGTGACATCGATTACTTTAAAGGCTACAACGATTTCTATGGTCATCAACAAGGTGATGATGCTCTGATTCAGGTGTCGAAAGCCTTCAAGCGCGTATTGAACCGTTCTTCTGACTGTGTTGCTCGTTATGGTGGTGAAGAGTTTGCTTTCATACTGCCAAACACGGCGACTGAAGGTGCTCAGTTAGTGGCGCAACGTATCCATGATGAAATTCAAAGCCTAGGCATTGTTCATGAAAAATCACTGGTTTCTGAATGGGTAACGGTGAGTATCGGGGTAGTTTCTTACATCCCAACCTTGGACGATGAGATGGAGTCGGCTGTGGCATTGGCGGATAGCGCGCTTTATCAGGCGAAAGCGAATGGACGCAATCAAACCAGTGTTCACCCTAGCTCAACCGGGCGTTTCCATACGCTGGCTCATGAGTCTAAAAGGAGACCAAGATAGGCGTAGTTAAATGCTTATATGGTTGTTGCATGTGATGTGGCTAGCTTACCTCTCCTGCCTAAACAGGGTAGAATATTGCTAGTCTTATCGCATGGAGCCTTAAATGAAACCCATGAAAAATCTTGCCCAGTATTACGTAGATCTTCTCGTAAAGCTGGGAATCGTCCGATTCTCTATTCTCCTCGCATTAGCACTGGTTGCACTCGCAGTTGTGGTTCAAGTTGGTATCACACTGGCTCTAAAAGGCAGTGTCGATGATATCGATATTGTCCGTTCTGTTTTCTTTGGTCTGGTTATCACCCCTTGGGCCGTCTATTTCCTCTCTGTCGTCGTTGACCAGTTAGAGGAGTCTCGTCAGCGTCTCGCTAAATTAGTCTCTAAACTTGGAGACATGCGCGAGCGTGACCAAGAGCTAAACAGCAAATTACAGCTCAATATCGAGAAGCTTAATCAAGAGATCGAAGAGCGTGAAAAGGCTGAAGAGGCGCGTGCTGAAGCAATGCATGACCTAGAGAACGAAGTTTTTCAACGCGAGCGCACTCAGCTTGAATTGGCAGAGCGAACGGCGCTTTTGCGTTCCTTCATTGATGCTTCTCCTGACCTTATCTATTACCGCAACGAAGATGGCGTATTCTCAGGATGTAACCGAGCCGTTGAAGAGCTGACCGGAAAAACAGAGAAAGACTTGGTTGGCTTAACACCTTGGGATGTCTATAGCAAAGAGGTGGCTCAACAAGTCGTTGAGACCGATGAGAAAGTCTTTGCAGATAATCAAGCGGTCACTTACGAGCAGTGGTTAGAGTACCCAGATGGACGTAAGAGTTATTTTGAACTGCGCAAAGTTCCTTTCTACAGCAAAGATGGTCGTCATCTTGGGTTAGTGGGCTTTGGACGAGATATCACGGAGCGCAAAGAGCACGAAGAGTCGCTTGAGAAAGCTAGCCGTGACAAGACGACATTTATTTCAACCATTAGCCATGAGCTGCGTACCCCGCTTAACGGTATTATCGGCTTAAGTCGTATGCTACTTGATAGTCAACTGACCACAGAGCAGCGCAAACATATGCAGACCATTAAAGTCAGTGCTGTCACGCTCGGTAATATCTTTAACGATATTATTGATATGGATAAGTTCGACCGACGCAAGCTTGAGCTTTTCCCCACGCCAATTAACTTTGAAGACTTTGTCTCTGAGATGGAGAGCATCTCTGCGTTGATGGCGGAGCAAAAAGGGCTGAGATTCGACCTTGAAAGGTTATCTGATCTTCCAACTGCAGTTGAAGTGGATGGCACTCGCCTGCGCCAAGTTCTGTGGAATCTCGTGAGTAACGCGATGAAGTTCACCAAAGATGGCGGCGTGGTAATGACGGTGAGTGCAGATATCGAAGACGACTTCGCGCATATCACAATGGAAGTTGAAGATACCGGCATTGGTATTCCTGAGAGCGAAATCGACAAGATCTTTGCGATGTATTACCAAGTGAAATCGGGTTCCGATAACTTACATGCGGTTGGGACAGGTATCGGTTTGGCGGTTTCCAAACAGCTGATCAATATGATGGATGGCGACATCACCGTGAGCAGTGAAGAGGGCTTCGGCAGTACTTTTACAGTCTCGATTCGTGTGCCTGTGAATCACGATACTCAAGCTCTAGTGAAGACGCCAAGAAAACAGTCTCAGTTGAACATCTTCATGGTGGAAGATATTGAGCTCAATGTTACGGTTGCGCGTTCGCTGCTTGAGAGTTTAGGCCATACGGTGACGGTCGTCATGACAGGTAAAGAGGCTCAGATCGCGTTCAATCCACAAGAGTTTGATCTGGTGTTACTGGATATTCAACTCCCAGATATGACTGGCTTTGATATCGCTAAGTACTACCGTGAGAAGTACTCCGAACTCCCGCCGTTGGTGGCGTTGACGGCGAATGTGCTTAACAACAAGAAAGAGTATCTTAACAAAGGGATGGACGATGCCATCAGCAAGCCGCTATCGGTAAAAGCGATCCAAGATGTGATTGCTAAGCTGATAGAGAGCGGTCCGTCGGATACTCCGCAGGCGATTGAAGAGGCACAAATCGTTGAACCTAAAATAACCACCATAGACACCAGCTTGCTTGATATTGAGATGCTGGAGTCTTATGTTGATATTGTTGGCCCCAAGCCAGTGCTCGATAGTATTGCGATGTTTGAACAGATGATGCCTGACTATATGGATATTCTAAACTCGAACATGGTAGCCAAAGATCAAGCCAACATTGTTTCGGAAGCACATAAGATCAAAGGGGCTGCAGGTTCGATTGGTTTGAAGAGAATTCAACAAGTGGCGCAAAAAGCGCAATCACCGGGTCTACCTGCATGGTGGGAGAATATCTCAGATTGGGTCGATGAAATTAACAACGAATATCAGAACGACATTGAAGTCTTAAAGAGTTGGTTAAATCAAAGGTAGAAGAGTAATGAAAAAAATAGCATTCGCCGCCTGTGTTGTGGCATTAGCGGGTTGTTCTGCACCACAAGTAGAATGGCAACAAGACAACCAAGTCGAAGTCTCTACTACGACCATCACTATGAAAAGCAACCTTTGGCTAAATAAAATGCCAACCATAGGTGAAGCACAAGATAACACATTACATGGTGCCATTTACCTTGAATCAGATTCACAACTGCCCGCAACACTGGCTATTGAAAGTGTCACGGTGAAACAAGGCGCGGATACGCTACTTATTACGAGCGATGACCTTGACTTAAGAACGCACAATGAGACCAAATGGGAGGTGGCGTTTACGTGGCAGCTCGAGATTAACAGTGAACAACCTGTTGATGTTGCAGTAGAACTAAAAGATGGTGAAGTGGTGAAGTGGCTGGTTGAGAAAGACGTTAAAGTGGATACGGTTTACTAAATAAGCACTTCAGTAAATCAAGAATAGTGTGCTCCGGCACGCTATTCGCGCCTCATGAAACGGGTATTAAAAAAGGGAGGATGCCAAGCATTCTCCCTTTTTCTATTCACTAAGATGGTGTGAATTAGTCTTCTAGATCACCACAGAAGCGGTAGCCTTCACCGTGAATCGTAGCAATGATCTCTGGCGTGCCTGATACAGATTCAAAGTGCTTACGAATACGACGGATAGTTACGTCTACTGTACGGTCATGTGGCTTAAGCTCACGGCCAGTCATCTTTTTAAGAAGGTCAGCACGAGTTTGAATCTTGCCTGGGTTCTCACAGAAGTGCAGTAGAGCACGGAACTCAGAGCGAGGCAGCTTGTAGCCTTCGCCATCTGGGCTTACTAGAGAGCGGCTGTTGATATCCAAAACCCAACCGTTGAATTCGTACTTTTCAACGCTGCGCTTCTCTTCTTGAACCGTGCTTGTGCTCATCGAGCGGTTCAGAAGGTTGCGTGCACGGATAGTCAGTTCACGAGGGTTAAAAGGCTTAGTGATGTAATCATCTGCACCAATTTCTAGACCAAGGATTTTGTCTACTTCATTATCACGACCAGTCAAGAACATTAGCGCAACGTTTGCTTGCTCACGTAGTTCACGAGCAAGCAGAAGGCCGTTCTTACCAGGTAAGTTGATGTCCATGATAACAAGGTTCACTTGGTTGTCAGACAGCACTTGGTGCATCTCTTCACCGTCGCTAGCCTCAAAAACAGCATATCCCTCTGCTTCAAAAATACTCTTAAGAGTGTTACGAGTTACTTGCTCATCTTCTACGATAAGAATCTGCGGGGTTTGCATTTTGGCGGTACCTAAATTTGTGACGAAACTGTGCTAATAGAATAAATTCTAGGCAAAAACATAACATACAGGTAATGTAATTTTGATGATAACTCAAAGTTTTCAAAAATACACTTACTTCCAGCTGTCTGCCTTCCTTGAAGTATTGCCAATAACGTAGATCCAGTACGCCTTTTAATCATTCTGTTAGTGATTGTTGAGGATTCTATAATGTTAACAGCATGCTAACAACGCGATAATGTTAATTCCATTCACTTTGTTGATTTATATCAATTGCTGTCTGGTATAAAACTTGATTAGTATGAGTTACTGTTTAATCAACACTATAAATGATTAAATAGCCATAAATATGGAATGGCTATTCGAACTGGCTCGTATATTTTGCTTTCATAGTCACACTTGACTACTTCGATAGTAGGCTGTGGCACTAAGGAAGCGATAAGCTGTCTCTTAATTATAGACGTATTGAAAACAAAGGATTTATTTTTACTTTAAGCATGGGACTCGCGGTATGGGCTGCCTGTCTCGCTCATGGAGGATATATGCACGATATAACACCGGACTTATGTGATGAGTTCGAAAGCAAAGTGACGCTACTTAACCTCCCTTTACAGAACTACGGCCAGCGAGCTGCGTTCTGGGGGGAAATTGTAACAGTGCGTTGCTATCACGATAATTCTAAGGTTCGTGATGTGTTAGAGGGTGACGGAAAAGGCAAGGTATTGGTGGTCGATGGAAATGGTTCCTGCCAAAAAGCCTTACTAGGTGATCAACTTGCTATACTGGCGATAGAGAATGGCTGGGAAGGCGTGATCGTCAATGGCGCTATCCGTGATGTCGGTATGATGTCGCAGATGGATCTTGGCGTGCAAGCTCTAGGCTCTTCACCGTTCAAAACCGAGAAACGTGGCAGTGGTCAAGTGAATGTGACACTCACTATACATAATCAATTGATTCAGCCAGGCGACTACATCTATGCGGATTGGAATGGAGCGCTCCTCTCTTCAGAGCAGCTGATTAACTCTTAGCTAGCGGTTTTAAAGCCAAAACGAGAGAAGGTTTGGAAGTTGGAGTTGCCTAGAAGCAAAAATCGTTTAAAAGCGGAAACCAATCCCAACTTCCACTCCTTGCTGCCACTCTTCGTAATCTAGGGTGGCATGTAGGTCTAGGTTATCGGTCAGTTGGACGCGACTGGTCACCTCAGCAGCAATCGACTTTTCTTTTCCTTGTTCGGCATTCTCTTCACTGCTGTAGGTATGCAGAGTACTGTTGAAAGAGATACGATCGCTCAGTTGATAGCTTACGCCACTGAGAAATCCATTCTCATGTTTTAGAGCATCGCTATTGATACGAGCACCCACGAACAGGTCGACGTTCTTGAATACCGAGTATGAATAGCCGCTGTCGACTTTCCAAACATCGAAGGATTCATTGGTTGAACTTTGGCTTGAGATAAAAAACTTGTGTGCCGAGGTGTCGAGTTGGCTCGGCAATAGAGGCAACGAGCTCGCGTTACAAACAACAGGTACAGCAAAGGTTAAAAGAAATAGTAGTCTTTTCACTTTCCACTCCTGAAGTCGTTATTATTTGTTATATACGTTTGCTGTCTAATTAAAGCACAGATCTTGGTGGTTGACTGTACGAACTCGATACCTTTTTGTTCGAATTAGATAAGCAATTAGTTGCTTTTGCGATCTGAAGCAAACTCTACTCATTTTTTATGCCTTGTATTTCATGGCTACTTTCTGCTCTAAATAACGTCTTACTATGAAAAATGTCGTGAATGCGAAAAAAAAGTAACTTTTCATTGACGAGCTGTAGCAAAACTTGATACACGTAGAGATAAGCAAACGCAGAGAATTGAATATGCAGCACTCAAGCCACCTAGTAATGACCACAACCATTATTATTACCGACATTACAATTGTTGGGGCAGGCTGCTAACTAACGGATTTACAAATAAAGGCCTGTATCCCACAAGATACAGGCCTTTTTTTATACCATTTTTATGACTTATGGAGAGGAAGGGATGCGAGTTTTAAAGTTTGGAGGTTCATCATTAGCGGACGCCGATCGTTTTTTGAGAGCGGCGGATATCATTGCTAATAATGCCCAGCAAGAAGAGCTAGCGGTCGTGCTATCTGCACCGGGAAAAACAACAAACAAGTTGGTTGCGGTGATTGAATCGGCACTTAAACATGGTGAAGCGGAATCTCAAATCAAAGAGATAGAGTCCTCTTTTTTAGCTCTATTTTCTGATATTAAAGCGTTGGTTCCGGGCATAGACGGCTCGGCGTTCCAAGAGCAAGTGGATACATCACTGACTCAACTGCGTCAGTTTGTAAATGGTATTGATCTATTAGGCATGTGTCCTAATCATGTGAACGCACGCATCATCAGCAAAGGTGAGCGTATCTCCATCCAGCTGATGAAGGCTGTACTAGAAGCAAAAGGTCAGCCAGCGAATCTTATCGACCCGGTTCAGTACCTGTATGCGAAAGGCGATCATCTAGAGGCGATGGTTGATGTTGATGTCTCTACACAGAACTTCCGTCAAAATCCTCTTCCTCAAGGACACGTTAACATCATGCCTGGCTTTACTGCCGGCAATGACAAAGGTGAACTAGTTACGCTGGGTCGAAATGGTTCTGACTACTCAGCAGCGGTATTGGCAGCGTGTCTGCGTGCTGATTGTTGTGAGATCTGGACTGATGTAGACGGCGTTTATAACTGTGACCCTCGTCTTGTTGATGATGCTCGTCTTCTTAAGTCATTGAGCTACCAAGAAGCGATGGAGCTTTCATACTTTGGTGCTTCTGTTCTTCACCCGAAAACGATCGCACCAATTGCTCAGTTCCACATTCCTTGCCTGATCAAAAACAGCTTTAACCCTCAAGGTGCGGGCACACTGATTGGCCAAGACACTGGTGAAGACAACCTAGCGATCAAAGGCATCACTACGCTTAGTGACTTAACAATGGTTAACGTTTCAGGCCCAGGTATGAAGGGCATGGTTGGCATGGCGAGCCGCGTATTCGGTGCAATGTCTTCTGCTGGCGTTTCAATTGTTCTTATTACTCAGTCTTCATCTGAGTACAGCATCAGCTTCTGTATCGAATCTGCAGATAAGCAGAAAGCACAACAAGTGTTGTCTGAAGCGTTTGAACTTGAACTGAAAGATGGCCTACTTGAGCCAGTAGAGTTCATGGATGACGTAGCTATCGTAACACTGGTTGGTGACGGCATGCGTACTTCACGCGGTGTTGCTTCTCAATTCTTCTCTTCACTGGCAGAAGTGAACGTAAACATCGTGGCGATCGCACAAGGCTCTTCTGAGCGAGCAATCTCAGCAGTGATTCCTGAAGATAAAATCTCTGAGGCGATCAAAGCGTGTCACGAAAATCTATTCAACTCTAAGCACTTCCTTGATGTCTTCGTTGTCGGTGTTGGCGGCGTTGGTGGCGAGCTGGTGGATCAGATCAAGCGTCAGCAAGGTAAATTGGCAGAGAAAGGCATTGTTATCCGCGTATGTGGTTTAGCAAACAGTAAAGGTCTACTGCTTGATAGTGAAGGTCTACCACTGGAGCACTGGCGTGATCGCATGAACAGTGCAACCGAAGAGTTCAGTCTTCCTCGAATTGCGGCTTTGGTTCAGCGTAACCACATCATCAACCCAGTACTGGTTGATTGTACGTCGAGTGAAGCGATTGCAAATCAGTATGCCGATTTCCTAGCAGCAGGCTTCCACGTTGTTACACCGAATAAGAAAGCAAACACAGCAAGCATGGCGTACTACCATCAGCTTCGTGAAGTGGCACGCAACTCACGTCGTAAGCTGATGTACGAGACAACGGTCGGTGCTGGCCTTCCGGTTATCGAGAACTTGCAGAACCTTATCTCTGCGGGTGATGAACTTGAGAAATTTAACGGCATCCTATCGGGCTCTCTATCTTACATATTCGGTAAGCTTGATGAAGGTATGACTCTGAGCCAAGCAACTAATATTGCGAAAGATAACGGCTTTACAGAACCTGACCCACGTGACGATCTATCGGGCATGGATGTGGCGCGTAAGCTACTTATCTTGGCGCGTGAAGCAGGTATGGCATTAGAGCTTGAAGACGTAGAAGTTGACCAAGCACTGCCACCAGGTTTTGATGATTCAGGTAGCGTAGAAGAGTTCATGGCGCGTCTACCAGAAGCGGATGCTTACTTCCAAGAGCAGTCAGCAAAAGCGGCTGAAGAAGGCAAAGTGCTGCGTTATGTCGGCGAAATTGCCGATGGTAAATGTAAGGTGCGCATCGCTGCAGTTGATGGCGATGACCCAATGTTCAAGATTAAAGATGGTGAGAACGCGCTGGCATTCTATAGCCGTTACTACCAACCAATCCCACTAGTACTGCGTGGTTACGGTGCGGGTACTGAGGTAACAGCAGCAGGTGTATTCTCTGATGTAATGCGTACCCTTGGCTGGAAATTAGGAGTATAAGAATGAGTTCAAGTGATATGGATGTTGTAGTTTATGCTCCAGCTTCAATCGGTAACGTCAGCGTTGGTTTTGATGTCCTTGGTGCAGCAGTGTCGCCTATCGATGGCACACTGCTTGGTGACCGAGTGATGGTGAAAGCAGGTGATGAACCATTCTCTCTAAAAACGGCAGGCAGCTTTGTTTCTAAGCTGCCAACAGAAGCAAAAGAGAACATTGTTTACGATTGTTGGACAGTGTTTGCTCGTGAAATCGATAAGAAGGGTGTTGCTCTTAAACCACTAGAGATGACGCTAGAAAAGAACATGCCGATTGGCTCTGGTTTGGGTTCAAGTGCATGTTCGATTGTTGCCGCACTGGATGCCTTGAACCGTTTCCATGGTCAGCCGCTAGACGAAACTGAATTGCTTGCGCTGATGGGGGAAATGGAAGGCAAGATTTCAGGTGGCGTTCACTACGATAACGTGGCTCCATGTTACCTTGGTGGCGTGCAATTGATGCTGGAAGAGCTGGGTATTATCAGCCAAGAGGTGCCTTGCTTTGATGATTGGTACTGGGTAATGGCGTATCCGGGGATTAAGGTATCGACGGCGGAAGCGCGAGAGATCCTACCATCTCAATACCGTCGCCAAGATATCATTGCTCATGGTCGTCACCTTGCTGGCTTTATTCACGCTTGCCACTCTGGTCAGCCAGAGCTTGCCGCAAAAATGATCAAAGACGTGATCGCAGAACCATATCGTGAGAAACTGCTACCAGGTTTTGCTGACGCTCGTAAATATGCGTTGTCAGCGGGAGCGCTTGCAACGGGAATCTCCGGCAGCGGTCCGACCTTATTTAGCATTTGCAAAGAAAAAGATGTCGCTGAGCGTGTTGCACGCTGGCTAGAACAAAATTACGTACAAAATGAAGAAGGATTCGTCCATGTTTGTCGTTTGGACAAGCAAGGCTCGATCGTTACAGGAAGTGAGTTATGAAGCTGTACAACATCAAAGAAAATGATGAACAAGTCTCTTTTGGCCAAGCCGTTCGCCAAGGTCTAGGTCGTAACCAAGGTCTATTTTTTCCATCAGAGCTACCAAAGTTTGATGATATCGATGCACTACTTGCAGAGGACTTTGTCCCTCGTAGCGCAAAGATCCTATCGGCACTGATTGGTGATGAACTGCCAAAAGAGCAGATCGATCAAATGGTAGATGCAGCATTCCAATTCCCTGCACCTATCAACCAAGTGAAAGATGGTGTTTACGCACTTGAGTTGTTCCATGGTCCAACGCTGGCGTTTAAAGATTTTGGTGGCCGCTTTATGGCGCAGTCTCTGGCAGCTGTTTCAGACGGCGGCAAGATCACCATCCTCACGGCGACATCAGGTGATACAGGCGCAGCTGTTGCGCACGCGTTCTACGGTATGGAAGACATCAACGTTGTAATTCTTTACCCGAAAGGCAAGATCAGCCCACTGCAAGAGAAGCTGTTCTGTACACTAGGTAAAAACATCCATACTGTTGCTATCGACGGTGACTTCGATGCGTGTCAGGCACTGGTTAAGCAAGCATTTGATGACGCAGCACTGCGTGAAGAGATCGGGCTGAACTCAGCGAACTCTATCAACATCAGTCGTCTAATGGCGCAGATCTGTTACTACTTCGAAGCGGCTTCTCAGCTGACTAAAGAGCAGCGTGAAAACTTAGTGGTTTCAGTACCAAGCGGTAACTTCGGTAACCTAACTGCAGGTCTATTGGCAAAAGCGTTAGGTCTACCAGTTAAGCGTTTCATCGCTGCGACCAATGAAAATGACACAGTGCCACGTTACTTAGAAACTGGCGAGTGGGATCCAAAGCCGACTGTTGCAACCACATCAAACGCAATGGATGTGAGCCAACCGAACAACTGGCCTCGTATCGAAGAGCTTTGCCAACTGAAAGGTTGGGGCTTGGATACACTGGGTAAAGGTAAAGTATCTGATGAGCAGAGCGCAGAATCAGTACGTGACCTAAAAGCACAAGGCTACCTATGTGAACCACACGGTGCTATCGCTTATCGTCTACTAGACGAGCAGTTGCAAGAGGGTGAAACAGGCCTGTTCTTATGTACGGCTCACCCGGCTAAATTCAAAGAAGTGGTTGATGACATTCTAGGTTCAGACATCGATCTACCAGGTCCGCTAGCGAAACACGCTGCGATGGAGCTACTGTCTGAAGATCTTGCGAATGACTTTGATGCTCTTAAAGAGGTACTGCGTCGAGTTCAGCCATAGTTCTGAATACGCCAATTCTGATATGACAAACCGATGACGGTTTTGTTAGATTAAACGAAAAGGTGAGTGCCATGGGTATTCACCTTTTTTATTGGCTATGGATACGAGGAGAAGGTATGCACTTTTTAGTGTTTCTAGGCTCAGTACGAGAAAGCACGCCACCGAAACCAGCACGAGTGGGGGAGCGAGTCAGTCAGGCGTGTTTGAAGCTGCTGAATAAAACTTACCCTGAGCACACGGTGGAGATCATCGACCCTCTTGATTATGAGCTTGGGCCGATATTCAAGCCGGAGTTTTCTTACCGACGCTCCCAGGTGCCAGCTTCGTTAAGCGAGTTAGCGGAGAAGATAAAACAAGCTGATGGTTATGTGATGGTGAGTCCTGAATACAATCACTCGATGAGCCCAGCACTAGCAAACATTCTGAATCATTTTGGGAGTTCGCTGTTTTCTTATAAACCGAGTGCGATAGTGACCTATTCTGCGGGGCAGTGGGGAGGCGCTCGCGCGGCGGTATCGATGAGAACCTTCTTATCAGAGCTAGGGTGTTTACCCGTGTCTGCGATGATTCATCTACCTAGAGCGCAGCAAGTATTCAATGAAGAGGGAAGTGTGGCGGATGTTTCAGATCAGGAACAATGGGATGAATACATGAATCGAACTCTGCACCAGTTGGTGTGGTGGGCAGAAGGGGCTGCTCAGCAGCGAGATAAACTCGACCCTACCACGTTAGCCAAAGCGTTTCGCAAAGATCCTTCCCAAAGGAATGCGCCGTAAATGATAGACATAAAAAAAGCTTGGTCAGTAATGACCAAGCTTTTTAAATTTGGTTACGCTTAAGCTCTAAATTATAGAGACTCAGTGAACGTACGTGCGATAACATCACGTTGCTGTTCAGTCGTTAGCGAGTTGAAACGTACAGCGTAGCCCGATACACGGATAGTTAGCTGAGGGTAGTTCTCTGGGTGAGCAACTGCGTCTTCTAGCGTTTCGCGCTTAAGAACGTTTACGTTTAGGTGTTGACCACCTTCAATGCGAGGTGCAGTTTCGATTGCAACTTCACGGCTCTCGTACTCACCTAGATCAGCAGCTGGGATAACTTGGTCAGCTTCGAAACCAGCAGTTGCTGCAACACAACGCGCTTCGTTCTTTTCGCTATCTAGTAGCCAGATTGAGTTAAGTAGTTCGTCGTTTGCTGCTTTAGTAATTTGAATACCTTGGATCATCACTATCTCCTAGTCCACTGAATGTGGTTTGATTTATGGTGTTAACTTTCGAATTTTGTTGAGCTGGCTTATATATACCTATTTTTAATTAGCTTAATATTGATTTAAGTCAAAAAACAACCAAAAACCTTAATTTCTTAATGGTAATTGTTTTGAGTTAAATCAATAAAAGCTTTGAAAACAATGTAGTTACAAAATATTTTAAACTATAAAAAATATTTAACGGAAATTTTTGTTGTAAATTTACTACAAAAATAGTGCTTTTATTGAACTGATGTGGATATAAACAAGTATTTATCCGTCATTCTGTAAGTGTGAAGTGATTTAATGACAAACAGTAATTCTCTAGCGAAAAATACCTCAAACTCTCGCCAAAAATTCATCGGTGCTCATGTTTCTGCGGCTGGAGGTGTCGATCAAGCTCCGATGCGCGCACGTGAAATTGGTGCCAACGCATTTGCGCTATTTACTAAGAATCAGAGGCAGTGGGCGGCAAAGCCATTGGAGCCCAAAAACATCAGTGCATTCAAAGCCAACTGCAAGATGTTGGGTTTTGGTGCGGAGCACATTCTTCCTCACGATTCTTATTTGATTAACCTAGGTGCCCCAGAAGAGGAGAAGCTCGAAAAGTCTCGCGCGGCGTTTATTGACGAGATGGAGCGTTGTAACCAACTTGGTCTGACGCTGCTTAATTTCCATCCTGGGAGTCATTTAAAGAAAATGTCTGAAAGTGACTGTTTGGCGCGCATCGCGGAGTCTATCAATATTGCTCATCGCGCGGTGCCCAATGTGATCGCTGTGATTGAAAATACGTCTGGGCAAGGGACTAATTTAGGTTGGAAGTTTGAGCATCTAGCGGAAATCATCGATCAAGTTGAAGATAAAGCTCGAGTGGGTGTTTGTTTAGATACTTGCCACACCTTTACTGCAGGTTACGACCTGAGAACCAAAGAAGCCTGTGAAGCGACCTTTGCTGAGTTCGATCGTATTGTTGGTATGCACTATCTAAGAGCAATGCACATCAATGATTCAAAAGCTGAGTTCGCAAGTCGTGTCGATCGACACCATTCGCTAGGACAAGGTGAAATTGGTTGGACGTGTTTCGAGTATATCGCGAGTGATTCGCGCTTCGATAACATGCCGCTGATTCTCGAAACGATCGATTCTTCGATTTGGAAAGAGGAAATTCAACAACTTAGAATGTATCACCACGCGTCTGTGAACGCAGAGTGATCATTGAGTACAGTAAACCTTAAAAAAACTATGGCTAAATGAGGTTGTTGGCACCTTTCTTTCATAGTGTTTAATGAATATGTATTTCACTATGTAATAGAGGAGGGTGCCATTATGTATTCGACCACTTACACACCTAAAGCTAATCTTCATGTTTCGACGATTCATGCGACCCCACGTTTGCCGACTCCAAATCGTCATATTCACAGTCACGGTCATCATCGAACGCCTCAGAAAGGTCAATCGTGATTCCCTTCTTTTTATTCAGCGGTGAGTATCGATGAATCTCTATCTGCGAATTTGGACAATGATGTTTATTAATAGCGGTATGAGGTATAACTAGGCTTTACAGTCACAGTTATCACTTATACCGCTATTTTTATCTGAGCAACTCGCTTGTGTCATTTACTAGCGTTACTGAGTGACATCGTTCGGGAGCAATTCAATGAGTTCGTCGCAGACTTGGCAAGAGATTATTCGTCAGCAACAGAGCCAAGCTTACTTTCACCACATCAACGACTTTGTAGAAAAGCAAAGACGGGATGGTAAGGTCATCTATCCACCCCAAGATCAGGTATTCAGCGCCTTTGATATGACGCCCTTTGAGGATGTGCGTGTGGTGATTCTGGGGCAAGATCCCTATCACGGTGCTCAACAGGCACATGGTTTGGCCTTTTCTGTACTGCCAGGAGTTAAGATCCCGCCTTCTCTGCGTAACATGTATAAAGAACTTGCCGATGATATTGAGGATTTTGAGCCACCCTCACACGGTTATCTTGAGTCATGGGCAAAGCAGGGCGTGTTGATGCTCAATACTGTACTCACTGTCGAAGAGGGCAAGGCGCACTCGCATGCTAAATGTGGCTGGGAGACGTTTACCGATCATATCATTGCGCAGCTTAATGAACGCAATGAGCCGATTATCTTTTTATTGTGGGGCGCGCATGCCCAGAAGAAAGGGCAAACTATTGACGAAAGTAAGCATTTTGTCTTGAACGCTCCACACCCATCGCCGCTTTCTGCACGACGTGGCTTTTTGGGCTGTAAGCACTTTTCTCGAACTAATGAACTATTGAAGTCTCAAAATTTGTCTGTGATTGACTGGCGTTTACCTTTCGAAGTCTAAAGTTGATGGTTTTCTGAGCAGCGTCAAACCTAACTCTCCTATCATCATATACACTTATAAAGAGTAGGTGTAATGGAGTGCAATACTATGATGATTGAAAGGATAAGAAGAGAGCATGGTTACATGGCTCGTCTGCTCATGATCTTAAAGACAAAACTTGAGCTTCTACAGAAAGAGCGAGCGATAAACTACAGCTTAGTGGCGGAAGTGGTGCACTATTTAATGAACCACTCAGATAAAGTGCATCATCCTAAAGAAGACATTATCTATCGTCACTATTTAAAACATTACGGTAAACAGCAGGCCATCGAAGATCTGGAACTTGAACATCAGCTGTTGGCGGAGAAGACCGCTGACTTCTTAGATGTGGTTGAGATGATTCTTCAAGATGCGGTAGTTCCTCAGCAGGTGTTTATTGATCAGCTCGCTGCATTCATTGAAGCGCAGCGAAAGCATATGGAGTATGAAGAGAAAGTTATTTTACCGATCATTGTCGGGGCTTTTTCGGTACAAGACTGGCGCAGTGTTGAAGAGCTTTGGCAACAGCCAGAGGATGATCCTGTATTCGGTGACACGATTGCCGACCAATACCGTCAGCTTGCCACTCGAGTTCGTCAAAGTGAACAGGAGTGTGTGTAGCTCTATATATTGGTAGTATCAAAACAAAAGGCACCCGGTTGGGTGCCTATATTTTATCTATCGTATCTATTAAAGCTTAATGTCGTCGAGGTCGAAATCTAGACCAAGATTCATATCCATGAGTTCTTTTTGAAGGCGTCGACGATCGTTAATCTCCTCAATCTCACGCCACTTGCGTTTTAGAGGTTTTGAGCGCCCTTTCTGTGTTGCACGAGGTAGATCAAGTTCTGTGATTTCATCGTATTGAAAGTTATCCATAAGCTATATCTCCTTCCGTGGGAATAGTCCTTTCGGACTCATTAAATACCATAGTTAACGCCACCATAACTTTGATTTGTTTCTCATTTGTTTCATATTCATGAAGGTTTCGTGTGGTTTTTTGACTTACCATCACACATGCGGCCTATATTTGTGTTCAAAAAGTAGGCAAACAAACTTAGGGAAACGATTAAATTCACTCTCTACGAATGTTAATTCATTGTGCGAAGCTTATGCTCCTTTTGTCACAATGCAACTAAACACATATCTAAAGGATGAGTGGGTGTTTTACTTGATACTTCCAAAAACGGTGATTGTTCACTATACCTTGTAAAGCCTAGCCTGACGGTTAATTTATGGAGTTTCGTGCGGGATAAGGTGAGATAGGGTCCATTGTTGTGCTTATGTCCCGATAATGTGACTTTTATGAGGTGTTGTTGTTGCGGTTTGTGTTAATAAAAGGTGTCTTTTTAGTGAAATGTCACTTTAATATAATACCTTGTGCATATTGATTTTTGCCAAATCTCGCTGCATTATCCGCCCGTCAAAAATACACTGATACGTAAAATGGATGCATGAAGCGACATTTACATTCTCAATCGCCGCAAGAACATAACAATGAATGCTGACACTACATTGACAGAAGCATAGGCGATCAAGAGGAAGGCTAGGAAGCATGATCAGTGCTTAAACTCAATACGAGGTTCACGTGACAGATTTAATCAATTTAATGAACGATCTTCTTTGGGGATCAATCTTAGTTTACTTGCTCGTTGGTGTGGGTATCTACTTCACCGTACGACTAGGCTTCATTCAGTTCCGCCATTTTGGCCACATGTTCTCTGTTCTGAAGAACAGCCGTAAAGCAGACAGCGCTGGTATCTCATCTTTCCAAGCTCTTTGTACTAGTCTTGCTGCTCGTGTTGGTACAGGTAACATGGCGGGTGTTGCAGTTGCTCTAACCGCTGGTGGCCCAGGTGCTATCTTCTGGATGTGGCTCATTGCTATGCTGGGTATGGCGACGTCGTTTGCAGAGAGCACGCTAGCTCAACTGTACAAAACGCGCGATAACGACGGTAACTACCGTGGCGGCCCTGCTTACTACATGGAAAAAGGTCTAGGAATGCGTTGGATGGGGGTTCTATTCTCTGTCTTCTTAATCATTGCATTTGGTCTTGTTTTCAATGCGGTACAAGCAAACGCGATCGCAAGCGCAATGAATACCGCGTTTGACTTTGAGCGTAGCTACACTGGTGTTGCGATTGTGGTTATCTCAGCATTCGTTATCTTCGGTGGTATCCGTAAGATCGCACGTACTGCTGAAATTATTGTACCTATCATGGCGCTGGCTTACCTTGCGATTGCGCTATTCATCATGTTCGCAAACATTGAGAGAGTACCAGAAGTATTGGCTCTTATCTTCAAGAGTGCATTCGGTCTGCAAGAAGCAGCGGCTGGTGGTCTAGGCTACGCAATCGCGCAAGCAATGATCAACGGTATTAAACGTGGTCTATTCTCGAATGAAGCGGGTATGGGTTCTGCGCCTAACGCAGCGGCATCAGCAACACCTTACCCACCGCACCCTGCGTCTCAAGGTTATGTGCAGATGCTAGGTGTGTTCATGGACACCATCGTTATCTGTTCAGCAACGGTTGCGATCATCCTAATGTCGGGTGAGTACGTTCCTCATGGTGAAGTAACAGGTATCGAACTGACTCAACGTGCACTAACAGCACAAGTAGGTTCATGGGGTGGTATCTTTGTTGCTGTAGCGATCTTCTTCTTCGCTTTCACTTCTATCATCGCGAACTACTCGTACGCTGAAACAAACCTAATCTTCCTTGAGCACAACAACAAGAAAGGCCTAGTGCTTTTCCGAGTTATCGTTCTAGGTATGGTTATGTTTGGTTCAATGGCAACATTGCCAACAGTATGGGCATTGGCTGACGTATCTATGGGTCTAATGGCGATTGTTAACTTGGTAGCGATTATCCTGCTATCAGGCATCGTGATAAAGCTTGCGAAAGACTACAACCGTCAACTAGACGCGGGTAAAGTTCCAACGTTCGATGCGAACGATTTCCCAGAGCTTAAGTCTCAGCTAGAAGATGGTATTTGGGACGGCAACAAGAAGTAATCTTGTGATGCGGCTCTGAGCAATATAGAGCGTTCACCGTTTCTCAAATTGAAAGGCTAAGGTAGTGATACCTTAGCCTTTTTTACTGTGTGGATATTAGTGAAATCGATGTTTATCTATCGAAGTAATAGGAAGAGTCGTAAAGACAAATTGATGTTTTTTCTATACTCTATCAAGCATAAAGTCAGATAACCGATTAGGGTAAAGTTATGTTAGTTGTCGTATCACCAGCAAAGACATTAGATTATGAATCACCATTGGCTACCGAGCAGTTTACTCAACCAGAGTTTATTGAACACTCTGCCGAGCTGATTGAAGAGTGCCGTAAACTAACGCCTGCAGATGTTTCGGCGCTAATGAAGGTGAGCGATAAGATTGCCGGCCTTAACGTGGCGCGTTTTGAGCAGTGGAGCGAAACCTTCACTCAAGAGAATGCTCGCCAAGCGATTTTGGCGTTTAAGGGCGATGTTTACACCGGACTTGAAGCGGAAACTCTGACGGACGCGGATTTCGAATACGCACAAAAGCACCTACGCATGTTGTCCGGCCTGTATGGTTTGCTTAAGCCGTTGGATTTGATGCAGCCTTACCGCTTAGAGATGGGTACACGTTTGGCAAATGCTCGTGGTACTAACCTTTATCAGTTCTGGGGTAACCTGATCACTGACAAGCTAAATGAAACACTAAACGCTCAGGGCGATAATGTGCTTATCAACCTTGCATCGAATGAATATTTCAAAGCGGTGAAGCCAAAGAACCTAGATGGTCAGGTGATCACGCCAGTATTTAAAGACTGTAAGAATGGCCAATACAAGGTGATCAGCTTCTACGCGAAAAAGGCGCGTGGCATGATGGCACGTTACATCATTGAAAACCGTGTTGATTCGATTGAAAAGCTGACTCAGTTTGACACTGCGGGCTACTACTTTGTTGAAGAAGAGTCGAACGCAAAAGAATTAGTGTTCAAGCGCGAAGAGCAGAACTAATCTTCGCTTTATTTCAATGACTAAAAAGCCCCTGACAGCGTTGCTATCAGGGGCTTTTTTATTCTGTAGAGTGGGTTAGGTCACCGAACAAGTGACCCAAATCGACTACTTCTTCTTTTTCTTAGCGTTTTTTTTAGCTGCGCCTTTCTTATCGTCTTTCTTCACCTTTTTCTTCTTTTTGAAGACAGGTTTTTTGTGCGTAGGACGCATACCTTCGATGAAGCGCTCTTTGATGCTCTCTTTGGTGTAGCGTGCAACACGCTCAATCATTGGTTGGTCATGCGCTTCGATTAGCGAGATAGCATTACCTTTCTTACCAGCACGAGCAGTGCGGCCAATACGGTGCAGGTAAACATCAGCAGTACGTGGCATGTCGTAGTTAATTACGTGGCTCACATCTGGTAGGTCGATACCACGAGCTGCTACGTCAGTTGCCAGTAGTACATTCACAGTGCCATCGCGGAAACGAGCAATCGCATTGTTACGGCGATCTTGTGGCATTTCACCTTGAATCCAAGCACATGGGATCTGGGCACTCTCTAATTGAGCTCGAAGGTCCGCTAGGCGCTCACGTGTTTTTAGGAACACGATAGTACGCTCTGCTTGTTCAGTGATGATGTGCTTAAGAAGATCCAGCTTGTGCTCTGCTGTGTCTGCACGGTGGTACCACTGAGTGATCTTTTTACGCTCACGCAGGGAAGATTTGGCATCGATCTCTGCTGGGTTGTTTAGTAGATCTTCAGTGAAGCCCTCAACGCCTTTACCCTCTAGGGTTGCCGAGAATAGTAGCGTCTGTTTACGCCAGCGACACTCTGCAGATAGACGGTCAACAACTGGGCCAAAGCCCATATCGAGCATACGGTCTGCTTCGTCTAGAATCAGCCATTCGATAGCACGACAATCAAAGCGTTCAGCTTCGATGTACTCCATCAGACGGCCTGGAGTCGCAACAACGATGTCTTGAGTCGTGCCTAAGATGTCCGCGTGCTCTTGGTACATCACACCACCAGTAATGGTGAAGATATTCAGGCTGGTGTATTTTGCAAGATCACGAGCTTGGTCTGCGATCTGCATTGCTAGCTCACGTGTCGGCGTTAGGATCAGCATACGTGCTGGGCCCGCTTTCTTACGTGGGAAGTCGAGCAGGTATTGCAAAGCTGGCAGTACAAAAGAAGCTGTTTTACCAGTACCTGTCGGTGCAGAAGCTAAAACGTCTCGTCCATCTAACGCTTGTGGGATTGCTTCAGCTTGTATCTGTGTTGGGCGTTCGTAGCCCATCTCGTCGATTGCTTTAAGCAGCTCTTGTTCTAGATCGAGTTCTGCAAAGGTTCTGATCACTGTTGTTTCTCCACAAGCAATAAATGTGTCTGCACGTCGTTGGCAGACGATAAAAAAGAGTAGTCGGCCATTATAGAAGCATTAGTGATTAGGATCACATGGTATTTGCTACATCTTGAGATAAAAATCTTGAGTTAGCGCGATAAACGCCTCGCTGTAACCATTTTGATCGTGAATTAATAGCTGCTGGTGGTCGAGTTGCACATCGGGATCTTTAGATAGCTCAAACAAAAGGCGTGTAGGCTGCTTTTTGGCGGTGGTTCTTACATCCAGTCGGCGCGATAGATGCCATCCACTCTGTCTGGCGATCTCGATAAACTGCTCCCCTTCAACCATCGGCAGAATAAAGCTTGCAGTGGCTGATTCTGTGGTTAGCTCATAGCAGCGAACAGCCAGTGCTTTGTGCTCAAGGCTGGCAGTATGACGAGCGGTAGCGCGTTGGCTATGTGCAGATTGCTCTCCGGAATTAAAGTAGGGTGGATTGCAGATGATAGCGTCGAACTGATCTGGTAATTCAACCTCTAACACACTGCCAAAATAGAGCCGTAGACGATCGCTCCAAGGGGAGTGGTCGAAGTTGATCTTTGCGGCATGAATGGCGTCGGGATCGATATCGATTGCCGAGAGGCTTACCGAAGGATAACGCTGCGCCAGCATTAGTGTGAGTAAACCAGTACCAGTACCAATATCCAGAGCTTGTGGTTGTTGATCAAGCTGTGTCCATGCACCCAATAATACGCCATCGGTGCTGACAGGCATTCCAGTCTGCCCACCATAAATAGAAAACTGTTTAAAATTAAAGCTTTTTGTCTCTAGCGTTTTTTGTTTCATAAATCTGCAAGTACCGGAATTTTTAACTACCTAGTTTTAATGTTGATCTTTTGTATGGTTTTTTGTGCTGACTTGTTTTGAATTGTTGCAATTTATGAGTAGCTTATAATTATGAGTATTTTTTTAAAATTAGTAGAATAAACTGCTTTTAGCATAAAATCGCAAATTAATATGGTGTTTTCCTATGTTGGCTTGCAGCTTAGCGAGTGTTTCGTCATTATGCGCGACTATTTTGTCGATTGAATGGCAGTTTTTCACTGTAACATTCGCGCAAGCACAACATTATTTCAAAAGTATAATTAAGGATTATCTGTGAAACAGAGTCTAAAACTAACAGATGTTATCGCATTGGGCTTTATGCTTTTTGCGTTTTTCTTGGGTGCGGGTAACATTATATTCCCACCTTTAGCTGGCCAGTTGGCTGGTGATCATTTTCTGCCAGCGATGTTCGGCTTTCTGCTGACTGCGGTTGGTCTTCCGTTAATCACCATCGTAGCTGTCGCTCTTGCTGGTGGCTCTTGGGATCATCTAACCAAAGATCTTCCTAAGAAAGCGGCTACCATTATGGCGGTGTTGATCTTCATTATCATTGGCCCTGCATTTGCTGCGCCACGTACTGGCCTTGTTGCTTATGAGATGGCGGTGAAACCGTTCTTCATCGATGCCTCTCAAGCTCACTTAACATTCTTTTCTGTCGCTTTTTTTGTGGTTGCCATGTTCTTCTCATGGTCTCAAGGTAAGCTAATTGACGTGATTGGTAAGGTTCTAACTCCTGCACTTTTCGTCGGCTTAGCTGTCCTGGCGGTTGCTGTATTTGTTAACCCTCAGGGCGACATTCTTGGTGCTCACGGTGAATACATCACTCAACCACTAACCAAAGGTTTCCTTGAAGGTTACAACACCATGGATACTTTTGCCTCACTGATGTTTGGTATGCTGATTGTGGATTCTATCCGTAGTAAAGGCATCTCTGACCGTGCGGCAACAACCAAGTACCTGATCAGCGCGGGTTGTATTGCTGCTGCGGGTCTGGCGTTCGTTTACATCTCTCTATTTTTCCTTGGAGCGACAAGCGCAACCGTTGCTGCAGGGGCGGATAATGGTGGTACGATCTTAAGCCAATACGTTCAATCTCTATTTGGTCCTTCAGGTCAGATTGTTCTGTCTGTGATTGTACTGTTAGCGTGTTTGACTACGGCTATTGGCCTGATCTCGGCCTGTTCTGATTACTTCAGCTCGCTTACACCACTGTCTTACAAGACTTGGGTAATCATCAACGGTGTTGCTTGTGCTACGGTAGCGAACGTTGGTCTTTCTCAGCTTATTTCTTTGTCTGTTCCTGTGCTGTTTGCACTTTACCCAGTGGCAATTGCATTGGTAGCACTGACATTCTTGCGTAGCCGTTTCCCTAATCCAAAAGTTGCGTACCGCGTTGTGGTATTAGTGTCACTGCTGTTCGCTCTTATCGATGCAGCGAAAGTAGCGGGTGTAGATGTATCAGCACTGAAGATGCTGCCACTGTTTGAAATCGGTATGGGTTGGTTACTACCAACCGCTGCAGCCATTATCTGCATGTTCTTTGTAGGTAAGTCGACAGCGTCAGAAATGACACAAGAGAGAGTTTAATCTCTACTCGAATCTAAATAGAAAAAGCCCCGCTGCTGGGAAGTAGCGGGGCCTTTTTGTATTCGCGAGTTTTGATACTTATTACTCAGAGTGGAGGCTGAATAGTTAAGGCGTTAGATTTTTTCGCTGTACTCAACCAGAACCTGCTCAACCCAAGCCGCGATTCGCTCATCGCTCAATTCGTATTGTGAGTCTTCATCAAGAGCTAGACCAACAAATTGTGATTGGTCTTCTGTTAGTGCTTTTGATGCTTCGAACGTGTAGCTGTCGTCGTTTGGCCAGTATCCGACAAACTCCGCGCCTACGGTTTTTAGCTCGTCGTGCAACAAACCCATCGCATCAAGGAACCATTCGCCATAACCTTCTTGGTCGCCCAGTCCGAACAGCGCCACGATTTTGCCTTTTACTGGTGTGGTTGCTAGGTCATCCCAGATTTCATTCCAATCTTCTTGGATTTCACCAAAGTCCCAGGTCGAGATACCCAGTAGCAGCAGGTCATAGTCGGCCATTAATGAAAGTGGCGTCTCTTTTACATTGTGAATGTCGACTAAGTCTTCGCCGATGATGCCGCGAATCTTTTCTGCAGCCATTTCTGTGTAGCAGGTGGTTGAGCCGTAAAACAGTCCAATTTTCATAGCATGAGTTCGATTTTTATTTTGAGATGGCGAATTCTAACCATAAATTGAATTCGATTGCAGCGATTATCCGCCCAAGTTGTAATTTTTATAGCTTTCATCAGGCCTGTAGCTTAATCTCAAAACATTTTCCAATATGATGAGAATAGCTATGCAGTCGCCTCAAGGGCAGAACGCCGATCATGGTCTTGTTGAACAATTTTTAGATGCGATGTGGATGGAGAGAGGGCTTTCAGAAAATACGCTCACCTCTTATCGCACCGATCTTGCCAAGCTACTTGATTGGATGGAAAAGAATAATTACCGCTTGGACTTCATTAGCTTATCCGGTTTGCAGGATTATCAGAGCTGGTTGGTTGATGCGAACTTTAAGCAGACGTCGCGTGCTCGTATGTTGTCGGCGATTCGTCGCCTATTTCAATACCTGCATCGAGAAAAGGTAAGGGCTGACGACCCGAGTGCTTTATTGGTGAGCCCAAAGCTTCCTCAGCGCTTACCCAAAGATCTCAGTGAAGAGCAGGTTGATGCCTTGCTTGATGCTCCAGACCCGAACGATCCGATTGAGCTCAGAGATAAAGCGATGCTAGAGCTTTTATACGCAACCGGTCTTCGTGTGACCGAACTGGTCAGCCTGACAATGGAGAACATCAGCTTAAGACAAGGTGTGGTACGAGTGGTTGGTAAAGGGGGCAAAGAGCGCTTGGTTCCAATGGGTGAAAATGCGGTAGACTGGATAGAAACTTTTATTGAGCAAGGCCGTCCGCAACTGCTTGGAGAAAATAGTTCGGATGTGGTTTTCCCAAGTAAACGTGCCAAGCAGATGACCCGACAAACCTTTTGGTACCGTATTAAGCACTATGCGGTTATCGCAGGTATAGATACGGAACTGCTGTCTCCGCACGTGTTAAGGCATGCGTTTGCAACACATTTACTGAACTATGGTGCCGATCTCAGAGTCGTACAGATGTTATTGGGACATAGTGACTTATCGACAACCCAAATTTATACTCACGTGGCAACGGAAAGACTGAAGCAGATTCATGCTCAGCACCACCCACGAGCTTAGATTCAAATTATTTTAAGGTGAACTTAATGAGCGTATTACGCCGTCTTCCTCTATTGGCACTGCCTTTTTTTATCACTGCTTGTAACGCATCTGAAGAGAATGTTGAGCAGGTTAAGACTGCAGTAGAGGCTGCACCCACTCAAGAATACGATATTAAGGCTTTGACCCAGCGTTTTGAGAAGATTGGCGTCAAAGTGATGGATGTTGTGCCTTCGGATATCGATGGGTTAGTCGAAGTTCAAACCAATAGCGGTATCATTTTCTCGTCTCCATCGGGTGCTCATTTCATCGCAGGTACACTTTACTCACTGGATGAAAATGGCAAATTCAGCGACGTATTAGCGGAGCGTCAGGCTCCTATTAACGCCGCGAAAATCGCAGAAATGGCTGACTCGACCATCGAATACAAAGCGGATGATGAAAAATACGCGATTACGGTCTTCACGGACATCACCTGTGGTTACTGTGTGCGTCTACACAGCCAAATGCAGGGCTATAACGATTTAGGTATTACGGTTCGTTACATGGCCTACCCACGTCAGGGGGCAACTGGCCAAGTTGCTAACCAAATGGCGGCGATTTGGGGTTCAGATGACCCGAAAGCGGCAATGCACGATGCGAAAGTGAATCGTCAAATGCCAGACTCTGCGAAAGCAACGTCGGCAACCAAATCCATTATTGCTAAGCAGTACCAATTAGGTCGCGAGCTTGGTATCAGCGGTACACCGGCAATCTTCTTACCAAGTGGTGAGCTTGTGAGTGGCTACCTGCCTCCTGCGCAACTTATCCAACGCTTAGAGCAATAATTCTGCTCTGCAGTACGCATATCCAAATTTACACATAAGGAATGGCCCAATTTGGTTTGGGCCAAATAGGTCATGATAGAGATACAACGTCGCCCCGAAGTCGATACCTCCGTTCTTCCTGCAGATTTGCCAGAGCTACTTAAACGAATCTATGTGAGCCGTGGAATTAATAGTCCAGCTCAGTTAGAGACGGCAGCCAAAGGCTTGCACTCATACCAGAAGCTCGGTGGCATTGATGCGGCAGTTGAGTTGCTATTCAAAGCTATTCAGCAGCAGAAACGTATTATTGTGGTTGGCGACTTTGATGCGGATGGCGCGACCAGCTCGGCACTTTCGGTGTTGGCGCTGCGTATGCTTGGCAGCAATAACGTTGACTATTTGGTGCCAAACCGTTTTGAAGACGGCTATGGTCTGAGCCCGGAAGTGGTTGAGCAGGCGATTGAGATTGGCGCAGAAGTGATCATGACCGTGGATAACGGTGTTTCATCGATTGAAGGAGTACGCTTTGCCAAAGAGAAAGGCTTAGATGTATTGGTCACCGATCATCACTTACCGGGGCATGAGCTTCCGATGGTGGATGCGATGGTGAATCCAAACTTAGAAAGTTGTGCGTTCCCTTCAAAAGCATTGGCGGGAGTTGGTGTTGCATTCTACCTGATGATGGCGCTATGCGTTCACATGCGAAAGCTCGGTTGGTTTGCTCAGCAAGGTATGGCTGAACCGAAACTTATGGAGCTGATTGACCTCGTAGCACTTGGCACGGTAGCCGATGTTGTCCCTCTTGATGAGAATAACCGTATCTTGGTACACCAAGGCCTACAACGTATTCGTGCAGGCAAGGCGCGTCCGGGAATTCAGGCGTTGATTGAAGTGGCGAAACGCGATGCTCGTCGCCTGGTAGCGTCCGATTTCGGTTTTGCTCTTGGGCCTCGTATCAATGCGGCTGGACGCCTTGACGACATGTCATTTGGTGTAGAGCTGCTGATGAGCAACAACATCCACGCAGCGCGTCGTATGGCGAGTGAGTTGGATGGCCTCAACCAAACTCGTAAAGAGATTGAAGAGGGGATGAAACAAGAGGCAATCGCTTTCTGTGAACGTTTAGAGTTCGGTGAAGCAGATCTACCGTGTGGTTTGGCGCTGTTCCAACGCGATTGGCACCAAGGTGTGATTGGTATCTTGGCATCACGTATCAAAGATAAATATCACCGCCCAGTGATTGCGTTTGCTGATGGTGGAGAGGGCAGCATTAAAGGCTCTTGTCGCTCGATTCCTGGCTTGCACATGCGTGATACTCTGGATCGCATTGATACGCAGAACCCAGATCTGATCGTGAAGTTTGGTGGCCATGCAATGGCGGCAGGCTTAACCATCATGGAAAAAGATTTTGAACGCTTTAGTAAACTGTTTGATGAAGCGGTCAAACAAGATCTTGGTGAAACGGCACTCAAAGGCATCATCTTGTCGGATGGAGAGCTGCTTCCTGAAGAGTTTTCGATGCATACCGCTGAGTTTTTGCGTGCTGGTGGCCCTTGGGGACAAGCCTTCCCAGAACCTATCTTTGATGGCGAATTTAAAGTGCTCCATCAAAAACTAGTTGGTGAAAAGCACCTAAAATTGATGCTGGAGCCACTCTACAAAGGTCACCCGACCAACGTGATGATTGATGGTATTGCTTTTAATGTCGACTTGCGTCGCTGGCCAGACGCATCGGTTAAAACCGTGCACCTTGCCTATAAACTCGATATCAACGAGTTCCGCGGCAATCAATCACTGCAGTTGATGATCGACAATATTGAAGCGAAGTAGCGACCAATTCGTTTCCGCTAAAAGCAAAATTGAGCGCGTGCCCTAACTCCTCTGGGGCGCGTTATTGCCATTTTTAACCTCATGTTAACCCCATTCTTATCTCGCTGATTTCCTTTTGCGTATTCATCAGCGATTGTTCGACTTTCTTATCTAAAAATTTCTGTATCTCCGTCACACTTTTGAGTACAATTCTTCGGTTAAATTCTACTCATAAATGATGAGCTAAAATGTTTGAAATCAATCCAATCAAAAACCGTCTGCAGGATGTGTCTGAGCGCACAAATATCCTGAGGGGGTACCTTTGACTATGACGCTAAACAAGAGCGTCTAGAAGAAGTAAACGCAGAACTAGAACAACCGGATGTATGGAACGAGCCTGAGCGTGCGCAAGCACTGGGTAAAGAGCGTGCATCACTGGAAGCTGTGGTAGAGACCATCGACCAACTTGACCAAGGTGTTGAGGATGTGGAAGGCCTACTTGAGCTGGCGGTTGAAGAAGAAGACCAAGAGACATTTGACGAGATCGAACCTGAACTGGCTGAGCTAGAAGCTAAGCTAGAGAAGCTAGAGTTCCGTCGTATGTTCGCAGGCGATCACGACGCATCTGACTGCTACATCGACCTACAATCAGGTTCGGGTGGTACAGAAGCACAAGACTGGACTTCAATGATGCTACGCATGTACTTGCGTTGGGCTGAAGCGAAAGGCTTCAAGACCGAGGTAATTGAAGTTTCTGAGGGTGAAGTTGCTGGCCTGAAAGGGGCAACGGTTCGCATCTCAGGTGAGTACGCTTATGGTTGGCTACGTACGGAAACAGGTGTACACCGCCTAGTTCGTAAGTCTCCATTTGACTCAAGCGGTCGTCGTCATACGTCATTTGCTTCTGCGTTTATCTACCCAGAGATTGATGACAACATTGATATCGATATTAACCCTTCTGATCTGCGTATTGACGTATACCGTGCATCTGGCGCGGGTGGTCAGCACGTAAACACCACGGAATCTGCGGTTCGTATTACTCACGTTCCAACTAATACAGTGGTGCAATGTCAGAATGACCGTTCTCAGCATAAGAACAAAGACCAAGCGATGAAGCAGCTTCGTGCAAAACTGTTTGAATTAGAGATTCAAAAACAGAACGCAGAGAAGCAAGCGAACGAAGATGCTAAATCTGACATCGGTTGGGGTAGCCAAATCCGCTCTTACGTACTGGATGACTCGCGCATCAAAGATTTACGTACTGGCGTTGAAAACCGCAATACTCAAGCGGTTCTTGATGGCGACCTAGACAAATTTATCGAAGCTAGCCTGAAATCAGGTCTGTAAGCTTTTCACCGAAAAACAATTTTCATAAAGAAAGACAGGATACATCGAAAATGACTGATGCTGTTCAAAACGAAAACGCACAAGAAGGCTCTTTACCTGAAGAGAACAAGCTGATCGCCGAGCGTCGCGCGAAGCTGGATCATATCCGCAAGAGCTGCAAAGCAAACGGTCACCCAAATGATTTCCGTCGTGAGCACCTAGCTGGCGACCTTCAAGCGGAATTCGGTGAAAAGACTAAAGAAGAGCTAGAAGAGCTAAACCACGTGGTTGCAATCGCTGGCCGTGTAATGGCTAAGCGTGGTCCATTCCTAGCGATTCAAGAAACATCTGGCCGTATCCAAGCATACGCTGCAAAAGATGTTCAAAAAGAGCTTAAAGAGAAATACCAAGGCCTAGATATCGGTGACATCATCGGTGTTAAAGGTGCACTTCACAAGTCAGGTAAAGGCGACCTTTACGTGAACATGGAGTCTTACGAGCTGCTAACTAAAGCACTTCGTCCACTTCCAGAGAAGTTCCACGGTCTAACTGACCAAGAGATGCGTTACCGTCAGCGTTACGTTGACCTAATCGTGAACGAAGATTCTCGCAACGCATTCATCGTGCGCTCTAAGCTTGTCTCTTCAATCCGTAACTTCATGAGCTCAAAAGGCTACCTAGAAGTTGAAACGCCAATGATGCACGTGATCCCTGGTGGTGCGACGGCACGTCCATTCATCACTCACCACAACGCACTAGACATCGACATGTACCTACGTGTTGCACCTGAGCTTTACCTAAAGCGTCTAGTTGTAGGTGGCTTTGACCGTGTATTCGAGATCAACCGTAACTTCCGTAACGAAGGTCTATCGCCACGTCACAACCCTGAATTTACAATGATGGAATTCTACCAAGCGTACTCTGACTACAAAGATCTGATGGATCTGACTGAAGAGATGCTAAGCACAGCAGCGATGGACGTTCTTGGTTCGACTTCTATGCCTTACGGTGACGAAACGGTTGAGTTTGGTGGTAAGTACGCTCGTATGAGCATGTTTGATGCAATCAAACACTACAACCCTGAGCACGCTGAAATTCAAGCGCTAACAGAAGCAGACCTTCAAGACCGTGAAAAGATGGTAGCAATCGCGAAATCTGTACACGTAGAAGTAGAGACGTTCTGGACATGTGGCCAGCTTCTAGAAGAGATCTTTGGTGAAACGGCTGAGCCTCAGCTAATTCAACCAACCTTCATCACTGGCTACCCAGCGGACATCTCTCCTCTAGCTCGCCGTAGCGATGACAACCCGTTCTTCACAGACCGCTTTGAGTTCTTTATCGGTGGTCGTGAAGTAGCAAACGGCTTCTCTGAGCTTAACGATGCACAAGACCAAGACGAGCGTTTCAAAGCGCAAGTTAACGCGAAAGATGCAGGTGATGACGAAGCAATGTACTACGATGCTGACTACATCACAGCACTTGAGCACGGCCTACCGCCAACAGCAGGTCAAGGTATCGGTATCGACCGTCTAGCAATGCTGTTTACTAACACGCACACAATCCGTGACGTGATTCTATTCCCGGCGATGCGTCCACAAGCGTAATCTCTCGCTTTCGCATATAGCACGAATCCTAAAAAGCTACCTTCGGGTAGCTTTTTTATTTCTAGGCGTATCAAAACCTTACCTACTCCGCACTCTGAGTTCGAAAAATCATTATTTGTGACATAGTCTTACTATTGAGACGAAGAATCTAAGATAGTCTCACTACTAAACGTCCTTGGCGTGAATATGAACTTGCTTGCGCAGTGGATTTCCCATATACAGGGAAAGCAATAGTTGGTACTCGGCCAAATAAATAGAAAATTGAATAAGGAAGAAGGATGGGAACTCAATTTAAGATGGATTCCTTACCAGGCTCTCTTATCGTCGTTGGTGGTGCGTACGAGCCTTGGTTATCTGTATTAGAACAAGTGGGTTGGCAATGCACTCAGTGTGCGGACCTAAGAAAGGCAGATGCACTTTTTACGGAAACCGGTCCTTGTATTGGGATCGTTGACCTAAGCCATGATGAGTTCAGTCTCAATGGTGTCGCTAATTTAGTGAGTAATAACAAACAGGTACGATGGTTAGCTCTGATTCGTGAATCACAACTAAGTTCAGACACGATCTGCCAGTTTATCGTGAACTTCTGTATCGACTTCTTCACGACTCCGATCCCAGATGCTCAGCTACTTAGCACGATAGGACACCAGTTAGGCATGTTAAAGCTTGAGAAGAAGGTGTGGCCAAATTATGGTTTGAACAGTGACATGGGGCTGCTGGGGGACTCTGTTGCAGTCAAACGGCTGAGAGATCAAGTCAAACGAATTGGCCCGACTGACGTTAGTATCTTGATCTCAGGAGACAGCGGATCAGGCAAAGAGACGGTTGCGCGTTCTATTCACAGACACTCTTCTCGTGCAAAACATCCTTTTTTGACTGTGAACTGCCGTGCGCTGCCTGAATCAAGAATCGAAAGTGAACTGTTTGGCTTGGCCGGTAAGGTGGGGGATACTCCATGCATGCTTGAAGAGGCGGATGGTGGAACGATTCTGTTCAACGATATTTTAGCTATGCCTAGAGACCAGCAGGTGAATCTGCTTAAGTTTTTGCAAGAAGGTAAGGTTGAAACTTCAAAAGGCCTGCGCTCTGTTGATGTACGTATTTTAGCTTCAAACTCCTCAGATATAGAGAAGGCTTTGATTGAAGGCGATTTTAATGAGGAGCTTTATCACTACATCAATGTACTACGAATACATGTTCCGAGCTTGAAAGAGCGTGTCAGTGATATTCCAATTCTGGCAAACCACTTCTTGCACGATTACTCCAAAGAGTTCAATGCACAGGCTAAGAACTTCTCAGAATCGGCGGTCACGGCACTGTCTCGCTACCACTGGCCGGGCAATGTACGTGAGTTGATGAATCAAATTAAGCGGGTGGTACTGATGTCTGATTCGATCATTATTGATGAAGAGCATCTTGATTTGCCAAAACAGCAAGATGAAAAGCGCAGTTTGAAAAGCATTCGAGAGCGATCAGAGCGCGATGCTTTGATTGTCGTTTTAGAGTCGCATGCAGGACAGGTTTCTCTAGCCGCGAAGGAGCTGGGAGTTTCACGAGCGACTATGTATCGTCTGCTCAATAAGCATAATCTGATATCTGAAGGGATAATTTAGAAAACCCCACCATTTGAGAGCCACGCATTGCGTGGCTTTTGGCTTTTTTGGCGAAGCTTTTTATCTGATTGAAAAGCATGAACAGAGATAAGCTCTATAAATTTATATAATCATAGTGAATATCTTATGCTCAACATCATATGCAATTGGGATTTTGGGTGAATGCTTTGTTTTCAGATTGTTAACAGATTAGTGGTTGAATAATGTTCTCGATTGGATAGAATTTAATCGTGAAAGCAATGGTTTGCTAACAAGCCAGAAGCATTCAAATCACATCTTTTGGGATTAATTAATTAGCTTGGAGGCGCAAATGAAACATTTCGATTTTATTCAGCACATTTGCGCGTCGTTCGATCCTAGCACTGACTTGGTGGCTGCTATGCCACGTCTATCAGTAATGGCCGATCGCAACACCCAAGATAAATCTAACTAATTAATCCGTACCCATACTTGGCTGCGGAAAAATAGCAGCTAAGACATATCTACCTCTTATTTCACGCTATTTTTCCCCAGTCTAATCCCACTACTGGAGAATATATTATGCGTCACTCAGTTTACCTCAAATTAGCCACAGTTCTTATCCGAGCCGATCTTCGTCACGAGGAGCGAGTCTGGAGACGGAAAGTCCGCCGCAGTGTCTACGATCTTCCTTGGGAGAATCCACATCTACTAAAAGATATCGGTCTAGAAGTCGATGGACGACCAATCGGATTATCAGAGCCTGAAACCGTCACTATCGAGCGCCGAGTTCGCCATCTTCGTCGTGTCTTAAGTGCGCGAATACCGACGTAATACTAGGGAGTGATTGCACCTGTCACTCCCTAGGATAAAGAAATAGGTGCTGGTTATGGTGTCGGAGGGGGATCTCTGAATCAGTACCGTTGAAAAGAGGGGTAATACGCTCCTCTTTTCATATTTTTTATGAGGTTGTTTAGCAAACAAAGTCAGTTCTACTAAGCTAAAGATATTGATGGAGGTGAGGTATGCAAAAGCATCAACTAGATATGTGGTTGCATGGCGATCATAAAGACTCTTATCGAACACCCAAGGTTTATGTTATCGGGTGTTCTGATATCCCAGAGTATCTATTAGCAGTGGAATATAAGCATAAATTAGAGCCAGTTAAGCAAGGTGGAGAGCCAGTACACTTTGGATCGCTGGACCAGGTCAAAGAGGAGCTCCTCAGGCTTGGTTTCGATAAGGCCTATTTACGCCTCCACAACACTTATGACGAGTTTGGTAGTGAGCCAAGCCAACGCTATTGCGATATAGAGTTAGCTCTGAATCCACACTAAGTCGTCGTTGTTACAATTGCTCGTTATCAAGCGTAGTGTTTTGTCAGAAGCTGATGAGTAAACTGAGTTCTTAAATAGAAGCCGCGCGGTTTGGTCTTGATTGGCTTTCCACTCGCGCCGTACGCCTCAGTTAAGACTCGGCTGTGTGCTGCTTTAGGTCTCAGATGTAGAGCTTCGCCGTGACGAGCGGTGATCTGCTCAACGTTACCTAACACGATCAACTCCATCAGTTCTTCCCAGTCTCTTTGAAGTATCTCTTCTTCTTCTCTGCTTGGCGTCCACAACAGTGGTGATCCTACGTGACGATCTGCCAACGGGATCTCGCGCTCTCCCTCAACTGGGATCCATAACACTTTGGATAATTTGTTGCGAACATGACTGGTTTCCCAAGTCAGCCCTTGCACGCCCATTAAAGGAGCAACACAGACAAAGGTGGTCTCTAATGGCTTGCCACTGTAACTGATCGGAATGCTCTTAAGCTCAATGCCCAAATGTGCGAAGTCCTGCTCTGGTTTACTCCCAGCTGGCGCACCAAGGTGCCACTCCAACAGCTGCCCAACCCAGCCTTTATCTCGTTTCAGATCTTTAGGCATGGTCATTTCAGCTTCCTCAGCCAGTTCTTGAAAGGTCATACCGGCAATGGCGTAGGCTCGCTCTAGCAGCTCCGCTTCAGTTTGTGGTTCAGGTTTCATAACACATCGAGTTGGTAAAACGCCGATTTTATCAGATTCGAATGAAAATGCAGTGTGGTTAATAAATGATCATAGTGGCGATTTACGGATCAATCCTACGGTTATCCACAGGCTAGGAGTCTAAAATCTTACAAAAACAAACCAGTGGATAAATAAACAGGGGTTTCGAGAGGATAAAATGCTTGCCAAATAGCGTGTAAACTGAATCTTTGAATGATGAGTGTGGATAAAGCTAAGGGTGGTTGATCTTTGACCATGTTGAGTTTTCAAAAGATCATTTGAAAAATGTAATTCTAGTTTAGCGATTAATTTAATTTAAGTATTTGATTTTTATATATTATGTTTTATGTCTAATTGTTGTTGGTTTAGGCTGTTGATGAAAGTATGGATTAAAAAAAACGTTTGCGGTGAATTCTTCACATAGTTATTCACAGAAAAGGTGAATAAATGTGGTCTATGTCTCACTATTGTGTGGGTAACTATTTTGTGAGTAAAAGTTATCCAGTTTTAAGAAATTATTCATAAATATAGCCCTAATCACGTCACGAAGTTTGCTCCGCTTGGGGATATGTGGAAAAATCAGTGTAATTAAAAATTTAAATAGAGGTTGGCCAGTGATAGATGGCGATGGTTACCGATTAAACGTTGGTATTGTAATCTGTAACAACCATGGTCAGGTCTTCTGGGCTAAACGATACGGGCAACATTCATGGCAATTCCCTCAAGGGGGAATCGATGAAGGTGAAACTCCGGAGCAGGCAATGTACCGTGAGTTATATGAAGAGGTTGGCCTTACCAAAAAGGATGTAAAGATCGTCGCAACAAGTCGTCATTGGTTACGCTATAAGCTACCCAAACGACTGGTTCGATGGGATTCAAAACCTGTCTGTATTGGACAAAAACAGAAGTGGTTTCTTCTGCGTTTAGATTGCGATGAGTCGCGTATTAACATGCAACGTGGAAGTACACCTGAATTTGATGGTTGGCGTTGGGTAAGTTACTGGTACCCTGTTCGACAAGTTGTTTCTTTCAAGCGAGACGTATACCGCCGTGCAATGAAAGAGTTCGCTTCTTTAGCTATGCCATTTAAAGAGCGGAAAACAAAAGGAAAACGCAAACAGCGTAGAGGTTAAGCATGCTCAGTCAACTAAGGGAAATAGTTGAACACGTATCTAGGGTTGAAGACGTCTCAACCGCATTAGATATTTTAGTAAAAGAGACGTGCAGCGCAATGCAGACTGAATGTTGCACTGTGTATTTAGCCAACAATGATATGCAGCGCCTTGAGTTAATGGCAACTCAAGGCCTCATTTTTGAAGGGAACAGTATCCATATTGGGTTTGACGAAGGTTTAGTCGGCTTGGTTAAACGCAGTGCTGAACCTATCAACCTCGCGCAAGCTTCTGCGCACCCTGCCTATAAGTTTTTCCCAGAACTTGGGGAAGACGTTTATCACTCTTTTCTTGGAACACCAATTATCTACCGTAAGCAAGTGCTTGGGGTTCTGGTCATCCAGCAAAAATCGCCACGCCTATTCAGTGAGATGGAGGAGTCGTTTCTCGTTACTTTGTCTGCACAATTAGCGGTGATTGTCGCGCATGCGCAAACGCAAGGTATGTGGTTGCTGGAACATCAAGATCAACCTTCGACTAAAGGGATCGCTGCCTCATCGGGAGTGGCGATTGGTGAGCTGTGGTGGGATAACACCCAGCCAGAGTTAACCGATGTGTATCCTGCTTCAACGCTTGATATCGAACGTGAACATGAACTGCTCGCGGTTGCAGTTGAAAATGCACTGAATGACTTTAAGCGCATGCGTAAGCGTTTAGACAGTGATATCAACAAAGACGCTCTGGCGATCTTCGACCTGTTTACCCACCTTTTGAATGATCCGATGTTGCGCAATGATCTCAAGGCACAGGTTCAAAAAGGGGATAAAGCCGATTGGGCACTGAGACAAGTCGTGGAGAGCTACTCAAGTCGTTTTGCTCGTATGTCTGATCTCTACCTACGTGAACGAGCGCAAGATATTAGAGAGCTTGGACAGCGTCTACTCTATTTCTTACACAATTCAGAACAAGAGCAGCACTCTTTAGAGAAGCCAATCGTATTGGTAGTCCGTGAGCTCACAGCGTCTGTATTGGCTTCGATCCCGAAAGAGAAGTTGTTGGCGGTGATTTCGCTAGAAGGAGCAGCAAACTCTCACGCTGCCATTTTATCACGGGCTCTAGGTATTCCATCGGTAATGGGAGTGACTCTTAATCTTACCAGTGTGAACGGCAAGCAGGTCATTGTTGACGGCTATAGTGGCGAGATTTTCATTGAGCCGACTCAAAACTTATTAAAAGAGTATCGAGAGCTGATCCTCGAAGAGACAGAGCTCTCAACAATGGTGAATCGTGATATTCACCTACCCGCCAAAACACAAGACGATCACCAGGTCGAGATTTTACTTAATGCGGGCTTGAGTGCTGATACTAACATTGCACTCAATCAAGGCGTTGATGGCGTTGGTCTGTATCGAACTGAGATATCTTTCCTTCTGCAACAGCGTTTTCCTTCAGAAGATGAACAAGTTAAACAGTACCAATCGGTGCTGGAGAGTTATCCAGACAAGCAGGTTGTGATGCGAACGCTGGATATTGGTGGTGATAAAGCTCTACCTTATTTTCCGATTGAAGAGGATAACCCTTTCTTGGGCTGGCGTGGTATTCGATTCACGCTCGACCATCCAGACATCTTTATTATTCAGCTAAGGGCTATGCTCAGAGCCAGCTGTGGCAGTCAAAACCTTAGCATTCTTCTACCCATGATCTCCGGTGCGCGTGAGCTTGATGATGCATTGAAGCTTATCAAGCAGGCGTACGAAGAGGTGTACGAGATTGATGAGCGTGTTTGTATGCCACGTATCGGGATCATGCTTGAAGTCCCTTCAATGCTTTACTTATTGCCATTGATTGCTGACCGTGTTGATTTCGTTTCAGTTGGTACTAACGATCTCACTCAATATTTATTGGCGGTTGACCGGAACAATTCTCGTGTCTCTGATGTCTATGAATCTATGCACCCAGCAGTGATCATGGCGCTCAAGCAGATTCACGATACTTGTAAACAGTATCAACTGCCGGTGTGTATTTGTGGTGAGTTAGCGGGTGACCCGATGGGTGCACTGCTATTGATCGGTCTTGGTTATCAAACCTTGAGTATGAACACCTCGAATGTGGCAAGGATTAAATATCTGATACGTCAGTCTTCATTGAGTGATTTACAAGATTTAGCAAATAATGCACTCGTGCAGCCGTACGGCAGTGACATCTATAGTATGATGCTGTCCTATTTCGAACAGCGTGAATTTGCCGGCTTTATCAGAGCAGGTAAAAAATAGGATTAAACGTGTCATACGAACTCATTGGATTGCTAGCGGGCCTTGGCGCCGTTGTTGGTGTATTGGCTGGCTTATTGGGCATTGGCGGAGGCTTGTTGGTCGTCCCAGCATTGTTGTTCTTATTGCCTAAAGCGGGTATTGCACATGAGATTGCGATGCAAATGGCGTTGGCAACCTCTTTGTCGACCATTATTGTCACTTCTGGCTCTTCTGCGTTGAACCATTTGAAACTTGGTAATGTTGAGATGTTCGTGGTGAAGTGGTTGATGCCTGGTGTTGTGGTTGGCGGCTTTATGGGCTCTTTTATTGCCGATTCCATCCCATCTCAATATCTCCCTAAAGTATTTGGCATCATTGTTTTGTTGCTGGCAATGCAAATGCTGTTGTCGATACGTTCTCACAGCCAAAAGACTATGCCGGACCCAGCAAAAACAGTCGCATGCGGTGGCGGTATTGGTGTGATCTCCAGCTTAGCCGGAATTGGAGGTGGTTCACTGTCTGTACCTTTTCTGAATCATCATGGGGTTGAGATGCGTAAGGCGGTCGGCTCTTCGTCGGTCTGTGGTTGCGTGATTGCCATTTCGGGTATGATTGGTTTTATTTGGCACGGTTCGTCGGTTGAATCATTGCCTGCGTATAGTTTAGGTTACGTTTATGTGCCTGCGTTAGTGGCTATCTCTTGTACTTCGGTACTTACCACTCGCACTGGTGCTAAGTTGGCAACACAACTGCCAACGCCTGTATTAAAAAAAGTGTTTGCCGTCTTTTTAATGTTTATAGCCGCAAGCATGCTGCTGTAGTGTACTCCTCTTAGCCGTTGGCTAATTCTTTTATTCTAGATAGAGAGCTAAATATGTCTCAGGGTTTTATCGAATTCCCCAATATCGATCCTGTTCTGATTGAACTAGGGCCAATTTCTGTTCGTTGGTATGGTTTGATGTACCTTGTTGGTTTTGTGTTTGCGATGTGGCTAGCTAATCGCCGTGCAGACCAACCAAACAGTGGTTGGACTCGCGAGCAAGTCTCAGATTTACTATTTGCTGGTTTCTTGGGGGTTGTTATCGGTGGTCGTGTTGGTTACGTGCTGTTTTACAATTTTGACCTTTTCCTAGCGGATCCTCTGTATCTCTTTAAAGTATGGACTGGCGGCATGTCATTCCACGGTGGTCTGCTAGGTGTTATTACCGCAATGTTCTGGTATGCGAAAAAGAACGGTCGAACCTTCTTTGGCGTAGCCGACATGATCGCGCCATTGGTGCCGTTTGGCTTGGGTATGGGGCGTTTAGGTAACTTCATGAACAGCGAATTGTGGGGCCGAGTGACGGATGTGCCATGGGGTGTCGTCTTCCCGAATGGAGGCCCGCTGCCTCGCCACCCATCTCAACTGTACGAAATGGCGCTTGAAGGTATTGTTCTGTTCTTCATTTTGAACTGGTTTATTAAGAAGCCTCGTCCATTAGGTTCAGTTTCTGGTCTGTTCCTTGCTGGATATGGTACATTCCGCTTCTTAGTAGAATATGTACGTGAACCAGATGCACACCTAGGTCTGTTTGGCGGATTTATCTCAATGGGTCAAATCCTGTCTCTACCTATGGTGATTATCGGTATTCTTATGGTGGTTTGGGCATACAAGCGCGGTCACTACAAAGATGAAGTCCCACAACAAACGAAGTAAGGAATTGGTGTGAAGCAGTATTTAGAACTCTGTCAGCGAATCGTTGATGAAGGCACGTGGATTGAAAACGAGCGTACAGGCAAACGCTGCCTAACGGTGATCAATGCAGACCTGACTTACGATGTTGGCAACAACCAGTTCCCACTTGTGACGACACGTAAGAGCTTTTGGAAAGCGGCAGTTGCTGAGCTACTTGGTTACATCCGTGGTTATGATAACGCGGAAGATTTTCGTAAGCTGGGCACCAAAACATGGGATGCAAATGCAAACCTTAATGAAGCTTGGTTGAATAACCCTCACCGTAAAGGTGAAGACGACATGGGCCGTGTTTATGGTGTTCAAGGTCGTGCATGGGCAAAGCCAGACGGCGGACACATCGATCAGCTAAAAAAGATTGTTGATGACTTAACGCGTGGTGTTGATGACCGTGGTGAGATCCTAAATTTCTACAACCCTGGCGAATTCCACATGGGTTGTCTTCGTCCGTGTATGTACAGCCATCACTTTTCTCTACTGGGTGATACTCTGTATCTAAACAGCACTCAGCGCTCTTGTGATGTCCCACTTGGCCTTAACTTCAATATGGTTCAGGTTTACGTATTCCTAGCGATTATGGCGCAAATCACTGGCAAGAAACCGGGTGTGGCTTATCACAAGCTAGTCAATGCTCACATCTACGAAGACCAGCTTGCACCAATGCGTGATATCCAGTTGAAGCGTGAACCTCTCGCACCAGCAACTTTCCACATTAACCCTGAGATTAAGTCTCTAGAAGATTTAGAAACATGGGTAACACTGGACGACTTCTGGGTAGAAGGCTACGAGTGTCACGAAGCGATTAAGTACCCGTTCTCGGTATAATACGCTTATAAAATGATTTGAAAGGCTGCCATGGTGCAGCCTTTTTTGTACCTGAAGGGCAGCGGAAAGATACGAGTAAGCGAGATGCGAAGAGCTAGAAGTATTCGTCATTCCCTAGACTGACGGAGGAGGGAGTAGGGAATCTCTTTCGTTGCACGCCTGCGAGATTCCCTATCACGCTCGTCCCTCGCTGTAGGGAATGACGGTTCTTTTAGATACGAGTAAGCGGGGTTCGAGATGCGAAGAGCGTGCTTAATCAGAGGGATACGCTGGAGACTAAAAACGACAATCACAGTTCGTACTGTTCGTTACCCGTACCCCGAATCTGTTTTTTGCTCTTCGCTACTCATTCACTCGCATCCCGTATCTGCTTTTGCCCCGTCATTCCCTAGACTGACGGAGGAAGGAGTAGGGAATCTCTTTCGTTGCACGCCTGCGAGATTCCCTATCACGCTCGTCCCTCGCTGTAGGGAATGACGGTTCTTTTAGATACGAGTAAGCGGGGTTCGAGATGCGAAGAGCGTGCTTAATCAGAGGGATACGCTGGAGACTAAAAACGATAATCATAGTTCGTGCTTTTCGTTACCCGTACCCCGAATCTGTTTTTTGTTCTTCGCCACTCGTTTACTCGAATCTCTCATCTGCTCTTAAAAAAGAAAAAGCCCGCAACTCTCGTTGCGGGCTTTGATTATGCGATGGACTTTTTGCTTAAGCAGTTAGCGCTAGGATAGAACCTGGTAGCACTAGGAAAACAGCGATTAGGTAACCTGCTACAACTGCTTTGTTCTTCACAGCCATGTCTGAAATCAGGTCTGCTGCTTTAACTGGTAGTTCACGTAGGAACGGAATACCAAAGATGAATACTGTTGCCATGATGTTGAACACTAGGTGTACTAGAGCAATCTGTAGTGCGAATACTGCGAACTCACCAGATACCGCTGTTGCTGCTAGTAGTGCTGTGATACACGTACCGATGTTAGCACCTAGAGTGAATGGGTAAACGTCACGTACTTTAAGAACACCTGAACCTACTAGCGGAACCATCAAGCTTGTTGTCGTAGAAGAAGACTGAACAAGAACAGTAACGATTGAGCCAGAAGCGATACCGTGCAGAGGACCACGACCGATAGCGTTCTTTAGGATTTCACGAGCGCGGCCTACCATTAGGCTCTTCATTAGTTTACCCATCACTGTGATAGCAACGAAGATAGTTGCGATACCAAGAACGATAAGGAGTACGCCACCTACTGTGTCACCGAATGTAGATAGTGGTTCTTTGATTGCACTCACTACCGGTTTAGTGATTGGTTTGATGAAGTTAAGGCCTTTCATGCTCATGTCGCCAGTTGCAAGCATTGGCGATACCAGCCAGTGAGATACTTTCTCAAGAATGCCAAACATCATCTCTAGCGGTAGGAAGATCATTACAGCAAGTAGGTTGAAGAAGTCATGAATCGTTGCACTTGCAAACGCACGCTTAAATTCATCCTTACAACGAACGTGGCCAAGACTTACAAGCGTGTTAGTTACCGTTGTGCCGATGTTTGCACCCATGATCATAGGGATAGCTACTTCAACAGGTAAACCACCCGCAACTAAGCCAACGATGATAGATGTCACGGTGCTTGATGATTGGATAAGTGCGGTTGCAACCAAGCCGATCATTAAGCCTGCAACTGGGTGTGAAGCAAATTCAAAAAGAACCTTTGCCTGTTCGCCGGTTGCCCATTTAAAGCCAGTACCTACCATTGATACAGAAAGAAGTAGTAGGTAAAGCATGAATGCCAAGTTAGCCCAGCGTAGCCAGCGAGTAGTGCTCGAGATTGGCGCTGCTGCAGTAGTAGCTTGGTTCATAATGTTTTCTCCATGGACCGTTAAAGTCTGTGTTTGGTCTGTTAGTTAATCTGAGCGTGATGTTAGAGGTCGAATATTTCAGTAATATGACATTTTTATTAGTGCGGCTTTTTTTTGTGATAATTTGCTGTTTAAATATTTTTATAGCTGATTATGTTGTTTTAAGTTGTTGTATTTTAAGTTTTTATTGTTGTTTTGTTTATAGCGCTTTTGAATAAAAAAATTGAAAAAAAATCGCTTTTCTACGATTTAATGTGACAGTGTGAATATTTACATTTCGGTAAATTCAATGGTTTTTCCATTTTAACGATATAAAAACCGAAGTAATTGAGGTGAGGTGTCATATTTGCTATAAAAGAGTGTCATATAACTCAATACGGCTTTCATCATGTCGCATCTTAATTACAACCACCTCTACTATTTCTGGATGGTGTGCAAGCAAGGTTCAATCACTAAAGCAGCTGAAGCGCTCTTCTTAACGCCTCAAACCGTCACCGGGCAAATTAAAGCTCTTGAAGAACGAATGGATGGCAAGCTCACTAAGCGAAATGGGCGTAGTGTTGAGCCGACAGAACTAGGCCAACTGGTGTTTAAGTACGCTGACCGTATGTTTGGTCTTAGCTATGAAATGTTGGATATCGTTAATTACAGCCAACATTCTAATATCTTGTTTGATGTGGGGGTTGCAGATGCGTTGTCAAAAAGGCTCGTCAGCAAGATCTTAATGTCGACGATCCCTGAAGGTAACAGCATTCATTTACGCTGTTTTGAATCGACTCACGAAATGCTATTGGAACAGCTGTCGCAACATAAGCTTGATATGATCCTGTCTGACTGTCCAGTAGACTCGAGCCAAAGTCCGGGGTTATTCAGTAAGAAGCTAGGTGAGAGTGGTATGAGCTTTTTCTGTACCGGTAAGGTCGACAATGTTAGTTTTCCCGCGGTCTTGGAACAGAGAAAGCTATTAATACCGGGTAGCCGTACTTCGATGGGGCGCAAGGTTTTGCAATGGTTTGATAGACAAGGCCTGAAGCCGGACATCTTGGGTGAGTTTGATGATGCTGCATTAATGAAAGCCTTTGCGCGTTATCACCACGATGCCATTTTCTTAGCACCAACACTCTATTTATCTGAAGTAGAAGAAGATACCTCACTACAGATGTTGGGTGGTATTGAAGAGTTGAAAGAAGAGTACTATGTCATTTTTGCTGAGAGGATGATCCAACATCCGGCAGTTAAAAATGTATGTGACGCAGATTTTAGTAATTTGTTCGAGTGAGTTAGTTTGTTAATGAATTGATATCGATTATCATAACTCTACAATATGCCGTAAATAGTACTGATAGCCCGTAGTTGGCGTTGAAGGTAGTAGGGAGCCAGACTATGAACTTGAAAGAAATGGAGAAAAACTCGGCACAAGCCGTCGTATTGCTAAAAGCGATGGCGAATGAGCGCCGCCTACAGATTTTGTGTCTATTACACGATAGCGAATTATCGGTAGGTGAGTTGTGCAAAATGTTAGAACTGAGTCAATCGGCTTTGTCGCAACATTTAGCATGGCTAAGGCGAGATGGTTTAGTTGAAACACGTAAACAAGCTCAAACGGTTTACTACACATTGAGTAGTAAAGAGGTGAAAGCAATGATTACGTTACTGCATGGTATCTATTGTAAGAAATAGAGCGGTGTTGGATGTGAGTTTCAGAACACATGGATGTGTGTCATAACGACCATTAAGAGAAAACGGCAAATCGCAGACATAAAAAAACCGGCCAAGGCCGGTTTTTTTCGTTTTGCTTTGAAATCAAATATCTATTAAAGAGCTTTGATTGCAGCAGCGAAACGAGACTTATGACGAGCAGCTTTATTCTTGTGAATAAGGCCTTTAGTCGCCATGCGGTCTAGAAGTGGTGTAACTTCTACGAAAGCAGCAGTTGCAGCTTCTTTATCGCCAGCTGCGATAGCTGCGATAGTTTTTTTCATGTAAGTGCGCATCATAGAACGACGGCTAGCGTTGTGCTGGCGACGTTTCTCAGCTTGGATAGCGCGCTTCTTAGCAGATTTACTGTTTGCCAAGGGTCTAACTCCCAAAAACTTAGTTCGGTGACAATTTAAGGGCGAGGACTATCCCTCATTTGCGCTTAATTGTCAAATGATTTGTGCAAAAACCAATCGTAGCCAAACAAACTTTGGAATGGAAAGGTTATCGCGGTTAAGATGGCGGGGATTCTAACAGCATTTTTAGACCAATGCTAATAAATATGCTTCTAACGATCGGATAGTATTTATCCTCGCTTAGAGCTAATCAATCAGTGTCAGAGGTTTTTGTGAGTAAACGACTATTAAAGTCAGGCATGATAGTAAGTGCGATGACTTTTGTTTCCCGTGTATTGGGACTTGTGCGCGACGTTGTCGTTGCCAATTTGATGGGGGCAGGAGCCAGTGCTGACGTCTTTTTCTTTGCCAATAAGATCCCTAATTTTCTGCGTCGTCTGTTTGCTGAAGGCGCCTTCTCACAAGCCTTCGTACCAGTTCTGACTGAATACCACGCTGCTGGAGACAAAGACAAAACTCGCGAATTGATAGCTAGAGTATCTGGTACGCTTGGGGTATTGGTTTCTATTGTTACTTTAGTTGGTGTGATTGGTTCTGGCGTCATCACCGCTCTATTTGGTGCAGGTTGGTTTATCGATTGGCTCAATGGTGGTCCGTCGGCTCATAAATTTGAGTTAGCCAGTTTGATGCTCAAAATCACCTTTCCCTATTTATGGTTCATTACCTTCGTTGCTTTATCTGGGGCGATTCTTAATACCTTAGGTAAATTTGCGGTCTCTTCTTTTACGCCAGTGTTCTTGAACGTCATGATCATAGGATCTGCGCTCTTCATTGCGCCGAATCTGGAACAGCCTGAAATTGGATTGGCGATTGGTGTCTTTCTAGGCGGCTTGGTTCAGTTTCTGTTCCAACTACCTTTTTTAATTAAAGAGGGCGTTTTAGTTAAGCCCAAGTGGGGCTGGCGCGATCCTGGTGTTGTTAAGATCCGTACTTTGATGATCCCTGCTCTGTTTGGTGTTTCCGTCAGTCAAATCAATCTACTGTTTGATACTTTTATTGCCAGTTTCCTAGCCACAGGCTCCATCAGTTGGCTTTATTACTCTGACCGCCTGTTAGAGTTCCCATTGGGTTTGTTTGGAATTGCTATCGCGACCGTGATTCTGCCTGCACTATCTCGTAAACATGTGGATGCCCAAGGTGAGGGTTTTGCTCATACTATGGATTGGGGGATACGCATGGTCTTGCTGCTGGGCATTCCTGCCATGTTCGGCCTCATTGTTTTAGCAAAGCCAATGCTGATGGTGCTGTTCATGCGTGGTGAATTTAGCCCTCATGACGTGGAGCAAGCGTCGATGTCACTGGTCGCGTATGCTTCGGGTCTATTAAACTTTATGTTGATTAAGGTGCTAGCACCGGGTTATTACTCACGCCAAGACACAAAAACGCCTGTTAAGTACGGTATTATCGCAATGGTGAGCAATATGGTGTTTAATGCCATTTTTGCTTATTTCTATGGTTACGTAGGTTTGGCGATTGCGACCGCACTGTCAGCCTTTGTCAATATGGCACTGCTATATAGAGGCTTACATTTAGCTGGCGTTTACCAGTTAACGAAAACGACTTTAGTTTTTAGCGGAAAGCTTTTACTTGCGGGTGGCGCAATGGTTGCTGTGATTTTATGGCAGCTAGAGAGTATGCAACAATGGCTTGAGTGGAGCTTCAGTTACCGAGCGCTTATGCTAACTGGCTTGATTGGACTTGGCGGCTTTGCTTATATTGTCTCTGTATTCGCTTTGGGTATCCGAGTAAAACATTTAAAAGCAGCGACAGAGTAATACTGATTAGTATATAATCCGTCGGTTTCACACAATGAATGATGCAAATAACAGATTTTAGCTGGTCGTAATGGAACTAATCCGAGGCATTCACAATATTAAAGCGCAGCATCACGGCTGTGTATTAACCATAGGCAACTTTGATGGTGTACATCTAGGACATCAGGAAGTACTGAGCCAGGTATCCAAACAAGCTGCGGTATTGGGCTTACCCTCTGTCGTGATGACGTTTGAGCCTCAGCCCATGGAACTGTTTGCTCGTGACAAAGCCCCTGCACGTTTAACTCGCTTAAGAGATAAGTTCGTGCAGCTGAGTAAGCTGGATATTAGCCGTTTATTGTGTGTCAACTTTAACCACTACTTCGCGAACCTATCGGCGGATGCTTTTATTAAAGATCTGCTGGTGGACAAACTGGGTGTGAAGTTTTTGGTGGTGGGTGATGATTTTTGCTTCGGTAAAGGTCGCACCGGCAATTTCGCTATGCTTAAAGAAGCGGGTGAAAAGTACGGTTTTGAGGTGGTGAGCACCCAAAGCTACTGCTTAAACCAGCTACGTGTAAGTAGCACGGAAATACGCAATGCTCTGGCGGTTGACGATTTGGCCTCTAGCGCTGCCATGTTAGGGCGTGACTACAGTATCAGTGGTCGTGTCTCTCATGGGCGTAAATTGGGAAGAACCATAGGTTTCCCAACGGCGAATATCCCACTGAAACGTTGTGTCTCTCCAGTCTCTGGGGTGTATGTTGTTGAAGCAGTTGACATCGATGGTTCACCTGTCGGTGGTGTTGCCAATATCGGACAACGACCAACGGTAAATGGGGTTCGTCAGCAACTAGAAGTGCATTTTTTTGACTTTAAAGCCAATTTATATGGTAAACAGTTAGAAGTACGTCTTTTGCATAAACTGCGCGACGAGAAAAAGTTTGAATCGTTCGACGCACTAAAGAATCAAATAGAATTGGATGCTGAAGCAGCAAGGGTGTGGCTGCGTCAGCTAAAGAATTAATCGGTTGATTCCACCGATTAACATAATGTCTAACTTCGCCCAATATAACGGAATTAAGAATCGATGAGTGATTATAAAGATACCCTGAACTTACCTGAAACAGGGTTTCCAATGCGCGGTAATCTGGCAAATCGTGAGCCAGAAATGCTTAAGCGTTGGTACAAAGAAGATCTTTACGGCGAAATCCGTAAAGCGAAGAAAGGTAAAAAATCTTTCGTACTGCATGATGGCCCTCCATACGCGAACGGCGATATTCACATTGGTCACGCGCTAAACAAGATTCTTAAAGACATTATTATTAAATCTAAGACTCTGTCTGGTTTTGATGCTCCATACATCCCAGGTTGGGACTGTCACGGTCTTCCAATCGAGCTGATGGTTGAGAAGAAAAAAGGCAAACCAGGTCAGAAGATCTCTGCTTCTGAGTTCCGTGAAGAGTGTCGTAAGTACGCTGCGGGCCAAGTTGAAGGTCAAAAAGAGAGCTTTAAACGTCTAGGTATCATGGGCGAGTGGGACAAGCCATACCGCACTATGGACTTCGGCACTGAAGCAAACATCATCCGTGCTCTAGGTAAAATTGCAGACAATGGCCACCTACTGAAAGGTTTCAAACCTGTTCACTGGTGTACTGACTGTGGTTCTGCTCTAGCGGAAGCGGAAGTTGAGTACAAAGACAAAGTTTCTCCATCAATCGACGTGAAATTCACTGCGGCTGATGAAGCTGCGCTAGTTTCTAAGTTCAAGCTAGCTGAAGGTCACGAAGGCCAAGGCGATATCTCTATCGTTATCTGGACTACAACACCATGGACTCTGCCTGCAAACCGCGCAGTATGTCTACGTGACGATCTTGAGTACGTTCTAATCCAAGTAGAAGCGAATGGCGATCAAGCTGCACAGCGTATCATCGTTGCTTCTGAGCTGGCTAAAGACGTAATGGATCGTGCGGGTATCGAGCACTTTCATAACCTAGGTTTTGCAAGCGGCGCTGATCTTGAGCTAACTCAGTTTAACCACCCATTCTACGACTTCACTGTTCCTGCGATCCTTGGCGATCACGTAACAACGGATTCAGGTACTGGTGTGGTTCACACAGCACCGGGCCACGGTCAAGAAGACTTCGCGGTTGGTAACAAGTACGGTCTAGAAGTAGCAAACCCAGTAGGTTCAAACGGTGTCTACCTACCTGACACTGAGCTATTTGCTGGTCAACACGTATTTAAAGCGAACGACTCTGTACTTGAAGTACTGAAAGAGAAAGGTGCTCTACTACATCACCACGCTTACGAGCACAGCTACCCACACTGCTGGAGACACAAAACGCCAATCATCTTCCGTGCGACACCACAATGGTTCGTATCGATGGATCAAGCTGGCCTACGTGCGAAAGCTCTTGAGTCAATCAAGGGTGTTGAGTGGATGCCTGAGTGGGGTCAAAGCCGTATCGAAGGTATGATCGAAGGTCGCCCTGAGTGGTGTATCTCTCGTCAACGTACTTGGGGTGTGCCAATCGCTCTGTTCGTTCATAAAGAGACAGCAGAACTGCACCCGAACACGCTTGAGCTTATCGAGCAGGTCGCTCAACTTGTTGAGCAGAAGGGTATTCAAGCTTGGTGGGATCTAGAAATCTCTGACCTACTGGGCGAAGAAGCGGACAATTACGAGAAAGTACTCGATACACTGGACGTATGGTTCGATTCAGGTGTCACACACTACTCAGTTGTGGACGCTCGTGAAGAGTACAACGGCAACAAAGCGGACCTATACCTAGAAGGTTCAGACCAACACCGTGGTTGGTTCCAATCTTCTCTAATTTCATCTATCGCGATGAAAGACGAAGCGCCATACAAGCAAGTGCTAACACACGGCTTCGTAGTAGATGGTAACGGCCGTAAGATGTCTAAGTCTATCGGTAACGTTGTTGCACCTAAAGATGTAACCAACAAGCTAGGTGCCGATATCTTGCGTCTATGGGTTGCTTCTACAGACTACACAGGTGAAGTAGCGGTATCTGATGAGATCCTGAAGCGTTCAGCAGATGCTTACCGTCGTATTCGTAACACAGCGCGTTTCTTCCTAGCGAACTTGAACGGTTTCAACCCAGAAACTGACCTAGTTCCAGCTGAAGAGATGGTGGCACTAGACCGTTGGGCTGTAGGCCGCGCACAAGCTGCACAAGAAGAGATCGTGAAAGCATACGGTGAGTACAACACTCACGGTGTAACTCAACGTCTAATGCAGTTCTGTTCTATCGAGATGGGTTCTTTCTACCTAGATGTAATCAAAGACCGTCAGTACACAGCGAAGAAGGGCGGCCACGCTCAACGCAGCTGTCAAACTGCGCTTTACTACATCGTAGAAGCTCTGGTTCGTTGGATGGCACCTATCATGTCGTTCACAGCAGACGAAATCTGGAACGAAATGCCAAGCTCTTTACCAACGGGAGAGCAGCGTGACAAGTTCGTATTCACTGGTGAGTGGTTCGAAGGTCTATTTGGTCTAGCGGAAGGCGAAGAGCTAAGCAACGAATTCTGGACGGAAATCCAATCTGTTCGTGGCGCAGTGAACAAGCTTCTTGAAGACGCTCGTAAAGAGAAAACCATCGGTGGAGCACTGCAAGCTGAAGTGACTCTATACGCAGACGATGCACTAGCAGCGAAAATCAACAAGCTAGAAGACGAACTACGTTTTGTTCTTCTCACTTCAGCTGCGGTTGTTAAGCCTCTGAGCGAGAAGAGCGATGCAGCACAAGCGACAGACCTTGACGGTCTATTCGTTGAAGTTGCAGCGACAGAGAACGAGAAGTGTGACCGTTGTTGGCACCACACGCCAGACGTTGGCACAATCGAAGGTCACGAGAAAGTGTGTGGCCGTTGTGTGACTAACGTTGCAGGTGAAGGTGAAGTGCGTAAATTCGCATAACAACTCAGAGAAAGACTGAACTTTTTGTAAAAATCATAGCCCCAGTATCAACTGGGGTTATTTTTAGTTATGGGAAACGTGTTTAACCAAGTTGGTGACTTATGACGACTCAAATCGAGAGTGTGAATAAGGAATCGCTTCGTAAATACTAGGAATAGAAATGAGTGAAGTTTCGTTAAAACAGTCAGGCGTACGTTGGTTATGGTTGGCTTTATTAGTCTTTCTTGCGGACATTGGCATTAAGTTGCTTGTAATGGACAACATGGGGTATGGCTGGGCAAACCGTATTGAGGTGTTGCCATTTTTTAACTTCTTGTACGTACATAACTATGGTGCCGCATTCAGTTTCTTGAGTGATCAAGGTGGCTGGCAACGTTGGTTGTTTACCGGAATCGCGTTTGTCGTCACAGGTATGCTGACTTACTGGATGAGTAAGCTGCCGGCCACAGAGAAGTGGAATAACATCGCTTATGCCATCATCATTGGTGGTGCGGTAGGTAATGTATTTGACCGTGTTGTACACGGTTTTGTTGTCGATTACTTAGACTTCTACTGGGGTACATACCACTGGCCTGCATTTAACCTTGCTGATATGGGTATCTGTATCGGTGCAGCGATGATCATCCTTGATGGTTTTCGCAAAAAAGATGAGAGCAAATAGGCTCTAAAGTCACTTAATGACTCACAGAATGTAATAGCCCTAAGCGCTGTCGGTTGATTCCGGCGGCGCTTTTTGTTTATTCTCTGTGAGGAAAAATAATAATTGATATAACCCAAGGAAAGTAACGTGACAGCAATTAAGAATGACTCAGCAGTAACACTTCATTTTACGATTAAGATGAAAGACGGTTCCGTTGCTGACAGTACTGAAAACATGGGCAAGCCAGCTAAATTTGTAATGGGTGATGGTAGCTTGAGTGAGAACTTTGAGCAGTGCCTATTAGGACTAGAAGCGGGCACGCAAAAATCGATTGATTTAAAAGCAGAAGATGCGTTCGGTTTGCCGAATCCAGATAATGTTCATCACATGGACCGCGCCCGTTTTGCTGGCGATACTGAGATTGAAGTTGGCACTATCATGGCCTTCTCTGGGCGTGATGGCATGGAAATCCCAGGCATCATTACGGATATTGCTGGCGACTCTGTGACTGTGGACTTTAATCACCCACTAGCAGGTCAAGACGTAACGTTTGACGTTAATATCTTAGCGGTAGAATAGACGGCGATTCATCTTTGCCAACAATTCGAAGCTTCACTGTCTTTGCGCTTCCCTGTAGAATGCCCGCTTCGCTAAACGCGAACTGTAGAATGACTTTGGCCGCGCTGTAAGCGATTCGCAATAAAAGAACTGAGCAATAAAATGAAAATAATGTTAGCTAACCCACGTGGTTTTTGTGCCGGTGTTGATCGAGCGATCAGTATCGTGGAACGCGCACTGGAATTGTATCAACCACCGATTTATGTTCGTCATGAAGTGGTGCATAACCGTTTTGTTGTTGAAGGTTTGAAACAGCGCGGTGCGATTTTTGTGGAAGAGCTTCATGAAGTACCAGACGACAACATTGTTATCTTTTCTGCTCACGGTGTCTCTCAAGCGGTTCGTAAAGAGGCCAAAGAGCGCGACCTAACGGTTTTTGATGCAACTTGCCCTCTGGTAACCAAAGTTCATATGGAAGTGGCTCGTGCGAGCCGTAAAAATATGGAAGTGGTTCTGATTGGTCACGCAGGTCACCCTGAAGTTGAAGGTACCATGGGCCAATACGCGAGTGATACGGGTGGCATGTACTTGGTTGAGAAGCCAGAAGATGTTGAAAAGCTGGTGGTGAAAGATCCAAGCAACCTTCACTATGTAAGCCAAACGACACTGTCTGTGGATGAGACGGCTGATGTGATTGAAGAGCTGCGTCGCGTGTTTCCTGAGATCCAAGGCCCACGCAAAGACGATATCTGCTACGCAACACAAAACCGTCAAGATGCGGTGCGTGATATGGCGAACGATGTTGATGTGGTGATTGTGGTTGGTTCTAAGAACTCATCCAACTCAACACGCTTAAAAGAGCTGGCTGAGAAATTGGGTACGCCAGGCTACTTAACGGATTGTCCAGAAGACATCCAACCAGAGTGGGTTGAAGGTAAGAAGAAAATCGGCGTGACCGCAGGTGCTTCTGCGCCAGAAGAGCTGGTTAATCAGATTCTAGATCGTATTCGCGAGTTAGGTGCTGAAGGCATCGAAGAAATTCAAGGTCGTGAAGAGAACATGTTCTTCGAAGTACCAAAAGAGCTTCAGATTAAACAAGTTGATTAATCATCACGTTCGACAAGCGTTTTGCACTAAGTTTTGCACTAAAGAGCCAACCTTTGCGGTTGGCTTTTTTGATTTTGTTTTCTGTGGATTGAAGAAAAAGGTAAGAGTATTGAACCAAAAGGTTAATGAATCCCCAGTTGTTCTTTGAGCGTTTTCAGATAGCGACGGCTAACGGGCACCTCAAAGCCAGTTAGAGTGATGATTTCCGCAAGCCCGTTTTCCAGAAGCTTGATCTCTTGGATCGCTTTTATGTTGATCAAATATTGGCGATGACAACGGATCAGATCGGTTTTCTCTTCCAGGACTTTTAGTGTCAGTTGCGACGAGGCGGTTTGCGAGGCGCTGCGAACGTGAACACCACTCAGATCGGAGTAGGCGCATTCGACCGTTTGGCTTGCCATGATCACAATCCGGTTGTGGCCGATACACGGAATCTGTTCCAGGTGCGATGGTGCAATCGCATTGATGTCTTGTTCAGGCGGTTGTTGACTCTGCTTAATCACCTTGCACAGGCGAGAGACACTCTTGTTTAGTCTGCATGGTTCAACCGGTTTGAGCAGGTAATCAAAGGCGTTATCTTCAAAGGCCTGAATCGCATACTGGTCATAGGCAGTAACAAACACCACGTAAGGCATGTTCTCAGGGTCGAGCATACTCAGCAGTTCAATACCGGTGATCTGTGGCATTTGGATATCTAAATAGACAACGTCTGGTTTGAGGTGATTGATCTGTTTTAGCCCTTCGATGGCGTTACTGGCTTGACCTATCACATCCACTTTTTCTGTTTCAGTGAGCAACTCAATCAACTCTTCGCGAGCGAACAGCTCATCATCTATGACTAATGCCTTTAACATCCCAATACCTTAATTTCCAATATACTGTTTCAGTGTACGCTACTATGCTGAGTTGCGTGTTACAGCTCTTTTGGAATGATAAAGCTCATGCGCGTAAATTGCTGTGGCTGAGATTCTATTTTTAGAGCAGAGTCTTGTCCAAAGAAATTGGTTAAGCGCTTGTTCACTATCTCCATGCCTAAGCCGACATGGTCGCTATTTGGCTTCTGGTAGCTGCCAGCATTATCTTCTACCGTGACTCGGTAGTTACCCTGATACTGTTCGCTGTAGATCTTCACTTTACCCCCTTCAAGAAGGTTAGATATCCCATGTTTGATGGCGTTTTCAACCAGAGGCTGAAGGGTAAAGCTTGGCAGTTCGACCTCGTAAAGAAGCGGGTCTATATCCCATTCAACCTCTAAGCGGTCTGTAAATCTCGCCTTCTCAATGGTGAGGTAAGCATTAACATGCGCTAACTCATCTTTCAATTTGACGGTGTTGATGTTCTGTTTGAGGTTGCTTCTAAAAAAGTGTGATAAATGCTGAATCAGCTCTCGCGCTTTATTTGGCTCACGTCTTGTGACTGCACTTATGGTATTCAGAGCATTGAATAAGAAGTGTGGATTGACCTGTGCATGGAGTAACTTGATTTCAGCTTGGGTTAACAAGGTTTGCTGCTGTTGGTAGTTACTAAACAGAATCTGACTCGATAACAACTGAGCAATACCTTCCCCCATCGACATATTGATGGTTGAAAAGAGTTTCAGTTTCGGTTCATAGAGCTTGATGGTTCCGACAACTTCATTCCCCGCACGCAGTGGGATAATCAGGGCAGAGCCCAACTTACAATCTGCGGAGAGGGAACACTGGTATGGGTTCTCTTTACCATCTAAGTAGATGATGTCGTTCTTCTCCATCGCTGTCAGTGTACTCTGTGAAGAGATAGGGGTGTTAGGGATATGGTGTTCATCACCAATACCGACAAACGCGAGAATCTTCTCTCTGTCGGTTATCGCTACTGCGCCAACGTTGGTCTCTTCATAAACAATACGAACAATTTTTTGTGCGTTGTCTGAGTTAAAGCCGCCATGAAGAATACCAACCGAGCGTTCGGCAATAGTCAGTGCGCGGCGTGAAAAGGTCGCCGAGTATTTTTCAAAGATGGTTTTTCTATCTTGGATAATGCTCATAAACAGCGCAGCCCCGACCGAGTTAGCGATGATCATTGGCGCTGCAATATCGGAAACCAGTGCATAGGCTTGGGTGAACGGTTTAGCGACCGCCAATAAAATCAGCATTTGCATGATTTCAGCAAATAGGGTGACAGAGAACACCACCATCGGATTAAACAGCTGACTCGCTTTGTTTTTTCGCACTAGGTAGACATGCAGTAAGCCACCAATTAGCCCCTCAGCTGTAGTCGATACCGCGCATGCAAGGTCGGTAAATCCACCCAAGCTGTAGCGATGGATCCCGCCAGTGAAACCGACGGCAAAGCCAACTACAGGTCCACCGAACAGACCGCCCATGACAGCGCCCATTGCTCGCGTGTTAGCGATCGCATCGTTGATCTGCAAGCCAAAGTAAGTGCCCATAATACAGAACAGTGAGAACAGGATGTAACAACTGATTTTATGACTGAGTCGTGAAGAGATACTCAGCAATGGCAGGATCAGCGGTGTCTTACTGATCATATAGGCCAGTACCAAGTAGACACAGGTTTGTTGAAGTAACGAGAGAATCAGTTCCATATATCCACTATTAAGGTATCTGTTTCGGAGGTGTGAGGCGCTGATTGACTCGGTCATCAATACAGCATTTGTTATGGGTATAGTGTAAAGGTCATTTACCCAGTAACGCAAAGCCCATCACAAGGATGGGCTTTGTAGAGTTTCCAACCTTAATTTAAGGTGGAGCAAGCGAAGGGGATAACACCCGATAAGCTAGGCTGTTTTTGTTACGCCTTTTGCTTCTTTTTCTTCATCAGCAAGGTCAGTTTCGCCTTTGCCTTTTGAAATCTTAATCACGTAAGCTGCAACACCCAGAGCACTAATCACACCAACGATAGTTGAGATTTGCATTGGTAGACCGAAGCCCAGTTGGCTGTTGTTCAGGATGAATGTGATACACACAGACGTCATGAAGATTGCAGGAACTGTTGTTACCCAGTGCAGTTTGTTGTGACGTAGTAGGTAAGCTGACGCTGTCCACAGCATCATTACTGCGGTTGATTGGTTAGCGAAGCCGAAGTAGCGCCAGATGATACCGAAATCAACTTGAGTCAAGATACCACCGATAACGAACAGTGGTAGCGCCATCAGTAGACGGTTGCGCAGGGTCTTCTGTTCCATGTTGAAGTATTCAGCAAGGATAAGACGGCTTGAACGGAATGCAGTGTCACCAGAAGTGATAGGTAGGATAACTACACCTAGGAAAGCAAGGATACCGCCAAATACACCCAGTAGGCCAAATGAAGCGCTGTATACCACGTTGCCTGGACCGCCATTTGCTACAGCTTCAGATAGAGACTCAACTGAACCGAAGAACGATAGTGCAAGAGCACACCAGATAAGAGCGATGATACCTTCGCCAATCATTGCGCCGTAGAATACGAAGCGACCGTTCTTCTCATTTTCCATACAACGCGCCATTAGAGGAGACTGAGTTGCGTGGAAGCCAGAGATAGCACCACAAGCGATAGTGATGAATAGAGCAGGCCACAGCGGTAAGTCATTCGGGTTCATGTTGGTGAACATGTCGCTGATCTCAAATCCACCCATGATTTGGTGCTCATCGGAGAAGCCAATCGCTGTGATTAGACCAACAGACATGAAGATAAGCAGTGCGCCGAACAGTGGGTAGAAGCGACCAATGATTTTATCAACAGGGACAATCGTTGCAATGATGTAGTAAGCGAAGATAACCACAACCATAGTCGTTGTAGACATCGCGAAATCAGTTTGATCGTTCACTAGGTTAGTGATCATGCCAGCTGGAGCAGAAACGAATACCACGCCAACTAGAAGCAGTAGAACAATAGCAAAGATATTCATAAAGTGTTTTGCGCCATTGCCTAGGTAACGTCCAGTGATGGTTGGAACCGAAGCACCGCCATTACGGATAGATAACATACCTGAGAAGTAGTCGTGCACGGCACCTGCGAAAATACAACCTAGCACGATCCATAGCATGGCTGCTGGGCCGTATAGGGCACCCATGATAGGGCCGAAGATTGGACCTACACCTGCAATGTTCAGTAGTTGAACAAGGTAAACTTTAGGTGTCGACATTGGAACGTAATCCACACCATCTTGTTTTGTATGAGCCGGAGTTTGGCGTTTTTCGTTTATGCCGAATACTTTCTCAATGAAAGTGCCATAAAGAAAGTAGCCACCAATAAGTGCCGCAACACAGGTTAGAAACCACATCATAATTTGTTATCCCTGAATGTATTAATTAAGTCAGGGTGGATAATAAGCGAGCGGTTGGCGAGAAGCTTGTGCTTAAGTCGTTAGTGGTCGTATAGCGATTTAAGTGGCGCTGTGGTTGATTGAGTGGTTTTCAGATTTGTTAAGCGGTTGGGTGTCAGGTTAAGTGGTTTTGTCTCGAACTAAGCGGTAACCTAGGGGAAGCAGTGGACATTTTAGCGGGTTAAGCGGAGAATCGAGATACGTCAGCTAGTGATAGCAGCTAATGAATAATAACAAGATAAGGGATTCAAATGAAGAAAGTAACCGTAGCTTTGCTAATGGCTCTAGGTATGACAGGCTGCGCGTCAAACGTGCAAGACTTAGCGGCAGAGGGGAATTGGCAAGAAATTGGCTACCGCGATGGTGTAAAAGGTCATACTCAACGTTCCTATTCTGAGATGACAAAGCTGGGCGCAGTCGACCAAGCCGCATATAGCGAAGGTTACTATCAAGGCGTCAGCGAATACTGCAACCCTAATCATGCTTATCAGATTGGTCTTTCTGGTCAGGTTTATGAAGGCGTTTGTTCTGGTACGGAAGATGCACAGCGTTTTCGCATGGAGTGGCAACGAGGTTGGGACGAGTTCTCGAACGATCACTAAGCTGTAAGCTAGCATTAAAAAGCACCGATTCGTCGGTGCTTTTTGCATTGAGACGATGTGAACTCAATTAACAGATGCACATCTTGACGCGTTACTCGTTAGATTGATTGTGCTCAACTGCTTTACGAAGAAATCCATCTTGCTTCTTAAGTTGTTGCTTCGCGACTTCTAGCTCTAGCCCGGTGAGTATCATTAAGATGGCCAGTTTCACGTCGTAGCTGGTCTTTGCAAGCGTTTCTCTTGCTACCTCTTTGTCGCAATCCGTCGCTTGCATAACAATACGGGCAGCGCGCGCCACTAGCTTCTCATTGGTGGCTTTAACATCCACCATTAGGTTTTGATAGCTTTTACCAATGCGGATCATACTGGCAGTGGTCAGCATGTTGAGTACCAGTTTTTGAGCGGTGCCCGATTTGAGACGGGTCGAGCCAGTGAGCGCCTCTGGGCCAACCACAGGGCTGATAGGAATTTTAGCCAACTGAGCGATAGGTGAGTCAGGGTTGCAAGAGAGTGATACTGTGGTCGCGCCAATCTCATTGGCGTATTTGAGCGCACCAATCACATACGGAGTGCGACCGCTCGCTGCAATGCCAACGACGATATCTTTGGCATTAAAGTGAATGGCTTTAAGATCCTCAACACCGAGAGTGAGTGAGTCTTCTGCTCCCTCTTTCGCTTTTAATATCGCTTCTGGGCCTCCTGCAATTAGTCCGATAACGAGCTGGTCGGAAACGCCAAATGTCGGTGGGCACTCTGAAGCGTCGAGTACGCCGAGTCGGCCACTGGTGCCAGCGCCCATATAGATAAGGCGACCGCCATTACGAAAGGCGTCTGCGATATGGTCAACTGCGTTGGCTATCTGTGGTAGCTCACTCTCGATAGCGAGTGGTACCTGTTTGTCTTGTTGGTTGATCTTCTCTACCACTTCCAGAGAGGAGAGCAGATCTATATCCATGGTTTCAGGGTTTCTCCCCTCAGAGACTAAGTGTGATAGTGCTGAAATAAGAGCGTCGTTACTCATAAATATCCTTAAATCTAATCTCTATTGATGGTCAGTTTGCGCGGTACAGCACGCCCAGAGAAGCGCTTTTTGAAGCCCCTGTTACCTCGGGAAGATTGCTTGGTAGCTGATGTACATAACGTTGAGCCAGCCATGCAAATGCCATGGCCTCCATGTAATCGGCATCGACCCCTTTAGCGGAGGTTGAAATTACTTGCCAATCGGGTAGCAACGTAGCAAGGCGCTCCATTAAAAGAGGGTTTCTGACACCTCCACCACATACGTATAGGGCAGGGGATGATCCAGATTGATGCTTCACCACTTCATTAGCTATGGTGATGGCGCTGTACTCACAAAGGGTGCGCTGTACATCGGGTCCCGATATTTCTGGCAATGCCTTTAATTGGTTTTCTAGCCACGGCAGATTGAACAGCTCTCGCCCTGTGCTTTTCGGTGGTAGTTCGGCAAGGTAGGCTTCTTCAAGCAGTGAACTCAGTAGGGCGGAATTTACTTGGCCACTGCGAGCAAACTTCCCATCTTGATCATACTTTTTACCGCAGTGCTTGTGTACCCAAGCATCCATCAACATGTTGCCCGGGCCTGTGTCGTAACCCAACGTTGGCTTGTTTGGTTGAAGAACTGAAATATTCGATATGCCACCAATGTTTAGTACTACTACGCTGCTCTCTTTTGCCTCAAATATGGTGCGATGAAATGCGGGTACCAAAGGGGCTCCTTGCCCACCCAACGCCATGTCTTTGCGACGAAAATCGGCAACAACATCAATATTGGTTTTAGTTGCAATGATATTGGCATCACCCAACTGCATAGTAAATGGGTGATTTCCACTAGGCTGGTGGAAAACGGTTTGGCCATGGTTGCCAATCGCGGTGATTTGAGAGGCGCAGATATCGTGTTTTGATAGTAGCTGTAGAACCGCATCCGCGAATAGATGACCAAGCTGGTGGTCGAGTTCGCCTATCGCGATCAAATTAGTTTGCTGGCCGATACAGACATCGAGTAGCTTCTTTTTGGTCTCTTCGGGCATAGGGAATTCGTCGTGGGCAATCAGCCGAATTTGCTGGTCGTCGATACTGACCAAAGCGGTGTCGATACCGTCCATACTGGTCCCAGACATAACCCCGATGTATAGCTCTTTATGATCCATTCCTAAACTCTTCTGACCGTGAATTAAAAACATTGTAATGCAAATTCAAACGGAATAACCTCGTAAAGATTATCAATTTTGGCTTAGTAAGGGATAAATATGGGACCGTTGTGGGTAGATGTTGAAGGCTACGAGCTCACAGCTGAAGATAGAGAAATTCTTGAGCACCCAACCGTGGGTGGATTGATCTTTTTTGCTCGTAACTATCATGACAGCAAGCAGCTAGCGGCACTAACCAAAGAGATCCGCAAAGCGGCTAAACGACCTATTCTCATCGGTGTCGATCAAGAGGGCGGTCGAGTACAACGCTTTCGTGATGGTTTCTCAATTATTCCTGCGGCGCAAGAGTTCGCCAAACACAACAACGGTGAACAATTGGCTGAGCAAGCTGGTTGGTTGATGTCTGCAGAACTAGTGGCTCATGATATCGATTTGAGCTTCGCGCCGGTATTGGACAAAGGCCATCAGTGTAAAGCGATTGGCAATCGCGCCTTTGGTGAGGACATCGATACTATTGTTCGTCACAGTAGCGCCTTTATCCGTGGGATGAAAAGCGTCGGAATGGCGACGACGGGTAAACACTTCCCAGGCCATGGCGGTGTGATTGCAGACTCTCACCTAGAGACACCTTATGATCCAAGAGAAGATATCTTTGAAACTGACATGGCGATCTTTAAGGCTCAAATTGAGGCAGGCATTTTGGATGCGATGATGCCTGCGCATGTGGTTTTTTCTCACTATGACGATAAGCCCGCCAGCGGTTCACACTATTGGTTACAAGAGGTGTTGAGAAAACAGCTTGGATTTAAAGGGTTAGTTTTCTCCGATGATTTGACGATGGAAGGTGCGGCGATTTTGGGTGGTCCGGCACAAAGAGCGCAAGCCGCTTTGGATGCTGGATGTAACATGGTGTTGATGTGTAATAAACGAGATGCACAAATAGAGGCTTTAGATAACCTAGAGATACAAAGTGTTCCCCTGGCACACTCTTTATTGAAAAAACACACTTTCGACCTTTCAACGCTACAGTCAGATGTTCGATGGAAAGAGGCTTCTGAGCAGATGAAGCGTGTTTTAGATAACGGGCAATAAATAGACACTTTTTAAGTTTTGTTAAGGCGATATGAGAAATATCGCCTTTTTTGTATCTGTAAAGACTGATTTCTAACTCTTTTTCACTTTCCTGCCTGAAAATTCAGTATGTAAATTTAAATTTACATCAAATGTTTTTTATTATTTACACTTGCAATCGTTTTTATAGCTGTTATGTTAGTTTTTAAAGATTGTTAGCCCATATGGATTACATGGGTGTAAATAAAAGAATACAGGTTGAGTTATGCAGAAAAGTGAATTAAGCAATGTCAATATCATCGACGAACAGGTACTGATTACTCCAGACGAGTTAAAAGCAAAATTACCTCTGAGTGATAATGCTCGTCGTTTTATTCAAGAGTCTCGTCAAACTATCGCCAACATCATCCACAAAAAAGATCACCGCATGCTAGTGGTTTGTGGTCCTTGTTCGATTCATGACGTTGAAGCTGCTAAAGAGTACGCAAAACGCCTGAAAGCACTCTCTGAAGAGCTCAGTGATCAACTGTACATCGTAATGCGCGTGTACTTCGAAAAACCGCGTACAACCGTTGGTTGGAAAGGTCTAATCAATGACCCACATCTAGACGGCACATTTGATATTGAGCATGGCCTTCACGTAGGTCGTGAACTGCTGGTTGAACTGGCAGAGATGGAAATCCCATTAGCGACTGAAGCGCTTGATCCAATCAGCCCGCAATACCTAGCAGATACATTTAGCTGGGCGGCGATCGGTGCTCGTACGACTGAATCTCAAACTCACCGTGAGATGGCAAGTGGTCTATCTATGCCAATCGGCTTCAAAAACGGTACTGATGGCAACCTAGGTACTGCGATTAACGCGATGCAAGCGGCTTCTTCAAGTCACCGTTTCATGGGTATCAGCCGCGAAGGTCAAGTTGCGTTACTGACAACTCAAGGTAACCCAAATGGCCATGTGATTCTTCGTGGTGGTAAGCAGACTAACTACGATTCTGTATCGGTGCATGAGTGTGAAGAAGAGCTATCAAAAGCAGGTCTAGGTGCTGCACTTATGGTGGATTGTAGTCACGCTAACTCTCGTAAAGACTTCCGTCGTCAACCGCTGGTTGCTGAAGACGTAATCCACCAGATTCGTGAAGGCAACAAATCCATCATCGGTTTGATGATTGAAAGCCACCTTAACGAGGGCAATCAATCTTCTGACATTCCTCTCGATCAGATGAAATACGGCGTTTCAATTACCGACGCGTGTATCAATTGGGATTCAACTGAGGCACTATTAAAACGTGCACACACGGAACTAGTCCCATTCTTGGAAAATCGTCTAAAAGGCTAGTACCTGCACCAATCGAGGCTTAAGGATTAGAAAGGAAGAAGAATGGCCGTTGAACTGAACGAATTACGCGACCAAATTGACGTTGTCGATAAACAGATGTTAGAGCTTCTTGCCCAACGCTTGGCGCTGGTTGAGAAAGTAGGTGAGGTGAAAAGCGAGCACGGTTTACCGATTTATGTGCCTGAGCGTGAGGCAGCGATGCTTGCATCTCGCCGTGCAGAGGCTGAAAAACTCGGTGTGCCGCCACAGCTTATTGAAGACATTCTGCGTCGTACTATGCGTGAGTCGTACGCGAGTGAGAAGGATTCTGGCTTTAAGTGTCTGAACCCTGAGCTGCGTTCAGTTGTTGTTATCGGTGGTAATGGCCAGCTGGGTGGTCTATTTGGACGTATGTTCAAGCTATCTGGCTACGATGTAAAAGTACTAGGTAGTAAAGACTGGGACAAGGCTGATGAGTTACTGAAAGATGCTGGTCTTGTCGTGGTCACTGTGCCTATCAATCTGACAGAAGGTGTAATTGACAAGCTGAACAATTTGCCAAGCGACTGTATTCTGTGTGACTTAACATCAATCAAGTCTAAGCCACTGCAACGCATGTTAGCGGTTCATCAAGGCCCTGTCGTTGGTCTACACCCAATGTTCGGCCCAGATGTCCCAAGCCTTGCAAAGCAGGTGATTGTTTACAGTGATGGTCGCGGTCAAGAAAGCTACCAGTGGTTGTTAGAGCAATTCGGTATCTGGGGGGCAAGCCTGTGTAGTATGGATGCTCAAGAACACGATCACGGTATGACGTTAATCCAAGCGCTGCGCCACTTCACTTCATTTGCTTACGGCCTACACCTTAGCAAAGAGAATCCAAACATTGATCGTCTGCTTCAGCTGAGTTCACCTATCTACCGCCTTGAGATTGCGATGGTAGGCCGTCTGTTTGCTCAAGACCCGAACCTGTACGGGGATATTATTCTCTCTTCAGACGAAAATATCGCGATGATTCGCCGTTTCCACCACTGCTTTGGTGAAGCCCTGAAGATTCTGGAAGGCAAAGATAAAGCTCAATTCGTGGAAAGCTTTAATGAAGTGAGCGAGTGGTTTGGTGATTACTCTCAGCAGTTCTTGCAAGAGAGTCAAAATCTTCTTAAGCAAGCCCATGACTCGATTCATCGCGGCTAGCCTGCGCTAGAGTTAGCTCCAATAACATTGAGTTAAGAATAGATAGAAAAATAGCCACCTAACTTAGGTGGCTATATTTTTGTTTAACTATCATTGTGTTAAGAGTATTTGTCCTACTGTAGGTAAAAAGATCACCGTAGGTCAAAAGCTATCACACGTTAGTTGGTTGCCAGTGTTGTCTTTGTCTCGGTTTCATCACTTGATACAGTTTCAATCGATGAGTTGATGTAAGGTACGTTCGTCAGGTTGATTTGAAGACGTACGACATTGTCGATCAGTTGAACCAGCGGCCCCCACTTCACCTTCTTCTCTTTATCAAATACGTAGTTAAAGTTTTCTGGTGTCCAGTCCATCAAGTATTGCGGGTTCAAAGAGCGGCCCAAGAAGCGTACTTCGTAATGCAGATGTGGGCCTGTTGAGTTTCCAGAGTTGCCACAGCTTGCAATCACATCACCCTTACTTACAAACTGGCCGCTGCGAACCTTAAACTTCTGCAGATGAGCGTACGAGCTCATGAAGCCAAAAGAGTGGCGCATGGTCAGGAAGTTACCAAAGCCTTTCTTACTTGGGCGCACGGTTTCAATCACTCCGTCAGCCGGAGCAAGAATATCTTCACCGCGCTTACAGGTAAGGTCGATACCAGTATGAGTATGACGCTTGCCTGTAATCGGGTTGATACGGCTGCCGTATGATGAAGAGATGCGTTGATAAGCCATTGGACTATCGTTAGGGATTAAACGGAACATGGTTGCGCGAACTGCTGAGTCGATGGCCGCAGCGTCGATTCGCTCTTCAAGAGAGGTCTCATCGTTAACCAGTTCTTCATCAGCAAGGCCAAGTACCGACTCGACATCGAAGACACGTTTACCGAGCAGTTGAATGGTGCCTTCTTTTTCCGTCAGAGCTTGTGCCAACGAGTGATTGGTTTCAATCTGCTCATCGTACATAAACTCCATATTCTCTTTCTCTACAATCAAAGTCTCGATCAGCTTCTGTGCATCGTGAGCCTGATCAGAGGCGTGCTGTTCGGATGCAGTTAGTTTCTGCTGACCGTCGTAATGTAGATAGATAGCACCGCTAATTAAAAGAGGAACTGAAAGGATTGCAGAGGTGCAAAAAAGCACAGCTTTACGGCCAAAGTAAAGTGTCTGCTCCCCTTGGCTCGAAGGAACAGTAATCGAAATTTTCTGAGACATGATGACGTATTAAATAATAATTCGAAGAGCGTGCTTTATTCGGCTGACTCTTCGCCTAAATCTGTTAGATGTTCTATTTCTCGATAAAGTAACTCATCATCACCAACGTTCAGCTCCACAAGGCGCTTAAGATGGCTGATACTATCAATATCTAAATGCTCTATGCGTAAGCGCACTGAGGTATTGATGGTAGAGACAATAGAGGCTTCTAGTTGAATGTCGATATCACTGTCTGTTAATTGAAAGCAAATTTGAACAGGCAAGTGATGGTTTAATTGATGATGGTTTTCACAATCTATCAGTAAGCCTTGTAGTGACAAGTCTTGTATTGTGCCATCAACCACTAAAGTATCTTGGGTTAAACTGGTAGCGACTTGATAAACGATCCTTGAAAATCGACGCCTTTCTATCATAGATACTTCCTTATCTATCGGTTTAGAGTGTCATATCATATAAGGCCGCTGGTTGAGCGGCCTTAGAATAAGTAACAAGCGAAGTTTACTTAGTTACACGCTTGTATTTGATACGGTGTGGTTCAGCTGCTTCAGGACCAAGCGTCTTCTTCAGCCATTCCATGTACTCATTGTAGTTACCTTCATAGAAGTTAACTTGACCTTCATCACGGTAGTCAATGATATGCGTAGCGATACGGTCTAAGAACCAACGGTCGTGCGAGATAACCATTGCACAGCCAGGGAATTCTAGTAGCGCTTCTTCTAGTGCACGCAGTGTTTCAACATCAAGGTCGTTGGTTGGCTCATCGAGAAGCAGTACGTTACCACCCGTCTTAAGCAGCTTAGCCAGATGAACACGGTTACGCTCACCACCAGAAAGCTCACCGATGATCTTCTGTTGGTCTGAACCTTTGAAGTTGAAGCGAGAACAGTATGCACGAGCTGGGATTTCGAAGTTGTTGATCTTGATGATATCAGCGCCTTCAGAGATCTCTTGGAATACCGTCTTCGTGTCATCCATGCTGTCACGGAATTGGTCAACCGATGCCAGCTTCACTGTTTCACCTAGCTCAACCGTACCTGAATCAGGCTGTTCAGTGCCGCTAAGCATCTTGAATAGCGTTGATTTACCCGCACCGTTCGCACCGATGATACCAACGATAGCACCTTTAGGCATGCTGAATGATAGGTCGTCGATAAGAACACGGCCGTCGAAAGACTTGGTTAGGTTCTTCACGTCGATAACTTTATCGCCTAGACGCTCACCTGGCGGGATGAATAGCTCGTTAGTTTCGTTACGCTTCTGACGATCGCCGCTTTGCAGTTCTTCAAAACGAGCCATACGCGCTTTTGATTTAGACTGACGACCTTTCGGGTTTTGACGAACCCACTCAAGTTCTTTTTCGATAGTCTTCTGGCGAGCTTTCTCTTGAGACGCCTCTTGTTGCAGACGCGCATCTTTTTGCTCTAGCCAAGATGTGTAGTTACCTTCCCACGGAATACCTTCACCACGGTCAAGTTCTAGGATCCAACCTGCTGCGTTATCTAGGAAGTAACGGTCGTGGGTGATTGCCACAACAGTACCGTTGTAATCCACAAGGAAACGCTCAAGCCACGCTACCGATTCTGCATCCAGGTGGTTGGTTGGTTCGTCTAGTAGAAGCATGTCTGGCTTCTCTAGAAGTAGACGACAGATAGCAACACGACGACGTTCACCACCCGATAGGTGTTCGATTTTCGCATCCCACTCAGGTAGACGAAGTGCATCAGCTGCACGCTCTAGAGCGTTTTCTAGATTGTGACCGTCTTTTGCTTGGATAAGAGATTCAAGTTCACCTTGCTCTTTTGCTAGTGCATCGAAGTCAGCGTCTGGTTCTGCGTAAGCTGCGTATACTTCGTCTAGGCGCTTCATTGCGCCTGCTACGTCTGCAACCGCTTCTTCAACGATCTCACGAACCGTTTTAGATTCATCAAGAACAGGCTCTTGAGGTAGGTAACCTACATTTAGACCTGGCTGTGGACGAGCTTCACCATCGATGTCTGTATCAATACCGGCCATGATACGTAGCAGTGTTGATTTACCTGCACCATTCAGACCTAAAACACCAATTTTGGCACCAGGGAAAAAGCTTAGAGAGATGTCTTTCAGAATTTGACGCTTTGGTGGCACAATTTTGCTCACTCGCGACATGGTATATACGTATTCAGCCATTGCCGATCGTTCCTACTTATTGTTCAAAATAAACGATTATTTTATACCAATCCGTCCAAAGATGTTACTCCCCGATATGAAAAGGCTTTTCAGGGATAAATCTTGGCTTTTAATTGTCAAAATTCTCACTAAAAGCAGATTTCAAATGCTTTTTAGGTGGAGTGTTAAACTTTAATAATATTTACACTCAAACTCTTTACATTTGATGTGATGTAAGGCGTAAATAGTCTTCACGTATTCAAACACGCACTAAGGAAAGAGCGAATGTTTTTCCGATTTCTCAATAGGAAAATTGCTGTTGCTGCATCAGTAGTTTTGCCTTCTATGCTATTGGCTCCTGAGGCTCAGGCGAGCCGTGCTTCTGAGCTAGAAATGCAGCGTGACATATACGACCAAGCACAAGACGTATTGGATGATCGTAACATTGAGCTCTATGCCAAGCTGCGATCTAAAATTCGAACATACCCCCTAACGCCATACACAGACTATCGTGCGTTCATGATTGACTTGGGCAAGCGAACGCCACAAGAGGTTGATGCATTTATCGAGAACAATCGTGCTTTTCCATTCTCAAACCGTATTCGCGCGCCTTATTTAACGGAACTAGAGTCGCAGAAAAAATGGTCGACGATTCTCGAATTTCAAACTCAAGAACCCTCCGGTGAAAAGTATCAGTGTATCTATTACCGAGCACACTATGAGCAAGGAAATTATGACTTGGCTTATAAGGGGGCGAAGCAGTTATGGTTGAGCGGTAATGGTGTTGATGATAGCTGCGACCCGCTTTTTTCAGCTTGGGATAAAGCGGGGTTACGCAGTGATGAGTTGATTCTTGATAGGCTGTTGCTGGCTTTCGAACAGCGTAACGGCAAGCTAATGAACTATCTGCTTAAACAGCTTGATAGCGACAAGGCAGCCAAACAAGGCAAGGAGATGAAAGCTCTGTTCAGTAAGCCTGAAGGGGTGGCGAGCTTTGCAAAAAAACACAAGGTGAACGAGTTTTATCAAAAGCAGACCGAGCTCGCTTTCCAGAAGTTGGCACGTAAAGATACCACGGCGGCACAGAAGGCGTTTGATAAAGTGATTGAAGGTCAGAAGTTTTCACAAGAGAAAACTCAGCAACTGGCTGATTACTTGGCGTTTCGTCTGATCAATACCGATTCAGAAGAGATGATGGCTTGGCGAGATCAAGCAATAGAGACCTCTTCTAAGCAAGTGTTGTTAGAGCGTCGTGCACGCCTTGCGATTCAACATGCAGATTGGGCTGGTTTGCAGCACTGGATTAGCAAGCTAGATGATAAACATCAAAGTTCGATTCGTTGGCAGTACTGGCGCGGCAGAGCAGAGCTAGCATCGGGGCAAGAAACTGTGGGCACTAAGCGACTCACTGATATCCTTGGTCAGCGTAATTTCTACAGCGTAGCTGCGGCCAAGCAACTAAATGAACCGGTGCGCTATAAAACGTCGTCATTGACGTATAACTCGCAAGTTGTAAAGCCATTTGAGACCGCTTTGGTGCGTATTGATGAACTGATTACACGCGATAAAATTGCCGCGGCTAAGAGTGAGTGGCGTTGGTTGCTGGCTAACTCAAGCAAAGAACAGAAGTCCATGCTGGCTGCGTATGCCTCTCGTCAAGGTTGGAATCACCTAACTGTTACGGCGAGCATTTCTGCCAAAATGTGGGATAACTTGGAACTGCGTTTCCCTGTCGCGCATAAGTGGTGGTTCAACTTCTACGCTGAGAAGCATGACATTGACCCTGTGACTTTGATGTCGTTAGCGCGTCAAGAGAGCGCATTGGATAGCGAGGCAAAATCCCCGGTTGGTGCGCGTGGAATCATGCAAATTATGCCAGCGACGGCCAAATACACGGCTAAAAAGTACCAGCTGAAGTATCAGGGGCGTGAAGACTTGTACAACGTTGGCAAAAATATTGAGATTGGTAGTCATTATCTTGATGGATTGCTGAATCAATACGACAACAATCGCATCTTTGCCTTAGCCGCTTACAATGCAGGCCCACACCGAGTGAAACAGTGGCGATCTCGAAGTGATGGCAAACTGGATGTGTTTGCTTTTATCGAGATGATTCCGTTCAAAGAGACACGTGGTTACGTACAAAATATCTTGATGTTCGAAACCTATTATCGAGATATCTTGGGTGAGCAAGGGCAGTTCCTTGCGGCTCATGAGCGTGATGCAAAATACTAACCGTCTAACTCAAATTGGCGGTGAATGATGGAATACTTATTTAAATTGGATTCGATATAGGGTTTCGGTATACATTAAAAGGCAGTCGCAGCGCGTCTGCCTTTGTTTTAATAGAACGATAACAAGAGATAAGTGTAGGGATATGGCACCACAACCAGAGTACAGTAATTGGCAAGAGTTGATGGATTTAGTCAAGAGTGCCGCTGAAAATGATCAGCATGAGCTGCTACTGACCATGATGATGACTCCTGATGAACGCGAAGCCTTGGTCGCTCGTGTAAATATTCTGTGTGAACTGATGAAAGGCGACCTTTCTCAGCGACAAATTAGTCAAATGTTGGGAGTGGGCGTCGCAACCATCACGCGCGGTTCCAACGAGCTAAAAGCCAAATCGGAACAAGAGATGCACGAGATTGCTCAGTTGTTGCTCAAATAAGAACGTTTATCCGTCAGTCCAAGCTAAAAACGCTAGCCTCGGCTAGCGTTTTTGCTTTCTTTTCTATTGTGGTGATTGTCAGGGTCACCCCCCGCTTTGTTGGCAGGTTAATCTCTTGGGAAGTGCTCCGGGTTTACAAATGGGATCAAAGCCAAGATCAGTGCTTGATGGTATACCGAGCTGCGCGTGAGTTGATTGTGGGTAAGCAGTCCAATAGCCCCTCCTTTCTGTTTGATATTGTCGGTACCAAACACCTCGTCCATAACATCACCAAGCTCGTTAGCGTATGTAAGCTTCTCAATAACTTGTGGCGGTAGCATCAGGCTAGCAGAGCGGGATTCGCCGCGTTGACCGTTCGATTCAATCACCATCCAAGCAAAGGTTACATTGTTTTCAATACCGGCTTCTAATCCAACATAGAAGTCGCTATCTGGAATAGCTTGAATTGCATTGTGAACACGATTGACCGCACCTTGATAGGTTTCTTGATCGCTCATAGGCTGATCAGCAACGCCACTTGCTACGCTCACGCCTTTGAAGCCAAATTCTTGTTGTGGGAAAGCCGCTTCAAAAGCACTTTTCACTGCGCTTATTTTTGCTGGGTTGAGTGACGCGATAATGACTGTTTTCATGATTATTCACTTGCTCTGTTGTTTGTTCTCACTGAAGTATCATAGATTGACTTTGATAACTCCTGTACCAGAGACCTAATAAGTTGGCCGTTACTTATGCTAGTTTTTATTTCGATAAGTCTTTTATGAACCAGCTTCTGTTAACAAACATTTGTTCACAGGTTAGGGGAGTTTAACTTGTGTCGCTTTAATATTCTCGCTTGGATAGCAGCCCAATACTTTCAAATGACGCGTAATAGTCGTCAGCTCGGTAATTGCTTGCTGCATGTTGTCAGAGTTCAAGTGCGCCTCTAGATCCACATAGAACATCTCTTCCCAAGGGTTACCCATAATAGGACGTGATTCTAACTTGGTCATGTTGATACCGTAGCGTTGTAGAATCAGTAGTGTTTCGACTAGTGATCCCGCTTCTTGGGAGGTTGACATGATCAAAGTCGTTTTCGCTGGAATTTGAGTTGATACTTCAACAGGCTTACGCGCGACTACGATAAAGCGAGTGTGGTTTTCGGTTTGGTTGGCAATATTGCCTTGAATTGGCTGAAGGCCATATAGCTTGCCGCTTGAGGAGTTGCCGATCGCAGCGACAGTGTCGTCGTCAAGTTCTTTCACCTTCTTCATTGCATCAGCTGTGCTCGCGCAAGACTCTAGAGTCACGCCTTTTAAACGACTCAAGAACTCACTGCACTGTTGATGTGGTTGTGGGTGAGAGTAAAGGGTTGTGATGTCTTCTAGACGAATATCTTTTTTCGCAACTAAGCAGTGCTCAATCGGTTGTGATAGTTCACCCACAATGTAAAGCGTTGTGTGTTGAAGTAGGTCGTATACTTCGTTGATAGAACCTGAACTGGTGTTTTCAATTGGAAGTACACCGTAGTCAGCATGACCAGACTCGACCGTCGACGTGACCTCTTTAAAGTGATTGCAGTTTAGTTCGATTAGCTCAGTGTTACGGCGACTGAAGTATTCACGACTTGCAAGGTGTGAGTATGACCCTTTTGACCCCAGAAATGCGACACGAGCCAAAGGTTTACGGCTCTGTGGATTGGCAAGATTCTGCAAGTAAGATTGTTGAAGAAGTACTGAATCTTCGATGATGGTATGAAACAGTTTAGTGATGTACTGAGCATCTAGGTCGTACTTCTCTTTTCCATTCCCGATCAGCTTCACCAGTAGCTGTTGTTCACGAACGGCATCTCGAACTGGCTTTGATGTCTCTACTTTGCTTTTAGCCACCTCAATACTGAGTTTGCGACGTTCAGAGAGTAAGCTTAGAAGCTGATCATCAAGATCATTTAAGCGAAGGCGAATTTCATCAAGCGAAATGGGTTGGTCAGTCATAAATGGGTCCTTATAAAAAAGCCTCCCTTGAGTGGGAGGCTTTCTGTTCGTTTTTGACTTGTTTTTCTAAAACGACTTAGCCTCCGATTTACGGAAGGAAAAAGAAGTCAAAAATAAACAGAGTTTGAGTGTGCATAAAAATGGTTTGTTTTTTGAATGTTTAAACACAATAAGCAAGCGAACGAAAAGCGTCAAGCAAAAAAATAGCGCCGTATTGGCGCTATCTTCGAATCCTTTTATTTCTCTTATTCTACTTCAGCTTCTAGCTCTTCAATCTGAGGCTTTTCAGCTCGGCGAGCTTCAGGTTTGTGTCTTAGCTTATTCAGTTGTCGTTCTAATTTTTGTTCCACCTCATTAACGGCAACATATAGGTCATCATGGATTGATGAAGCAACAAGCTGGCCTTTCGGTACGGTAATAACCGCTTCAAATTTCTTCTTCTTGTTAGGCTCTTCACTAAAGCTTGCTTGGCAGCCGATGATGTCTACTTGCCATTTTTCTAACTTCTTAAATTTACTTTCAATGTGCTCACGGATTGCAGAGGTGATGTCAATATTCTTACCAGTGATATTCATTTTCATAGAAGTTTTCCTCTGTTGTATCCCTCATGGGTTAACTCCAGATTACGTTTTTGGGTGGGAAAGAATGTGATCTAGATCTAGTTTTGGTGGTGGTTTTTTAAGATTGAAATCAAATGTGATCTCACGCAAAAATCGTTATGTTTTTCGAGAAAAATGCTTGTTCTCAATAATAAAAAGGATAAATTGAACCCAAGGGTTCGCTAAAAATTACTTCAGTTTTTAGGGAAATCTTACAGCCCTTAAAAGGTGTGCGGCGAATAATTAAACAGTGTTGTTTTGTGATCTATGTCGCATCAAGGTGTTCCCCGAAAATCTGTCAAATTTAAAAAGCCGCTTGAGTACGATCTCAAGCGGCTTTTTGGTGTTTATGGATAAATTCATAGAGTAGTGAACTTGCCCTTCGTCTTACTAACATCACCATCAGTTGGTATGCACAGTTCAAAAAAAGCACACCACATAAGGTGTGCTTTTCTATCAGACAGATACGGGAGGTTGGCTACGGAATAGGGTTTAGCTCAATCAACTTTTCCGTTCTTGCTACAGCATCTTCAAGACCGAGTTGCTTGTAAGCTTCTAACTGGATCTCTAAAGATTTACGTGCAGCAATGGTATCTGGATAGGTTTTCTGCAGCTCTTGTGTACGGTTGATTGCAGCAATCCACGCCTCACGACGAAGATAGAAATCAGCCGTTGCTAAGTCATACTCTGCTAAACGGTTTTTCAGCGCGAACATACGTTTCTGTGCATCTTCCGCGTAAGGGCTTGCAGGGAAACGCTCTAGTAGCTTCTTAAAATCAGCAAAAGCGAGTTTCACCGGCTCAGGGTCGCGGTCGCTACGATCGATATTGAACAGATCGTGCATGAAGTTACGGTCTTGCGCCATGTGCGTTAACCCGCGCATGTATAAAACCCAGTCTTGCTTTTCATGCGTTGGGTTTAAACGTAAGAATCGTGAAATGGTCGCCAGTCCTAGCGCTAGGTCATCGTTCTTGTAGTAAGCGTAGATAAGGTCTAGCTGTACTTGTTCTGAGTACGCACCGAATGGGTAACGCGAGTCCAGCGCTTCTAGTTTTTCAATCGCAGATAACCAGCTACCACTTTGTAGCGATTCTTGTGCATCAGAATAGAGAACCGATGGCGGTACATCTGGGACGATCTCTTCACTGCTACTACAACCAACTAACAGTGATACAGCTAATAGACCCGATAAAGTGAGGTGTTTCATGTCAGGCGTCGATTCCTTGAATTTAAATATTTTGTTTGCTTCCGTTACTTTCTAACCAGTAACAGATACAATGATGCAATTAATCTATTTTATCCATACTAATGGGTATTAGTCTCACGGTTTTTAAAAAAGTTCGATATGGCTCAGCAGATCACATTAACAGATACAGTAAAAAGCAGCCAGTTAGGTCAACGTTTAGACCAAGCTGTTGCTGAACTCTTTACCGATTTTTCTCGCTCTCGCATTAAAGAGTGGCTTCTTGACGGCAAAATCCAAGTGGATGGCGAAGTTGTTACTAAACCTCGTATCAAGGTTATGGGCGGTGAAGAGATCATCTTACAAGCTGAACTTGAAGATGAAGAGCGCTGGGAAGCACAAGATATTCCTTTGGATATCGTGTACGAAGATGACGACTTATTGGTGATCAACAAACCTCGCGATTTTGTTGTACACCCAGGTGCAGGTACGCCGGATGGAACCGTGCTAAACGCGCTCCTACACCATTACCCTCAAATCGCAGAAGTACCGCGTGCAGGTATTGTTCATCGTCTTGATAAAGACACTACTGGCCTAATGGTGGTGGCGAAAACAGTACCAGCACAAACGCGTCTAGTTCGAGCTCTATCAAAGCGCCGTATTACTCGCGAATACGAAGCGATTGCGATCGGTAAAATGACAGCGGGTGGTATGGTTGAAAAACCGATTGGTCGCCACTCTACTAAACGTACGCTAATGGCAGTGAACGAGTTGGGCAAACCTGCGATCACTCACTACCGTGTTGCTGAACACTTCCGTGAGCACACGCGTATTCGCCTACGTCTAGAAACGGGTCGTACTCACCAAATCCGTGTACACATGTCTTACCTACAGCACCCGCTTTTAGGTGACTTGGCATATGGTGGCCGTGCTCGAATCCCTAAAGGTGCCTCTGAAGAATTAACACAAATGATCCGTTCATTTGATCGTCAAGCGCTTCACGCGGTAATGCTTCGTTTTGAGCACCCAATCACTGGTGAAGAGATGGAGTTCCACGCTCCTGTTCCACAAGATATGATTGTAATGGCAGAAGCGCTGCGCGTTGACGCACGAGACAATAAAGAAGACGACATCTAACCATGACGATGATTATCCCGAATTGGAACGCCCCTAATAATGTCAAAGCCTTTGCCTCAACTCGAGTCGATGGTTTTTCGCAGGCTCAGTATCAAGGTCTGAATTTGGGCAGTCACGTTGGGGATGACATTAACCTGGTGCAAAAGAATCGAGACTGGTTACAGCAACAAACTCAGATGCCGAGCGCACCTGTTTGGCTTAACCAGACTCATTCAACCGATGTTGTTTCAGTCTTTGAGCCAACTTCCAAGATTCTCGATGCAGATGGCAGTTTTACTACTCAACAAGGTGTTGTGTTATCTGCGATGACGGCAGACTGTCTGCCAGTGCTGTTAACGGACAGTAAGGGCACTCAAGTTGCTGCGGTTCATGCTGGTTGGCGCGGCTTAGCGGGTGGGATTGTCGAAAACGCCGTGGCTAAGTTCACTAATATTGATGACAGTAATCCTTTATTGGCTTGGTTAGGGCCAGCTATTGGTCAAGAGGCTTTCGAAGTGGGCCAAGATGTTTTGGATGCTTTTGTTGGCTTTGACAAAAAGGCAGAGCAGGCGTTTCGTGCCACACCAAACAATCAGAAGTGGTTGGCGAATATGTCTCAATTAGCAACTCAACGCCTTGCTAATGTTGGTGTGACGCAAGTTTTTGATTGTAATCTGTGTACTTACGCTGACCCTGATCATTTTTACTCCTATCGCCGCGATGGAGTAACAGGGCGTCAAGCCACCTTCATCTGGCTAGATTAATCGCAAAAACAGTGAACTTTCTGCGTGATAGTTCACTTCCTTCCCCTTGAAAATAATCGATACCGTATCCATCTTCTATTCATAAGATAAACATATCTAAAGTAGGAAGGTTGGAATGCGTCTCGATCGATTCACCAGTAAATTTCAAATTGCGATATCTGATGCTCAGTCTCTCGCATTAGGTCGTGATCACCAATACATTGAACCTGTACACCTAATGGTGTCGCTATTAAACCAAGATGGTAGTGCGATTCGTCCACTGCTTACCATGTTGAACATTGATGTTGTTCAGCTGCGCTCTAAATTGAGTGAGATTCTTGATCGCGTGCCAAAAGTGAGTGGTATCGGGGGAGATGTACAGTTATCAAGTGCAATGGGTACTTTGTTCAACCTATGTGACAAGGTCGCTCAAAAACGGAAAGATACCTACATCTCTTCTGAGATCTTCCTACTTGCAGCAATTGAAGACCGTGGTCCGCTCGGCAACTTGCTCAAAGAGCTTGGTTTAACCGAGCAAAAACTGTCTCAAGCTATTGAGCAGATCCGAGGTGGTCAGAAAGTCGATGATCCAAATGCAGAAGATAAACGTCAAGCTTTGGAGAAGTTTACGATAGACCTTACCGAGCGTGCGGAGCAAGGTAAACTCGATCCGGTAATTGGTCGTGATGACGAAATTCGTCGCACTATTCAAGTGCTGCAACGTCGTACTAAGAATAATCCGGTGATTATCGGTGAGCCTGGTGTGGGTAAAACGGCCATTGTTGAAGGACTCGCTCAGCGCATCATTAATAATGAAGTGCCAGAAGGGCTACGTGGTCGTCGCGTGTTGTCTCTTGATATGGGCTCACTTGTAGCGGGTGCTAAATATCGTGGTGAATTTGAGGAACGCTTGAAATCGGTCCTTAATGAGCTATCGAAAGAAGAGGGTAACGTCATCCTCTTTATCGACGAGATTCATACCATGGTTGGTGCCGGTAAAGGCGAAGGCTCTATGGATGCGGGCAATATGCTCAAACCAGCTTTGGCCCGCGGCGAACTTCACTGTGTTGGTGCTACTACGTTGGATGAGTACCGCCAATATATAGAGAAAGACCCGGCATTGGAGCGTCGCTTCCAAAAAGTGCTGGTGGATGAACCAACAGTTGAAGATACCGTGGCAATCCTGCGTGGTCTAAAAGAGCGTTACGAACTGCACCATCATGTTGAGATCACTGATCCTGCGATTGTTGCGGCAGCGAGTCTGTCACACCGATACGTATCAGACCGCCAACTGCCAGACAAAGCTATCGACCTCATTGATGAAGCGGCATCAAGTATTCGTATGCAGATCGACTCCAAGCCAGAATCTCTGGATAAACTGGAGCGTAAAATTATTCAACTTAAGATTGAACAGCAAGCGCTGACCAATGAGAATGATGATGCCAGTGAAAAGCGTCTTAAAACTTTAGAAAATGAATTGCTTGAGAAAGAGCGTGAATTTGCTGAGTTGGAAGAAGTGTGGAATGCAGAAAAAGCGGCACTATCTGGCACCCAACATATTAAGTCAGAGCTAGAACAGGCTCGCATGGATATGGACTTTGCACGTCGTGCTGGTGATCTAAACCGTATGTCTGAACTTCAGTATGGTCGTATCCCCGAATTGGAAAAACAGTTAGACCTTGCTACTCAAGCAGAAATGCAAGAAATGACACTTTTAAAAAACAAGGTCACGGATGCTGAAATCGCTGAAGTTTTATCAAAGCAAACGGGTATTCCGGTTTCGAAGATGCTCGAGGCTGAAAAAGAGAAGTTACTACAAATGGAGTCGGTACTTCATAAGCGCGTTATTGGTCAGACTGAAGCCGTAGAGGTCGTGGCCAATGCCATTCGTCGCAGTCGAGCTGGGCTTTCTGACCCAAACAAACCAATTGGCTCATTCCTATTTTTGGGGCCGACTGGTGTTGGTAAAACAGAGTTGTGTAAAACCTTAGCGAGTTTTATGTTCGATAGTGACGATGCTATGGTTCGGATTGATATGTCTGAATTCATGGAAAAACATTCGGTAGCTCGTTTAGTTGGTGCTCCTCCTGGTTATGTTGGCTATGAAGAAGGTGGCTATTTAACTGAAGCGGTAAGACGTAAGCCTTATTCGGTAATCTTACTAGATGAAGTGGAAAAGGCACATCCGGACGTCTTCAACATTCTACTTCAGGTACTGGATGATGGTCGTCTTACTGATGGACAGGGTCGAACTGTCGATTTCAGAAATACAGTCGTTATTATGACGTCAAACCTTGGTTCTTCGAGAATTCAAGAGAACTTCGCGGCTCTGGATTACCAGGGAATTAAGAATGAAGTAATGGAAGTGGTGAGTAAGCATTTCAGACCAGAGTTTTTGAACCGTGTTGATGAAAGTGTTGTGTTCCACCCGCTAGGGCAAGAACATATTAAGTCGATTGCCTCTATTCAGTTAACACACCTGAGCAAGCGAATGGAAGAAAACGGTTATGAGCTTGAGGTTTCAGACAAAGCGTTAGAGTTGATTGCTCAAGTTGGCTTTGACCCAGTTTACGGTGCAAGACCATTGAAACGAGCGATTCAGCAGAGTGTTGAAAACCCGCTAGCGAAAGCGATATTGGCCGGTAAAGTGAATCCAGACAAAAAAGTTCAGCTGTTAGTCCATAACGATCGAATCGTTGCTCATCAATAAAAACTAGAGCGATTTAAAGAGCGAACCAAGTAAAACGGCTTGGTTCGCTTTTATTTTGCGCGATTTGTCTGCTTTGTGTTCGAACGATTCGCAAAAGCGATTTTATTTGGAATTTTCTCTTGTGCAGTGGGGATTTGTCTCTATAATGCGCCTCCGTTGTCAGGGATAATCAAGTGGTTTGAACAAAGCAATTAAGACGGTATTAAGCATTTAAGATGCTTTGAAAAATTAGCGATAAAAAGTGTTTGACACTGAAAGCTAATTCGCTAGAATGGCCGTCCACTTCGAGAGGCTCCAAGCGGAACTTTAGAAGTAAGCTCTTTAACAATTTAAACCTATCAATCTGTGTGGGCACTCGTTGATGAATATCACTAAGTTTGTTTTCGTTTTTAAAAGCAAAGGCAAACAGATTCTTCGGAATCAAAATGATTTCAATGAACTGAGTGACCAATTAAGACTTCGGTCTTAGCACAGTCAATTCACTATCGTTAGATAGAATCAGTATTCATTGAGTCGACAAAATCTTAAATTGAAGAGTTTGATCATGGCTCAGATTGAACGCTGGCGGCAGGCCTAACACATGCAAGTCGAGCGGAAACGAGTTATCTGAACCTTCGGGGAACGATAACGGCGTCGAGCGGCGGACGGGTGAGTAATGCCTAGGAAATTGCCTTGATGTGGGGGATAACCATTGGAAACGATGGCTAATACCGCATGATGCCTACGGGCCAAAGAGGGGGACCTTCGGGCCTCTCGCGTCAAGATATGCCTAGGTGGGATTAGCTAGTTGGTGAGGTAATGGCTCACCAAGGCGACGATCCCTAGCTGGTCTGAGAGGATGATCAGCCACACTGGAACTGAGACACGGTCCAGACTCCTACGGGAGGCAGCAGTGGGGAATATTGCACAATGGGCGCAAGCCTGATGCAGCCATGCCGCGTGTATGAAGAAGGCCTTCGGGTTGTAAAGTACTTTCAGCAGTGAGGAAGGGGGTGTCGTTAATAGCGGCATTTCTTGACGTTAGCTGCAGAAGAAGCACCGGCTAACTCCGTGCCAGCAGCCGCGGTAATACGGAGGGTGCGAGCGTTAATCGGAATTACTGGGCGTAAAGCGCATGCAGGTGGTTTGTTAAGTCAGATGTGAAAGCCCGGGGCTCAACCTCGGAACTGCATTTGAAACTGGCAAACTAGAGTACTGTAGAGGGGGGTAGAATTTCAGGTGTAGCGGTGAAATGCGTAGAGATCTGAAGGAATACCAGTGGCGAAGGCGGCCCCCTGGACAGATACTGACACTCAGATGCGAAAGCGTGGGGAGCAAACAGGATTAGATACCCTGGTAGTCCACGCCGTAAACGATGTCTACTTGGAGGTTGTGGCCTTGAGCCGTGGCTTTCGGAGCTAACGCGTTAAGTAGACCGCCTGGGGAGTACGGTCGCAAGATTAAAACTCAAATGAATTGACGGGGGCCCGCACAAGCGGTGGAGCATGTGGTTTAATTCGATGCAACGCGAAGAACCTTACCTACTCTTGACATCCAGAGAACTTTCCAGAGATGGATTGGTGCCTTCGGGAACTCTGAGACAGGTGCTGCATGGCTGTCGTCAGCTCGTGTTGTGAAATGTTGGGTTAAGTCCCGCAACGAGCGCAACCCTTATCCTTGTTTGCCAGCACTTCGGGTGGGAACTCCAGGGAGACTGCCGGTGATAAACCGGAGGAAGGTGGGGACGACGTCAAGTCATCATGGCCCTTACGAGTAGGGCTACACACGTGCTACAATGGCGCATACAGAGGGCGGCCAACTTGCGAGAGTGAGCGAATCCCAAAAAGTGCGTCGTAGTCCGGATTGGAGTCTGCAACTCGACTCCATGAAGTCGGAATCGCTAGTAATCGTAGATCAGAATGCTACGGTGAATACGTTCCCGGGCCTTGTACACACCGCCCGTCACACCATGGGAGTGGGCTGCAAAAGAAGTGGGTAGTTTAACCTTCGGGAGGACGCTCACCACTTTGTGGTTCATGACTGGGGTGAAGTCGTAACAAGGTAGCCCTAGGGGAACCTGGGGCTGGATCACCTCCTTATACGAAGATATTCACGATAAGTGTCCACACAGATTGATACGGTTTAGAAAGTTAGAGTAAGGAAATACTTTTCCAGATGGGGCTATAGCTCAGCTGGGAGAGCGCTTCGCTGGAAGCGAAGAGGTCATCGGTTCGATCCCGATTAGCTCCACCATCTTTAAGTGTTCTTCCTTAAGAATCTTTAAAAATGGTTACTTCATTAAGAAGTGATTAGCTCTTTAACAATTTGGAAAGCTGACTGATTACTTAATTGGTTTTCACTTTAAAAAGTGAAATCAAACAGCTCAAGGCTGTGATTAAGTTAATCAAATTTAAAAGTTCTCAATGTTTATCCTTTCTTAGTTAATAAGAAAGGTATAAACACAACACAAACACATTCAAGTGTCTTGTATTCGAATCAATGTTTACATTGATTCACCATTGAGTCCGGCAAACACGTAATAAGAACTAACCCTTCTTGTTACAACCAAAACCTTGGTTGCTGTTTTGTCTTCACTGCCATTTGTCTTCACTTTTTAAAGTGAAATCAAATAAGCAAGTGAAAGCAAATAAGTCATCAACTCGAAACTTCTTCGGGTTGTATGGTTAAGTGACTAAGCGTACACGGTGGATGCCTTGGCAGTCAGAGGCGATGAAGGACGTATTAACTTGCGATAAGCCCAGATTAGGTAGTAAAAACCTTTTGAGTCTGGGATTTCCGAATGGGGAAACCCACTTACATAAGTAAGTATCTTGTTGTGAATACATAGCAACAAGAGGCAAACCGGGGGAACTGAAACATCTAAGTACCCCGAGGAAGAGAAATCAACCGAGATTCCGAAAGTAGCGGCGAGCGAAATTGGATTAGCCCTTAAGCTTTTAATGATGCAGGTGAAGGCTCTGGAAAGTGCCGCAATAAAGGGTGATAGCCCCGTAACCGACACATCATAATCAGTGAAATCGAGTAGGGCGGGACACGTGATATCCTGTCTGAATATGGGGGGACCATCCTCCAAGGCTAAATACTACTGACTGACCGATAGTGAACCAGTACCGTGAGGGAAAGGCGAAAAGAACCCCTGTGAGGGGAGTGAAATAGAACCTGAAACCGTGTACGTACAAGCAGTAGGAGCACCTTCGTGGTGTGACTGCGTACCTTTTGTATAATGGGTCAGCGACTTATATTCAGTGGCAAGGTTAACCGTTTAGGGGAGCCGTAGGGAAACCGAGTCTTAACTGGGCGTTCAGTCTCTGGATATAGACCCGAAACCAGGTGATCTAGCCATGGGCAGGTTGAAGGTTGAGTAACATCAACTGGAGGACCGAACCGACTAATGTTGAAAAATTAGCGGATGACTTGTGGCTAGGGGTGAAAGGCCAATCAAACCTGGAGATAGCTGGTTCTCCCCGAAAGCTATTTAGGTAGCGCCTCGGACGAATACTACTGGGGGTAGAGCACTGTTAAGGCTAGGGGGTCATCCCGACTTACCAACCCTTTGCAAACTCCGAATACCAGTAAGTACTATCCGGGAGACACACGGCGGGTGCTAACGTCCGTCGTGGAGAGGGAAACAACCCAGACCGCCAGCTAAGGTCCCAAAGTATAGCTAAGTGGGAAACGATGTGGGAAGGCTCAGACAGCCAGGATGTTGGCTTAGAAGCAGCCATCATTTAAAGAAAGCGTAATAGCTCACTGGTCGAGTCGGCCTGCGCGGAAGATGTAACGGGGCTAAGCTATACACCGAAGCTGCGGCTGCACACTTTAGTGTGCGGGGTAGGGGAGCGTTCTGTAAGCCGTTGAAGGTGGTCTGTAAGGGCTGCTGGAGGTATCAGAAGTGCGAATGCTGACATGAGTAACGATAAAGGGAGTGAAAAACTCCCTCGCCGGAAGACCAAGGGTTCCTGTCCAACGTTAATCGGGGCAGGGTAAGTCGACCCCTAAGGCGAGGCCGAAAGGCGTAGTCGATGGGAAACGGGTTAATATTCCCGTACTTCTTACAATTGCGATGGGGGGACGGAGAAGGCTAGGTGGGCCTGGCGACGGTTGTCCAGGTTCAAGTACGTAGGCGGAAGGTTTAGGTAAATCCGGACTTTCTTAACGCTGAGATACGATGTCGAGCCACTACGGTGGTGAAGTCATTGATGCCATGCTTCCAGGAAAAGCCTCTAAGCTTCAGATTGTAAGGAATCGTACCCCAAACCGACACAGGTGGTCGGGTAGAGAATACCAAGGCGCTTGAGAGAACTCGGGTGAAGGAACTAGGCAAAATGGTACCGTAACTTCGGGAGAAGGTACGCTCTTATCGGTGAAGTCCCTCGCGGATGGAGCTGACGAGAGTCGCAGATACCAGGTGGCTGCAACTGTTTATTAAAAACACAGCACTGTGCAAAATCGTAAGATGACGTATACGGTGTGACGCCTGCCCGGTGCCGGAAGGTTAATTGATGGGGTTAGACTTCGGTCGAAGCTCTTGATCGAAGCCCCGGTAAACGGCGGCCGTAACTATAACGGTCCTAAGGTAGCGAAATTCCTTGTCGGGTAAGTTCCGACCTGCACGAATGGCGTAATGATGGCCACGCTGTCTCCACCCGAGACTCAGTGAAATTGAAATCGCTGTGAAGATGCAGTGTACCCGCGGCTAGACGGAAAGACCCCGTGAACCTTTACTACAGCTTGGCACTGAACATTGACCCTACATGTGTAGGATAGGTGGGAGACTTTGAAACCGCGTCGCTAGATGTGGTGGAGTCGTCCTTGAAATACCACCCTTGTAGTGTTGATGTTCTAACGTTGGTCCCTGAATCGGGATTACGGACAGTGCCTGGTGGGTAGTTTGACTGGGGCGGTCTCCTCCCAAAGAGTAACGGAGGAGCACGAAGGTGGGCTAATCACGGTTGGACATCGTGAGGTTAGTGCAATGGCATAAGCCCGCTTGACTGCGAGAATGACAATTCGAGCAGGTGCGAAAGCAGGTCATAGTGATCCGGTGGTTCTGAATGGAAGGGCCATCGCTCAACGGATAAAAGGTACTCCGGGGATAACAGGCTGATACCGCCCAAGAGTTCATATCGACGGCGGTGTTTGGCACCTCGATGTCGGCTCATCACATCCTGGGGCTGAAGTCGGTCCCAAGGGTATGGCTGTTCGCCATTTAAAGTGGTACGCGAGCTGGGTTTAGAACGTCGTGAGACAGTTCGGTCCCTATCTGCCGTGGGCGTTGGAAGATTGAAGGGGGCTGCTCCTAGTACGAGAGGACCGGAGTGGACGAACCTCTGGTGTTCGGGTTGTCATGCCAATGGCATTGCCCGGTAGCTAAGTTCGGAATCGATAACCGCTGAAAGCATCTAAGCGGGAAGCGAGCCCTGAGATGAGTCTTCCCTGGCACTTTAAGTGTCCTAAAGGGTTGTTCAAGACTAGAACGTTGATAGGCAGGGTGTGTAAGCGCTGTGAGGCGTTGAGCTAACCTGTACTAATTGCCCGTGAGGCTTAACCATACAACACCCAAGGGGTTTTGATGGACTCAAAGATACAAACGCTTGAATGAGTTTGAAGAGAACAAGAAACAGCTTTCCAGATTACTTTTCTGAAAGAAAATCAGAAAAGAAAGAATTTGCTTGGCGACCATAGCGTTGTGGACCCACCTGATTCCATGCCGAACTCAGAAGTGAAACGCAATAGCGCCGATGGTAGTGTGGGGCTTCCCCATGTGAGAGTAGGACATCGCCAGGCTCCTATTTATTTTCACTTTTTATGAAAAAGTGAAGACAAAAAGTATGGACACTTGCTCAAAGCAAGTAAGCCACTGCGGAGTGGTAGTTCAGTTGGTTAGAATACCGGCCTGTCACGCCGGGGGTCGCGGGTTCGAGTCCCGTCCACTCCGCCACTTATTCAGACAAAGTTAAGTCTTTAAAACAACTACAGGGGTGTAGCTCCAATTGGCAGAGCAGCGGATTCCAAATCCGCGTGTTGGGAGTTCGAATCTCTCCACCCCTGCCATATCTAAGGCTCTAGTTGAAAGACTGGAGCCTTTTTCTTTGGCGGAAGAAAAGAGCAGCGGATTCTGCCACTACCAAAACTGCGCGTGTTGGGAGCTGGAGTGCCAGCCCAGCCGAATCTCTTCACCCCTGCTATATCCAAGGCTCTAGTCGAAAGACTGGAGCCTTTTTCTTTAGCGGAAGAAAAGAGCTGCGGATTCTGCCACTACCAAAAGCGCGCGTATTGGGAGCTGGAGTGCCAGCCCAGTCGAATCTCTCCACCCCTGCCATATCCAAGGCTCTAGTCGAAAGACTAGAGCCTTTTTATACCAATCGTAGTAATTAATTGCTCACCCTAGCTTGTTAAAACGCTCGATAACTGCGTTAGAATTTTTGATTGTAGAATAACTATTTATCGAAAAATTCTGCCTTGCTCTCAAGCCTTTTTCCTGCGCTATTTTTGATCACTTACTTACTGTGATTGGTATTATTTGGCGGAAGAAAAGAGCTGCGGATTCTGCTACTACCAAAAGCGCGCGTGTTGGGAGCTGGAGTCCCAGCCCAGTCGACTCTCTCCACCCCTGCCATATCTAAGGCTCTAGTCGAAAGACTAGAGCCTTTTTACTTTCTGGTGCTGAGGTAGATCGCTATCTCCAAGTGATAGAAGCTATCCTGTTACTCCAATTAAACCTCTCCCTCTCTCTATAAATTTAGATCGGCGCCTACCATTACGAACTGAATACCACGTATCTATTCCCTACTTATCAACAAAGAAGGAGCTCTGAGCCCAATTTTGCTCGTATAAGTTCGTTGTTAGATTTTGTTTTTATGATATTCAGCTATGCTCATAATCACGGGCTGACTTTATGGTAAGATTGGTGAAAGGAGTAAGGGATGCAAATGAAGTGGGGGAGTGGTTTGTTATCGCTCTTACTATGTACGTCATCACAAGCTGTCCCAACTCAATGGGAAGGGGTGGATAGCCCTACAAGTAATCAAACTAGCTCAATAGGCTCCTACGCTAACGGGTGCTTGGATGGTGCACAGGCGTTACCTCTAGAAGGTGTGGGTTACCAGGTTATACGTCCTCAGAGAAAGCGATACTACGGTCATACCGATGCGATTAGGTTTGTAGAAGCACTTGGAAAGACCGTCAATGATAATCTTAATCAAGTACTGATGATTGGCGATATTTCACTCCCTCGTGGGGGGCGATTTTCTTCAGGCCATTCGAGTCATCAAACAGGGTTAGATATTGACATCTGGTTAAGGCTGAATAATAAAAACCTCTCTTTGAATCAACTTGCGGTTCCCACTCCGATAAGCGTGGTTGACTTAACTAACTACAAGTTACGTACCTCAAACTGGCAAGATAATCACTTTGAAGTTCTTAGATACGCGGCAAAAGATCCTAATGTTGCCCGTATCTTTGTTCACCCTGTTATAAAGCAAGCACTGTGCGATCAAGAATCAGCACAAAATGATGAGCGCAATTGGCTTGGAAAAATAAGACCTTGGTGGGGCCATCATTCGCATTTTCATGTCCGTCTACATTGCCCTGAAGATGCGACTCGTTGCGTCGAGCAAAAAGCGCCGCCGGAAGGGGATGGGTGTGGCTATGAGCTAGCGAGTTGGGCGCCGAAACAGATTCCTGTACCTCCACTGAAGAAAATAGTGAAATCAAAACCAAAGAAAAAAAAGGTGATGCCAACATATTGCTCAACTGTCATTGCTAATTGAGCACCTCAAACAAAATTACTAGTTTCTGATTAGCGTCAGAAACTGGAGAAATGTCACACTTTTGTCTAGAGTGAGTAGAGAGTAAATAAGAATATCGTTTGATATTTAATCTTTCACAATCCGACAAAAACAAAAACAGAGTCGAAGTGGCATAGTTGGGTCATAACAAGAATGTTTTTGGGGTGACAAATAGGACTTACACGTCGTATATAAGAATTAGAGTCTTGATACCCGTCGATATGTAATTCGAGGACAAAAACCATGACAATGATTTGTGCGAAGGAGTTTTCTGAGTGGTTAAGGCATAGATTTAGCAGTGAGGTTTCTGGTGTCTCTTTAACGCGAGAAGATTTGAATAGCTTAACAGGGAGACAGCGCGTAGACCCCGGGTTTATCAATGATGTGCATTATGAGCTGATGCAGTATGGGATGGCCTTCGTAACCGACACAAGTAGAGAGAATTTTTATCTTGTGCATGTTTCCAAAACATCCCATTGGAGAGAGCGCTTGGAGTATCAATTCGAAAAAGATTTGTTCTGTAATATTTATCCGATAGAAAAATCCGGATAGAAAAAAGGTTCAACTTAAGTCCAAGTTGAACCTTTTTATTTTTAGGTGAGGCCTTGAATGATGACGAACTTCTCTAGAAGTTGATCATCGGTTTCGATGTGATTCGGGTCTGTAATGATGCATTTTGTAATCGGACATACAGACTGACACGTCGGCTTTTCGTAGTGACCTTTACATTCAGTACAGAGAGCAGGATCGATCTCGAAGATCGTATCACCCATAGTAATTGCACCATTTGGGCACTCAGGGTCACACATATCACAGTTAATGCACTTGTCAGTTATTAGCAGAGCCATTGCTTACTTCTCAGTCTTTTAAGTACAGTTACTTACCTGATGCGTTGCGTGTGTCTTGGCCTTCGCTCAAGTTACGCATCAACAAGCCGTACTCTAAGTCTAGATCGGCTGGCACAGGAATAAATACAAAGTGACCGTTACCTTTCGCGTCTTCAACTGCTTCAGACTTACGGTTTTCCATCATCTCTAGTGTGAAAACAACGTTACCTTTCGGTGTCATCATTTCTAAGCTGTCACCTACTAGGAATTTGTTCTTCACTTCCACTTCCGCTAGATCGCCACGGCGTTTACCTGTGAATTCACCAACAAATTGTTGAGTATCAGAGATAGAGTAACCGTACTCGTAGTTCTGGTAAGTATCGTGAGTGTGACGACGTAGGAAGCCTTCAGTGTAGCCACGGTGCGCTAGGCTCTCTAGTGTACCCATTAGGCTTTCATCAAATGGCTTGCCCGCGACAGCGTCATCGATCGCTTTACGGTAAACTTGTGCTGTACGAGCACAGTAGTAGAAAGACTTAGTACGGCCTTCGATTTTCAGTGAGTGAACACCCATCTTCGTTAGACGTTCAACGTGCTGGATTGCTCGAAGGTCTTTTGAGTTCATGATGTAAGTACCATGCTCATCTTCAAACGCAGCCATTTTCTCTTCAGGCTTGTGTGACTCTGAAAGTAGAACCACTTCATCTGTTGGTTTACCTAGACCTAGTGTGTTGTCTGGACGTTCGTCTTGAACTTCAACATCCTGAATCTCAACACCAGTAGGGTTTGCTTCAACGATTTGACCGTTTTCGTCTTCTTTTGCCGCTTCTGTTTTGTATTCCCAACGACAAGCGTTAGTGCAAGTACCTTGGTTAGGGTCGCGCTTATTCATGTAACCAGAAAGTAGGCAACGACCAGAGTACGCCATGCAAAGTGCACCGTGAACAAAAATCTCTAGTTCTGTTTCTGGGCAGTGTTCGCGGATCTCTTCGATCTCTTCAAGTGATAGTTCACGAGATAGGATGACACGCTCAACGCCTTGTGTAGCCCAGAATTTTACCGTTGCCCAGTTCACAGCGTTAGCTTGAACTGAAAGGTGGATTGGCATTTCAGGGAATGCTTCACGAACCATCATGATAAGACCAGGATCAGACATGATAAGAGCGTCTGGGCCCATATCAACAACTGGCTTAAGGTCGCGAATGAACGTTTTTAATTTAGAGTTGTGTGGCTGAATGTTACATACAACATATAACTTTTTGCCTTGAGCATGAGCTTCATCGATACCGATTTGTAGGTTTTCGTGGTTGAACTCATTGTTACGAACGCGAAGGCTGTAACGTGGCTGGCCCGCGTAAACTGCATCTGCGCCGTAGGCGAATGCGTAACGCATGTTTTTAAGGCTTCCTGCCGGTGATAATAGTTCAGGTACAAATGGTTTTTGTGTTGTCATTGCTTCGTTCTCTAGTCTGATCTCAAGTCAGGTTGATACCACCAAGTGATATCAAAGGGGCGCAAATTTTACGCTAAAATGAGTTTGGTTGATAGCCCTAAAGATAGCAATGATATTAAGAAGAGAAGGAAGGGGTAAATATACAGCGGGAAATGTAGGGAAAATAAGCTCAGGTACGGTGCACCTGAGCTTTGAAGTTACTGATTAAGCGTTCGGTTGAGTTAATCCACCTAGTGATTCGAACAGGTTCGGAAGGAACACGCTGAACTCACCACATAGTAATGAGAAATCTGCATCAAAGCGTGCAGCTTGGTCCTCACGAGGAATATCGTCGTTCTCATCTTTAAGTTCATCGCTGAACTTCAGGCGTTTGATACTGCCGTCTTCAGCCAGGATGAATTCAATGCGATCTTGCCAGTTGATAAGCAGCTTGGTTACCACCTTGTTCGCTTCAATGTGGTTTTTAATCTCGTCGGCTTCTAGCTCTTGTTTCTTAACTCGAACAATACCACCGTCTTCTTGGATTGATTTAAGCTCAGCTTCGTCAAGCATCGTAATGCCTTGAGGAGTATCGCCTGACTTAACCCATTCGGTTAGTGTTGTTTCGATCGCTTGCTCAGGAATTGCAGGAACAACTGGTAGGCTCCCCATTGTTTTACGCAGCAAAGCTAACAGGTCTTCCGCTTTTTTGTAGCTGCTTGCATCAACAACAATGAAGCCTTCTTTTGGCATGATCAAAGCGTAAGTGAAGCTGCTGCGGCTGAAAGCGCGCGGAAGAAGATCGATGATGATGTCTTCTTTGATGCTGTCTTTCTCTTTTTTCTTCACGGGTTGGCCTGATTCTACTTCAAGCGCTTCTACTTTAGCGTTCAGTGTCTCTTTGATCACTGAAGCGGGTAGCATCTTCTCTTCTTTTTTTGCACAAATCAGAATGCGGTTTTCAGAGACATGCGTCATCATGTCACCGTGCTTACCCATAGCGTGAACCCAACCAAACTTTTGTTTATCTTGGCTGCCGCAAGGTGTGAAGCGAAATTCTTCTAGCTGTTTCTCTAGCTTGTCTGCATTGAACTCAATATCACGATTGAAGCGATACACTAGGCAATTTTTAAACCACATATACTTTTTCTCATACCTTTTTAGAAGTGGTCCATCATAGGGGATTTGAACGAATTTGTCGTTAATTCGGTATCAAAACTTCCAAAGTGAAACGATTGAGACAGTTATATTAAAATTTGTTTTCAATGGTCACAAAAGTGTCATAATTAACTCTGATAATGCAATGCGTTGATTAAATACAAAGGCTATTCAATTATGTCGAGAAGGATTCTGGTCGTTGAGGATGAAGCACCAATTCGTGAGATGTTGTGTTTTGTGCTTGAACAAAAAGGCTACCAAGCAGTAGAAGCTGAAGATTACGATACAGCGGTGAACAAGCTATGTGAACCTTTCCCAGATCTAGTATTACTAGATTGGATGCTACCGGGTGGTAGCGGTATTAATTTCATCAAGCATATGAAGCGTGAAGAGCTAACGCGCAATATCCCTGTGGTAATGCTGACAGCGCGTGGTGAAGAGGAAGATAAGGTTCGTGGTTTAGAAGTCGGCGCTGATGACTACATCACCAAACCATTCTCACCAAAAGAGTTGGTTGCTCGTCTGAAAGCAGTGATTCGTCGTGTGACTCCAACGGCGCTGGAAGATGTAATCGATGTTCAAGGTCTAAAACTTGACCCTGTTTCTCACCGTGTTACCGCGAGTGATGGCCCTGTTGATATGGGACCTACAGAGTTTAAGATGCTGCACTTCTTTATGACACATCAAGAGCGAGTATATAGCCGTGAGCAGTTACTGAATAACGTTTGGGGGACCAACGTGTACGTAGAAGACCGCACTGTGGATGTTCATATTCGTCGTCTTCGTAAAGCGCTTGAAGCGGCGGGTCACGATAAGTTGATTCAAACCGTCCGTGGTGCTGGCTATCGCTTCTCTACAAAAGCTTAATTTATGGCTGCGATGCCCGATTTACGGAGTCCTGAATGGTTGAAAAGTTAACCTGGAAGAAGCTAGCTTGGGAGCTGGCTTTTTTTTACGCACCTTGGTTTATTGTTGGCTGGATATTTGGCTACCTACCTTGGTTACTGTTGGCTGCTACCGTTCTGCAGCTAGCATGGCACCTTCATAACCAAATGCGTCTGTCGGCGTGGTTGTGGGATGAAAAGCGATTAACGCCACCTTCAGGCTCTGGAAATTGGGAGTCTCTGTTTAATGGTATCTACCGCATGCAGCAGAGACAGCGCCGTAAGCGCAAGGAATTAACCAATCTGATTCGCCGTTTCAGAAATGGTGCGGAATCTCTACCTGATGCTGTCGTGGTGTTTCGTAGTGAAGGCAACATTGTTTGGTGCAATAAGCTCGCTCAGTACTTACTGGGCTTTCGTTGGCCGGATGATTCTGGTCAGCCGATCTCGAACCTGATTCGTACTCCAGATTTCATCAAGTACCTTAATAAACAAGATTTCTCTGAGCCATTAGAGATGCCGTCACCTCTAAATGTAGAGCGTATGCTTGAGTTACGTATCGTGCCATACACTGAGGGCGAGCACCTAATGGTGGTGCGTGATGTGACTCAACTTAAACAGCTTGAGGGCATGCGTCGTAACTTCTTTGCCAATGTTTCTCATGAACTGCGCACGCCAATGACCGTACTGCAAGGTTACCTTGAGATGACTGAAGACCCAGATATGGTTGTCGGCCCGATGTGGAGCAAAGCTCATGGCGTGATGACGGAACAGTTGAATCGTATGAATAGTCTCGTGAATCAACTGCTGACGCTATCTAAGATTGAAGCAGCGCCAATGCACGAGTTGGATGAGGTGGTCAACGTCCCAGCAATGTTAGAAGTGCTTGAAAAAGAGGCGACCAGCTTGAGTGGTGACAAGGAGCATAAGCTGGAGTTTGATATCGACAAGAGTTTGCGCGTCCTTGCAGATGAAGACCAACTGCGCAGTGCCATCTCTAATCTCGTTTATAACGCGGTGAAGTACACTCCTGCGGGTGCCACGGTAAAGGTGCGTTGGTATCAAACCAGTCAAGGAGCCTGCTTGGATGTCTCTGATACCGGTGAAGGTATTGAGCCTCAGCATCTGCATAGACTGACCGAGCGTTTCTATCGAGTTGATAAAGCTCGCTCCAGGGACACCGGCGGTAGTGGTCTTGGGCTCGCTATTGTGAAGCATGCACTTAGCCATCACGACTCACATCTCGAAATACAGAGTGAAGTTGGCGTTGGTAGCCGCTTCTCCTTTACGCTACCAAGCCGTTTAACTGTTCAATGAGTCAATCGATGAGAAAATTGTCTGTCTCTACTCTTTTACTTGCCACTCTCACCATGAGTGGCATTGTTCATTCCGAGCAAACCACTGAATCACTGCCTGACTATGAGAAAGTTCATGGTATTTCAGGAAGTCTTCTGTCTGTAGGCTCTGATACTTTAGCTGGAATGACGACACTCTGGATGGAAGAGTTCAAGACTTATTACCCAAACGTGAATGCGCAAGTACAAGCGTCTGGTTCATCGACTGCACCGCCAGCGTTAACTGAACGCACGGCACACTTAGGACCAATGAGCCGGCCAATGCGCCTGCGTGAGATTGAAGCTTTCGAGCGGGAGCATGGCTATAAGCCGACCGCACTTAAAGTGGCTATAGATGCGATTGGTATCTTTGTTCATCGAGACAACCCTATTGAGGGGCTCAATTTTCGCCAGATTGACGGGATCTTTTCTCAAACGCTACGCTGTGGTGCCAATCAATCTTACAAAACCTGGCAAGACTTAGGCATTGCCGAAACTTGGGCTAAGCACCCATTTCAGTTGTTTGGGCGAAACTCGGTATCAGGGACGTATGGTTACTTTAAGATGAATGCGTTATGCGGTGGTGATTTCAAAAATCGTGTAAACGAACAACCGGGCTCCGCATCTGTGGTGCAGTCGGTCTCATCATCGATCAGTGGAATAGGCTATTCAGGTATTGGCTATAGAGTGGCTGGCGTTAAGCTGATTCCCGTCGCGACTCAAGGTGAAGATTACATCGATGCCACGCGTGAAAACATCATTAATGGCAACTACCCATTGTCTCGTTTCCTTTACGTTTATGTGAACAAGCATCCAGAGAAACCTCTGTCTCCAGTAGAGCAGGAATTTTTAACTTTTGTGTTCTCAAAGCAGGGACAGGAATTAGTTGAGAAGGACGGTTACGTAGCGATTCCAAAAGAGTTTGCCCAACGAGAGCTATCTAAAGTTGGGCTTTAATCACGCTGTTTTATGACGTTTGGGTTTCGGTATTATCATCGACATTATTATCGTCGAAATTATGGTTATTGAAACTTAGCTGCCAACCGGCTTGCTCCCATAGCTCTTGCTCTTGTGCTAAATCAGCAGCGAGCAGCTTATTCTCATCTAACCAATCTGGGTTAGTGCAGCTCAGTTTCCAATGGTCTTTATCTAAGAGATCAATTTTTATATCTAACAGCGGCGCATCATTCCGCTGCCCATTCAATAAAATCGCAAGCCTTAAAATTCGGACTAAACCGATGATCTGTTTCTTTTTGAACAGGTTGAAATCGGGCATCTCCTGGAGTTTTAAAGACTTACGTTGGAAGCGTGCCAAAGTTGCCATCACCGACTGCTGTTCGCTGTTAAAGCCTGGCATATTAGTGTGTTTTAACAGGTAGGCTGAATGGCGATGGAACCCTTGAAAGCTTATGCTAAGACCGACTTCATGCAGGAGAGCGCTCCAGCTTAGTAAATCAAACAACTGACTCTTTTTCTTGATACCAAGGGAGTCTTGCAGTTGATGGATGAACTCTAAGGCTTGGCCTCTTACTCTCGCTGCATGTTCTAAGTCGACTTGATGCTTGAGTGCTAAGTTTTCAGTGGTTCGCATTCGAATATCTGAGCGTTGAAAGCGCTCTTCCATTTCATACAGCAGACCTTCGCGAAGTGCACCATCTGAAAAGTGCATCTCTTTGATTGATAGAGCTTTGAAGATACCAGTGAGAATGGCGACACCCGCAGCGAACACGGGTTGACGTTCAACGGTTAAGCCTTTGATATCAATATCTTCAATGGTCTTGTGCTCGCACAAAGTATCGATAAGATGTTCCAGTCTCTTTTCGGTAATGATTGCGTCTTCATACCCTAGACCGATCAATACTTCCTTGATGGCTTTAATTGTACCCGAAGAGCCTAGAGCAACTTCCCAACCATGCTTCTTGTATGACGCCGTCAATGGTTCGAGGCGTTGTTGGGCAGCGATGATCGCTTTAGAGAAATTCTTTGAAGAGAGTTTGTTGTTGGAGAAATAGCGATGAGTAAAGCTCACACAGCCCATTTGCTTGCTGTTGACAAGTTTGGCTTCAAAGCCTTCGCCAATGATTAATTCGGTACTCCCCCCTCCGATATCAACCACCAGCTTAGAGTCGGACTCAGGTTGCGTGTGGGCGACACCAAGATAAATGAGACGAGCTTCTTCTTGACCCGGTATTACCTCGATCGGGAAGGGAAGAATCGCTCTCGCCCTTTTGATAAAGATGTGAGCGTTGTTTGCTCGTCGCAGGGTATGAGTTGCCGCGATACGAACGTTGTCTAACTCAAAGCCTTGTAAGCGCTCTGCAAACATCGCTAAGCACTCAAGACCACGCGCCATTGCGCTGTTATTAAGGTTGGACTGGCTGTCTAAGCCAGAACCTAAGCGCACGCGCTGTTTGTGGCGACTAACCAGTTGCAGCTCTTGGCCAATGACTTTAGCCACCACCATGTGGAAACTGTTGGAACCCAAGTCTATGGCGGCGACATTTCGAACAGGCGCAGATACCGCGTCTAATGAGAGGGTATCTAGCGGAATATTCGGTTCCTGTTTAGAGGAGGCATCGTTAATTTTGCTCATCGTCTGGCTTGGGTTCCCTGGCTTTTCTAGTGTGTTTTTCGACCTGTTTTAGGTAGTCGTAGATGGCGATTTGTGAGCGAACTTTTTTACGGTTACCGCGTGGAACGTAATTGTTGCTCATCTCTTTATCAATCCACCTTGCTTTAACTGTATCGGTAAAATGGATATTTACAATATCAATAATACGTTGTTTCAAACGCTCATCACGGATCGGTGCGGCGACTTCGATACGATGATCGATGTTTCGAGTCATCCAGTCTGCGGAAGAGATGTAAACCTGAGGGTCGCCATCATTGTGAGTGATAATGACGCGAGGGTGCTCAAGGAAGCGATCAATAATACTAATGATTTCAATATTCTCACTAATACCTTCGACGCCTGGAACCAAAGAACACATACCGCGAATAATCATACGGATTTTCACGCCAGCACTGCTTGCACCGTAGAGTTTATTGATTAGCCCTTTGTCCACGAGGTTGTTCACTTTGAGGGTGATCTGCGCTTTCTTGCCTTCTTTAGCATTTGAAATTTCACCATCGATTAATCGATAGAGCTTTTTACGCGAGTTTTGTGGTGAAACAATTAAATGGTCAAACCGCACCGGTCTGTAGGGGTTCTCGATATAACCAAACACGTTTCGTACTTCGTTGGCCAAGTCTTGATCGGCAGTGAGTAGAGAGAAGTCTGTGTAGATGCGTGCATTTTTTTCATGGAAGTTGCCCGTGCCGACATGTGCATAGCGAGTAATCTCTTCTCCTTCTCGGCGGCTAATCAATATCAGCTTAGAGTGTATTTTCAAACCCGGAGCACCAAAGATAACGTGCACGCCAGCTTCTGTAAGTACCTTCGCCCACTCAATGTTGGCCTCTTCATCGAAGCGAGCTTGTAGCTCAACCACTACGGTAACGTTTTTTCCGTTGTGTACGGCATCAATGAGCGAGTTTAATAGCTTGGAATCTTTGGCTACCCGATAGACGTTGATCTTAATGCTGAGCACTTTAGGATCGAATGACGCTTGGCGGACTAATTCAGTAATATGATCAAAGGTGTGATAAGGGTAATAGAGCAGGATGTCTTTCTCTTTGATCGCATCAAAAGTATTATAGTGATGATCGAAATCCGCACACTTCATTGGTGGCAGAGGCTTGTTCTCTAAGTACTCTCGCCCCATGTTTGGGAAGGCAATAAAGTCCTTAAAGTTATGGTAGCGCCCACCTGGAATTAAGCTGTCATAGTTAGACATGCCAAGCTTCTCGCACAAAAAATGGAGCATCTTTTCAGGCATGGTGTGCTCATACACAAAGCGGACTGGCATGGCACTCAATCGTTGTGCAACCCCTTCTGACATCTGCTCTAGCAAGCTATGTTCAACTTCATAACTAAGGTCATACTCTGCATCACGAGTCATTTTCATTGCGTAGCAGTTGAGGCTGTCATATTCAAAAAAGCCCTTGAAAAGATCATCAATACAGTAACGAATGATGTTGTCGAGCAGAATAATGGTCTTACGGCGTTTACCTTTCGGTTCCGGTACTTTGACGAAGCGAGGAAGATGATCGGTTGGTATTTCGATCAAGGCATAACTCGATTGCTGATCTTTTTCTAACTCAACCGTGAGATACGCATACTCATCTTTTAAAAATTGCAATACATCAATTTCATCGGTCATCAGTAGTGGTGTAATGTGAGGCAGGATCTCTTTGCGAAAGTACTTTCGGATCCACTTTATCTGTGATTCATTAAGCTGTGTTTCGTTGACCAGGAAGATGCGTCGTCTCGCCATCTCTAGAATCAGTTCATTGTAGAGTTCATCAAACCTTTGATTGAGTTTTAGCGCTTTGGTTTGCATTTTTGCCAAGAGGTGCTTTGAATTATCATTAATGCCACGCTCCTGGTTAATCAAGATTCGACGTTTGACATCAGCAAAGCGAACTTTGTAAAACTCATCTAAATTGTTGGAAAAAATGCCCAAAAATCGGACACGTTCTATCAAAGGAACATGTTTGTCTGCGGACTCTTGCAATACCCTCTCATTAAAAGAGAGCCAGCTAAGTTCTTTTTCTATGTAGAGTTTTTCCGCATTCATTAAGACTCTCCTCGATTGACTGACGTGTTTTTTGGGGCTTAAATTATAAAAAATAAGCAGCGTATGCTCATTTTGTTACGGTATTATTGCAATTGAAAGTTTATGCAAAAGTTGCTACTAGTTTCAGTTATTTAATGTGACCTGTAATATAATTGTCATCTAATCGAAATATTATGATATTAGCTCAAAAAAGGTAGATATAAAGATGACCCCTAGCCAATTTTCACTGAAAGAAAAAGACAAGAAACGATGGTTGAAAGACCGTCTTGTCCGTTTTTCTGTGACGTGCGGCGGGGTAAGTGTTCTAGCTGCTTTAGTGCTTATCTTTATCTACCTTGCGATGGTTATCTTGCCCATCTTTTCTGATGCCGGTATTCAAGTGAGTAACAATCGTAAGTCTGTCACTGTAAATAACGCTGTTGCGCTCTCAGTTGATGAATATGGTCAACACGCTTTTACTATTGAAAACTCAGGTAAAGTTCAGTTTTGGGACTTAGTAACGCAAAACTCAGACTCTTATTTTTCTGAGCAGATCACTAAGACTCCGATCGCTTTCGCTCGAAATACGCCTGCTGAAAATTGGTTCGCTTTTGCTACGAAAAGTGGTGATATCACTTTTTTTTCGCCTAAATTCAGTGCGCCACTCTATAAACCAAACAGTGTTGCTGAACCTAAAGTTCAACGCATAAACACGATTGAACGCTTCTTGCCAGCAACAGAAAGTAACGGAGCTGAGATTGAGCAGTTTGCTTTCTCTCGTCATGGTTCACAACTGACCATCGCGGCTCAATTGACCGATCAACGTTTGTTGGTGAAATGGTTTCAATCTGATCTTCAAGGAAACTATCATCTGCAGGCGAGTCAATGGCTCTCTACTCAGTTTAGTCAACAAGATCAGATCTTGATGACGCCTGATGGCAAAACACTTTACATGAGAGCCAGCTCTGAACTGGCAGTGCTCACGCTTGACGAGCACCATTTCTCTGTCAGGGAGCTGGTGGATTTGAGTTTGAGCGATGAAAAGCATGCGGTGAAGACGATTGATCTTCTGTCTGGTGCTTACTCTCTGCTTGTGACGCATAACGATGGTCAGGTGTCTCAATGGTTTGATGTGCTGAAAGATAAGCAGCGCAGCCTCACTCATATTCGAGACTTCCAATTAGCAGAAGAAGTGCAGTTCATTCTTCCTGATACCTATCGCAAGGGTTTCTATAGCTTTTACAAAAACGGCACATTGCAAAGCCATTACACGACCAGTGAAAAACTGTCACTGTTTGAACGTGCTTTTAATAAGTCGCCGGAGTTGGCCGCGATGTCTGCCAACGAATTGCATTTAGTTGCCTTAATTGATGATGAAATTCGAGTGGCAGCGGTCGATAATGAATACCCTCAAATTTCACTCTCATCGCTTTGGCAGAAGGTGTGGTATGAAAGCTACCCAGAACCGGCTTACGTGTGGCAGTCGACGTCAGCGAATGATGACTTTGAAGAGAAATTCAGTTTAATCCCGATCACTTTCGGGACCATAAAAGCGGCGCTGTTTGCAATGCTTTTTGCAACGCCGATAGCGGTGTTGGGGGCAATTTATACAGCGTACTTCATGTCTCCAAGAATGCGTCGAGTGGTGAAACCAACGATTGAGCTGATGGAAGCTTTACCAACGGTTATTATTGGCTTCTTGGCCGGTTTATGGTTTGCACCTATTGTCGAGACACACCTCACCGCAGTCTTCTCCTTGATGGTGGCACTGCCGTTAAGTGCGCTGTTAATGGGATTGGTCTGGTACTTGTTACCTCACAGCTTTACCTGTCGATTCTCGAATGGTTGGCACGCACTGATCCTGATACCTGTACTCCTGATTACCATTGTGAGCGTGTTTGTTCTTGGCAGTCAGATCGAGGCGCTTTTGTTTGGCGGAGACATTCGTACTTTTCTGGCAGGATACGGCATTGGCTTTGACCAAAGAAATGCATTGGTGGTGGGTTTTGCTATGGGGTTTGCTGTTATCCCTACCATTTTCACTATCGCCGAAGATGCGATCTTCTCTGTGCCTAAGCATCTCTCTGACGGATCGCTGGCTTTGGGAGCTACCGCATGGCAAACACTGATTTATGTTGTGTTGCTGACTGCGAGTCCTGGTATTTTCTCTGCAATAATGATGGGGCTAGGGCGTGCCGTTGGTGAAACCATGATTGTTCTGATGGCGACAGGTAACACGCCTATTTTGGATTGGAATATTCTAGAGGGGATGAGAACCTTATCTGCAACCATTGCGGTTGAGCTGCCTGAATCTGAAGTGGGTGGCTCTCACTTCCGTTTATTGTTCTTAGCGGCGCTGCTGCTGTTTGTCTTCACTTTCGCCGTAAACTTCTTGGCTGAGTGGGTAAGACAACGACTGCGCGACAAGTATCGTGCGTTATAGTGTTCAAGGGGCAGCATAGTATTCATGGCCAATAAATTTAAATCTCTATTGAACTGGGTTAAGTCAGGTTCTCCTTGGATCTGGCTGACCGGTGGTGCGGTTAGTATCAGTATGCTTTCCGTGCTTGGTTTGATGCTGTTAATCGGCTGGAAGGGGCTTACGTACTTTTGGCCTGCACCACTCTACCAATGGCAACTTGACGATTCAGCACAGTCACAAGTCGAACTGAATGGTTCGCCAGATCGCCTTATCGGTCAGCTTTATGAGAACAAATACATTCCGATTGCTCAGATCCCCCAGTCTCATGAGCACCTATCTGAGCAGCAACTTACTACGGGCTTAGTGAAACGCCTAAGCGTCAAAGTGGCGAATCGCGAGTTGTATCCGGCAGATTTCGTATCGATTCTAGATATCAATCTACAGCAGCCAACAGAGCCGGAAGGGTGGGCAGTGATAGAGCGTAGTCGTGGTGGTTACTTCTTTGGTAAGCCAATTCGCTTTGAAAGTGCGGCTGGCTCAAGTGTGACTGATATTGACCAGTCTTTAGAAGAAGGGCTGGCGTTTGCGGATGTACTTCGTGAAGAGACGTCGCGGATTGTAAATCAAGAGATCCGTGGGATCAGTTGGCAGTTAGAGAAGTTGAGGCTTGAAAAGCGCAAACTGGAGCTGAATGAGAAAATCAGTGAGAGTTATTTGAAAAGTTATGAAGATACTCGACGCGCACTCAATCAACAACTGGATGATGCTGAACTGCGTTTAGAGCAGCTCAGAACTCAGCTCAACGTAGAGAGCCTAGTTGTCGAAGACATGACGGGACAGCAGGTTGAGATTCCATTAAGCCATATCTTAGATTACTGGTATCCGAATCAGATGAACTATGCTGAGAAAGTCACTCACTGGTTCAAACAGATCTGGAAGTTTTTGTCGGATAACCCAAGGGAGTCGAACTCTGAAGGGGGCGTTTTCCCTGCGATATTCGGCACAGTCTTGTTGGTTATCTTGATGTCGATCGTGGTGATGCCTCTTGGTGTTATTGCTGCGATTTACCTCCATGAATATGCAAAGACCAATGCACTCACGCGCTTGATTCGTATCGCGGTAATCAACTTGGCTGGTGTTCCTTCGATTGTCTATGGTGTATTTGGCTTGGGCTTCTTCGTTTATACCATTGGTGGGTCGATTGATACGCTGTTTTATGCTGAGCGTTTACCGGCTCCGACCTTTGGTACACCCGGGCTTTTATGGTCTTCATTGACTTTGGCGGTTTTAACATTGCCAGTCGTTATTGTGACGACAGAAGAAGGTTTGACGCGAATTCCTAGCGCGGTTCGTCATGGTTCGTTAGCGTTAGGGGCGACACAGTTCGAAACCTTGTGGCGAATTGTACTGCCGATGGCAAGCCCAGCAATTATTACAGGTTTGATCTTGGCGATTGCTCGTGCGGCTGGCGAAGTTGCGCCGTTAATGCTGGTGGGGGTGGTGAAGCTGGCTTCAAGCCTCCCTGTTGATGGGCAGTTTCCGTACGTTCATTTGGATCGTAAGTTTATGCACTTGGGTTTCCATATTTATGATGTTGGCTTTCAGACGTCCAACATAGAAGCAGCTAGACCTTTGGTGTACGCTACATCGTTTCTTCTCGTTACTGTGATTGTGGGGTTAAACCTGACTGCGATTAATATTCGCAATAACTTGCGTGAGAAGTACCGAATCTTAGGACAAGATTAGATGTTTTCAATTAATGAAACCTTGGGTTATTACGCCCCGCTTGATGTTCACAACCTAACGGATGAACAGACAGCCATCTCGATTGAGAGCTTAAATCTTCATTATAAAGAGAGCCAAGCGCTCGACGATATCTCAATGAAGATCCCAAAAGGGCAGGTGACGGCGTTTATCGGGCCTTCTGGGTGTGGTAAATCGACCTTGTTACGCTGCATTAACCGAATGAATGATTTGGTGGAAGGGTGTCGAGTGTCTGGCAAAGTGAAGCTTTATGGTCACAATGTTTATGATCCTCAAGTGGACGTGGCCACCTTACGCCGACGTGTGGGTATGGTTTTTCAGAGGCCAAACCCTTTCCCTAAATCGATCTATGAAAACGTGGTTTACGGCTTACGCCTTCAAGGTATGAGCAATAGCCGTGATCTTGATGATGCGGTTGAACGCTCTTTACGTGCAGCAGCCTTATGGGATGAAGTGAAAGACAGGTTGCATGAAAATGCATTTGGTCTCTCTGGCGGTCAACAGCAGCGCTTGGTGATTGCGCGTGCAGTGGCTATTGAGCCTGAAGTTCTGTTATTGGATGAACCAACGTCTGCATTGGATCCTATCTCCACTCTGACGATTGAAGAGCTGATTAACGATCTTAAAACGCAATACACGGTCGTGATTGTGACTCACAACATGCAACAAGCAGCGCGTGTCAGTGACCACACCGCGTTTATTCATATGGGTAAGTTGATCGAGTACTCAGATACAGATTCAATCTTTACTTCGCCATTGAAAAATCAAACAGAAGACTACATTACAGGAAGATACGGTTAAGCTTGCTGTTCCCATAGCAGGCCATTATTTAGGAGCTGACATGCATTTCGGTCGTCATATATCTGGACAATTTAACGTTGAACTTGAGTCTATACGTACTCATGTTCTAACTATGGGCGGCCTTGTGGAGCAGCAGCTCTCTTTTGCCATGCAAGCTCTGCACAAAGACGATATCGAGTTAGCCAAGAAAGTGATCCGTGATGATCATAAAGTCAATGCTATGGAAGTCTCGATCGATGAAGCCTGTACTCGAATCATTGCTAAGCGCCAGCCAACGGCGAAAGATCTCCGCCTAATCATGGCGATCATCAAAACCATTACCGACCTCGAGCGTATCGGTGATGTTGCCTCTAAGATTGCGCAGGGGGCAATTGATATCCCTTCAACTAAAAATCAGAAGTTTCATGTTTCATTAGAACCACTGTGTCGTCATGCGATTGCGATGTTGCATCAGGTTCTCGATGCCTTTGCACGTATGGATGTTGATGCCGCCGCAGAAGTGCATAAACTTGATGATAAGCTTGATGCAGAGTATGAAGCGGTGATTCGCCAGCTGATGACCTACATGATGGAAGACCCGAAAAATATTCCGAATATTCTACAGGTGATGTGGTCAGCTCGCGCTATTGAGCGTGTTGGTGACCGATGCCAAAACATTTGCGAGTACATCATTTACTTTGTGAAAGGAAAGGATGTACGCCATCTAGGAAACCAAAGCCTAGATGACGCACTGAAGTAGTTTGATAATCTAAATTCTTGATCTAGAGAGTCATAATGGCACCAAGGTTAACGTTAATCGTGGTGTCATAAGGAATATCAGTTTCGTTATGGTCGAAGACGTTCATGTCGGCTCCTTTGACTTCGTTCTTGATAAACCATTAACTGTGATTTCGGATAGCGTTTTTTACGGCTCTAATTTTATCTGAGCTAGTGATAGGAATAAGGTAGTCATCGATATCCTGATTTCCCATTTTTGCTTCTGATGTTCTCTTCATTAAGCTATGACGAGTGGTTTTCCCCGATAGGTGTAGTGCATTGACCTTTGGTGCTTGTAAAAGAAGTGGAGCGTTTTCAGCATTAACACCAGCCCCAGCCATAATATCGATACGACCTTTAGCCAGCTTAACCATATCATCTAAAATCTCTATTCCGTCCTCGGCCGTTGGCGCAAGCCCTGAAGTCAGTACTCGTTCAAAGCCAAGTTGAATGGCTTGTTCTAGAGTAAGCTTATAGTCTGGAGAGACATCAATTGCTCGGTGAAGCGTCATACCGAGATCTAAGTTTTTCGCCTTTTGGGTCAATCTCGCCAAAGCAATCATATCCAAACAGCCATTAGACTGAGTCACACCCAGAACAACACCTGTTAGTCCAGCTATAGCAGCCGCTTCAATATCCTCTAACATGCATTCAATGTCTTCTGCATCGAAGATGAAGTCGCCTTGTCTTGGGCGGATCATTGCGTAAACAGGAATTGAAGATAGCTGTGCTGCTTTTTTCATAAAGCCAAAACTTGGGGTTAGACCGCCTAAAGCAAGAGATGAGCAAAGTTCTATACGATCAGCGCCACCTTCGATAGCAAGGTGAAGCGACTCAAGGTTATCGATACATACTTCTAATTCAGGTTTCATTTTTTCATTCCGAAGAGGGGGTAACGGGATGATAGCAATTGAAAGTAATAAAAGGGTAGAGGGAATCGGAGTGAAATAGGGGTAAATCTTTTCAGTAACCACTGCCTCAATTTAGAGGCTTGAGGTGAGTCGATAAGAAAGTGCCCGGCCAATATAACAAAAGCCCGAAGCATGAACTTCGGGCTTTTAATAAGACTTTACTTCTTAACTGATTGGCGTTGCACTTTGTGCTATTGCTTTACGCTTCTTGTGCCTTTGGCTACTAAGAGAGCTTCCAACCATTCACCCGGGTTGAGCGCGGGCTTAAGAATGTAATTACTTGCTTAGGTCGTCTGCGTGCTCAGATAGGAATGCTGCAACACCTTTTGGAGATGCGTCCATACCTGATTTGCCTTCTTCCCATTGTGCAGGACAAACTTCACCGTTCTTCTCGTGGAAGTTTAGTGCGTCTACCATGCGTAGCATTTCGTCGATGTTACGGCCTAGTGGTAGGTCGTTAACTACTTGGTGACGTACAAGACCGTCAGCGTCGATTAGGAAAGAACCACGGAAAGCAACGCCAGCTTCTGGGTGCTCAACGTCGTATGCTTTACAGATTTCGTGCTTAACGTCAGCAACTAGTGGGTATTTAACTTGACCGATACCGCCGTCAGCGATAGCAGTGTTACGCCATGCGTTGTGAGAGAATTGAGAATCGATAGAAACACCGATTACTTCAACGCCTTTAGCTTGGAAATCTTCTAGACGGTTGTCGAAAGCGATAAGCTCTGAAGGACAAACGAATGTGAAGTCTAGTGGGTAGAAGAAAACAACCGCTTTCTTACCTTTTGTGAACTCTGCGAAGTTGAAGTTATCAACGATTTCACCGTTACCTAGAACAGCTGCTGCAGTAAAGTCAGGGGCTTGACGACCTACTAGTACCATTTTGGAATCTCCTAAAAAATTAGTTGGCCCAATACTTCTTTGATTGGGCTCCGTTTCTACGCGACAAACTATAGTACAATCGGTACTATAGAAAAAAGCGAATTAAATAGATTGAGTTAATCGAAAAAAACGATAAACCTTCTCTTTGTCCTTTCCAAGTCTATCGACCGTTTAGGAAGCGTAGACTCCAAATTATCTTACTCATATTACAAAGTAATTTCATGAATAAATGGCCAAGTCTTAAGCAACTTCACTATCTGGTGACACTCCATGAAACACGTCACTTTGGTGATGCCGCTGAGCGTTGTTTCGTGAGTCAATCGACTCTAAGTAAAGGTATACAAAATCTTGAAGAGTTGATCGGGTGTCCTCTATATGAAAAGAAAGATAAGAAGAGCCCACTGGTGTTTACTCATGCAGGTGAACAGGTGGTAGAGCATGGGCGTGAGCTGCTAGCCAAAGGGCAAGACTTGGTTGAGCTAGGGCGACTATGCCAAGGCGGTGATATGCAGGGGCAGCTTAAAGTGGGCTGTATTCCGACGATTGCCCCTTTTCTTTTATGTAATCTCGTTCAAGAGGTCAATGTTCGCTTCCCAGAATTGAACATGTTGCTGCGTGAAGATACCACTACGAATTTGTTGGCTGCGTTACGTCAAGGTGAGCTAGATGTCTTGATACTAGCGTTGCCTGTCGATATTGATGGAATGGAAAGCCAAATTGTCGGCAGTGATCCGTTTCGAATGATCATAAGTCGTAATCAAGCGGATGCGATTCGCACGCCAATCAAATATGCCGATCTTCCGGATGAGTCGGTGTTCCTTTTAGAAAAAGAGCACTGTTTAACCGAGCATGCAGTGTCGGCTTGTCAATTGACTGATAAAGAGAAGATCAATCCGTTTTCTGCAACCAGCCTTCACACGTTAGTGCAAATGGTCGCCAATGGTTTAGGCACAACATTCATTCCTCAGATGGCGATTGATCATGGTTTGATTGAGAACCAGAACTTGGTGGTGGTCGATGCGCCGGGGCAACAAGCCCACCGTCACATTGGTTTAGTGTGGCGTCCTAGTTCTTCACGAGTAAGCACATTCAATCAGTTGGCAGAAGTGGTGTCGGAATTACTTTAATCTTTTTTGTATTCACGATAGCAATAAGTATTAAGTCAAATTTCCTAATAGCTCAAATAAAAGCACACTGCATTCAGTGTGCTTTTTAGTATTTTGTTCTGTTGAAATGCTTTTGTTCAACTGCAAATAATGGAAGGTTTGTTAGATAGCTTTCATTCAATTGTGAAATTTCACACGATGAATTTTACACATTTCTTTTTGCTCCTTGTTTAACTTTCCTGATGCATAGGCTCAACAGTGGTTGAAGATTAACGGTAATCTCATGTTTACTTCGAATTAAACGGTTGTTTTAAACTGGGCATTGCTCAATTTTTCAACGTAATAAAATTACGTAAATCCTCGAAGAGTAAGCTGTGAAAAAGCCACTTAGATCACAACGATATAAAGCTTTGAATTTAACTTTTTATTAACTTTAGACCTTTTGCTCTATCTTGGTTTGGGGTAGATTAACTGCATGAAGATTAAGACTTATGTCTAGCTGTAGCTTACTTGTAATCGATTTCAAATTTGGAGATGGTAATAAGCGAAAGCAGCATGGAGCAGACATATATCGACGAGCAATCCCCCATAATATTAATCAGCTTGTCGATGCAAAATGTCGTTTTTGAGTTACAAACGTTTTTAGCGTTATGGCTCGTATTTAGATTGATAGAGATAGTGTCGAAACAGGGAAGTATGTTTGCTACATAAAAACCAAAGCAGACATACCTTACGCCACAGGCAAGCTTGAGGGATTAGGTACCCTTTCACCTAGCCCTTAAGTTATTTTCCCGAAATGAAGCCCAAACCTTTTTATATGTACAAGAGTGCAAAATGCGAAATCAAGGAGTGCTGTGATAAGCAAAGATATAAGCAAAAAGTAGGAAGGCCGCCTACCTATATAAGAGTGGAAACCAGATCGAGCTATAACAAGATTCCTTACTGTTTACAGGAACGCATGAAACCCTGACCTTCGAGCGGCCCAATCCAGCCGCTCATTTTTTTGTCTGTCATCTATCAAAATTCACCGAGCGAGACGAACGGAATCAAGCTTGTTGAATTCTATTTGGACAATAAGCCCGCTTTAAAGAGCGTTTACTACACCTCAATCTCTTCAGGTTCACTCTCTTCTTGCAGCTCCAGTAGATTGATCGCAATGGTCACGAAGTCACTGTCTGTGATGATGCCAACCAACTCACCGTGCTCTAAAACAGGTAAACAACCTACCTTGTGTTTCTGCATATAAATAGCTGACTCTTTGAGCCCTGCCCTCGGTTCAACTGACATGACGTTCTTGTGCATGATGTCATTGAGTGGTGTGGCGAGAGTATAAGATTGAGCTTGAGGGATATTTTGTAGGCTGGATTCTTGAGCGGCAAGGACATCACGTTGAGTCACGACACCAAGCAGTTTTCTGTCTGCATCTACGACTGGAATATGCCGTATATCCAAAGCTTCCATGGTGTGTTTAGCATCAGCGAGTGAGTGTGAGCGCAATAGGGTATGAGGGTTGCGAGTCATCATGTCTTCAACCTTGATCATACAGACCTCCTTATTATTCCGTTTTACTACTCCAACTATAGATTTATCTCCTCAAAATATCTGAGAGCTAACTCATTATTGGGTGACTTTTATGCAACAAATGTCGTTAAAGTCACGTCCGATTTGACGTCGAATTTTTACGCCTATTTACAATAATCGGGTACTCAAAACCTTGCTATTGCGTCACGTGTGCCTATACTAGCCCACTGCGAAAAATTTAGTCGCGGCTTTGTGTCGTCTACTAAATTGACCTCATCCAACTAAACAAGACTAGAAAAATGCAAGTTTCAGATTTTCACTTTGACCTACCCGATGAACTCATTGCTCGCTACCCACAAGAGGAGCGCACAGCAAGCCGCCTATTAAAGCTAGATGGCAATACGGGTAACCTAAATGATGGCTCATTTAAAGATGTTCTAGACTTGGTTGAACCAGGTGACTTAGTCGTCTTCAACAATACTCGAGTTATCCCTGCACGTGTTTTTGGCCGCAAGGCTTCAGGCGGTAAGCTAGAGGTGCTTGTCGAGCGCATGTTGGATGAGAAAAGCATTCTTGCACACGTTCGTTGTTCAAAATCACCAAAGCCGGGCACACAGTTGTTCTTGGGTGAGAACGACGAATATGAAGCAGAGATGGTCGCACGTCATGATGCACTGTTTGAGATTCGCTTTACTTCTGAAGAGAGCGTTCTAGATATCTTGAACAGCGTTGGTCATATGCCGCTGCCACCTTACATCGATCGTCCAGATGAAGATGCAGATAAAGAGCGTTACCAGACCGTCTATAATGAGAAACCGGGTGCGGTAGCTGCGCCAACGGCGGGTCTTCACTTTGATGACAAGCTAATGGCTGATATGAAAGCTAAAGGTGTTGAGTTTGCTTATGTGACGCTTCACGTTGGTGCGGGTACATTCCAACCAGTGAAAGTGGACAACATTAATGACCACCATATGCATGCTGAATATGTTGAAGTACCACAAGAAGTTGTTGATGCGATCGCGGCAACTAAAGCTCGTGGTGGCCGTATCATCGCTGTTGGTACTACATCAGTTCGCTCTCTTGAGAGTGCTGCGCAAGATGCTCTGAAGAAAGGTACTGAGCTTGTACCATTCTTTGGTGATACAGAGATCTTCATCTTCCCTGGTTATGAGTACCAGCTGGTGGATTGTCTGATCACCAACTTCCACCTGCCAGAATCAACTCTGATCATGCTGGTGAGTGCTTTTGCTGGTTACGACAACGTGATGGGTGCTTACAATCATGCCGTGAAGAGCGAGTACCGCTTCTTCAGCTACGGTGACGCGATGTTCATCAACAAAAAAACAAGCTAATTTTAGCCAGTAATAAGCGATATAAATAGAATTTACGGGTGCTAGCAGTAGGCTAGGAGAGAGGTTGAGCATCAGCCTCTTTCTCGCAAGGAATCCGCGACCGCTCCTCATAGAGTCTTAAGACGAACTTAAGCTCTGAATTAACAGTCAGATTGTTTCTCTGGCATATTGGAGGCTTCGTGAAATTAAAATACGAACTTAAGAAAACAAACGCTGGTGCACGTCGTGGTCAACTTCAGTTTGAACGCGGTACCGTTGAAACACCAGCATTCATGCCTGTAGGTACGTACGGTACTGTAAAAGGTATGACTCCTGAAGAAGTAAAAGACACAGGTGCTGAAATCCTACTGGGTAACACATTCCACCTATGGCTACGTCCTGGTCAAGAAATCATGAAAATGCACGGTGACTTGCACGATTTCATGAACTGGCAAGGTCCTATCCTTACCGATTCAGGCGGCTTCCAAGTATTCAGCTTAGGTGCGATGCGTAAAATCACTGAAGAGGGTGTACATTTCCGCAACCCTGTAAACGGTGACAAGATCTTCATGGACGCAGAAAAGTCGATGGAAATCCAAAAAGACCTAGGTTCAGACATCGTTATGATCTTCGATGAGTGTACGCCTTACCCTGCGACACACAAAGAAGCGAAAGACTCTATGGAGATGTCTCTACGTTGGGCTGAACGTTCACGTAACCACTTCGACAAACTTGAAAACCCGAACTCACTATTCGGTATCGTTCAAGGTGGTGTGTACGAAGACCTACGTGATATCTCTGTTAAAGGTCTAACTGAAATTGGCTTCGACGGTTACGCGGTTGGTGGTCTAGCAGTAGGCGAACCAAAAGAAGACATGCACCGCATTCTTGAGCACACATGTCCTCAACTGCCAGAAGACAAACCGCGCTACCTAATGGGCGTAGGTAAACCTGAAGACCTAGTTGAAGGTGTTCGTCGTGGTATCGACATGTTTGACTGTGTAATGCCAACGCGAAATGCACGTAACGGTCACCTATTTGTGACTGAAGGTGTGATCAAGATCCGTAATGCGAAGCATAAAACGGATACAACGCCACTAGATTCAGAGTGTGACTGTTACACTTGTAAGAACTACAGCAAGTCTTACCTACATCATCTAGACCGTTGTAACGAAATCCTAGGTGCGCGCCTGAACACGATTCACAACCTGCGCTTCTATCAACGTGTTATGTCTGATATCCGTAAAGCGATTGATGAAGACCGTTTTGAAGCGTTTGTGGAAGAGTTCTACGCAAGAATGGGACGTGAAGTTCCACCACTAGGTAAAGAATCTTAGTATTTCTTTTGCGAGCCCCGTCTCTATTCATAGGGATGGGGCTTGAAAATAAAGGGATGCAACCCAATAAGACAAACAATTACGAAAATATAAATAGAGGATGTTTTAATGTTTATTTCTCAAGCACATGCAGCAGCAGAAGGTGCACCAGCTGGCGGCGGTTTTGAAATGCTAATCATGCTAGGTATGTTCGCGGTGATCTTCTACTTCATGATCTACCGTCCACAAGCTAAGCGTGTTAAAGAGCACAAAAACCTAATGGCTTCGATGGGTAAAGGTGATGAAGTTCTAACAAGCGGTGGTCTGATCGGTAAGATCACTAAAATCGCTGAAGACAATGACTACGTTGCAATCGAACTGAACCCAAACAACGAAGTAGTGATCAAGAAAGACTTCGTTACAGCAGTGCTACCAAAAGGTACTCTGAAATCTCTATAAACAGCTAGAGGATCCTCGCTGTGCTAAACCGTTATCCGTTATGGAAGTACCTGATGGTGATGTTTACCATTGCCATCGCTGCGTTGTACGCACTTCCAAATCTATACGGTGAAGATCCGGCAGTTCAAGTTACAGGGGCGCGTGGCGCCTCTGTAGATATGTCTACGCTGGATACTGTCACCAAAGCTCTTGAAGCCGAGAGCCTTCCCACTAAATCCGTTGCTCTAGAAAACGGTTCTATTCTTGTACGCTTTAACGATACCGATACTCAAATCAGTGCGCGTGATGTGATCACTGAAGCTTTGAATGAAGATGTTATCGTTGCCTTAAACTTAGCGGCTTCAACTCCAGACTGGCTTGAATCAATTGGTGCGGCACCAATGAAGCTTGGCCTTGACCTACGTGGTGGTGTTCACTTCTTGATGGAAGTGGATATGGATGCTGCGATGGAAAAACTGGTAGGCCAACAAGAAGAAGCGTTCCGTAGCGAACTTCGTGAAGAGAAAATCCGTTACCGTGCAATTCGTCCATCTGGTAAAGATGCGGTTGAAGTACTGCTACGTAACGAGGAGCAACTTGCAGCGGCGAAAACGTTGCTAGAGTCTCTGCACCCAGATATGACTTTCGTTGATTCTGAGTCGAACGGTCGTTTCTCTCTGATTGCTAACTTTACTGAAACTCGTCTGCAAGAGATCCGTAACTACGCTGTAGAGCAGAACATCACCATCCTTCGTAACCGTGTTAACGAATTAGGTGTTGCTGAGCCGCTAGTTCAACGTCAAGGCGCAAGCCGTATCGTAGTTGAGCTACCAGGTGTTCAAGACACTGCTCGTGCAAAAGAGATTCTTGGCGCGACGGCAACGCTTGAATTCCGTGAAGTTGATAGCTCTGCGGATCTGGCTGCAGCTGCGGCAGGTCGTGCACCAGCAGGTAGCGAAATTAAGCAAGACCGTGATGGTCGCCCTGTTGTTCTTAAGAAGCGCGTTATCCTAGGCGGTTCGAGCATTACAGATGCAAGCTCAAGTGTTGATGAATATGGTCGTCCTCAAGTTAACATCTCGCTAGACAGCGAAGGTGGTAGCAAGATGTCTGCGTTCTCTCGTCAAAATATCGGTAAGCTAATGGCAACCGTATTTGCAGAGTACAAAGACAGCGGTCGTAAGACACCTGAAGGCAAAGTGATTCTAAGTAAGCACGAAGAAGTGATTAACCAAGCAACGATTCAATCTGCGCTAGGCCGTAACTTCCGTATTACGGGTATCGATTCTGCTGCTGAAGCACACAACCTTGCACTTCTTCTACGTGCTGGTGCTCTGATTGCACCTATCTCGATTGTTGAAGAACGTACCATCGGTCCATCTATGGGTCAGCAGAACATTGATATGGGTATCATGGCGATGATCTGGGGTATGGCTGCAGTAATGCTATTTACGCTTGTTTACTACCGTCGCTTTGGCTTGATTGCTAACGTAGCGCTAATGGCGAACTTGGTGTTGATTATCGGTGTGATGTCGATGATTCCAGGTGCGACGATGACGCTACCGGGTATCGCAGGTATCGTCTTGACGGTCGGTATGGCGGTCGATGCGAACGTACTCATTTTCGAACGTATTCGAGAAGAACTACGTGAAGGTCGTAGCCCACAGCAAGCGATTCACCAAGGTTATGCGAACGCATTCAGCACCATTGCCGATGCCAACATCACTACACTACTAACGGCAATCATTCTATTTGCTGTTGGTACAGGTGCGATTAAAGGCTTCGCGGTAACGCTGTCTATCGGTATTCTGACCTCTATGTTTACAGCTATCGTAGGTACACGTTGTATCGTGAACCTAATGTATGGCGGTAAGCGTGTAAACAAACTGTCGATCTAAGGCTAGGAATTAATATGTTTCAGATTCTAAAAGCAGACAAATTGATCGACTTTATGCGTTGGTCAAAGGTAGCTTTTGTTCTTTCTATCTTAATGATTGGTACAGCCATCTTTACTCTATCAACCAAGTCGTTGAACTGGGGTCTAGACTTTACTGGCGGTACCCTGATTGAAGTTGGTTTTGAGCAACCAGCGAACCTTGAAAACATCCGTTCGGCACTAGAAGCAAAAGGTTTTGGTGACGCGACCGTTCAGAACTTCGGTTCTGCTCGTGATGTTATGGTTCGTCTACGTCCACGTGAAGGTGTGGCGGGCGAAACGCTAGGCAACCAGATCCTATCAGCTATCGAACAAGGTACAGGTGAGCAAGTTGAAATGCGCCGTATTGAGTTCGTTGGTCCAAACGTTGGTGATGAGCTAACAGAAGCGGGTGGCTTGGCTATCCTTGTTTCTCTTATCTGTATCTTGATCTACGTATCGGTACGATTCGAATGGCGTTTGGCGGCAGGTGCGGTACTTGCACTGGCGCACGACGTTATCATCACGCTGGGCGTATTCTCTCTAATGCAAATTGAAGTCGACCTGACCATCGTAGCAGCCTTGCTAACGGTAGTCGGTTACTCACTCAACGATACCATTGTTGTATTCGACCGTATCCGTGAAAACTTCCGTAAGATGCGTAAAGGCGAAGCGCCTGAAGTACTGAACAGCTCAATCACTCAAACATTGAGCCGTACATTGATCACTTCTGGTACAACTTTGTTCGTAGTTATCGCTCTATTCGTTCAGGGTGGTGCGATGATTCACGGCTTCGCTACAGCACTTCTACTGGGTATCACAGTAGGTACTTACTCTTCTATCTATGTTGCTTCGGCGCTAGCAATGAAGTTGGGTATCACGCGTGAGCACCTAATGCCACCTCAAGTGGAAAAAGAAGGCGAAGAGTTTGACGAAATGCCATAGGCGCTATGCTGAATGACATTTACAAACCGAAAAAACCGCTAGGCAACTAGCGGTTTTTTTATGCCTGAATTTTGTAGGAAAACTCAATACAAATTAAGGTCGAAGTGAGTTGCACTTAATGTCATAAGCGCTATTCTGCTCGCATCTCGCATCTCGCATCTCGCATCTCGCATCTCGCATCTCGCATCTCGCATCTCGCATCTCACATCCCTGAACCACAGATACTAAAAAGCCCCGCAATTGCGAGGCTTTGAATCTTTTAGCTCTTAATTTTATAGAGGCTATCAACGTAAGGCTTAAATTACTTCAGCATGCCTTCGTTTGCGTTCTCACGAACGTGTTTAAGAATTGCTTTAACACCGCGAGCGCTTGAAGCAACAACGTTACCAGACTTCATGTAGTCAGTACCGCCAGCGAAATCAGTTAGGATTGCGCCTGCTTCACGAGCAATTAGATCACCAGCAGCCATATCCCACGGTTTTAGATCTAACTCTAGGTAACCGTCAACACGGCCAGCTGCTAGGTAACATAGGTCTAGTGCTGGAGAACCAGTACGACGGAAGTCAGAACAATCTACGAATAAACCAGAGATGATCTTCATGAAAGATTCAGAGTGTTGCTTAGCTTTGAATGGGAAACCTGCAGCTAGGATAGAACCTTGTAGGTCTTTCAGCTGAGTTACACGCATACGAGCGTTGTTTAGTTGAGCACCAGCGCCACGTTGAGCTGTGAATAGCTCGTTTAGCATTGGGTCGTAAACACACGCTACTTCAGTACGGCCGTTCATGCGAACAGCGATAGATATTGCGAAGTGTGGGAAGCCTTTAACGAAGTTGTTGGTGCCATCTAGTGGGTCAACGATCCATTGAACATCAGAGTCTTTACCTTCAGTAAGACCGTTCTCTTCTGAAACAATGCTGTGCTCTGGGTAAGAAGCTTTGATTGTTTCAATAATCATGTATTCAGCTTCTTTAGCAATATTTACAACGTAATCGTTGTTGCCTTTCAAAGATGTTTCGATCTTATCAGTTGTTTCTAGAGATTTAGCAATGTGATTGCCTGCTTTACGCGCAGCGCGAATAGCAATGTTTAGCATTGGATGCATATGGAGATTCCCACAAGATGTTAAAGAACGATTTAAAGCGGCGGCGAGTATACCAAAGTTTTTGCAAAAGGGAAGTGGTTATTTTTTGAACTCTTGAAATCACATTCCTGTTAGGGTCTGACCATTTTACTTTGTGATGTGTTAATATCTCGCGATTATTTTTAAAGTGGTGTCATATAGCATGTTAGACAATGTAAAAGTCGTTCTCGTTGGTACTTCTCACTCGGGTAATATCGGCTCTGCCGCTCGTGCGATGAAAGTTATGGGTTTAAGCCAATTAGTATTGGTGGATCCTCAGTGTGAAGTCGATGAGCAAACAATGGCTTTGGCAGCAGGTGCTGGTGACATTGCAGAGAATGCGATCATCGTATCAACGTTAGAAGAAGCGGTGAAAGATTGCGGTTTGGTTGTAGGCTCTAGTGCTCGTTCTCGCACATTAGAGTGGCCGATGCTTGAACCGCGTGAGTGTGGTGAGAAGTTCGCTATCGAAGGGAAAAAACACCCGGTGGCGCTTATCTTTGGTCGTGAGCGTACGGGGTTAACGAATGATGAGCTACAAAAGTGTCACTATCATGTTTGTATTCCGGCTAACCCAGAGTACAGCTCATTAAACCTAGCGATGGCGGTTCAGACATTGAGCTATGAAGTTCGTGTTGCCCACCTAAATCAAGAGGCGAGTCAGTACCCTCCACAAGCTGAAGATGAGTACCCACGTCACGAAGAGCTCGAAATGTTCTACGAGCACCTTGAAAAAGTGATTACGGATACCCAATTCATCTCTAAGGACAAACCGGGTCAGGTGATGAATAAACTTCGTCGCCTTTTTAGTCGTGCACGTCCTGAAATCCAAGAAATTAATACATTACGTGGTATTTTGACTTCGGTTGAGAAGTCTCGAAAGGGTGAGTAAGTACCCATAAATTCCGTAAGGATGAATACCTGACTAAAATAGTCAACTAAATACTTGACCAATTTGGTCGGGTATGGGAAAATTCCAACCACATAAACAATGTGGATACGGTGTGATATGAAACTTACATCTAAAGGAAGATATGCGGTCACAGCTATGCTAGATGTAGCACTGCATTCGCAAAAAAGTCCTGTACCTCTGGCTGACATCTCTGAACGCCAAGGTATTTCGTTATCTTACTTAGAACAACTATTTTCTAAGTTACGCAAAGCTGGCTTAGTCGCTAGTGTTCGCGGCCCAGGTGGTGGTTACCGTTTGGGTGCTGAAGCGGGCGATATCGCTGTCGGAACTGTGATTGCAGCAGTAGACGAATCAGTGGATGCGACTAAGTGTCACGGTCGAGCAGATTGCCAAGGTGGTAGTCGTTGTTTAACTCACACTTTATGGCGTGACTTAAGCTCCCGAATCAGCAGCTTCTTAAATGACATTACGCTCGGTGAGCTAATGAAAGATAACGAAGTCTTAGAAATTTCTGATCGTCAAGATATTGATCTTGCGGTTAATAATGGTTTTGCACATAAAAATACGAGCACTACAACGATTAGTGCAGCACCTCACGGTGCTAATGCCCGCACTTAAGCGGTCAGTTTTTACATTGGAGTAGAAAATGAAACTGCCTATTTACTTTGACTATTCAGCTACTTGCCCAGTTGATTCTCGTGTTGCTGAAAAAATGGTTCAGTGTATGACGATGGACGGTAACTTCGGTAACCCAGCATCTCGTTCACACCGTTACGGCTGGCAAGCAGAAGAGTCAGTAGATAATGCTCGTGAGCAAATTGCCGATCTCCTGAATGCAGATCCGCGTGAAATTGTTTTCACGTCTGGCGCAACAGAATCTGACAACCTTGCGATTAAAGGTGCAGCGCACTTTTACGAGAAGAAAGGTAAGCACGTGATTACGTGTAAGACCGAACATAAAGCGGTTCTTGATCCATGCCGCCAACTTGAGCGTGAAGGCTACGAGGTAACTTACCTAGAGCCAGAATCAAACGGCATCATCGATCTAGACAAGCTACAAGCTGCAATGCGTGAAGACACAGTGCTTGTTTCTATCATGCACGTAAACAACGAAATCGGCGTTATCCAAGATATCAATGCAATCGGCGAACTATGTCGCTCACGCAAGATCATTTTCCACGTTGATGCGGCTCAGTCTGCGGGTAAAATTCCACTAGACGTACAAGAGACTAAAGTTGACCTAATCTCACTTTCAGCTCACAAAATGTACGGCCCTAAAGGTATCGGTGCACTTTACGTTCGTCGTAAGCCTCGTATTCGCCTTGAAGCTCAAATGCACGGTGGTGGTCATGAGCGTGGTTTCCGCTCTGGTACACTAGCGACACACCAAATTGTTGGCATGGGTGAAGCGTGTGCTATCGCTAAACAAGACATGCAAAAAGATTACGACCACGCACTAGCGTTACGTGAGCGTCTACTGAAAGGTGTTCAAGACCTTGAAGCAGTGACGGTAAACGGTGACTTAGACCAGCGTGTTCCGCACAACCTAAACGTGAGCTTCGCTTTCGTTGAAGGTGAGTCTCTGCTTATGTCTTTAAAAGACCTAGCAGTATCATCAGGTTCTGCATGTACATCTGCAAGCCTAGAGCCATCTTACGTTCTACGTGCTCTTGGTCTGAACGATGAACTGGCACACAGCTCAGTACGTTTCTCATTCGGCCGTTTCACAACGGAAGAAGAAGTTGACTACGCAATCGCACAGATTCGTGTAGCAGTAAATAAATTACGCGACATGTCTCCTCTATGGGATATGTATAAAGAAGGGATTGATCTGGACACTGTTGAGTGGGCACATCACTAATCTCACGGATATAGAGGATACGAGGTAACTATCATGGCATATAGCGAAAAAGTAATTGATCACTACGAAAACCCACGTAACGTAGGTTCGTTTGATAAAGAAGATCCAAATGTAGGTAGCGGCATGGTTGGCGCACCGGCATGTGGTGACGTAATGAAACTGCAAATCAAGGTAACACCAGAAGGTATTATCGAAGATGCGAAATTCAAGACATACGGTTGTGGTAGTGCAATCGCGTCTAGCTCACTAGTTACTGAGTGGGTAAAAGGTAAGAGCATCGATGAAGCAGCAGCAATCAAAAACTCTGAAATTGCAGAAGAGCTAGAGCTTCCACCAGTGAAAGTTCACTGTTCAATTCTTGCTGAAGATGCAATTAAAGCAGCCGTTGCGGATTACAAAAAGAAACGTTAATCGTACCCCGTAGCGAATCGTTGCAAAAAAATAGTAATATTAGGGAGTGCGTCTTGCACTCCCACTGAGTTCTCAAATTATTAAAACAAGGTTGTAGTATGGCCATCACCATGACAGAGACGGCGGCAAGCCGAGTTCAAGCATTCCTAGATAACCGAGGTAAGGGTATCGGGTTACGTTTGGGCGTAAAAACCACTGGCTGTTCAGGTATGGCATATGTACTTGAGTTCGTTGATGAGCTTAACGAGGAAGACCAAGTATTTGAGCACTCAGGTGTTAAGGTCATCATTGATCCTAAAAGCTTAGTTTATCTAGATGGTACTGAGCTTGATTACGTAAAAGAAGGCCTAAACGAAGGTTTTGAATTCAACAACCCAAATGCGAAAGGCGAGTGTGGTTGTGGTGAGAGCTTTAATGTATAAGTGCTTCAATGGCTAAGCATTTATTGTAAGCGCATCGATTGTAAGCAACGTACAATTAGGCTCTGCATCAGGGCCTAAAATTAGGACCACCTTTACATGAATCATTTCGAATTATTTGGGCTACCACTTCAGTTTCAACTGGATGGTAGCCTTCTTGCTTCTCAGTTTAGAGATCTGCAGCGTCAATTTCATCCAGACAACTTTGCGACTGCCTCAGAGCGTGAGCGCTTGCTAGCGGTGCAAAAAGCTTCTCAAATCAATGACGCTTATCAGGTACTTAAGAACCCAATTAGTCGCGCAGAGCACTTGCTAGTGCAAAACGGCGTTGATATCCGTGGTGAACAGCAAACCATGCAAGATCCTATGTTCCTTATGGAGCAGATGGAGCTGCGTGAGGAGTTAGAGCATATCGCAGCAAGTCCAGATGGTGCTGACGAGTTGTACGACTTCGATACTAAAGTTGGCAAAATGTACAAACAACACCTTGCGCAGATCGAGCAACAGCTAGAACAAGCAGCATGGGAAGAAGCCGCTGACACTGTTCGTAAACTGAAATTCATCGCAAAACTCAAGAAAGAAATAGAACAAGTCGAAGATCACCTGCTCGACTAGCGACTAGACAAAAGGAATCCTCATGGCATTACTTCAAATTGCAGAACCAGGACAAAGCTCAGCACCGCATGAGCATAAGCTGGCTGTGGGTATCGATCTAGGTACCACCAACTCTCTTGTTGCCTCGGTTCGCAGTGGTGAAGCGACGACCTTAGTAGACGCTCAAGGCCGCTCAATTTTGCCTTCTGTGGTTCATTATCAAGCTGATTCACACACTGTTGGCGTAGAGGCTCGTGGCTGTGCACAGACTGATCCACAGAATACCATCATTTCAGTGAAGCGACTGATTGGTCGTTCATTGGCAGATATTAAGCAGCGTTACCCATCACTGCCTTATCAATTTGAAGAGAGCGAGAACGGCTTACCAGTTATTCGCACGAAACAAGGTACCAAGAATCCAATTCAAGTATCGGCTGATATCTTGCGTGCTCTAGGTCAGCGTGCAGAGTCTACGCTCGGTGGTGAGCTTGCAGGTGCTGTCATTACTGTTCCAGCATACTTCGACGATGCGCAGCGCGCTGGTACAAAAGATGCGGCGCAACTGGCTGGTCTTCATGTTCTTCGTCTTTTGAATGAGCCGACTGCTGCTGCGATTGCCTATGGCCTAGATTCAGGTCAAGAAGGTGTGATTGCTGTATATGACTTAGGTGGTGGTACGTTCGACATCTCTATCCTGCGTCTGTCAAAAGGTGTATTCGAAGTATTGGCAACCGGTGGTGATTCAGCACTGGGCGGCGATGATTTCGACCATTTAGTCGCGAATCACTTCCAACAGCAAGCAGGTTTGACTGAGCTGACGGCTGAACAGAACCGTATTCTGCTAGACGCAGCAACGGACGCAAAAATTCGTCTGTCAGCAGATGAGCAAGTTGACGTCGAAGTCCTTGGTTGGAAAGGCACACTGACTCGTGATGAGTTTAACGACATCATCAAGCCACTGGTTAAGAAAACATTGATGTCTTGTCGTCGAGCGCTGAAAGATGCTGATGTAGACGCCGATGAAGTACTTGAAGTTGTTATGGTTGGCGGTTCAACTCGTACCCTGCTTGTTCGTGAAATGGTCGGTGACTTCTTTGGTCGCACACCACTGACAAGCATCAACCCTGATGAAGTGGTTGCAATTGGTGCTTCAATCCAAGCTGATATCCTAGTGGGCAATAAGCCAGATGCAGAGATGCTGTTATTGGATGTTATCCCACTGTCTCTGGGTATCGAAACTATGGGTGGTTTGGTCGAGAAGATTATTCCTCGTAACACCACTATTCCTGTCGCTCGTGCTCAAGAGTTTACTACCTTCAAAGATGGTCAAACGGCGATGACGGTGCATACTGTTCAAGGTGAGCGTGAGATGGTTGATGACTGTCGCTCACTCGCTCGTTTTGCTCTAAAAGGTATTCCTCCTATGGCGGCAGGCGCTGCGCATATCCGCGTAACTTACCAAGTGGATGCAGACGGTCTATTATCTGTGACAGCAATGGAAAAGAGCACGGGTGTCCAAGCGGAAATCCAAGTTAAGCCATCATACGGTCTAAGTGATGATGAAGTAGCTAATATGCTCAAAGATTCAATGACATATGCGAAAGAAGACATGCAAGCTCGTGCACTAGCTGAGCAGCGTGTAGAAGCGGATCGCGTGATTGAAGGTCTAATTGCAGCAATGCAAGCCGATGGCGACGAGCTGCTTAACGAGCAAGAGAAACAACAGTTGCTGCAAGCGATTGAGTCACTGATCGAAAAGCGTAACGGTGATGACGCTGATGCCATTGAACTAGAGATTAAGAATACAGACAAAGCGAGCCAAGACTTTGCTTCTCGTCGTATGGATAAATCAATTCGTGCTGCACTGTCAGGTCAGTCAGTCGATAATATTTAATAGTTAGAGAATAGATAAACATGCCAAAGATTATTGTTTTACCTCACGAAGATCTATGTCCAGAAGGCGCAGTGCTAGAAGCAGAAACTGGCGAGACGGTACTTGATGTTGCACTAAAAGCAGGTATCGGTATTGAGCACGCGTGTGAAAAGTCGTGTGCATGTACAACGTGTCACGTTGTGATTCGTGAAGGTTTCGATTCATTAGAAGAGAGCGACGATCTTGAAGATGACATGCTAGATAAAGCGTGGGGTCTAGAGATGGAATCTCGTTTAGGTTGTCAGGCGAAAGTTGCAGACGAAGATCTCGTGGTAGAGATTCCAAAATACACGCTAAACCTAGCTTCTGAAGATCACTAAAACTCAAGCCACATGGCGAAAATTTTAGTAAAACTGGCGCAGAATAACAGTGTATTAGAGGCGCATGAGTGCCTTTAACTAATAAGGAAATGATATGAGCTTAAAGTGGATTGACTCGCGAGATATCGCGATTGAACTATGCGACTTATACCCTGATACGGATCCAAAAACGGTACGTTTTACTGATCTGCACCAATGGATATTAGATCTTGAAGACTTCGATGATGAACCAAATCACTCGAATGAGAAGATCCTTGAAGCCATCATTCTATGCTGGATGGATGAGATGGACTAACGTCCTACACTCATTTTTGACTTGGAGATAGAGGTAAGCTCTCTGAAAACACAGCCAAGTTAACAATTCTTACTAAAAAAAGCGGACCTTATGGTCCGTTTTTTTATCAAAATGACATTTTACTCCTACATAATGCTAACATCAGTTCGCAAACAAAAAATAATCTGAATCACTAAGGTAACGTGGTTCAAAGACAAGGAGAAATCATGTCTACACAGATGTCAGTATTTTTAAGTCAAGAGCCAGCCCAGCCTCAGTGGGGAGATAAGGCTATCCTTTCGTTTTCAGAAGCAGGTGCAACAATCCACCTAGCAGGAGGCCACGATCTAGGCGCAATCCAGCGCGCAGGTCGCAAACTTGACGGACAAGGTATTGCTTTCATTTCACTGCAAGGCGAAGGTTGGGATTTGGAAAGCGTTTGGGCTTTCCACCAAGGTTATCGTGGTCCTAAGAAACAAACCACGCTAGAGTGGGGCGAGCTACCAGAAGCCGACCAATCTGAGTTAGAAGCTCGTATCCGTGCGACAGATTGGACTCGTGACATCATCAACAAAACAGCGGAAGAGGTTGCACCACGTCAACTGGCAACAATGGCTGCTGAATACATCAAATCTATTGCGCCAGAAGGCACAGTAAAAGCGAAAATCGTTAAAGACAAAGACCTGCTTACGGAAGGTTGGGAAGGCATCTACGCTGTCGGTCGTGGTTCTGAGCGCACATCAGCAATGCTACAGCTCGACTTCAACCCGACAGGGGACGAAAACGCACCAGTGTTTGCATGTCTAGTTGGTAAAGGTATTACTTTCGATTCAGGCGGCTACAGCATCAAACCTGGCCAATTCATGACTGCGATGAAAGCCGATATGGGCGGCGCGGCAACCATTACTGGCGGTCTAGGTCTAGCAATCGAGCGCGGCTTAAATAAGCGTATCAAGCTGATTTTATGTTGTGCAGAGAACATGATCTCGGGTCGTGCTCTTAAGCTTGGTGATATCATCACCTACAAAAATGGGACTACCGTAGAGATCATGAACACCGACGCAGAAGGTCGCTTGGTTCTGGCTGATGGTCTGATGTACGCAAGCGAGCAAAACCCAGAGCTTATCATCGACTGTGCGACGCTAACTGGTGCTGCGAAGAATGCTCTAGGCAACGATTACCACGCACTAATGAGTTTTGATGATGAGCTGTCTCACCAAGCGCTAACAGCAGCAAATCAAGAGAAAGAAGGTCTATGGCCACTTCCTCTTGCTGATTTCCACCGAGGTATGCTGCCGTCAAACTTTGCTGATCTTTCAAATATCAGCTCGGGAGATTACACACCAGGTGCAAGTACTGCAGCTGCATTCTTGTCTTACTTCGTTGATGATTACAAGAAAGGCTGGCTACACATGGACTGCGCGGGTACATACCGTAAATCACCAAGTGATAAATGGGCCGCAGGCGCAACCGGCATGGGTGTTCGCACTCTGGCACGCCTGCTTATTGAGCAAGCAAAATAATTATAAAATCAGGCAGCTATTGGCTGCCTGATTGTTACCTAAACTCAATTAATGAGGGCAGGTGCCGTTTTAGATAACAACAAAAATGAAGTGAAGGAACCCCTATGGCTCTAGAAAGAACGTTCTCAATTGTTAAGCCAGATGCTGTTAAACGAAACTTGATCGGCGAAATTTACCACCGCATTGAAAAAGCGGGCCTACAAATCGTTGCAGCTAAGATGGTGCACCTAACAGAAGAGCAAGCGAGCGGTTTTTACGCAGAACACGAAGGCAAAGAATTCTTTGGCCCACTAAAAGAGTTCATGACTTCTGGTCCTATCATGGTTCAAGTACTAGAAGGCGAAAACGCAATCGCTCGTTACCGTGAACTGATGGGCAAAACAAACCCAGAAGAAGCGGCGTGCGGCACTATTCGCGCTGATTACGCAATTAGCATGCGTTACAACTCAGTACATGGCAGCGACAGCCCAGAATCGGCAGCGCGCGAGATTGAGTTCTTCTTCCCTGAATCTGAAATTTGCCCACGTCCTGCTGAGTAAGCGACGGGCTAACGATTCTCAAGGCTTCACTACGGTGAGGCCTTTTTTGTATGTGAGTTTTACGTAGTTGGAGATTTCAGACATCTCGTTCCTCGATTCTGGAATGACGAGAAGAGTATGGGTTAGTTGCAGCGTCATTCCCGATAGCGACGGAGGAGCGTAGTCGGGAATCTCTGTTTGCTGTTGGAGATTCCAGATATCTCGTTCCTCGATTCTGGAATGACGAGAAGGAGAGCGGTTAGTTCTAACACCATTCCCGATAGCGACGAAGGAGCGTAGTCGGGAATCTCTATTTGCTGTTGGAGATTCTAGACATCTCGTCCCTCGATTCTGGAATGACGAGAAGAGAATGGGTTAGTTGCAGCGTCATTCCCGATAGCGACGAAGGAGTGTAGTCGGGAATCTCTGTTTGTTGTTGGAGATTCCAAATATCTCGTTCTTCGATTCTGGAATGACGAGAAGGGAATGGGTTAGTTGCCCGTCATTCCCGATAGCGACGAAGGAGCGTAGTCGGGAATATCTGTTTGTTGTTGGAGATTCCAAATATCTCGCTCCTCGATTCTGGAATGACGAGAAGGGAATGGGTTAGTTGCCCGTCATTCCCGATAGCTACGAAGGAGCGTGGTCGGGAATCTTGCTCTTATTTCGTGAATTGCGAGTAATGAAAGAGGGTTGTGTAAATTTTAATCACTTAACTTTGAATGTCTTAGTAAAGACAGGGTTTTACAACCCTTGTTGAAGATGCGTAAAGGCTGTACAATTCGCGCCCTTAATTATTGTTCCGTCATTGAGAGGCACCATGACCACAGCTAAAGTCAATCTACTCGATTTTGATCGTAAAGGTCTTCGTAAATTTTTCACAGAAGAACTGAATGAGAAAGCTTTTCGAGCAGATCAAGTAATGAAGTGGATGTACCACTTCGGTGTCGATGACTTCGAAAACATGAACAACATCAACAAAAAGCTGCGTGAGAAACTTCAACGCCGCTGTGAGATTGTTGCGCCTGTTGTTTCTGAAGCTCAACACTCTTCTGACGGTACAATTAAATGGGCAATGCGAGTTGGTGATCAAGACGTTGAAACGGTATACATCCCTGATGGTGACCGTGCGACGCTGTGTGTATCATCACAAGTAGGCTGTGCCCTTGAGTGTAAGTTCTGCTCTACAGCACAACAAGGCTTCAACCGTAACCTAAAAGTTTCAGAGATTGTTGGTCAAATTTGGCGTGCATCTCGTGAGATCGGCCTTGAGAAAGAGACTGGTCGCCGCCCAATTACAAATGTTGTAATGATGGGTATGGGTGAGCCTCTACTTAACATGAAAAACCTAATGCCATCATTAGAAATCATGTTGGATGATCTTGGTTTTGCTCTGTCTAAGCGTCGTGTAACCGTATCGACTTCTGGTGTTGTATCGGGTCTTGACCAAATGACAGGTAACATTGACGTTGCACTTGCAATCTCACTACACGCGCCAAACGACAAGCTACGTAGCGAAATCATGCCAATCAATGATCGTTGGGATATTGAAGACTTCCTAGCATCGGTTCGTCGTTACATTGCATCTTCAAACGCAAACCGCGGTAAAGTTACCGTTGAGTACGTGCTACTTGATCATGTGAATGATGATATGGACCACGCTCGTGAATTGGCTGAGCTCATGAAAGATACGCCATGTAAGATCAACCTGATTCCATTCAACCCATACCCAGGTTCGCCTTACAAGAAACCAAGCAACTCTCGTATTGATCGCTTCCAGAAAACACTGATGGAATACGATTACACAGTAACAGTACGTAAGACTCGTGGTGACGATATCGATGCTGCATGTGGTCAATTGGTGGGAGATGTTATCGACCGTACCAAGCGAACTAAGCAAAAGGCCGCTGCGGAAACTATTCCAGTAAAAGCGCTTTAATCCTCTCTCCGTTTTGATAACAAGCCAGAAGTCTACTTCTGGCTTGTTTGTTTTTGACTGTTTATCACCTTTTATCAGTTCATCGCGCCACGCTTTATTACATTTTTCGTTAAATTTTGTACAAAACCATGAGCTAATGGTAAATTTTGTCGAAAGAGTTTTTGCCTTGTCAGGGCATTAGCTTATGATTAAAACAGCTTAGACTCAGTTTAAGTACTTACTTGTTACTCGAACCATCAATATGTCTATTTACTAGGTTGGCATTAAACAGATAGCTGCCTGAGAAGCCCTCCTGCATAGCAGGTCTTGGTTTTCGATTTCAAAAGGTTTTTGGTGCGAGTAGTAGGATAAATTTCACATAGAGTGGGTTGTAAGATTGAGCGTAAACGATAAGAAAAATGGCTCTCGACAACCGACTATAATATTTAGAAGTTCTACTTTATGGACACAGAACAAGATACACAAGCGCCGCAAGCGGCAGCTCCTGTACTGGAAGCCGGTACTATCCTTAAAAACCGACGTGAGTCGCTAGGGTTAACCCAACAACAAGTCTCTTCTCGCTTAAAACTACGTGTTAGTTTGATTCAGCAGATTGAAGATAACCAATTTGACACCGACCAAGTCGCCACATTTATGCGTGGTTATGTTCGCTCGTACGCTAAGTACGTCAATCTAGATGAGAAAGTCGTGCTTGAGGCTTTGGAACACTCTGGTGATGTTCAGCATCAAGAACAAGAGATGATGAGCTTCTCGCGTAAAACCAAAACAGAGAAACACAACAGTCGTATTATGTTGCTAACTTGGAGCATTTTCGCGGTTATTGCTGGTATATCTTCACTTTGGTGGTGGCAGAATCAGCAGCAAGATACCCTCTCTCAATCCACTGTTACTGAAGAGAGTGCGGAAGAGGTTGTGGCTGACGAGCTCAATGACGAGTCACTGACCACTTCTCTCGATCTGATTGAAGCTGAAGCGCCAGCCGTTGAAGCGTCTCAAAATGTAGAGAGTGAAGCGACGACAGAAACCAGTGTCACTGCAGATGCGATTGAAGCTGATATCACTTCTGAAGTCGGCGCATCAACGAAACCTGCAACCGCTACAGAGACGGAAGTTACTGAGACAGGCGTTGTCGCACCTGAAGCTGTGTCTAATGAGTTAGTCATGCAATTTAGCTCTGACTGCTGGATTCAAGTGAAAGATGCGACAGGCAGAACGTTGTCGACCGGCATTAAAAAAGCAGGTCAATCACTCAATTTGTCAGGTGAAACCCCGTATAAAGTCGTTATTGGTGCTCCAGAAGCTGTCTCAATGACATTTGCGAGTGAACCTGTCGACCTTTCTGGGTATACTTCAGGCAAAGTAGCTAGAATAACCTTACCTTAGAGTTAATATGCAACACGAATCTCCTATTATTCGTCGCAAGTCGACCCGTATTTATGTGGGCGACGTGCCGATCGGTGATGGTGCACCAATTGCTGTGCAATCCATGACTAATACTCGAACAACAGACGTTGCGGCGACTGTTGCTCAAATTAAATCGCTAGAAAATGTTGGCGCTGATATTGTACGTGTCTCTGTTCCGACGATGGATGCAGCAGAAGCGTTCAAGCAGATCAAACAGCAAGTTTCAGTCCCTTTGGTTGCAGACATTCATTTCGACTACCGTATCGCACTGAAAGTGGCGGAGTACGGCGTTGACTGTTTACGTATTAACCCAGGCAATATCGGTAATGAGAGCCGTATTCGCTCTGTAGTTGACTGTGCTCGCGATAAAAATATTCCGATTCGTATTGGTGTTAACGGTGGTTCTCTAGAGAAAGACATTCAAGAGAAATACACAGAGCCAACGGCAGAGGCATTAGTTGAGTCTGCAATGCGCCATGTCGATATTCTTGATCGTCTTAACTTTGATCAATTTAAGGTCAGTGTTAAAGCATCAGACGTATTCCTAGCGGTAGGTTCATACCGTCTATTAGCACAGAAGATCGACCAGCCTCTACACTTAGGTATCACTGAAGCTGGTGGTGCACGCGCAGGCGCGGTTAAGTCATCGGTTGGCTTAGGTATGCTTCTGTCAGAAGGTATCGGTGATACGCTGCGTATCTCTCTAGCTGCAGACCCAGTTGAAGAGATCAAAGTTGGCTTTGATATTCTTAAGTCTTTGCGTATTCGCTCGCGCGGTATCAACTTTATCGCTTGTCCAAGCTGCTCTCGCCAAGAGTTTGATGTTATTAATACGGTTAATGCATTAGAAGAGCGTTTGGAAGACGTAATTACACCAATGGATGTGTCGATCATCGGTTGTGTGGTAAACGGCCCTGGTGAAGCGGAAGTATCGCATTTAGGTCTTGCGGGTAGTGCGCGTAAGAGTGCGTTCTACGAAGACGGTAAGCGTCAGAAAGAGCGTTTCGACAACAACGATCTTGTCGATCAGCTAGAAGCGAAGATCAGAGCAAAAGCGTCTGTGATGGATAAATCCAATCGCATTGACCTTAAGAACCTAGAAGATTAATACAACGCGATAAGGTGAAGCGTTTAGGCACACCTTGTCGTGAAAAATGACGGAAAAAATTGTGGCTAAAAATATTCAAGCAATCCGAGGCATGAACGACTGCCTTCCAACTCAATCACCACTTTGGCAGAAAGTAGAAAACGCAGTAAAAAGCGTGGTAAGCGCATACGGCTACAACGAAGTGCGTATGCCTATTGTTGAAGAGACAAATCTATTTAGCCGTGCTGTAGGTGAAGAGACTGACGTAGTTTCAAAAGAGATGTACACCTTTGAAGATCGCAATGGTGACAGCCTAACTCTACGTCCTGAAGGCACTGCGGGTTGTGTTCGTTCTTGCATTCAAAACAGCCTTATCAACCGTGATGAGCAGCGTCTATGGTACATGGGCCCAATGTTCCGTCACGAGCGTCCTCAAAAAGGTCGTTACCGTCAATTCCACCAATGTGGTGTGGAAGTGTTTGGCCTAGACGGTCCAGACGTTGACGCAGAACTTATCATGATGACCGCACGTTTATGGCGAGAGCTAGGTATCGACAAGCACGTGCGTCTAGAGCTGAACTCAATCGGCTCGACTGAAGACCGTGCAAACTACCGTACAGCGCTTGTGGCTTTCCTAGAGCAACACATCGACGTGTTGGATGAAGATTGTAAGCGTCGTATGCACACAAACCCACTGCGTGTTCTAGATACGAAGAACCCAGACGTACAAGCGATTCTTGGTGATGCACCTCGCCTTTCTGAATATTTAGGTGAAGAGTCTCAGCAACATTTTGCAGGTTTGTGTGAACTTCTTGATGCGGTAGGTATCGAATACAAAGTTAACGAGCGTCTAGTACGTGGCCTTGACTACTACAACCGCACTGTATTTGAGTGGATCACTGACAGCCTAGGTGCACAAGGCACTGTGTGTGGCGGTGGCCGTTACGACGGTCTGGTTGAGCAACTAGGCGGTAAAGCAACTAACGCTGTTGGTTTTGCAATGGGTCTAGAGCGTCTTGTCCTAATGATGGAGACTCTAGAGCTAACAGAAGTGCGTCGCAGCGTTGACGTATACATGGTTGCAGCAGGTGAAGGCACCATGATTGCGGGCATGCAACTGGCGAATGAATTGCGCGACAACATTGCAGGCGTTCGCGTAATGAACCACTTCGGTGGTGGTAGCTTTAAGAAACAATTCAAACGTGCTGACAAAGTGGGCGCTGTAGTGGCACTGGTACTGGGCGAAAACGAAGTAGCAGACAACACGGTGGTATTGAAAGATCTGGTTGGTGGTGAACAAGAAGTTGTTGCCCAAGCAGAAGTTGCTGCAAAAGTAGCGGCGCTAATCTAACTCGCCCACAGAGCAATCAAACGCTCAATATGAATATTCAACGCCAGCTGCTTGCTGGCGTTTAAAAGAATCAAAGAGGACAGGAAGTGGAACTTTACGATAGCGAAGAGCAACAAGTTGAAGCCATCAAAGACTGGTGGAAAGAGAACGGCAAAGCTGTGATCTTTGGTGCTGTGATTGGTTTAGGTGGTCTGTTTGGCTGGCGCTATTACCAAGACTCAGTGACCCAGGCTCGTGAAGCAGCTTCTGAAAGCTACACCACAGCGATTTCTGCACTGGATGCAAAAGGCCTAGATGCACAAGCGGATATTCAAGCTTTCATCGATAGCAACAAAGACGCCGAGTACTCTGTACTTGCGGCAATGCAACTGGCAAAAGCACAAGTAGAAGCGGGTGATTTAGCAGCAGCGCTTGAGCAGCTTGAGTGGGCACAGTCAGCGACAAAAGACGCGGCATTAGCACCTTTGCTAGGCTACCGTGTAGCTCGTGTAAAAGCAGAGCAGGGTGAGTTTGACGCAGCGCTTAGCGAACTAGCGGCGATCACTGATGAATCTTGGAAAGGTCGTGTTGCTGAACTGCGTGGTGATATCTCACTGCGTAAAGGCGACAGCGATGCTGCATATGCGGCATATACTGAGGCACAACAAGCGGTTGACGCTAGCCAAACGCTTCAAATCAAACTTGACGACTTAGCTAAATAAGGCGCTTTGAATGAAGAAGATGTTTCCCAAAGCGACACTGTGTGCGATAGCTCTAGGGCTACTTGCTGGCTGTGCGGGTGAAGAAGACACCGTTATCATGGCACCAGTGCCAACTGTAACGAGTGAATTTACACCATCCCAAGAGTGGTCTACTTCAGTGGGTGATGGTGTTGGTCATTACTTCTCAAAGCTCACGCCTGAATACGCATACGACAAAGTATTTGTGGCTAGCCGCGATGGCATGATCAAAGCGCTTGATCCAGAAACGGGTAAAGAGATCTGGAGAAACGATCTAGAGAAAGACGTGATTGCGCGTATCTCTGGTGGTTTGACAGCAGGCTACGGTAAGGTTTTCGTAGGTTCTGAAAATGGCGAGATGATCGCGGTTGATGAAGAGACCGGGGAAGAGCTATGGCGTGTTTCGGTTAATGGTGAAGTATTAGCGGCACCTGCAACAGAGAACAACATGGTTCTGGTTCACACTAGCCGTGGCATGATGGTAGCGCTTGACCAAGCAACAGGTGAGGAAAAGTGGACCATCAGTACCGAAGTTCCTAGCTTAACTCTGCGTGGTGACAGTGCACCTGTGACAGTATCTGGCGGTGTGTTCTGGGGAACGGCAAATGGTCGATTGGCTGCTGCTATCGTTGACCGTGGCCAGCTTATTTGGCAACAACCAGTAGGCACACCAAAAGGCGCGACTGAAATCGATCGTCTTGTTGATGTTGACTCTTCTCCAGTTGTCCTAGGTGGCACGCTCTATACTGTCGGCATTAATGGTCAATTGATTGCGATTGACCTACGTTCAGGTAAACCAGTGTGGAAGCGTAATTACTCTTCTGCTATTGACTTAGCGAGCGATGGCAGCCGTCTGTTTGTTGTGACAGATAACGATCATTTAGCTGCGGTTGATGCGCGCAGTGGTACAGAGATCTGGAGTACATCTCTGCTTGAAAACCGCTTACTGACAGCACCTGCTATCATTAACGGATATGTTGTGGTAGGTGATACAGAAGGTTACCTACACTGGCTAGACCGCGCAACAGGCGACTTTGTTGCCCAGCAGCTGGTGGATGACAGTGGCTTTGCTGTGGCACCAATTGAGCTAGCTGGCGGCTACCTTGTCGTTACTCGCAACGGCGATGTAAAGAAACTGACGATTAGCCAATAAAAGCGTGATATAATTCACAGTCGGCTCCTGGTTGGTAACAGCCAGGAGCCGTTTTGTTGTTGTAAAATTAATAAAGCGTGTGGTTATAGGTAAGAGTTTAAACTTGCGAACAAGTGTTTACCTATAACTACATTAAGAAAAGAAATTGTAGAGGTTGTTATGGTACCTGTTGTTGCTCTAGTAGGGCGTCCGAACGTAGGTAAGTCTACGTTGTTTAACCGATTGACTCGAACTCGCGATGCATTGGTTGCGGATTTTCCTGGCTTAACGCGTGACCGTAAGTATGGCCAAGCTCAGCTTGGTGAACATGAATTTATTGTTATCGACACCGGTGGTATCGACGGTACTGAAGAGGGTGTTGAAACTAAAATGGCAGAACAGTCATTAGCGGCGATCGATGAAGCTGATGTTGTACTGTTCATGGTAGATGGCCGTGCTGGTCTAACACCGTCTGATATTGCTATCGCGAAGCACCTTCGTCAGTTAGAAAAGCCTTCAATGCTAGTAGTAAACAAGGTTGATGGTATCGACCCTGATGCAGCAAGTGCAGACTTCTGGCAACTTGGCGTTGAAGACATGTACCAAATTGCTGCGGCTCACGGTCGTGGTGTAACAGCGCTTATCGATCTAGCCCTAAACCCATTCGCAGAAGCACTTAAAGCGGAAGCAGGTGAAGTGAGCGATCTGACTGAGTTTGAAGATGAAGAAGCTGAGCAAGTTGATTTCACTGAAGAAGAAGCGGAAGCAGAATTCCAGCGCCTTCAAGATCAACCAATTAAGCTCGCGATCATTGGCCGTCCAAACGTAGGTAAATCAACGCTAACTAACCGTATCCTAGGTGAAGAGCGTGTGGTTGTTTACGATATGCCGGGCACAACGCGTGACTCTATCTACATCCCAATGAGCCGTGATGAGCGTGAATACGTTCTGATTGATACAGCGGGTGTACGTCGTCGTAAGAACATCAACGAAACGGTTGAGAAGTTCTCGGTTGTTAAAACGCTGAAGGCGGTTGAAGACGCTAACGTTGTTCTACTTGTTATCGATGCTCGCGAAAACATCTCTGACCAAGACTTGAGCCTGCTAGGTTTCGCTTTGAATGCTGGTCGTTCAATTGTGATCGCAGTAAACAAGTGGGATGGTCTGGATAATGACGTCAAAGAGCGCGTAAAGAAAGAGCTAGACCGCCGTCTTGGTTTCGTTGACTTTGCACGTATCCACTTCATCTCTGCACTTCACGGCACAGGTGTTGGTCACTTGTTTGAGTCTGTTCAAGAAGCTTACAAGTCAGCGACGACACGTGTAGGTACATCGGTACTAACACGTATCATGAAGATGGCAACCGATGATCACCAACCGCCAATGGTTCGTGGCCGTCGTGTGAAGCTTAAATACGCGCACGCGGGTGGTTACAACCCACCGATCGTGGTTATCCACGGTAACCAAGTTCGTGAGCTACCAGATTCGTACAAACGTTACTTGATGAATTACTATCGCCGTTCTTTAGAGATCATGGGTACACCGATTCGTATTCAGTTCCAGAACAGTGAGAACCCGTTTGAAGGTAAGACTAACAAGCTAACTGTCTCTCAAGAGCGTAAACGTAAGCGCATGATGAGCATGATGAAAGGCCGTAAGTAACCTTTATAACTGATTTGATACCCGAGCCGAGCTCGGGTATTTTTTTAAGCAAAATTCATTAGATCTAAAGAACATGACTACACCGATTCAAATTCATCCAACCATCACTCAGTTTTGTCACCAAACTTGGAGCCTAACCGCTACTGCGCAATACACAGAGCAGCAAGCTGAGAAAACTTACCTTGTTGTTAATAAAACCCCATTTCACCCAGTTAGCCATATTTGGCCTGATCACCCTGCAGACCGCGGCTACATTGTCGCTAATCAACAGCAGATAGAGGTAGAAGACTGTCTGGTTGGAGCGATAGAACAATCGACTGGAAAACTCTTCGTTGCAGAAGATATTCCTGTTAAGAGAGATACAGAGGGGTGGGTGTTTGTTGTGGTGCATCAACTACCGGCTTCTTCAGAGGCTATTGAAGTTGGTCAAGCTGTCGAGCTTCACGTTGACCAAGACTATCAAGATAGCCTTAGCCGTGGACACAGTGCCGGACACATCGCATATCTTGCTTTAAACCAAGTGCTTGCAGAGCAATATTGGCGTAAAGATGCAGACAGAAAAGATCCATTGGGCCACTATGATTTCAATAGCTATGCTCAAGTGACCAGCTTTGTAACCCCTGATTTATGTACCGATAAATACCGTTTGGGCAAAACTCTCAAGAAACGTGGTCTTAATGTTGCGGATATGCTCGAAAATCTTTCTGCAATTGAAATCGCAGTCAATCAAACGATCGCCGATTGGTTGGAGCAAAAAAGCTCAGTTGCAATGAAATTGGATGGTGAGTGTTTGACAGATTCCCGTTACTGGCAATGGCAGAAAAATGAAAGTACTTTAATTTCAATTCCTTGTGGTGGAACTCACATCAATAGTACAGCTGAGCTTGGTGGTTTGACAGTAAAATTGACCAAACTCGATGACCAACACATTGAAATGCAGACGCATGTAAATCAAAGATAATTGGTTTTAGATCGATTGGTGATATTCTGTTTAAGTAACTGTTTTTAACCTTATATGGATTATTACTCTGTTTAAAATCCAAATGCAGCACATGTAACTTATGCTTTCGGTGTGTGGTGATATAAATATTCTTTTTAGGGTAGATCGCTGATCAAAATAGATAAAGCAAAAGATCAAGCTTTGATCTTCGTGATATACCCTGCATAGTATTTTGATATCGAACCGATAATGACAAGAACATGTATCAAATCAAGCAATCGAAAATACACTAAGCGTAGAGTTAACCCTAGTTGATGATTTAGGAATGCGATATGAGTGAAAATACCTGCCCTCAGTGCCAGTCTGAATTAGGTTGGGACGGGCAATACCACTGCGAAACCTGTGCAATGCACTTCACTAAAATTGGTTACTGCCCGGATTGCCAAAGCCAACTCGAGAAGCTTCAGGCATGCGGTTCTGCCAGTTATTTCTGCAATGATAAGTGCAATGAGCTTAAGTCTAAGTCGAGAGTCACATTTGAGTTTAAGCCGACGGCTTAGTTTTGGTGTAACTCGTCCATTTTGTTTGTCTCGTCCTAAAATACATTTCTTTTTTTAAGCCCACTTCTCAACGAGCTGGGCTTTTTCTTATCGTCATGTTTCATATTGGTTCATTTCTAAGACAACTGCACCACCATGAATCAGCTTACATAGTGCACCTTGCACCATAGTGGTCTCATATCAATTTAAGTCATTAAGAATCAATCGTTTAATTTATTTTTAACTTTGTAGATAGCTTGGCACTCTTCTTGTAGTTCTATAACTGGATAATAAAAAACAATTATGGAGTAACAACTATGAACAAGGTGTTCAAATTATCGTTAGCTGCACTATGTACTTCACTCTCTTTCTCTTCTGCAAGCGTGTTGGCTGCGGAAGATACGATTAAGGTGGGGGTTCTACACTCTTTGTCGGGCACTATGGCGATCAGTGAAACTACGCTAAAAGACACGGTTCTGATGCTAATAGATGAACAGAACAAGAAAGGTGGTCTACTGGGTAAAAAGCTTGAACCAGTTGTCGTTGACCCAGCATCAAACTGGCCGCTATTTGCTGAAAAAGCCCGTGAATTGATTGAAAAAGAGCAAGTCGATGTGGTGTTTGGTGGTTGGACATCGGTTTCTCGTAAATCCATGTTGCCAGTGTTTGAAGAGCTCAACAGTATTCTTTTTTACCCAGTTCAATATGAAGGTGAAGAGTCTTCGAAAAACGTTTTCTATACGGGTGCTGCGCCAAACCAACAAGCGATCCCAGCAGTGGATTACTTGATGGAGGAGCTTGAAGTGAAGCGCTGGGTACTTGCGGGGACAGATTACGTTTATCCGCGTACAACCAACAAGATCCTTGAAGCTTACCTAAAAGAGAAAGGTGTCGCGCAAGAAGACATCATGATCAATTACACACCGTTTGGTCACTCTGATTGGCAGTCTATTGTTTCTGATATTAAGAAGTTTGGCGATGCAGGTAAAAAGACAGCCGTAGTCTCAACGGTTAATGGCGATGCGAATGTTCCATTCTATAAAGAGTTGGGCGCACAAGGTATCTCATCTGAAGACATTCCTGTGATTGCCTTCTCGGTGGGTGAAGAAGAGCTATCGGGCATGGATACTGAGCCATTGGTTGGTCACCTTGCTGCTTGGAACTACTTCATGAGTGTCGATACCGAAGCCAACGAAGAGTTTGTCGAGACATGGCAAGCATTCATTAAGAACGAAAAACGCGTGACCAACGATCCAATGGAAGCGCACTACGTCGGCTTCAACATGTGGGCTCAAGCTGTGACCAATGCGGGCACAACCGATGCAGAAGCGGTGCAAGATGCATTGATTGGTGTTTCTGTTCCTAACTTATCAGGTGGTTACTCAACCATGCTACCTAACCACCATATCACCAAACCAGTATTGATCGGTGAGATCCAAGAAGACGGCCAGTTTGAAGTTGTGTGGGAAACTACCGGTCTTGTGGCTGGGGATGCGTGGTCAAGCTACTTACCGGAATCAGCCAAACTTTACTCTAGCTGGTCGAAGCCATTCTCATGTGGTGCTTTCAATGTAGAAACGAAGACGTGTTCAGGTAGCAATTAAGCACACCTAAATACGTGCGCTCTTGGCATTTCAGTCAACTTCGCCGAGGGCGCCTTCGTGAGTGCATCCAAATGTTGATGCGTCCAAATCAGGATGATTTTCCAAGCAGCAATAAGTATCCAAACAACAATAAGATTCCAAGGAACTATAAGAATAAGCTGCGTACGCGTGGCTTGAATAAAAACGTGCTTGGTGGGTTAAGGAACAATAAATGAAAAACGTATTAAACGTGTTTAAGGCACTGCTGCTTTTTGTAGTGAGTGCGCAGTTTGCGTGGGCCGATGTGTCCGACAGCGCAAGTTTTACCAAGGCGCTAATTGGTAAAAAAACGTCAGAGAAAGAGTCAGCTATTGAATGGATCATTGCTTCGCAACCGGAAGGCGTCGCACTACCACTCTTGAACAGTTGGCTTAACGGCACGCTCTACTATGTGAATGACAGAAAGAGCGACCACTACAAACAGCTGTATTTGATTGAAGGGATTAAAACAGCCACTCATGCACAATCTGCTTGGAGTGACGAGACTCTGGCGATTGAGTCGACTAAGCCATTTAAAAAGGTTCGCGTAAACAACAAACTGCGTGGAATCCTACGTATCGAAATCGCCTCAATGGGGCTTAATAGCGAAGATTCAGAGGTTCGCTATCAATCGGTCAACAACCTGCTTGGTACTAAAGATCGCGCCATCATAGAGCGCATCAGGCTAATGCAGCCTAGCGAAGAGAATGATCGTGTCGCTGATTTAATGACATTGCTATTGGCGGTACATATTTCTCAAGACAACCAAACCAATGCAGCGTCGCGTATCGAGGCTATCGAAACCTTAGGTGATTTTAAGCAATCTGTGGTGCTTAAAACGCTTAATACACTGCTTAGCAAAGAGAGTGAACCGGCAATCATTGATGCGGCTGAGCGCGCACTCGATCAATATCAGCAGAGCCAATCTTTCTACTCAGGCGTTGAAACTGTCTTCTTTGGTTTGAGTATGGGTTCAGTATTGGTACTAGCCGGTATTGGCTTAGCGATTACGTTTGGTGTCATGGGCGTGATTAATATGGCTCACGGCGAGCTGATCATGATAGGCGCTTACACTACCTATGTTCTGCAACTGTTGATGCCAAACCATATTGGTACTGCGTTGCTATTGTCGATTCCGGTTGCTTTCATCGTTTCTGGGTTAGTTGGCATTGTTATCGAACGCTCTGTTATTCGTCACCTTTACGGTCGTCCACTCGAAACGCTGCTTGCGACATTTGGTATCAGCTTGATCTTACAACAAGCGGTTCGCAGTATCTTCTCACCACTTAACCGCTCTGTGAGTACACCAGAATGGATGGCAGGTGCGCTTGAGCTCAACCCAATGTTGTCACTGACTTATAACCGACTCTATATCATTTTGTTCTGTGCTTTGGTGTTTATAGGACTGCTTATGGTTCTGAAGAAAACGCCACTTGGCTTGCAGGTACGTGCTGTATCTCAAAACCGTGCAATGGCTCGTGCAATGGGTATTCGATCTGAGCGTGTAGATGCTATGACCTTCGGTTTAGGTTCTGGTGTCGCAGGCGTTGCGGGTGTGGCTCTCTCTCAATTGACCAACGTTGGCCCGAACATGGGACAAGCCTACATCATCGACTCATTCATGGTAGTGGTGTTTGGCGGTGTTGGTAACCTATGGGGCACTTTAGTTGCAGGTTTGAGTCTGGGTCTGTTTAACAAGGTTTTAGAGCCTTGGGCAGGCGCGGTTCTCGCCAAGATCTTAGTTCTGGTTTTCATCATTCTATTTATTCAAAAACGACCACGCGGGCTATTCCCGCAGCGTGGGCGTGCGGCTGAAGGTTAAGGAGAACATTATGCAGTCGAAATCTTTTGTTCTCTCAGCCTTGAGAGGTGATAAGGGCGGTCAGTTGACGATCCTTATCTTACTGGCAGCGGTGGTTTTGGTGCCTATGGCCAATACGCTGCTGCCAAGTGGACACCCACTTCATGTTGAGACTTTCACTATCTCTTTGATGGGTAAGTATTTGAGCTATGCAATGCTAGCTTTAGCGCTGGATTTAGTCTGGGGTTACTTAGGTATTCTCAGCCTTGGGCACGGGGCATTCTTTGCGTTGGGTGGTTATGCGATGGGCATGTACCTGATGCGTCAGATCGGTGACCGTGGGGTTTATGGTGATCCTATCTTACCTGATTTTATGGTGTTCCTTGATTGGTCGGCGTTGCCATGGTTTTGGCAAGGTTTTGATCAGTTTTGGTTCGCTTGCTTGATGGTTCTTCTAGTGCCGGGCGCATTAGCCTACTTGTTCGGCTATCTGGCATTTCGTTCGCGCGTGTCTGGCGTTTATCTCTCTATCATGACGCAGGCGCTGACCTACGCGCTGATGCTGGCGTTTTTCCGCAATGAAATGGGCTTTGGCGGTAACAATGGCCTGACGGATTTTAAAGACATCATAGGTTACAGCCTGCAGAGCGACGCAACCAAAATCGGCCTATTTGTCTGCACGGGCTTGGCGTTGATTATCAGCTACATCGTTTGTCGTATGGTGGTCACCAGTCGCTTGGGTCGTGTTGCGCTGGCTATTCGCGATACTGAGTCACGCACTCGCTTCATGGGCTATGACGTTGATGGCATCAAGCTGTGGGTATTTGTGCTATCGGCGGTTATCGCGGGTATTGCAGGGGCATTGTACGTACCACAAGTTGGCATCATCAACCCAGGTGAATTTGCGCCGCTTAACTCGATTGAAGTGGTGGTGTGGGTTGCTTTGGGCGGTCGAGCGACTCTGTTTGGTGCGATTGTCGGTGCGCTCATTATCAATTATGCCAAGAGCTGGTTCACGGTCGAATTCCCAGAGGTGTGGCTATTCGCTTTAGGCGGTCTGTTTGTGCTATCGACCATGTACTTCCCACAAGGTGTAATTGGCTTTGTCAGCGATAAGTGGCAGCAACTGCGCAAGAAAACCAGCGCGTCGAAGCCTGACTCTTCCAATAGTGATTCATCGAACAATACGCCTTCTAACCCTAATTCAGACAATACGGGTAGCTCATCAATCAAGCCGAAGGAGGTGACAGCATGAGTACATTGAACTCTCTAAAGGACTCGGTGAGTGCACTGACACGTCGTGATCAAGTTTTTGATTATCTTAAGCCAGATGTGCACCCTGCGATTGATACGCGCCACAACATTTTGCTGTATGTGGAGGGGGTGAATAAAAGCTTCGACGGTTTCAAGGCGATCAATGACCTGAACCTGTATATCAAGGAAGGGGAACTGCGCTGCATCATAGGTCCAAATGGAGCGGGTAAAACCACCATGATGGATATCATCACTGGTAAAACCAAACCCGATACTGGAGAGGTATGGCTTGGCTCTAACATCAATCTTTTGAAGATGAATGAAGCCGAGATTGCCAACGCGGGCATTGGGCGCAAGTTCCAAAAGCCAACGGTGATTGAGTGCCTTACTGTGTGGCAAAACTTAGAGCTAGCTATGTCTGGTGTGCGCTCAGTATGGGGAACCTTCACCGCGGTGATGAACGGTGAACAGAAAGATAAGCTGATCTCTGTACTTGAACTGATTCACTTGCATGAAGAAGCGACCAACCTCGCTGGGAATCTATCTCATGGTCAGAAGCAGTGGCTGGAAATCGGCATGCTGCTGATGCAAAACCCTAAGTTGTTGCTGGTGGATGAGCCCGTGGCAGGCATGACTCATCAGGAGATGGACAGAACCTCAGAGCTACTTAACTCTCTTGCAGGTAAGCACTCAGTGGTGGTGGTTGAACATGACATGGATTTTGTGCGTTCGATTGCCAGCCACGTGACGGTACTTCACCAAGGACATGTTCTGGCGGAAGGCACCATGGATCAAGTGCAAGCACACCCACAAGTTAAACAGGTTTATCTGGGAGAGTAAGATGTTACAAGTGAAATCCGTTAATCAGTATTACGGTGAGAGCCACACCTTGTGGGATTTAGATATGCATATTCCAGAAGGCAAGTGCACCGTACTTATGGGGCGCAATGGCGTCGGTAAAACCACCTTGTTGCAGTGCATTATGGGATTGGTCAAAGTTGAAAGTGGCGACATCTCGCTCTCTGGAGAATCTCTGTTGAAAACCGATGCAGAAGAGCGTCCAAGACAGGGAATTGGTTATGTACCGCAGGGGCGTCAAATCTTCCCTATGCTCACGGTTCAAGAGAACCTAGAGGTTGGATTGCCTATCCGTGACAAAGGCGATCGCAAGATCCCAGAGTTTATCTTTGATCTATTTCCGGTATTGAAAGAGATGCTGCATCGTCGCGGAGGCGATCTGTCTGGTGGGCAACAGCAGCAGCTGGCGATCGGCAGAGCCTTGGTAGTCAATCCAAAGTTACTGATTCTGGATGAGCCGACCGAGGGGATCCAGCCGAATATTGTTCAGGAAATTGGCGACATTATCCGCATGCTTAACGAAAAAATGGGGCTAACAGTATTGCTGGTTGAGCAGAAGCTGCCGTTTGCTCGCAAGGTGGGAGACCGCTTTTGCATTCTTGACCGAGGCCGACAAGTAGCAGAAGGCGAAATGGAAGGTCTCGATGAAAAATTGATAAAGGAGTATCTCACGGTATGAGCGATGTACTTAACGCGATCTTGGAAGACGCGCAGCCACTTGGGATGGCAATTGCAGAGGATGTGAGAGACGGCTGGCAAGCCCATTTGAATCTTACCTTTGCAGACCGTGGAGACAAAACCGTACTCAAACATCGTTATCAGCTGGGGCCTCTTGCAGTGCAAAGACCTCTGTATCCTGATGGCAAAACCTGTCACAGCTACCTGCTGCATCCACCGGGTGGTGTTGTGGGTGGAGATAGCTTAAATATTGATATCTCAGTAGAAAGTGGCGCGCACACTCTGATCACAACACCGGGTGCCACCAAGTTTTATCGTTCTAACGCTAAGTACGCCAAGCAAAAACAGATGCTGCACGTCGCTAAAGATGCGCGCCTTGAGTGGATGCCACAAGAGAACATCTTTTTTCCCGATGCGCACGTCCGTTTAGACACTGAAATCTATCTTGAAAAAGGTGCACAGTTTTGGGGTTGGGAGATGCACTGTTTTGGTCGGCCTGCACAAAATGAGGGATTCGAGCAAGGACACCTGGTCGGGAAAACTGAAATCTACTTAGATAACAAGAAATTGCTTACCGAAGGTTTTAATTTTCATGGTGGCGATAAGTTAATGATAAATATGGGGTTATTAAACTACCCGATGATGGGTACCTTCTATATTACCGCGGATGAGCCACAAGATTTAGAGTTGGTACAGAGCTTGCTCTTATCTATTACACAGCAAGCTTCACTGCAACCTGTTCATTTTGGTTCATCGAGTAAGTCCTCATTAATTATGGGCGCGACACAAATTGAAGGGTTGATTGTGATCCGAGCTTTAGGTCATTGGAGTGAAGACATACTCCAAGCCTTTGGACAGATATGGCAAGCAACGCGCTCACACCTTTGTGGTTCCACTCCTGATTTACCAAGGATTTGGGCGACTTAGCGACCTGCCCATTTTTGTACCGAGGGTAGACTTCCAGCCCTCGGTACTTTTTTTCGCTTGCTGTGTGAAAAATTCACTTAGTTCAGAAGGAAAACGGGCTAAGTATCTAGACGATAAGTAGCTAGACGAACAGCGAGCAAATAAATGGAATTAACACCAAGAGAAAAAGACAAACTCCTCATCTTCTGCGCAGGTATGCTCGCGCAGCAGAGAAAAGACAAAGGCTTAAAACTTAACTACCCAGAGTCCATCGCACTGATCAGTAGCGCCATTCTCGAAGGTGCGAGAGAAGGAAAAACCGTCTCCGAGCTAATGGATTTTGGACGTACTCTTCTCACCGTCGATGATGTGATGGAAGGCATTCCCTCCATGATCCCCGACGTGCAAGTCGAGGCCACCTTTCCTGATGGCACCAAGTTGGTGACCGTTCACGAACCGATTGTGTAAGGAGAGTTCAATGGCCAGTTCCAACTCAAACTACAGCGGGTTTGTACCCGGAAAAATAGAGACAGCACCCGGCAGTATTACCTTGAATGAAGGGCGAGATACTGTCTCTGTGAAGGTCAACAACATTGGTGACCGTCCGGTTCAAATAGGCTCTCACTATCACTTCTATGAAGCGAACCCTTCTCTGATTTTCGAGCGAGAATTAACTAAGGGCTATCGCCTGAACATCCCTGCTGGCACTGCAACCCGTTTTGAACCGGGCCAGTCGCGTACTGTTGAGCTGGTGAGCTATGCAGGTGCAAGGGAAGTGTACGGCTTCCAAGGAAAAGTGATGGGTAAGCTTTAACGCTCAACACTACCCGAAGCAGATAACCGTCAAAGAGATAAAATAACAAAGGATTGATAATGGCGACGATATCCAGACAGGCTTATGCCGAGATGTTTGGGCCAACGGTCGGTGACCGAGTGCGTCTTGCAGATACCGATTTATGGCTAGAAGTAGAAAAGGACTACACCGTTTACGGTGACGAAGTGAAGTTTGGTGGCGGCAAAGTGATTCGTGATGGCATGGGACAGAGCCAGCGAGTGAGCGCAGAAACGCCAGATCTCGTGATCACCAATGCCGTCGTGCTCGATTATTGGGGCATCGTAAAAGCCGATGTTGCGATTAAAGATGGCCGCATTCAGGCGCTCGGTAAAGCGGGCAACCCAGACGTTCAGCCGGGCGTTGATATCGTGATTGGCCCGGGCACCGAAATCTTAGCCGGTGAGGGCGCAATCCTGACGGCTGGTGGCATTGATTCACACATTCACTTTATCTGCCCGCAGCAGATTGAAGAGGCGTTGGCGTCAGGCGTCACAACCATGATCGGTGGTGGTACTGGGCCAAATACAGGAACTAACGCCACCACCTGTACGCCGGGTCCGTGGAACATGCACCGTATGTTGGAAGCCTTGGACGAATACCCAATGAACTTTGGCTTACTCGGCAAGGGTAACGCCAGCCAACCAGAAGCATTACGTGAGCAAGTGGCTGCGGGTGCAGTGGGCTTAAAGCTGCACGAAGATTGGGGAACTACGCCCGCATCGATTGATACGTGTTTAAGTGTTGCTGATGAGATGGATGTACAAGTTGCGATTCATACTGACACCTTGAACGAATCAGGCTTTGTGGAATCGACACTCGGTGCAATTGGTGATCGCGTGATTCATACCTACCACACTGAAGGAGCAGGTGGCGGTCATGCGCCCGATATTATTCGTGCTGCAGGTGAACCAAATGTATTGCCGTCATCAACCAACCCAACAAGGCCTTATACCGTCAATACCGTTGATGAGCATTTAGATATGCTGATGGTGTGTCACCACCTTTCTCCGTCGATTGCTGAAGATGTCGCGTTTGCTGAGTCTCGTATCCGCCGTGAAACCATCGCTGCTGAGGACATTCTGCACGATCTCGGTGCGTTCTCGATGATTGCATCGGATTCACAAGCGATGGGACGAGTAGGTGAGGTGATCACTCGTACTTGGCAAACCGCGCACAAGATGAAAGTGCAGCGTGGCAGCCTAGAGGAGGATTCAGACTACAGCGATAACTTCCGTCTGCGTCGCTACATTGCAAAGTACACCATTAACCCTGCCATCACTCACGGCATGGCGCATGAAATTGGCTCAATTGAAGAAGGTAAGTTGGCCGACCTTGTGTTGTGGAAACCAGCCTTTTTTGGTGTGAAACCAAGTGTAATCTTGAAAGGCGGCATGATCGCGATGGCCCCGATGGGTGACCCTAATGCCTCTATCCCAACGCCACAGCCTGTGCACTACCGCTCTATGTTTGGTAGCTCGGGCAAGGCAAGTCAAAACACCTCGATGCTTTTTGTTTCTAAAGAAGCCAAGGCGCAAAACATTGATAAGCAGCTTGGGCTAAAGAGCCTGATTGGTGTGGTGAGTAACTGCCGAAATATCAGCAAAGCAGATATGAAGCTCAACGATTGGATGCCAAAGATCGAAGTCGATTCACAAACCTATCAAGTACGAGCTGATGGACAACTGCTTGAGTGTGAGCCGGTCAAAGAGCTGCCGATGGCACAGCGTTACTTTTTGTTTTAAAGAGAAGTTGTTTTAAAGAAAAGTTGTTTTAAACAAAAGCTGTTTTGAGAAGAGCTGCTGCAGAGAACAGCGGTTTCAGAGAAGAATGGTTTTACGAAAAATTATTTTAGAGAGCTCTTGATTTGAACACTCTTGTTTTAAGAGCTCGGATTTTAATTCTACGCCTTATTCAAGGTTATGAATCTCATATGGAGGTTGAGGTAATAACATGATTGAACTAACTCAAATTCAAGCAGAGCAGAGCACGACTCCCGATGGCTTTTTGAGCCTACCGATCGACAGTCGTATTAAAAGCCGTCTTAAAGTGACGCTCGATGATGGTCGTGACGCTGGTTTGTTTCTTCCTCGCGGACACATCCTACGTGGAGGCGAACAGCTCACCAGTGAGTGTGGTCTAACGGTCGAAGTTAAAGCAGCACCGGAAACCGTCTCTACGGTGTATTGCGATGATGCGCATCTGCTGACGCGCGTGGCTTATCACTTAGGTAACCGACATGTTCCCCTGCAAGTGGAAGCTGGCTGGGTTCGCTATCAGCACGACCATGTACTGGATGAAATGGTCGAGGGTTTAGGTGCAACAGTAACCACTGAAAAACAACCTTTTGAACCAGAAGGTGGGGCTTATGGTGGGCGCTCTGGCGGTCATCACCACCATCACTAACACATCTATTCCTAGATACAACAACGATTTAAATAACAATAAAGCAAGGATTTCGCGATGAACTTTAAACACGCTACAGGCTTAACGACACTAACAATCGCTTCGCTAACAACACCAACATTGGCTTTCGCTCACCCAGGCCATGATCACGGCTCTCACTCACTTGTCTCTGGTTTAACGCACCCTGTTACTGGCGTCGATCACCTGATCATGCTGGTGGCATTTGGTATGTTGATTGGTGCGCTCTCTTATTCCAACAAGATCAAATCTGCTCTAGTCGGTGGCGGTCTTGTCTCTCTGATGGCAGGACTATTAGTCGGTCAAGCAATGGGCTTCTCTGTCGTGATTGAGCCTGCGATTATCGCTTCTCTGTTTGTCGTAAGCCTATGTCTATGGCATGTGTTTTCACCTTCAACAACTAAGGTCAACAGCGTACTGGCTGTTTCAATTGGTTTCCTATTCTTCCATGGTTACGCCCACGGCGTTGAAGCTGCGTCTGGTCTTGCACAGTTCGCGGCAGGCATGGGCGTAAGTGCTTTAGGATTGATGGGCGTTGGCTATGTTGCAGGCAAGGCGCTGTATTCAAAATGGGCATCTCTGGGTGTGGCTTCGCTAAGCGCGCTGTTTTTAATGGCGGCCTAGATTGTCCGTAGGGAGATAAGCATGCAAGCAACAGCGAATGTCGCGAGCTATCGCCTATTTCAATTAATTAGCCCTTCATTGCCCATTGGTGGCTTCACCTATTCTCAGGGGCTGGAGTATGCCGTGGAAGCGGGTTGGGTGACCAACCGCGCTACGATGGAGCAGTGGCTGAACTATATGGCGAACTCAAGTGTCGCCACTCTAGAGCTGCCAATTATAGACCGACTCTATCTGGCACTAGAACAAGGCGAGCTCGATCAGATTGAGTACTGGTGTGATTTTTTGTACGCAAGCCGGGAAACCAGCGAGCTGCGCGCTGAGGAGAAACAGCGTGGGCTGGCGTTGTTTACTCTGCTAAAACGATTGGAGATTGATGTCTCTGTCATGGATTCAATCCAATCGCACCCAAATCAACTGTTGGGATTCTGCATAGCAGCAAGGCATTGGAAAATCAGTTTAGAGGATTTAAAGCAAGGCTATCTATGGAGTTGGTTAGAGAACTTGGTCACTGCTGGCGTGAAGCTAGTGCCACTTGGTCAAACCGATGGTCAGCTAGCACTACTGAATGTCACACAACGATTTCCTGAAGTGATCAATCAGGCGCGAAAAATTGAAGAGTGGATGATTGGCAGTTTCACGCCCTCGCTTTCGATTGCCAGCTCACTGCATGAAACACAATACACAAGACTATTTCGTTCATAGCGCAACGATGTAGTGAAAAGAATATAAGGAATAAGACTATGGAAAGTTATAAGCAACCGCTTCGAATCGGTATTGGCGGCCCAGTAGGCTCTGGTAAAACGGCACTGCTTGAGGTGCTGTGTAAGGCGATTCGTGACAAGCTCAATATCGCGGTCGTGACCAACGATATCTATACACAGGAAGATGCAAAAATCCTCACGCGAGCTGAAGCTTTAGAACCTGACCGTATCATCGGTGTGGAGACGGGCGGCTGCCCACACACTGCGATTCGTGAAGATGCGTCGATGAACCTTGCAGCCGTTGAAGAGCTGGCTAAGCTGCACAAAAATCTTGATGTGGTGTTTGTTGAGAGTGGTGGCGATAACCTGAGTGCGACGTTCAGTCCAGAGCTTGCTGATCTGACTATCTATGTAATTGATGTAGCAGAAGGGGAGAAGATCCCACGCAAAGGCGGCCCGGGTATTACTCGCTCGGATCTGCTGGTGATCAACAAGATTGATTTGGCACCCTATGTTGGCGCGTCGCTAGAAGTGATGGAGCAAGACACGCAACGTATGCGTCCAACCAAACCGTTTGTGTTTACCAATCTTAAAGAGAGTAAAGGGTTAGACACCATTATCGATTTCATTGTGACCGAAGGAATGCTTACGCTTAAAGAGCCCGAGAAAACAAGTTAGTCATTCGCAGCTTCTGATAACTCCCCCCCCCATAAGCAAAGCCCTATCAAATCTGATAGGGCTTTCTAATTGAGTGCGGCTAAGTTGATTATGCTTTTGCAATCTTTTGGGTGACTTGAGATTCAATCACGCCATCTTCAACTTGCGTTTTTATCACTTCGCCAACATTCACATCTTCAATCGAAGAGACTGTCTGTTTAGAAGCTGAATGAGTGATGCTGTAGCCACGCTTAAGTGTCGCGAGTGGACTTACTGTTTCCAGCTTCTCAGCGGCCATAGCCAGCTGGTGGCGAGTGGTTAGCAGTGTTTTATCCATCGCATCCAATAGCTTTTGCTCAGAGCGTTGCAGGTGCAGCTTTTGTTCACCCAAGTGTTTCACCGGCGAGTGGAGTTGCAACTGGTGGTGTTTACGCTCGATACGTTGTTGGTGCTGTTTTAAGTATTGAGTTATACCACGACGCAAACGCATATCGAGATCATCAAGTTGCTGACTCTGCTTTTGTAGCTGGTAGCTTGGATGCTGCTTCTCTAAGCGGAATTTGAGTGCATGTGTCGTTTGTGCATATTTCATCAATGAGTGACGAATCGCACTGATCAAACGCGCACGCTTGGCAGAAAAAGCTTGCTCTTTGTGGCTGTTGTCACGGCTAACCAGTTCAGCCGCCGCTGATGGAGTTGGCGCGCGCATATCAGCAACAAAGTCAGCAATCGTCACATCTATTTCGTGACCGACAGCGCTGATGATCGGGATTTGGCTTGCCGCAATGGTGCGCGCAACGATTTCGTTGTTAAAGCACCAAAGGTCTTCCAGCGAACCACCACCACGGCCAACAATCAATACATCACATTCGTTGCGCTCATTGGCACGCCCAATCGCTTGAGCAATCTGAATCGCTGCTTCTTCACCTTGAACCATGGTTGGGTAAACAACAACAGGCAAAGATGGATCACGACGCTTAAGTACGTCCAAGATATCGTAGAGAGCGGCACCCGTTTTCGAAGTGATGACACCAACACGCTTAGGATGCTCAGGCAGTGGCTGCTTATTGGATTGAGCGAATAGGCCTTCTGCAGCAAGGTTCATCTTGAGTTTTTCAAACTCTTGTTGAAGTCGACCATCCCCCTCAGGCTGCATGCTTTCAATGATCAGCTGATAGTCACCACGCGGCTCATAAAGAGAGAGGCGAGCTTTAACCAGCACTTGATTGCCGTTCTGAGGTTTAAATGTCACTCGACGGTTGTTGCCACGAAACATGGCACACTTTACCTGAGCGCGAGAATCTTTAAGAGTGAGATACCAGTGACCTGAGACAGGTGCTGAGAAATTGGAGATCTCGCCGACGAGCCAGACAATACCCATTTCATTTTCAAGAAGAAGTCGAACCTCCGCATTGAGGCGAGAAACAGTAAAGATGTTTGGATTGGTCATAGAGGCGCTATCTTTGTCGGACGGTCTTATGTCGTATCTCACAGGGCGTGAGTATGGAAGATAGCGGCAATATAATACATATCAAGGGGGTAAATGCAAATAAAAAATATAAAAATGTGTAGCCAAGCGATTTCCCCGTGCGTATAATCCCTCCGCAATATCTAATCCTAAGAGCTTCATTATGCGAAACGATGAAGCGGGATTTTTCTTTCTACCCCTCAATTGTGAGATATTGCAAATGCTAAGAATTGCCAAAGAAGCGCTGACATTCGATGACGTACTACTTGTGCCAGCACACTCCACTGTTCTCCCAAACACAGCTGATCTTCGCACTCAGTTGACTAAAAACATTTCACTGAACATCCCTATGATTTCTGCGTCGATGGATACCGTGACGGAAGCTCGTCTGGCTATCGCACTCGCGCAAGAAGGTGGCATTGGCTTTATCCACAAGAACATGTCTATCGAGAAACAAGCTGAGATGGTTCGTCAGGTTAAAATCTACGAAGCAGGTGTGGTTTCTCACCCTGTAACAGTAAGCCCTGATGCAACAATCGCTGACGTTGTCGCTCTAACTGAGAAGCACGGCTTTGCTGGTTTCCCAGTGGTTACTGAAACAAATGAACTGGTTGGTATCATTACTGGTCGTGATGTTCGCTTCGTAACAGACTTGTCTAAGAAAGTAGACGTAGTGATGACGCCTAAGTCGCGTCTAGCTTCAGTTAAAGAAGGTGCAACACGTGAAGAAGTGCAAGAAAAAATGCACGAAGCACGCGTTGAGAAAGTGCTGGTAGTGAACGATGAGTTCCAACTAACCGGTATGATCACAGCAAAAGATTTCCATAAAGCAGAACGTAAGCCTAACGCATGTAAAGATGAGCGCGGCAGTCTACGTGTTGGTGCCGCTGTCGGCGCTGGCGCTGGTAACGAAGAGCGCGTTGCTGCTCTTGTTGAAGCTGGTGTAGATGTTCTACTTATCGACTCTTCACACGGTCACTCTGAAGGTGTCCTAAACCGTATCCGCGAAACTCGCGCAGCTTACCCAGATCTAGAGATCATTGGTGGTAACGTTGCAACGGGTGCAGGTGCTCGTGCACTTATCGAAGCTGGCGTAAGCGCAGTTAAAGTAGGTATCGGCCCTGGTTCTATCTGTACAACTCGTATCGTTACTGGTGTTGGTGTTCCTCAAGTAACAGCAATCGCAGACGCAGCAGAAGTGGCTAACGAATACGGCATCCCAGTTATCGCTGATGGCGGTATCCGTTTCTCTGGTGACATCTGTAAAGCAATCGTAGCTGGCGCATCTTGTGTGATGGTGGGTTCTATGTTTGCTGGTACTGAAGAAGCACCGGGCGAGGTTATCCTTTACAACGGTCGTTCTTACAAGTCTTACCGTGGTATGGGTTCTCTTGGCGCAATGTCTCAAGGTTCTTCTGACCGTTACTTCCAGTCTGACAACGCAGCAGACAAACTGGTACCAGAAGGTATCGAAGGTCGTATCGCATACAAAGGTCGCCTAAAAGAGATCGTTCACCAACAAATGGGTGGTCTTCGCTCAAGCATGGGCCTAACTGGTTCAGCAACTATCGAAGATATGCGTACTAAAGCAGAGTTTGTTCGTATCTCTGGTGCAGGCATGAAAGAGTCTCACGTACACGACGTTCAAATTACTAAAGAAGCGCCTAACTACCGTCTAGGTTAATCGACTTCTTTAAACGTTTTATAGTGTGCCCATTAGAGGCACACTGTTTTATCTAGCTCTGTTTTTTCTCTATCTATATAGTGATTAAACATTGAGTAAGAGAAAATTGACGAAAACGTTTGCTTTATTTCTTGAAGAGTTAATGAGAGGTGAGTAAACTCGCCTCCGTTTCATCACATAGCCAATAAGACTGCTTACAATGACTAAAAATATTCATGACCAACGTATTCTAATTCTAGATTTCGGCTCTCAATACACGCAGCTAGTTGCTCGTCGTATTCGTGAAATCGGTGTTTACTGTGAACTTTGGAGCTGGGACGTAGAAGAAGCGGATATTCGTGAATTCAACCCAGACGGCATCATCCTTTCTGGTGGCCCTGAAAGTGTAACGGAAGAGAATTCTCCACGTGCACCTCAGTACGTATTTGATTCAGGTGTTCCTGTATTCGGTATCTGCTACGGCATGCAAACGATGGCTGAGCAACTTGGCGGTAAAGTAGCAACGTCTACTGAGCGTGAGTTCGGCTACGCAGCAGTACAAGTAACGGGTGAATCTGCACTGTTTGCTGATCTAGAAGCATCTCAAGATGTTTGGATGAGCCACGGTGACAAAGTAGTAGAAATCCCAGCTGACTTCGTTAAAACAGGTGAAACAGACACTTGTCCTTACGCAGCAATGGCGAACGAAGAGAAGAAATACTACGGCGTTCAATTCCACCCAGAAGTAACGCACACTAAGAACGGCATGAAAATGCTAGAAAACTTCGTTCTTAATGTATGTGGTTGTGAAGGCCTTTGGACTTCTGCTTCAATCATTGAAGATGCAGTTGCACGTATTAAAGAGCAAGTAGGTGACGACGAAGTTATCCTTGGTCTATCTGGTGGTGTTGATTCATCGGTAGTTGCGATGCTTGCTCACCGTGCAATCGGCGACAAACTAACGTGCGTATTCGTAGATAACGGCCTACTTCGTCTCAACGAAGCTGAGCAAGTTATGGATATGTTCGGCAACAAGTTTGGTCTAAACATCATCCACGTTAACGCTGAAGACCGTTTCCTAGAAGCACTTAAAGGTGAGAACGATCCTGAAGCTAAGCGTAAGATCATCGGTCACGTATTCGTAGATATCTTCGACGAAGAGTCTAAGAAACTGAAAAATGCTAAGTGGCTAGCTCAGGGTACTATCTACCCAGACGTAATTGAGTCTGCGGCATCTAAGACGGGTAAAGCGCACGTCATCAAGTCTCACCACAACGTTGGTGGTCTTCCAGACGATATGGAAATGGGCCTTGTTGAGCCTCTACGTGAGCTGTTTAAAGATGAAGTACGTAAGATCGGTCTAGAGCTTGGTCTTCCATACAACATGCTTTACCGCCACCCATTCCCGGGTCCAGGTCTAGGTGTTCGTGTTCTTGGCGAAATCAAGAAAGAGTACTGTGATTTGCTACGTCGCGCTGATGCGATCTTCATTGAAGAGCTTCACGCTGCTGACCTTTACCACAAAGTATCTCAAGCGTTCACGGTATTCCTACCAGTTCGCTCTGTTGGTGTAATGGGCGATGGCCGTAAGTACGATTGGGTTGTGTCTCTACGTGCTGTAGAAACAATCGACTTCATGACTGCTCACTGGGCACACCTGCCATACGACTTCCTAGGTAAGGTTTCTAACCGTATTATCAACGAAGTTGACGGCATTTCACGTGTTGTTTACGACATCTCTGGTAAGCCACCAGCAACAATCGAGTGGGAATAATCTCTCTCTGTTGATGTAATCGAGACAAATTTGTCTTAGATTCTAGAAGCTTCGAACTCAGTTCGGGGCTTTTTGTTTTTTTGAAGCCAATCGCCAGAATGATCATTTACTCAACCTAAGTTTTCGATAACTGGATTACCTCAAATACGGTTTATAGATTAAAATTTTATTATAATTTTTATTGGTTTTGTTTAACCCCTATTTGATAAAGGTAAATTCGCAATGTCGACCAAACTAGCTAACCCAGCGCCACTTGGCTTAATGGGTTTCGGTATGACCACTATTCTTCTTAATATTCACAACGCAGGTTTCTTCCCGATTGATTCGATGATCCTAGCGATGGGTATTTTCTATGGTGGTTTGAGCCAAGTGATTGTCGGCACTATGTGCTTTAAGCGTGGTGACACGTTCGGTACGACAGCATTTACTTCTTACGGTCTATTTTGGTTGACACTGGTTGGTCTGATCGTAATGCCTTACATGGGCCTACCAGCAAGCCCAGCAAGCTTTATGGGCTGGTATCTACTACTGTGGGGCGTATTCACAGGCTTCATGTTCATCGGATCTTTATGCTACCCAGTCGCGAAGCAAGTGGTCTTCGGCTCTCTAACGATTCTATTCTTCCTACTAGCAGCGCGTGACTTCACGGGTAGCGAACTTATCGGCACCATCGCTGGTTTTGAAGGTATCTTCTGTGGCGCTTCTGCTATCTACTTTGCAATGGCTCAAGTGATCAACAACGAATACGGTCGCACAGTATTGCCAATCGGTGAGAAGAAAGCACCGCAAGTTGCAACGCAAGAGATCGCAGCTTAAGACCGGTTTTTGAGAACAGGCTTAAGAGACAGGAAAACAAAACGGGTTAGCCGACATGGCTAACCCGTTTTTTATTATCGCTGAATAGACCTTACAGCATCTATCCAGCTTAGGCGTTTACTTACGCAGATGGCTGTTCAACTGGTTTGCTGTCAGCTGTTTCAGCTTCAGGTGATTTACCTGTTACGCGCTTGTATTTACCTTCCCAGTAAGTTGCACCTTTGATGCCAAGTTTAACTGGGTTGAATGTGTACTCAGTCACGCCTTTCTTCTGTTGCTCTTCGTAATCTTTCAGCGCTTTCAGAGCTGGTTTAGACATGAAGAAGATAATCAGAATACCGACGATGTTTAGCCAAGCCATCAGACCTACACCCACATCACCCATTGCCCATGCAAGGTTGGCGGTTTTCACTGTACCGTAGAATACTGCAGTGATAAGAACCGCTTTCAGAGCAAACATCATACCTGGAATCTTAATAGTACGACGTAGGTACGCGATGTTCGTTTCTGCAATGTAGTAGTAAGCAAGAATAGTTGTGAACGCGAAGAAGAACAGAGCGAACGCAATGAATGGTTTACCAACACCTGGTAGAGCACTTTCGATTGCAAGCTGTGTAAATACAGGGCCGTTCGCGCCGATATCTGCAGCTAGGTTCTGTACTAGGAATGCGCCTTCTGCACCACCGTGTACGTTGTATGCACCAGTGATAAGAATCATGAACGCAGTTGCTGAACATACTAGTAGCGTATCGATGTAGATAGAGAAAGATTGAACCAGACCTTGTTGTGCAGGGTGCTCAACGCTTGCAGCCGCTGCCGCGTGAGGACCAGTACCTTGACCTGCTTCGTTAGAGTAAACACCACGCTTAACACCCCAACCGATAGCAGCACCAACACCCGCCATAGGCGTAAATGCATCACCAACAATCATACCGAAGATGCGTGGCACTTCACCAATGTTTAGAAGGATGATAACGAAAGCAATCACGATGTAAGCTAGCGCCATGAAAGGAACCACGATTTGCGTGAAGTTCGCAATACGCTTAACACCACCGAAGATGATGAACGCTAGGATGATCGCAATAACAGTACCAGTGAAAACTTTAGCAAAACTGAACGTACCGATAGCTGTTTCGATCATGTCGCCTGTGCCAAACGCTGCTTCTACCGCATTACCGATGCTGTTTGACTGCACGCCTGGTAGTAGAACACCACAAGCAAAGATTGTCGCGATAGCGAAGATCCACGCGTACCATTTCTGACCCATAGCTTTTTCGATGTAGTAAGCTGGACCACCACGGAACTCGCCTTCATCTTCTTCTTTATAGATTTGAGCCAGTGTTGATTCTGCAAACGCCGTTGCCGCGCCAAAGAAGGCAACAACCCACATCCAGAATACCGCACCAGGACCACCAAAACCGATTGCCGCAGCAACACCAGCAATATTACCTGTACCTACACGGCCAGAAAGCGAAACAGCAAGTGCTTGAAAAGATGAGATACCTTTACTTGAGCTTTTGCCAGATAACAACAAACGCCACATTTCAAAAAAGTGACGAACTTGAACAAATCGGGTCATTATGGAGTAGAACAAACCTGCGCCTAGACACAAGTAAATCAGTACCGGACTCCAGATTATTCCATTCAAAAAATCAACGAATGACTGCATGAGTATTTTTCCCTGTTAGTTGTACTTATGATTGTTTTTCGTACAACACAATACTTCACATGTAATGCTCTTGTTAAATTATTTGTCTATCTAAGCTTAATAGTGTGATATATCGCATGTTATTGAGAGCTTTTGTTAACGATAAGTTCTATTTTTCCGTTCGCCATTCGACATATAGATGCAGTTTATTGCATATCTAGTTATATTTCACGGATGCTTTTCATTGGTCGTTTGCTTAAAAACTACAGTTGATCATGGAGTTAGCTATCGCAGAGTTAGTGAAACGAATTTGCTATCGCGATACTCGTTTCGTCTTAAATTAGTCAGTTGACACACTAAACCCACACCCCTCAAGTACTTTGGTCAACGTGGATTGAGCTTTTGGCTCACTATGAATCAAATGGATAGATTTTGGTGGGGGAGTGATGCCCTCGATAAAGCGCATGAGATCGCTTTGACCCGCGTGAGCCGAATAGCCCGACATAGTATGAATTTGTGCATTCACCGGAATATGAGCTTGGTCGATCTCTACAGACTCAACCCTTTGCTGCAACGCGCGACCTAATGTTCCGTGCGCTTGGTAACCCGCTAGAATCACATCCGTTCTCTTATCGGGCAGCAGTGCCGATAGGTAATTCATAATTCGTCCCCCTTGACACATCCCCGATGCCGCGATAACGATCGCAGGCTCTGCTGTTGATTTCAGCCTATTGACCAGTTTCTTATGGGCACGGTGATCATCAATCGTAATGCACTGCTCGAACGCCAATGGATTGCGGTGTTCTGCTAATCTCTGTTTCGCTTCCTCTCCCCATAGCTCTTTAAATTGGCGATAGGAGCGGGTGATCTTGTGTGCCATTGGCGAGTCAAGAATGATGGGCAGTTGGCGACTCAGAGAACGTTGCTCGATCATCTGTTCAATATCAAACAATAGTTCTTGTGTTCTTCCAACGCTAAAAGCGGGAATAAGGATTGCGCCACCATCTTCTAGTGAGTGATCAATAATGCGGTTTAGTGTTTCTGCACGCTCAGCGATATTGGAATGATTGCTCGCACCGTAGGTCGATTCAATATACAGATAGTCGGCTCGTTCAGGTGACACAGGGTCTGGCAGTAGAGGAGTGTTACTTGGGCCAAGGTCCCCAGAAAACACCACGACCTCTTCATTCGGCAATTTAACCTCAATATAAGCAGAACCAAGTATGTGCCCAGCGGGTTGAAAACGAGCATAAAGAGTATTTGGCCTACCATGATCTTTTTGCTTGTTGAGGTGAGGCGCTCGCGGAATTGGAAACCACTGATGATAGGCTTGGGGCTGTATTAGTGAGTGAATTCTTTTGAGGATTAGCTTTCGTTGGCGGTGGCTAAAGCCTTGCAGTTTCAACCCATCTTCAATCATTAGCGGGGCAATAGCGGCCGTCGCTTTGGTACATATGATTGGTTGATTAAAACCAGTCGCCAGCAGCCATGGAATACGACCAATATGATCAATATGGCTATGAGTAAGCAGCAAAGCGTTTAGATGCTGAGTCTTAAACTCAACGTCTAATGGGCGTGTATCTGCACCTTGAAACAGCCCACAATCAATCAGTATTGCTTGGTCTTCCACTCTCAGTTCATGGCAAGAGCCCGTAACTGTATGTTTACCACCGTGATGAATAACCTGCATTCGTCGCTCCTATCAAAGCCAACCTCAATTGTGCTAATCGGGACGGGCAAAGAAAATAGCAGCGATGAGAGTTGCGAGGCCGCGAGCGATAAAATGTAACTGAGCCTTCACTCAGCCCCATTGACGCGAGATATCACTCTGCTTATTGAGTCGAACTTTTACGTGTATCGATCTTTGGACTGGCTTCAGCCTCTAAGCGCGCGACTTCTGCATCAAGCTGGGCGATTTTTTCCGCCATTACAGCGTGGCAATGATCGGCAAGCTCTCTGGCATCACTCAGTTGGTAGCCCGATACATCAATAGGTGCGAGCATTTCAGTGATCACTATACCGTTGTTGGCGCGATTCAAATCAATCTTGTTGTGAGTGGTACTGGTACACATTGGGGTAATAGGCACACCTGCTTCAATTGCCATTCGGAACGCACCGGTTTTAAAAGGCAAGAGCCCACGGCCTTTGCTACGAGTACCTTCTGGGTAAACCCATACCGATAGGTCTCTTTGGTGAATCGCCTCAGCCACTTGCTTAATCGTATCTCTGGCTTTGGACTTGTCTTCACGATTGATCAAAATGTTACCCGTGATCCAATACAAAACACCAAAGAATGGAATCCACAGTAGATCGCGTTTACCCAGTGATACGGTGCGCGGCCTTAGCATTCCCGGATCGGTGACAAAATCAAACACACTCTGGTGATTCGAAATGTACACGCTGTTTTTCGGCGTTGGCGCGTTCTCTAGCCCGCGCTGAATAATTGTAAGGCCAAGGATCTTTTGCAGTTGATTGAACCAGCGACAGAAGAAATACACATGCTTAGGGTTTTTAGGGCTAAACAGACAGAAAACAAGCGCACTCAGTGTCGTGGTAACCACAAACACCGTAGCCAAAATAAGACGAAGAACAGTAAGCACAGCCGACTCCTTTCCACTGCACATTGGCAGTATTCAAACCGTTGAAGAAGATTAGAGCTTCAGTTCTATTTAACCAAGTTGCAACATTTTGAGAGCGGCAGACATCAAGAGTGAGAGATGTATATAAAACCGCAGCCAAGAATCTAGGGTATCAGCACACACGTGTTCACTGGCTATGTAATTGAACCCATAGGTCTTTGTTTGGATCTTGGTTTTCTACCCAGACTGGATCTTCACGAGATTCTAGATACAACTGAAGCCCGTTATAAGACATAAAAGCGGCTGGGCCACCGAGGTGTTCAAAGTAATCGAAGTAGTCATCTTCGAGTGAACATAGATGATCTAAGTCTTTCACTTTATGTGCTAAAGCCCATTGGATGGCAAATTTAGGTGCGATGCTGCCAGAGATGTTGACCTCTTCAGCATCCTCATCAAAAGTTAGCTCGGAGCGTTGTCTTTCAAGGTCAATTTCTTCTTGTTCTGATTCTTGTTGTAGCACTTCATCTACGATATCTAAACGGGCTGCTTTAGAAGCATTTTTATTAAGCTTAGCGATTCGTAATGCATAGCCAAATCGAGCTGGTGTAACGATATCAACCAACTGGGTGAGCAACTCTTTGTTGACCCCAGCTGCTTTAACAAAGTAATCGATACATGAATACACATTGGCGTAGCGGGTACTATCAAACTCAAAACCAGCAGATTCGTCATAAACATTGAGAGGGATAGTATCAATAGCTAAAGACCAACCTGGGTAATCGACCCTTTGTTTCGCGATCTGATACATTTTCCAGGCACTTTTGCCAAAGCCACCCAAGATTGCTCCAGAGAACTCACAGTCTATTAACTCTTGCTCTGTCCAGTTCTCACCTATCCCGAGATGTTTAGCATACTTGTTGATTAACGCCTGTTTAATTTTATCTCTCAGTACCCAAATGGAAGTGACGCTTTTTGGATAGCTGATGCTTTGGCATTCACCACAAGTTGGGATTGCTAATGGCGGGTGCTCGAGCTTAGCGATTGACTCGGCAGATTTAGGGAACTCAAAGCTATTACTGGACGGCTCCCCACAGAACCAACAGGTGTGGCGCGAGTTGAAGGGGATGTCTATGTATGAGTGTTGCGTCATTAGTGCTTATCCTTCTAACGTCCAGTATTTTTATAGCTTATCCATAACTTTCCATCAGGTTCATTCTCTAATGAAATCTAGTTGTATACATAACTAGCTTTTCAATAGGTTATCTTTCGCATGAATTTATACGGTGTATCGTTTAACGTGCGAGATTGCCTGAAATTGGTAAGTCATCGAGCATTATCTATAAGTCGTTAAGCCTTTTCGGTATTTCATTTTTGATTAGGAATCAGAGAACAAACTTATCAATTTCGAGTTTGAAAGAAGAATTGAGATGCTAGACCTCCCTTGTAGTCTGGTGCAAAAACGGTAAAATGAAGCGCAAATATTTTTGATTTATATATGATTACCTCTCGCGTTTAAATTGTTGTTTTTAAATGATTTTTCTTTTGTTTTCTGTGAGGGGGAAAGTTATCTTAGGGTCGATTTTGAATAAATATACAGCACGATTTTCTGGACACCAAACTTTTCCACTTCGTTATGGGTGGCTTTATAAATTTTATCAGACTAGTCAGCTTGAAGGCTTCGATACACTTTCTACTGATGAGTTAATGGTTGAGTGGGGTGTAGGCAAGAATATGGTCGATGGAATAAAATATTGGGCCGGACGTGTAGGTATCTATGATCAGACAGATGGCCATAAGGTCAGCGATGAGTACTTTCACATCGATCAACAAGATGAACACTTAGAAAACATAAGCTCATTGTGGCTTATTCATTGGCTTCTATGCAGAGACGTATCCGAACTGACAGCTTATCGTATATTTTTTAATTTTTATAATGGACAAAAGGTTGATAAAGAGTCACTTCTAGTGTTCATAAAAGAGTTGTTTGCAACAAAACAGTTTGAATCAGATACCAAGAAAAAGAGCATATTACAATTACCTGCAGACAATAGTTTAACGAAAGACATCAGCACCTTCTTTTTGACTTATGCAAAAAGTAAAACAAGTAAAGTTTCGGAAGATAGTTTCTCTTCTCCGTTAAGTGAATTAGGGCTGTTGAAGCAACTTGATAGGCAGAAGTTTTTGTGTGAGTTGGAGCCAAGGAACAGTTTAAGCGATCAAGTTTTCACATTTGCTTTAATTGATTACTTTTCGATGTTATCGGGTAAAGGCGGCGCTACAACGATGTCATTTGACTCATTCTTACTTGAGCCTGGTAGCCCAGCCCGCGTTTTCCGCATGGCTCAGACAGAGGTAGAAAATAGATTAGAACAAGCTTCAAAGCTGACATCTGGGTCAATCGGTTGGACGGATACTCAAGGCCTTCGTCAAATACAAATCAAAGATATCGCTGTATTAAAAAACAAAAATACCTTTCTCGCTAAGATTTATAAGTAGGTCGTCGTGTCTAATTTAAAAGAACATATCAATGTCAATATTCGCTTTCAACGTTCAACACGTATAGATTCAGATTTAGATTTTGAAGGCAAATTTTTTAATGGCTTTGTATTTCATGGTACCGCAGAAAATACTTTAAGAACGATAGCAGAAGGTTACCAACAGTCTAATCGGAAAACTTATACAGTTACAGGTCCATATGGTACTGGGAAATCAACTGTAGCCCTTTTGCTAGCAGGTTTACTGTCTTCAGAAAGAAATCTTAGAAATATTGCTTCAGAAGTTGTTAAGCCTGAGTTCTCTGAATTTTTTTACAAGAAAATTCCAGTAGTCAATGGTTGGTTTGTCGTTAAATCTGTGTGTAGTTTTGAGTCTCCAATTACAGCATTATGGTCATCTATAATAGCTGAATCTGAAGCTCATAATATCGACCTTTCTCATATCCCAACCCCAAAAGATGAGAAGTCTTTTTTTGCGGCGTTCAGCAAAGTAATGAAGTTAGTTGAAAGTTCTCTTGATGGGATTGTTATTTTATTTGATGAAATGGGTAAATCGTTAGAGTTCCTTAACTCGAAGCAACTAGATCTTCAATTTTTTCAAGATTTTGCTGAAAAAATGGCACGTAAAGATTTCCCTGTTTTGTTTGTAGGCTTCTTACATCAAGCATTTGCTGAATACGCTCGTGGACAATCACAATCTGTGAAGGAAGGGTGGGCTAAAGTACAAGGCCGTTACACTGATCTACTGTTCAATGTCTCTGAAGATGAAACAGTAACGTTGATTGGCAATAGTATTGTACAAGAGCCTTCTTACAGGGTTAATAGCTCGGTTGTCGAAAGTACTCTTAAAGCACTAGAAGATACACGGATATCTAAGTCAATAAATATTAAGGCTAAGCTAGAATCAGCATTGCCTCTGCATCCATTAACTACCCTTTTACTTGGGCCATTATCTAAACGCCGATTTAGCCAAAATGAACGGAGTACATTTGGTTTTCTAGGCTCGGTAGAAAATCATGGTTTTCAGTCATTTATTGGGAGCAATAAAGCAGAAGTACTCTACCGTCTTTCAGATTTGTATGATTACATCGAGACGAATTTAGATCACTTAATACTTTCTTCGCCTGATGCAAGAGCGTGGTCGGAAGCAAAAGATGCAGTTGAGCGTACGCAAGCAAGAGAAAAAGGGTTTGTTGAAGAGCTAATTAAGACTGTCGCGATTTTGAATATGTTCGGTCGTAAACTAGGGCTTTACTCTACGAAGAGTGTCTTGCATGCAGCATTAGACGAATATAACTCAGATGAAATAGATTTGTCTCTTGATAAACTCAAAGAACAAAACCTTATCGTTTATCGCAAGCACCTGCAGTCCTATGCCGTATTTGAAGGAAGCGATGTTGATATTGATGAAGAGCTTGAGAATGAAAGAATTAAACAGAGCAGTAGTGATGAATGGAAAAAGTTTCTAGAAACTAAATCCGATCATGTTGTTGCTAAAAGTCATTATCATGAAGTGGGTGTTTTACGCTGGATGAAAATGGTTTTTGAAACCGGCAGTTTTGATGGTGCTAAGTTCAAGAAAAAGAACAAGCTAAACTCAACTGAATTCTCAGTTTTCATTTTACTGACGTCGGGCGATGCAGATATTGCAAATATTATTTCTAAACAATACCCGGAATATGTTTTTGGAACAGCACCAAGTGCTATTGACCAATTAAAGTCGATTATTAATGATTTAATCTGTCTAGATAACATTTCACGACATAATCCAGTCATTCAACATGACCGTATTGCTCGAAGAGAATTGGAATATCGTATTAACTTAACGCAAGTTGCGTTCGATAATGTCTATGCTGATTTGTTTGATAGTGCAACTTGGTACAACAAAGGTAAAAAGACTGAAGGTGTAAACCTATCAACCGTGGCAAGTAACGTCGCAAAAGATCTTTACCCACAATGCCCGCGACTTTATAACGAATTGATCAATCGAGCTAAACCTTCGGGGGCCGCTGTTTCGGCTAGAAAGAAGTTGATGGTTAAGATGGTTGAAGAGTATTTTGAAAAAGACCTCGCCATTGTCGGAACTCCGCCAGAAATGGCAATGTATAAATCTTGTTTACAAAATCTAAATTTGCATACAGCAAATAGTGAAGGCGATTTTGATTTTGTAATGCCAACAATTGAGCCTAGATTAAAAGGAGCTCAGAAAAAACAACAGCAGAAAGTATATGAACTGTGGAATGATGCAATTAGTCATGTAAAAAAACGCAGTGTTGATGGTGTAGTTCCTCTTAGTGATATTGTCGACCTTTGGTCGGCTGAACCTTATGGTTTAACAAGTGGCTTAATTCCAATCTGGACTCTATCTCTTGTGTTAGCACAAAGAGATAATCTCGCTTTCTATGATAAAGACGTAACAAATAAGTTTATCTATATAACAGGTGCCGATGAAGAGTTCGTAAATAAACTAATTAAAGAGCCACGGAGCGTAGGTGTAAGGTACTTTGAAGATGATGGCGTAAAAAAAAGCTACATTGAATCTTTATGTAGAATAATAAATAAGTCAGACGCAACGAAAAGTACACTTTATGCAGCTCAAGGTTTTGTTTCTTTTGTTGCAAGTCTATCGGGGTGGGTAAAGAGCACACAACAATTATCGAATAACGCAAGAGCATTTAGGCTAGTGGCTTTAAAGGCCGATGACCCTAATAAGTTTTTGCTTGAAGATTTGCCTGCGGTTCTGCATACCAAAGACGATGAAGAGTTAGTGAGCGTTATAACTGAGGTTTGTGACGAGCTGAAGTCTGCTCATAGAAGAATGTTGAGTGAGTTCAGAGGACGCATTAATACATTATTCAATGGGCCTGTAAACGCAGCGTTTCTTGAACGGGCAATTAGTGTTGAAAATTATACTGCTGATTCAGGCTTGAAGACTTTCGCTAGACGTCTTGGTGAATTTACTAGTAAAGATACTGACGAATGGACGTCTAATATGATCTCCTTTTTGTCAGCTAAAGCTGAACGGAATTGGAATGATTTAGCAATAGAGAAGGCCAACTCAGAGCTGGTTGTATTTGTAGAACGCTTCAAATTAGCTGAGTACTTCGCTAATAATATCGGGAATGTTGATAAATCGTTAGAAGATAAAGATCATCAAGATACTCTCAATCAAATAGACAAAATGCTATCTGGTGTATCAGTACAAGAGCAGAAAATTATTCTAATGAAGTCTCTTGAAGCGTTGCTAGGAGAAAAATCAAAATGATAGACCCCAATAAGAAACAACTCCATGTACTCGGGTTATCAGGCGGTAAAGATAGCGCTGCGTTAGCTATTTACATGCGTGACAAGCACCCGGAAGTTGATTTGACTTATTACTTTACTGATACCGGTAAGGAATTACCTGAGGTGATTGAGTTTGTAAATCGATTAGAGGGCTATATAGGTAAGAAAATCATAGATCCCTACGAGGAGATTTGCACGTCAAACCGAGAGAAAAAGGACTTTGATTACTGGTTGAAAGAGCACAATGACTATCTGCCTTCACCACAAGCTCGTTGGTGCACTATACAAATGAAGCTCGTTCCATTTGAGAAGTGGATTCAAAAGTATTTAGATGAAGGTTATCAAGTAATTACATATGTTGGCATCAGAGCCGATGAGCCTTATCGCGAAGGGTACCAGGCAACAAGTAATCGTGACATTGTTACTGTAATGCCGTTTCGGGATGATGGTATTGATTTGGCGGGCGTCAAAGATATTTTACAGCAAGCAGATTTGTTCGCTGATACGGAAGAAGCTCGAAATAACCCCAAGAGTGCCCAAGCTCAAGGGTTGCCTGGATATTATGATTGGAGGTCGCGTAGTGGCTGTACATTCTGTTTCTATCAAAGAAAAATCGAATGGGTTCGCCTGCGAGAGCGTCATCCAGAGGCATTCGAAGAAGCCAAAAATTACGAGAAGAGGGCTGAGGATGACGAGGGTAATGGCACATTCTATTGGCTAGGAAAAGATACTCCTTTATCCACACTCGAGGATCCGAAGCGAATTGCTCGTATAAAATCTGAGCATGATAAGAAACGTGAGCGCTTTTTAAAACGCAAACGAATCAATGTCCTGCAAGTCGATGTAAGTGATGTGGACCGAGATTTTATGGATGAAATTTACGATGAGCAGGAAGGCGGCGGTGCTTGTGTAGCCTGTTATAAATAAAGGCTTTGTTGCATAATTCGCGTGAACTAAGTTATGACCTTACGGTGATATCAATGAAAACCACTCAACGATATGTCATCATAGAGCCGGTTTTGTTAACCATTAAGTAATTAACTGGTGAATAAGGCTATAACCAAAAGGTGAGCGTTGATGCGCTCATTTTTCTCCTATATTGCGCGTGGCTTTGATATCGGTTTGAATTGACGACTAAACTGGTTCTGAGTTCTGAAACAATGACACAGTCCATGATGGAGCCGTCAGCCTTACAATTGTTACTGACAGCCGATACTTTTAAGGAGTATATGTAGAGCAGCGACTCTGCTAGAAATTTTAAGAGTTTAGCGGTTCACTACTGGTTCTTCATTCATAATGACTACTGATTAGTGGCGGTATCATGTTCAACAATTCTTCTTGTTCATTACATCTCCGCATACTTTTTCCTCCACGTGTAGAACATCGCGTGAGAAATGGCATACTTGCGACATATTTTTTAGCAGGTCAGAGACTCTGTGTATCGACTAATACACAACCCTTAGGATTTCCTATCGACTTGAATATAATTTCGAAAACAATGCCAAAAATCGGTAAAGAGTGAAATTGTGAGGTATATCGTACCTTTACCTGCTTGAAAATTATTATTTTTTTTGTTTTAGTTAAAATATATACATAGCTTGACGAACACTAGTTGTTTCATTGTAAACCTCAGTTAAAATATCACTAGTGAATAGATATAAGCGTTTTGTGAAAAATTCGACCATATATGGAAGGAATTGTTAATGTCCTGGAAAATAAACAAATGGATAAAGTATTTAGAAGGTTATTGTCAAGGTAAAAATCAAATTCAAGACGAATATGTTAGGAAAGTTGCTTCAAACTTAGGGCTAGAGCAACCTTTGAATATTAAGTTTGAATGGCAAAAACAAATAACTCAACAATTTGAATCTAAGGATAGTCACGGAGTAATAATTCTCACTGGTACAGCTGGGGACGGAAAGACTAAGTTATGCCGGGACATAGTAAAGCAAATTGAAGGAGAGTTATTTGATGAAGATGACTGGAATAGTAAGAGCTTCTTTAGAAGTAATGAAAAAACCATAGTTAAAGATTTTTCTGAACTTTCTTCAGAAAATACTTCAATTATTATCAATGAACTTATTGATGTGTTACGTAATGGCTTTACTAATAAACCTATTTTGATAGCAGTAAATGATGGTATTTTGGTGGATGAAATTGACAGCTTTATTTCATCAGAAAATGATTTAGACCTAATTAAAAAAGCAAGACAATTAAAAGAAATTATTGAAGATAAGATAAATTTAGGTTTTAGTTCATGTTCTCAGCAAGAACTCATAAAACTGGTTAATCTTTCTAAATTAAATGCTAAAGATAATTTTTCATTAATTATCGATGAGATTTTGAGTCACTCCGGGTGGGAGTCATGTGACTCTTGTGAAGGAAAGAAGTCTAATTATTGTCCTATTTATCAAAAATATAGCCTTCTGAGGTCAAAGCCTCATATTAAAGAGAATCTAAGTAATATTATTTTGCTACTGCAATTGAATAATGAGCATTTTACAATTCGAGAGCTTTTAAATCTCGCTACAAATACTATTTTAGCTTCTACGCCTAAAGCGAAACATTTAAAAGTAACTAAAAAAGAAAATAACTACCAAATTTTCACGTGCAATCGAATAAAAAGGTTAGCTGACCGTGACGGACTCAATTATGAGTCATCAATTGAAGTAGGTTTTTGGGGGATGAACCTTGGTCCTCATAAAATGCATAATGCGAGACCATATTCAGAAATTAACAAGCTCAATTTTGGTGAACTATCTACAAATTATTGGGATAACTTACTAAAATGTAAAGAAAGTAGAGATATTGAAATTCCTTTAGATGATTTTAATGAATTATTTGATTCTAAAAAATCTGTAGAAAGTGGAATTGATCCTGAACTTTGGGGAGCTATTGTAAGACGCTCAAGAATGCAACTTTATTGCTATCAAAACAATGACGCAAGATCGTATGAGCTTCAAAAATTTTCAAGCTTCACTTATTTCAAAAGTAACGTTTATCAAAATCTCGTAGCTAATGATGACTGTGATGATGTTGAAGTGATTTCCCTTATTGTATTGGCATTGAACAGGGTATTTCACGGCAGATATATCTCTGAAGGTACAGGGAAAGACCGGTTGTATGTTCCTGAAAAAGATCAAGGTTCGATTACACCCATATCAATATTCCATGGTGATGATGTAAGAGATAGAGATATTATTATTAATAAGGTTAAAGGTGATTTTGAGTTAACAGGATCACGAATAGAGCCTGTTATAGAGTTTTATATTGATCGGGATGTTAAGCTGAAGTTAACTTTAACTGTCGAGCTATTCGACTTTTTACATAAAGTTGCTAAAGGCTCTCCACCAAATACGACTAACCCTAGACTTTATAAGAAATTATTAATTTTCAGATCTAAACTAGCTTCCCAAATAAGTAAAAACTCAAGGGCTTCGGGAAAAAGAATAGATACTTATAAAATTAACAGTGGAGAGTTTAGGTCTTCAGCTTTAAAGGTAAACCATGGATAGCTTACACACTTATTCTTCTGAGTTAAAAAAACAATACTCGATAAAACATATTCCTATTATTGAAAATATTTGGGGTCACAGATTTAGGCAAGATCAAACCCCATCAATTCTATTTTTTGAGCTTTTATGCATCATTGAAAGTCAGCTTCGCGCGAAGGAAGCAGGACTAATTGATGCCATTTTTTCTCCAGAAAATAACACTTTGTATTTTAAACATAGACAATTTTTTAAGCTTAGAATTCTTATATATCAAAATGAAATATTAGAAACTATCATCAACTCAGAGCTATCAGAAGAGAAGAAATGGCAAAGGCAGTTTGAATACCTTAAAGCAATAGAAGGCGATTTATATAGGTTTTCTGATGATGATATTGATCATATTAAGAACAACTTCGAGTCATTTGATAGCTTTTATATTGCGATAAAAATATTAAGTTCATTGACTTTTGATCCTTTATCTAAAAAAAGGTGGACATCAAAGTTCATTTATCCAATATCATCAGATTATGTCTGGTGTGACTTTGATAACAAAAAGTCTACTGAAGACCGAAGGTTTTTTTGTCGAGGTGGTGAATTAGTGTACCTAATGTTGTGCCGCTCTGACCAAGATACTCGAATTGAATTAGAACAATATTTCGAGTCATGGTTAGAAAAACAAAACACTTCATTTTCTACCATCGCTAAGTTATTGGTGCGAGAAGAAGAACGTATTCAATTATCTGAAACTAGTCGTAAGAGTCTAGGCTATCTACCATATAACTCCCTGAGTCTATTTGATGAGCTTGCCAAAGATTTAAAGCAGGTGCTGTCGTTAGATTTAGAAAGATTAGATAAAGTAAAGGTAATGATTGACCTCATTGGCTACCATACTGGCAACTATATATTAGCAATTGGTGAAACTTACCATAACAGCTCTGATGCTAAAGAATTAAAACGTCCTACCTATATTTCAGAGGTTTTGTCCAAGGCAACTAACAGTATTAGAAAAACATCAATTCAAAGCATTTCAACTCAAAGAAATAAGTTGAAAAGGTGTTTAGATTCGAGAGTTAATGCAGTTATAGAGCTATACGCTTCTGAGCTTGAGAATGTTGAAGAGAGTGAGCGAGAAAGCTTCAAAGAATCAGAAATAAAAAGTGCTCATAAATACTTAATAGACCATATTTCAAATTATCCTAATGTTTGTTTTAGAGAAATAGGTTTTTTGTCTAAAAAGAATACAAGAAGCTACAGGTATGTTCTTACTGAAGACTTTCTTCACTCACTAGTCGTTACCACTCTTGGCAATAATAAGCGGCTTGAATTTAATAAATTTGTAAAAGTGTTAAAGGATAAATATTCCATTTTTATAGATGCCTCTCCTACTGCGCATAATGAATTAATTCAAAGGGATCTAAATCGAAACTCTAAAGAACTTGCTTCTTTGTTGTATCAAATGGGAATGTTAAGGCACCTATCAGACGCTTGTAGTTATGTAATTAATCCGTACAGGGAGGATTCGGTATGAGATCTCTTGCAAAATATTTTTATGAGATTGTTAAAAAAGAATATCGAGATTGGTGTGAATCAAATAAAGGAAGTGGAATACCTGGTCGCTTTGTTTTAAAAGAATTTGATGCAAATTTGGTTGAAGAAATTATCAATAATATTAATTCTAATCATGATTTTCCAATCAAGCCTTTAGGTTCAGATGATGGTTTTATCGTTGTCGTTGAAAAACATGAGCAGTATCAAAATGTTGAAATTGATAAGCATAGTTTTTCGGAAATGGCTCATGAAAGAAATAGAGAAGGGAATTTCTTTTGCTTAATGTTGATGGCAGAAATTAAGCCTACAATGGAGCAAGTTCGAGGCATTGATCAAAGTACGGTATTTGAGCAAACCGAAATAACAAAGTGGGTCGAATTGGCGAAGCGCCAACATACTGAGCAAGCTTTCTTTATTGATGAATATGTAGCTGAACTTTCTAAGTTTGTCTCTGAGTTAACCAACTCTAAATGGAATGCCAGACCTTTTATTGAAATAGACAAGATTAATGCCTTTATTGATGGGGTAATTGAAGAAACTATTAGAGATGGAAAGTTTTATTATGCTCTAGGTAAGAGTTGTGTTCACTTAGGCGGTATAAATAGGCTTGAAGAGTTCTTACCTCTTAAAAACTCGGGCGGTTCATATCGTCGAATATTTAGGTCAATCGTAACTAAAACGTTGTTCAAAGATATAAATTTTTGGCGAGCAATTAATAAAGACAAAGAGGTTGAGCTGTCTGAAATAAAAAATAATATCGATACAATTAAGCAATCCGGAAACGACTATGATGAGTTTTGCATAGATATTTTAAAGTATTTTACAGCGTTTTATCAAGAAGACAGAAAATTAACTGTCGCTCAAAAACAAGAGTTACAAAAACTTTACGATTGCTCTTTTCCATATCCTTCAGTATTACAGGTAAAAAGCGCAAAGCCGAAATTTTTATTAGGTGCAGAAACTCAAGTATTCTTAGCTGACAACGATATTGATTTGGAAGAAGAATACATTGAATTACTTGGATTAGTAGATAACTCACCGTCTCAGAAACCAGAAATTAACGATCTTAGAAAGTTTTACTTTAGCTATTCCAAGGACATTTCTGAAAACTCAAAGCTAGATAAAGCGTGGCTGAAAGAAATCACGGGATCTAAAATTACTGAATGTAATGATTTGATAACTGGACTATTAGAGGTTTTATCAAAGTCTGTTTTACTAAATGACTTAGGTGATGATGAAATAGTTCTCAGCCTAGCAAAAGATAGGACAAGAAGAAGTTTAGAGCGGAAGAACTGGTATGCAATCAATTACTTTAATAATGAATATAAAGATCTAGCGTCCTTTTGGTCTCAGTTCGGAGATAATTTTAAAGTTGAATTTGGCAAAGTCTTCAATGAAGGTTTTGCTTCATCAGTCGACTCAAAAAATCGAAAAAACGGTGAGTCCAAAGCTGTAAATGAGCTTTCATTTAGAGTTATTAGGCGTAAGAAAGGCGGTGATGACCTTATTGATAGTTGGGAACTAAAATGGATTTTTAATCCTTATGGATTTGAATCATCTAAATATTTAGATTTTGCAAAAATCTCAGATAGAAAAGGATTTTTTCATAAATACGACCTATCATTGGATCCACTCTTTATAAAGAGAGCAGAAAGCACTCCAACAATTACAAACATTCATATGTTTTTAGCTGTAAGCACAAGCATGAAGAAAGGTGCAGTTGTTAAGAAATCTGATAAAGAAACAGATGTTTTTGAAAAATTATTGGAAGACTTGAAAAACCATAATCACCTTAGCCATGATGGTCATACTCAAGTGATGGAGTCATTTTCTGACTTTTTCAAATGTTGGAAAAACACAGCAGATTTATTTTACCTTAATCCATTGTGTTCGGTTGATGATGAGCTTGAAGTCAAATTAAGAAGCCTAATTGAGCTTATATATTCCTTAAGTTCAAGCAAAGAAATAAATAATGCTTTAGTATATGAGTTGTTAAGCGCTCATACGATTAACGTTACAGAAAATGCAAATTATTGTATTTACCTTCCGTGGTCTCCGTATAGCCTGTTAATGCAATCTCAAAGAAATCTTATGTTAAAGAATATTAGCTCACAGTTCGCTAATAAATCTTTAAGTATTGCGAATAAAAGTGATGGTGTTTTAGCAAAGCTTTTCAGAGAACTTTTTGACAATAATGGTAAAAGCTTGTTTCTTAAGAAACTCGATGATAACAGCTATTCTGACTTGGTCTCAACAAATTCAAAATCTGGATACTACGAGTTTGGAAAATTAAGTACTTCAAAAAATGCAATAAACGACTCTGAAATAAAATCAGTTATTAATGCAACGGCTATAAAGTTTTTAGAAACATACCCTAATGAACGCCACCACCTGCAGATATTGTGTATAGGGCTCACTTCTTATGAACATTTACTTTCAGTATATGATGAGTTGTTAAAAATATCGGACAATCACGAAGAGAAATTATCAATATCGTTAGTGTTTAATTGTAGTAATCGGAAAGCTTTAGATAGCGTTTATCAAACTATTTGTGAGAGCTTCGATACTAACCGAGTTGACTCTAATATTACGATTCGGATCGTTAATGATATTGATGAGGTAGAAGATGGAGAGATAGATCTTATCTATAATTTTGATCCATTATTTGCTCATAATAAAGTTGCAGAGGTTGCTCCTCAGTATATTCAAAGAGAGTTTGATGCATTGAGCTGGGAGTATTGTGCATCAAGAAAAGTACCTTCTGATCCTATTGCTAGAAAAACACAGTTTTCGATGAATAACCATGTTAATGATAGTAAAGGGCAACTTTTTCTGTCTACATTTTTAAAAGTAAATAACCGACATGAGTCAACTTCTTTTTGTAGAGAAGTTAGTCAAGTAGGCTTGAAAGATGAAATATCGAAAGGATTAAGTAAGTGTAATTGGCTTATTATTTATGACTATTTATTAAGTAAAGAAACGCTAAATGCATGTAGTGAAAATGATCCGGTAGATAGCTCAGATAATAGCCGAAGAGTTTTGAGATATATTCAAGGTGAAGGTAGCAAACGTTCTTTAGCTATTATTACAGATAAAGAAACGCAATATATTACTAAGAATTTAAACTCTGATATGCGCGATTGGCAACTGGTTCACCCTGAAAAAGTCGAGGATTTAGTTGATAAAATATTCTCTATGTCAAACTCATTCAGCAGTGATACGTTGCTAAGATCTGTAGGTAACGGTAAGTTTTCTCATGACCTTGTAGGGACTGCGGGAGCTGCTTGGCTTCTTGAGAGCATTTATGACAAAGACTCAAAAATTTCAGATATCTTTTGGGTTCACTTAGATGATTATTTAAGCTGGTTTAAATCTTCTATCGAAGATGATGCATTTAAGTCGATTGGCCGAACCGTAAATTATATTTCTGATTTATTGGGGGTTTATATATATCAAAATGAATCGGGTGTTACTACAATCAACTTGATTGTCAGTGAGTCAAAATTAACAAACGGCTCAACAGAACAGTCCGTTAAATCTTGCAAACAAGTTAAGTCAACTGTTGATCTAATATCATCAATGTTGCGCTCATACGAAGACATTGACTTTGAATATTGGCTGAATAAATTCTACGAGTTTATCGTTGGACATTTTAAATTCGATCCTAGTAAGTTTGAGTTCTATGACCTTATCGCATTAGATAAAAAAGCAGTGAATATCAATGTTTCAGGGTTATCAGTGGTGTTTCATTACGATAACGCTCAAGTTGGTACGTCTTCAGATGTTGTTTTTGACACTGATTATTTATGCCAACTGAAATTAAGTTCAGCAGACACAAAGCAAGTATTTCAGTCGCTAGTAGATGAAAGTCCATTAAGGTTATTTGATAGATTTAACTTCTCAAAACTATCGTTAAATAAATCGATTAATACAGATTCACTTATCGATAATAATGATACAAGCTCCACTGAAAGTGAAAGATTACCCGAAAATTCGTCAGCTACTTTAAGTGAAGTAGAAGAAAATGTCTCAAATGTTGATAGTCCTGAACCTACTACGGTAGAATATACAAAAGCTCTAGAAAAGGGTGATAAAAGGCTAAGCGGAGAAAAGTCTTCACTGGAAATAATTAATCACTGTATTGGTTACTTAGAGACGAATATAGATGAAATCGAAAAAAATGAGATCGATATCAATTCAATAAAAGCCAATATTCGTAAGATTTTTGGGCACGCAAATCTCCCTTCCAACTTCTCAGAAAGCTTAGTAACTCCAAATTCGATAGTAATTAAGTTGCACGGTGATGTGAATTTAAGCCCTAGTAAAGTTCTCAAACTTAAAGATAACTTTCTCTCGGTCGTGGGATTGTCACTACGTCGTGTATATCCCGATAAAGGCGTGATGGTACTGGTTTTTGATCGTGATAAGCGAGCTACAGTCTATTTTGGTAAGTTACTAAATAATAGTTTAGAAGAACGTAAGGCTACCATAGAGCAAGATTTCAATAATAAGATCATGCTCGGTCAGGATGAATTTAGTGAAAGTAGCGTTTTCTTTAAATTAGATGGTGCAAGCCCTCATGCCTTAATTGGTGGTCAAACGAAATCTGGTAAATCTATTTTGATGAATAATATGATAATCGACTTATTGATGACCAATTCTCCAGATAATTTGAAATTAAGGTTGTTTGACCCTAAGCAAGTTGAGTTTGCGGCATACTCTAAAGCGCCTCATTTAGCTCATCCAGTTGTGCTAAATAAAGAGGAAGCTGTTGAAAGATTAAAAGAGCTCGAGAGTTTGATGAATGAGCGTTATACGCATCTCATGACTTTGAATGTTAAAGACTTTGAGGCATACAATCGTAAGTACCCTAGTGAGCGAATGTCTAGAGAAGTGGTCTTTTTTGATGAGCTTGCAGATTGGATATTAGATAACGCGTTTAAGGCGGAAGCTAAAGATATTATTGTTCGACTTTCTTCAAAAGGCCGTGCTGCTGGAATACATTTGGTTTTGGCAACACAACGGCCTAGTGCTGATGTGGTCTTCCCACTCTTACGGGCAAATTTAGACACCAAAATTGCCTTAAAGGTTGATAGAGATCAGAACTCTGAAATCATTCTAGGGGAATCTGGGGCAGAAAGTCTGTTGGGATACGGACATGGAATTGTTAAGACTGAGGGAGAAACATACTCGATTCAAGTTGGTTTCACTGATACGCAGGTATTTGATGGGCTGGTTGAAAAAGTAGTCGAATATTGGTCATAAACAATTCAACTTTCAGCAATGCTGGGGTAATTCGCATAGGTTTGACTGTAACAACGGTATATGTAACTTCTTTGCTCAACGAAAAGTAAAGAGGAAACAACCTATGCGAGATTATCTTTAGGAACGGGGTTAGTGCCGTTCTAACGTGAATTCGGGACTTAATAAACCTTTATGTTTCTATTGAAATGTACTACAAAGAGTACTTAGTGATTAATAGACAATACTGTAGTCAACGTATTAAATTAGTAAACAATGAATAACTACTTCGATTATGCAGCTTCAACCCCAGTATCAAACGCCGTGAAAGTAGCAATGCAGCCATGGCAAGACGAAAACTTTGCAAATCCTTCATCAGCACATATCGATGGTGAGAGTGCGAGTAAAGCGATACAAGAGGCAAGGGAAATCATTGCTGATAAAATTGGAGCCATGCCTAGTGAAATCATCTTCACCAGCGGCGCTAGTGAGTCAAATAATTTGGCAATCAAAGGAATAGCGTTTCAACATTTGGAGTCGAAAGGCCACATCATTACCTCGTCTATCGAACATAAATGTGTCCTGAGTACTTGTGCCTTTCTTGAGGCGATAGGTTTTGAAGTTAGCTATATTGAGCCAAATGAGCACGGATTGATTGACATTAGTGCCGTCGAAAAATCACTAAAACCTAATACATTGCTGATCTCTATCCATCATGTAAACAATGAACTTGGGACAGTCCAGCCGATTGAAGAAATTGGTGAGCTCGCCTTTGAACATGGAATCCCATTTCATACCGATGCGGCTCAAAGCTTCTGTAAACTCGATATCGACGTTGATGATATGAATATTGAGATGCTGTCATTATCAGGTCATAAAATATATGGCCCTAAAGGGGTTGGTGTTTTATATGTCCGTGATGCCCGCTACTCTGATCTCGTACCATTGATCCATGGTGGTGGACAAGAGCTCGGTATTCGTGGAGGTACTTCACCGACACCATTAATTGTTGGTTTAGGGGAAGCAGTAGGTTCGTTTCCTATTAGGCCTAGTGTGCAACAGCTTGAATTCGAAAATTTAATTCAATCTTATCAGTTCACTCGTAATGGTGGGGATAGAGCCGTCCCTACTACATGGAATGTAACTTTTTCTGATGATAATGAAGTGAAACGTTTTACAAAAACGCATAATTGGTCTATTTCACAAGGTTCAGCCTGTAATGCGATATCTAATGTCCCTTCACACGTTTTATCCGCTATCGGGTTATCTGAAGAAGAGGCAAGGCGGACTTATCGTATCAGCTTACCTCCTTATTATATTAATAGTTAACGAAACGAAAGCCTTTTATTTTCTTATTATGCTTAATAAGGCTTTCTTCTAGTTCTGCTCTATGCAGAATCACGTCTTGATCCCATGCAACGTCTAATAATTTAGCGAGCCGTTTATCGAAGCTATGCTGCTTGGTGAAATCCGTATGCTCATTAGTAAGAAGAAGGTGCTTATTCAGTAGTGGTGGCCTGCGCTCTTCGTTTACATAATCGAAGAAATCGATGTCTTGCTCGGCCATCTTGATTTTTATGCGCTCGACTAAGAAAGGAACTGACTTTTCAAAGTCGTCATAGGCGGTGAGAGTCAGCTTACCTGATGTGATATGAATTTTGATAAGGTCTATCTCTTCATCTAGCTCACCATACATTTGTAGCCCCGCGCCTACGTAGACTCGCAGCAGTAATGGTAAATCATCAATAAAATCTCGGTGTAGAATCAACGAATGTCCTTCGTTGAGAAGGCTGGCTGGTAACTGGGTATGGGCTTTTTCACACTGTTGCTGGATTAAGTCGGTGTCGGCAATCGCGAACAGCAGCTCAGCGGCCAGGTTAATGGCAGTTTTATAGTCATCAAACAGCGCTTTGATATCGCGCTTTAGTGGCTCTGGCAGCTGCGTGTACGGCTTTCTTTTCTCAAACAGACCCATCGCAAAGTACAGCAGCAGGTCTTCTTTTCTACTCTTTTCTGCTTGCTCAAACTCTTGAGTATCGAACATCTCTTGCAGCAAGTTGAACACTTTTTTGTGTGAGCCGATGAGCTCTCGGATTTTGTCGGAGTGTTCAAATTCGTCGTTGGCAGGAATACGGCCTAGTTCTAAACAGGTGTTCCAAAAACTGTTGAACAAATCTTGATGCTGAGTGATAAGCAGCTTGGCTTTATCTTTTGCCTCGATAGGTTCTGGTGAAGTCAGTTGTTGCCACTTGTGGTGTCGTTTGTATTTACTCTGTAGGTATTGCTGTTCTTCGAGCTTGTCTTTGAATATATAGAAAATACCGGGTGCGACAGTAATGGCGTCTTCCTGAAGGCTTCTTTCTATGTATGCTCTTATTTCAGATTGCGCATAGTACTTTTGAAAGGTGTTACGAGAGGTTATTACCCCATCTTTATAGGATTTGAACTGCGCAATGTAGTTCTCGTTTGCCAGCATCACAGACACCACCAGGAATTTGTCGGCTAACTCCCAAGCACCTAGTAAAGCCTCCAACCGTTCATCTTGATCTTCAATAACGTTGAGTACAAAGCCTAAGTTAACGATGCTGGAATTAACCTTGTCGTTATCCGGTTGAAAGGTCGGGTCCCAACCAAGCACATCTAAACCATGCGCTTCAAGCTCTCTTAAGTCGTCGCCTCGGCCGCAACCGTAGTCGAAAATAGAGTAGGAGCCTTCCAAGTAACCATGCTTTACCAATGTTTTCATCGGTGCAGATAACTCATGTCGCACTAATGCAGTTTTGTGTCTGTCTATGCCTGCATCTTCTACTTGCGAGATTGCAGAGCTACGAAACAGGCGGCCATCGACAAGCTCGTAGCCATGGCGTGCAATCAAGTTCTCCCATGAGCGCTTAAATCCGATCAAGCGACTGTTCTCGTACAGCCCTGCATTTTCACCTTCTTGTGTTAAAGAGGTGAAGTGCTCGAAGTATTCACTGTCGGGCAGAATCATGGTCTCTTTGCGGTGCAAAATCGGAGGGTTATCGGAGCCTTCGTAGCTCATGATTTTATGACTGAGTTTAGAGAGGTCGACATTCAAACTCTGTTTTAAAGCAGGGTAGGAATCGGAGTAAAAGTCAGGGTAGTTAAGCAGGGATAAGCGGAATTCTTTCTTGAACAGTTTTACTAGGTTCCAGTTGTCGTCTTCTAAGCTAACGGCTTTTGCCACGGCAGGAATGAATTGAGTGAGAATGTTCGGAAGGGCATTAAAGGCGTCTCTGTGAAGGTAAACGGCATCCGGCAATTGTTTCCCCACTTTGATTTGTGCCACCAACTCGGCAAACAGTTCTTCGTTCATTCCTTGTCCTCTTAGATGTTTTTTCGATTATAAGCCATCGAATAAGGTATGTGTGGCGCTGCCTTTTGCACTTTTCGTATTTACGCGAAGCCCATCACTTCGTGCTTGCCGAATCAGTGCATACCGGCTGTTTTCAGGGCCAATGCTGATGTGAATCGGTTTGCTACTTCCATAAAAGTACAGGCGGTCGAACGCTAGATGAGTGCAAATGTATTTCGCGACTTCATCCATTCTATTTTCATAACCTTTAACATAGAAATCGCAGGCTGCGCCATCGCGTTTGCAGATACGCTTGCCTTTGCTGTTGAGTTCCATGGAAGCGTGTTGGTCAATGTCTGGAGCCATGTCACCTGGGCTGTTCTTCAATATCCAACGAAGCAAAGAGTGACTGGTGTAGCCGTAGGTAATATGTACTTCGCCGAGCTGGGTCTGAAGTGGCCTAATTATCTCGCTTTGTAGGTGTTGTAGCTGGCGTTCAGATTGCGGGCTTATTGGGTTCTCGCCAAGGTAATCGACATGTTTGGTTTGGTACCAATTGATCAGTTCATACGACATAACATGCCTTTATATGCTGTGTAATCACCTATATTTAACGAACTGGTGTCGTAAAAGCAACCAATAAGAGGGAAGCCGATAATGCTGTTTTTCTTATCCTTAGTTAGCATCTTTTTGCTTGGTTATCTCGCTCAGAGCACTGGGCTGTGCATGGTGAGAGGAGTAAAAAAAGCGCAAAAAGGAGCGCCAATGTTTTTAGTAGCCATCTTGATGAGTGGCACACTCGCTTGGGTATCCATGTCTGTGGGTTTAACTTCTGAAACTCAAAGTTCGACTATTGGATTCTGGCCGAGTTTTTTCTCGTTGGGTGGTGGTGTGTTATTTGGTATTGGCGCAGCAGCGAACAGCGGGTGCGGTGTTTCTACTGTGAGCCGATTGGCGCGGGGAGAAACAGTTATGTTGGTGACCATTATGGGCTGGTTTATTGCTTGGCTTTTGTTTGTCCCTATTTTGCCTCTGGAGCTAAAGGGAGAGGCTTTTTTGATAGGTGAACAGACTCGTTATTTCATATTAGGTGGTGCATCTCTAGCCATTGCCGTGGCGTGTTTTTTTATGGGAGCTAAGAATCGCAAGCTATGGTTGTCGATGTTAGGAGTTGGTTTGATGGCAGGCTTAGTATTTATCTATGAGCCGCACTGGACACCAAGCGGTTTACTTAAATCGGTGAGCGGTGCTTTATGGTCAGGTGATTCCAATCTTTGGCCTGAACAAGAGCGATTCATTTTAATCTTATGTTTACTGGTCGGTATGGTTACAGCGGCAGTATGGACACGTTCATTTGAGTTTCGATTGCTCTCTATTCGCCAAGCTATACGACACTTGTTGGCGGGTATACTAATGGGTCTAGGGGCTGTTATGGCTGGTGGCGGTAATGATACTCAGCTGTTGGTGGCAATGCCTATTTTCTCTCCTGCTGGTTTTACAACTGTCGCGTGTATCGTTTTGGGCATTTACTTTGGAATCCGTTGGATTCCCACTCATTATCGTTGAATGCTTCACTACTTTAAGACCAATAATCGTGCTTCAATGGAGCCTACAAAAGTAAGCGCTTGGAAAGATTAAGTTCATGAAACACATCGGCATAGATGCCTGCAAAGCGGGTTGGGTGGTTTGGAGTTGGCAGCAGGATGAGGTGCAGCTTGAAGTGGTGGCTGAGCTCTCTCAGATAACAGAACAGTTGCGTGATGCTCATAGCCTGATTGATATCCCCATCGGTTTCAGTGATACCAAAACGCCTGATAGATTGTGTGATAAAGCGGCTCGAAAATACTTAACGAGAACTCGCGGAGCTTCGGTGTTCCCAATGCCTTGTCGTGAAGCGGCTAATGCAGAAAGCTACCTTCAAGCTTGTGAGATTAACTTCGAGTTGTGTGGGCGTAAGCTCTCTAAACAGGCTTGGTACATTCTGCCAAAAGTGCGCGAGGTGGATGCGTTACTCAATTTTTACCCTGAACTCTATTTGCGAGAATCTCACCCAGAGGTGGTGTTCGCTACTTTGAATGGTGCGCCGTTAGAGCATTCGAAAAAGAGCATTGAAGGCCAGCATCAAAGGCTCGATTTGTTAGCGCGATATCTACCTCAACATATCGATAAGCTCAATCACCAAGTAGCAACCACCAAAAAATCGAAAGTCGCGCCTGATGATCTCATCGACGCGTTCGCTCTAATGCTTTGTGCTTTGCATTCTGATCAACTGAGCTCATTTCCTGAAAGTGAAGACAATGATCCGCAAGGTCGAACCCGCGAGATTGTCTATTGGCAGCCATAGTTCTTGGAAAACCATAGCTCTAAAACTTAAAAGCCCCTCGTGGTAAAAATCACAAGGGGCTTATTTATGAACTAATAATTAGTGGTGATGTTGCATGTGTGCGTTCTCTTCAACCGCGAGCTCCACCTCTACTGTACCTGCATTTTCAAATTGCAGCGTCATTGGGAAGCGTTCGCCTTTTTTGTAAGACTTATTTGGGTTGAAGATCATTAGATGATAGCCGCCCGGCTTGAACATCACCGTCTCCATGCTACCAATACGCACCTTGTCGATTTTGATCATCTTCATCATGCCGTCTGACATTTCATGAGTGTGAATCTCTACACGACTTGCGATAGGGGTTGATGCGCTGATCAAAAAGTCATCCTCTGCCGCCAAGTTCTTTAGCTGGAAAAAGCCTCCAATTACAGTCGCATTCGGTGGCGCTTCACGACTCCAAGGGTGGTCAATCTGAATGCTATCAGCGGTGTACTCATGAGCCGCGACGTTGACACTAACAAGCGTCGCGATAAATAGAATCAAAGTGTTGAGCTGCTTTTTCATAATAGTCTCTCTTTTTTTAATAATAGATTACCAAGTCAAGTTACCTTAATACCCAAGTCCAAATTCAATAGTGGCACTCGCTGAGTTGCCGACGTTGATGGGCCAGAGCTTGAAGCGCCACCACAAACCGACAAAGCTGAGCAGACAAGAGCAGAAACAAGCGCTTTTGTTGCTGGGGTTGGGTTGAACATCGACTTTCCTTTCTTGTTTTTGTAGTGCACAACGGAATGAATGTGTGCAAATACGTCCCGCCAGTCGAATAAAAGGCGGTGAACTCGATTTGTTAGACGTGGATGTACGGCGAGATCGCCGAGTTACGCGACGAAAGCGGTGGGTGGAGATTGCTTAGGCGCTAGCGCGAGGTAAATCTTACGGTAGCTTTGAACGTGGTGATATGGCGTGAATGAGGCCGCGATTCGGCATAACCAAACCGCCAATGCCGCTAGCACCATTGCGATCACGGTGATAGAAAATTGGCACATCTCTAGCAGAGGACATTGAAACTTGAGTGGGTCATGAAATTCAGCGATTGGTAGTGGTGACATCGCGTTATCTTCGATGAGTTCGCTAATATCGACCCATTTAAACCCTTCAGCTGTACACAGTAGAATCTTCTCTCCCTGTGCTTCTGACAGCCAGTTTTTGTTATTAACTTGTGATGGGTTGAGTGCCATCGTGGCTAACAAATATATCTGAAATAGCAAAGCAGCAATGACGTAAATCGCCATTACTTTTTGTTTTATTTGCGTATTTCTTGATATATGCATCGCAACATTCAGTTAACTAGATTCGGCGCGGATACTACCAAAGAAACTAAGGTATTGTAATGCTAAGTTTATAAAATGGTGACATAAATACTTAAAAGAAATAATCATTTAGCTTCTATACTGTTAGTTGATTCGTTTAAAAAGGCTGCCTTACCTTCAATGAACTTAATGATGTATCGTTTCGAAGTTTATCTAGATACGTTGCGAAAATACGCTGCTAAAAAGTCAATAATTGATGAGTTCAAAACCTGTTAAGTCATCGATTTGTCATTGAAAAAGCCACCACGTAAACATTATGTGAGAACTACTGCTGACGAGGTAACTCTGAGCAAAAACGTCAGTATTATTAGTGAACTGATGACAACGGAACAACTAATGAAAAAGATATCTTTGGCTTTAACTCTATTAAGCACACTCGTTTTTTCACACTATTCCATAGCCACAACTGAGGCTTCACATACCACGCAAAACCCAACTTACGAGCTTGATGGTAAGTCGGTACTAGGCCGTACTGAGAATGTTTATCTCTCTAACGTGGAAGGGCTCAGTGATATTCCTTTTATCGGTAAAATCGATACGGGAGCCGAAACTACGTCGATGCACGCAGAAGATATTCACGTAACCAGCAGCCATCCAGATTATGAAAATCTCAAAGACCAAGAGCTGATGCTAGCGTTAACGGAAGAGGTTCTGGAGAACGGCGATGTTGCATACAGTGATTGGGATGGCAGCACTTTCGAACCTTTTAAAACAGAGGTGTCGTTTAAGGTTCAAAATCCTCGAACGGGAGATATGGTGCTGATCGAGGCGCCTTTAGAGCGCGTCAGTATGATCCGTAGTCGTACGAGCAGCACGCCGATACTTCGTCCTACCATAAAAATGTCGCTCAAAATCGCCGGCAGAGAGCTGGAGACAGACGTCAATCTCACCGATAGAAGCCACTTCTCTGCGCCTATTCTGATTGGCAAAACCTTCTTAGCTGAAAATGCATTGGTGTTTGCAGGTTACGATTATTTACAAGAGCAAGAAAAGGCGACCGTTGTAGGCAGAAAAGAAGTGGTTACCATTAATGGCTTTGCTATGAATGCGAGCTTCTCTCTTGTAAACCGCTACAGCAATATGCATGCGGAAGAGATTGATATCGATAAGAAAAACAATCTAGTGACCTTTGATATCGTCAGTATCGATGGTCAAAAAAAAGAGATGAGCTTACCACTGGTTCGTATGCTCAACGTAAGTGGTAAACAAAGACCTTTGGTGTATGTCCCTGTTGAATTAGATAAAGACACCACACGAAATATTTTAGTGTATCTGCGTGATCGCTCAGGCAGTGGTTCTCAGCTAAGAGTGGGCACCATGACTGCGAGTGAGCACTTTATGATCAACAGCAATGCTGAAAATCTGTTGTCGCAAGGTGCTGAGAGCTTCCAAGAGGCGACGAAGTCTGACGAGCCTTTGATCCTTTCACCAGAAGAGAAAATTACACTGGATAATTTTCCACTCAAAGCTGTTGCTTCATTTGCGGTGAGCACACCAGTTTTGAAAGTGGAAAGCTATGAAATGACGGGGTCGGGTGATGATGCCAAGGTTGAATTCTTCCTGATAGACGCTAACGGTGAGCAGCAAAGAGTGTCTAAAAAGGTGATTAAACAGTTAAGAGTCGGCAAAGATGTTCGCCCAGTCGTCAGCGCTGATCTTGTTGTCTCTGGCAAAGCTCATGAACGAGAATTTGCACTAGATGTGCTAGATATGAGTGAAAAGGCGCCTTACTTCATCTTAGGCAAAAAAATGGCTAAAGAGGGTGTGTATATTAATACCCGTGCCGACTATCTTTTGAACGCGGAACCTCTGTTCAAAGTAGGGCATGTTGAGTTTGTCGAAGTTAGCGGCATGACATTCCCAGCCAAGCTAGATACTGGTGCCGACGTGAGTTCAATGAACGCGATAAACATCAAACGTTTCAAGCAAGACGGACAAGATATGGTGAGCTTCACGTATAAAAACAAGCAAGGCGACAAGCAAGACTTTGTTAAGCCCGTTATAGATGTGATGCGTATTAAAGCCAAGAAAGGGGAGAAGGTAAATATTCGCCCTGTAGTGGAAATGGAAGTCAAACTCGGTGATTTAAAGAAGAAGGTGAAAGTCAACCTTCAAGACCGCTCTCGCTTTGAGTACAGCATGATCTTAGGTAAGAACTTCTTGAAGTACGGCGCGCTTGTGAGTAGCGATGAAGACTATGTATTGGGTAAGAAAAAGTAACCCGCACTAGATTCCAGATAAACAAAAAGGGCCAACTCTTGCGAGTTGGCCCTTTCCAAACGTTTGGTGGAGCTGGTGGGAGTTGAATGGTTTCATAATTTGTTTTAAATTCAATGATTTAAAGTTATTGTTTGAATTTAGTGTTACATTGAATGTTACATCAATTTCTTACTGAAAAAGGAACTGAACCCGCGTCCGCTTATGTTAATTTTCCTGATGATTCTGGTTTGATATAGCTAAATCTTCTTAACGATTTTCTGAGTATTCTCAAAAATTGAGCTCACGATATGCTCAGGAAAGCCTTTAGGCAATGTAGCACTTACCTGTAACATCGCCTTCGGTAAGGCATCTTTCATTTCATCAATTATCTCTTGCATCGTGTCTTGATTAAAGTTTACAGCTTTAGCTGTATCCAAAAAGTGACGAGGCAGGATTTTACTGATTTCATACTTCTTGCCCTTTGTTGCTTTCAATCCCATCGCCAGCTTAAGCTTTCTGATATTGAGCCCTTTTCCTCCCAGTAGTGGGTAGGCTGACAAAATATCGTAGAATGGAGTGAGTCTGTAGCTGCCTCCTTTATCAATATAGATAGAAAAGTTTTTAGCATGTCCATCTGTAGCGCCAATGAGCCATTGAAATACTTGAAACCTCATGAAGTTATACCGATCTTCTAGTGCATTACTTGACCCCATTAATAACTCCATGATCTGAGCTATGCCAGGGCCACCTTGAGATTCGTACTTAATGGATGATGGCATACCAAATACTTGGCAGATATCTTCCTGAGGTAAGCGTAGCAAGCCTGCTCTGTCTTTTGTCCAGCGTCTATCAAAGCGTTCTACAGCTAAAGCTTTAATGTTGTCTGTTTGGATTATTTGGACGTTGGGAACTGCAAACCCTAGAGCTCTAGCTAACTCAATGCAAAGGTACTCGTTTTCTACGCTATCTTTGAGATCTAGGGTCGCGTTGGCTTGTTGTATTTCGCCTATTGGCAGTTTGATGATGTGAGTGGTGGGGGTGTTTCCTTTCGGTATACACCATTGCTCATCAACGAATAGGAGAGCCGTTTTCTCTTGAGCACCTGCCACGGAGATTCTAAAGTCTTCTTCTTCTTCGAGCATTCCGAGCGGAATATCAGACTTGTATGCAGAAAGAACAGTTTCTAGTTTTTTGTCATCAAGGACTTCGTAGCTAAGTGGCTCTTTTTTATAGGGGCGGTCTGGAGGAAGTAAAGCAATCGCACCAACACTGTCTTTTCCTATTTCTTTTAGTAGATCAAATGGTTGTTTGGATGACGCCTTGTACCTTGCAACTATTCTATCTCTGACTTGAGGGCTGTCTGGCAAGAGATTGTCAAAATAGTTTATAACTGCATCGGAAGTGATAGCTGGTAATTGAAGTTTTAAAGACAATGATAGTGGTCGAGTTACCGCATTGGTTAACCAGTTTTTATTATATTGAAAAGTGTGAGCACCATTCTTATGTTTCTCTAGAGTACCAACAAGTTCACCATTCATGTATGCGATTAGCTTCTGCATTACCAGCTCTCATCATCATTTTCATTTAACGAAGCTACCTGTGATTTCTCTTGGATACTCAATGTTAGATCCATAGCCTGGGCAAGCTTAAAGAAGGTAGCAAGTGTTGTTTTGTTAGGGTTGTTTTCGAAGTTCGAGATTGTAGCTTGCTTGATGCCGACTTTTTTTGCTAGTTCTGACTGCGTCCATCCATTCTTCTGACGTATCAGTAACATCATATCTGCTAATTGTTTTGGACTATATATCATTTGTTCCAGCTCTCTATAGAATTAAAGTGCACCTTCAAGATATTTAATTATCCCTTAGTGAGGATAGGTAAAAGTATATCCCCATAAGAGGATAAAGTCCATATTATCCCCACTAAGGGATGAGAAAGTATTTATCCCTTCCTAGGGATATTGAGTAATCTTAAGGGGCATAAGAAGCAGAGGAGCAGCAATATCTAATTAAATACTGAGTTATATGTAATACTGGCATTAGTCATAGAGCCACTAAATTCTGGTAGTTTTTCTTGTTTGAGGGAGCCGTTCTTATCTGGATGATCTGCTCCAGCAAAACTGGACACTACATTAAGCGACATTTTGCTGTTCAAAGTTAACTGGGCTTAGATACCCAAGAGCACTGCGCCTTCTCGTCCGATTATAATCAACCTCTATGTACTCGAAGAGCGTTTGGCGCATCTGATCCTTCGTCGTCATCGACTCATATTGGATCGCTTTGAATGGGTTAACGTCAGTGAGTTCGTTCAATTGACACAATTCGAACAACTCAGATAATTTTTGGCAGTAGTCCTGTACGGATTACTCACTTAGTGTTGGTAGCCCCATGCTTTTATTTAACTCGATGGCTTCATGACCTGATAGACCTTTAACTTGTTTGTGCTTTTTGAGGTTGGTCAGGTAGTTGCGTAGGAATGATGCCACCGCCTCAGCACATCGAATTGCTGTCAATTGATACTTGCCAATAAGCCCGAGAACAATTTTGCACTTAGCTTCTAACATCGTTACTGCCTTCGATGAGATGCGCTCTGCTTTGTACTTACAAAAGCGTTCTAGCGCGTCATAACACGATACTTCGTTTGTTGATGGTTGCGAAATGGTAGGTGTGGAAGCGTGCTTATCGAGTGATGTTGCTGCCGCTGGCGTCAAGGTAGTCTTGCGAACCTGAATTTCAAGCTAAAGAGCCATAATAGTGGCTTCAGCTTTATCTGAAGTCTTTAGTGAGCGTTTGATCTCACGGCGGTCACTAAAGAGGTGACGATGGTCAGGTGGCACTTGGTAACGAAATTGCCAAATTCCGCCTTTTGATATCTGTAGATAGCGCATGTTTTAGTACCAAAACTTAGTAAAAACAGCCTAAATCCAAGTGTTGAAAATACAAAAAGGGCGATAAGTCAGTAACTTATCGCCCTTTCCAAACGTTTGGTGGAGCTGGCGGGAGTTGAACCCGCGTCCAGAAACCATTCATCCTTGGTACTACATGCTTAGTCGATCTTTAAATTCACCAGTAACCTGCGAACCGACACGCTAGTTAAAGGCTAACCTGAATTATAATTCGCCGTTCATCTCTCAGGTGGGAAAATCCGGGCTAGCGCGTTTGGGTTTGATCTCTCGTTATTCCCCGTCTTACGTGCGGAAGCTAGGGCGAGAGAGCTCTGAGCAGGTTATTAAGCTGCTAGTGCGTAGTTTTCGTCGTTTGCGACTATTTTTTTGCGGCTTTTTACGTGGCCAACCGCCCCACGGCATGCACCTCAGACTGCAAAATTCCTGTCGAATCCTAAATCAGCCCCAAAGTGTTCTTGCATAGTACCAGAAAAGCTATGCCTGTCTAGCGCTGTGCAGTTCAAGTGCTCAAGATTAACGCAAATTACTCTTCATAATTCGTGCTTTATCGCGAGCCCAATCTTTTTCTTTCATATCAGTACGTTTGTCGTGCAGCTTTTTACCTTTTGCTACGCCAATTTTGATCTTAGCCCAAGAGCGAGACCAGTATAGCGACGTTGCAACTAGCGTCATGCCTTCACGGTTAATACGACCGAATAAGTTGTCGAGCTCTTTTCTCGACATTAGGAGTTTACGGACACGTGTTGGGTTCGCGACAATGTGCGTACTTGCTTGTGTTAGTGGCGTGATAGTCATACCACTGATGAATGCTTCACCGTCTCGGATGTAGACGTAGCTTTCTGCGATGTTCGTTTTGCCTTCACGTAGGGATTTTACTTCCCAGCCTTGTAGCTCAAGCCCCGCTTCAATCTCATCGTCGATGAAATATTCGTGGCGAGCTTTCTTATTTAGCGCAATGGTATTACTACCCGCTTTTGATTTTGATTTTTTCTTTGCCATAATGGCCTCATTATACGGATTGCGCGAAAGATGGGGAATCCTTTTTATTTGCGCTCTGGCTCAATACCATTAAAATTGTGGTTCGTTTAATGTAACGCTGTCTTTAACAGGAGTCTATATGCCAAAGGTTACTCGTTCAGCATTAGTATCATTTAGTGCTGGCCAGATGTTTGACTTGGTCAATGATGTTGCTCGTTATCCTGAGTTTTTGCCGGGTTGTTCTGGTTCTCGTGTGATCGAATCTTCAGATTCAGCAATGGTGGCTTCGGTTGACGTATCGAAAGCTGGTATTAGCAAAACATTTACAACATCGAATCGCCTCGCAGAAGGTGCAGAGATTTTAATGGAGCTGGTAGACGGCCCATTTAAGAAATTGCAGGGCGGTTGGTACTTTACTCCTTTGGATGACCAAGCGTGCAAAGTAGAACTCAAGCTTGAGTTTGAATTTTCGAGTCGCATGATTGAAATGGCTTTTGGCAAGATCTTCAATGAGCTCACCAGTAATATGGTGAACGCATTTACTCAGCGTGCGAAGCAGGTGTACTAAGCATGAGCATTGAATCAGATATGATCCACGTTGAAGTGGTTTACGCTCTGCCGCATGAGCAGCGTGTATTTACACTGGTGGTGAACAAGAACGCGACGGTAGAAGAGATCATCGGCCAATCTGGTGTACTTGAGCTTTATCCTGAGATCGACTTATCTAAGAATAAGGTCGGTGTGTACAGCCGTAATGTGAAGCTCGACGCTACGGTTCGCGATAAAGACCGTATTGAGATTTACCGAGCACTGCTGGCTGATCCAAAAGAGATTCGTCGTAAGCGTGCTGAGCAAGCAAAAGCGGCTGCGGCTAAGTAAGTCGTTATACGCTACATAGCAAAAAGCCTGCAGTTGCAGGCTTTTTAGTATCTGGGGCATTTAGCGTTTTTATCGAAGGCTTTCGAAAAACTCATCACTCGCTTCAAAATCACCGTTGATGCTTACTAGTGTGCCGGTCGCATCAAAGTTAACAATCAGGTTCTTCTGGATTGGATCTTCGTGACCTGTTTGGTGATGGTAAATGTAGTACCAAGTGTCTGGGTAGCCATTTTCAATCAGCATTGGTGAACCCATAACGTAACGAACTTGTGTTTTGGTCATACCAAATTTCAGTTGGTCGACAGCTTCTTGTTCAACGTAGTTACCTTGGTTGATGTCAATTCGATAAACCAACTTTTCTAATAGAGAACAACCGGTCAACATTGTTAGTGCAAGTGGAACTGCAACTAACCACTTCTTAATTCGCATAGTCTGAGATCTTTCTTCGCTAAAATACTGCCTGATGATAAACAAGCTCCAGCAAGAAGTAAAAAGCTCCTTGCTCTTTGAACTTAATATGACTAGCAATTTTGAAATAAGTTGCAAAATTGCCAATCTTTTTCAGAAAACTATCAGGTATTTGGCGAAAGTTTAATCTAAGCAGCAACTAATAGCTCTTTCGCGTTAGCGAGTGTTGAATCGGTGATCTGGCTGCCACCAAGCAATCTTGCAAGCTCAGAAATACGTTGTTGCTCATCAAGCGTGTGCATTTGCGTCTCTGTTTTACCTGCTTTGGTGCTCTTGGCGACGAACAGTTGTTGGTGACCACAACCCGCAACTTGAGGCAAGTGAGTCACACACATAACTTGTGTCGATTCACCTAGAGTACGCAGCATTTTGCCAACGACTGCAGCCGTTGGGCCACTGATACCCACATCGACTTCATCGAAGATCAGGCTAGGGGTGTCGACTTTCTGAGCGGTGATCACTTGAATCGCTAATGAGATACGCGATAGCTCACCACCAGAGGCCACTTTAGCAATTGGCTGCATTGGTTGCCCCGGGTTGGTAGAAACAATAAAGGTCACGTTGTCCATACCTAATGGGGATGGGTGAGTATTGGTGTTGTTTACCTCAATCGCGAACTGCGCTTTTTCCATGCTCAGCTCGTGCATGCTCTGTGTGATCAGCTTATTGAGCTCTTTGGCGTAACGCACGCGAGACTTATGCAGCTTCTCCGCTTTCGCAACAAAACTTTGGTAGTGCTGTTCAACTTCGTTAGCCAGTTCATCCAGTTTTTCATCAGAGCAATCTAGGTCTTCAATCTGCTGCAGCAGATCTTGGTGATGTTTATAAAGATCTTCTGGTAATACATGATGCTTGCGTGACATCGACATGACTTTTGAGAAGCGCTCTTCGACAAATGCCATACGACCTGGGTCGACATCGATACTATCAAGGTAAGTTCTTAGCTCGCTATTGGTTTCTTCAATTTGGATGATGGCTTCAGAGAGCATGTTCGGTAGCTCAGCCAGTCTTTCATCCAGTTCAGCCAATTGAATTAGGGAGTGATTGGCCGATTGCAAAATACCAAGCGCATTAACTTCTTCACCTTCGTAAATAAGCTCGATAGCTTGCTGACAGGTTGATGCAAGCTCACCACTGTTGGATAGGCGTTTGTGCTCTTGTTCAAGCTCTTCATATTCTTCCTCCCCAAGTGAGAGCTCGTTCAGCTCTTTGATTTGGTACTCAAGCAGTTGTTTCTGTGCTTGGTTCTGTTGGCTGTTATCGCGCAGCTCTTTTAGATGGTTATCTGCATGACGCCAAGTTTGGTAAGCGTTGCGAGTCGACTTCAACAAGTTAAGGTGGCCTGCGTATTGGTCGAGCATTGCCATCTGGTAGTCGCTTTTCATCAACTGATGATGCGCGTGCTGACCATGAATGTTAATAAGCAGTTGCCCCAATGATTTTAGTTGAGAAAGCGGAACAGGGCTGCCATTAATGAAGGCGCGCGAACGGCCTTCTTTCGAGATGGTACGGCGAAGGATACATTCGCTGCCATCCAGTAGCTCGTTATCTTCTAGCCAACGAGTCGCATGTAAGTTGTTATCCAGTAAAAATGCGGCACTAACTTCGGTCTTCTCTTCACCTTGTCGCACCATGCCAGCGTCGGCTCTACCACCAAGGCATAAGCCTAACGCATCGATAGCAATAGATTTACCCGCACCAGTTTCACCAGTGATGGTTGTCATGCCTTTAGAAAGTTCTAGCTGTAAAGACTTAACAATAGCGAAATTATTAACACTTAGATGAGCCAGCATTTTTATTTACCTGTATAACTGAACAATACTGTATATAAGCTCAGTATATACTGTTTCTTTATACAGTAAAGTGAGCAGGTGAATATTTTTTGTGAGCTCGATCAAACCAAACTTCGTTTGTAGGTCTCTGATATTGATGTCTATTTGTGAAAATAGATTCCAGACACCTCGTCCCTCAGTTCTGGAATGACGGTGACTTTGGTGCTTTATGAACGACTTACGTCATTCCCTAAAGCGACGGAGGAGCGTAGTAGGGAATCTTTTTTGTTTGATGTTTACGTGTAGTGAGATTCCAGACACCTCGTCCCTCGGTTCTGGAATGACGGTGACTTTGGTGCTTTATGAACGACTTACGTCATTCACTAAAGCGACGGAGGAGCGTAGTAGGGAATCTCTGTGGAATAAAAAAGGCTGGCATGTCGCCAACCTTTCATTTTTCTTTGTGCCGTTAGAACAACTTACTCGACCAACCGAGCTTGTTTCGTAGCACGTGATAGTAGCTGTAATCTTTAGGGTGGATCAGCTTAAGAACGTTGGGGCTTTGGTAGATGTGAATCTCGTCACCTGGTGAAACAGGGAGTGAGATTTGACCATCACAGCTTACCTCTTGAGTGCCACGATTGTCTGGAGAGACGATAAGTTTAATGTGGCGCTTGCTATCTACTACTAAAGGGCGGCTCGATAGGGTGTGTGGAAACATCGGCACTAAAGAAATAGCGTTTAAACTTGAAGATAGGATCGGGCCACCGCCAGAGAGTGAATAGGCTGTAGAGCCTGTCGGTGTTGAGACAATCAAACCATCTGAACGTTGTGAAAAGGCGAAGCTATCATCGATGTAGACTTCAAACTCGATCATGTGAGCGACTTGGCCGGGGTGAAGTACCGCTTCGTTAAGTGCTGCATTGTGGCTTTTTATTTGACCATGACGATGGATCTCGGTTTCAAGTAAGAAACGCTCTTCCTCCATGAACTCACCAGTCAGCACATCAGTTAGTGCTGACTGGAAATTCTCAGGGTTAAGGTCGGTCAAGAAGCCGAGGTTACCCCGGTTTACACCGATCACTGAGATATCGAATCGAGACAAGATACGCGCAGCGCCGAGCATGTTGCCATCACCGCCTACAACCACCGCCAAATCCGCTCGTTTTCCGAGTTCGACTAAGCTAGAGAATCGCTCTTTAGGGATGTCGTCTAAGATACTGGCTAACCTGTCATCAACAAACACTTGATAGCCTTCAGTACTTAACCACTGATACAGCTCTCTATGAGTCTGAATTGCTTGTTGATCTCGAGGTTTACCAATGATGGCGATGACTTCAAATGGCTTTTTCATAGGGTTTCCAAACGAATTAGGCTTGAATCAAAATTCTTCATCCCCATAATAAAGGCAAGTTGAATGACTATGCGAGTGTTTTATATCAAATTGGGCGCTAATACGCCGCTCACTGGCATAGAAAACTGAATTCTGGAGATATCATGAGCAACGAAGAAAACAAAGTAACGGAAGAAGAGCTAGATCAGATCATTGCTGAGGCAGAGAAAGTTGAAGCAGAAGCAGATGCCGAAGCGCAAGTTGAAGAAGCGGCTGACGAGCAAGAAGCAAAGATCGCTCAACTAGAAGCAGCTTTGTTGTCGAGCGAAGCGAAAGTGAAAGAGCAACAAGATTCTGTTCTACGTGCGAAAGCGGAAGTTGAAAACATGCGCCGCCGCACTGAGCAAGAGATCGATAAAGCGCGTAAATTTGCTCTAAACAAGTTTGCTGAAGAGCTGCTACCAGTTATCGACAACTTAGAGCGTGCAATGCAAGCCGCAGACGCTGAAAACGAAGTGGTTAAGCCACTGTTTGAAGGTGTTGAGCTAACACACAAAACATTTGTCGACGTAGTGGCTAAGTTTGGTCTTAAAGAGATCAACCCTGAAGGAGAAGCATTCAACCCTGAGCTTCACCAAGCAATGTCTATCCAAGAGAGCCCAGATCACGAGCCAAACACCGTTATGTTTGTGATGCAAAAAGGCTATGAGCTAAATGGTCGTGTGATTCGTCCTGCAATGGTTATGGTTTCAAAATAGATAACCGAATCATGTGAAATTCAGAGAGAGGCTTCGGCCTCTCTTTTTTTTATGTTTTAAACAGTGGTGGTCTAATGAAAAAAGCCAAAATAACACCATAGGTATGACGTTCCCTTTAATTAGTGATTTCAAGTGTTTAGATTAATATGTTATGAAACAAGTTGTTTTTAATTGATTGCTCTGATGTCACATTTGTAATTAATATGTAAAATAATACTTTCAATTGTTATCTTGATATGTAAAATCTCCGGTCATATCGAGATATTGCTCGTATATATAACTATAAAAGTACACATTTCAAACATAACAAACTGGAGATAAACGATGGATAAATCGCTCTCAAGTAAAATTTTTGTAGGTTTATTTGCCGGCCTACTTATCGGTACTGCAATTCAGTACCTATTCAGCGGTATTGCGATCTTTGATACCTACCTACTCGGTGCTGCGGAAGGCGCTGGTGGTATGTTCGTTTCACTTATTAAACTTCTTGTGGTCCCACTTGTTTACGTATCTATCGTTTGCGGTATCGCTGAACTGAAAGATATCCGTTCATTTGGTCGCCTTGGTGGTAAAACTTTTGCTCTTTACATTATCAACACCATCATTGCGATTTCTGCTGCGCTAACTATCGGTTTGATCTTCCAACCAGGTGCGGGTGCTAGCTTAGCGGGTACGGTTTCTGAGACGATTGCTCTAACAACAACAGAAACTCCAGATATCTTCTCTCTGGTTGTGAACATTGTTCCTAGCAACCCAGTACAAGCATTTGCAAGCGGCGACATGCTTCAAATCATCTTCATGGCGATTCTAACGGGCCTTGCTATTCAAGCGCTTGATTCTCGTGGTGGCCCAGCTATCAAGACGTTCAAGATGGCGAATGAAATCATGATGAAGCTTATCGGCTTAGTAATGAGCCTTGCGCCATACGGTGTATTTGCCCTTATGATTCAACTGGGCGCAACGCTTGATGCAAACACGCTAATGTCTGTAGCAGGTTATGTCGCACTTGTTGTTGCAATGCTAGTGTTCTGGATTTTCTTCTTCTACCCAGCAATGGTTGGTGCATTCACAGGTGTTTCTCCAAAACAGTTCCTGCGTGCAACTCGTGAGCAAGTTCTATTCTCACTATCGACGGCAAGCTCTAACGCGACAATCCCTGTAACAATGCGTACCCTTACAGAGAAACTGAATGTTTCTAAATCTGTAGCGGGCTTCGGTGTACCGCTAGGTGCAACAATGAACATGTCTGGTGTCTCTATCTACATTGCACTAGCAACTATGTTCGTTGCTAACGCATTTGGTCAGCCAATCAATACTGCAGATATCTTTACTCTTGGTCTTACTATCCTGCTACTGTCTATCGGTGCTGGTGGTGTTCCGGGTGGTGGTGTAGTAATGGTAGGTGTTCTATTGCACCAACTAGGTCTACCACCAGAAGGTCTAGCAATCGTTGCAGCGGTAGACCGTATTTGTGACATGTTCTGTACTTCTTCTAACGTAGTTGGTGACACAGCAGTAAATACTATCGTTGCTAAGTCTGAAGATGAAATCGGTGTAGAAGCAGACAAAGAAGTTGAACTGAATAAAGCCGAAGCTTAATCAGAAAACTCTACATTAAATTGCTAAACGCGAGGCCTAGTGCCTCGCGTTTTTCGTTTGCAGGCAGTGGTCAATTTTGTGAATGACAACGTGAAAATTCTCTATGGTTCTGCAAATATTTAATATCGATCACATATAATAATACAATAGTATTTTATATTCGTTGGCAACCTACATTTAGACGACATTAAGGAAATTAAAATGAAGTTGTCCTACCTTAGCTTAATCACCGCTGCTGTTTTGGCGACACCAGCTTTTGCCGCAGATACAGATATAGCGACTCAATTCAATCTTGATCCTGCGAAAGCCCCTGCGCAGAACTTTGATTTGTCTAAATGGAAGATCAATCTGCCTGAGCTGACTAAAGAGGGCCCGCGTAAAGGCAAAACGCTTGAGATCGCAAAGGCTGAGCTTGCTAATGTAGAGACGCCTTATGTCCACCCTGAGTGGTTCTACACAGATAAGGAAACGGGTGCGATGGTGTTTGTTGCTCCAAATACAGCGCCAACCACACCAAACAGTAAGAATACTCGAAGCGAGTTACGCGCTATGTTAGCTGACGATTACGCTGCGCCAGACAACAACTTTGCTGTGTCGAGCCATACTAATGCGAAGGAATATGGCTCGATTGGTGGCCAGATGACAGCAACTCTGTCGGTTGATCAAGTGAGCACCAGTGGTAACTATAACAAGACAGGCGCGTTCTCTGTGGTGATTGGTCAGATTCATGGCTCCGACAATGAACCGCTGAAGATTGTTTACCGTAAGTTGCCAGAGCACGAGCATGGCTCCCTAACTTGGAACTATGAGCTTAACCCTGCACCAGAGCTGCAGAATGCAAAAGATGAGAACGGTAAGAAGTTGCGCAAAGATATTCGCCATGATGTGTTTGGCAAATACCACCTGAAGAAGGGCAGTGCAGACCCAGTTGATGGCATTAAGCTAGGGGAAGTTTTCTCCTACGATGTTGATATTAAAGATACGATGATGCATCTCACTTTCACCAAGAATCCAAATTCAGATTCGCCAGTGGTGAAAACTTATGAAGTGGATTTGGCGAAAGGTAATTACCAAGGTCACGATGTCGATTTAGGTTACGGTCAGGACTGGATGTATTTTAAAGCTGGCGCTTACAATCAGTGCAATACCAAAAAGTCGAGCTCAGCGTGTGAATGGCGAGGTATGGACGCAGGCGATTACACCAAAGTCAGTTTCTACCAACTGGATTTAAACCAATAATCATCGATAAATATTGATTTTCAAAGGCCTTCTATATGAAGGTCTTTTTTATGGGGCTAAGAATAAGGCAGAGGTTTTAATTGGGCGCTAAATGCGAGGTTTTCTCAACTGTGGAGCCTTAACTGGCAAGGGATCGCTCATATTTTACCGTTATGAAAAAAGATGGGAAAAAAAATAGATTTTTTTTACGTGTTCCCTTGAAAACCAATTTGTCGCCCTTATCTATGGTGCATACGAAAAGCAAATTAAATTTGCACTTAAATTTTGTGTGTCGGGGGTTGAATCCCCGGTAACCAGCCCCACATATGTGGGTATAGCAAAAACTAAATAGAATTATTTCGGAGATAGCCTGATGGGTAAAATCATTGGTATTGATTTAGGTACTACTAACTCTTGTGTTGCTGTTCTTGACGGCGACAAACCACGCGTAATCGAGAATGCGGAAGGCGAACGCACAACTGCGTCGGTAATCGCATACACAGACGGCGAGACGCTAGTTGGTCAACCTGCAAAACGTCAAGCTGTTACTAACCCTCAAAACACACTATTCGCTATCAAGCGTCTAATCGGTCGTCGTTTTGAAGATGAAGAAGTACAACGTGATATCGAAATCATGCCTTTCAAAATTGTTAAGGCTGACAACGGTGATGCATGGGTAGAAGCGCAAGGCCAAAAAATGGCTGCTCCTCAAGTATCTGCTGAAGTACTTAAGAAGATGAAGAAAACAGCTGAAGACTTCCTAGGTGAAGAAGTAACTGGCGCTGTTGTTACTGTTCCTGCTTACTTCAACGATGCACAACGTCAAGCGACTAAAGATGCTGGCCGTATCGCAGGTCTAGACGTTAAGCGTATCATCAACGAACCAACAGCAGCTGCTCTAGCTTACGGCCTAGACAAGCAAGGCGGTGACCGCACTATCGCTGTATACGACCTTGGTGGTGGTACGTTCGATATCTCTATCATCGAGATCGACGAAGTTGAAGGCGAGAAGACATTTGAAGTTCTTTCTACTAACGGTGACACTCACCTAGGTGGTGAAGACTTCGATAACCGCATGATCAACTACCTAGTAGACGAGTTCAAGAAAGAGCAAGGCATCGATCTTAAGACTGATCCACTAGCAATGCAGCGTGTTAAAGAAGCAGCAGAAAAAGCGAAAATCGAGCTTTCTTCTACTACTCAAACTGATGTAAACCTACCTTACGTTACTGCTGATGCGACTGGTCCTAAGCACATGAACATCAAAGTGACTCGTGCGAAGCTTGAGTCTCTAGTTGAAGACCTAGTACAACGTTCTCTTGAGCCTCTAAAAGTTGCTCTAGCGGATGCTGACCTATCTGTAGGCGAAATCACTGACGTTATCCTAGTTGGTGGTCAAACACGTATGCCTATGGTTCAAGCTAAAGTTGCTGAGTTCTTCGGTAAAGAAGCTCGTAAAGACGTAAACCCTGACGAAGCAGTAGCAATGGGCGCTGCAGTTCAAGGTGGTGTATTAGCTGGTGACGTTAAAGACGTACTACTTCTAGACGTTACTCCTCTATCTTTCGGTATCGAAACGATGGGTGGCGTAATGACTAAGCTAATCGAGAAAAACACAACTATCCCAACAAAAGCGGATCAAGTGTTCTCTACAGCTGAAGATAACCAAAGCGCGGTAACTATCCACGTACTACAAGGTGAGCGTAAGCAAGCGACTTACAACAAGTCTCTTGGTCAGTTCAACCTAGAAGGTATCCAGCCAGCACCACGTGGCATGCCACAAATCGAAGTAACTTTCGACCTAGATGCTGACGGTATCCTAAACGTATCTGCGAAAGATAAAGCGACGGGTAAAGAGCAGAAGATCACTATCCAAGCATCAGGCGGTCTGTCTGAGGAAGAGATCGAAGCAATGGTACAAGAAGCAGAAGCTAACAAAGAAGCGGACAAGAAGTTCGAAGAGCTAGTAACTGCACGTAACCAAGCTGACCAAATGATTCACGGTACTCGTAAGCAAGTAGAAGAAGCTGGTGAAGCTCTACCTGCAGACGAGAAAGAGAAGATTGAAGCAGCTATCGCAGCTCTAGAATCAGTTAAGTCTGGTGACGACAAAGAAGCGATCGACGCTAAAGTTCAAGAACTTATGCAAGCAGCTCAGAAGCTAATGGAAATCGCTCAACAGCAAGCTCAAGCTCAACAAGCTGGTGCTGAAGCAGGTGAGCAACCTAAGCAAGACGACGATGTTGTTGACGCAGAGTTTGAAGAAGTTAAAGACGACAAAAAATAATTTTTCGTCGCTATAACACGTGATTTCTGCGTCGAAGGTACTCACTTACACTTGTAAGCTCCGTGCCTTCTCCTTGAACTAACGTGTTTTAGCTTAGAAAAAGTCGTTTTTCGATTTCTAAATATACGGGCGTCAGAGGTAACTCTCACGCCCGTAAATTTGTATTTAGGCTGTCAATCTAGATAATGGCTCTCGAATCTCGAATCTCGAACCTTTATCTAGGTTGATACATAAGCTACTGAAAGATGTAATTTGGTAGTGGTAATAAATTTGGTGACTTAGAACATGTCAAAACGTGATTTTTACGAAGTATTAGGCGTCAGCCGTGATGCATCAGAGCGCGATATTAAAAAGGCGTACAAACGCTTAGCAATGAAGTTCCACCCAGACCGTAACCAGGGTGATGAAAGCGCAGCAGAAAAGTTTAAAGAAGTAAAAGTAGCGTATGAGATCCTTACCGATTCTCAGAAGAAAGCCGCTTATGACCAGTATGGTCACGCAGCCTTTGAACAAGGCGGTATGGGCGGCGGTGGCGGCTTCGGCGGCGGTCATGGTGATTTCGGTGACATCTTCGGTGATGTGTTTGGCGATATCTTTGGTGGTGGTCGTCGTGGTGGCGGTCAGCAACGTGCACAACGTGGTTCAGACCTGCGCTACAACATGGAACTGACTCTAGAAGAGGCGGTTCGCGGTGTATCGAAAGAGATTGAAGTACCTACACTCGTTGAGTGTGACGTATGTGACGGTAGCGGCGCGAAGAAAGGCTCTTCAGCTCAAACCTGTGGTACGTGTCATGGCCACGGTCAAGTTCAAATGCGTCAAGGCTTCTTTGCTGTTCAACAAACGTGTCCAACGTGTAACGGTAAAGGCAAGATCATTAAAGACCCATGTAACTCTTGTCATGGTCAAGGTCGTAAGCAGAAGACCAAAACACTTAACGTTAAGATTCCAGCTGGCGTGGACACGGGCGACCGTATCCGTCTATCTGGCGAAGGTGAAGCGGGAGAGCAAGGCGCTCCAGCAGGCGACCTATATGTACAAGTTCATGTAAAAGAGCACAACATCTTTGAGCGTGACGGCAACAACCTTTACTGCGAAGTACCAGTAAGTTTCTCTATGGCTGCGCTAGGCGGTGAGGTTGAAGTTCCTACACTGGACGGTCGTGTAAACCTTAAGGTGCCAGAAGAGACACAAACGGGCCGTATGTTCCGTATGCGTGGCAAAGGCGTGAAAGGCGTTCGTGGCGGCGGTGTGGGTGACCTAATCGTTAAGCTAGTGGTTGAGACACCGGTTAAGCTAAGCTCTCGTCAGAAAGAGCTTCTACGTGAGTTTGAAGAGACATGTGGCGGTGAAGCGGCAAGCAAGCACAAGCCTAAGTCTGAAGGTTTCTTCAGCGGCGTTAAAAACTTCTTCGATGACCTAACTAAATAATTTAGGTCATCGAATCCTAAGTTATTGAGATTTAACTTAGTGACTAAACTAGAAAGCCTGCTCATGTAGCAGGCTTTATTGTATCTCCAGTCTAACTTCACCCCTTTAGTTCATACCGTCTCACAGCCAACAAGCCTCTGGGTATTCAACATTGGCGTTGTTGAGAGTGAGCTTTTTTGGACTAACGCCATCAAAACAATCATCTTTATCTTGCCCTACTTCCGACTTTGGTGTGGCTGAAATCGTATAAGCAGTAGACGCCGAACTTACGACGCTGAATGAAAATCGCGAGCTGTCGGTATCACAAATTAAGCAGTTGCTTCCTGAGATGATATGACTCCAATCATAGCCGTCATCGTAACTCGCTTCTAACTCTAGTTGTATGCGTGCTATGTCAGCGATAGCTGTAGCTCGATGACCTGCTAAAACATGATGGGTGTAGCTTGGATAGGCGATAGCACCCAAGATCCCGATAATGGCAACCACAATCAATAACTCGATCAATGTCATTCCTTGTAAACGTATGTTGTTGCTGTTGCATATATTTTTTCGAATCATCACGAGGACTTCCTTTTCACTAGTTAGGCTATTTTTCTCTGGTGATAGCATCGGTGCAAGATTAAATACGGTTACGCAATCTATTACATAGGGATTTGGGAAATGACTCGCGGGTTTACGCTTATAGAGCTGCTGTTCACGGTTGTTGTACTTTCGGTACTGCTGGCTATGGCTGCCCCGAGTTTTAGCTCTCTGCTTGCCTCTTCTAAACTCCAAAGACTCGCCCCAGAGGTTCATGGCTTTTTGGTTGCTGCGCGTTCTGAAGCGATTGCTCGTAATCAAGAATTGCACCTTCTATTTTTGGTTTCGAATGCGTTAGGTGCGATTGAGGATTCAGAGGGGGAGTGGGATTTGGTGGTGAGTACTACCGCTTCGTATGTTCCAGATAACGTGGTAATGCATCTTGATGGCTCAGCTTATAGAGATATCAAAGTATCGTTCAGCTTTTTAAATCAGAATTCAATCTCTATTGACGGAGTAAGAGGGCGTTTTATCAACGGCAATGTCACTATGGCTTCGGTGAATGCACCGTCTGAAGAACTCTCGGTTAAAGCCTCAAACACAACCGGGCGTATTCGGGTTTGCAGTAGCGATCCAAACAGCGATGGGCGCAATAGTATTGGTCACTATGGTTATGAGATCTGCAATTAAGTCTGCTCAAGGTAGTACCTTGGTTGAGATGATGGTGGCCTCTGCAATCGGTGTGATTGTAATCGGTACGATTGGTAGTGTGTTCATCACTAACCAGCGCCTTAGCTCAGAGAAAAGCCTAGAGCTACTCCTATCACAAAACTTATTCTCCACGACTCAAATGATGAAAGAAGAGATTTGGCGTGCTGGATACAACGCCGATGCTGGCCAATCGCTAAAGTTATCTGGAGCATCAAATACAATTTATACCCAGCAAGTCAGTGCGGATGAGGCTTACCTTGGTTTTGTGTATCTGCAAAATAGTGCCTCGTCCGCTTATCGTAATATTGTTTATCAGTTCAAAGACAACAAGCTCAACTATTGCCTAGGAGAGTCAACAGAGCTTTTGGCTATCAATGAAAAGCCATTTAGTAATATAAGCGGAGACGTGACGATGATGTGTCAAAGCTTGTTCTTCGAGAGACAAATTCAGGTAGATGCGTTTTCTGTTTCTGTAGAAGATCTATCGAGTAGTCAGGCGAGTTCGCAAAGGGTCGACGTGACACTTGAGGCGTCGCTAGTGAACGCGGACCTGAGCCAGAAAGTGATGACATCAGTTGTACAAAGGAATTGGCAATGACGATCAATCAGCAACGAGGAGCGATAACGCTGCTATTAGTCAGTATTCTTTTAGTTGGTGTACTGATTGTTTCTCTTGGCAGCTTCAAAACCACTTACTATCAAATTAAGCGCGCGCAAAATGAGGTCCAAGCGCGTAAAGATCATTGGCAAGCGGAAGGGGGATTGGAGTGTACGTTTAGTTATCTACGCGAAGAGGGTAAACAAGTCTCAGACATCGTTGGGCCACCGTCTCAACCTTCGGAGTTTATCGATTGGTGTAGTCCCTACGATCAGCAACCAAAGATCACTACGCGCAATGGTACACTAAGTGGTAGTCATATTGTCGAAGCTGCAATTGATCGCTATCGAGTCACTAAAACCCTACGCGATAGCTCTTTGCTTGGTGCAGGGGCGATTCAATCAACGGGGCCTATCGAGATCATAGGTACTTTAACCTTACAACCAACAGCCACAGAGACACCAATCAGTGGCAATGAACATGAATGTGTCAGTATTTCATTTGGCGACCTTTTTACCTATCAATACGACTCGACTCATGGTGACTCTGGGCAGGTATTGGGTTTAGAGGTGAAAGACCCAAGCGCGGATGGTCCATTTCCTGGCTTCAGCGGTGTTTGTCATCCCGACTACAAAACTGAAATCGTCAAAGGCGTTACGGGGGATGCTTATTCGATCTATGCGCCCGATTACTACCAAAAAAACAACCCAACCCCGTTTAAGAAAGACTTCAACCCAGATCCGAATCTTGACCTATTTTACTCGTTCTTTGGGATGCCTAAAACAGAGCAGAACATCATCGATCTATCGCAAGATTCGGACAAGTTTAGGCACATTCAACTGATCAACCCGACCGATTGCGGTAGCGAAATCATGAGCCATTTCACCGTCGGGCAAACAAAAGGGCTTTGGATTGAAGGTAACTGTCATATTAACGCCTCAGTCGCGGCTAATCTTAATACTGCTCAACTATTGGTGATTCATGACGGTGCTTTTGCGCTTAATGGCGCGATGACATACAACGGAGTGATCTATCACCTAGTGGATTACGCCAATAGCATAACCAAATCTCGTATTGATGATTTTTGGGAGTCGATTATCACTTCTTCAACACCTAGTGCATTTACACCATTTGTTAAACCACTACATGATCCAGCTATAGAGAAAAAAACAGTAGGAATCCAATTTGCGTCAGGGTTACCTGCTGGTGGGCTTATCTTTGACGTAAAGGGTGGGGTATCGACTATCGTGGGTGATATGGATCTCTACTATCGTTCAAATGCAAACCCGACAGATCCACCTTCAATCTATCAATGGAAAAAGGGCTCTTGGAATGACTTCTAACCAAGGCGGCTTTAGCTTATTTGAAGTGCTTATCTCATTTCTGTTGGTGGGCGTAGCGGCGTTAGGGATGGTTAAGTTACAGACTTATGCTGAGCAGAAAGCCGACTATGCGATTCAGAGTGTTGAAGCGCTGCACTTTGCTGAGAGGCAATTGGAGTATTACCGGACTCGGGCAAACAATGTCAGTGGGGCGGTTGGGTTAATTCGCTTTTCGGAACTTCACCATACGGATCATTGTCTCAATGCTGATAGTTCAAGTCCGTTATCCGGCCTATCGGGATCTGAATACTCACTCAGTTGTTCTGTAGTAAACGCTAATGGTGCTATGTCGAGTGCTCTACGTAATATTACGGTCACTGTTTCATGGCAAGATCGAATGAGTAAAATGCAAAGTATAACGCTAGAAACCATGCTTTCTAAATACAGTGAATTTGATTAATTCACTGTGTAAATGTTCACCCGAACCCTCTCTCTACCACTCCAATATTGATAATTTTCACTCCTCGGACATTGTTTACGTGCTAGTTAAAAAACTGTATACGGAATGGTGTTTGTTCTGTTTTTAGATTGTTGCTGCCACATGCGGTTTTTGCAAAATATGTCTCCATTTATGGAATTTTAGGTGGAATCTTGTGCTTTTTGTGGGGGCTTTGAATAGAATATGTGTTGTACGAAGAGGCCCTAAGCACAACTATATTAGGCCTAAATAAAACAACATCACATATGGAGTTACCATGAGTAACCAAGCCGTAAATAGAGCGCCTGCACCTGACAAAATCAGTAGTATGGATCGCTTTCTAAACTTCATTGAACGTGCCGGTAACAAGATCCCAGATCCTGCGCTGCTTTTCTTTTGGGGATTACTCCTAGTTTGGGGCTTGTCTGCTGTGTTATCACAGTTTGATTTTGGGTTGATCCACCCAGTTTCTGGTCAGGCTGTTGAGGTTAAAAACCTTGTGACAGGTGAGTCTTTTGCAAACTTCCTTGCAACTATGGTGACCAACTTTACTGGTTTTGCACCATTAGGCATTGTATTGGTTGCAATGTTAGGTGTTGGTGTTGCTGAAGCGTCTGGCTTCATTAACACAGGTCTTAAGAAGATGCTTAACGTTACACCAGCTAAGTTCATTACACCTGTGCTTATTTTGGTTGCAATCGTATCCCACACTGCAGCTGATGCCGGTTACGTACTGGTTATCCCACTAGGTGCCATTATCTTCCACGCTGCGGGTCGTCACCCTCTTGCTGGTATCGCAGCGGCATTCGCTGGTGTATCTGGTGGTTTTGCTGCAAACTTCTTGCCTTCAGGTATCGATCCACTGCTAGCTGGCTTTACACAAGAAGCGGCAGCTATTCTTGATCCGACATACGTCGTGAACCCCCTTTCAAACATTTTCTTCACGGGCCTTTCTTCCATCTTAATTGTGAGTATTGGTTGGTACATCACTGATCGCATCATCGAACCACGTCTACAAAAGACGACTAAAATTGATGAAGATGCAGAAGAAGCACCGGATATGGGGTCATTCACAGAGCTAGAAAGCAAAGCATTCTCTCGTGCTGGTTGGGCAATGATGGCTGGTGTTGCGCTATTGATTGCAGCGTTGATCCCTGAGTCTTCACCACTGCGTTCACCATCAGGCGTAATTACTGCGTTTGATGCGCCGGTAATGCAATCTATTGTTCCGTTGATCTTTATACTATTTATCATTCCTGGCGTAGTATATGGTCGCGTAGCAGGCACGTTTAAGGCGAGCGATGATATTATTAAAGCGATGTCTACAACGATGGCGAGCATGGCAAGCTTCATGGTTATGGCGTTCTTCATCGCTCAGTTCTTAGTCGCGTTTGGTCAATCAAACTTAGGTACGCTATTGGCATTGTCAGGAGCACAACTTCTACAAGCGATGAATCTGCCGGGTGAAGTGACGATTGTTGGTATGGTTCTACTTACAGCATTCGTTAACTTACTAGTGGGTTCTGCATCTGCGAAATGGGCTCTGATTGGTCCAATCATGGTACCAATGTTAATGGCTGTAGGTATTTCTCCAGAATTAACTCAGGCTGCTTACCGTGTTGGTGACTCTGTATCTAACATCATTTCACCTATGATGGTGTTCTTCCCTCTAGTTGTTGTTTACATGCAGCGTTATGTGAAGAGCTCAGGTATTGGTTCGTTAGCATCAATGATGATGCCGTACTCAATTGCAATGCTAATTGGTTGGACAATCTTCCTACTGGGTTACTGGGCGCTAGGTATCCCGCTAGGTATTCAAGCACCATACACTTACACTATGTAAGTATGAATTAAGCTTTATTGATTCCTAAGCCCGCACCGATAAGTGCGGGCTTTTTTTCGCAATGCTTTTGATATCCCGATAAAGGTACTCAGCTTTTAATCAGACTCTCGAAAGCCATCTCAATAGCAGTCAGTGCTCAAATCTGACAATTCCATTTCGATGATCATCAAATAAAGGTATGCTCTGCGCTTACCTTTTTCGCTTTTAGGGAGTTTCTTTTGTCTGACCATCAATTTACATCGCAAGATGAAGCCTTTATGCGCCGAGCTATGGAGTTAGCACATCAAGCTGAACTTGAGGGTGAAGTGCCCGTTGGAGCGGTCTTGGTAAAAGATGGTGAAATCATCTCGGAAGGGTGGAACCGTTCGATTGGTAGCCATGATGCGACCGCGCATGCTGAGATTGAAACTTTGCGTAAGGCGGGTCAAACATTAGAGAACTACCGTCTTCTCGATACCACCTTGTATGTGACGTTAGAGCCATGCCCAATGTGCGCTGGGGCTCTTCTGCACAGCCGAGTGAAGCGCGTTGTCTTTGGCGCGCCAGACTTGAAAGCGGGAGCCGCTGGCACGGTATTGAATCTTTTTGATAGCCAAGCGTCTTACCATTATGCGGATGTAGAACATGGCTTGTTGGAAGAGGAGTGCCGCTCTCAACTACAGGCGTTTTTCAAAAGGCGTCGTAAAGAGATTAAAGAGAAAAAGCAGCAACAGAAGTTAGCGCAAGCAAAAGACGATCAAGAAGGGAGCTAGTTTAACGGCGCGTGGTTTTTAGGTAGATCTAATCAGCAGCTTTCGATTCTAGCAAACATCTAATACTGTTCGAATTGAGGTGTCAGAGTGATATTTCGAGATTGAATTAGATGCTTGCTGATGATGTTTTTCGGTTTAAAGCATCTGTACGAAAGCTCGGTTTCGCCAGATGATCTTCTTTTTGTTGTTGGCTAGCATGCGCTTACGACGGTTAGCCGCGACGGTTTTATAAAGGCGTTTAGAGCGTAACTTACGTTTCATCTTGTTTAACAGCCTCCCACTATCAATATCAGCTCTATTAAACAGCTTAAGTTAAGTTGAATATACCCATTACGAAATTGTTGAGTACGTTGGTTTACGGCGTCACTTCAACGACACTCACCTTATAGGTCAGTTTTGTTGCAAATTAATGACAAGTGATACCAGTTACTCCTCATATGTATGGTAATCAAAGAAGCTTTTCAAGTAGCAAAATCGGGTTGAGTGATTGGACTGACAGACTGAATGGGAAAGTGTTTGTATTTTCACCAAATGAGATAACAAACACTTCCCTTATAAATAGAATCACCGATCAATGTGACGCTCGGTTGAAGGTGAGCGGCGTTCTACTCTTCGCTCTGATCTTCGTCGCTCAACTCGTCGGTTGAGGCTGCATCACTGATACTTGACTCTGCTTCTGAGATGGCGAGCGGTGGAATCACGATAAGGTCTTCCATACTCTCTTCCAGTGCTTCCTCAGTGCGTTGGTTTACGTGGCCGATGATACTTTGGTAGTAACGACGAATATTCTCTACATAGTTTTTGGCTTCGTCACCACGAGCATAACCGTAGCGCGTTTGGCTATAGTACTTCTTCTGTCTTAGTAGAGGCAGTCTGTCTTTTACGTCACTCCAAGAGTCCGGATCGCCACCCTGTGCTTTGGTTAATCGACGCGCATCCATCATATGTCCATAGCCAACGTTATAGGAAGCAAGAGCAAACCAGATCTTCTCATGTTGTGTGATGGAGTCAGGGATTCTATTGACGATACGACGTAGGTATTCCACACCACCTTGCACCGACTGTTTTGGATCCAAACGGTTCGTTACACCCACACTCTTCGCCGTCGGAAGGGTTAACATCATCATGCCTCGCACCCCTGTTGGAGATTTTGCGACTGGGTTCCAGTGCGACTCTTGATATGCAAGGGCTGCAATCAAGCGCCAGTCAAACTCTTGCGAGTACTCTTGGAATAGTGGTGACCATTTCGGTAGCTTGCTGTCCAGTGCACGAATAAAAGCGCGAGTATCCACGTAATCGAAACTTCCGATGTGACCGATGTATTTCTCTTCCAGCGTTGCTAGCTCACCAGACTGTTTAAGGTTGCCGAAGAACTCAATCAGCAGCGCATAAAGGCTCTCATCTTCCGATTTTTTTAAGTACCAAGAGATAGGTTGATCTTCCGTTAGCTCGAATGCAAGCGCGAGATCTGGATAGAGGCGCTGTGCCAGCGATAGTTCAATGGAGTCTGCAACGGTAAAGCGCAGTTCGCCCTTAGACACTTGTCTCAAAAGATCATTAATGTCTGCATTGCCAACCGACTCGTAAATAAAGTCTGGGTTAGATTGCTGAAGTTGATTTAGAGTCGGTTCAAAGTGAGATTCTTTAATCACTACAAGGGCAGGAACTAATCTGTCATCGATAGTTGTTAGCTCGCTGCTTTCTTCATTCTGCTCTCTGTTCTGTTGCTCTATGAATTTCGCTTGGCGTTGGTTCTCAAACTCAATCAGTTGTTCTAGATTACGCGGGCGCCATTGACCTTTCTTGTAAACTACTTGTTGGCTTACGTAATAATAAGCTGGCGCAGCACGGTAGCCGCGGGTGTGCTCATTGTTCTGGGCCAAACCTGTTGCGATAAGGTCTATTTCACCTTTTTGTAAGGCAGGGAATAAGCCTGACAAACGGTATGCAGGTTTCATCTCTAATTGTACGCCGAGCTGCTCGGCAAACTCTCGAGCTAATTCATAATCCAAACCAGCAGGGCCGTCTGGGCCGATATAGTATGAGAGTTGGTTATTGAGAGTTCCGACCCTTAACACGCCGCGCTCTCGGATCTGCTCCAAGTCGCTTTTCGGTTCCGACTCAATTTGGCATCCCGCTAAACCGGTAATGGTGATTGCGACGAGAAGAAGTTTGGATGAAAAAATGCGTGTAAGTGTATGCATCAAAATGAAATCTCAAAAAAGTAACGTCCCTTTATATCAAACCGTTTACTCTCGGCAAAGTGACTTTAGGTAAACAGCGGTAAAAGTGGCCAGAAATGCAGCAAAAGTAACAATTGCCAAGAAACATGAAAAAAATGACGCAAACGGTTGCTTTTTTGGTTACGTCACAAAAACAATTGCTATATAATGCGCCCGCAACAGAGAGGTGGAATCGGCATAAGTTCGAAGAAAACAGTTAGGTTACTCCTAAAACCCACTGAATTTATACCAATATCACCTTAATCAATTGCATAAGAGACCTAAGCACATGAGAATTTTTCGTGGCTCCCCAGCTCTATCTGAATTTCGTGTTAACAAGCTTTTAGAGCTTTGTCGTGAACTTGGCTTACCTGTTACAGGCATCTACGCTGAATTTGCGCACTTTGCCGATCTAACAGCAGACCTAAATGATCAAGAAGTTGAGAAACTAGAAAAACTTCTGACTTATGGCCCGACGATTGAAGAGCATGAACCGCAAGGTCTTCTTCTATTAGCAACTCCTCGCCCAGGCACCATTTCGCCTTGGTCTTCAAAATCGACGGATATCGCAAACAACTGTGGTCTAGATAAGATCGCACGTCTTGAGCGCGGTACCGCTTACTATATCGAATCATCGGTAGAACTTTCTGAGCTACAACTGGTTGAGCTTAAAGCGATCCTGCACGATCGTATGATGGAAGTTATCTTCACTGATTTCGAATCTGCAACGGCACTTTTCCAAGTGGCAGAGCCTGCTCCGGTAGCAGACGTAGACCTGTTAAAAGGCGGTCGTGCTGCGCTTGAGAACGCAAACGTTACCTTAGGCCTTGCACTTGCGGACGATGAAATCGAGTACCTTTACGATGCGTTCGTAAACAAGCTAGATCGTAACCCAACCGACATCGAACTAATGATGTTTGCACAGGCGAACTCAGAGCACTGTCGTCACAAGATCTTCAACGCAGACTGGACTATCGACGGCGTTAAGCAAGAGAAGTCTCTGTTTAAGATGATCAAAAACACATTCGAAACCACGCCAGAAAACGTGCTGTCTGCATACAAAGATAACGCAGCAGTTATGGTGGGTTCAGATGTAGGTCGATTCTTCCCGAACCCAGAAACTCGCCAGTACGGTTACAACCAAGAGAAAGCACACATCCTAATGAAGGTGGAAACGCACAACCACCCAACGGCGATCTCTCCTTGGCCGGGCGCTTCTACAGGTTCAGGTGGTGAAATCCGTGATGAAGGTGCGACTGGTATCGGTGGTAAGCCAAAAGCGGGTCTAGTTGGTTTTACAACCTCTAACTTACGTATTCCTGGTTTTGAACAGCCATGGGAAACAGATTTCGGTAAGCCGGGTCGCATCGTTAACGCTTTAGATATCATGCTAGAAGGCCCACTTGGTGGCGCGGCGTTCAACAACGAATTTGGTCGTCCAAACCTACTTGGTTACTTCCGTACTTACGAAGAAAAAGTTAACTCACACGCAGGTGAAGAGGTTCGTGGTTACCACAAGCCAATCATGATTGCTGGTGGTATGGGTAATATTCGTGACGAGCACGTTCAGAAGAAAGAGATCCCAGTAGGTGCAAGCCTAATCGTACTTGGTGGTCCTGCAATGAACATCGGCCTTGGCGGTGGTGCAGCTTCTTCAATGGCATCTGGTCAATCAGCAGAAGACCTAGATTTCGCTTCAGTACAGCGTGAAAACCCAGAGATGGAACGCCGCTGTCAGGAAGTGATCGACCGTTGTTGGCAACTTGGTGATGCTAACCCAATTGCGTTCATCCACGATGTGGGCGCGGGCGGTATCTCGAACGCACTTCCAGAGCTGGTAGACGATGGCGAACGTGGTGGTATCTTCCAACTGCGTGATGTACCAAACGACGAACCAGGCATGAGCCCACTTGAGATCTGGTGTAACGAATCTCAAGAGCGTTACGTAATGGCAGTTGCGCCAGAGAACATGGAAGTATTCGATGCGATCTGTAAGCGTGAACGTGCACCATACGCAGTTGTTGGTATCGCAACAGAAGAGCGTGAGCTTAAACTTGAAGATTCACATTTCGAGAACACGCCAATCGACATGCCAATGGATGTGCTTTTAGGTAAGACACCTAAGATGCACCGTGATGCGAAAACGCTAAAAGCGAACAACCCAGCGATTAACCGTGACGGTATCGAGCTAAACGAAGCCGTGGATCGTGTTCTACGTCTTCCAACGGTTGCAGAAAAAACATTCCTAATCACTATCGGTGACCGCACGGTGACTGGTCTTGTTGCGCGTGACCAAATGGTTGGCCCGTGGCAGGTTCCAGTAGCAAACTGCGCGGTAACCGCAGCAAGCTACGACACTTACCACGGCGAAGCAATGTCGATGGGTGAGCGTACACCAGTTGCTCTACTAGATTTCGGTGCTTCAGCTCGTCTAGCGGTTGGTGAAGCAATCACGAACATTGCAGCGACAAACATTGGTGATATCAAACACATTAAACTGTCTGCGAACTGGATGTCTCCAGCAGGTCACCCAGGTGAAGATGCAGGTCTTTACGAAGCGGTGAAAGCTGTGGGTGAAGAGCTATGTCCAGCTCTTGGCCTAACTATCCCAGTTGGTAAAGACTCAATGTCGATGAAGACGAAGTGGGAAGAGAATGGCGAGCAGAAAGAAGTAACGTCTCCGCTATCTCTAATCATCACTGCATTTGCTCGTGTTGAAGATGTACGTAAGACAATCACACCTCAGCTTCGTACAGATAAAGGCAATACTAGCCTTGTTCTAATCGACCTAGGTAACGGTCAAAACCGTCTAGGTGCAACGGCTCTAGCACAGGTTTACAAGCAGCTTGGTGATAAGCCAGCAGACGTAGATAACGCAGCACAGCTAAAAGGTTTCTACGAAGGCGTTCAAACTCTTGTCGCGAACGACCAAGTAGTGGCTTACCACGATAAGGGCGATGGAGGTCTATTCGTTACTCTTGCTGAGATGGCATTCGCCGGTCACTGTGGCGTTAAAGCTGACATCGCTGACCTTTATTCAGAAGAGAAGGGCGAAGACGCACTAGCAGCACTATTCAACGAAGAGCTAGGTGCAGTACTTCAGGTTAGGAATGATGACCTAGATTCTGTACTTTCAACGCTAGCAGCGAACGGCCTTGAAGCATGTTCACACGTAATTGGTTCTGTAGAAGCATCTGATGAGCTAGTGATCACTTCTGGTGAGTCGGTCGTTCTTGAGCGTAACCGTACTGAACTACGTACTATCTGGGCTGAGACAACGCATAAGATGCAAGGTCTACGTGACAACCCAGCATGTGCTGACCAAGAGCACGAAGCGAAGAAAGACAACTCGGACCCAGGTCTGAACGTTAAGCTAAGCTTCGATGTGAACGAAGACATTGCAGCACCGTTTATCAACACTGGCGCTAAACCTAAGATGGCAATTCTGCGTGAGCAAGGTGTTAACTCTCACGTTGAGATGGCAGCAGCGTTCGACCGTGCAGGTTTTGAAGCAACAGATATTCACATGAGCGACATCCTAACGGGTCAAGCAGTGCTAGAAGAATACCAAGGCCTTGTCGCTTGTGGTGGCTTCTCTTACGGTGACGTACTTGGTGCGGGTGAAGGTTGGGCGAAATCTATCCTGTTCAACGAGCAAGCTCGTAACCAGTTTGAAGGCTTCTTCCAGCGTGAAGATACCTTCTCTCTAGGTGTATGTAACGGCTGTCAGATGCTATCAAACCTGAAAGAGCTAATCCCAGGTGCAGACCTATGGCCACGCTTCGTTCGTAACGAGTCTGAGCGTTTTGAAGCTCGCTTCAGCCTAGTAGAAGTTCAGAAATCTGATTCAGTATTCTTCGACGGCATGGCGGGTTCTCGTATGCCAATCGCAGTGTCTCACGGTGAAGGTCGCGTAGAAGTGCGTGATGCTGAACACCTAGCGGCGATTGAAGCATCAGGTACGGTTGCAGTTCGTTACGTGGATAACCACGGCAATGCGACTCAGCAATACCCGAACAACCCGAACGGTTCACCAAACGCAATCACAGGTCTAACGACTCAAGATGGCCGCGTTACTATCATGATGCCGCACCCAGAGCGTGTATTCCGTACAGTAGCGAACTCATGGTCTCCAGAAGGTTGGGGTGAGAACGGTGCTTGGATGCGTATGTTCCAAAACGCACGTAAGAATCTAGGTTAATCTGACGTAGTTTAATACACATCTTGGTTGGTATTGCACACTAGCTAAGTTCACGGGAAAAAGTTTAAAGCGCAGGTCGAAAGGCCTGCGCTTTTTTAATATAAACTGTGACTGGTATCGGCCGCTGAGAAAGCATAACGTTGTCCATTTTCTAAAGATAAAAGAAAAGCCGCTGGAGTTTAATTCCAGCGGCTTAGTGTTTTTTAGCGACTAGTGTTTAGATTAGTTGTTGCTGTGCAGCTCGCTGTTTAGTTCAACCGCTGATTTGTTAGCAAGACATTCGATTTGACCAGTCACTGAGTTGCGACGGAATAGTAGGTCAGAAACGCCAGCTAGGTCACGAGCTTTAACCACTTCAACTTCTTGGCCAGAAGAGTCAAGCATACGTACTTTAGAGCCAGCAGTTACATACAGACCAGACTCGACCGTACAACGGTCACCTAGTGGGAAACCAAGACCCGCGTTTGCGCCAAGCAGTGAGTTTTCACCGATAGAAACGACAACCGTACCGCCACCAGATAGCGTACCCATGATAGAAGCGCCGCCGCCGATGTCAGAACCGTTACCAACAACAACACCTGCAGAGATACGACCTTCAACCATGCTCACGCCAGTCGTACCTGCATTGAAGTTGATGAAGCCTTCGTGCATAACGGTAGTGCCTTCACCTACATGTGCACCTAGACGAACGCGAGACGTATCAGCGATACGAACGCCTGCTGGTACTACGTAATCCACCATTTTCGGGAATTTGTCTACGCAATCTACAGACAGAGCACGACCTGCTAGGCGAGCTTCGATTTGGCGATCTGCTAGCTCAGGAAGATCGATTGGGCCTTCGTTTGTCCATGCGATGTTGTGCAGTAGACCAAAGATGCCATCTAGTACCGTGCCGTGTGGTTGCACTAGGCGGTTAGAGATAAGTTGTAGCTTAAGGAAGCCTTCAGCAACTGAAGCTGGTTTCTCGTCTGTAGCAAGAACAACAACAACCAGTGGTTGCTCAGATGCTGCTGCTTTTTCTGCGAAAGATGCGTTTGCAGAATCGTCGTTTGCTGCGAATGCTTTCGCCAGTTCTGCGCTTTGTGCAGCAGAGATTTCGATAGCTTGGTTGCCTTCAGTGTAACCTGCAACTTCAGCAACAGCGGCTACAAGCGCGTCGCTTGGGTTTAGAAGTGGGTTAGGGAAGAACGCTTCAATGATTTTATTGTCGCGGTTTTTGGTTGCCGTACCAAAGGCCAGTGAAAAGTAAGCCATGTTGAATCTCCATGTGTTGAGTCTTGATTTTGCTATATCTTCATTTGCTGTTCGTGTGGTGAGCAGCTTGGGTAGCAAACGTTAATTTAATTGCGTTTATCATAAAGAGAGCGCCCTCGTTATGAAAGGGCGCATGGGGAGAAAGTCTGTAAAATGATATTGCTTGTCTTTTAAGAGATATATTTCTGCAACCAGATAAAGTGAAACTTGAGCCGTTTTATGTCTACAAACGACCTTCAACCAAGCGTTCACCAAACACACTTGACCATACCGAGAACAAAAAATAGCCAGCATAATCGCTGGCTATCTGTTTCACGTTATTGTTGTTTTTATCTCTGTTGTGAAGGCTAGGCTTAGGCTGCTTGGCTCACGGCTACCGCCAGCGCCACCGTCGCTCCTACCATAGGGTTGTTACCCATGCCGATGAACCCCATCATAGCCACGTGAGCTGGAACAGAAGAGCTGCCTGCAAACTGTGCGTCGGCGTGCATTCTACCCATGGTATCTGTCATGCCGTATGAAGCAGGGCCTGCGGCCACGTTATCTGGGTGTAAAGTTCGACCTGTACCACCGCCTGAAGCGACTGAGAAGTAAGGTAAACCTTGGCGAGTACGTTCAGCCTTGTAGATTCCCGCAACGGGGTGTTGGAAGCGCGTAGGGTTGGTTGAGTTACCCGTAATACTGACATCCACTTGTTCACGATGCATGATAGCAACCCCTTCACGAACATCATCGGCACCATAACATAGGATCTCTCCGCGAGGGCCTTGTGAGAAACGGCGGCGCTCGGTTTCAATTAGCTCACCTGTTTGGTAGTCAAACTGAGTACGCACGTAGGTAAAACCATTGATACGAGAGATTAGATAAGCGGCATCTTTTCCCAAACCATTTAGGATCACTTTGAGTGGTTTAGTGCGAGATTTGTTGACGTTGAGTGCAATTTTGATTGCGCCTTCGGCGGCAGCAAAAGATTCATGACCCGCTAAAAAGGCGAAACAGCCACTCTCTTCATTTAGCAAACGCGCCGCCAATGCTCCATGACCAATACCGACTTGGCGTTGCTCTGCAACACTACCTGCCTTGGTATAGGCTTGGAGCGCTTCACCAATAATATTTGCGGCTTGTTCTGCGGTCTCAGCTTTACGATAAAGTGCTAGTGCCGTACCTAGTGTGTAGGCTTCACTGGCGCTGTCGAACGCAATAGGTTGGGTGTCCATCACCAATGCTTTCGGGTCAACATCATGCTCTAAACAGTATTGGTAGGCTTGGTCGAGAGACTCTAAGTTCATTTCAGCCAATACACGAGTTACTGATGGATTATTTAGTGTGTTCATAGTCAGGTTCCTCTTTGGCGATTAGTGTTGGCGTGGATTGATGGTTTTCGCGGCTTCATCGAAGCGGCCATAGGTGCCAGTGGCAAGCTCAGCGGCTTCAGCAGCTGGTGTACCTTGATTCATGGCTTTCATCATTTTGCCAAGGTTGAGGTATTGATAACCGATCACTTCGCTGTGTTCGTCCAACGCAAGCTGAGTCACGTAGCCTTCTGCGAGCTCCATATATCGCACCCCTTTCGCGGCTGTCGAGTAACTGGTGCCGACTTGGCTGCGTTGTGTTTGTCCTAAATCTTCCAATGCAGCGCCAATTTCGAGGCCGCCCTCAGAGAATGCCGATTGAGTTCGACCATAGACAAACTGAAGAAAGATTTCGCGCATCGCGACGTTGATTGCATCGCATACTAAGTCAGTATTAAGCGCTTCAAGGATGGTTTTTCCTGTCAGGATTTCAGCGGCCATCGCAGCCGATTGAGTCATGCCTGAACAACCGATGGTTTCAATTAACGCTTCTTCAATGATGCCATTTTTGACGTTGAGGGTTAGTTTGGCGGCGCCTTGTTGTGGAGCACAAGCTCCTACACCGTGACTTAAACCAGAGATAGCAATCACGTCTTTCGGGCTGACCATCGCGCCTTCAACGGGAATAGGGGCAGATGCATGAAGATCGCCACGTTGAATCGGACACATATTTTGGATTTCAGATGAGTATTGCATAGTGTTTTCTCACTTATAAAGTCGATGAAGACCTCGAACGTTGAGAAAACAGGACATGTTGGAAGAGGTGTGACTAATTTCACTACAGATCTTACGTATCGTGACACCAAGAAAAAAGAGCAAACAACGCTCGTAAAATGGTGGGTATAACGATACTACCAACAGGCTTACCTGTTTTCGATTCTGTAGGAGTCATTAGCACGGTTCGATATGAACGGGCGGTTGAAGCTAGAAAGCTTAGGTGGAACCCCATCACCTGATGGCGAATAGATTAGATCTCAATCACACTTTCTTGCAAGGGAATGTTTAGAGCAATGTTAACTATAAACTCGCTTCATTATATTTCGATAGATATAAAAAACGCCAACTACATACTCTATTCAGAGTTGTCATTGGCGTTTTTAGGAGAGGTATCAGCGAGTTATGCTGCGTCTTCTTCCGCGTCTTCAACCGCTTCAAGCTTTTTAGCTTTCTTAGGCGCTGGTTTGCGCTTGGCACCAAGAGCATAAAGAACTTCTTCTTTGTTCTTCGCAAGGTACATCGCAAGCTCTTCTTGCTTGCCTTCATCTTCTACTAGTTCACTTTTGCCTAAAAGTTCAAAAAGCTCATCAGCCATATCCAGCATTTTGTCGTATGCGTCAGCTTCGGCTTTAGAGGTAAAAGTCATTTTCTCTTCTCCGTTGCGTTCCACCACGTACTTGACGATAACAGCCATGGTTAATCCTCTAAGTTTGATAAATTTTACTGGCTTTTTATACAGTTTTAGTGACTAAAAGTCCAGTTGCCAACCTTGATAGAAGTATCAATCTTGATGTGCCGCCCACTCTTCACAATAACTCGTGAAGGACTTGAGAAGTGGACTCTGATATTTGTCTTTATGAACTAGCATCCAAAATCGACGCTTCATATCCAGTGGCACATTCAATGTTTTGACTCGACCATCTTTGATTGCAGGCTCTGCAGCAAGCTTAGAAAGGCAAGCCAAGCCTAATCCAGCGGATACCGAGTTGATGATCGCTTCTGTGGTATTGAGTTCGAATGATTCATACCAATGCTCAAGACGCGGTGCCACCGTACGTAAAAAGAACTCTCGAGTACCAGAGCCAGATTCTCGCAGTATCCAGTGACTGCTCTCAAGATCGCGCAATGGCACGATATCTAACGAGGTCAATGGGTGATTGGGGCTGGCAACAATGCACATCTCGTCGCTACTAAACTGATTGGCAAGCAGTTCAGGGTGCAAGGTTTTCCCTTCGATCAGAGCAATATCGAGCTCGTAATCGACCAGCTTTTGGCAAATCAAAGCAGTGTTGGAGATAAATAGGCTTTGCTCTTGATGTTGGGTTTGCTGACGAAATCCTGAGAGAATAAATGGTGCAACTTGATTGCCTATGGTGTCACTGGCACCAACCTTTAATAAACCACTCAAAGGTTGGTCGTCACTGAACAACTCATCAATGCTAGCCGCTCGATGTAGTATCTCATCCGCAAGAGGAAGTAATTTTTGTCCCTCTTGATTGATGATCAGTCGGTTGTTAACGCGATCAAACAGAGAGTGCCCAAGCTGTTTCTCCATTTCACCCAAAGCCATGCTGACAGCCGCTTTTGATAAAAATAGCGCCTCGGCTGCGGCAGTCATCGTCGAGTGTTGGGTGATGGTGACAAATACTTTGAGCTGTTTAATTGATATATTAGCCATCGAAATTTTATCAGCCTGTGATTGAGTGGTTTGATGTTTAGAAAACCTGAACAAGTGTTCTATATAATTGGATATAACTTAACAAACCGCAAGCGTATTATGGCCTCAACAAGCTGATGAGTTCACAGATAAGTGAATGGAATGAAGAGAGGCTGATATGATTCAACAACTCAAACATAGATTAACTGGCGCGCCGACTCGGATGGCGTAGGTTATGTCGCCGCACGTTACTACATGAATTACAAACCACACCGTTTAATGAGCGTTGCAAAAGGTCGTTTATAACGGGTGGTCGTTCAAAAGATAAACAGACCTTAAGCTTTTGGGTTTTCATAATCTTATATTGCTCATCCAAACTCGGTACTTATGCTAATCTGGCAGTATATTGTGGCAAGATTAGCGTGAGTGCACTTTGTTTACTGTCTACCATTCCAATAAAGTTGATACTTTAAAAATCCTTCTCGTTCACTTAATCAAAAGTGACCCTCTGGCTAACCCATTCGACAAAGAGCAGATCTTGGTACAAAGCCCGGGTATGTCTCAGTGGCTTAAAATGGAGCTGGCAAAAGAGTTTGGTGTTGCCGCAAACATCGATTTTCCTCTTCCTGCTACTTTCATCTGGGAGATGTTTACCCAGGTTCTTCCTGATGTTCCCAAGCGCAGTGCCTTTAACAAAGAGGCGATGACGTGGAAGCTGATGAGTATTCTGCCTGCTAAGCTCGATCATCCTGATTTTTTGCCACTGCAGCGCTATTTGGAAAACGATACAGATAGCTCTAAGCTGTACCAATTGGCTGAGAAAATTGCCGATATTTTTGATGGTTATTTGGTGTATCGACCAGAGTGGATGGCGGCTTGGGAAGCGGGTGAACCTGTGGCTGAGTTGCAAGACGCGGATGGTCAACAAGAGCATCCGTGGCAGCCGATCTTGTGGCAGGCTCTGTATGAGCAAACACTATCCCAAGATCAATCAAAGTATCACCGTGGTAACTTGTACCATGACTTTATTGAAGCGCTCGCACAGCAGAAAGATCAGCTTTCCCACCTTCCGAAGCGGTTGTTTGTATTTGGTATCTCATCACTACCACCACGCTATATGGATGCCCTCAAAGCGATGGGTGAACACATTGATGTTCATTTGATGTTCACCAATCCATGTCAGCACTATTGGGGCGATATTCGTGATAGAAAGTATCTAGCAAGAGTAGAAGCTCAGCGTCGTAAGCAGTTTGCTTTGGTCGAGGGCTCGCCTCAGTTAGAAGGGGAGGTTTCGCCTCTCAAAGATGGCCTAGAAGCTAACGTTGAAGATGAACTGCATACTAGCCAGGCGGTGGGTAATAGCCTACTGGCATCGATGGGAAAACTTGGTCGTGACAATCTGTTTTTATTGTCCCAGTCTGAGTGTGAAGAGCATGAATTTTTCATTGATGTTGAGCGCGATAGCCTATTACATCAGCTTCAAGCCGATATTTTGGAGCTTGAGGAGCATCAAGATGATCACATGCTTGATTCGAGTGAACATAAGCAGAGTATTGCTGTTGGGGATCGTTCGTTAACGGTTCATGCTTGTCATAGCCCGATGCGTGAAGTGGAAGTGCTGCACGACCAGTTATTGGCGATGTTTGATAACGATCCCAACCTAAAACCACGCGACATTATCGTAATGGTAGCGGACATTAATGCCTACAGCCCTGCGATTCAAGCGGTGTTCGGTAATGCGCCGGGCGAGCGTTATATACCTTATTCGATCTCTGACCGTACTGCTGATCAAGAGAGCCCAATCTTAACTGCATTCATGCAGCTGGTGGCGCTGCCTAAGAGTCGTTGTCTTGCTTCAGAGCTGCTTGAACTACTTGAAATCCCAGCGATGATGGCGCGTTTTGATATCGACGAATATCAATTTGAGCAAGCTAAACAGTGGGTTGAAGAGGCGGGTATTCGCTGGGGTGTTGATGGCAGTACCGCAACAGAGTTTGATCTACCCGAGACTCAACAAAACACTTGGCTGTTCGGTATCCAGCGGATGCTGCTTGGCTATGCGATGTCAGAGTCAGCAGGATTATTTGAAACCGCCGACTCATCGATTGCCGCATACGATGAAGTGCAAGGCATGAGTGCAGAACTTGCGGGTAAGCTCGCGCACTTTATTGACCGTATTGCCTATTATCGACAGCGCCTCAATCAGTCACAATCGATTGAACGTTGGCGTGAGACTCTGCTTAACTTGATTGATGATTTCTTCAGCGTCGAGCTGGAAGGCGAAGTAGTATTGAAGTCGATTCGCGATGCTCTAGGGCAACTTAACGAACAGCTCGATGATGCTTTATATGAGCAAGATTTATCACCAAGCATCGTTTATCAGTATTTGAATAACAAACTCTCTGGGGCACGCATCAGCCAACGTTTTTTAGCTGGGCAAGTGAACTTCTGTACTCTGATGCCGATGCGTTCGATTCCTTTCAAAACGGTATGTCTGCTGGGGATGAATGATGGTGTGTATCCGCGCTCTATGCCACCAGAAGGCTTTGATTTAATGAATGGCCGTACTCGTCCGGGTGACCGTTCTCGCCGTGATGATGATCGTTATCTGTTCTTAGAGGCGATGTTATCGGCGCAAGAGAGTCTGTACATCAGTTATGTTGGTCGCTCTATTCAAGATAACACTGAGCGCGTCCCGTCAGTGCTGGTGTCTGAGCTGATCGAATACTGCGAGCAGAACTACTGTTTGCAGGGCGACGAAGCTCTGGGAAGCGACGAATCTGGGCGTAAGCTGAGTCAAGCGCAGATGTTTGAGCACACCATGACGCCATTCAGTCCGAGTGCTTTCATGCCGGACCAAGACAATTCACAGCTTAGCTACGCTAGAGAGTGGCTGCCTGCGGCAAATCGAGCAGGCGAGCGCAGTGGTGAATTTAACCGAGCGTTAGAAGATTATCTTGCCGGAGCAACTTACCCACTTGAGCTTGATCTGGTCGAGTTACAGCGTTTTTGGCGTTTACCTGTTCAATACTTCTTTAATCGCCGTTTAAAGGTGGTGTTTGAGCCGCCGTTACCAGTGATGGAAGACGACGAACCGTTTGTGTTGAATGGTCTAGAGAGCTATCAACTTAAAGACGCGCTATTACAAGTATTGATTGATAACCCTCAATCACCCGATGAAGCCATTCGTCACTTTGTCGCTAAACAGAAAGCTCAAGGTCGTTTGCCGGTTGGGGCATTTGGTGACATTGAGTTTGAGACCAATCGTGTGCAAGCCGAGGAGCTAGCCAAAGAGATCCAGTTCGTGACTGGTGCGCCTAAAGAAGATTTAGAGGTCAATATTACGATAGACAGCCTCGGCGAAGGAAAACCGGTCAAGTTGATAGGTTGGTTAACGCACAACTATCAATCGGGCCTAGTGCGTTATCGCAGTGGTAAAATTCGCGCGCAAGACTATCTGGCCGCTTGGATCGATCACTTGTGTTGCAATGTGATGGGCAACCCGCAAACAACGCATATTATCGGCTACGACAAAAAAGAGGGCGTGGTGCATCTTACGCTTAGCCCTCTGAGTGATGTTCAAACTGCAAAGCAGACTTTGGGTGAGCTCGTTCGTCTGTTCTATCAAGGTATGACCCAGCCGCTTCCATACTTTCCTAAAACGGCACTGGCAGGGGTTGAAGCAGGATTTAGTCGAGGCAAATGGGTTGATGATGAAGAGAAGTCTCTGAAGAAGATGGCGGATACCTTTAATGATAGTTACGCGTTTACGGGTGAAGGACGCGACAGCTACATCTCACGTATTTGGCCAAAGTGGGATGACACATTGGCGGCGGAAGCAAGGTTGTACTCTACTCTAGTGATGCAAGCAGCTCGTCTTGCAGCGATTGATCCCAATGATCAGGAGTAACCTAGGGCGATCGTCAAGATCGCTCAACTCATGCCAATTAGGCCGATGTATATGGGAAGCTTATTGCAATTTTAGAATGAGTATAGACCGGATAAGAGAAGTGCTGAGAAGTCAGGGAGTGAAAAGCACAGGAATTAAAGTGGCCGCCAGTAAATCATTATTAGTGTAGGGCGTTCGCTGTACGGCCACAGGTCAGAGGGACCATTATTCTTTTGGTTCTTTAGCGGCGAAAAAGTAATCGTCTGCCTGAACTCGTGGGCGCATAGTAACGACGTGCACCAAATTGATCCGTGAGAGAGATCGCACTCCCTAATAAGATATTGGTACTAGACCAAATTTGTATGACGTTTTTGATACTAGGTCACATTTGTAACAGAATAATTAAGAAGAAGGCAGCTCGGTATGACTACCACAAAACGTGATCTCGTTATCACGCCACAAGCGCTTAATACCATGACGTTTCCTCTGCATGGGGCGCGATTGATTGAAGCTTCTGCAGGTACGGGTAAAACCTTCACGATAGCCGGCTTGTATCTGCGACTTTTGCTTGGTCACGGCACTTCTGAGATTGGTGTTAATGGTGAAGAGCCGAGTCGACACCAGCAACCGCTAACGGTCGATCAGATTTTGGTGGTGACCTTTACCGAAGCGGCAACAGCAGAACTTAGAGACCGTATTCGTGCACGTATCCACGATGCGCGCATTGCTTTTGCACGTGGTCAGAGTAGCGATCCTGTCATAGCCCCTCTACTTGAAGGCATTGACGACCATACTGGGGCTGCCAAAATCTTGCTGAATGCTGAAAGACAGATGAATGAAGCGGCGGTATACACCATTCACGGTTTCTGCCAACGCATGCTAACGCAAAATGCGTTTGAGTCGGGTAGTCGCTTTGACAATGAATTTGTGACCGACGAAAGTCATCTAAAAGCGCAAGTGGTGGCGGATTACTGGCGTAAACAGTTCTACCCATTACCGCTGCAGTTGGCTGGAGAAGTACGTAATATCTGGGGTTCACCTTCTGCTCTGTTAGCGGATGTAAACCGCTACCTAACAGGCGCGCCGTTAAAGCTAACAGTAGAGGCGATGTCTGGTGATCTGCAATCTCTTCACAACAGCAACCTTGATAAAATCAGAGCACTCAAAACACAATGGCTGGCATCGCAAGAGGACTTTCTGCCCATTATCTCGGGCTCAGATGTTAACAAACGCAGCTACACCAAAAAGTCACTGCCGACTTGGTTAGAGGCGGTAACGACTTGGGCGCAAAGTGAGACACATGATTATCAGTACCCAGATAAACTCGAAAAGTTTTCTCAATCAACGCTCAACGAGAAAACACCGAAAGGCACGGCTCCTTGTCATGAGGTTTTTGAGGCGATTGATACCTTCTTAGCACAGCCTGCGGATATGAAAGCGCCGCTACTGGCACATGCAATTACCCATTGTCGAACCATGCTTGCCGCGGCTAAAGAGCAGAAGCAGTGGCTCTCATTTGACGATCTACTGACCCAGCTCTCAGCGTCGATTGATGTCGATGAACAGTCACTGTTGGTCGAACGCATTCGTACTCTTTATCCAGTCGCGATGATCGATGAATTCCAAGATACCGATCCGCTGCAGTACAGCATCTTCAGTCGTATTTATCTGGATAGCCCACAATGTGGCTTGTTTATGATTGGTGACCCGAAGCAGGCAATTTACGGCTTCCGTGGCGCAGACATTTTTACCTATATCAAAGCGCGTAACCAAGTGAGTGCCCACTACACTCTTGGTACTAACTGGCGTTCAAGTGCAGACATGGTGAGCGCGGTAAATCAGGTGTTTAGCCAATCTGACAGTCCGTTTATCTATGACGAAGATATTCCATTTCTTCCAGTCGCTTCGAGTCCCAATGCCGATTTGCGTCACTGGACACTTGGCGACCAGGTTCAACCTGCGATGACATTTTGGTTGCAAGAGGCGGAAGATAAGCCCTTACCTAAAGGGGAATATCACGCAGCGATGGCAGAAGCGACGGCGAGCCAAATTCAAACAATATTGACCGCTTCTCAAGACCAGCAAGCGTTTCTTGATAACGGCAAAAGCCAAAAATCGATTCAAGCGGGTGATATAGCCGTCTTGGTGCGAACCGGTAGTGAAGGGCGTTTAGTTAAGACGGCGCTTGCAGAGCAAGGCATCGCCAGTGTTTACCTCTCTAACCGAGACAGTGTATTTGTCAGTCTTGTTGCTCAAGATCTTCAACGTTTGTTGCAAGCGGTACTAACCCCAGAAAATGACCGAGCTCTTCGTGCTTGTCTGGCTTCTGAGTTGTTTGCCCTTGATGCAGCATCATTAGACCAACTGAACAATGATGAGGTTGTTTGGGAAAATGCGGTTAATGAATTTCGTGAGTACCGAAAGCTGTGGCTACAGCGCGGTGTGCTACCGATGTTACGCGCGGTGATGAGTAAGCGCCACCTAGCTGAGCGATTGTTGGAAGAAGAGAACGGGGAGCGTGCACTGACGGATTTAATGCACATCGGCGAATTGCTCCAGCAAGCGAGACAAGAGCTAGACAGTGACTATGGACTGTTGCGCTGGCTTGCGGAAGCGATCATCGATGCGCAGAATGGTTTGGGTGGCAGTGAAGATGACATTCAGCGTCTAGAGTCAGAAAGAAACTTGGTGCAAATCGTGACTATCCATAAATCCAAAGGCTTGGAATATGACTTAGTGTTCTTACCGTTTGTAGCAAGCTACCGTGAAGCGAGCGAAGGTAAATATTACGACCACGCTACAGACACTACTGTGCTTGATATCACAGCCAGTGATGGCGCGTTAGCGCAAGCCGACAAAGAGCGCTTAGCGGAAGACTTACGTCTGATCTATGTAGCGCTAACCCGTGCTGTTTACGGCTGCTTTATTGGTATGGCACCACTGCGCAAGGGGCGTTCAACCAAAGAGCCGACGGGTGTGCATTTGAGCGCGATGGGCTATCTGGTTCAAAATGGGAAAGAGTGCAGCATTGCTGAACTACAGCAAGCTTTGGCGAGTTTAGAGAGTGGCAATCAAAGTATTACATTGAGCGAGACGCCTACGCAGCATGAGCAGCCTTTTGTAGCTAAATCAGAACCACAACCTGATCTCCAAGCTCAAGAGTTGAAGGCGTCGATTGACCGTGCGTGGCGTATCACCAGTTACTCTGGGTTAGTCAAGCAAGGCAGTCATGGCGCAAGTCATGATGCGACGATGGAGGTATCGGGCTTTGATATTGACTCTGCCGATGAGCAGGATGAAGACGAGCTGATTGAGCCAGAGCGTTCTATCTTTACTTTCCCTCGAGGAGCAAGACCGGGTACGTTTTTGCATACCCTGTTTGAAGAGGTCGAGTTTACCGAGCCTGCGACCAGCGAGCACAATACTCAAGTGATCACTCACTTACTGGAACTTGAACAGTATGAGCTTGAGTGGTTACCGGTTCTTCAACAATTGGTTGATACCGTGCTCAACACCGCTTTAGATGGTAAAAAGCTTAAGTTAAGCGAGAAAAATGCTTCTCAGCGACTTGTTGAGATGGAGTTTTTATTGCCCATTGAGGTGTTAGCATCCTCAGAACTCAACCGTGTTATTCAGTATCATGATCCTCTTTCGGCGAAAGCTGGCGACCTCGGTTTTCACACTGTGCAAGGCATGTTGAAGGGCTTTATTGATTTGGTGTTTGAACATGAAGGCAAATACTACGTGCTTGACTGGAAATCAAATCACTTAGGTGATGATGTGGCGGTTTATCATGGCGACGCCCTTAAGGGTGCCATGGCCGATCACCGATATGATTTGCAGTATCAAATTTACGCCTTAGCTCTGCACCGCTTCCTGCGCAGTCGAATTGCTAATTACAGCTACCAAAAGCATTTTGGCGGTGTTTATTATCTGTTTTTACGTGGTATGGATGGACAATCTCAGCAAGGAATATTTTCCGCTAAACCAAGTGAAGCCATGCTCAATGAAATGGATCAATTGATTGACGGCAAGGTCGTCGATCGCCAAACAGCCCAATCGAATGATGACCAAGCTGGACAGATGGAGCTTATATAATGACACCCATTGATTTACACCAAGCGCCGTTAATGGATGTACTAAAGGTTTTGGCTGATAAGGGGACAATTCGCCAGCTCGATTATCAATTTGCTCGCTTTATCACCCAGCAAGCGAGTGGTTACTCACAAGAGGCCGATACTGCTCAGCAGCTTGGCTTTCTTGCGGGTGTGGTTAGCCATGAGCTGGGAAAAGGTCATATCTGTATGCAACTGACAGTGAGTGATCACTATCAGTCAAATACACCCGCTGACTTAGCGCAGTTGCTTGGGCTATATGGCGAAGCTGCACAGCAGCTCAATCAACGTCTATTGAATATCGATTGGTCTGCTATTTTGAGTAACTCAAGTCTGGTTGGCACCACTGCTGCCTGTGTTAAGCCACTCATGTTTGACGGGCAGCGTGTCTATCTACAGCGCTATTGGAATTATGAGGTGGTGCTTGCTGAGGCTTTAAATCGCTTGAGTCATCCGGTGGAATTTAATCTAGAGCAGAAGCGAGCACTGACACAAACGCTTAATCAACTATTTGCTCGGAGCTATCACTTTCTTTTTAATGCTTTGGCTAAGGCTGACGCGAATGGTCACAGTACGCAAGTGCTTCGCCAGCAGTTGGTTTGCGATCACTTAGATATTGTCTCTGAATCTGAACTCAATTGGAGCGAGATTGATAGAGTGGTAGCGGATGCACGTCAGGTTTCTGACCTGAGTGTGTTGGATGAGTTGGTGCCTTTGTCGGTATGCCTCAATTGGCAAAAAGTTGCGGCAGCGGTAGCACTCAGCCGACGCTTTGCTGTGATATCAGGTGGTCCTGGTACAGGTAAAACCACCACAGTGGCGAAACTGTTATCTGCAATGGTCGAACAGTCATTGAACTTGGGCAAAGCGCCGACCATTAAATTGGTTGCGCCGACAGGTAAAGCGGCAGCGCGTTTGACCGAGTCAATTGGTAAAGCGATCGATCAACTTCCAGTTGAACCTGTAGTGAAAGAGAACATCCCCACGGAGTCGAGCACCTTGCACCGCTTACTTGGTGCTATTCCAAATCGTGCTGAGTTTAGACATCATCGTCGAAATCCACTGCATCTGGATATACTGGTTGTCGATGAAGCTTCGATGGTTGATCTCTCTATGATGTATAAGCTGGTGGACGCACTTCCTTCTCATGCGCGTTTGATTCTTCTGGGAGATAAAGACCAACTAGCCTCGGTTGAAGCCGGCGCTGTATTGGGCGATATTTGTGATTTCAATGCTCACGGCTACAGCGCATCTCAAGGGAGCTTGATTGCTGAACTGACGGGTTTTAACGCTTTGTCTAGCCACAACGTAAGACACAACAACATCAGTTCGGCTCCAGCCGTCGCTGATAGCTTGTGTATGCTGCAAAAGAGTTATCGCTTTGATGCGCGTTCCGGTATCGGTCAACTGGCTAAGGCAATTAATGCTGGGTCAGCCGCGCAAGTTGACTTGGTATTGAATAAAGGTTTTGCCGATATCGAGCACCACTCTCTTTCCAGTGACAGTTATAACTTGATGCTACGTACTTTGGTCAATGAGTACGGCAGTTACTTAAATTGTATTCACCAACCGTTAGCTGAAGGCGAGAAACAGGAGGGGCGCGCTAAACAAGCCCTGGATCTTTTCAGTCAGTGTCGACTTCTTTGTGCGGTACGAGATGGTGATTTTGGTGTTTCAGGATTAAACCACCGTATTGAGCGAGCTCTAGCGGCGAGGCGTTTGATTCAACCTCACAATGAAGAGCTCTGGTATCACGGTCGCCCAGTGATGATAACGCGTAATGATCATGGTCTTGGTTTGTACAATGGTGATATTGGTTTGTGTATGCTGGATTCCACTATTACCGAAGATGGTTCATCGCCAAGACTTAAGGTTTATTTTGAGCTGCCTGATGGCAGTGTTAAGGCGGTGCTGCCTAGTCGAGTGCCTGAGCATGAAACGGCTTATGCGATGACGATTCACAAATCTCAAGGTAGTGAGTTTGATTTGACCTTAATGATTCTGCCACCGGAGTTCAGCCCGATTTTGACGCGTGAACTTATCTATACAGGCGTGACGCGTGCCAAATCTCGCTTGATGATGTTTAGCGATAACTCAGTATTTAAGCGAAGTATTAAGGTGAAAACTCAACGTGTGAGTGGCTTGGCGGTTCGTTTGGGAGGCGGTGAACGCTAAAGGAATAAAGAGATGACGATAGGAAGCAGCCGTCCGTGGTGGCTTCTTTGAGTAAAGGGTCTTACTCGTTACTGAGAAAGGCTTTTGTAAAAGAGATATGGTTTATCTTGTATTTTGCTTGGCAGTTCAAGATAAACTCTTTTAGGTTATCAGTGACTGGAAACACACAATGGACGTCAAGCCCTTCAAGAAATTGGTTGTCAGCCATATCCCAGAAGCTCTGTAGCGAATTACAAATAACGGTTCTCATATCAATATGCTCTTTTTGCTTTTTGTTATTAACGGGCATAGCCAAAGTTTAATACCAATCACAGTAAATAAGTGATCAAAAATAGCGCAGGAAAAAGGCTTGAGAACAAGGCAGAATTTTTCGATAAGTAGTTATTCTACAATCAAAAATTCTAATGCAGTTATCGAGCATTTTAACAAGCTAGGGTGAGCAATTATTTACTACGATTGGTATAAGCCTGCGATGTTAAGTTTAAGCAATCCGTGCAAGTCCCCATGCGAAGAACGCATAGACGATTCCAATCAATGTTTACTAAGAATGTAAATCGGGTAAATTCTATACAAGTATTGGTGTGAATAAAAGTGCATAGTTTATAAATCTCATATAGTAATCGATTACATTTGCAATCAATTTCTATCGAAAGTGAGAAAAGGCACCAAATTTAAATTTTAGGTGCCGGAATTTTGCACAAAACATCAAGTTTTAGACGTTCAACGCCAGTATTTTCGATTTGCGTTGATAGTTGTACAGGCTTTGTTTTTCCATTGGCAGTTCATCGACTCCAATTTCATAAAAACCTTGCTCCCTAAACCAGTGAAGGCTGTGGGTGGTCAGTACGAAAATCTGATCAATATTTTGGGATTTAGATTGGTGCCTCATGTAATTGAGCAGCAGTTGCCCACGGTTGCCATCTCGGTAGTCTGGATGAATAGCAACACACGCCATTTCCGCCATATGATCTTCAGGGTAAGTGTAAAGTGCGGCGCAACCTATGATCAGTCCATCCTTCTCTATGATGGTGAAACGGTGAATCTCCTGCTCGAGTTGTTCACGAGAGCGACGAACCAAAATACCTTGCTCTTCAAGAGGACGAATGAGATCGAAGATACCACCGATATCATCGATTTGAGCTTGCCTTACTTGTTCGGCACTCGCCATAACCACTTGAGTACCGATACCATCAAACGAGAACAGTTCTTGAATTAGCGCGCCATCGAGTTTATAGCTGATTAAGTGACAGCGTGGTACACCAGCGTGGCAAGCTGCAATCGCGCCTTTTAAAAAACGTTGAGTGCCGCTACCCATATTGAGGGTTGGATCTTGCGACTCTGTGAGACGATCAAGTATCTGCTTAGCGTCTTTTGGAAATAGCTCTGCAAGTACATTACCATCGGTGTCGATAACCCCTTGTTCAGAACAGAAACCAATCAGTTTATCGGCCTTGAGGCGAATCGCGACTTGGGTAGCGACCTCTTCGGAAAGAAGATTAAAGCTCTCCCCTGTTACGGAGCTTGCAATAGGGCCCAGTAGCACAATCGATCCTTGAGCTAGAGTACGGTTGATACCCTCGATATCAATACGGCGGATTTTTCCGCTATGACAGTAGTCAGTCCCATCATCGACCCCAAGCGGTTGTGCGGTGACGAAGTTCCCACTCATGACATTGAGCTGCGTGCCGGCCATTGGGGTATTGTTTAAGCTCATTGATAAGCGTGCGGTGATCGCAAGTTGTAATTGTCCAGCCGCTTGCATAGCTACGCCTAATGCATGCTCATCAGTAACTCGGATATTCTTGTGGTAAGGGGTATAGCAATCTTGCTTGGATAGCAGCTCGTTGATTTGCGGACGAGCTCCATGAACCAGAACAATTTTTACACCTAGACTATGAAGGAGTGCAATATCATTAATGATGTTACCGAAGTTGCGATCGGCCACCGCTTCGCCTCCCAGCATAATAACCATAGTTTTTCCACGGTGTGCATTGACGTAGGGGGTTGATTGTCTGAAGCCTTTAACTAAGGCGGTGCTTCTTAATTTCACAGAGAGAATCCGTTCTGGTTATTTATTCCTAAATTTAACATTTTTATTCAATCGTAAACAAGAATATTTTAGGAATAAAATAGTAAGCTACCGTAAAGAATACTTTATTCTGTAACATTGTTGAGTGTAGAATGTCAGTTGCTTAAAATTGAGTAGTAATGGTTATGCAAGCCCCAGTAAGTAAAAACAAAATTGATGACATTACGAAGAGCTTAATTAGCGATTCGGATAAGAGAAAAAACGCTAACTTTAAACATAAGTTGGTCGAACGTAGCTTAATGGTGCTAGCTTTAGTGGGTACGATCGCAGTGGTGATCTTGTATCAAGGGGTCTTTGCTCGTATGCAGGCCGCATCGACACCTAAAAGTATGATTTACGGCACATGGGTGGAGCAGAATGTTGCGCATTACGCAGCCGATGAGTTTGTGCTGAATGATAGAGGCGTGACGGTCGCTGGTTCTGTGATTGCGACTGATTTTAGCTTTGATGGCAACTATTTTAAGTATCGCTCTGCAGGAAAGACCTATCGTTTCAAAATGGTTAACTCGGATTATACCGAGATGAAGCTCGACTCCGATGCACACTACAACCCTGTCTTTCGTTTAAAGGGCTATAACGACCATTCAGTTCGTTAGGTTATCTTACTGTAAACTCTTACAAACTTAGATTGAGTTATTCAGCCGTTTTTGTCATCCTCGTTGCATAGAAAATTTTGGATGATTCTTGTGATTAAAAAATGGCTCCCTCTGGTTTCGGCCTCAGTACTATTCGGTTGTGCGCAACCGACAGACCGCGCTCAACAGTATCTTGATGATGAATTTCCTCGTACCTTAAATAAGGTTGAGCAGATCGAAACCAACTCCCCTAGAGACTACACGGCTTTTTATGAACAAGCTGCAATGGTGGTCTCTAAGTCTCCCTCTATGGCAAAAATCTATCAGCCACTTTATCAACAGTTGAATGAGTGGGCTCTGCAAAGTGGTGACCCTAAACAATTGTCCAATTACGGTGTTGAGGCTGCACAATTGGGTGGTGGAGACAAGCAGGGTAATGTTCTATTTACTGGCTATTTCTCACCTGTGATGGAGCTGCGCCATGAGCCAAATGAGGAGTATCGTTACCCTGTCTACGCATTACCAAATTGTGGTCAGGAGTGCCCAACGCGAGCTGAAATCTACGACGGTGCATTAGACGGACTAGGGTTAGAGCTTGGTTATGCCGCAAATCGTATCGATCCATTCATGATGGAAGTGCAGGGCAGTGGGTTTGTACACTTTGGTGATGATGACACCCTTAAGTATTTTGCCTATGCCGGTAAAAACAACAAAGCGTATGTCAGTATTGGACGTGTATTGATTGAACGAGGGTTGGTGCCTCGTGAAAAAATGTCTCTTAAAGCCATTAAAGAGTGGGTGATGGAAAATGATCCAGAAGTCGTGAAAGAGCTTCTAGAACAGAACCCTTCTTTTGTTTTCTTCCAAGCAAATGAAGATTTGTCGGTAATGGGCAGCGCAGGTATTCCACTACTACCGATGGCGGCTGTTGCGGGTGACCGATCTATCTTGCCTATGGGGACACCGATTTTAGCGGAAGTGCCACTGCTAAATGCTGACGGCACTTGGAGTGGGGTGCATCAGCTTCGTTTATTGTTGGTACTGGATACTGGCGGTGCGGTGAAGCAAAATCATCTCGATCTTTATCACGGTATGGGGCCAAGAGCTGGCACAGAAGCGGGACACTACAAGCACTTTGGCCGAGTTTGGAAGCTTGGGTTAGACGGCAGTGCGACCGAAGCACCCTGGGCGTTGCCACCTGAAAAGATTGAGTAAGCTAGCGCATTGAACTACATCGGCTAATCCCCTAGACTTTTTATTCAAGAGTGCGTATAAAACGCACTCTTTCTTTTTCTAATGCAATAAATTGGCGGCAACAATGCGTGAATTGACCACACCAGCTTCTGAAAATTATGACCAACGATTCGGCGGGACTCGCCGTCTGTATGGCAATAGTGAAGTTGAAATATTAAGAGCAGCACACGTTTGTGTGGTTGGTATCGGTGGTGTTGGTTCATGGGCTGTTGAGGCTTTGGCTCGTACTGGTGTTGGTGAACTGACCTTGATCGATATGGATGATGTGTGTGTGACAAACATTAACCGTCAGATCCATGCAATGACTGGTACAGTTGGTCAAAGCAAGATTGAGGTGATGGCTGAGCGCGTTAAGTTGATCAATCCTGAGTGTAAAGTGAATCTGATTGATGACTTTATTGGTCCAGACAATCAAGCTGAATACATTACCAAAGAGTTCGATTACGTTTTGGATGCGATCGATAGCATGAAAGCAAAAGCATCTCTGCTGGCGTACTGTCGAAGCAATAAAATTAAGGTGATCACCACCGGTGGTGCTGGTGGTCAAGTTGACCCGACTCAGATTCAAGTTGCTGATTTAACCAAGACAATTCAAGATCCGCTCGCTAAGAAATTGAAAGATACGTTGCGTCGTCACCATAACTTCCCGAAAAATCCAGCGCGTAAGTTTGGTATTGAGTGTGTGTTCTCAACCGAACAGCTGAAATACCCACAAGCTGATGGCAGTGTATGTGCAGCTAAAGCGACGGCAGAAGGGCCTAAACGTATGGACTGTGCGACGGGTTTTGGCGCAGCGACTGTGGTAACCGCAACCTTTGGCTTTGTCGCTGTATCGCGCATTGTTGAAAAGTTGATTCAGAAGTATAAGAAGTAGGAGCACTAGATGCATTCATTCCCTGACTCTCCTTTTGGTTCCACAATTACCAGTGATGACATTGTCGAGAAAATGGCAACGTTTCGTGGCTGGGAAGATCGCTATCGCCAAGTGATTCAGTGGGGGAAAAAGCTTCCTCAAATGCCTGATGAATTGAAAAGCGAGCAAGTGACTGTGGCTGGCTGCGAGAGCCAAGTGTGGTTGGTGGCTCAGCAAGACGGGGATGTTTGGCATTTCTGTGCTGATTCTGATGCGCGTATTGTGCGCGGATTGATTGCCCTGGTAATGGCCGCTTTTGATGGCAAAACGTCACAGCAGATCCAAGCATTCGATATCGATGACTATTTTGCAAAGCTTGGTTTGATTGATCACCTTAGCCCTTCTCGTGGCAATGGCCTAAAAGCGATTGTTGAGCAGATAAAGCAGCTTGCTTGCTAGCCATAAAATCTCCGATTCACGTTAAGAGATTCCAGACACTTCGTCCCTCAGTTCTGGAATGACGAGTAGAACCTAGATTCGTCATTCCCTATAGCGACGAAGGAGCGTAGTAGGGAATCTCGTTCGATCCCCACCAAAGCTAAAGCATGTCTACCGCTTTCTCTATAGCAGCAATCAGTCTTTCAACATCTTCAATATCGTTATAAATCCCAAACGAAATTCGCACCGTGCCTTTGATCCCCAATGCATCCATCAATGGATGAGCACAGTGGTGGCCGGCTCGAACCGCAATGCCTTGTTGATCGAGCAGCGTCGCGATGTCTTGATGATGCACGCCATCCATAGTAAATGTGACCACGCTAGAGTTAGGTTGGTAGCCAATGACTTCGATGTCATCCAATTTAGATAGGGCTTGGTAGGTCATATCGACCAATTGATGAATGTGCGTTTCTACTTGCTGTTGTTCGAACTGGCTTAGCCATTGAATCGCCGAGTCCAACGCGATCGCACCAGCCACATTGGGTGTGCCTGCTTCAAACTTACCGGGCAGTGCAGAGTAGGTCGTTCCCTCAAAAGAAACACGTTCGACCATCTTCCCTCCGCCATGCCAAGGTGGCATCGACTCTAGTAATTCTAGCTTGCCATAAAGCACACCGATCCCCGCTGGTGCATAAAGTTTGTGTCCTGAGAATACGTAGAAATCAGCGTTCAGCTCAGTCACATTGACAGTCTCATGAACAACCCCTTGTGCACCATCGACAACCACGATCGCACCGACAGAGTGTGCTTTTTCTATGACTTGTTCAATAGGTTGACGTGTCCCCGTGACATTGGTGACTTGCGCCAGAGCGATGATTTTAGTTTTGTCATTTAACAGAGAATCAAAAGCAGCCATATCGAATTGGCATGTTTTGGTCATTGGTATCTTAATCACTTTAGCACCGGTTTGCTCGGCGACGATTTGCCACGGCACAATATTAGCGTGGTGCTCAAGTTCACTGACCAGAATCTCATCCCCCGGCTTTAAAGAGCTTCGAGCATAGGTTTGGGCAATTAAGTTCAGCGCTTCAGTTGCACCGCGAGTCCAGATGATCTCTTTGCTTGAAGCAGCGCCAATAAACTGAGCGACATTATCCCTCGCAGCTTCAAATTGACTGGTCGCTTTGGCTGTAAGACTATGACTTCCCCGGTGGACATTGGCATTTTGCTTAGAGTAATACTCACTAATCGCATCGATCACCACTTGAGGTTTCTGGGTTGTCGCAGCGCTGTCTAAGTAGATCAGAGGCTGTTGATTAACCTGTTGGGTGAGCGCAGGAAATTGCTTGCGAATGTGTTGGATGTCTAGCATCTAAAATTACCTAAGGGTTGAAGATTGGATAGGGTGCTGAACGTAGCACTTCTATTTATTGTATCGTGAGTTACTTGATTGTGGAGACTACTATTTACACCGCAGCGCTTCTTGCTGTTTTACTCGGTCAAAAAGTGCTTGATTGACTGGCGTTGCGATACCGTGTTTGCGAGCGGTATTAAGTAAGTGACCCGTAATGAAGTCGATCTCGGTTTTTCGCTGATAGAACATATCTTGCTTCATCGATGAGTTGTTGGCTGCAGTAGCCTGGATAACTTGCTGAACGATTGAACTGAGCGACTCGATAGAGGTTGGTAGATTCTCTGCAACCATAATTTCAACGACTTCGGCAATGATCTCATTGACTACGGCTTGATACTTCTCTTCAGAAAGTTGACCATTTTTAATCTGTTCAAGACCAGTTAAAGGGTTAATCGCGCAATTTACAGCAAGCTTATTCCACAGTGCTTGATGGATATTGTCGTTCCAAACAACGTCGGGAAGGGCATGATTAAGCACATCCACTAAGAAATGACACTGGCTGCCGTTGCTGTTGTAGCCACCAAGTTGGGTATTGCCGTGTCCCGTGTGATGAACCTGATTTGGCGAGCTTTTATAAGCAGCTTGAGTTGTAGTAGCAAGAACAACCGGAAACGGTTCAACTTGTGAAGCGATGTTATCTACTGCGCCCATGCCGTTATGCATGAAAAGAAGAATCGCGTCTTCATGTATATGAGGAATAAGCGGTTGGATCGCTGATTCCACTTGCCAAGCTTTTACTGTAATTAAGATAAGATCACTATCGGCAAGCTTGGTTTTATTATTGTTGTCGAATCGAACTTTTGCTTGTTCGTCGAGTGATATTAGGTAGTCGGTTTGAGTGGAGCGGCTCCAGACTGATACGTTATGACCAGCTTGATGAAGTTTAATTGCCCACAGCGAGCCAACGGCTCCAGGGCCGGCAACAGTAATATTCACAATACGACCTAGTTTTATCAAATAGGTGCTCAGGATAGCGCTGCAGAATATGAAAGCAATAAAAAATGGCACCCGAGGGTGCCATTTAGGAAGTTTTCTTAAAGCTCAGATTAGAACTTGTAAGTTACTGCTACATAGTGACCGAAGCCAGTCGTTTTGCCAGCTAGACCGTCGTCTTTAAGACCGTAAACGTCTTTGTAACCTTTAAGGCCGTAACCAACAGCGAAACGATCTGAGTGCCAGTAGATACCGTTGAACATAGCACCACCATTTGAAGTGTTTAGTGCTTTGTTGTCATCATCCATACCAAATTGGTAGTCGATGTAACCTTGGTAAGAGATGAATGAACCGTTCTCGAAGAAGTAGAATGGTTTGAACCAGTTAGCCGACACTTGGTAACCGTTCCAGTCTTTCTTGTTTGAGTCGTATGTGCCGTATAGGTTTAAGCCAACTTTGCCAAACCAAGGAACCATTACGTCAGAACCTAGACCGATTTTTTGTGTGTTAGTTGTTTCACTTGGAACACAAGTTGATTGGTCTGGGGTGCAGTTTGTCGCACCGCCGCCGCCCCACTCAACCAGAGTCGCAACATATAGTTCTTGAACTGGACCGAAAGAAAGGTCTTTACCTGTTAGTCCGTCAAGAGACATACGAGGTGCAAACTTCATAAAGATTTTTTCTGCACCATCTTTATCACTACCAGGATTTGAAGTTAGGTTGAATACATCAACGTAGCCGTATAAATCAAAGATTCCTGAACGACCACCAAATTCCATCTCTAGGTAGTCATGAGATGATTCACCAGGAAGCTCATCGAAAGCACCCATTAGGTTAAATTGAAGCCACTTGTAATCGTTTTTGTGGATATCGCCGTCAGAGTAATCTGCTGCCATTACTGGAGCAGAAGTAGCTGCTAGAAGACCAAGAGTCAGAAGTGATTTACGCATAAGGGAACTCTCTCTGTTAAAAATAAGTAACTCGCTAATCCATGCGTGTTAGTGATGTCCGAATGCCGAGCATGATAGCGATTTTGCTCTCAATTAAAAGTGAGAATGGATGCAAACTAGAAATAAAAGAGTGACTCTAGTCACACAAATGATCTAAATAAGGGAACTTTAAGGGTGTAGTGCAACCTGATGCTGCCTAGTTTTTATTGATTTAGCGATTGCTGCACATTTTATAGATAAATTGAATAATTGATGTACGAAGCAAACGTTTTTGCAGTATCTAGTGATCTAAATCTTGTTATCAACATGAATGGTATAAAATGAATTGACACCGTATTTTCAGTTGCAGATGAACTTATACCTCAATATAAATAATACAAATTAGTTGAACCACAAATAAAAAGAGAACCAATAGGCTCTCTTTTATCACTGTGAGTTAACGGACTACTATTTCTGTTGCCGTGCTTCTTCAAGCAAGCGAGCGAAGAAGTGTCGAAGGGAGTAGAGCATTAATAGGCTAGGTATCACCATGAGTGCGGTAATAATAAAGAACAGCGACCAATCATTAAGGTAGTCGACAAGTTCTCCACTAAAGGAGGCCAACGTTGTGCGTCCAAAGTTCCCCAGAGAAGCAAGGAGTGCGTATTGCGTAGCCGAGAATGCCTGCCCAGTTAACAAGGTTAAAAACGACACAAACGCTACCGTAGAGAAAGCGGTTGTAAAGTTATCGACAATTATAGTCGCGAGGAACAAGGTTTCGCTTGGCCCTGCTTTAGCAATCCATGCGAACATCAGGTTACTGCCCGCCATCGCAATACCACCGATCATTAACCCTCGCACGATACCAAACTTCACGTTGAAGATACTGCCTAACAGAGTGAAGAATATTGTCGCGCCCCAGCCAATCAGTTTCGAGTAGTGACCGATCTGTTCGTTACTAAAGCCTATCTCTTTGTAGAAGGTGATAGACATACGGCCCAAAAAGGCTTCGCCAATCTTAAACAAGAACACAAACAACAGTAGAGTGATTGCCACTTGTACGCCATTGCGCTTGAAGAAGTCATAAAAAGGTTCAATCACAGTTACGCTAAACCAAGCGACGATCTTAGAATCGATCACTTTATTGTGACGTTGTTGAGCTTGCTCTTGTAACTGTTCACGTTCTGTTTTTGGCTCCCCAACCAGTAATGTGAACAACATTAAGACCACCACCACACCAGCCATACCGTAGTAGACGCCATTCCATCCAATTGCGTCAGCGTTAATGAATGCGAGATAGCCCGGCAAGGAGTAACCTGTCCACCAACCGACCACTGCCATTGCAGAAGCTTGTGGTAGTTTTGATGCTTCAGATTTAGGGAAGGTATCGATACGAAACGCATCGATGGCAATATCTTGAGTTGCAGAGGCAATCGCAATACCTAGAGCCAACATCGAGGTAAACATCAGGTCGTTGGCTGGATTGACACCTGCGATAAAAAGGGTGGCAATCAATACGATGGATTGACAGAAAAATATCCAGCTACGACGTTGGCCAAGTATTGCATGAAGCACAGGCAGTTTAACGCGGTCCACTAATGGCGCCCATAAAAAATTGATCGCGTAAACGGCAAATACACTACCGAAATAACCAATCGCAGCACGGGTTAATCCGGCATCTTTCAGCCAGCCTGACATGTTGGAGCCAATTAATACCCAGGGAAAACCGCTGGAACAACCGAGCATAAACACCCAGAGTAGTCGCTTATCTAAATAGCTACGGAAAGTTTGCATCCATGAAAGTGAGGAAGAGCCTGAAGACATAGGGCGTCCTTGTATAGAAAAACGCCCTTAATGAGTTAAGGGCGTGAGAAGAGATTATTTGATAACTTTGACGGCTGTAATCACGATTGGGTCTACTGGGATGTCAGACATACGACCCACGCGCTTAGTTGGGATGGTCGCCATTTTCTGAACGACATCGAAGCCTTCTGTCACTTCACCGAATACCGCATAGCCTGGATTACCAGCACCAGCATTTAGGAAGGTGTTGTCAGAGTAGTTAATGAAGAACTGGCGAGTTGCAGAGTGTGGCGCGTTGGTACGTGCCATCGCAATCGTCGCGGTTTTGTTCTGTAGACCGTTGTTGCCTTCATTTTTGATTGGCGCATAAGTCGGTAGACGGTTCATCTCTTCATCAAAGCCACCACCTTGAGCCATAAAACCTGGGATCACTCGGTGGAATTGGCTGCCAACATAGCTGCCATCTTCTACGTACTTTAGAAAGTTTTCCGAGCTGATTGGTGCTTGCTCTTCATTAAGTTCGATCGTGAAATTACCTAACGTAGTCTCAACCGCCACTTTGGGGCCAGCCCAAACGCTCGCGCTTAGCATTGCTAGAGTAATAGAAGTTAGAATACGACCCATTAGAAATGCTCCTTCATGTAAGTTTGAAGTTCTTGGTCGTTGGCGATTTCAGTCAGAACTAGATTGATAACGTCGTTTAGCACCAGAGCAATATCTTCGTTTGAAGCACTCAATGCTCCTGTGCGAACTGCTGTACCATTAAAGGTCTTGACCAGTTTGCCTGCCGGAGTTTCAGCTGTTACTTCCAGCGTTACCTTACCATCCATTTGGTTTTCCATGATGGTGTGCTTAACCGTCACTAAGGCTTCTTGGATTTCAAGAACAACAGAGTTTTCGCTATTAACGCTCGCTCGGAAGCCTTGAGATTCAAGCTGTTGAGCTAATACGTTCTCTAAAGAGATGCGCATGTTCTGCTTAGCATGAATAGGTTGAATGTTGGAACGGCCGCTATCCACGAGTGCGACGTATTGTGCCGCACGTACATCTTTACTGCTTAGAGTGTACGTTTTGCCTTGTACTAGGTTGCTATTACTGAGAGAAGCTTCTGGAGCTAGGTTGATCTGCTCTTGTTGAGGCGCAGAACACGCCGTCAAAGCCATAATAGAAGCTGCTAAAATCAGTTTTTTCATTCCAATATCCTTTCTAATTCCACACGAGACGCACGGCACTTTCCCGTACGCGCAATACCACAGCTACTTATTAAAGTTAGCGGGCTCTCTTGTTGCTTGTAATATCTCAAATTTTTGGTTCAATTCAAGCGTTTCGACGTTCGCCTTGCCAAATAATCTCGCTAACTTTACATCGTATCCGAGGTGTCGGTTGCCAATAACAATTAATTTGCCCCCGTTACTAAGAACATGCTTTGCATCACAAAACATCTGCCATGCAATATGGTCGGTGATCGCTTGTTGTTGATGAAAAGGAGGATTACACAGAACTAAGTAGGTGCTGTTCTTCTTGAACCCATCTAAACAGTTATTGGCAATGAACTGGAAATTGCCCTCGTCCCCGATGTTGTGATGAATGTTCTGTTTGGCCGATTCCACCGCCATAAAGCTCTCATCAACACAGGTAATGCGAGCCTGTGGGTTCAGTTGCGCCGCTTTAACACTTAATACTCCGTTGCCACAACCTAGGTCGATGATATGACGAAGCTCCGGATCTTGCGGGATGTGCTCAAGCATATAGCGAGCGCCCTGATCGAGTGCTTCCCCTGAGTAAACATTCGGTAAATTTTTCAGGCGGATATCTTCACCATCAACGTCCCACTCAACGTACGGTTCAACCTTGTGAATAGGCTGACAGTTTGGTGACGAGAATACCAAGCGGTGTTTTTTCTTCGCTAAAGAGGTTTTGGTTTCACCGAGGTACTTTTCAAATAGGTTGAGGGTAGAGGTGTGAATCTCTTTTACTTTATTGACACCAATCACTTGGCATCCTTCAGGAAGAGCCTGACGCAATTGACTTAGTTGCCACACTAAATGGCGATTGGTTTTTGGTAGCTGCATCAATACCAGATCAACACCAGCTGGGATATCGTCCATGGTAGTGAGAAACTGAACGCGATTACATTGGTTACGTTGCAGGTTTTTGAGTGCGCCTCGATGAGAAATAAACGAGTCGCTCATCATTGTCACGTCGTGATCTTGTGAGAACCAAGCGGAGAGTGCACCAAAGTGATCATTGAGAATCAGGATGTGTTTTCCAGGTTCTAGAGCCATCTCTTCGACATGATTGATAATGTATTCATCACCAGCATCCCACGCCTGCAGGGTTTCACTAGAACGTTTAGGGAAACGATGTAGAGTCAGGGTTCTGTCGTGTAGGGTAAGTTCGGTTTTCATGACTTAGATACTTTATGTGAGAAATAACGGCGGCATTCTCTCAAAAGCGGACTAAACAAGATAGAAAAAACTCTACATTCCTATGAGTGTCATGTATTAAAGACACTTACCCACTTTGGGTTTATACTGTTTTGATAGTGAATAATAAGAGTCCGATAAAGGAATCATGATGATCCAAGAAGTCATTGAAACGAAACTGCATAATGAGTTTGAGCCAACACATCTCAATGTAGTAAATGAAAGCTACATGCACAATGTTCCAGCAGGTTCTGAAAGCCATTTTAAAGTGGTTGTGGTGAGTGATGCATTTGAAGGTCTGCGTTTGATTGCACGTCATCGAGCTGTCAATCAAGTGCTGTCTGAAGAGTTAGCGAATCACATCCATGCGCTCTCTATTCATACTTATACAAAAGAAGAATGGCAGAAGCAGTTTGACAGCGTGCCAGATAGTCCAATGTGTATGGGTGGCAGCAAGTCATAAAGCGGGTAGATAAACAAAGGGTGGCATTGGCTGCCTTTTTTATCGCCAAATCTATCGGTTTTTCGTTGTTATATTGACCAGCTTGATGACTCCTTAAACGATCTGAAATACCCATAAATAGTAATGTTTTTATTAACAGTGTTTCAACATAATCGGAAAAATATTACTTTGTGACAGAGTGTTAATCTCTTGTTTAAAACGCGATTAAAATGCCTTTTTATCTGTGCGGCTCGTCAAAATTATTCATATTTGAGAGTCCATATGCTTCAATTCTCACCAAATATAACCCTTATTCAAGTTATTGGTCATGGCATCAAGACGTCAAAAAATGCTAGAATACGGCACCTGATAAATCTCACCTCATTTTTGTGATGAGTTTATTAAGATAATGTTGCGATTTTGGTGCCTTAATTCTACCAAAACCGGACACTCTAATGTCGTGTCTAAGGGCGCATAAAAACCGTCCTGAATTTACGCAATTAAAAGAATCTTTTTCCCGATAAAGTAGTGCAAGTGCGTATGATTACAATAAAGAAGGGCTTGGATCTTCCTATTGCAGGAGCTCCATCCCAGGTGATTAATGATGGTAAGTCCATCACTAAAGTCGCCTTGCTTGGCGAAGAGTACGTTGGTATGCGTCCTACGATGCATGCTCGCGTTGGTGATGAAGTGAAGAAAGGCCAAGTTCTTTTTGCAGATAAAAAGAACCCAGGTGTTGTATTTACTTCTCCAGCAAGCGGTAAAGTTATTGAAGTAAACCGTGGTGCTAAGCGTGTTCTTCAATCAGTAGTGATTGAAGTAGCAGGCAATGAGCAAATCACGTTCAATAACTATGAAGCTAACCAACTAGCAGGTCTAGACCGTGATACGGTTAAGACTCAGCTTGTTGAGTCTGGCGCATGGACCGCTCTGCGTACTCGTCCGTTCAGCAAGGTTCCAGCTGTTGATTCTGAAACTCAGGCTATTTTCGTAACTGCTATGGATACGAACCCTCTAGCTGCTGAGCCAGAATTGATCATTAACGAGCAGTCTGATGCTTTCGTTGCTGGTTTAGATATTCTTTCAACTCTAACGAGCGGCAAGGTTTACGTTTGTAAGAAAGGCACAAGCCTACCTCGTTCGTCTCAGTCTAATGTTGAAGAACATGTTTTCGATGGCCCACATCCTGCAGGTCTTGCAGGTACACATATGCATTACCTATATCCGGTAAATGCAGAAAACGTAGCGTGGAGCATTAACTATCAAGACGTTATCGCGTTCGGTAAACTTTTCCTAACGGGTGAAATTTACACAGATCGCGTTGTTTCTCTGGCTGGTCCAGTCGTAAACAACCCACGTCTTGTTCGTACTCAACTTGGTGCTAGCCTTGATGAGCTTACGGACAGCGAGTTGATGCCAGGTGAAGTTCGTGTGATCTCTGGTTCAGTACTAACTGGTACTCAAGCAACAGGTCCTCATGCTTACCTTGGTCGTTACCATCAGCAAGTTTCTGTTCTACGTGAAGGTCGTGATAAAGAGCTGTTCGGCTGGGCTATGCCTGGTAAGAACAAGTTCTCTGTTACTCGTTCATTCCTTGGTCACCTGTTCAAAGGTCAGTTGTTCAACATGACAACGACAACGAACGGTAGTGATCGCTCAATGGTTCCAATTGGTAACTACGAGCGCGTAATGCCTCTAGATATGGAACCTACTCTGCTGCTTCGTGATCTATGTGCAGGCGACGTTGATAGTGCTCAAGCACTAGGTGCGCTAGAGCTAGATGAAGAAGATGTAGCATTGTGTACCTTTGTATGTCCAGGCAAGTACGAGTACGGTCAACTACTTCGTGAATGCCTAGATACGATTGAGAAGGAAGGGTAATTTTCATGGGCCTTAAAAAGTTTCTTGAAGACATCGAGCATCATTTTGAGCCAGGTGGTAAACACGAGAAGTGGTTCGCGCTTTACGAAGCAGCGGCAACTGTGTTCTACACGCCAGGTCTTATTACAAAGAAGAGCTCGCATGTTCGTGATAGCGTTGACCTAAAACGTATCATGATTATGGTTTGGTTCGCGGTATTCCCAGCTATGTTCTGGGGTATGTACAACGCGGGTGGCCAAGCTATCGCTGCACTTAACCATATGTACGCAGGCGCTGAACTAGCATCTGTAATCGATGGTAACTGGCACTACTGGCTGACTCAAATGCTTGGCGCTTCCTTGGGAGCCGATGCAGGTGTTGGCAGCAAAATGCTACTAGGTGCGACTTACTTCCTACCTATCTACGCAACGGTATTCATCGTTGGTGGTTTCTGGGAAGTTCTGTTCTGTATGGTGCGTAAGCACGAAGTTAACGAAGGTTTCTTTGTTACTTCTATCCTTTTTGCACTTATCGTTCCGCCAACACTTCCTCTATGGCAAGCGGCACTAGGTATTACCTTCGGTGTTGTTGTTGCTAAAGAGATCTTCGGTGGTACGGGTCGTAACTTCTTGAACCCTGCTCTTGCTGGCCGTGCGTTCCTATTCTTTGCATACCCTGCTCAGATTTCTGGTGACCTAGTATGGACTGCAGCGGATGGTTTCTCTGGTGCAACTGCTCTTAGCCAATGGGCTCAAGGCGGCGGTAGCGCTCTAGTGAACACGGTATCTGGTGAAGCAATCACTTGGATGGACGCGTTCATTGGTAACATCCCAGGTTCTATCGGTGAAGTATCGACTCTAGCACTGATGATCGGTGCTGCGATGATCGTATACATGCGTATAGCTTCATGGCGCATCATTGCGGGTGTAATGATCGGTATGATCGCTGTGTCTACGCTGTTCAACGTGATCGGTTCTGACACGAATGCAATGTTCAGCATGCCTTGGCACTGGCACCTAGTTCTAGGTGGCTTCGCATTCGGTATGTTCTTCATGGCAACAGACCCAGTATCAGCATCATTTACCAACAAAGGTAAGTGGTGGTACGGCATCCTAATCGGCGCAATGTGTGTAATGATCCGTGTTGTTAACCCAGCATACCCAGAAGGCATGATGCTTGCGATCCTATTCGCAAACCTATTTGCCCCTCTGTTTGACCACGTTGTAATCGAGAAGAACATTAAGCGGAGACTAGCTCGCTATGGCAAGTAATAACGATAGCATTAAAAAGACGCTGTTTGTTGTTATCGCGTTGAGTCTAGTGTGCTCAATCGTCGTTTCAACAGCTGCAGTTGTTCTTAAACCTAAGCAACAAGCTAACGCAGTTCTTGATCAGCAAACTAAGATCCTAGAAGTTGCAGGCATCGACCTAGCAGGCGACATTCCTGCGTTATACGAAGAGAACATCGAACCTCGTCTAGTTGATTTCGCTACTGGTGATTTCGTTGACGGCGATGCAGCTGCATACGACCAACGTAAAGCGGCAAAAGATCCAGCTCAGTCTATCAAGCTTTCAGCTGAAGAAGACGTAGCTAAGATCCTTCGTCGTGCTAACACTGGTACGGTTTATCTAGTTAAATCTGGTGAAGAAACGACTAAAGTTATCATCCCTGTTCACGGTAACGGCCTATGGTCAATGATGTACGCATTCGTTGCGGTAGAGACTGATGGCAACACAGTTTCTGGCATCACGTACTACGAGCAAGGTGAAACTCCAGGACTTGGTGGTGAAGTTGAGAACCCAACATGGCGTGCTCAATTCGTTGGTAAGAAACTATTCGACGAAAACCACAAGCCAGCTATCAAAGTTGTGAAAGGTGGCGCTCCTGAAGGTTCTGAGCACGGTGTTGATGGCCTTTCTGGTGCAACACTAACTAGCGTTGGTGTTCAACATACATTTGACTTCTGGTTAGGTGAAATGGGCTTTGGTCCGTTCCTAGCAAAAGTTCGTGACGGAGGTCTGAACTAATGTCTAGTGCAAAAGATATTAAAAAGAGCATCTTAGCGCCAGTATTGGACAACAACCCAATCGCGCTACAGGTTCTTGGTGTGTGTTCTGCTCTTGCGGTAACCACTAAACTAGAAACAGCATTTGTTATGACTATCGCAGTAATGTTTGTTACTGCTCTGTCTAACTTCTTCGTTTCTTTAATCCGTAACCACATTCCTAACAGTGTGCGTATCATCGTTCAGATGGCGATCATCGCATCACTTGTAATCGTGGTAGACCAAGTGCTTAAAGCATACCTATACGATATCTCTAAACAGCTATCTGTATTCGTAGGCCTAATCATTACTAACTGTATTGTAATGGGTCGTGCTGAAGCATTCGCAATGAAGTCTGAGCCAATCCCATCTCTAATCGATGGTCTTGGTAACGGTCTTGGTTACGGCTTCGTTCTTATCACTGTAGGTTTCTTCCGTGAGCTTCTAGGCTCAGGCAAGCTATTTGGTATGGAAGTACTACCTCTAGTGAGCAACGGTGGTTGGTATCAGCCAAACGGCTTGATGCTTCTAGCACCTTCTGCATTCTTCCTAATCGGCTTCTTGATTTGGGCGATTCGTACGTTCAAACCAGAGCAAGTAGAAGCGAAGGGGTAAGGTAGTCATGGAACATTATATTAGTCTGCTAGTTAAATCGATTTTCATCGAAAACATGGCGCTTTCTTTCTTCCTAGGTATGTGTACATTCCTAGCGGTATCTAAGAAAGTTAAAACTTCTTTTGGTCTTGGTGTTGCGGTAGTTGTAGTACTTACAATCGCTGTACCTGTAAACAACCTTGTTTACACGCACATTCTAAAAGAGAACGCGCTTGTTGAAGGTGTCGATTTAAGTTTCCTTAACTTCATCGCATTCATCGGTGTTATCGCGGCACTTGTACAAATCCTAGAGATGGTTCTTGACCGTTTCTTCCCACCTTTGTACAACGCACTAGGTATCTTCCTACCACTGATCACAGTTAACTGTGCAATCTTTGGTGGTGTATCTTTCATGGTAACGCGTGACTACAACTTCGCAGAATCTGTTGTGTACGGCTTCGGTTCTGGTGTGGGTTGGATGTTAGCTATCGTTGCACTTGCGGGTATCCGTGAGAAGATGAAGTACTCTGACGTACCTCCTGGTCTTCGTGGTCTTGGTATCACGTTCATCAGTGTTGGTCTAATGGCGTTAGGCTTTATGTCTTTCTCTGGTGTTCAACTGTAGGGTAAGCACCCAGAAATAAGGAATAACAAATGCAAAGCATTATTCTTGGTGTAGCGATGTTTACCATCATTGTACTTGCACTGGTTTTAGTGATTCTTTTCGCTAAATCTAAGCTTGTACCTACAGGTGACATCACTATCGCTGTAAACGATGACCCATCTCTAGCAATCACGACACAACCGGGCGGTAAACTGCTTGGTGCTCTAGCTGGTGCTGGTGTATTCGTATCTTCTGCTTGTGGTGGCGGTGGCTCTTGTGGTCAGTGTCGCGTAAAAATTAAATCAGGCGGTGGCGACATCCTTCCAACTGAGCTTGACCACATTACTAAAGGTGAAGCGCGCGAAGGTGAACGTCTTGCATGTCAAGTTGCTATGAAAACTGACATGGATATCGAACTTCCTGAAGAGATCTTCGGTGTGAAGAAGTGGGAATGTGAAGTTATCTCTAACGATAACAAAGCAACCTTCATCAAAGAGCTTAAGCTGCAAATCCCTGATGGCGAATCAGTACCATTCCGTGCTGGTGGTTACATTCAGATTGAAGCGCCTGCTCACCACATCAAATATTCTGATTTCGATGTACCAGAAGAGTACCGCGAAGACTGGGACAAGTTTAACCTGTTCCGTTACGAGTCTAAGGTTGATGAAGATATCATCCGTGCATACTCAATGGCTAACTACCCAGAAGAACACGGTATTATTATGCTGAACGTGCGTATCGCTACGCCGCCGCCAAATAATCCTGATGTTCCACCGGGTCAAATGTCATCGTTCATCTGGTCTCTTAAAGAGGGCGACAAGTGTACTATCTCTGGTCCATTTGGTGAGTTCTTTGCGAAAGACACTGATGCTGAAATGGTATTCGTTGGTGGTGGTGCTGGTATGGCGCCAATGCGTTCACACATCTTCGACCAGCTTAAGCGTCTTAACTCAACTCGTAAGATGTCTTTCTGGTACGGTGCACGTTCTAAGCGTGAGATGTTCTACGTAGAAGACTTCGACGGCCTACAAGCTGAAAACGATAACTTCGTTTGGCACTGTGCTCTGTCTGATCCAATGCCAGAAGATAACTGGGATGGTTACACAGGCTTCATCCACAACGTACTGTACGAAAACTACCTGAAGGATCACGAAGCTCCTGAAGATTGTGAGTACTACATGTGTGGTCCACCGATGATGAACGCGGCTGTTATCGGCATGCTAAAAGATCTTGGTGTAGAAGATGAGAACATCCTTCTAGATGACTTCGGTGGTTAATCCACTTAAGTAACTGATATTATGGCTGGCTCTTAGGAGTCAGCCATTTGTTTTTCTAAGCTGTGTTCACCACACAACGGCTTATATAAGAAAGCATATGTGGCAAGCATGCAGACACTGTTCTTTCTTATATAAATCACTAACAATAATGGGAGTAAGCAAGTGAGAATTTGGCTTGTTGCATTAACTTCTCTACTGTTTTTGGCTGGCTGTGAAAAGCCACGAGAGCAAGTACATTTGAACGGTCCGACTATGGGCACGAGCTACAATATTAAGTACATCAATAGTGATGATTTTCCTGCATCAGACAAGGTGCACGCAGAGATCGATCGTCTGCTTGAAGAAGTGAATGATCAGATGTCGACATACCGCAAAGATTCCGAGTTAAGTCGCTTTAACCAGTATGAAGGTGGCGATGCGTTTGAAGTGTCTGAGCAAACGGCGACGGTTGTGAAAGAAGCGATTCGTTTGAACGGTCTTACTGAAGGTGCATTGGATGTGACAGTTGGGCCTTTGGTCAATCTTTGGGGCTTTGGCCCTGAAGCCCGCCCTGAAGTGGTTCCAACGGATGAAGAGCTGGCTGCACGCAAACAAAAAATTGGTATCCACCATCTAAGCGTAGAGGGCAACAAGCTGACGAAAGATCTGCCAAGTTTATACGTTGACCTTTCAACTATTGCGAAAGGTTGGGGTGTGGATGTACTGGCTGACTACCTAGACTCTATTGGCATTCACAACTACATGGTTGAAGTCGGTGGTGAGATTCGCTTGAAAGGTCTAAATCGTGAAAATGTTGGTTGGCGCATTGCGATTGAAAAGCCAAGCGTTGAAGAGCGTACGATTCAAGAGATCATTGAGCCAGGTGACATGGCTATTGCCACATCGGGTGATTACCGAAACTATTTTGAGCGTGATGGTGTTCGTTACTCACACATTATCAATCCAGAAACAGGTAAACCGATTCATCATAAAGTGGTATCAGTAACCGTGTTAGCCCCGTCTTCAATGACTGCAGATGGTTTATCTACTGGCCTTATGGTCTTAGGTGAGGTAAAAGGTATGGAAATCGCAAATCAACATAATATCCCAGCATTTATGGTGGTAAAAACAGCCGATGGCTTTGAAGAGATCGCCTCTGAAGCGTTCAAGCCATACTTAAAGAAATAAGGTAGCGAGAGCATTATGAATACATTTATTATTACATTTGGTGTTTTTCTAGCAGTGATTGCAGCAATGTCGATTGGCTACATCATCCAGAAGAAAGTGGTAAAAGGTAGCTGTGGTGGTCTTGGTGCGGTTGGTATCGATAAGGTATGTAACTGTCCTGAGCCTTGTGATGCGCGTAAGAAGCGTGAAGCTCGTGAAGCTTACCGTGCTGAGAAGTTAGCTGCACGTGAAGAGAAGCTCGCTGCATGGGAAAAAGACCGTATCGCTTAATCAGACTTACCTGATAAAAGAAAAGCTCAAGGGGAAACCTTGAGCTTTTTTGTTTGTGGTGGTTTTTAGTTGTTTCTTTCAAACACCAGTTGATTGCGGCCTTGCTCTTTGGCTTGATATAAGAGTTCATCAGCCGCTTTTATCTGACTATCTAAGTCGGACTCAATGTTGGTGACGCCAATACTCATAGTAACTTGAATTTGTTGATCGTCATGAGTTATGACCTGCTGTTCAATCGCCATTCTCATCTTTTCTAGACGCACGATAAAGTCTCTAAATGATCCGCAAGCCTGAATACAGAACTCCTCGCCGCCAAAACGAGCAGCCACGTCATCTTTGAAAAATGATTTAATGATTCGACCAACTGCAATTAATACAGCGTCGCCGCCATCATGACCGTAGGTATCATTTACTTTTTTAAAGAAGTCGATATCCATCATTGCGATATTGCGTTTATCGCAACCTTTACAAGCTTGATTGAACAAGAATCGGCGATTCCATAATCCGGTAAGCGCGTCTTCATTGGCGTGACGGAACAGTTCATTGTTGGCTTCTTTCATATCCAGTAGTTGGTGAATACGACAGAAGAACTCTTCTTGATTGAATGGCTTATAGAGAAAGTCGTTAGCGCCCGCTTTTAGGAACTGTGCGGTTAATGTGCGATCATCACTTCCTGACAGCCCTAAGATGGCCAGTTCGTTGCGTGTGTAGTGTTGGCGAATTTCTCGAATCATGGTGATGCCGTCCTTATTGGGCATGTCATGATCGGTAACGACAAACGTAATATCGGGGTCGCTTTGAAGTAGAGCTAAGCCTTGTTCACCGTCAACAGCTTGAACAGTTTGGATGTATTGGTGTTCGAGGAGTTGCACTATGTAGTGGCGCACCACTGAAGAGTCGTCGACAACCAGAGCTTTGTGATTTTTGTTGTTAGTAATGCGTTGAATTAAAGGTAGCAAATACGTCACTGACGCCTTACTGTCTTTTAGAATGTAATCAATCACACCTTTAGCAAGTACTTGCTCACGTAGGGCTGCACTGAACATGGCAGTCAGTACGATGATCTTCTGTTGGTAACCAAGAACCAAGTCGACGATTTCGCCATCTTGTCCATCTGGCAGGCAATAGTCTAATACCGCGCAAAGAAAGTCTGTTTCCTGTTCAAGTATCTCTTTAGCCTGCTGGACAGATTCGGCGAGCGTCACCGCAAAACCGCTAGTAGTTAGCTGTTGGTGAAGGTAGTTTCTAAAGGCTCGACTGTCTTCAACAACCAGTATTTTTTCAGTCAACTCTGTTCCCTACATCTTGAGTAAATACTTTTTAACTATACTACCAGAAGTGTTGACAACTGACTAAGCGAAAGATGGCTCAATCAATGATCACTTTGTTCTCGGCGAATAAATGATTATACTGTTTATTAATACAGTGTTTGGCGGGTGTTTTGGTCATGTGTGCTTCTGATAGAGAAAGAGTGCGGAAAATAATCCATGTTGATATGGACTGCTTTTACGCGGCTGTCGAAATGCGCGATAACCCATCATATCGAAATCGTCCGTTAGCCGTAGGTGGACACGAGAAGCAGCGTGGAGTACTGAGTACTTGTAACTATGAGGCGCGCAAATTTGGTATTCGCTCGGCGATGCCAACGGCTAAGGCGTTGCAGTTGTGCCCAAACCTGTTGGTGGTGCCGGGGCGGATGCAGGTCTATAAGGAAATCTCTAAGCAGATCCGAGCCATCTTTTCTCGATATACCTCCATCATTGAACCGCTATCACTGGATGAAGCCTTTCTTGATGTGACTGACTCAGAGCAGTGTCATGGCTCAGCCACTCTTATTGCCGAAGCTATCCGTCGTGATATTTGGAATGAACTCCAGTTAACGGCGTCTGCAGGTGTCGCGCCGATTAAGTTTTTGGCTAAAGTGGCTTCGGATATGAATAAGCCCAATGGACAGTTTGTTATTCCCCCTCAAGATGTTCAGGGGGTGATTGATGAGTTGCCATTGGAGAAGATCCCTGGCGTTGGCAAAGTGAGTATCGAGAAGCTTCATCAAGCGGGCTTTTATATCTGTAAAGATATTAAGCAGACAGATTATCGATCCTTGTTGGCTAAGTTTGGTCGACAAGGTGCTTCGCTTTGGAAGAGAAGCCATGGCATTGATGATCGAGAGGTTGTAGTTGAGCGAGAAAGGAAGTCGGTGGGTGTGGAGCGCACTTTCAGTGAAAACATCTCAACTTATCAAGAGTGCTGGAAAGTGATTGAAGAGCGCCTGTTTCCTGAGTTAGAAGCAAGGCTTGAGAAGGCGAGCCCGACTAAATCTATCACCAAGCAAGGCATTAAGCTTAAGTTTGCGGACTTTCAACAAACCACTATTGAACATATTCAACCCTCTTTGAATCTCGAGCACTTCAAAGAGCTGTTGAGTGAGATTCTAAAGCGTCAGCAAGGACGTGAGATTCGCTTGCTAGGGTTAAGTGTCATGCTGCAACCCAAAGATCAAATGCGCCAACTCAGTTTCTTCTAATCATAAGAAGCTAAGTTGGCGACTATTTTATTATCTTGGAGTTTGTTGAACTATCTTGGAATTCGTTGAACCAGAGCGAGGGTATCGCGGAAAGGGTGCTGTTCAAGCTTGCCATATCCAACCATCTTACTGGCTTTGAGCTTGGTAGACAGTGGCGTTGCAATACCCGATAAGAAGCGAGTAATTGCTTCATCTGTTACCCATTGTGGGCTGCTACTTATGAATTCATTTATCCAAGCTTGAAGGTCACTCTCGTCAATCGCCGTCAACGGTACATCAGGTAGCTTGGCGGCGTTGCCACGACATGCTGAACAGTGTCCACACTCTTGTGGCGCATTAAGGTCACCAAAGTAGTTGGCGAGTTTTGAACTCAGGCAGGTGCTTGATTCAAAGAAATCCAACATATAGTTGAGGCGGCCAATTTCATTGTCCTCTTTTTGTTTAAACAGTGTCGACAGACGCTGAGCAACCTCATTTGGGTCTTCACTGGTATTGTGTACTGCATACACATCGGTGATTTGCTTGCTTTCCAGCTCAATCCAACCTTGCTCATTAAAGTAGTCGATTGCTGCGATCACTCGCTGCCTGTCTGCTTGAAAGTGCGTCCACAATGCATCGAAGTCCACTTGGCACCAAACACGAGCTTGCGGTGAGCATTGGAAGATCGACTCCACAAACGCACGGCGCTCTCCCTGAAATTGGTCGATGATCTGTGGTTTTGGTCGAACAAACTTGAATTTGTAATCGGCGAAGAAACTGTATTTAGGCTCAATGATGCCCTCGATCTCAAGGTACACTAATAGTGTTTTCAGTGGCAGCTGACGAATATTGGATTCGCGAGAGAGCTGATTGAGCATGATTTCCCACTGAGTAGTGTAGGTATTGCCTGAGGGCTGACAAGCGTATATTTCTTGCAGCACGGTTTGAATCGCGATGTTATCGGGTGTATCACCAAAGACAAAGTTCTCTAGCGTACTGAGGCCGTGTTTATTAGCAAGCAGTATACATTCAGAGTTTTGTCCGTCACGACCGGCACGTCCAATCTCTTGGGAGTAGTTCTCTATCGATTTAGGCAGATCAAAGTGAATCACTCGGCGAATATTCGACTTATCGACACCCATACCAAACGCGATGGTCGCAACGATGCAGCTGATTTCATCGCTCATAAACTGCTGCTGAATGGCATCGCGGTTTTCTGGCTTGAGACCGGCATGGTAGGCAATCGCATTAATGCCGACATTTCTGAGGGTTTGCGCGACATTCTCTGCTGTCTGCTGAAGCGTCACATAAACAATAGTCGGCGATTGCGGCGCTTGATTGACCACTTCACATAAAGTCTCTAACTTCGTCTCTTGCTCACAAGGTTGTATCGCTAAGTCGAGGTTTTTACGATAAAAGCCGGTGACTACGACACTCTCTGGAGCAATATTGAACTTGCTCTGCATGTCTTGAATTACTCCCGTTGTCGCCGTTGCGGTTAGCAAAAGGACTTGAGGAATGTTGAGCTGTTTCTGATAGTGAGGCAGCTTGAGATAGTCAGGTCGGAAGTTGTGACCCCATTCTGAGATACAGTGCGCTTCGTCGACCACTAGAAGCGAGATAGGTACTTGTGAGATGAATTGTCGAAAGCGCTCGTTCTTGAGGCGCTCAACCGAGATCATCAAGATTTTGGTTTCGCCATTGCGAACCGACTGCATCACTCGTTGAGTGGTTTGCCTGTCTTGGCTCGACTCGATGGCCGCGGCAGCAATCCCTTTACTGTGTAGAAAACTCAATTGATCTTTCATAAGTGCAAGTAAGGGGGAAATCACCAACGTGAGATGGGGCAGCTCTAGCGCCGGAAGCTGATAACAGAGAGATTTGCCTGATCCGGTCGGAAAAATTGCCGCTGCCGATTGGCCTGCTAGAACATTATCGATAACTTGCTTTTGTCCATAACGCAGTGAGTCGAATCCAAAGACCTGTTTTAGCTTCTGTTCTATCATAAGTGTGTCCGGTTAATCTGTGTGGTGTGCCGCTAAGCCTGTTCAATTGGCAGAGAAACTCCAGTTTCAAAGCGCTTGCACCAGATTGTACCTAATTCTATTCTGTAGCTCCTAAAGAAAAGCACTTCAAAAGTATGAATAAATCCGAGCTTAAACAAATAATCCTCCAGCAGCTTGAATCTCGGCTTGCAATTGCACAGTCGGCAACGCAGCGAGCGATTGATGCTGCGACAGACGAAGAGACAGTTCCAGAACATAAATATGATACTCTGGCACTAGAGGCATCTTACCTCGCACATGGTCAGGCCGTAAGAGTCCAAGAGTGTGAAGAGGATATTCAATGCTATCGTGATTTAGTTCTGAGAGAAGGCGAACGCGTGGCGATGAGTAGCTTTCTTTCTGTTATCGACGAGCAAGATAAGGTTAAGTATTTCTTTATCGGGCCAAGAGTCGGAGGTTTATCACTCGAGTGGGGTGACAAAGATGTTGCCATATTGACGCCAAACGCTCCTCTAGGTGCAGCCTTGATGGGGAAAGAGGTGGGAGACGAAGTGGAATTTAGTGTTGCAGACAGCCATTTTCTCTATGAAATTGTGTCGGTTTGTTAAGTTCTAAACCTTTCCATGACATAGAGTGAATCACTCAATGTATAGTTAGTACAGCAATGTATGTGAGGATGTTATGAAAAAGAACGTATTAATTGCATCACTATCCTTGGTGTTGGCCGCAGCGAGTGTTCCTGTGTATGCGGCTCAGTGTCGTGTAGACCTGAAAAATGAACTGAGAATTGATCAGCAGACAGTTGAAATCCACCAAACCAATGGCGATACGGCCGTACTTGATGGTAACGAGCTCTATATTCATGGTGAAAAGGTTGAGCTCGATGCAGATCAGCAAGCGGCGATTGAACGCTACCGTGAAAGCATGAGTGAATACTTACCTCAAGCCAAGGCAATGGCGAAAGAGGGATTAGCATTGGCAAACGATGTTATCGACGACATTGCAGTGAGTTTGGATGCGCCAGAAGCGTTTGATAACGTTAAAAAATCAATGAGTGACTTCTTTGCTGAGATGGAAGCTCGTTACTATAAAGATGGTGACTTGGTGCTTCCGGCTGAGAGCTTCGAGTCGATGGCTAATGGCTGGAGTGCAGACTTCGATAAGGCGATGGAGATCTTTAACGAAGAGTTTATCTCAAGCGCTTTTAATGCCATGTCTGAAAAAATGAAGCAAGAGGGCGGTCTTAACTTAACTGAGATGGCGGACAGTATGTCTGAACTGAAGTTGAAAATTGAAGAGCGTTTTAAAGAGCACTCACAACAGGTAGAGAAAGAAGCGGAAGCATTTTGTGACTCACTTGATGAGATGGCTGAGCAAGAAAAATCGTTGCATGAAAAGATCCCGAATTTGAAGGACTACCAAGTGTTCACTATTTAGCAAGAACGGGTAGTAAATTGAACGATTGACTGGGCACCTTGGGTGCCCTTTTTCGTGTCTATTACATGAAGAGGTGAGGTGGTCATTATTATTGGAATGATGTTTTTTTATGGTTTGTAATTCTATGTATATTTAAATTTACAGTTTTACTGTTTGGTTTTTTCTAATAAATAAGCACTTTAATCATTTATAGATTGCATGAGTCCATGGTTTTGATTATTGTACTAGCAAACTAGTTCATTGGTATTTTGCAGGCAGTATGAACCAACAATCTTCTTCATCAAGAGAGCTGTTTAGCTCTCGTTTAGGCTTCATTTTGGCGGCAGCAGGCGCTGCAGTTGGCCTTGGAAACATTTGGGGTTTCCCAACACAAGTCGCGAGTAATGGTGGCGGCGCGTTCCTGTTAGTGTATTTGGTGCTGATCTTTGTGGTCGCATTCCCAATGCTGGTGGTTGAAATGGCGATTGGTCGTCATGGTCAAGCTAACCCAGTGGATAGTATGCGCTCACTAACGTCGAACCCACTGGCGAAAAAAGTCGGTGCACTGACCGGCTGGATTGGTTTAAGTGTACCAAGTGCTGTATTAGGCTTTTACAGCATTGTTGGTGGTTGGTTGATCTGCTTCCTATTTGGCGCGATTGCTGATGTGTTGGGCTTGGTTGAGATTGCAGCGTGGTTCAAAGGTTTTAGTGTAGAGCGCAATGTCTTTGGTACTGTTCTGTTTTACGTGCTGACAATCTTGATTGTACAAGGTGGCATCAAGCAAGGTATTGAAAAATGGTCGACCCGTTTAATGCCAGCGCTGTTCGTTCTGTTCGCACTTTTGTTCGTTTACATCATGACTCAACAAGGTGCAGTAGAAGGACTTAAGCACTACCTTGTACCTGATTTTGAAAAGGTATGGGATAGAAAACTGATTTTAGCGGCCATGGGACAAGGCTTCTTCTCATTGACCATTGGTGGCTGTTCAATGCTGATCTATGGCTCTTACTTAAGTAAGAAAGAGAACTTACCGAAGATGGCGATGAACGTAACCTTAGTGGATACCGCTGTTGCCTTCATTGCAGGTCTTGTGGTGATGCCAGCGATGTTTGTTGCGATGCAGAAGGGCGTACAAATCTACGCTGAAGATGGTTCATTGCTGAGCTCAGATACACTGGTATTTACGGTATTGCCTTTGATGTTCGATAGCTTAGGCTTCCTAGGTCAGATCTTTGCGATTGTCTTTTTCCTACTACTGACTATTGCTGCGCTGACCTCTTCTATTTCGATGCTAGAGGCTCCCGTTTCTCTTGTGAGTGAGCGCTTTAACACGGCTCGTACACCGACAAGTTGGGTTATCGGTGCTTTAATCGCGCTGTTCAGCATCGTTATCGTTTACAACTTTGGTACTCTGTTTGGCCTAGTGGCTATGATTGCTACTCAGTACCTACAACCTATTGCTGCATTGATGTTCTGTCTGTTTGGTGGTTGGGTATGGAGTCGTGCGTCTAAGGTAAAAGAGCTAGAGCAGGGCTGTCCTGACTTCCAATTAGGCTGGTTTGGTAAAGTATGGCCTGCATACGTCAAATTTGTATGCCCTGTACTGGTAGTAACGGTTATCTGGGCATCTTTCGGCTAGTGTTCTAGCGATACTACAAACGATTAAAGCAACACGCTAAATATGAAAGCCGTTCTTGGTTAAGAGCGGCTTTTTAGTCTCGGTATGTTTGGATATGCAGTTTGTGCTTTTATCGAGAGTTGTGTGAGTTTGAACGTTAAATCACAGGTATGAAAAAGGCGCATAACCATAGGGTATGCGCCTTTCAAATATAGAGAAGTTAAGTCGCGAGTTACTTAATTTCCATACCTTGTGCTTGTAGATCCGCGTGGTAAGAAGAGCGAACGAACGGGCCACACGCCGCGTGTGTAAAGCCAAGCTCTAGAGCGATCTCTTTCAGTTCATCAAACTCAGATGGTGGCACGTAACGCTCAACTGGCAAGTGGTGACGGCTAGGTGCTAGGTATTGGCCTAGAGTCAGCATTGTCACGCCATGTTCACGTAGATCTTTCAGTACCTGAATGATCTCTTCTTTTGTTTCACCAAGACCCATCATTACGCCCGACTTTGTTGGGACGTCTGGGTGCTGCTCTTTAAACTTCTTCAGTAGGTTCAATGACCACTTGTAGTTCGCACCTGGACGCGCTTTACGGTATAGGCGAGGTGCTGTCTCTAGGTTGTGGTTAAATACATCTGGCGGGTTGTCTTTTAGTAGTTCAAGCGCCACGTCCATACGACCACGGAAGTCAGGAACCAGAGTTTCGATACGAATATTTGGGTTTAGTGCACGGATCTCACGGTTACAGTCTGCAAAGTGTTTTGCACCACCATCACGCAGATCATCACGGTCAACGGAAGTAATAACCACGTACTTCAGTTTCATGTCTTGGATGGTTTTTGCTAGCTTCTGAGGCTCTTCCGCTTCAGGCGCGACTGGGCGTCCATGGGCTACGTCACAGAAAGGGCAACGACGAGTACAGATAGCACCAAGAATCATGAAGGTTGCCGTACCGTGGTTAAAACACTCAGCCAGGTTCGGACAAGACGCTTCTTCACATACCGAGTGAAGGTTGTTCTTGCGCATTGCAGATTTGATGTCTTGGATGCGCTGGCTATCAGCAGGCAGCTTGATCTTCATCCAGTCCGGCTTGCGCAGGATCTCTTTCTGCTCGGTAGGCATGTTCTTTACTGGAATCAATGCCATTTTATCGGCGTCGCGGTATTTAACGCCTTTTTCCATTTGGATTGGTTTGCTCATGATTTTATGCTTCTGCTGTAGTGTTACGGTTGGCTTGAATGTCTACTTGGTCATAACCAAGTAATTCGACAAGCTCTTGTATTAGCTGTTGCTCAACGATCTCTAGATCCGAAGGACCACCTAGTTGGCTAACTTGAGCCATTTCCATACCTTGGTAACCACAAGGGTTGATACGAAGGAATGGTGACAGGTCCATATCGACATTGAGTGCTAGCCCATGAAAAGAGCAGCCACGTCGAATACGCAGTCCTAGAGAACATATCTTTTTGCCATCGACATAAACACCCGGAGCGTCAGGTCGTGCAGCTGATTCGATATTGTATGCTTTCAGAGTGTTGATTACGAGGTTCTCGATGTGAGTAACTAGATCTCGCACTCCAAACTTTTTACGACGAATGTTGATCAAGAAGTAAGCTACCAACTGGCCCGGGCCATGATAGGTGACTTGTCCGCCGCGATCACTTTGAATGACAGGGATGTCGCCAGCATTAAGTACATGCTCTGCTTTGCCTGCTTGCCCTTGAGTGAAGACTGGGTTGTGCTCGACTAACCAAATTTGGTCAACGTCTTCTTCTGTGCGTGTATCGGTGAACTCATGCATGGCCTTCCATACGGGTTCATAATCCTGGCGACCTAATTTTTTGACGATTAGCTTATTTTGCAAAGCAGGACTCCCTCAAGGGTTAATAAAGTGAACGCATTATAAACGCGAAATTTGATTCTAACTACAGACGGACTGCAAGGTTTTTCAACTTTCTTTGTATTTCTTGAAAATTAAGTTGAATAAAAGCGGCAAAAACGGAGTGCTTAAAACAAAAACAGCGGCGTTAAGCCGCTGTGATCCTTGTGTAATCCTAGATTACAGAACCATACGTACGATATCGATCTCGCCAAGCTCTTTGTAAAGTGTTTCTACTTGCTCAATCGACGTTGCTGTAATGTTGATCGAAACAGAGTGGTAGTTACCCTTTGCACTTGGTTTCACTGTTGGGCTGTAGTCACCAGGAGCGTGGCGCTGGATCACTTCCAGTACAAGTTCAGGCAGTTCTGGCTTCGCGTAACCCATAACCTTGTAAGTAAAAGAACAAGGGAACTCTAAAAGGTCTTTAAGTTTTGCATCAGAATTGATGTTCATGATTAGCTCCAAAATGGTAGGTACTTCGCTGCTGGGCAAAATACCGAGAAAAGCGTATTCGGTCAATTGACTCGATTAATAAGAGCGGAATATTACTGGTAAATATCACCGAACTCAAGATCAACAAAAGCCGCACAGTGCGGCTTTTGTTAGCTTGTTAGGCGACCCTAAAAAGGGTTATGAGTAAATAGTTAACAGGATCATGTGATTACTGTCACTCACTGTTACTCTAAGTCCTTAGAATAAACCTTTGAACAGAAGAACTAGGTAGTCCCATAGACGGCTAAATAGGCTGCCTTGCTCGACATCTTCTAGTGCCAGTAGTGGGTATTCAGCCACGTCTTGCCCATCGATCTGATAGAAGAGTTTACCAACTTGGTCGCCCTTGCTAATCGGTGCTTCAAGTTCTTTTTCTAGAACAAAGCTCGCTTTTAGGTTCTTCGCTTGGCCGCGAGGAAGGGTTACGAATGTGTCTTCATCGACTCCTAGAGCAACTGTGTCTTTGCTGCCCATCCAAATTTTCTCTTCAACGAACGTTTCACCAGCGTTGTGTGGTGCAACTGTTTCAAAGAAGCGGAAGCCGTAGCTAAGTAGCTTTTTGCTCTCTGTTTTGCGAGCGTTAGCATTCTTGGTGCCCATTACAACAGCAACCAGGCGCATCTTACCTTCAGTTGCTGAGCTTACTAGGCTGTAACCTGCATTACTTGTGTGACCAGTTTTGATGCCATCCACATTCATGCTCTTATCCCACAACAGGCCGTTACGGTTGTATTGAGTAATGCCGTTGTAAGTGAATTTTTTCTCAGAGTAGATGCGGTACTCTTCAGGAACGTCACGAATAAGTGCTTGACCTAGTAATGCCATATCGTAAGGCGTTGAATATAGGTTCGGGTTATCGAGGCCGTGTACGTTCGCAAAGTGCGTGTCTTTCATGCCGATAGAGCTTGCCCACGCGTTCATTAGATCAACGAACGCATCCTCTGAACCAGCAATGTGTTCTGCCATGGCGACACATGCATCGTTACCCGATTGGATGATGATACCGCGGTTAAGATCTTCAACTTTTACCGTGGTACCCACTTCAACAAACATCTTTGAAGAGTCTGGGAAATTCTTCGCCCAAGCGTTTTCGCTGATTACAACGTCGTCATTAAGGTTGATGTTGCCACGTTCAAGTTCTTGACCGATAACATAGCTGGTCATCATTTTGGTCAAGCTTGCTGGGGAAAGCTGAGTGTTCATCTCTTTTTCTGCCAATACTTTGCCTGAATGGTAATCCATTAGGACAAAGCCTTTAGCAGCAATTTGTGGTGCGTCTGGAACAACGATAGGCGCGGCGAATGACGAAGAAGCTAGCGTTGCAGACAGCGCAACAGAAGTAGCAAAAATCGATTTGATAAGTTTGTTAGATTTATTCATTTTGAACGCAATTATTTAGTTAACTATCCATATCTTAACAGAATCACTATTTCAAACCAGTGCAGTGATTGTCATAAATTCCGTAAGATTCTAGCGAGTTAAGGTGTGCTTCTTTATATAAGCTGACGGGTAACCCATAAGCTTAACCTGTTCTAATTTTTCTTGAGTCAGAGCATAGTCATGAAATGGCCCAAGCATCAGTCGGTATTTGTCATCTACTGGCTGAAGAAAAGTTTTGACCGATAGTTTTCGGCTCAGTTCACTCGCGAGTTTTTCACTGCGATCTTGATGCTGGGAAGTCGCAACTTGAATAATATATTGTGGTAGTGCCGCTTTCTTCTTTTCGTCGGTTGGGATATCAACGGTTATCACTTCAATTTCGACATTAGCCGTCCCGGTACGAATCACGTCTAATTTGTATGCAGCTGCGTAGCTTAAATCAATGATGCGACCCTCATGAAAAGGGCCACGGTCATTAACGCGAACAATGGTGCTCTTATTATTGTCGGTATTGGTCACTTTCACATAGCTTGGAATTGGCAGTGTCTTGTGCGCAGCGGACATTGAGTACATGTCGTACACTTCACCATTAGAAGTCAAGTGCCCGTGAAACTTCTTGCCATACCAAGATGCTTTGCCTTTCTCTGTGAATCCTTTGCTATCGCGAACGATTTTATAGTCTGCACCACGCAGGGTGTAATCACTGTTACCCCCTAGGCTGTAAGGTTCATATTTTGGATGTGCATCTTCTAAATGCTCAACTGAAATGGGTGCATCAGGGGCGATGTCATCGTTAATGTCGTAGCGACCCGATTGTGAATCTGGTTGTGATGAACAACCGTTGATCAGCACGACTAAGCTCCCAACTAACATCAGTTGTTTGAGATGCGATGATTTGTCGGAGGTCTGTGTACCGTTGTTCATTGTGTTAATTATCACTTACGTCGCCTTTGAGAATGCTTTGCGGTGAGTGTGGATTGACATCAAAATACCAAAACCAGCCATCAATGTAACCATCGAAGTACCCCCATAACTAACAAGAGGTAGAGGTACACCTACCACGGGTAGAATGCCACTAACCATACCAATGTTTACAAAAATATAAACGAAGAAGCTTAAAACAATACTACCGCCCATCATTCGCCCAAACGCGGTTTGAGCTTGGCTTGCGAGAATCAGACCGCGGCCAATAATGAACAGATAGATAGCAAGAAGAAATAGAATACCGATCATGCCCCATTCCTCGGCAATGACCGCAAAGATAAAGTCGGTATGACGCTCCGGAATAAACTCCAGCTGAGATTGAGTCCCTTGTAGCCAACCTTTACCTGAGATACCGCCAGAGCCAATCGCAATCTTACTTTGAATAATATGGTAGCCCGCACCGAGTGGATCGGATTCTGGATCAAACAGAGTACGTACACGAACCTTTTGGTATTCGCGCATTAAGAAGAACCACAGAATTGGGATAAACGCACCCAAAGCTACCGCTGCACTCGCGATGATTTTCCAACTGATACCCGCCAAGAAAATCACGAAAATACCAGACGCCGCAATCAAGATTGACGTTCCTAAATCGGGCTGCTTGGCGATAAGAATGGTGGGTACAAATACCATTACCAATGAGATGACTAGCGTTTGAAATGTCGGGGGGAGTGAACGCTTACCAATGTAACGAGCTAGCATCAGTGGTACAGCGAGCTTAAGTAGCTCCGAAGGTTGGAAGCGAACAAATCCGAAATTCAACCAGCGCTGAGCTCCCTTGGAGGCTTCACCAAAGAACAGCACGCCGAGTAGCAATATCACACCGCCAATAAACAGCACCGGAGCCAATGTCTCATAGGTGCGCGGGGAGATCTGTGCGAGGAAGATCATTACGCCAAGTGATAACGCCATACGCATCGCTTGACGATCCATCATCGCCAAACTTTGACCGCTTGCGCTGTACATTATCAGCAACGCAAACCCCATTAATACTAAGATGCCAAGCAGAAGCGGCAAATCAATATGGAATCGCTCAAATAGGGCGCGATTTTGACCAGTAGAGAGATCGAGTTTCATTATTGTGTTGCCTTACTCTTATATTCATCGCCCAGAACAATATGGTCGAAGATTCGTCTCACAACAGGACCACCGTTTGATGAGCCACCGCCTGCGTTCTCGAGTACGATGGTCACGATTGCTTTAGGGTCATCCAACGGTGCAAAGCCAGTAAAGAGCGCGTGGTCACGTAGGTGTTCTGCGATTTCATCAGCATTGTACTCTTCATCTTCTTTCAATCCGAAGACTTGCGCAGTACCGGATTTACCGGCGGTCAGGTAAGACATACCTTGGAAAGAGCGACGAGCCGTCCCTTTACGACCGTGGTTTACCAGCTTCATGCCTTCTTTACCTATGTCCCAGAATCGCTGCTTTACACCTGTAATTGGTGGATAAGTTTCGATATCAGACAGCGATTGTGTCTCAAGTGGTTGTCCATTTTCAATGGTGGCACGCAACAGGTGCGGAGCAATGACTTCACCTTCATGTACCAATACCGATGTTGCTTTCGCTATCTGCATGGGTGTTGCTGTCCAGTAGCCTTGTCCAATACCGACAGGGATGGTATCCCCTTGATACCAAGGCACACGATGACGAGCCATTTTCCAATCACGCGTAGGCATGTTGGCTTTACTCTCTTCATGGATATCGATACCCGTGTAGTCACCAAAACCAAACATCATCATCCAGCGTGATAGGCGGTCAATGCCCATATCAAAGGCGATTTGGTAGAAGAAGGTATCCACAGATTCTTCAATTGCTTTAACGATATCAACAGTGCCGTGCCCCCAGCGTAGCCAATCACGGAAAGGTTTGGTTTTTGAGTTTGGAATCTTCCAATACCCCGGGTCGTTACGGGTAGTGTTTGGTGTGATCACACCTTCTTGCAACGCGGCTACTGCGATGAAAGGTTTAATCGTTGATGCTGGTGGGTAGATACCCAGAGTCGCTCGGTTTACGAGTGGACGGTTTTTGTCGTTGAGCAGGGCGTTGTAACCTTTGGACGAGATACCGTGCACAAAGGCATTTGGGTCATAGCTCGGGCTAGAGACCATAGCGAGTACCCCGTTGTCTTTTGGATCGAGTACAACGGCTGAGCCGCGACGTCCATCGAGTAATTTGTGTACGTAAAGTTGAAGGTCAATATCGAGGTTCAATACGATGTCTTTGCCTGGAATCGCGGGTACAAATTTTAATGTACGAATAACACGCCCACGGCTGTTAACTTCAACCTCTTGGTAGCCGGCTGTACCATGTAGTATGTCTTCGTAATAGCGCTCGATACCCAACTTACCGATGTCGCGGGTCGCTTGATAGTTCGCGTCTTTCTCTTCACGAACCAGACGTCGCATATCGCGGTCATTAATGCGTGATACGTAGCCAATCACGTGTGTCAGTACATCACCATATGGGTAAAAACGCTTGAGAGTACCTGTCACCTCGACACCTGGGAACTTGTGCTGGTTTACAGAGAATACCGCCACTTGATCTTCAGTGAGTTGGTTGAGGATAGGAACGGACTTGAAACGACGCGTATTGCGGCGATCGCGATTGAATCTTTCGACGCGCTCTGGGCTGATTTCTAAAAGTTCTTGGAGACGCTTAATGGTGTCATCCATGTCCTTAATTTTTTCAGGAGTGATCTCCAGGTCGAATACTGGACGGTTTTCCGCCAGTAATACACCATTTCGGTCATAGATTAGGCCGCGAGTCGGTGCGATAGGAACAACTTTGATACGGTTGTCGTTCGAGCGGGTTTTATAGTCTTGATATTGGTTGACCTGAATGTTGTACAGGTTGGCAACCAAAATGCCCATCATGATTACAATGCCTATAAACGCAATAAAAGCACGACTAGCAAATAGTCGTGCTTCTTCTTTGTAATCACGGATTTGGCTACGTTTACGTAACATTAACGCTTATTCTCGGTGATACGGATGATTAGCTGTAATGCTCCAAGCTCGGTACAGGCTTTCTGCCATGATAACTCGCACAAGCGGGTGCGGTAGAGTCAGAGCCGACAGAGACCAACTTTGGTCAGCCGCCGCTTTACATGCTGGAGCAAGCCCTTCTGGGCCACCAATCAGGATAGAAACATCACGTCCATCCAGTTTCCAGCTCTCTAGTTGTTCAGCTAGTTGTGGTGTATCCCATTTTCTGCCTGGGATATCGAGCGTCACAATACGGCTGCCTTTTGGGACCGCTGCTAGCATCGCTTCGCCCTCTTTTTGCAGAATGCGTGCAATGTCAGCATTTTTGCCGCGTTTGCCCGCTGGAATTTCTACCAATTCCAGTGGCATATCGTGTGGGAAGCGACGCTTATATTCTTGAAAGCCTTCCTCAACCCATTTTGGCATTTTGGTGCCAACGGCAATTAATTGGATCTTCACAGATTAGCCCCACAGCTTTTCTAGTTGGTATAGCTCGCGTTGCTCAGCTTGCATCACGTGAAGCATGCTAGTGCCCATATCTAGGACAACCCATTCGCCTTCTTGTTCCCCATCCATACCTAGCGGCTCGAGGCCGACTTTTTTCACTTCACTTGCGACATGTTCCGCGATAGAAGCGACGTGGCGCTTTGAAGTACCAGTACAAACGATCATGTAGTCTGTCACACTGGATTTACCTTCAACGTCGATGGTGATGATCGACTCTGCTTTCATGTCGTCGGCTTTATCTGCAAGAAAATCTCTTAGTTCTTCACGTAACACAGGGTGTTCCTTAAATCTTAATTTTGCGACTCAAAATCATATCACGCTTTTATGCGGGAAAGGGGATTGAAGCCGAGGGGATACAAAACTCAACACTCAATTGGTGAATGAGTGGCCAAGGTGATTGCTCATACTGGGTTTTAGAGAGCAATTCAGCTTGAGTAAGCAGTGCAAACAGAGAGTGTAACTGAGTCACTGAGACTCGTGTTAGCGCTGCGTTATAAAGGGGTTTCTTAGATTGCCAGATACGATGTTTCTCGAACACTTGTCCGATAGGCATCTGCTGCATCTGCTGTTGCATTTGAAGCAGCAGTGTTAGCTCTCGCTGAATACTACGCAAAAGAATCACGGCTTCCACACCTTCCGCCTCTAATTGGCGCAAAATACGTTGAGCTCGATTACCTTTACCTGCGAGTAGGGCATCTACCCAGTGGAAAGGGGTAAAATGATTATGACGACTTAATGACTCTTCAAGTCGAACTAAGGTCAGCTTACCATCAGGGTATTGCAGGGCTAGCTTCTCTAAGCTTTGGGTCAATGCGAACAAGTTACCTTCATGCCATTGAGCCAACATTTGCGTCGCTTCGGCGTCTGGCTGTAAACCAATTTGGCGACAGCGAGCTTGAACAAATTGAGGCAAGCGGCCAACGTCAGGGGGTAAGCAGCTTACCCAGTGACCTTGGCTTGAAAGTGCTTTAAACCACTTCGCGTTCTCTTGTGCCTTAGTTAGTTTGGTTCCGATCAACACTAACATGATGTCTTCATGCAGCTGATCTGATAGCGCCAATAGCTCTTTCGCGATAGCGGCATTTACACCAGACTCTGGCAACTCTAACTCGATCAGTTGACGGCTCGAAAACAGACTTAGGGCTTGGGTACAGTCGTAAACATCATTCCAATCTAGGCTGCTGTCGATAGCAAAGCGATGACGCTCTTCAAAGCCTTGCTCTTTAGCGGCTTTCTGAATCGACTCACGGCTTTCTTGAAGCAATAGCGGTTCGTTACCAAAGATCAAATAAACGCGGCTAAGCTGCTTATTTAATTGCTCTGATAAACGGTCTGCAAAAATACGCATCAGTTAACCTTATTGAGCAGACTCAGTTGAATCTGGAGTTACCTCAACATTTTTAATGTTGTACTGCTTCTCTAGCTCTTTAACTTGAACTTCTTCTAGGTCTTCAAGGTTCATGCTGTTCGCAGCAATGTTGGCTTTCAGGCGTGCCATTTGACGTAGGATTTGGCTTGCAGCTAGCTTGCGCATCTCATCTTCAATCATGTCGCGTTCGACCGATTTTGCGAGTGCTGTTAGCGGGTTATCTAGGTAACTACGAGTTACGCTGGTGGTAAAGGTTTTATCGCCCAGTTCAGGAATCGTCACACGATAAGAGGCATTGAAAGTCAGTTCCTTCTCAGCAGCACGTGTGTTCTGGTAGAGAGAGAGCGTACGCTCATTAACGCTTTCGCTTAGTAGGTGAAGGTTAGGCGTTTTGCTGGTTGGCGCAGCAATTTCCACGTTACTCATACGCAACTGGCTCTTCACCATACGCGTAAACGTACTGTATTGGTCGTAACTGGATACTGAGATCTTGTTCAGTTCCTCGGGTACAGAGTAGTCACCACGCAGGTGAAAACCACAGGCTGAGAGTAGGCTGACAGTTAGAACAACGAAGGTAGCTTTTAACGAAGACAGTGAAATCAGGCGCATTATTTGATGGCTCTCATAAAATGGATTACTTATTTAAAGGCTTTAAGTTTAGGGGTAACCGTGCTGGGTATTAACCAATGTAAAAGCGTTTAAATAAGTAGACAGGGTGGGGTGCACCCTGTCTATTGACTGCGAAGTGGCAATTAAGTTCTTTAATTCCTATCGCATTGTGAGTGTTTACTCAACCAATCAGTCACGATGTGACGAATGATTAGTTAGCAACGATGTTCAGTAGCTTACCCGGTACGTAAATCACTTTACGAACAGTCTTGCCGTCTGTGAACTTAGTTACGTTCTCATCGTTTAGACCTAGCGCTTCAATATCTTCTTTCGAGATATCTGCCGGTACTGTTAACTTCGCACGTAGCTTGCCGTTTACTTGAACGATGATTAGCTTCTCGTCTTCAACCAGAGCTTTCTCATCGTGTGTTGGCCATGTCGCATTATCGATGTCTTCTTGACCCAGCGCTGTCCACATTTCGTAAGAGATGTGAGGAGTGATAGGGTAAAGCATTGCAACAACTGCTTTTAGTGCTTCATCAAGGATTGCACGGTCTTGTACAGATTCTTGAGGCGCTTTAGCTAGCTTGTTCATCAGTTCCATGATAGCTGCGATAGCCGTGTTGAACGTTTGACGACGAGCGATATCGTCAGTCACTTTCGCGATTGTCTTGTGAACGTCACGACGAAGTGCTTTTTGGTCGCCAGACAGTGCCGATGCATCAACAGCTTCTGCAGCGCCTTTTGATGCGTGCTCGTTTACGAGTTTCCAAACACGTTTCAGGAAGCGGTTCGCACCTTCAACGCCAGACTCTTGCCACTCAAGAGTCATGTCTGCAGGTGATGCAAACATCATGAATAGACGAACCGTATCAGCACCGTACTTGTCTACCATCTCTTGTGGGTCAATACCGTTGTTCTTCGACTTAGACATTTTGATCATGCCCGAGTGTGTTACATCACGGCCAGCGTTATCTTTCGCTGAAGTGATACGGCCTTTACCGTCACGCTCTACAGCTACGTCAGTTGGTGCAACCCACTCTTTACCGCCTTTGTCGTTCTCGAAGTAGAACGCATCCGCTAGTACCATGCCTTGACACAGTAGCTGCTTGAACGGCTCGTCAGATGTTACGTAACCTGCGTCACGTAGCAGTTTGTGGAAGAAGCGCGAGTACAGTAGGTGCATACAAGCGTGCTCGATACCACCGATGTACTGGTCTACTGGTAGCCAGTAGTTCGCTTTTTCTGGATCTAGGATGTCGTCAGCTTGTGGTGAACAGTAACGCGCATAGTACCAAGAAGATTCCATGAACGTATCGAACGTGTCAGTCTCACGTAGAGCTGGTTCGCCGTTAAATGTTGTTTTCGCCCACTCTTTGTCAGCTTTGATTGGGCTAGTTACGCCGTCCATTACCACGTCTTCTGGAAGAATGACTGGTAGTTGGTCAGCGGGTACTGGATGAACCTCACCATCTTCAGTGGTTACCATTGGGATTGGAGCGCCCCAGTAACGTTGACGAGATACACCCCAGTCACGTAGACGGAAGTTTACTGTCTTAGTACCTTTGCCTTCTGCTTCAAGCTTGGCTGCGATTGCATCGAACGCCGCCTGGAACTCTAGGCCATCGAACTCACCTGAATCGAACAGTACGCCTTTCTCAGTGTACGCTTCTTCAGAGATGTTTAGTTCGCTGTCGTCAGCAGGCTTGATCACAGGGATGATGTCTAGGCCGTACTTAGTCGCGAATTCGTAGTCACGTTGGTCGTGTGCAGGTACTGCCATTACAGCGCCTGTACCGTAATCCATCAGTACGAAGTTAGCTACATAAACTGGCACTTCACGACCGTTCAATGGGTGAATAGCAGTAAGGCCAGTTGCCATACCTTTCTTCTCCATTGTCGCAAGTTCAGCTTCCGCTACTTTGTTGTTCTTACACTCGTCGATGAAGGCCGCTAATTCAGGGTTGTTCTCAGCTGCGATTGCCGCTAGAGGGTGACCTGCTGCAATACCTACGTAAGTCACACCCATTAGTGTGTCTGGACGTGTTGTATAAACTTCTAGGTCTTGTTGACCTTTCACTTCAAACTTGAGTTCTACACCTTCAGAGCGACCGATCCAGTTGCGCTGCATGGTTTTAACCATTTCAGGCCAACCATCTAGGTTGTCTAGATCGTCTAGTAGCTCTTGTGCGTATTCAGTGATCTTGATGAACCACTGTGGGATCTCTTTTTGCTCTACAGGCGTGTCACAACGCCAGCAGCAGCCGTCTTCAACCTGCTCGTTTGCTAGAACAGTTTGGTCGTTTGGACACCAGTTAACTGAAGAAGTCTTCTTGTACACTAGGCCTTTTTCGTAAAGCTTAGTGAAGAACTCTTGTTCCCAACGGTAGTACTCAGGCGTACAAGTTGCGAATTCACGGTTCCAGTCGTAACCAAAGCCTAGAAGTTTAAGCTGGTTCTTCATGTATTCGATGTTTTCGTAAGTCCAAGGCGCAGGTGCTGTATTGTTCTTAACCGCTGCGTTTTCTGCTGGTAGGCCGAATGCATCCCAACCGATTGGCTGCATTACGTTTTTGCCTTGTAGACGTTGGAAACGAGATACCACATCACCGATCGTGTAGTTGCGCACGTGACCCATGTGCAGTCGACCACTTGGGTATGGGAACATGGATAGACAGTAGAATTTTTCTTTATTTGGGTCTTCACTTACAACAAAGGTCTTGTTGTTATCCCAGTGCTGTTGAACTTTTTGTTCAATTTCTTGCGGATTGTATTGTTCTTGCATCGATGATGTCCGGTTATCTTGGAATTTGTGAGTCTGGTTTGATCAGACTTCAATAGATCGTCATAGAATACCTAAAGGAACGAACTACAACAATAGCTATACCTGTCATACTCTCATTATCTCGGGTATTGATTTAGGTCTGCAATCTTGAGGAGGACTTATGCCAAAGAAAAAAGCACTCTATGAAGAGCTAGTGGAAGATGTCATCGAAATACTTAAGCATAGCCCTGAAGAGATCAACAATAAGCTTGAAACGTCAGGCAAGCTTGCAAAAGCGGCGAATGATATGACGAAAGATGAGTTGTCTTTGATCTCGGCTTACGTTAAATCGGATCTGAAAGAGTTCTCTGAAAGCTATGAGGAGAGCAAAAGTGGACCGTTTTATTTGATGATTGCAGATTCCATCTGGCATGGCTTGCTGGAAATCACTGACCGCACCAAGGTCGAGTGGGTAGAGCTGTTCCAAGATCTGGAGCATCAAGGGCTCTATCAAGCAGGAGAAGTGATCGGTTTAGGTCGTCTGATTTGCGATGATTGTGGTCACCAAACGGAGTACAACCACCCAACCACCATCATTCCGTGCATCAAATGTGGCGGTAAAGGGTTTAGCCGAAAAGCGCTCAAGCCATAAAAGCTCGTAGACAGTAAATGCACTTAAACCATAGTGCTCTCTCCGACATCAACAAAAAAGGGTTGACCTATCAGGCCAACCCTAAAACGCTTTATCTCGAATCTCGAATCTCGAATCTCGAATCTCGAATCTCGAATCTCGAATCTCGAATCTCGAATCTCGACCCTAGCTTTTCTCTCTCAAACGCCAGCCAATGACTAAGCTCAATAGTACCCATACGTAGAGTGGCCACGTGCCAACAACGCGGTAAGGTGTTTGACCATCGGTAGAGATGAGCTCAGCCTTTAACACCGCTGTCTCGAACTGCGGTACTTGCTCAACGATTTTGCCTTTGTGGTCAGTTACCGCGGTCACACCGTTATTGGTAGAGCGAATAACTGGCTTACCAAGCTCTAGAGCACGCATTTGCGCGATCTCCATGTGTTGCAGTGGGCCAATTGAGCGACCAAACCACGCGTCGTTGGAGAGCGTTAAAATGAAGTCAGTCTCTTCGGTCACGTTCTGACGAACTTGATCATTAAAGATGATTTCGTAACACAGCGCTGGCGCGAGGTGACGACCATTTGCCACGATGTTTGGCTGAATGAAATCACCGCGACTAAACGACGACATTGGCAAGTTGAAGAACGGTGCCAGTGGGCGCAAGATATCTTCAAACGGCACAAACTCACCAAACGGAAGTAGGTGGTGTTTGTGGTAGCGCTCACTTGGGTCGTAGCTGTACTCGCCGTATGGGTTTACCCCAAGCGAGAGAATGCTGTTGTAGTACTTCTTCTCTTCAGACTGATTAAGCACACCAGTGATGATTGAGCTGTTATTCATCTTGGCTGCGCTATCAAGGTTGCGCAGAAATGATGGAATTTCAACTTCAAAGGCTGGAATGGCGGCCTCTGGCCAGATGATGATGTCTGCGCCCCAGTTATCGCGGCTCATGTCGGTGTATTTCATCATAGTAGGCCAGCGTTGGCTTGGTAACCATTTGGAGTCTTGGTCAACGTTGCCTTGAATGAGTACAACCGACGTGGTTTTGTCTGGATTCGGTGTCACCCAGTTGATGTTACGAATACCAAAGCCGGTACTCAATAAAACCACTGGAATCAACCCGACACTCCACGCTCTATTAATCGCAGTGTAAGCCAGTGCGCTCGCGGAAACGATAACGGCTAAGGTAATCAGTTCCACACCACCAATCGGTGCAAATGACCCAAGAGGAGACTCTATTTGGCTGTAGCCAAGCCATAGCCACGGGAAACCTGTCATAACCCAGCCGCGTAGCCAGTCTGTTACTAACCATAGGGCTGGTGCTGCAAGGAAAAAACGAGTGAGGTTATTGTTCGGGAAGAAGCGGTTGAGCGCCCATGCGAACAGACCCGTATAAACGGCGAGATATCCAATAAGCAAGCCCATTAGGAATAGGTTTGCGGCCAATGGCATGCCGCCGAAGCCGTCAATACTGACGTAAACCCAGCTGATCCCGGTAGCAAATTGACCAAAACCCCAAGCGTAGCCTGTCCACAGTGCACTTTGGGTACTTTGCTTGTGCAATAGGATTAACAGGATAGCTGGGCTAAGAATAGCGATAGGCCAGAAAGAGTAGGGAGCAAATGCAAGGGTTGTGATAGCGCCAACAAAAACGGCCGCAAGCGGCCGTAGTAGGCGATGAATAAATGGTTTAGTCATCTAAATTATGTCATCTCTTCAGAGAGAAGTTGTTATTCTTCGATAGTTGGAAGAGGTTGCTCGTCTGGGATAGTTACCTGTAATTGAATCACACGGCGGTTATCTGCAGAGGTGACTTTGAAATGGTAGTTTTCAATTTCTACGATTTCGCCGCGAGTCGGCAGGTGCCCAAAGGCTGTCATTACCATACCACCAACAGTATCCACTTCGTCGTCACTAAAGCTGGTTCCAAATGTGTCATTGAACTCTTCAATAGTGGTCAAAGCTTTTACTGAGAAGGTATGCTTGCTCAGCTTACGAATGTCTAACTCTTCTTCATCGTCGAACTCGTCTTCAATTTCACCAACGATTTCTTCGAGGATATCTTCAATGGTTACGAGACCAGATACACCGCCAAACTCATCGACAACGATAGACATGTGGTAACGCTCTTCACGGAATTCCTTGAGTAGGCGGTCAACACGCTTACTTTCTGGAACAACAACCGCAGGACGAATCACTTGCTCAATGTCGAATGGGGCGCTGTCTGAGCCCAAATACTTAAGTAGGTCCTTCGCTAAAAGAATGCCCTCTACATGGTCTTTATCTTCACTGATCACTGGGTAGCGAGAGTGTTGAGCATCAGTAATCAACGCAATCAATGTATCTAAGTCATCGGTGCGTTCAACTGTAACCATTTGAGAACGCGGCAGCATGATGTCACGCACGCGCATCTCAGAGATTTCCATTACACCCTCAAGCATGTCGCGAGTGTCGTGGTCAATTAGGTCATTAATTTCAGAGTCGCGGATTACATCTACGAGCTCTTGGCGGTCTTTTACCTCGCCTTGAAATAGTTGGCCTAGGCGTTCAAAGAAGGACTTTCTACTCGGACCTTCAGATTTTTTACTTCCCTCAGAAGTGGGGGGGTTACCTTCGTTCATGATTTCTCAAAAAATAACGCTATCAGAAGTGTGATAGCACACATAACAACTCAGATACCAATCGTGTTTCAGGGTTCATGGAGCTGCTGTTTCTCTGCAATCTATCTCTCTAGAATTCGTTTACTTTTCTAGGATGTAAGGGTCTTCGTACCCCATAGCTTGCATGATTTCTGTTTCGAGTGATTCCATCTCTTCAGCTTCATCATCTTCGATATGATCATAACCTAGCAGATGCAGACTGCCATGTACAACCATATGAGCCCAGTGTGCTAGCAGAGGCTTGTTTTGTTCTTCTGCTTCCTTTTCTACCACTTGGCGACAAATGATGAGATCACCTAAAAGATCGAGCTCAATACCCGGAGGCGCCTCGAACGGAAAAGACAGCACATTGGTTGGTTTGTCTTTTCCGCGATACTCATGATTCAGCTGGTGGCTCTCTTCCGTATCAACGATACGAATAGTCAATTCCGCATTCTCTTGGAATTGTGGAATTGTTTTGTCCAACCACTGCTGGATATCTTGTTCAGTCGGTAAGCCTTGTTCATCTTCGACTGCTAATTGCAGGTCTAGTTCAATAGACATCTATTTATCACCTTGCTGCGCAACCACAGCGCTATCTTGTGTTGCTAATGGTTTCTCTGCTGGCTGTTGAGCTTCAAGCAGTTTGGCTTCACGCTCTTCACGCTTACGACGTTCAAACTCTTTACGCTCTTTTTGGTCTTTCGCTTCCCATTTTTCATACGCGTTAACGATACGAGCAACAACTGGGTGACGAACCACGTCTTCAGACATGAAGAAGTTAAAGCTGATGTCATCGACTTCACTCAGCACTTCAGTTGCATGACGTAGGCCAGATTTCGCACCACGAGGTAAATCGATCTGGGTGATATCCCCCGTGATTACTGCACGTGAGTTGAAGCCAATACGAGTCAGGAACATCTTCATTTGTTCAACCGTGGTGTTTTGGCTTTCGTCAAGAATGATGAAGGCATCGTTCAGAGTACGACCACGCATGTACGCAAGCGGTGCAACCTCAATCACGTTACGTTCAATCAGCTTCTCAACACGTTCAAAACCTAGCATCTCGAACAGTGCATCATAAAGAGGGCGTAAATAAGGGTCGACTTTCTGGCTTAAGTCACCAGGAAGGAAACCGAGTTTCTCACCTGCTTCAACCGCAGGACGCGTTAATAGAATACGACGGATCTCTTGGCGCTCAAGTGCATCTACGGCTGCTGCCACCGCTAGGTAAGTCTTACCAGTACCTGCAGGACCAATACCAAAGCTGATGTCATGAGTCACCATGTTCATTAGGTATTGCGCTTGGTTTGGCGTACGCGGCTTAATCACGCCTTTTTTGGTCTTGATGAACACTTCTTTGCCGTGCTCAATGCTTGACTCAGTAGTTTGCTCTAGGACACCAGACTCTTTGATCGCCAAATGGATTTGCTCTGGCTCGATGTCTGGAATATTACCTTTCACCGGAGCAGATTCAACATACAGACGTTTAACGATCTCAAGCGCGGCTGCCGCAGTGTGAGGCCTGCCGACGATAGTGAAAAAGTTGCTGCGGTAGTTGATCTCAACACCTAAACGGCGCTCAAGGTGTTTAATGTTGTCATCGAATGGCCCACATAGGCTTGCAAGGCGACGATTATCTGCTGGTTCTAGATTGATCTCTAGAGTAACGATTTTATTGCTCAAATTAGCCTCTCATTTTGTGCCACCGACTCTTTTCAATCAAAAAAGAGCAAGAAGCCCGATTGAGACCGGGCTTCTAATGGCGATTTCCCTATTTCTAAGATGGTCACTTAGTTAGGTAATTTCAAGCTTTGCAGTTCAGCTTTGTGCTGAATCTAGATGTTTTGCTTATGGTGTAAATGTTGCTACACCTAGCTCGTCTTCACGTTTTGTTTTCGCCATCATCTGCGTTGGAGAGATGATAGTGCGTAGGTCCATGTCTTTTTCTGTACGAACCAGTTCACCACGTAGAGAGTTAGCGAATACGTCTGTGATCTTCACGTCAACGAATTGACCGATAAGGTCTGCGCTGCCTTCGAAGTTCACAACACGGTTGTTCTCAGTACGCGCGCGAAGCTCCATTAGGTTCTTCTTAGACGGACCTTCCACAAGAACGCGTTGTTCTGTATCAAGCATCAGACGCGAGTAACGCATTGCTTGAGAGTTCACCACTTGTTGTAGTTCGTATAGACGCTCTTTTTTCTCTTGCTCAGGCACGTCACATGGGTAATCTGCAGCAGGTGTACCTGGACGAGGGGAGAAGATAAAGCTGAAGCTCATATCGAAATCTACGTCTTTGATCAGTTTCATCGTTGCTTGGTGATCCATTGCGGTTTCACCTGGGAAGCCAACAATAAAGTCAGAACTGATTTGAATATCAGGACGAGCTTTACGTAGCTTACGAATGATCGACTTGTACTCGATAGCTGTGTGAGGACGCTTCATCATGGTTAGGATGCGGTCACTACCACTTTGTACTGGTAGGTGCAGGAAGCTCACAAGCTCTGGCGTATCTTCGTACACAGCGATGATATCGTCAGTAAACTCAAGTGGGTGACTCGTTGTGAAACGGATACGGTCGATACCATCGATAGAAGCGACAAGGCGAAGTAGTTCTGCGAATGAACAGATGTCACCTTCGTGCGTTGGACCGCGGTATGCGTTTACGTTTTGGCCTAGTAGGTTAACTTCACGTACACCTTGTTCAGCTAGCTGTGCGATTTCGAATAGCACGTCATCCATTGGACGGCTAACTTCTTCACCACGCGTGTAAGGTACAACACAGTAAGTACAGTACTTAGAACAGCCTTCCATGATAGAAACGAAGGCGGTTGCACCTTCAGCGCGAGGCTCTGGTAGACGGTCGAATTTCTCGATCTCTGGGAAAGAGATGTCCATTACTGGCGCTTCATCGCTTAGAGATTGTTTGATCATCTCTGGTAGGCGGTGCAGTGTTTGTGGGCCAAAGATTACGTCAACATATGGTGCACGTTCACGGATGTGGTCGCCTTCTTGAGTCGCTACACAGCCACCCACACCGATCACAACACCGTCTTTTTTGTCTTTTAGCGTTTTCCAACGACCAAGCTGGTGGAATACTTTCTCTTGCGCTTTTTCGCGGATAGAACAGGTATTCAGTAGTAGTACATCTGCTTCCTCAGGTACTTCTGTTAGCTCATAGCCATTTGCGGCATTTAGCAGGTCAGCCATTTTTGATGAATCGTATTCATTCATCTGGCAGCCCCAAGTTTTAATTAGCAGTTTCTTACTCATGTTTTGTTCGCTCGATCGTTAGTTTAATTTAAGGGAGCAAATCGCCCAGTGTTAATCCGCGGTTATGGTCTCTATTATAGCTTCTAAATATGGCTAAAATAGCGCTACCCTAACAGCAAGCGGCGTATTGTACTGGTTTCAAAACCGACTGACTAGTGGTCTAGCAAAATCTCTTATGTAGTGGTTTTTATTCTCGTTAAGATTGTTAGTTATTTCGAGAAACACTATACACAGCAAGGGATTGTCCATTTTGAGATTAAGGTTTTTGGTTACAAGTAAGTTGTGAAAACGTACAATCAAAAACAGTCATTGAATCAAACTGATAAGTACAAAATATGAACAGTTACGATATTGTGGTAGTCGGCGGTGGTATGGTTGGTGCAGCAACCGCTATCGGATTTGCGCAGCAAGGTATGCGTGTCGCGGTGATCGAGGGCTTTGCCCCGCAAGCCTTCGAAAAGACACAACCTATGGACATTCGTGTCTCTGCGATTTCTCAAGCCTCTGTGGATCTGCTGGATTCGCTAGGTGCTTGGGATGCAATCGAGAATATGCGAGTTTGCACGTATAAACGCTTAGAGACTTGGGAACATCCAGAGTGCCGTACGCGATTTGACGCTGCATCTTTAGAGTTACCTCGACTGGGCTATATCGTCGAAAACCGCCTTATCCAACTTGGGTTGTGGGCGCAATTTGAACGTTATGACAATATTGAACTGCTATGCCCAGAAAAGCTCGATACCATTGAATTTGGTGAAACGAACATTGTGGTGTTGCAGTCGGGCTTGCGTCTATCAACTAAATGGGTTGTTGGTGCAGACGGCGCGAATTCGGCTGTTCGTCAGCAAGCGGGAATTGGTATCACGGCTTGGGATTACCGCCAACACTGTATGCTGATCAATGTCGAGACGGAACTTCCTCAGCAAGACATTACTTGGCAGCAATTTCTACCAAGTGGCCCTCGTTCTTTTTTACCTTTGGCGTCGCTTAATGAAGAGGGTAAGGAAGTGGGGCAAGGCTCTTTGGTTTGGTACGACAAGCCGTCACGTATTAAGCAATTGTCAGCAATGAGTCCAGAGAAGCTGCGTGCAGAAGTGTTAAGTCACTTCCCTGCGGAGCTGGGTGATATCAAAGTGCTTCAATCGGGCTCTTTCCCTCTGACTCGCCGACATGCTCAGCGTTACGCTCAAAACAACTGTATCTTGGTCGGAGATTCTGCACACACCATCAACCCTCTGGCTGGGCAAGGGGTGAACCTAGGCTTCAAAGACGTGGCAGCTCTTATTAAACTGACTAAAGATCAAGGCGAGTTAACTGACTCTGTCGCAAGAAGCTACGAGGTTAAAAGAAGAGGGGATAACCTCATCATGCAGAGTGGCATGGACTTCTTCTACAAAACGTTTAGTAATGATCTTGGCCCACTTAAATTTGTTCGCAATGCAGCATTAAAGCTTGCAGAGAATTCAGGACCAATTAAAAACCAAGTATTGAAGTATGCTTTGGGGCTGTAGTTGATAGTCTCGTACAGCTAAAGAAGTAAAGGAGAGCCAATGCTCTCCTTTTTTGTATCCACTACTTACTATACTTGCTGTGTGACACAAACTGGTGAACCCACTTCTAAAGAGTGACCGCTGTAGGTTAAAGAGCCGTCTAGTTTATTGCGTTTGAAAGTGGTCAGATTGTTGGAGTGTTGATTTGCAGCGACTAGCCACTCTCCATCATCAGTAATATGAAAATCACGAGGGAAGCTGCCTTCAGTACGATAGCTATCCACAAAAATCGGCTTTTGATTCACTGGGTCGAGTTTAAAGTGACTGATCCTTGATTGGTGTCGGCAAGAGACATAAAGATGCTGCTCATCTGGCGATAGCTTGATTGCAGCGGCCGCTTCTCCTTTTTCTGAATTAGGGAGCGCATCCATCTCATCAACAATATGCCAACGTCCAACGGCCTTCTCTAGCATTAGAATCGTTTCAGATAGCTCACATACCACATAGGCTTTATCTTCAGCCTTACTGAAAACCATATGACGAGGCCCATTGCCTGCAGGAACTTGAATAGATTGTACAGGCTCTTCTAAAAACTCCTCTTGCTCCTCATCGAAGCAGTAGAAGTTGATGCGATCGGCGCCAAGATCAACGGTCACAAACTGTGGCGAGTGCGTTAAAAACAGCGACTGATGGGCATGTGGCCCTGTTTGTCTATCTTGGTTGGGCCCTGAACCTGACATTTTTAGTGTTTTTATTCGCTTATCGATGTTGCCATTGATACCCAAACTAAAAATATCGAATGTGCCAGAAGAGTACTGGGAAGTGATGGCAAACTTATGGTTAGGATCTATCGAGATGTGACATGGGTGATCCCCCAATATGAACTCGGAGTTAGATAGGACTTTTGAACCTGTCTCTGAAATATGAAATAGCTGAGGTTGCGACTGTTGGTCGATTTCAGATGCGGTATAGATGCCCAGCTTTGTAGAGACAACAAAAGAGGGGTTAATGCACTTTGCGATCAGTTGTGGAGGGTTCAGCTTACCTGTTTCTAGATCAAACTGAGTTTGATACACACCTTGGCTTCCATTTGGATCTTCTGTGTAGCAACCGATGGTTAAAGGGAGAGTTCTCATAGCGCTGTCATACTCAATGTGAAAGTGGAGTCGACATTGTCTTATAAAAAGGTAACTAAGTGCTGAATCTAGGGGAAATACTTGGTGATGTGGTTAGCAGATTTGTATATTTCAGATAAAAGAAAACCCAGCTAAAAAGCTGGGTTTCTAATAATGGTGCGGAAGGAGAGACTTGAACTCTCACACCTTGCGGCGCCAGAACCTAAATCTGGTGCGTCTACCAATTCCGCCACTTCCGCATCAATTCTTTTGGCCATACCGATGATTGGTAAAATCAGTATCACGTTGTATTTGATTGTTTTACGTGTCAATCACACACTCTTCGTTTCCGAAGAAGAATAATGGTGCGGTCGGAGAGACTTGAACTCTCACACCTCTCGGCGCCAGAACCTAAATCTGGTGCGTCTACCAATTCCGCCACGACCGCAACAATTCTGTAGTCATACCGATAATTAGTAAAATCAGTATCACGTTGTATTTTTCATTCTAATGAAAGAATGGTGGCTACTGCGGGATTTGAACCTGCGACCCCATCATTATGAGTGATGTGCTCTAACCAACTGAGCTAAGTAGCCAACTTGTTTCTCTTTCGAGATCTCTTTGTTTCCAAAGAAGAATAATGGTGCGGAAGGAGAGACTTGAACTCTCACACCTTGCGGCGCCAGAACCTAAATCTGGTGCGTCTACCAATTCCGCCACTTCCGCATCAATTTGTAGTTAAGGAGATGATTGGTGAATCTCAATAACGTTGTATTAGTGGCTGGGCTACCTGGATTCGAACCAGGGAATGCCGGCATCAAAAGCCGGTGCCTTACCGCTTGGCGATAGCCCAACTGGATTGTTTCATGTGTCAATCACACGCTCTTCGTTTCCGAAGAAGAATAATGGTGCGGAAGGAGAGACTTGAACTCTCACACCTTGCGGCGCCAGAACCTAAATCTGGTGCGTCTACCAATTCCGCCACTTCCGCATCAATTTGTAGTTAAGGAGATGATTGGTGAATCTCAATAACATTGTATTAGTGGCTGGGCTACCTGGATTCGAACCAGGGAATGCCGGCATCAAAAGCCGGTGCCTTACCGCTTGGCGATAGCCCAACTGGATTGTTTCATGTGTCAATCACACACACTTCGTTTCCGAAGAAGAATAATGGTGCGGAAGGAGAGACTTGAACTCTCACACCTTGCGGCGCCAGAACCTAAATCTGGTGCGTCTACCAATTCCGCCACTTCCGCATCGCTAATTTATTCTCTCAGCAAAGAGTGTAGTCATACCGATAATTGGTAAAATCAGTATCACGTTGTATTTTTCATTCTAATGAAAGAATGGTGGCTACTGCGGGATTTGAACCTGCGACCCCATCATTATGAGTGATGTGCTCTAACCAACTGAGCTAAGTAGCCAATCTTTCTCTTTCGAGATCTCTTTGTTTCCAAAGAAGAATAATGGTGCGGAAGGAGAGACTTGAACTCTCACACCTTGCGGCGCCAGAACCTAAATCTGGTGCGTCTACCAATTCCGCCACTTCCGCATCAATTTTTTAGTTAGAGAGATGATTGGTGAATCTCAATAACGTTGTATTAGTGGCTGGGCTACCTGGATTCGAACCAGGGAATGCCGGCATCAAAAGCCGGTGCCTTACCGCTTGGCGATAGCCCAACTGGATTGTTTCATGTGTCAATCACACGCTCTTCGTTTCCGAAGAAGAATAATGGTGCGGAAGGAGAGACTTGAACTCTCACACCTTGCGGCGCCAGAACCTAAATCTGGTGCGTCTACCAATTCCGCCACTTCCGCATCAATTTGTAGTTAAGGAGATGATTGGTGAATCTCAATAACGTTGTATTAGTGGCTGGGCTACCTGGATTCGAACCAGGGAATGCCGGCATCAAAAGCCGGTGCCTTACCGCTTGGCGATAGCCCAACTGGATTGTTTCATGTGTCAATCACACGCTCTTCGTTTCCGAAGAAGAATAATGGTGCGGAAGGAGAGACTTGAACTCTCACACCTTACGGCGCCAGAACCTAAATCTGGTGCGTCTACCAATTCCGCCACTTCCGCATCAATTTGTAGTTAAGGAGATGATTGGTGAATCTCAATAACGTTGTATTAGTGGCTGGGCTACCTGGATTCGAACCAGGGAATGCCGGCATCAAAAGCCGGTGCCTTACCGCTTGGCGATAGCCCAACTGTGATATCCATTAAGATATCTAAATAATGGTGCGGTCGGAGAGACTTGAACTCTCACACCTCTCGGCGCCAGAACCTAAATCTGGTGCGTCTACCAATTCCGCCACGACCGCAGCAAATCTTTATAGTCATACTGAATATTGGTGATTCAATATAACGTTGTCTTTTCTTTCTCGAAGAAAGAGTGGTGGCTACTGCGGGATTTGAACCTGCGACCCCATCATTATGAGTGATGTGCTCTAACCAACTGAGCTAAGTAGCCATCTGAGAGCGAGACAATATAAACTAAACTCGCTTTCAATGCTATTACCTTTTAAAAGATAATTACACTTAATTTGTGGCTGGGCTACCTGGATTCGAACCAGGGAATGCCGGCATCAAAAGCCGGTGCCTTACCGCTTGGCGATAGCCCAACAATTGATATCAAAAGATATCTCAAATATGGTGCGGAAGGAGAGACTTGAACTCTCACACCTTGCGGCGCCAGAACCTAAATCTGGTGCGTCTACCAATTCCGCCACTTCCGCATATTTCCTAAAGACTCTAACTCATTTAAGAGGAAAGTATTTAGGAAATGGTGGCTACTGCGGGATTTGAACCTGCGACCCCATCATTATGAGTGATGTGCTCTAACCAACTGAGCTAAGTAGCCATTTCCAAATTGTCGTTCCGTTTTGAAGCGTTGCTGCTTCGTTGGGAACGGGGCGCATTATGCGTAGTTGAGTGAAACCCGTCAACTTTTTTTTTAAATAAATCACGAATAAATGCCTGTTCGATTTCTTTTTAGACAAAGAGGCGTATTTGTGATCAAAAAATGGGGTTGAAACCCGATGTTTTGGTGAAGTTAATTTTTATATGGATAGAACTCATTGAATTGAGAAAACAAAAAAGGCCAGTGAGAACACTGGCCTTTGGCAATAAGTTGCTAATAAAACTTATACGTTGAAGCGGAAGTGAACAACATCGCCGTCTTTAACGATGTAGTCTTTACCTTCTAGACGCCATTTACCTGCATCTTTTGCACCGCTCTCACCGCTAAATTCGATGAAGTGGTCGTAACCAACAACTTCTGCACGGATGAAGCCTTTTTCGAAGTCAGTGTGGATCTTACCTGCAGCTTGTGGCGCAGTTGCACCAACAGGGATAGTCCAAGCACGTACTTCTTTAACACCAGCAGTGAAGTAAGTTTGCAGAGTAAGTAGTTCGTAACCAGAACGGATCACACGGTTTAGACCTGGTTCTTCGATACCCATGTCTGCTAGAAACTCTTCGCGATCTTCGTCTTCAAGTTCAGATAGCTCAGATTCAATAGCGGCACATACAGCAACAACGACATTGTTCTCTTTTTCTGCGTATTCACGAACTGCGTCTAGGTACGGGTTATCTTCGAAACCGTCTTCGTTTACGTTCGCAATGTACATTGTTGGCTTAAGTGTCAGGAAGTTTAGGTAGCCAATTGCTGCCGCTTCTTCTTTTGAAAGCTCAACTGTACGCGCCATACCACCTTCAGTCAGAACTGGTAGTAGCTTTTCTAGAACAGTGATTTCGAACTTAGCGTCCTTGTCACCGCCTTTTGCTTTTTTAGTGTTACGTTGAATTGCACGCTCACAGCTGTCTAAGTCAGCCAGTGCAAGTTCAAGGTTGATCACTTCGATGTCATCGATTGGTGATACTTTGCCAGAAACGTGAACGATGTTTTCGTTTTCAAAACAGCGAACTACGTGACCAATTGCGTCAGTTTCACGGATATTTGCTAGGAACTTGTTACCCAGACCTTCACCTTTAGAAGCGCCAGCAACTAGGCCCGCGATATCAACGAATTCCATCGTTGTAGGAAGGATCTTCTGCGGATTAACAATTTTCGCTAATGCATCTAGACGTAGGTCAGGTACTGGAACGATACCTGTGTTTGGTTCGATGGTACAAAACGGGAAGTTTGCTGCCTCGATACCTGCTTTAGTTAGTGCATTAAACAGAGTTGACTTACCAACGTTTGGTAGACCAACGATGCCACATTTAAAACCCATGATATAAACCTTATTCTGCTTTGAACGTATGTAAGCGATTTTGTGCTTTTGATAGGCCATCTTTCAATAAGATGTCTAGGCTGCGTACTGACTCGTCAACAACGGCATCAATACACTCTTGCTCTTTTTGCGGAGCTTTGCCTAATACATAACCTGCAACTTTATCTTTGTGTCCCGGATGGCCTATGCCTAAACGAAGACGGTAGAATTCTTTATTGTTACCCTGCTTGCTGATGATGTCTTTGAGTCCATTGTGACCGCCGTGACCGCCACCCTTTTTGAACTTACCAATACCAGGTGGAAGATCGAGTTCATCATGTGCAACCATGATCTCTTCTGGCTTTATTTGATAGAACTTCGCCATTGCCGCAACGGCCTTGCCGGATAAATTCATGTAAGTTGTTGGGATCAACAAGCGAAGATCTTCACCGTGAACCATAATGCGCCCAGTCAAACCAAAGAACTTTGCTTCATTCTTTAGCGTAACGTTGTGCACGCGTGCTAATTCTTCAACTACCCATGCGCCCGCATTGTGGCGAGTTTTGGCGTATTCTGGACCTGGATTTGCCAGTCCAACGAGAAGTTTTATTTGTTGGCTCAAGGTATGGATCTCTCTCGGGATTTCAAAAAGCGCCGTATGATATCACAATTTATGAAAAAGGTGCGAGCAGTGGAATACTTGTCTCTGCTCGAGAACCTCACTTATGACACTAATACCAATCGTAGTAAATAATTGCTCACCCTAGCTTGTTAAAATGCTCGATAACTGCGTTAGAATTTTTGATTGTAGAATAACTACTTATCGAAAAATTCTGCCTTGTTCTCAAGCCTTTTTCCTGCGCTATTTTTGATCACTTATTTACTGTGATTGGTATAACCTTAGCGCAATATAGGACAGGTATAAAAAAAGCACTTCAATTGAAGTGCTTTTTAAACGCATAACTCTATGGGTAGAGTAGTGAGTTTTAGTTAAACATCGCAGAGATTGACTCTTCGTTGCTGATACGACGAATCGCTTCAGCAAGCATGCGAGATAGGCTAAGAGTTGTTACTTTACCTGTCGCTGCCATCTCAGGAGATAGTGAGATAGAGTCAGTAACGATAACTTGGTCTAGAACAGAGTTCTTGATGTTGTCTGCTGCACCACCAGAGAATACAGCGTGAGTTGCGTAAGCGAATACACGCTTAGCACCGCGCTCTTTTAGCGCTTCAGCTGCTTTACATAGTGTGCCACCTGTGTCGATCATGTCATCAACGATAACACAGTCACGACCTTCAACATCACCGATTAGGTTCATCACTTCAGAAACGTTAGCACGTGGACGACGCTTATCAACGATAGCGATATCAACGTCACCTAGAGCTTTCGCGGTTGCACGAGCACGTACAACACCACCTAGGTCAGGAGAAACCACTACTGGGTTCTCTAGGCCACGGTTAGCCATATCTTCTAGAAGAACTGGAGTACCGAAGATGTTATCAACGGGTACATCGAAGAAGCCTTGGATTTGTTCAGCGTGTAGGTCGATAGTAAGAACGCGGTCAACGCCAACGTTAGAAAGGAAGTCTGCAACAACTTTTGCAGTAATTGGCACACGAGCAGAACGTACGCGACGATCTTGACGGGCATAACCGAAGTAAGGGATTACAGCAGTAATACGGCCAGCAGAAGCACGGCGCATTGCGTCAATCATTACCACCAATTCCATTAGGTTGTCATTGGTTGGTGCACAAGTAGATTGAATTAGGAATACATCACTACCACGAACGTTCTCGTTGATTTGTACAGCGACTTCGCCGTCAGAAAAACGGTCTACAGTAGCATCGCCAAGAGAGATGTATAGACGGTCAGCAATACGTTGGGCTAGTTCAGGTGTTGCGTTACCAGCAAATAGCTTCATATCAGGCACGGTGGAAACCTCAGGGTTGCGTCCAGTTTTAATTAGATTGTGGGTGGGCTGATTGGTATTCAGCCAGCGCCTCTTTTAAAGGTGAAAAATTTCGACCTTTAGCAATAAATGCAGAAGCGTTGTCAGACAGTTTTTCCAGTACAGATTCTGCTTCGTTTTTGCTCGAAAATTCCGCAAAAACGCAAGAACCTGTGCCAGTTAATCTCGACGGCGCATATTGTAGCAGCCATGAAAGTTGCTTATCAACCTCTGGGTACAGCATTCGTACAATTTTTTCGCAATCGTTTACGTATTCTTGCTCTAGAAGCGTTGCTAGCTCTCGCTTCGGCGTGTTTCTAGTTAAATCTGGGTGAGTGAATATGTCTACAGTTGCAATGCTTACCTGAGGTTTAACCACCAAATACCATTTCTCTTCTGGATTTGCTGGATGCAACTGCTCACCCACACCCTCAGCAAAAGCCGAGAAGCCACGAACGAATACAGGGACGTCCGCCCCCAGTTTTAAACCTATCTCTGCTAATTGATCATCAGAAAGGCCGAGTTGCCATAAATAGTTTAATGCGACTAACACGGTTGCTGCATTTGATGAACCACCGCCAATACCCCCACCCATAGGCAAAACTTTCTTGAGTTCAATATCAGCGCCGAAGTTTGTATTGGTGTACTGTTGAAGAGCAGTTGCGGCTTTCCAGATTAGGTTATCTTCTGTAGCAACACCTGGGATTTGAGGCGAAATCGTAATGTGGCTTGAGCGTTGGTGTGCTGTGATGCTGAGTTCGTCACCGAAGTCGACAAACTGAAACAGAGTTTGCAATTCGTGATAGCCGTTATCACGACGACCGTTAATGTAGAGAAAAAGGTTCAGTTTAGCCGGTGACGGCCAATGAGTTTGCGTCGAAATCATTTATCGAGTGTCCATTTAGAGACCACAATGTTGATCTTATTTTCATCTTGTTTAAAGGAGAGTCGTGTTGGAAGAGGCAGTACCTTTTCAACGGTATCATTTTGGCTATCGAAGTTTTGGCTCAGTGTGACATCGCGATAGCGGTCAAAGTTAAGTTGCCAAGCTTTGTCATCGATCTGCTTAGAAAGCGCTTCTACGGTATTGTTGGCGTTCAATAAGTAGGTGTCTGCTTGATCGGGATTACCGAGTAGCCATTGTGGTAGATGATCAACGGGGATCGTCAGCCCAGTTAGTTGTCTAACCAGTTTAGATGCACTTCTATGGGTAAATACTTGATCATCATAAGTCACGACTTTAGCGCCGTACTCGTTGATTGTCAGGTTAAGTGCGGTTTGACCTAGGAACGTAGTCAGTCGCAATTGACTGAAGTTTGGTGAGTGTTTCCACAAAAAGTTGAGGCTTTGGCGCTCTTCAGGAGAGATGTAGGCCAACTTACCTGTAGCTTGATAATATTGGATCTCTTGCAGTTGTCGCTGATGTGCTTGCCATTCCACGCTGGTCGGCTGTTCTGGTGCAGAAACACAACCTGTTACGACTAGACAGAAAAAAATCAAAGAGGCAATTTTACGAAATCTATCCATGTTTGCTCACAACTTGTTCAATAACATCGAAAAAACGCTTCAACTATAGCATTGAATTCACGAACTCAGGAAAACAAATACTGCTTACCCTTTAAATAGAGCCATGCATCAAGTAAAATTCGGCATCCTGTTTTTAAACCCTGATCGAGAACTTCTGATACATGTCTTTGCTTGCCGTAGGTATCAATCACAATACAGCGTCGGTTGAATTGCGAGAAAAAGTAGCGTTTGGTCCAGATAAATTATCTGATGCACTAAAGCAACTTAACGCAAATGCACACGTGAATGGAAGTGTCATACTCTCCACTTGTAACCGAACAGAAGTGTACTGTGACGTTAAAAGTGCGGCTAAGAATAAGCTGATTGAATGGTTATCAGTATTTCATGACGTTAGCCCAGAAGAGCTGAAACCCAGCCTGTATATTCATGAAGAGCAAGCGGCAATTAAACACCTAATGCGTGTTGCTTGTGGCTTAGACTCTTTAGTATTGGGTGAGCCTCAAATTCTCGGACAGGTAAAACAAGCGTATTCTGATTCGCGTGAGCAGAAAGCCGTCGATGCATCGATGGAGAAGCTGTTCCAAAAGTCATTCTCTGTTGCTAAGCGTGTACGTACTGAAACTGAAATTGGCGGTAGTGCCGTTTCTGTTGCTTACGCAGCTTGTACATTGGCGAAACACATCTTTGAGTCGATTGAAGATTCGACGGTGTTGCTAGTAGGTGCCGGTGAGACCATCGAGTTGGTAGCAAAACACCTCTCTGCTAATGGCTGTACTAAAATGATTGTGGCTAACCGAACGCGTGAGCGTGCTTTAGGTTTAGCCGAAGAGTTTGGTGCTGAGGTGATCAGCTTGAATGAGATCCCAGATCATCTCAATAAGGCGGATATTGTGATCAGCTCAACAGCGAGCCCTCTGCCGATTATCGGTAAAGGTATGGTTGAGACCGCACTTAAACAGAGAAAGCATCAACCCATGCTGCTGGTTGATATCGCGGTGCCTCGTGATGTCGAAGCGGAAGTGGGCGATCTTAACGATGCCTACCTATACACAGTGGATGACTTACAATCGATTGTGGATGGCAACATCGAGCAGCGCAAGGTTGAAGCGATTCAAGCTGAAGCGATTGTCAGTGAAGAGAGCGCCGCCTTTATGAGTTGGATGCGCTCCCTGCAAGCGGTGGATAGCATTCGTGAGTACCGAAAGTCAGCGAATGAAATCAGAGAAGAATTATTAAGCAAGAGTTTACAGTCACTGGCTGCGGGCGGTGATCCTGAGAAAGTCTTGCTTGAGCTGAGTAATAAGCTCACAAACAAATTGATCCATGCTCCAACACGCGCACTACAAAGTGCAGCTGAGCAAGGAGAACCTGCGAAATTAACGGTCATTAGACAGAGTTTGGGCTTAGAAGACCCTCAATAAATTTAGACCTCCAAAAAGATAAGACGAATATGAAAGCCTCGATTCTAGTAAAGCTTGAAACACTTGTTGAACGCTACGAAGAAGTTCAACACCTGCTTGGTGATCCAGATGTGATCGGTGATCAAAACAAATTCCGCGCACTATCGAAAGAGTACTCTCAGTTAGAAGAAGTGACCAAGTGCTTCCAAGCGTACCAGCAAGCGCAAGACGATCTAGAAGCTGCCGAAGATATGGCGCAAGAAGACGACGAAGAGATGCGTGAAATGGCGCAAGAAGAGATTAAAGAAGCGAAAGAGGCGATCGCGCGCCTGACTGATGAACTTCAAATCCTACTGCTGCCAAAAGATCCAAACGATGAGCGTAACTGTTTCCTAGAGATCCGCGCTGGTGCTGGTGGTGACGAAGCGGGTATCTTCGCAGGTAACCTGTTCCGTATGTACTCTAAATTTGCTGAGAAGAAAGGCTGGCGCGTTGAAGTAATGAGCAGCAATGATTCAGAGCAGGGCGGTTACAAAGAGATGATCGCTAAAATAAGCGGCGAAGGCGTTTATGGCGTGATGAAGTTTGAGTCTGGCGGTCACCGTGTTCAGCGTGTGCCAGAGACAGAATCTCAAGGTCGTGTTCATACTTCAGCATGTACCGTTGCTGTTATGCCTGAAATCCCAGAAGCGGATCTTCCAGAAATTAAAGCGGCAGACCTGAAAATTGATACCTTCCGTGCATCAGGCGCGGGTGGTCAACACGTTAACACCACGGACTCTGCAATCCGTATTACTCACTTGCCAACAGGTACAGTGGTAGAGTGTCAAGACGAGCGTTCTCAGCACAAAAACAAAGCGAAAGCGATGGCAGTTCTTGCTGCGCGTATTGTACAAGCTGAAGAAGAGCGTCGTGCTGCTGAAGTATCAGACACCCGTCGTAACCTACTAGGCTCGGGTGACCGTAGTGACCGTATCCGTACTTACAACTACCCACAAGGTCGTGTTTCTGATCACCGTATCAACCTAACACTTTACCGCCTGAACGAAGTGCTAGAAGGCGACCTACAAAGTCTAGTTGATCCAGTACTGCAAGAGCACCAAGCCGACCAACTTGCTGCGCTAGCTGAGAACAACTAAACCCTATGCAATCTGCCTATACGGTTGAAAGTGCATTAAAAGCAGCAATCGTACAGCTTCAAGAGGGCGAGAACACTTCGCCCTCTATTGATGCTGCTGTGCTGCTTTGCCACACGCTTGATAAACCTCGTTCCTACCTTCTTACTTGGCCAGAAAAACATCTGACTCTCGAACAAGAACAGCATTTCAACGAACTGCTGACGCGCAGGCTCACCGGAGAACCAGTCGCGTATATTGTCGGTGAGCGAGAGTTTTGGTCGTTACCTTTGAAAGTTTCTCCTTCAACCTTGATTCCTCGACCTGATACTGAGCGTTTGGTTGAAGTCGCGTTGGATAAAACATTTGGTAAGACAGGTGACATCCTCGATTTAGGTACAGGGACAGGGGCGATTGCGTTGGCACTCGCATCTGAGATGCCTAACCGCAATGTGACTGGGATTGACCTGCGTCCTGAAGCGCAACAACTCGCTAGCGAGAATGCGGAACGCCTTAACATCACCAACACCACTTTTTTAAATGGCAGTTGGTTTGAACCGTTATCTGAAGACAGCCGCTTTTCGTTGATCGTATCGAATCCACCTTACATTGAGAAAGATGATCCACATCTGTCTCAAGGGGATGTGCGCTTCGAACCTATTACAGCGCTGGTTGCGGAAGAGAAAGGTTTAGCAGACATCAAGCATATTGCCGACCATGCTCGCTACTATCTAGAAGCCGATGGTTGGTTGGCATTTGAGCACGGTTACGATCAAGGAGATGCGGTTCGCGAGATCATGCAGGCCTTGGGCTATTTAGACGTCATGACAGAAAAAGACTATGGCGGCAATGATAGAGTCACTTTGGGACGCTATCTACCTTAGTGTCGGTGTTAGATAAAACGCAAATAAAAGAAATTAAAGGGATATCATGTACGAAGGTTTAAAACATTTTCACTTATTGACGGTTGGGCTTAGTGCTCTACTACTGTCAGTTCGCTACGCGCTTATGATGGCAAATTCTCCAATGCTTAAGCACCCATTCCTGCAACGCTTCCCACATATCAACGACTCACTACTGCTGTTGTCTGGTATTGGTCTGATCTTTATTACTGGTTTTATTCCATTTACCCCAGCAGCGCCTTGGCTAACAGAGAAACTGACTTGTGTTATGGCATACATCGCACTGGGCTTCTTTGCGCTTAAGTTCGGTAAAAACAAGTTGCTTAGAACCTTTTCGTTTTTCGGTGCGTTAGGTTGGTTGGCGATGGCAGGTAAGATTGCTGTTACTAAAGTGCCAACGTTCTTCGGCTAATTGTTTTCCTGTTTAGGTTAGTTATCTGCCTGTTTAGGTTAGTTATCTTAGTATTTCGGTTAATTATCTATGTACGAATTTTTTGACGAAGACTTTGACCAGCTAGAGCTGGTGGAAGGTGCTTTGATCTTAAATAAAGCGGTAAACCCTGAGACTCAAGACAAGTGGGCAGAGCTAGAACTGGCTCGACTGCTAAGCGATGCTGAGCAAGCATTGGTGCATGAGACAGATGAACAGCAAAAGTTTGAATCTTTTATCCGTCTGTTCTTTTATGAGTGGGGCTTTGCTGGAGATAAAGATGCGTATTTCTCTTCAGATAATGCGTTTATTGATAAAGTCCTAGAGCGCAAAAAGGGTGTACCGGTGAGCTTAGGTGCCATCTTCTTATATTTAGGACGTAAGTTGGGTTTCCCTGTTGATGGTGTCTCTTTCCCAACGCAATTCCTACTCAAGGTTACTTGGTACGATCAAGCTCCTGTCTACATCAACCCTTACAATGGTGAGTATGTTGGGCAACAAACCCTGCGCGCTTGGTTGATTGGTCATGATGGCCCGCTTGCTCAAGTGAAAAGCGAACATCTTGAAGTTGCTGATCACCCAACTATTATCGGTAAGTGGTTAGCACTTTTGAAAAGCGCGTTGCTGCGAGAAGAGCGCTATACTCTTGCACTAAAGTGTACTGATTTGGCGTTAACTTTTGTGCCAGATGATCCGTATGAAATTCGCGATCGTGGTTTTATCTATCAGCAACTGGATTGTCACCAAATCGCTGCGACTGATTATCAGTATTTTATTGACCAATGCCCAGATGACCCAGCGTCTGAGTTACTTAAATCTCAAGTGAACGCGATGAACGAAAAAGTCGTTGTGGTTCACTAATTAACAATTATCTAGAGAGAATATGATGGAACAGAAAACAGTTCACATTGGCGATATGCCAATTGCAAACGACAAGCCATTTACGCTATTTGCAGGTATGAATGTTCTTGAGTCTCGCGATCTAGCGATGCAGATCTGTGAACACTACGTAAAAGTGACTGAGAAGCTAGGTATCCCTTACGTATTTAAGGCGTCTTTTGATAAAGCGAACCGCAGCTCTGTACACTCTTACCGTGGTCCAGGCATGGAAGAAGGTCTTAAGATTTTCCAAGAGCTTAAAGACACGTTTGGCGTGAAAATCATCACGGATGTTCATACTGAAGCTCAAGCACAGCCAGTCGCAGACGTTGTTGATGTGATTCAGCTTCCTGCGTTCCTAGCTCGTCAAACTGACCTTGTTGAAGCGATGGCGAAAACAGGCGCTGTAATTAACGTGAAAAAGCCACAGTTCATGAGCCCTGGTCAAGTTGGCAACATCGTTGATAAGTTTGCTGAGTGTGGCAATGAGAACATCATCCTTTGTGAGCGTGGCTCGTGTATGGGTTACGACAACTTGGTTGTTGATATGCTTGGCTTTGGTGTGATGAAAAAAGCATCAAACGGCAGCCCAATTATCTTCGACGTGACTCACTCACTGCAGATGCGTGACCCTTCAGGCGCGGCATCAGGCGGTCGTCGTGAGCAGACTGTTGAACTTGCAAAAGCGGGTTTAGCGACAGGTATCGCTGGTCTGTTTATTGAAGCGCACCCGAACCCAGATCAAGCACGTTGTGATGGTCCGTCGGCACTACCATTGGACAAGCTAGAACCATTCCTAGCGCAAATGAAAGCACTTGATGATTTGATCAAAGGTTTCGATCATATCGACATTAAATAGTCGTAATTAAAGAACGAAAGCCGGCATTTGAGTCGGCTTTTTTGTGTCTATAATTTGTGTAGTTGTACTGAGGGACATTTGTCATTCCACACTGAAATGGCACTTATTGGTGTGTTATATTATAACAATAAGTGCTTGATAATAATTATAAATTTAGCTTAAGTTATCTTAACTTGTTGATTGGTTAATCAATATCACAAACGGCGCGTAAACGCATGAAAACGTTTGCCTGTGATCACTTATTGAATGAAATGCAACTTCGTTTGTTTGTTACACAATCGAAAGCTGATTAAGGTGATCTATCCTACATAAATATGAAATCACTCTGTTAGGTTTACCTTCTTAATTTAAACTACTTCAAGTTTTACTATCCTTTAACGATGTTTGCCAAACAAGCGTCCGTTTAATTGCGATGGCTTTAAAGCAGTGGATTCCCCCTAAAAAGTTCAAAGGTATGACAATGAAGCAACGCCTTATTCTAAAGACAGCACTCAGTGCTGCGATCCTAGCAACTCTTGCAGGTTGCGCATCTCAACCTGCTCAAGAGTGGGAAAACGATAAAACTTACAAGCTAACTGTTCTGCATACTAACGACCACCACGGTCGCTTCTGGCAGAATAAATACGGTGAGTACGGCATGGCCGCTCGTAAGACTCTAATCGACGAGCTTCGTGAGGAGATTCGTGCGGAAGGTGGTAGCGTGCTGCTTCTATCTGGTGGTGACATCAACACAGGTGTACCAGAGTCAGATCTACAAGATGCCGAACCAGATTTTAAAGGTATGAACAAGATTGGTTACGATGCAATGGCGTTGGGTAACCACGAGTTTGATAACTCTTTAGACGTACTCGCTAAACAGATCGATTGGGCGAACTTCCCAATGCTATCTGCAAACATCTATGATAAAGCGACCGGTGAGCGCAAGTTCCAAGCTTACGAAATGTTTGAAAAGCAAGGTATTAAGATTGCTGTTATTGGTCTAACGACAGAAGACACCGCTAAGATCGGTAATCCTGAATTTATTGCTGGCATTGACTTCCGTGATCCAAAAGAAGAAGCGAAAAAGCTGATTGCTGAACTGAAAGAGACAGAAAAGCCGGATCTTATCTTCGCAGTTACTCACATGGGTCACTACGAAAACGGTCAACGTGGTGTTAATGCACCGGGTGACGTTGCTCTAGCTCGCTACCTAAACGAAGGCGACCTAGATATGATCGTTGGTGGTCACTCTCAAGAGCCTGTATGTATGGAAGGCCCGAACGTAGCGAAGAAAAACTTCAAGCCAGGTGACGAGTGTAAGCCGGATGTACAAAACGGTACTTACATCGTTCAAGCTCACGAGTGGGGTAAATACGTAGGCCGTGCTGACTACGAATTCCGTAATGGCGAACTAGAGATGGTAAGCTACGACCTGATCCCAGTTAACTTGAAGAAGAAGGTTAAGATCGACGGTAAGAAACAACGTGTTCTTATCCAAGATGAGATTGCACAAGATCCAGAACTACTAGAGTTCCTACGTCCGTTCCAAGAACAAGGCCAAGCACAGCTTGAAGTTAAGATTGCTGAAACGAATGGCAAACTTGAAGGTGATCGTAACGTTGTTCGTTTCCAACAAACAAACCTTGGTCGTCTGATCGCAACATCTCACATGGAGCGTGCTAAAGCTGACTTCGCTGTGATGAACTCTGGTGGTGTTCGTGACTCTATCGAAGCGGGTGAAGTGACGTACAAAGACGTATTAACGGTTCAACCATTTGCAAACATCCTAACTTACACTGACATGACGGGTGCTGAAGTACTGGATTACCTAAATGTTGTTGCAACGAAACCAATCGACTCTGGCGCTTACGCTCAGTTCGCTGGTATCTCAATGACAGTAGAAAATGGCAAGGTTTCTAACGTATTCATCGGTGGTAAGCAACTTCGTCTAGACGAAACGTACCGTTTCACTGTACCAAGCTTCAACGCTGCGGGCGGCGACGGTTACCCTAAACTAACGGGTCACCCAGGTTACGTAAACACTGGTTTTGTTGACGCTGAAGTACTAAAAGAGTACCTAGAAGCAAACAGCCCAGTAGACGTAAACGCGTACGCACCATCTGGTGAAATGGTTTACAAATAATTAGGTAAATCGAGGGTTTAGATTGACTCTCAGCGCCTGATAATTTTAACTAAAGCGATGCTTCGGCATCGCTTTTTGTTTATCTGATATTTGGAAAAACCATGACACCGGCCATCAATCTTGCAAAGAAGAAAAAAGTTACTCATACCATCCATCAGTATGACCACGATCCAAGCCACGACAGTTATGGGTTAGAGGCTGTGGAAGCGTTGGGACAAGACCCAAAGAAAGTCTTTAAAACACTACTTTTCTGCTTGAATGGTGTTGCCAAAGATCTCGCGGTCGCCGTGATTCCTGTCGACCAGAAGCTGAACCTGAAACTGGCAGCGAAAGCGGCGAAAGGTAAGAAAGCTGAGATGGCCAACCCGGATATTGCGCAGAAGACAACGGGTTATGTCGTTGGTGGAATTAGCCCTCTTGGTCAAAAGAAGGCGCTACCAACTTTCATCCACTCCAGTGCAGAACCTCAAGATACCATCTGTGTTAGCGCGGGCAAACGAGGTTTAGAGATTGAGTTGGCGCCAAGCGACCTTGCCAAACTGACTCGAGCTCAGTTTGTCGATTTGTGTCTGTAGTCGACTCACATACTCTCTTCGAATACAAAAATGCCCACTAGAGTTAGTGGGCATTTTTATTATTCAGCTTGCTACTTCTTGAGGCTTAATGTGCCGCCAACGCGTTTCTTCGGCGCTTGGTTTGTCTCTTGTCTGCGAACGTTTGTCGGCTTGCTATGAGAACGAGAAGGCGCTTTACCACGGTTGTTATTACGCTCTTGGTCTTGGCGATTCGTACGTTGACGCTCACCACTTTGTTGGTCGTCACCGTGAGATGGACGTTTACCACGCTTAGAGTTTGGCGCATGACGGAATTCATCGGCATTATTACCTTTGAAGGTACGTGGGCGGTTCTCTTTCTGATTACGACGCGCTCTAGAGCCTTGGTTCTCTTCTCGGCTATCAAACAGTTTTGCATCGGTTGCTTTGCGAATGCGTTGACCTTTAGCGTTTAGTTTCGACGCTTCTTCTGTGCTCACTGAGCCTTCACACATTGCCAAGATTTCCGCGATCTCGTCATCACTTAGGTAGCGCCATTTACCGTTAGGAATACCATCAAGGGAGATGTTCATGATACGCACGCGACGCAGCTTGAATACCTCGTAACCTAAGGCTTCACACATACGACGAATCTGACGGTTCAAGCCTTGAGTTAAAGTAATACGGAAAGAGAACTTGGTCTCTTTTTCCACCTTACATGGCAGGGTAACGGTATCTAGGATCGGTACGCCTGACGCCATTTTCTTCAAGAACTCGCCTGTGATTGGTTTATCAACACGAACCACGTACTCTTTCTCGTGGTTGTTGCCGGCACGAAGGATCTTGTTGACGATATCGCCATCGTTGGTCAAGAAAATCAAGCCGTCTGAAGGTTTATCAAGACGACCAATAGGGAAGATACGTTTATGGTGGCCCACAAAGTCGACAATGTTCCCTGGGATATCACGTTCAGTAGTACAAGTGATACCGGTTGGCTTGTTTAGAGCGATATAGATAGGCTTCTCTTTCGAGCGAACAGGTTTGCCATCAATCTCTACGTCATCACCAGGTAGGACTTTTGTGCCCATTTCTGGAGTCTTGCCATTAATGGTGACACGGCCAGCATCAATTAGCTTGTCAGCTTCACGGCGTGAGCAAAAGCCAGTTTCACTGATGTATTTATTGAGACGTTTCGCTTGGGATTCTTGTGACATGATTTTCTCTTAGCGTTTCACAACGGAATATAGGTAAACAAAAAGCAACTACCGAGTAGTTGCTTTCTGAGTATGTATCTTTAACTGCGCATAATTTTAGCATCTAGTGTGAGCTTGAGCACGAATTAAATTTCCTGAGCTAACTCATGCGCTTCTGATGTCTTTCTCGGTTTTCTAACTTTTTATCGTCACTTTTTCTTAGCATCACATACACCGCCCCCGTGCCGCCATGGAACTGCTGCGCAGAGTGAACACATTGCACGTCATTAATCTGCGAGAGCCAGTTTGCCACGTAGCTTTTCATCATCGCTGGTGGGTTAGAGCGTTCACCCTTGCCGTGAACAATAATCACAGTACGAATATCCATACGTAGACATTGACGCAAGAAAGAGAGGATCTCGTTCCGTGCATCTTTAAGCGTTTTGCGGTGCAGGTCGAGCTTGGCCTGAATTGGGTATTTTCCTAAGCGCAGCTTTTTATATACGCCATCTTGCACGCCATCTTTCTTGTACTCCACGATATCTTCAGGTTTCAGCATCGGAGAGTAGTCTAGAGAGAGGTAATCTTTTTCATCGTCAGAGAGCCACATTGCCGCTTCGCGCTTAGCAAGGTGAGACTCGGTGACTCGGTGAACTTTTTGATGCTCCGCGGTATCTTGGTCAATACGCTTAACGTCGCCCATCATTTGTTGGAATAGATCTAGGTCGTCATCATGAGACATAGTGGTTATCTCAAGTTGGAGAGGGATAAAGAAAGTATACCTAAGTTATGGGGTGGTTCAAAAACGAAAAAACCGGAGCAGACAATATTAGTCAGCTCCGGTGCAAAGCATCTTTAAGTCCCAACTTAAACAGGTTGGTGATTAAGGCTTGGCGACTCTAGTGAGGAGATTTGTCGGTCATAACCTTGTAAATGAAGAAGCCTCCATAAAACATCATGAGACCAAGAGCCCCGAAGATTACTATCATTGAAGATAGTCCCACTGCATTACCAAATAGGAGATCTAGCCAAAAGTCCATGTGTATACCTCAAAGTTATGTGACACGTATAATTCTATTAACTGAACCTATCGGTTTACTGATCTGGATCAATCCTGTTGCATAAGTTAAATCTTTGTTGGTGAGTGTGTGTATTTGGTCACATTCTCATCGTGCTTGGTTGTCTTTTGTTCGAACGGTATAATATTGAAGGAAATAATGAAAAAAGCGCTTGCGGATAAACTCAGATTCCGTATTATACGCTCCATCGACAGGCAATGAGCCAGTTAGATATCTCGGTGAATAGCGCAGCTTGGTAGCGCATCTGGTTTGGGACCAGAGGGTCGGGGGTTCGAATCCCTCTTCACCGACCACTTTTAGAAAGCCTGCTCAATGAGCAGGTTTTCGTCGTTTTAGGGTAAGGGAAAGGAATAGAACCCAAATGGGGTTCGTCTGATGTTCAAAACACGCTCTTCACCGACCATTTTTAGAAAGCCTGCTCAATGAGCAGGCTTTCGTCGTTTTAGGATGTAGGAAATAGGAATAGAACCCAAATGGGGTTCGCCTGATGTTCAAAACACGCTCTTCACCGACCACATTAAAGAAAGCCGTAGCCCTCCTTATAATAGATAGGGGCTACGGCTTTTTTGCATTCTAACGGATATGTCATTCCCTAGAGCGGCGAAGGAGCGAGTAGGGAATCTTCTTCCATCTTCAAAAGAAAGGACTGACCCCTAAGGTCAACCCTTAACATAATTGGATACGAAATATCATCACTCGATGAATGACTTACGACAGCTGCTATTTCACTTCGCATTGCGTCTGTTCACTCTTCGACAACTGAACCACTTCAAAACCGCGTGCCTTCAACAAGTCGATAAGACTCTGTTCTCCAATAAGATGCATTGCACCAACCACAACTAAATACGTTGCCTCTTGTTTTAGCTTCCAATTGTTACTGCTCAGCTTATCAGCCCAGTCATGATTGCGATCGGTAAGAAACGCTGCGGTTAGCTCCGGTGACATGGCGGCCAGTTCTGCGAGACGCTCTAGGTTTTTCTTGTCTCCCGCTTTCCAACTATCGATCAAGCAGCGGGTTGCCTCGCCCGTTTCATCAAACTCTTCAATAGAGCTCAGCAGCAGCTCTTTGCCTCCCTCTCCACCTTGAGCAATCAAATCAATCTGGAACTGCAATGACTCTAAGGTAATAAGAGGCTTATTAAGCTGTTGTGCAAGAGCAGCAACGTGAGCGTCGACACCAAACTGCGGCAGATAACCTAGTTGCTCAAACTGCTTCATTTGGATTGTGAGTGCTGTAGCCCACGGTGGTGAAAGTAACATTTGCTGATGCGGTAAGTTGAGAGATTGGGTGATCTGTTTAAATTGCGCCTGTTGAGTGTCATCGAGCACATCAGCGGTTGTGATTGTTGTCGAAGGGTACTTTAAGCCTCCGGTCTGTTTGAGGTCTGCCTCCAAGATAAGTCCATTACTGCGTTTAAGTGCATTGTTGATTGGATTAGGAAGCGGGTACATGGATTCATCGCCGGCATGCACAGAGCCAAAAATGATGAACTCAAGTTGACCTTTTTTCGCCTGCCAGAAGAGAGGCTCTGCGATTGCGGTCGAGCACGCTGTACAGAAGAGAACAATAAAGCTGAGTATTTGGCGCACATTGGCTCCTTAATTGATTGTAGTCGCTCGTTAAAATCCATTTTGACGTTGGTTTTTAACGTAATTTTATTAGAGATTAATCACGTTATAGCGATAAAAAATCCGCTCATTGATTTGACTTTAAAAATATCACAGCGAAATGCGGTGAGTAATCTATCAATTTTGTCTTAGAATCTGTGAAGTGATTCCCAATATTTACGTCAAAACAAAAATGACGGATTGTTCGTTGTGTTTAAGTTTATGATTTAAAAGCTTTTATATTTTTATTTCCCATCGACGTTTGAAGTTGATCACCTTCTTGCTTCGATTTAATTCACGGCAAAAAATAACGTCATATAGTGAATTTATCTTTTGGAGGTGCACTTATTTGCTTCCACACAATTTTAACTTATGGGTGAATATGATGTTGAAGAGAAACTTATTATCAGTCGCAGTTTTAGTCGGGTTAACAGGATGTGCTGTTACACAATCGACAGAGCAACAAGTCGTGAATACATTGGCGGACAATCTTGATGTTCAATATGAGGTGTTGACGAATCATGGTGCGAATGAAGGTCTCGCATGTCAGGACTTAGGCGCAGAATGGGCATCTTGTAATAAGGTAAACATGACGCTAGTTAACCAAGGTGACGCGGTTGACTCTAAAGATTGGGCTATCTACTTTCACAGTATTCGTCTGATTCTGGATGTTGATAATGAGCAGTTTAAAATTACTCGTGTAACAGGAGACCTACACAAACTAGAACCTACAGATAAGTTTGATGGTTTTGCTGCGGGCGAAGAAGTTGTCCTTCCGCTGGTTGGTGAATACTGGCAGCTCTTTGAAACTGACTTCATGCCAGGCGCGTTTGTTGCTGCACCAAACGCAGAGCCTAAGATGATCACTTCTCTTAACACAGAAGACGTTGCCTCTTTCGTGACTGGCCTTGAGGGTAACAACCTAAAACGTACGCCAGATGACAACAATGTATTTGCAAACGCTGTGTCTCGTTTCGAGAAGAACGAAGACCTAGCAAAACAAGACGTATCAACCACGTTACTACCAACGCCAATGTCTGTTGAAGCAGGTAAAGGTACGGTAAATATCGCGGCGGGTATTGCGCTGCCTAAAGACGCATTCGATGCGACTCAGTTTGCAGCAATTCAAGATCGTGCAGAAGTGGTAGGTGTGGATGTTCGTGGTGATCTTCCTGTAAGCATCACTGTTGTTCCTGCAGACTTCACCGGTGAATTAGCAAAATCTGGTGCTTACGAAATGAGCATCAAAGGCGACAGTATTGTGATTAAAGCGTTCGACCAAGCAGGTGCTTTCTACGCAGTACAATCTATCTTTGGCCTGGTAGATAGCCAAAATGCTGATTCTCTACCACAACTGTCTATTAAAGATGCGCCGCGTTTTGATTACCGTGGTGTGATGGTGGACGTGGCTCGTAACTTCCACTCTAAGGACGCAATCCTTGCAACGCTTGACCAAATGGCAGCGTACAAGATGAACAAACTACACCTTCACCTAACGGATGATGAAGGCTGGCGTTTAGAAATCCCGGGTCTGCCTGAGCTGACTGAAGTGGGTGCTAACCGTTGTTTCGATTTGGAAGAGAAAAGCTGTTTACTGCCTCAGCTTGGCTCAGGTGCAACGACAGACAACTTTGGTTCTGGCTTCTTCAGCAAAGCAGACTACGTGGACATCTTGAAGTACGCGAAAGCGCGTAACATCGAAGTGATTCCTGAAATCGATATGCCAGCGCACGCTCGTGCAGCAGTGGTATCAATGGAAGCACGTTACGACCGTCTAATGGAAGAAGGTAAAGAAGCAGAAGCGAACGAGTACCGCCTGATGGATCCTCAAGATACATCGAACGTAACGACGGTTCAGTTCTACAACAAGCAAAGCTTCATCAATCCATGTATGGAATCTTCCACTCGCTTCGTTGATAAGGTGATTTCAGAAGTAGCAGCAATGCACCAAGAGGCTGGCGCACCTTTAACTACATGGCATTTCGGTGGTGACGAAGCGAAGAACATCAAGCTAGGCGCTGGCCTGCAAGACATCAACGCAGAAGAGAAAGTGAGCTGGAAGGGTAACATTGATTTGTCCGAGCAGGACAAGCCATTCGCACAGTCTCCACAATGTCAGACTCTGATTGCTGACGGTACGGTAAGCGACTTTGGTCACTTACCAAGCCACTTTGCTGAAGAAGTGTCGAAGATGGTGGCAGAGAAAGGCATTCCAAACTTCCAAGCTTGGCAAGATGGTCTTAAATACAGTGAAGGTGAGAAAGCGTTCGCAACAGAAAATACGCGTGTTAACTTCTGGGACGTTCTTTACTGGGGTGGCACGTCATCAGTGTATGAGTGGTCTAAGAAAGGTTACGACGTGATCGTTTCTAACCCAGACTACGTGTACATGGACATGCCATACGAAGTTGACCCGAAAGAGCGTGGTTACTACTGGGCAACACGTGCAACAGATACTCGTAAGATGTTTGGCTTTGCACCAGAGAACATGCCTCAGAACGCAGAAACCTCTGTAGACCGCGATGGTAACGGCTTCACTGGTAAAGGTGAAATCGAAGCGAAACCTTTCTACGGTCTATCAGCACAGCTTTGGTCTGAGACAGTACGTAACGACGAGCAATACGAGTACATGGTATTCCCTCGCGTACTAGCAGCCGCTGAGCGTGCATGGCACCGTGCTGATTGGGAAAACGACTACAAAGTGGGTGTTGAATATTCGCAAAACTCTAACCTAGTAGACAAAGCTGCGCTAAACCAAGACTACAACCGCTTTGCGAACGTACTTGGCCAACGCGAACTGGCTAAATTAGAAAAAGCGGGTATCGACTACCGCCTACCTGTACCAGGTGCGAAAGTTGAAGCGGGTAAACTGGCAATGAACGTTCAGTTCCCAGGTGTAGAGCTGCAATACTCTGTGGATGGTGAAACTTGGCTAACGTACGACGACAATCAGCGACCAAGCGTTGAAGGTGAAGTTTATATCCGCTCTATCTCAGAAAGTGGCGAGCGAGCGAGCCGAGTGACCTCGGTAAAGTAAACACACAATAAAGTTTAATGACAAAACTCCCTTTTCATAGGGAGTTTTTTTGTTGCTGAATACTCGATCTGTTTAAAGTGGGGTTGCGAGGTTAGGTGGCTGTTGAAGATTATGATTTGGCTCTGATTCATCATCATGGTGATGAAGCTCTCATTATTTTTGCTAAAAAATAAGTCTGCTATAAAAAAGTCTCAAATCAGTGTGATTGAACGACTCAAAACCGTTTGAAGATCTGATATTTGTGTGATCTAAAGGGGTTTTTAGTTTATAAGTACGGTTTTTATCAATTTTTACTTTTTATAAGTAATTGAATACAAAGTTAAAAATAACTTGTTGTTTTTTGACGGTGAGGAAGATCACTGAGATGACTCTTTTATTTTGAAACAAAAATTAATTCGAGCAACATAGATTTCATGCCAGGGAGGCAACCCATTACTCAAGCGGCGAAGGTGAATGATGTACCAAAGATATGCCGCTGAAAAATCAAACTAAGGCAGTTTACTATGAAAAAAATTATCGCTCTAAGTGCTCTATCTCTTGCTTTCTCTTCTAGTGCTTTTGCTGGTTCTTCTTACGTAACAGGTAACATTCAGCTCCATGATGACGGTCGTATTCACGGTTCTGACATGACTTCAACACTCGAAGCAGGTCATACGTTTGATAATTCTCTAGGGGGCTTAACTGTTTACACTGAGTTTGATGGTATCCAACTGGGTAAACTTGAGTCTGAAAATGGCGGTGCAGGTAATACAACTCCGGGTATTACCGTAGGCGGTGAGCAATCTTTCAACATTACTGACAATCTATGGGTTGCGGCGGGTTACCAGCATCTATTCTCTGCAGGTGAAAGCATTCAGTACCGTCCTCTTGTAAAGATTGGCTACAACTTCGATAACGGTATTTCGATCAGCAACCGCACACGTGCTCATATTGATGCAACTTCTAACGATGATAAAACAGATTATCGCATGGACAACCGCATCGGCTACACAGTTAACGATGATCTTGCGCTTAGCTACAACAACGTTTACATGATCGAAGCTGAAGCAATGGACCACGAGTTGCGTGCAACATGGACTCGTCAAGGTGTCCAACCTTACTTTGAGTTCCGTAGCCAAGCTAACGGTGTAGATTTCGCAAATGGTGACTCTAAGCAGAACAACGCATTCGTATTCGGTGCTTCTTACGGCTTCTAATTGAGTTCTAGCGGCAAGAGGGTGCTCTTGTCGGCTCTATGCACAGCTGAGTGCAGAAGGGGGATTTAGCATCAACAGCCTAGTTGGTGCTATAAAATTTGCTTTACTGTCCAAAGCAAAGAGCCTAGTTTGCAATCTAAGTCTTAGGTTAGTCTAATTCTTAGGTGTGTAGTGACTAGGCTCTATTTTTCGTTATAGGCTGGCAGCGCTCAGTGTTACTCGCTTTAGCGAAAGGACGTTTAGTTGCCTTTGTAGTGGCGATACTCGAACACCTGACCTTTCTCATTGAAAGCGTATACCGAATACTCATCCTTTTGGTCGCCATACTCCATACCTGGTGATCCCATCGGCATCCCCGGAACGGCAAGACCAATAGCATTGCGTGGTGGGTTATCTAAGAAAGCTTTGATGTCATCAGCAGGGATGTGACCTTCGAATACATAGCCATCGATCTCAGCTGTATGGCAAGAGGCGAGCTCTGGTGCTACGCCAAGTTTTTGCTTAACCGCGTTCATGTTGTCGTGGAGCTTTTCTGTTACTGTAAATCCAGCTTCTTGCATGTGAACGGTCCAATCTGTACAGCAGCCACAGTAAGGAGATTTGTGATTAAGCACGTTGGCAGCCAATGCTTGTCCAGACATAAAAGTAAGTGCCGTGAGAGTGAGAACTTTACGAATCATGGTGTACCTCATAAAGATAAAATTATTGGTTTTTATTGTCGGTGGTTTTGAATAGTCGTAAGCGGTTTGCGTTGCTTACAACGGTTATGGAAGATAGAGCCATCGCAGCTCCCGCCACCACTGGGCTCAATAAGAACCCGAAAAATGGATAAAGCACACCCGCAGCAATTGGAATGCCGAGCGAATTATAAACAAAAGCTCCAAATAGGTTTTGTTTCATATTCTTCACCGTAGCTTGCGATAACTCAATCGCGTTGCTTACCGAAACCGGAGAAGAGTTAAGCAGTGTCATTTGTGCACTTTCGATGGCGACATCGCTACCACTGCCCATTGCGATACCGACATCGGCTTGAGCAAGCGCGGGCGCATCATTGATACCATCGCCAACCATCGCAACTTGATAATAGCGCTGTTGCAGCTTGACGATATGTTCTGCTTTTTGGTCAGGTAGTACGTCGGAGATGACATCATCAATTCCTAATTGAGCGCCAATTGCTTGAGCGACCGCTTGGTTGTCACCAGTCAGCAGCACAGTATGAACACCGCGATTTTGTAATTGTTGAATCGCTAACTTACTGTCGCTTTTCAATGTGTCAGAAACGCCGATAATGCCTTCTAGCTGATGGTTTTTAGAGACAAAAATAGGAGTCCAGGCAGCTTGGTTACACGCTTCAATTGCGCTCACTGCAGTCTCAAGCTGGATACCGAGACTCTTCATAAAGCTGAGCGATCCCACTTGCACCCATTGGTCATCAATCTTGGCTTTGATACCTTGACCGCGTAGGTTTTCAAACTCTGAAACTGGCTGGATCTCAAGGCTTAAAGACTGGGCATGCTGACATATCGCTTTAGCCAGTGGATGCTCTGAAGCAACCTCTAAAGAGTAAGCGAGAGTCATGAGTTCAGCTTCAGTGGTGTTGTAACTAAACACCTGTTGTACTTGGGGTTTGCCCTCGGTCAAGGTGCCCGTTTTATCAAACACTACTGCATCAACCTTGCTTGCAGATTGCAGTACATCGGCATCTTTAATCAGTATGCCTAGTTCGGCTGCTTTGCCTACACCTACGGTGACTGATAGAGGTGTTGCCAACCCAAGTGCACAAGGACAAGCGATGATAAGAACTGTGGTTGAGACAACCAGCATGTAACTTGCGCTAGGTTCAGGACCGAAAACAAACCAAACCCCAGCGGCAATAGCGGCAATCGCGACAACAACAGGCACAAATACTGCCGAAATAGAGTCGGCTAATTTGGCAATAGCAGGTTTAGTGCTCTGTGCCTGTCGAACCATCTGAATAATACGAGCAAGCATAGTGCTAGAACCTGTACCCGTCGTTTCTATTACAAGGGTGCCGTCACCATTAATAGTGCCCGCTGAGACCTTGTCTGCAGCTTTCTTAATGTTCGGTAGAGGTTCGCCAGTAAGCATCGACTCATCGACATACGATTCGCCCGAGACAACAACACCATCGATCGGCATCTTTTCACCGGGCTTCACTCGAATCTGCATACCGACTTCAATAGCTTCCACGGCAATAGACTGCTCTTTGCCATCAATAATCGCGGTCGCTTGTTGAGGTTGAAGGTTAATTAGGGCCTGCAATGATTGGGTGGTACGAGCCTTAGCTTTGGCCTCAATATAGTGCCCTAGAGAGATAAGACCGATGATCATTGCGCTCGCTTCAAAATAGACATGACGTGACGCTTGCGGGAACCAGCTTGGTGCGATGACGACCAACATTGAATACAACCATGCAGCACCCGTGCCGAGAGCGACCAAGGTGTCCATGGTTGCTCGTTTATGCTGTAAAGATTGCCATGCATTGATAAAGAATTGTCGACCCGAGGTCGCAAGTAGTACCAAGCAGATGAACCCCATCAAGCCCCAACCGATCTGGTCATTGGTACTTTCGATCATCATGCTACCGCCGAATAATCCCCATGCCATCATAGGCACACCCAGAGCCAATGCTGAGATCGAGTTGATCAAAAACGATCGCTGAAGCTTCGTATGCTGACGCTGCTGCTGTTCTTGCTGAGTCTGAGCATCTTCTACAAAGTCCGCTTGATAGCCAGCATCTTTTACGGCTTGCAGAAGCGGTTGTTCTATCTGATCACGGCTGCTCGAACTAAAGACGAGCGCGGTTTGCTCGGCGAGGTTAACTTGAACTCGTTCGATATGATTAACAGACTTAAGCGCTTTTTCGACTGAAGAGACACAGCTAGCACAGGTCATGCCCTGTAAAACTAGGTGATACGCGTGTGCTTGCTCCGTTGAATCCTGAACCGGAGTATTCTCTGAGTTAGCTTCTTTTCTATCTTCAACGGTGTCAGTGTCTTCTGAATATGGGCGTGCTTGATAACCTACTGCCTCTACACACTCGATAACCTCTTCCTCAGAAAGCTGGGTGGTTAGTGTCAGTTCTGTTTTAGAGACATCGAACGTGCCAATTTGCGGGTGTTCTCGTAGCGCCGATGTGAGTTTGTTGACGCACTTGCCGCAGTTTAAGCCAGACAGAGATAAGTGCCACTGATGACCAATAGAATAACCCAGCGTACCGATTAGCTCTGAAATCTCGCGATAACTTAAAGGTGTCACCACATCAATATAGGTCGGAGACAAGTCGTTGATGTCGGTATTCTCGACGTCACTGAGTAAGTTACGCACTTTTTTTGCGCAACCCATGCAGTTTAAGCCGTTCAATGGGGTCATGTAGTGGTTCATAGTGATACTCCAATTCTCATCTATGGCTAAACATAAACCTTCCCGTAAGGGTAAGGTCAATATTCTTTCTTAAAATTTTGCTGAGACGGACGTACTGAGGCGTGGAAGTGGGTGTCTGTTGCTATCATCACTCAACTTGAAGGTAAGGTTTCTATGAAGAACCGAGTATTTATCGCTCACTACTGATTGTAGAATTGAATGGGAGTGATAAAATAGCGCCCAAATTTTAGGACTGGTGAGTAGGGATCTATCCACCAGACACTGAACTGATCACCTACACAATCAAGGTATTTAAATGACGGTTAAAACTCGTTTTGCTCCTAGCCCAACTGGCTATCTTCACGTTGGTGGTGCACGTACTGCACTTTACTCTTGGCTATTCGCTAAAAACCAAGGCGGTGAATTCGTTCTACGTATCGAAGACACAGACTTGGAGCGTAACTCTCAAGAAGCGGTAGATGCAATTCTAGAGGGCATGCAATGGATGGGTATGGAGTGGGACGAAGGCCCTTACTTCCAATCTAAGCGTTTTGATCGTTACAACGAAATGGTTGATAAGCTACTTGCTGAAGACAAAGCATACAAATGTTACGCGTCTAAAGAGCTGCTTGACGAAATTCGTGCAGAGCAAGAAGCAAACAAAGAGATGGCTCGCTACGATGCAAACCACCCTAAAGTTGTTGCAGCGAACGCAGCAGCAAAAGAAGGTGATGCGTGCGTTATCCGTTTCCGCAACCCGAAAGAGGGCAGCGTAGTATTTGAGGACCAAATCCGTGGTCGTATTGAAATTGCTAACAGCCAACTTGATGATCTAATCATTCGTCGTACAGACGGCGCTCCTACTTACAACTTCGTAGTAGTAGTGGATGACTGGGACATGGGTATCACACACGTTGTTCGTGGTGAAGACCACATCAACAACACACCTCGTCAAATCAACATCTATGAAGCACTGGGCGCGCCAGTTCCAACATTCGCTCACTGTGCAATGATCCTAGGTGATGACGGTGCGAAACTGTCTAAGCGTCACGGTGCTGTATCAGTAATGCAATACCGCGATGAAGGTTACCTACCAAACGCACTAAACAACTACCTAGTACGTTTAGGTTGGTCTCACGGTGACCAAGAGATCTTCTCTCAAGAAGAGATGATTAACCTATTCAGCCTAGATGCAATCAGCAAGTCTGCGTCTGCGTTCAACACTGAAAAACTACTTTGGTTGAACAACCACTACATCAAGACTTCTGAGCCTGAGTACGTTGCAAAATACCTGCAATGGCACCTAGACGAGCAGAAGATTGATACAGCAAACGGCCCAGCTATCACAGAAGTGATTAAGCTAGTCGGCGAGCGTTGTAACACGCTGATCGAACTTGCAGAGCAATCTCGTTACTTCTACGAAGATTTCTCTGAGTTTGAAGCGGGTGCGGCGAAGAAGCACTTACGTGGTGTTGCTAAAGGTCCACTAGAGCTTGCTCTTGCTAAAGTTGAAGCGCTTGAAGAGTTCACAACAGCAAACATCAAAGACGGTGTGATCGCAGCAGTCTGTGAAGAGCTAGAGATCGGCATGGGTAAAATCGGTATGCCACTTCGCGTAGCAGTGACAGGTGGCGGTCAGTCTCCTTCTGTGGATGCTGTGATGGAGCTTGTTGGTAAAGAGCGCGTTATCGCTCGCATCAAGATGGCTCTTGAGTTCATCGCAGAGCGTGAAGCTAACGCTTAATTGAGCAATTATTAGATTCAAAAAAGGGTCAGTAACTTGGTTACTGACCCTTTTTATTTAACTGAAACTTTTAAAATTACAGTTTCTCATCGGCAATCATTTGAGTCGCTTCTTGAGCTGTCTTCTTGTCAAATAAGATGTCCATCATCGCTTTGATGCGTTCCATATCATCGCCGAACTTAGATAAGTTGGCACTATTTGGCGCTTTAAACTCAACGTTACCGACGCGCTTTTGGCCTTGGTAAGCTGAGATCTTGGCGTCTGCGACGAAGGTTCTAAAATCCCAACTCCAGCGAGAGACATAGTCTAAGGTGACTTCTTCAGGCTTGTGTTCAGAGCCATCTGTGACAACCTTACACTTCACTTGGTTGTTCAAACACCAGTCAAGCATAGAATCAAGAAACACAGAACGTGTCTTGGTGTCTTCTACAATCGTGACGTTTTCAATACTGTTTGCGTCTGGCAGAGCGTTGCCTGAGTATTTAGGCGCGCTACAACCAGCCAGTAGTGCAACGGCGAATAGGATTAGGGCGTTTTTCATTATGGCTCCTAGATTTTCTTAAAGATGATAGAGGTGTTGATACCGCCAAAGGCAAAGTTGTTGCTCATTAGGTATTTAACATCCAATTCGCGACCAGAGCCCGTGATGTAATCCAGTTTACCGCACTGTTCATCCACATTTTCAAGGTTAAGCGTTGGACTGAACCAACCGCTATGCATCATTTCTAGGCTGAGCCATGCTTCAATCGCACCACACGCGCCTAGTGTATGACCAAAGTAACTCTTGAGAGAGCTGATTGGCACTTCACCGAAGATGTTCGCTGTTGCATTACTCTCGGCAATGTCACCTTTCTCTGTCGCGGTGCCGTGTGCTGAAACATAACCAATTTTGTCTGCAGCAAGGTCTGCATCTTTGAGGGCTTTTTCCATACAGATCTGCATGGTTTCCATTTGCGGCTGGGTTACGTGGGCGGCATCACAGTTGCTGGCAAAGCCGATGATTTCCGCATAAATCTTAGCGCCACGTGCTACTGCATGCTCGTACTCTTCAAGAATCAGAGTACCAGCGCCTTCACCAATCACTAGGCCATCGCGTTCACTGTCGTATGGACTTGGTGATTTCTTGGGTGTGTCGTTTTTCAAACTGGTTGCAAAAAGGGTATCGAACACCGCAGATTCTGTTGGGCAAAGCTCTTCACCACCACCTGCAACCATCACAGTTTGGTAGCCGTGCTTGATCGCTTCATAAGCGTAGCCGATGGCTTGGCTTCCGGACGTACATGCACTGCTGGTGGGAATAACACGACCACGAAGTCCGAAGAACAGACCCACGTTAACTGCAGCTGTGTGCGGCATCATCTGTACGTATGTGGTAGCTGTAATTGCTCGTGTCGATTTCTCATTCAGCATCACACCAAACGCACCAACTGCATCAGTACTGCCGGTTGAAGAGCCGTAAGCAATACCAGTTTCACCATTGGTTAATACGTCATGCCCAATTAAGCCAGCTTGCTCAAGAGCATTCTCGGTCGCGACCGTTGCTAGGCGAGATACACGACCCATGCCACGAACTTGCTTGCGCTTGTAGTGCTTTGGCAGTTGGAAATCGTCAATTGGTGCAGCGAGTTTGGTGTTGAGGCCGTCATATTGCTCAAAGCTTGGCATGTACTGAGTCGCGTTCTCGCACGCTTTTAGTTTTGGTTCGATATCTTGCCAGTTGTTGCCAAAGGCTGTAACGCCTGACATTCCAGTAACGACTACACGGCGGGTCATACTAGACCTCCATTTACAGAGATCACCTGACGCGTGACATAAGCGGCGATATCAGACATGAGGTAGCTCACCAAGCCTGCGACTTCTTCCGGCTCGCCCATGCGACGTAGTGGAACTTGTGGTAGCGCGTGCTCTTTCACATGATCATCAACCATACCTGTATCAATCAGACCTGGAGCGACACAGTTCACGGTAATCTTGCGTTTTGCCAGTTCAAGGGCGAGCGATTTGGTTGCACCAATAACACCCGCTTTCGCAGCACTGTAGTTAGTCTGACCGCGGTTTCCCATGATGCCAGAGACAGACGCTAGAGTGACAATTCGGCCACCTTTACGTTTTTGAACCATCGGCATCACGCATGGGTGAAGTACGTTGTAGAAGCTATCTAGGTTAGTATGGATAACGCCATCCCACTCTTCTTCTGTCATGGCAGGGAAAGCCGTGTCACGAGTAATTCCCGCATTGTTTACCACACCGTAGTATGCACCGTGTTCTGCAATATCTGCTTCAAGTGTCTCTCGGCACTGTTCACGATTACTGATATCAAACTGAATCAGACGGCCTGAGCCCCCTTCTGATTCAATTTGCTCTAGAGTCTCTTGAGCACCCTGCTTGTCACCCATATAGTGAACAGCAATGTGAAAGTCATCTTTGGCAAGTTGAATAGCAATGGCCTTACCAATGCCTTTGCTGGCACCGGTGACTAATACTTGGCGAGTCATGACTGATTCCTCGTTTTCATTTCTTGTAATTTTTGTTCTGTTGGCACGTAAACATTGAGTTGACACTGAGCCACCAACTCTCCTTGGTGCTCTACTTTTGATGTGAACACCGCCATGCCGTTATCTTCCATCAATTGTTCTGCATAGATATCTAAGGTTTGTCCCTTGGTAAAATGGTCGCAAAGCGATTTGTATCGACGCGAACCTAAAAGAAAACCGATGGGAGGCTGCTCGCCTTGATTCAATGCATGATACCCAGACCATGCAGCGACAGACTGCGCCATAAACTCAATGCCAACATATGCGGGCATGGTTTGAGATTCTGAGTCGTAGAATAGATGATGTTCACCAATATCTACCTGGCAGTGAATCGCTTGTTCTTCAATCTTGATCGCTCTGTCGATAAGAATCATCGGATCGTCGTGGGGAAGAAGTTGGTCTACCGAAGGGATATTAGTCATTTACTACACCAAAAATAAGGCTAATGTTGTTTCCACCGAAGGCAAACGAGTTGCTTAAGATGTTTTTTGATTTGAGCTTTTGGTAACAGTCTACCAAATCAATATCGATATCTTCAGCTTTATCCTGACATTTTTGTAAGGGAAGAGATAAATCGAAACTAAGGATATGCCATGCGATGGCGGCCTCGACTGCGCTGGCTGCTCCGAGAGTATGGCCGGTAAGTGGCTTGGTTGAGCTCACTGGCACTTTGTTTGGAAAGACGCGCGAGATAGCTTTGCTTTCCATTGAGTCATTGAGCGGCGTCGCTGTGCCATGCGCATTGACATAGCCAATCTGTTCTGGCTCTAGGTCGGCATCACGAAGTGCATTTCGCATCGCTTGCTCTGCTCCATTACCTTCAGGGTGCGGTGCAGAAATGTGGTGAGCGTCAGAGCTATCGCCGCAACCGAGAAGCGCGACGGATGGCTGTTTCAACTTATCTTTACTTAGCAACATGAAGGCCGCTGCCTCACCGATATTGATGCCTTTACGTTGCGCACTGAACGGTTGGCAATGCTCGGTAGATAAGGCCTCTAAGCCATGAAAGCCGTTTAAGGTTAGTTTGCATAGGGTATCGACACCGCCAACAATGACAGCATCGACCATTCCTGAGTTGAGCAGTCGCTTGGCACTCAAAAACACACGGCCACTTGAAGAGCAGGCGGTAGAGATAGCGTAATTTGGGCCTTGCAGGTCGTAATAGTGACTCACGAATTCGCTGATATTACCAAGCTCTTGTTTAGAGTAGTGGTATGACTGTGGAAATTGTCCATTTTTCAATTTCTCGGTGAACGCGAGCTCACCATCTGAAATGCCGGATGTACTTGTCCCTATAATAACGGCAACTCGGTCATGACCATATTTGGCTTTAGCTTGCTCGATCTCTGACTCTATTTGCGACAACGCAGACAAAGCAAGACGATTGTTACGTGAGTTGTACTCCTCGAAAGGTGCTTGGATGCTCGGAAGCTCACCGTCAACTCGCCCGACGACTGTTGGCTGTCCATCATTTAATAGATCGAGTGCTTCCACCATATTTGAGCCAACACCACTTTGTAGGCGCTGGTGAATATCATTGTGATTAGAACCCAAAGCGGAGTGAAAACCACAGGCATGAATGTAAATCGTCATAGTGTTTCGTTCTTCGTTGCTGGAGTGGTTAGGTTTGAACTCAGGGTTTGGATATTGATACGATACCCCTGTGTGAGGTGCTCAAACACAATGTCTCCCTCTACTTTCTGTTGGTTATCTGTCGCAAAGTAGCGGATTTCGATGACCGGTGTATTGCTCTTATCGTAGACGACACGTTGGTTGGCTGTTTCAACAATGTGCCAACCTATGTCGCTCAACGAACTTTGCCATGCCTCGATTGGCCATAGCGTTAGCATGAGATTGAACAGTACTTGCTCTGGTGCTGGCAGGGTGTCATCGAGCCCAGTTAATACCTGCGTATCGATTGTATCATCTTGATACTGAAGAGATAAAATTCGGGTGCCCCAAGAGGAGAAGCCTGCGAGCACTACCTTGTTTTGATTAACTTGCAGTTGTACCGGTAGCTGTTGTTGTGTTTCACCCCAGCTCGCCGTAATCAGTTGGCTTGTGGTCAATTCATAGCCAAGCTTTGCTGGTTTAGGAAGCGCAACTTGTGTGTTTTCATCAATAGTGACCAAGGCTTGGCGAGTATTTTGCGGACCAAGAGAGCAAGCACTTAACGTTGCAGCAAGCACAAAGGCTACTCCGATCTTTATCGAATAGCGCCATGTTTTAAGGTGTGCTAGAACCATTATTTTGTCCTTCTTTTCGCTGAATTACCTTCAGCTCCTATCGCCATTGGAGAGAGCAACCACGCCACAAATATACCAGTGAGCACGGTGACACCAAAGCTATGGATAGCGTGAGTCTGGCTTAGGGATAGCAACCCAAAGGAGAGAAGCGTTGTGATGCCGGAGAGCGATATCGCGAGTAGGGTGCCAAGCGACTTCTTCTGTTCGGCAAAAAATAGCGTGTAATCGATACCGATACCTAAGATCAGTATTAGGCCGAGTAGATTGAAGAGATTGATGCTTGAGCCTACAGCGGCTGTAACGCCAAGCCCGGCAGCACCCGCAATGATAGATGGCAGCAGCATGATGATGGCTCTTTTAGGGCCATAGCGCCAGCCTAGAACCAGCCCAATACCTGCCAGTGCTACCAGCAGTAGCTCCAGTACTTTGACGCGATACTCAGAAAATAGTGAAGAGATTTCATCCGCTTTGTTGAGGTACTTAATCCCTAAAAGCTGAGTCTCTTTATTGTTTAACCACGCCTCAAAACGCTGTGAGTCATCAATATCTTGGAGAAGCACGATTGCGGCTTGTTGACCATTGATGGGGTCAAGCCACAATGAACGCATGGGTTCTGACACTGGTGAGCGTAAGAAGTCGTTCACCGTGATCTCTCGATACACAGGGAGTTCAGGAAAGCTCGCCCAGCCCAGTCCACTCTGTAGAGGTTGGCTTTGATTGCGATACAATTCACTGACGAGTTGGTAGTTGAGCTTTTGCTCATGAGTCGTTGGCAGGAGCTGGTGGATACTTCGATAACCAGAAAGCGTCCCGTTGCTGACCAGTTGATCCAGCTCGTCGCCTAGTCGATGCAGTGATTTTAGCAGAGCTTGATCGTTGCCTGCGGTGATTAGCAGCATCGACTGACTATTGCCAATCCCTGATACTGATGTAATGGTCTGCTCTTGCGCCTTCAATGTCTCAGGCATCGCCTGCAACTGACGAATGTCATCAAGGTATTGAATTTGGGTCAATGCGACGATGCTAGCCGCAGCAATGAGCGTTGGCAAGGCGTAGCGCAGGGCAGGCTTGCTCCAAAGCTGGAGCCATGCGTTCAGCAGGGAAGCAAGAGGTAGCGGTCGGTCTTGACTTGGTCGCTTCGCTAATATCGGATACCAACAAACTACAGTCGTGTAGGCCGCAAACAGACCAATAGACGAAAACAACGCCAATTGTTGTAGGCCGGGGAACGGAGCAATCAGTAACCCTAAGTAACCGATTAAGCTGGTCACTAAACCAAGACTTATCGCCATTAAAATATGTTTTAGCCCTTTGTCACTTTGCCAGCGAGACCCGGCAACTAGCCGGTCAGTAAGATAGTGGAAAGAGTAATCAATAGAGACACCGATTAAGCTCGCGCCGAACACTAAGCTGAATAGGTGCACTTGGCCAAAAATCACGACCGTGCTAGCCAATGCCACCAACAATCCGGTGCCGATCGAGATTAATGATAAGGCGAGGGGAAGGGCGCTGCGGAATGTCATCCAAATCAAAATAATGACCCCAGCTAAGGAGCCAAGGCCAATGGTATTGATTTCAGATTTAGCACTCTTGGTCCCATAGTCGGCATAAAACACGACGCCAGTATGTGCAATTTCAACGCCGAACTCTTGCTCGATATTTTGCTCAATCGACTCTATGAGCGGCAGCTTCTCTTGAGTATTCAGACTGTAAGGAGAACCAGCCAAAGTAGCGGTGATCAACACATGAGTGCGCCCTGCGGACTGCGTTGTTAGGTAGTGCTCTTGCAGGGTGAAGTTGGTGCTGGTCTTGCCGACTTCACCAATGTAATCACGGAACAGCAGAAATGGATCCAGTGACAGCTCTGTCGCTGTGACTCCTGAAAACGGGTTATAGAGAGACTGGATTACGTATTGAACTTGGTTCTCTGGCGCATGCTCTAAGGTCTGCTTCTGCTGTTCTGTGAGGAGCTGAGCTCTATGCTGAAAATAGAAATCACTCCATTGATTTTGCGTGTTGGCACTGACCTTCCCCTGAACTTTAGAAAACAGCGGGGAGTCGTTGGCAAGCATGTCACGATTTAAACCACGTTCAAAACTTGCGGCAGCAGCGATCGCTTGCTTAGCCGATTCGGAAGAGACGAGAAAAAGTACCTGCTCGCTCATTGAGTTAGAAAGTTGCTCGAAAGCCTGCTCTGCCAAAGGATCTTGCTGATTCTTTGGAAGTAACTTCAGAATGTTGGTTTCAATCGGCACTGCAGAAGAAAAAGCGAATTGTTTGATTAACAATCCGCTAAAAAAAATGACGAGGATTAGCCAGGTTAAGGCAAATTTAGAGTTGGAACTGCTGTGCTTCGTCATCCGTAAGTCTTTGCGGTTGGTGGTTGAAGTTAGAGAATTCGATGAGCGTACTATCGCCTCGGATCTCCTTGAGCTCGATGCGTTCAATGTCGCTCTTGCCTTGCAAAATTATGCGCTCAAAAACAGCATTCATCGGTGCATGCTTGGGTGTGAGTGAGAGAGTCCAACTTGTCGTTGCGTCGCTTGGTGAAAAATTCAACGAAAATTGCTCTGTCAGTTTTTGAGTATCGCCATGAAACACCGAAAGAAAAATATGGCTGAAGTAAAAGGCCATTGGGTTCTCTTTGTCAGTGATCACTTGTGCAGGTTGTTTACCAAAGCGTTGGCTAAGCTTATTGTCAGTCAATACTAAATGCACAGGGAAAGGTGTGGTTTGGTTCCACAATAGACCATTGGCTTTATCAAGCAGAAAGGAGCCTTGCGATAACAGCGGCTGATCGAACATTTCCATCGTGCGAGTTTGAGTGAAGTCGCCACGGATGATGGATTGGTGACTCAGTGTTGTCTGTAAATCAGCAAGTGTCTTTACTTCTCCTTTTTCTGAGTCAGCCCAAACATGAGAAGCAACGAACAGGCTCAGAAAGCAGCACAACAGCACTCGGGAGAAGGTTGCTAATGAGGTCAGCGAACGAAAGCTAAGCAGATTCATGGCAAGACTTCTCTTTGTTAGCGGTAAAGGGGCTATCTTCACTCAAGCAACCATGTTGATGCCAGTGGTTCACCTTTTCGGTGAGGGCGCTTGGAGAGGCAAAACACATCTCTTCTGTTTCAATCGCCACTGCAACTTGCATTGTGTGAGCACGGGTCATTCTTTGGCCTGTCTTGGCATCATGAATCTCGTAGTCGACACGCAGTCGGTTTTCCCACTCAGTGAGGCGCGCAGTCACTTTTATCTCATGGTTGAATGGGATCGCTTTTACATACTTCACTCGAGTATCAATGATTGGCCACATGTAGCCTGAGTCCTTCATCTCAAGGTAGTTGTACTTTAGCTTGTCCATCATGACGCGTCTTGCTTCCTCAAAAAATCGGAAGTAATTGCCATGATAGATAACGCCCATTGGATCGGCGTCTTGGAATGAGGTCACAATGGTAACCTCGGCTGAAAGTGGATGAAGGATGTCAGACATAGTTGGCTCTTTCGTTAATACAGTTAGGCGGCTTAATACAGTGTCCAGTGCTGCTGTTGAATACGCTGAATAAACAGACGCAGATCGCTTTCCAATGGGCGGTCTTCAACAACAAACTCAAACTCTTGCATCACTTGATCACGGATCTGCTTCAAGTTGTCGCTCATGTGGTGCTCGTCGAGCTCATTAGCACGCTTACGTAGCTCCAGAGCTTGCGTTGCTGCTAAGAGTGAAGCGGCGGCAACTTGCTCAGTTAGCTCTAACACTCGCAAGCAATCACGAGCGGCGATCGTACCCATGCTGACTTTGTCTTGGTTATGGCATTCGGTCGAGCGAGAGAACACACTTGCTGGCATGGTGTGTTTTAGCGCTTCTGCCGTCCAAGCTGAGATACCAATCTGAACTGCTTTAAAGCCGTGGTTGATTGGCTTACGCTCACCTTGAGCACCCGTTAGGTTGAACGGTAGACCATTGTTGAATTTGTAATCCATCAACTGCGCCATTTGACGATCAAGCAGATCGGCAAGGTTAGCGATTGCCGTTTTTAACGTATCCATAGCCATTGCGATGTGACCACCGTAGAAGTGACCGCCATGCAGTACACGCTCGTTATCACCGTCGATGATTGGATTGTCGTTCGCGCTATTGAGCTCGTTCTCAATCATTTGACGTAACCACGGCAGTGAATCTTCCACTACACCGATAACGTGCGGTGCGCAGCGCAGTGAATAGCGATCTTGTAGGCGGTCGCTATTGCGCGGCGGACGATCAGCTTGCAAGTCATCACGTAACCAAGCGGCAACCTGTTGCTGGCCAGGGTGAGGTTTCACTGCAAACAGCGCTTCGTCGAAGTGGAAGTCATTACCGTGCATGCCGACAGACACCATGGCGGTGATTTTAGTTGATAGCTGAGATAGGTACTCAGCACGCTTGTAGGCGATACAAGCAAGAGCCGTCATGACCGATGTCCCGTTCATCAGCGCTAAGCCTTCTTTTGGCTTCAGCTTAATCGGTGTAATGCCTAGTTCGTTGTATACATCGCTCGTTGGTCGCACTTCACCCTTGTACAACACATCGCGTTCGCCAATGAGCGCAGCCGCTAGGTAGGAGAGTGGTGTTAAGTCACCGCTTGCACCTACAGATCCTTCTTGAGGAATGCGTGGTGCAATGTCATTGTTGATCAGAGTAACGATTTGGTTGAGCAAGTCATGGCTAACCCCTGACACGCCTTGGGATAGTGAACAAAGGCGTGTCGCCAATACCGCACGCGCTTGATCATGAGTGAGTGTCTCACCAAGGCCACAACCGTGGAAGCGAGTCAGGTGCAGAGGTAATTCATCCACCAAGTTAGGTGGGATAGCAACGGTACACGAATCACCGTAGCCAGTCGTCACACCATAAATGACTCCTTCTTCTTTCAAAAGGCGTTCAAGAAATGCCACGCCTCGGTCAATCTTAGAGGTGAAGGCTGGGTCGGTGTTCATGCTTGCGTTAGCACCTTGAGAGATCGCGACAACGTCTTCGATCGTTAGGCGTTCTGCACCAAATGTGATGCTATTTTGAGTCTTTTTCGTCATGGTGCTGATTGCTCAATGTCCAAAAATTAAAAAAGTTATACCATTGAAGGGGGGCCTTCAATGTGTAGTGCTGAAGTCGGTCAGCGTACTGCTGAACCACTTGTTGCAGTGTCTGTTCACGCGTCTTTCTTGGTAAGACTATCTTGTCGCTAAAATGTTCAAAGTAGACGTTAAAATGAGGCTTTTTACTGCTATCGTCACGAAGCCCAAAGAGCAAGAATACTGGGGCTTTAAGAACAGAAGCTAACATAAATGGCCCCTGTGGGAATGGAGCTTGTTGTCCTAAAAACTCCGCCCATACTGAGCGGCTCTCTTTGCTGGTGGAGGTACGATCGCCAACAATCACGATCCACTCACCTTGTTCAAGTTTTTGTTGAAGCAAGATAGCGGTATCTGGTCCCATTGAGCTGACTTGGATAAGGTTTAAGTCTGAGTTTGGATTTACCGCTTTCATTACCGAATTAAAGCGTTCGGCATGCTCCGTAAAGACCAGTGCGTTGATCTTAATATTTGAGTGTCTGCGACCGAGTGCGCGACAGAGTTCGATATTACCAAGATGCGAGCCTAGGATAACCACGCCTTGCTCATTGTTGACCATATTTTCAAACTGATCTTGGCCATGAATCGTTAGGTTCTCAACCGAGAAATCTCCTTTCCAAGCGGCGAGTTTGTCCAACATAGTGTGACCAAACGAAAGCAAATGATGGTAGCTGGTTAGGTTACTTGGCAGATCAATATTGTGTTGCTCGGCATACAGCTTGAGTGTGTGTAGATAATGCTCAGATGCTTCGCGGGCGCGTTTTCCTGTTAGGTGGTAGTAGCGCATCACGCCTTTGAGGATCAGATTGAAGACACCGCGTCCAAGCAGGGTGTAGATCATCAACAGCAGTTTGATACCCAGCACTGTGCCGCGCTCTTGAGTGCGTGACCAGTGGGGTTGATTGCTGCCGCTTTTTTCTGTTTTGTTGAAGTGGCGGGCGATCAGTTTCGGAGCGCGTGGTAGCATGCCGAAAAACAGTCGAGTATGCATCCAGCTGATTTTTACGTTGTCCCACAGCGCATCGAAGTGCGAGATACCGCCCTCTGGATAGATCACGCGAGTGTCGATAAAATCAATATCACAACCTTCCCAGTACAGACGCACCAACACTTCGATATCGAAATCCATACGCGAGCCAACATCGTACTTGTTGAGTACAGATTGTGTTGCAGTAATCGGGTAGGCGCGGAAGCCACACATGCTGTCTTTGATTGAGAAAGACAGGGTCTCTATCCATACCCAAATATGCGTTGCGTAACGCCCGTACAGACGTGATTTAGGCACACTGTCATCATAGACAGGCTGCCCAGAAATAAGGTGGGTTGGTGCTGCTTGCGATTTTTCAAGAAGTTTAGGTAGAGCCTCTAGATCGTGTTGACCGTCAGCATCAATCTGAATGGCATGGCTGAAACCCAGCTGTTGAGCTCGTTCAATTCCCGCTTTGACTGCGCCGCCTTTGCCTTGGTTCTCGATTAGAGTCACTAAAGTTACGTTATCAAGCTCAGCCAATGGCTTTAGGTGCTGCTTGGTTTCGGCATTGCTCCCGTCATCGACCAAAATAATGGGTAGTGCATAGCTTTTAAGGGATTCAATAACCGCTGCCACTGTCGAGCCGTGGTTATAGCAGGGAATCAAAAAACAGGCTTGGTAGCTTGTTTGGGCTTCAATGTCCGCCACGCTATTCACTTTTTTCTCCTAGCTTCATTTTGCCTGAAGAGTGCGTGCAATTGCCGTTATCTGAGGTGTAGCTAAACGCCAGTTTTTGTTTATCTGAGTCCCATTTTAGTGCCAATGTGACCGTCGCATCGGGCAAAACGGGTTCTTGGAACTTGATCACTTCCATACCTTTAAAGTGAGGCGGTACGCCCAACTCTTGGACTGCATAGGTGAGTGCCCAATCAATCTGAGTGACGCCGGGCAGGATAGGAAAACCCTTAAAGTGCCCTTTAAAGTCAGTTAAGTCGGCATCCACCTTAAGCGTGAGTGTCGACTCATTTGTTTGGGTCTCAATCTGTAAAATGGTTGGCTTTCTTTTGTCCATAGCACTGGCTTTACTTTATTGTTTTAATGACGTCGCTTGAGGCGAATTATTGCGTGTTTATGATTTTTTCTATTTGTGGTGAGAGCCGCTTGCCTTGGCTATTGAGCGGGATCTCTTCAACTACTCTAAAACGCCTTGGTATCGCAATCGGTTCAAGCCACTTTCTAAGCTCATTGCGTAATAGTAACCAAAACTTGCCTTTACCGACACTGTTAAGCGTCTGTTTTCCTTCATCGGAAAGCACGATCACAGAAGCGAGAATCAAACGATTTGGCTCTTCAAATGGGATAACGGCGCATTCATTAATCCACGACAGCTGCTCAAGGCGCTTTTCTACTTCAACCAGAGAGATACGTTTCTCTTCAATCTTGATGATTCGGTCAGTACGACCTTTGAGAATAAATTGGTTGTCAGAAACCATTTCACACTCATCAGCCGTTTGGTACCAGTTGTCTCGGTCAATATAAGGTGACAGTAATTTGATGCAATTCTCTGGGTTTAATTCAGCTTGGATACATGAAAAGAGTTGCCAAGGGGTTTGAGCATCTAGCTGTTGACGGTAAGCGATTCCGCCCGTTTCTGTGCTGCCAAAAACTTCGATGGGCAGTTCACCAAATAGAGCGCGAGCTTGTTGGGCGGCTGCTAATGGCAGAGGACCACCAGACGAAAAAACGCCAACCAGAGGTTTCGCACTTTGCTCTTCAGAAAGACGCTTCAAGAGAGCTGGGCTGCTTACCAATACCATTTGTGAGTCGGCATGCGAAACGATTTGCTCTGGATACTCCAAATTGAAACGAGAAAAAGGTACTGACGAGCAGAGCGGCCATAAGATACGAAATAGCAAACCATAGATATGCTGATGCGAAACTGTGCTGTGAACACGGCTGCCTGTCAGCATCGATTGCCAGTTTTTACTGAGCTCGGCAATCTCAATATCAAGCTGCTCTAGTGTTTTGTGTATCGCTTTCGGTGTGCCGCTTGACCCTGAAGTAAATAGAATCAGTTCTATTGCGCTAAGATCGATTGACTCATTGATCGTATCGCCTGCTTGAGTATCAAAGAGTTGGTTCGATAGGAGCAGAGTGTTGGTGTTGCTCACCACTTGAATACTTTCATCAACCAACAGCAGGTCATATTCACTACTGAGCTCAGATAGCGCTTCCGGTTGATAATTACCGGGCAGGACAATCTGCTTGTTTGATAAAGCACAAGCCATGAATGCGACTGTAAAAAAGTAGCTGTCTTGAGTACAGATAGCGGTACGTTGCGTCGATGCATCGGATAATAGACGGCAAAGTTTCGCTACATCATTTTGAAACTCTTGCCAGCTGATCTGTGATTTGTCATCAAAACAGAGAACGGAATCTAGAGATCGATTCACCAGGAATAGCTGAGCGAGAGAAGTATAGCGAGGGTGTTTGTTCATAATTTTAGTTTTGACGTACGCGTTGTCGGATTACCCACTCGACGGCAAACAAAATACCAGCTAGTAGATAACTGATTAAACCGTTGTAAAGTGTCCACAACTCAAGAGATTGGAAACAAGTATAGAGTGCGATGGCACCATTGAGCACAAAGAAGCCACACCAAACTTTGGTTACTTTTCTTGTGTAGTCGATGCCGCTTTGTGGTAGCTCTGGCTCTTGTAATCGAGCGAGGCGTTCAATGATCGTTTGAGGCTGAGTGAGGCTAAGTGCAAACACTGTGAACATACACAGATTGACGACAACCGGATAGTAGGTGAGCCAACCGTGCTGTTTAAATATCATGCCTAAAAGCAGTAGCAGTAAACCAGCACCACCACTCATCCACGCAAGGTGTTTAAGTTCTTTGATCTTAGCCTGACCACCGGTCACGATTCGTACCAGAAACACGGTGGCCAACACTCCTCCTACCGCTTGCAGGCCAAACTTATTGAGCCCAAAGTAGACGGCAATTGGGTAAGAGAAGATGATCAGTGCCGACAATAGGGTCAGCAGGGGGCGCACTATGCGTCCTTGAGAAGTTCAACGACAGACTCAACCACATCATTGACGGTGCGTACTGTTTTGAACTCTTCAGGCTTGATTTTTTTGCCCGTTACATTTTGCAAGTGAACAACCAGATCCACAGCATCAATGCTATCAAGGTCAAGATCTTGATAAAGATGTGCTTCTGGTGTGATTTCTTCAGCATCTAGCTCGAATAGCTCGATAAGCGCATCTTTAACCTGATTAAATACTTCTTGTTGGTTTGCTTGTGTCATAAGGAAATCTTTCTACTTGTTCGTTTGCGATGTGATGTAGTTTGCTAGATTAGCAACAGAAGCGAAGTGCTGACGTGTGTTTGAATCATCAGCGTCAATCACAATGTTGTATTTCTTCTTAATTGCCAGGCCAAGCTCAAGTGCATCAATCGAGTCTAGACCTAAACCATCACCAAATAGTGGAGCTTCAGTTTCAATTTCATCAATGCTCATATCTTCAAGGTTTAAAGCATCAATGATCAGCTGTTTTAGTTCGTTATGTAATGTTTCCACTTTGGCCTACTTGTCTATATACATGCGAGTCTGTGCGATCGAATAGAAGCACATTTACTCAAATCAAAAGGGTGATGAGAGGCTTATTGTTCTTGCTCGGGAAAAATGTTTTCCGCAAGATGCCGGTTTAAGCGCCTTGCCGCAGAAGTTAGATTATTTGAGCTCTCAATAAACGGTGTCACCTCTATTTTACCTTTGACTGAGACATGAAAAAAGGGTTTCGTTGAAGGAACTTGGTACCACTTCTTCTCTTTTGTGAGAAATGAGGGCGTGACCGTGATGTGAATGACACGTAGATCCGTCTCTGTTCGAGTGGCGATTTGCGCGGCACCACGCTGTAAAGAAGGAGTGACGCCGGGCGTAGTGCGCGTTCCCTCTGGAAATATCAACAACACGTTGCCACGAGAGAAACGCTCTTCACAACGTTCAAGAAGGTCATCAGGCGCTTGGTTAGGGATATAACCAGCGGCCTTTACAATTCGCTTCATGAACAGGTTTTCCCAAATCGCGGCCTTAACTAGACAATCACACTGTGGCAGTTGAGATGCGATAAGGACATAATCAATTAAACTTGGGTGGTTAGCGACAATGATGCAGTTGCGATCTTGCTGTAGCGTTTCAATTCCATCAATGCGGTAGTCAATGGCGCCAGTGAATTTCATGATTCGGCAGAACGCATTAAACGTGAGACAAATTAAACGCTGTGCTTTGAGTTCACGTTGGATGGTATTGGATGTGGTGATCGCAATCAGCGGCAGAATGATAAAACTCAGAACCAAACCGCCCAAGCCAAAAATCGAAAAGCACAGCCCAGTGGCGAATACTCGCCAGTATTGATTCAGTTTATTCACCATGTTTATTCCACAACCAAGTTTGACGTTTACCTGGGATTGTCCAATTGGATTGTTTTTTTAGGTAGTGCTGGAGAAACAGCAAACCTTGTGGGAGCGCGACTTCCTGTAACTCAATATCTGAGGTCTCTCTGCTGAGAGAGTATCCAGTTCCTTGGCTCAACACCAATCCTAGTGCGTAGTCAGAATAAACCTGAGTTTCGTATTCTTTATATAGCTCAGGTAGAGGTTGATCGAAATCGATGACCATCACTTTATGCTCAGGATGCTGACTCAAATAGAGATAGGCTTCAATGAGTGCATTATGGAATGTATCCACACCAGAAGCGATCGAGCTCAGAGGAAGCGGCGCTTTCACGGCAATTGTTGTCAGCCCGGCAGCGGTGTTGTGCACGGATTGAGAAAAGGCCATTGGAGACGCGTCTTCACCCTCTAAAATTGATTTAACCAATGCGACGGTTCGGTGCAGTTCGCCATGACGGCTGGCAAAGACTAAGAAATGGATATCGTTTTCTTCAAGTAGTGTTAGTGCGGTTTGCACAGCAAGCTTGCTTTGAACACTCATGCGGCGACGCATCATCGGAGGAATTGTTTTGAAGTCAGTGGTCGTCTCTTCTGGCCACTGCATTATTGCACTCCATGCCTGCCAATCCTGTTGAGTCGTGAGCCCAGGAGAATTTGCACACCATTTTTCAATATTGAACGACATTAAATGAGATTGATTTGACATAGAGTATTGATTTGAATTGGGTCTAATTAAATACTATGCGAGTTAAACACAAATATAGGTAAGGAAATACAATGAAATTATTCAAAATTGCCGCTTCAATGTTATTCGTTTTGGTTCTCGCAGGCTGTGGTCGTGTACAGCCAGTTATGAACGTTGAGGATACTCCAGTTGCACATAATCTTCAAAGTAAACAGGTAAGATCAGCGATTTATGAGTCGGCAGTTGATCGCGGCTGGTTGGTTTCTGAGGTGAAGCCTGGTCTTATTCGAGCAGAGTTATATGTTCGCTCTCACCATGCGGTTGTTGAAATTCCTTACAGCGATAAATTCTATTCGATTCTGTATGTCGAGTCAGAGAACTTAAAATATGACGACGGTGAAATTCATCGCAACTACAACCGTTGGGTCAATAACCTGAACGTTGATATTAAACGAAAGCTAGCGCAAATGGCCGCTGAATAGTTTTATAAAGAATAAGTTAAGGTTTTTTGTGTCCAATTATAATTTAGATCCATTCAATGCACTTGAAGCAAAAACAGAGGCTCAGAAGCTCTCTTTCGCGCCGATAGTGTTCCACACTGCACGTACACTGCGTGATTTAGGGATACTTAAAGCCCTTGATGACGCAGGTGAACAAGGTTTAAACGCCAGTGATATTTCGACTAGAACTGGCGTGTCTGAATACGGTGTTAAAGTCCTGCTCGATATGGCATTAAGTGCGCATATTGTGCTGTGGGATAAGCCTAATTATCGAATCGCAAATCTTGGCTTTTATCTGCTGCATGATGGTATGACTGAAGCGAATATGGATTTTACAGCGGATGTTTGTTACGCCGCTATGATGCATCTGACTGAAGCCATCCAAAAGGGCACCCCGGCAGGGCTGAAAGAGTTGGGCCAGTGGGAGACGATCTATCAAGGGTTGTCTCAACTGCCTCAACAAGCGAAAGAGAGTTGGTTTAAGTTTGATCATTTTTATTCGGATCGCTCATTCCCAATTTTGCTGGAAAAAGTCTTTCAAAAGCAGCCTAAATCGCTGGTGGATATTGGTGGAAATACCGGTAAGTGGGCACTGCAGTGTTGCGGTTATGATTCGGATGTTGAAATCACGATTGTTGATTTGCCGCAGCAGTTAGAGATGGCGATGGCTAATGCCAAAGAGCAAGGCTTTGAAGACCGAATTACCCCTTATCCTGCCAATATGCTGGATAAGCAACAAGCGCTGCCAACGGGGGCGGATGTGTGGTGGATGAGTCAGTTCTTAGACTGTTTTTCTCCGATGGAAATCTTAAGCATCTTGAAGCGAGTTCGTTCGCATATGTCAGAACAAGCGACAGTTTATATTCTGGAGCTATTCTGGGATGCGCAAAAATACGATGCAGCCTCTTATAGCTTGAATGCGACATCGCTGTACTTCACCTGCTTAGCCAACGGAAATAGCCGCTTCTATCGTAGTGAAGATTTCTTAGAGATTGTCGCTGAAGCAGGGTTTGAAGTGGTGACTCGCACCGATGATATCGGGCTAGGACATACGCTCCTTGAACTAAAAGCCGCTTAACATTTAATTTTGGTGATGACAGTAATGAGAAAAATAAAGACTCAAGTAGTAGTTATCGGTGCCGGCCCTTCAGGTTCAATTGCCGCGGCTCTACTCCATAAAAAAGGGATAGACGTTCGCGTGATCGAGAAGAGTGTTTTCCCTCGCTTTTCTATTGGCGAAAGTCTATTACCAGCGTGTATGGAAGTCGTTGAACAAGCCGGAATGACAGAAGCTGTCAAGTCCGCCCAGTTCCAATACAAAGATGGGGCTGCGTTTCGTAAGCGCGGTGTGTATACCGCCTTTGATTTCCAAGATAAGTTCTCGAAAGGCCCTGGCACCACTTTCCAAGTTCAGCGCGCCACTTTTGATAAAGTACTTGCCGACGAGGCGCAAAAGCAAGGTGTGGCTATTGATTACCAGCACGAGCTTATCGATATTCGTTTTACTGACCAGCACGCTATTTTGGATGTTCAACCAGAAGGCGAAGAGTTGTACCAAATCGAGGCTGACTATGTACTAGACGGCAGCGGCTTTGGTCGTGTGCTGCCTAAGATGTTAAATCTAGAGGAGCCGTCGTGCTTGCCACCTCGCAAGGCAGTGTTTACCCACATTCACGATAACATCGAGTCGGCGGAACATGACTTAGAATACGACAGGAACAAAATCCTTATTTCTGTCCATCCAACTAACCCTGACGTATGGTATTGGTTAATCCCATTCAGCAATGGTGTCTCTTCATTTGGTGTCGTGGGCGAACCAAGCTTTTTCGAAGACTACCCAGAAGATAAGATAGCGCTGCTTAAGCAGGTAGCTAGTGAAGAGCCGGGGTTGGCCAATATTTTAAGCCAAGCCGAGTACTCTAATCCTGCAGGTGAGATTGGCGGTTACTCAGCCAACGTCAAACACTTAGCCACTGACAGGTATGCTCTGCTCGGGAATGCTGGCGAGTTCCTTGACCCGGTGTTCTCTTCTGGTGTGACAATTGCGATGAAGTCTGCCGAATATGCCGTAGATTGCGTGGCTAGGCATGTCAATGGCGAAGCAGTGGATTGGGACAAGGAGTATGCCCAGCCTTTGATGAAAGGGGTGGATACATTCCGAACTTATGTCGAAGGTTGGTATTCGGGTTCGCTGCAGGACGTGATTTTCTATGAAAAACCGAATCCTAAGATCAAGCAGATGGTTTGTTCTATTTTGGCTGGTTACGCGTGGGATGAGTCGAATCCATATGTCAAAGAGTCTCAGCGACGCTTGTCTGCTCTAGCGGAGTTGTGCCAAGAGGCTTAGTGATTTACCTCGATACAAAAAACAGCGATCCCGGTCGCTGTTTTTTTATGGCTGGTTGCACATTGCCCTGCTTCTGGTAAGACATCGATTTAGGAGAGGTATCATGGTCTGCAGCGGTGTGACTACTTGAGGTCAATGCTGTTTAGGCGTCCCATGAATACCAAGAGATCAATTACATCTTTGTGTGCTTCCAGTAACGCTCGCTTGGTTTGGCTGTATGCGGCTAGTCGGCCATGTTTTCTAATTGAGCAGACTTTAGTTCGATATTTATACTCACCGTTTTCGGTAAACACGCGCCACTTAGCAATATAACATTCGTCGCGATGTTCAGGGTCGCTTTGAGTTGGATTGGGTTTGAATACGATTTTAGGTTCTAGGCTGTGTGGGAGTCGCGTCATTAGGTATGGGTCTTTGAGCACCTTGCCCCAGAATTTCCCCCATAACTGTTTACCGAGTTCATCACGTAGTTTGATGGTTTTTTTAAGTGCCTTCTCTTCTCCAAGTCGCACAAACCCAACCGACCGATGCAGAACTGTATCGTCAGGCGTGTGGATATGGATTTTGTATGCCGTCTTGCCTTTTGAGATGAAGCGGTAACCGGTGGCTCCAATCAGGTTATTCTCACTCATAGCTTACTAATTGATGGTTATGTTATTAGTAAGATTACGCCAAATATCAGAAAAACAGAAACCGATTGAGCGGAAAAAATAAAGCCCTGAACTCTACTTCAGGGCTTTGTTATATATTTGAAGGTCTTACATCAACTTCTGCATCACGTCGCCAATTTGAATGCTACCCGTTAAGCTAGGTTGATCAATGGTCAGTTCAGCTTCGTTTTCGTAAACACGAGTCACAGTAAGGGTGATGTCACTCTTAGATACCTTGTTGCGAGGCAGGCCATTTTGATCGATAAACGACCCAGTGTGCCATAGTTGAAGCTTGTCGCCGTTTTGAACGCCATGTAAACGACCTAAATCCATTGTCACGGTATTACCAAATACGGCAGCCACCTCCGGAAGAGTGATTTTACACGACACTTCCGACTCTAAATCGAGCATAATATTTCGGCTTACTCGCAACATCATGCTGCCATAGGTTGATGCCCAGAAACGTGCACTCTTGGTATCCACCTCACTGGTTTTCGGGAAAGGCCATTTTGCCACTTCACGATAACTGCGGTTGTAAACTTGATGGCCAGTTTTGCCGTCATACACCTGCATCTCTAAAGCAAACTGACGGTTAATCACATCGTCTTGCAGGAGTTTTGACTCGATGGTTGCCGTTAAATCGGTGATGGTGCCGCCGATTACGTATTGCGCTCCATGGTCTTGCGCGATCATTTTCAGTGTCTCTGGCTGGCGTCGGTCTATCTCGTAATCGGTGGTACCAACGGAAACAAAACTGCGAGACTCTTGAGATAGCTGGCGATTAATGACGTGGCTGAAGTCGTCGCCAATGTTATAAACTCGACCCATTACCGCTTGTTGCGGAGACGCGAGGTCCACGTTGCCGACCAAAAATGTCTTCTTATACTGACTTTCATGGCAACCATTTGCCGAAGGGTAAATGTCGATGCGGGCGGTGATCATGATGTTGCCGCTGCGCTTTCTCTCTTTTTCGACGAGGATGTATCTCACTTCGTGGTTAGTGAATTGATACTCTTTTTGCCCCGGCTGTAGATAGGGCGTTAGGTTAGCGATACTACCAATATCACCTCCAGAGAACTGCATCGCTTTATAAACAGCATCTTCAAGGGCATGAACTCTTGCCGCATCTTCAGACGCGACTATCGCCGCTGTACCGGTAACTTCAAACCATGAAGCATGAGCACTGAAAGTCATGGTGAGCAGCGAACCTATTGAAAATAGTGTGGAAAATATTTTTTTCATCTATTTGTTACCAGTTGGGTATAAATATTGCTTAACAAATTATCAGAAGCGAACTGCTGATTTGAGTGCTGCTTTTATTAATCTGAACAATTAATCAAAAGCAAAGACTGTTCCAACATTGTAATCCATTAAAGGAAAGAGTGGTGAGAATAGGTTGCACAGTCTGGTACTAAAACATCTGGAGAGAACACGATGAAAAAATGGCTTGTAGTAATCAGCGTAATGCTAATTACATCATGTGCTTATTCGCCTATCTATAACGGTAAGACTGAGTATTCGGGTAGTCAGTTTATGTTAATGGATAGTCCGCGTCATACAATGGACTACTTTGTAGAGAGTATGACCGAAGATTTGATCCTATCCAACACCAGCGTATCGGCACGTACACCTATCGCCGTCACCTCGTTTGTTGATTTGCAACATATGGACTCGACCAACTGGTTAGGAAATTCCGTCTCTGAAGGTTTTATCCATCAGTTTCAGCGTCGTGGCTTTAAAGTGGTAGACTTTAAAACAACGGGATCGATTCAGGTGACTCAGCAAGGGGATTTTGCTTTAAGTCGAGATTGGAAAGATTTGGCGCAAGAGCAAGATGTTCAATATGTTCTGACAGGTACTATGCTGCGTCAAGAAGGCGGTGTGCTAGTTAATGCTCGTGTAGTCGGTATGCAAACGCGTATTGTTGTCGCGTCGGCGCAAGGTTTCTTGCCTGCAGACCGTATTGGTCGTGACTTAGATACATTGAATAGTATCCGCACTCAAGACGGTGTAATCATTCGTTCAGATCCAACAATTAAACAACCGTACACGGTTATTCTTCGCCCATAGGAGCCTGTCATGAAGAAGGTGATGTTTTTACTCGCGGCTTTATTACTTGTTGGCTGCCAACCTTTGCAAAGTATGCGACCAGACGATTTCTTGGTAGCGGTTGGTTACGCAAGCATTAGCGAACAAAAAGGGCGTAACGATGAAGAGAAGCGCATTCGAGCGATGCGTGCGTCAAAGATTGATGCGTATCGTGAGTTGGCAGAGCAGGTCTATGGTATGCGCGTTAGTGGTCGTGCTGAGCTTGAAGACCAACGTTTAGGTACTGAACTGACTTCAGGCGCGGTGGATGGCGTTATTCGAGGTGCAGAAGTGGTACGCAGCTACCCAGTGGGCGACAGCTACGTGACTGAATTGCAGCTTGATATCAAGAAAATGGATAAACTGCGCGATTACGGTGAGGTTCAAGCCGTACCAGAGAAGCGACAACAAACACTTTTCTAGCGCTGCTTGACTGATAATGAACTCTGTTGCTGGCTTTCCAGATGGTAAGTGGCAGAGAACCACATTCAGTTTCACGCAAAAAGCGGCAAGTATTGGATACTTGCCGCTTTTCTATTTTCAGTGGCTTAAGCCAATTTGATAGTTGAGACTAAGTTCAATGATTGAAGCGGTGAGTGTGTCACTCGAATGGAAAAGTAGAGCTACGCTTTTACGTTGGTTCCTAACGTAGATATGGTGTGCGTCTGTCCTCCGGCATTGTATGTCATGCCTATTTTTCCGTGGCTTTGCTGCATCATGTTGCTAAGTTTGTTGAAGCTCAGGTGTGCACGGTTGAGTGCTTCACCATTAACAAGGTTTGCTTGTTGGCAATCGTGAATAATAGAGCGGATTTGGGCGACGAGTTCGACAAGCTCTGGCTTCTCGCTTAGCTCGGTTACATTAGTGTGCGCTGCAATTCTTTGGTCGGTATTTTTTAACTGTTCAACCAGCACGACTTTTTCTTTAGCAATACGTTCAATCTCGCTTGATTTTCTACTGGTAATAGCGCTCTTTTCCGAACTCAGCAGTTCAGAGAGAGCTTGGGCGCTTTGAAGTTGAAAATTAACTAAGTCTGCGAGTGCTGCCATACTAAAACCTAATCACGCTTAATAGTCAGTTGAACGCAAAACGAACTTATAGGCCTTTAAGCTCGTTTTCGAATTTGATCATGTTGTCAGCCAGTTTTTCTGGGTCAACAGTATACGAGCCGTTTGCGATCGCTTCTTTAATCGCTGCGACTTTTACTTGGTCAAAGCTTGGTTGTGCAGCCATATCTTGGTGCATTTGACCAATAGCTTTACTTTGTTGGCTTAGCGATACCGCATCTTTACTTGCGGGCTTTGCCGACACTTCAGAGCTCGATGCTTGCGAACTGCTAGTATCAGTACGCGCCGCTGAGCGGTTAGTTGTCGTTAGGGTTTGGCCTGAACGAATATTATCAATGCCTGCCATAGTTGAGCCTTTATCTACGAATATGGGAACCTGTACAGTCGCTATCGGCCGCCGGTTCAATTACTTTAGAGATTTTTAACTCGATTGTTGAATTCTCTAATAGAGTATCATTTTGGCAGGGCGGCGTGTTAACAAAGCAACAAATCTTCCATGCCGAGATGGGCTGCATCCTGCTTATGATAAGAGCGTCCGATTTCACTCATTAGAAATGAACGGTCACTTCCGACATATCGGTAACAATACCTTCAATTATACGCTGTGATTTATCGTTTTTCACTCTCACTTGATCACCAGTTGAACCATCTGTTAAAGCAGTGCCTTTGGTTGTAATGGTCATGCCACCTTTAACCGCTTGTATGATAACCTTCTCATTACGACAAACGACGCAAATATCACCTCTCTCAATAACATCACCAGGGCGCAGGTTCTTTTTCACTTTGGCTCCGATGACCTGTTCCGGAAGGGTATAGCCTTGGCGACGAAATTGGTGAAGTGAAATCATAGCGGTAGTGACATCATATTGGCCGATAATCTCACCCCGTGCGATGGTTCTTGTTGCTGTGACCAGCGGTGCGGAAATAGAGAGTCGAACCGGGACATACACTCGCCATTCATCAGAGATACACTGCACGAGGACGGTGATGCTACTACGAGTGTTGGCAGCGGTAGAGGCGCTAGTTTCTAGAGGGGTGGGGCAATCTGTTGCCTTGATCCTAGAGTCTACATTGGCGGATTGAACCAAAAGCTCACCGCCCATGGGTTGCTCAACTGTGTCGAGAATATGCTGCTCAGCCGCAGTTTGAATCGCCTCAATTTGTTCTGATGTCGCACCTTGTACAAAAAAACTAAACAATATTGATATAATGCCGATAAACTTAGCGACAATTTTAAAAAAAGCTCTACATGTTGTTATGGAAAATGGTTGCAGATTTGAGTTATGATACGTCATTCTGTTCCTCTAATGGTTCGTAGCCTGTAGTAGACTAACACTTTTTAATCAAAATAGTTTGATATGGAGATGCGCTCATGACGGGTATTCTTGATTCAGTGAATCAGCGTACGCAACTCGTCGGTCAAAACCGATTAGAATTACTAACCTTTCGCTTAATGGGGCGTCAGCGCTATGGTATTAACGTATTTAAGGTTAAAGAAGTACTACAGTGTCCTAAGTTGACTTTAATGCCGAACTTAAACCCATTGGTCAAAGGGGTTGCGCACATTCGTGGTCAAACCATCTCGGTTATCGATTTGAGCTTAGCGATTGGCGGTCGCCCAACAACAGACGTAGAAAAGTGTTTTGTTGTAATTTCTGAGTTTAACCGTACTATTCAAGGCTTCTTGGTAAGCTCTGTTGAGCGAATTATCAATATGCACTGGGAGTCAATCTTGCCGCCACCTGATGGCGCAGGTAAGGCGAACTACCTGACGGCGGTAACTAACATCGATAACGAATTGGTTGAAATTCTGGATGTCGAGAAAATTCTTGCAGAGATCTCTCCGGTTGACGAAACAATGGACAGCAAAATTGCTGAAGAGATTGCAGAAGTTGAGCAAGAGAAACCACTAGTTAGACGCATTCTGATTGCGGACGATTCGACAGTTGCCCGTAAGCAAGTACAGCGAGCTATTGAATCGATAGGCTTCGAAGTGATTGCTGTTAAAGATGGTAAAGAAGCTTACGAGAAACTGATGCAGATGTCGGCAGAGGGCAGCATTTACGACCAGATCTCTCTTGTTATCTCGGATATCGAGATGCCCGAGATGGACGGTTACACACTGACTGCAGAAATCCGCCGTCATGCAGAATTAAAAGACCTATATGTAATTTTGCACTCGTCTTTGAGTGGTGTATTTAACCAAGCAATGGTTGAGCGTGTGGGTGCGAACTCATTTATCGCGAAATTTAACCCAGATGAGCTTGGTTCAGCGGTTAAGTCCGCGTTAACTGAATAAAAAAGAGACATTAATGACTGCTATAACAATTAGTGATCAAGAGTATCGTGATTTTAGCCGCTTTTTAGAATCTCAATGTGGCATTGTACTCGGTGATAGCAAGCAATATCTTGTACGCAGTCGCCTTAGTCCTTTAGTTACAAAATTTAAATTGGCGTCTCTGTCTGATTTACTGAGAGATGTGGTAACGGGTAGAAACCGCGAGTTGCGCGTGGCGGCAGTTGATGCCATGACGACCAACGAGACACTTTGGTTCCGAGATACTTACCCGTTTGCTGTGCTTGCGGATAAACTTCTTCCGGAAATAGCGGCAAACAAGCGTCCTATCAAGATTTGGTCTGCGGCAAGCTCTTCTGGTCAGGAGCCGTACTCAATGGCAATGACCGTGCTTGAGACTCAAGCTCGTAAGCCAGGTATGCTGCCAAATGTTTCGATCACAGCCACAGACATTTCCGCGAGCATGCTCGATATGTGTCGTGCTGGTGTGTACGACAATCTAGCGTTAGGTCGTGGCCTGTCGCCTGAACGTCGCCGTACTTTCTTTGAAGATGCGGGTGATGGCCGTATGAAGATTAAAGATAATGTGAAGCGCATGGTTAACTTCCGTCCGCAAAACCTAATGGATAGCTACGCACTGTTAGGTAAATTCGACATTATCTTCTGTCGCAACGTATTGATTTACTTTTCGCCAGACATGAAGTCTAAAGTGCTAAATCAGATGGCTAACAGCCTTAATCCGGGTGGCTACCTACTGTTAGGTGCTTCGGAGTCTTTGACTGGTCTGACTGACCGTTTTGAGATGGTACGCTGCAACCCGGGCATCATTTATAAGCTTAAGTCATAGCAAGCATATAGACCCGCCAGTTTTTCTTATCAAACCCAGCCATCGCGCTGGGTTTTCTTTTTTGCCCCGCTCGGTATATCTTTAGAACAGAGTGACATTCCAATTTACTCTACTCTTGGCTTGTAAATTGCAGGCTAAACAGCGAGTAACCGATAAAAAGCATTCATTGTTCTATTGGCTTGAAAAGTTGGTATACATATTGCTTTGGTTATTTCATAACAGTCAGTTCTTGAGTTGAGGTTTACATGACTATTTCTTTTGACAACGCATTAGGCATTCATCAACACACAGTTGGTGTACGTGAGCGCAACGCTGAGGTGCTTTCCACCAATATCGCGCAAGCAAACACGCCTGGTTACAAGGCAAAAGGATTAGACTTCAAAAAATCACTGCAGGCGGCAAGTTCTGGGGCAAGCATTGGTCTTAGCCGCACGGACGGTCGGCATATTTCTGCCTCAACGACGGTGAATGGGGAAACTAAGTATCGTATTCCTACTCAACCTGATACAGGAGATGGCAACACGGTGGATTTGGATTTAGAACGAAACTTGTTCATGCAAAACCAAATCAGGCATCAAGCCTCTCTAGACTTCTTAGGAAGTAAATTCAAGAACTTAACTAAAGCGATTAAAGGGGAATAATTAGATGAGCTTATTTAATGTATTCAATGTGACTGGTTCTGCGATGAGTGCTGAATCTGTTCGTCTAAACACGACCTCAAGTAACCTAGCGAACGCGGACAGTGTAAGTAGCTCAGCTGATGAGACTTACAAGGCACGCCATGCTGTGTTCGGCGCTGAGTTAAGTAAGGCACGCAATAGCGGTCATACCGTGCCGGTGAAAGTATTAGGTATCGTAGAAAGCGATAAACCGCTTAGCGCGGAGTACAACCCAGATCACCCATTAGCAAACGACGAAGGCTACATCTACAAGCCAAACGTTAATGTTATGGAAGAGATGGCAAACATGATTTCAGCTTCACGTGCGTACCAAACAAACGTACAGGTTGCTGACTCGAGTAAACAAATGCTGCTGCGTACGCTGCAGATGGGTCAATAAGGATAAGGAGGTAGCATATGGCCGGAATCAATAATGTTGGTCAAAGCGGCTTGTCCTATGTTGATCAGCTTAAAAATCTTCAAGACAGCAAAAAGCCTGATGAAACAACAGGTAAGCAAGATCTTAAACAAGAAGACTTCTTATCGTTATTGACCAAGCAGCTTGCTCAGCAAGACCCTTTTAAGCCGGTCAGCAATGACCAGATGATTGCGCAAATGGCTTCATTTGCGACCGTAGATGGCATTGGCAAGATGAATACACAGTTTGAAAGCTTGAATTCATCAATGACATCTAACCAAGCACTTCAGGCCTCATCTTTAGTAGGGCGTGATGTGTTAGTTCCTGGCGCGGCAGGTGTGAAACCCGGCGATGGCGGCATGGCGGCAATGGTAAAACTTCCTCAAGCTATGGATAACTTAATGATCCGTGTTGAGAACGAAGTGGGCCAATTGGTCCGTACCTTTGATGTCGGCTCTAAGCCTGCAGGTGACACACGTGTTGAATGGGACGGAAAAGACGAAGACGGCAACCAATTGCCTGCTGGTAAATACAACGTGAAAGCGGCTGGTTTACTGGATGGAGAGAGCGCAGAGTTCCAAGTATCGACGTATGCGAACGTGAACAGTGTGCTTCTTGGCAAAGGTGATGGCAACGTACTACTCAATCTGGCTGGTTTCACATCGCCAGTACGACTTGCTGAAGTACTAGAAGTTGGCAAAGCGTAGCTCAAGATAGAGTGAATATGCTGGCTAGATAGATTAGGAGAATATTGGAATGTCATATGTAGCTTTAAGCGGTCTATCCGCAGCTCAATTAGATCTGAACACAACAAGTAACAACATTGCCAACGCAAACACATTTGGCTTTAAAGAGTCGCGTGCTGAATTTGGTGATGTTTACTCAAGCTCTCTATTTACGAACGGCAAAACCACTCCAGGTGGTGGTGCTCAAGCGAATAAAGTTGCTCAGCAGTTCCACGAAGGTTCAAGTATTTATACCAACAACCCAATGGATTTACGTGTAAGTGGCACAGGCTTCTTCGCTGTGGCAAAAGACCGTATGGTACCTGAGATCAACGAACTGACACGAAATGGTGCATTTCACCTAAACAAAGATAACTACATGGTTACTTCTAACGATGAGTTTCTTCTAGGTTACGATGTTGATCCAACTTCGGGAGAAGTTCTATCTTACGCACCGAAGCCGCTGGCGATTCCAGCTGAATTTGGTAAGCCAAAACAGACTGAAAATATTGAAGTGGGTGTCAACCTACCTGCAAACGGTGATCTAAAAGATCCGGCTGCGTTTAACTTCAATGATGCAGATACTTATAACCGTGCGACCTCTTCAACGGTCTACGATTCTATGGGTCAGTCTTACAAGCTAACTACTTACTACCTAAAAGACCAAACCCAGCCAAACACATGGCAGACTTACTACACTATGACAGATAGTGAAGGTGAGAAGCCATTGAACATTGCTGGTGGTGATGCGACAAACGCGACGGGTCATATCGGTCATACGATGCGCTTTAATAACGACGGAACTCTAGCAAGCCTAAACAATGGTCAGCCAATTGTGTCTGAAGCGTTAGGTGCGGGTGCCGTACCGGTGAACCTAAATGGCGCGGATGTAACACAAACACTGAACTTTGGTTTAGACTCTTCGACGCAGTTTGCAGCACCGTTTGAATTGACAAAATTCGATGAAGACGGCGCAACAACAGGCTTCCTAACTAAGGTTGACTTCGATGAGTACGGTAGTGTTCTAGGTACATACTCAAACGGTGAAAACGTAATGCTAGGTCGTGTTGGTCTAGTACGTGTTCCTAACGAGCAAGGTCTAGATAAAAAGGGCGGCACTCAGTGGGATTCTACTAATTACTCAGGTGATAAAATCTGGGGTGAATCTAACAAGGGTTCATTTGGTGGAATCAACAATGGCTCACTTGAGCAATCGAACATCGATATGACTCAAGAGCTGGTTGACCTGATTTCTGCTCAACGTAACTTCCAAGCGAACTCGCGTTCTCTAGAAGTTCACAACCAACTACAGCAAAATATTCTTCAGATTCGTTAATACCTTCTTGGTCTGAATCATCTGCGAATACCCAATTCAATCCGTTTGAATTGGGTATTGTTGCTTGCCTATCTATTTGCCGCCTCAATTGCCGCGCGGTAACGTTTGTTCTTGCCACCCCCTGGCAGAAAGGATCATTTTGATCTCTGTAATTCCCTTTTTCCGACCTAACACTCTGATTATAAACATTATTTCATAGTTGGCACAGTGATTGCTTTATTGGCTCTAGATAATGATTTTTTGGAGCAAAATTATGGATCGCGCACTGTTTTTAGCCATGAGTGGCGCAAAGCAAAATATGCAAGCTTTGCAGCTACGTGCCAACAACCTCGCCAACGTAAGCACAACAGGCTTTCGTGCTGACCTAGCACAAGCTCGTTCAATGCAAGCGTACGGTGAAGGTATGCCAACACGTGTTTTCAGCATGACAGAGCGCCCGGGCCATAATTTTGAGCAAGGCAGCGTTGTGACGACTGGCCGTGATTTAGACGTCACTATTCAAGGTGATGGTTGGATTTCGGTAATGGACAATTCTGGTCGTGAAGGTTTAACCCGTAACGGTAACCTCAAGATCGACCAAAACGGTCTACTGACTAACGGCAGTGGTCATCTTGTTCTTGGTGAAAACGACGCACCGATTACCTTACCAATCCCACTAAGCAAAGTAGAAATTGGTACAGACGGTACGATTTCGGTGATTCCTCAAGGCGCTCCAGCTGAAGAACTTGCCGTTGTCGATCGCATCAAAATGGTTCGCCCAGATAATCAAACCCTATTTAAAGATACGAATGGTCTTTTCCGTTCGAAAAACCCAGATCAGGCATACGAAGCTGATGCAGCCGTTACGCTGCTGACTGGTGCCATCGAAGGCAGTAACGTGAATGCCGTCGGTGAAATGACAAGCTTGATTGACCTACAGCGTCAATTTGAAATGCAAGTCAAGATGATGAGCACAGCAGAAGAGATGGACAAGTCGTCTGATTCACTGCTTCGTATGAGCTAATAGAATTTAAAGGAAAATACTATGCATCCAGCATTATGGGTAAGTAAAACGGGTTTAGACGCCCAACAAACCAATATTTCAACAATTTCAAACAACCTTGCTAACGCATCAACGGTTGGCTTCAAAAAGAGCCGTGCCGTATTTGAAGATTTGTTCTATCAAAATATCAATCAGCCAGGCGGTCAATCGTCTCAAAACACTGAACTGCCAAGTGGTTTAATGTTGGGGGCGGGTTCCAAAGTGGTCGCGACGCAAAAAGTGCACACTCACGGTAATGCGCAAACGACAACCAACAGCCTAGATATGATGATCGAGGGTGACGGCTTTTTCCAAGTTGAAATGCCAGATGGTGAGACAGGTTACAGCCGCAATGGTCAATTCACATTGAATGGCGACGGCGCAATCGTCACTTCAGGTCAAGGCTACCCGTTACAGCCGGAAATTGTCATTCCTGAAGATGCAATTTCGATTACTGTCGGTAACGATGGTGAGGTTTCAGTGCGTATTCGTGGTGAGCAGAACAACGTCGTTGTTGGTCAGATTACGATTACTGATTTTGTAAACCCAGGCGGTCTTGAACCTGTTGGTCAGAACCTTTATCTGCCGACGGGCGCGAGTGGTGATCCGCAAGAGGGTGTACCGGGTTTTGATGGCTTAGGCAACATTCGCCAGTCGATGTTGGAAACGTCTAACGTAAATGTAACCGAAGAGCTGGTCAACATGATTGAAGCTCAGCGTGTTTACGAAATGAACTCAAAAGTGATCTCATCAGTAGACAAGATGATGAGCTTTGTTAACCAACAACTTTAATCGTTAGATTAAGTAACGTGTAATTATCCCTGCTGCTGACTAAGAGAGTATCACCATGAAACGTATTTTTTGTTTAGCCCTGCTAGCTTCGATGACTGGTTGTAGCATGCTGGAGCCTATCGAAACGCCAGAACAACAAAATGCCACCACTGTGGTCGATGCGGTAGAGGGTGATAAGTCGAGTGAAGAGAGCTCTGGTATCGTAGACACATTACGTGGTCGTACTGATCCAATAGCGGGTGATCCGGCTTGGGCACCAATCCATCCTAAGCAGAAACCCGAACATTACGCAGCAGCGACGGGGTCGCTATTTAATGTCAACCATATTGGCAGTATGTACGATGACTCTAAGCCACGCGGTATCGGTGACATCATTACTGTGGCGCTTGATGAAAACACGCGTGCGACTAAAAAAGCTAACGCGGATATGTCTAAATCGAACGACTCATCAATGGAGCCATTGGCTGTCGGTGGGCAAGAGCTGACTATCGACAAATACAACTTCTCTTACGATCTAAGCAACACCAACACCTTTGCTGGTGATGCATCGGCTAACCAAAGTAACAGTATCAGCGGCTACATTACCGTAGAAGTGATTGAGGTGTTGGCTAATGGGAACTTGGTGGTACGCGGTGAAAAATGGATGACGCTGAATACCGGCGATGAATACATTCGCTTGAGCGGCACGATCCGTCCGGACGATATTGGCTTTGATAACACCATCGCTTCGAACCGTGTTTCCAATGCTCGAATTCAATATTCCGGTACTGGCGTACAACAAGATATGCAAGAGCCTGGATTCTTGGCACGATTTTTTAATGTAGCTCTATAGCGATAATCACAGTGCCGATTGTTTGACCATCAACAAACGGTATTGGATTTAGAAGAAACTTAATGTAAATCAGAGCAATAGAGACAGGTTACTCCCATGAAAAAGCTAGCACTTGTACTTTTCGGCATGTTATTTCTTGCCACCACTGCTCATGCCGCTCGTATCAAAGACGTGGCAAAAGTTGCAGGTGTTCGTAGTAACCAATTGGTTGGCTATGGTTTGGTAACGGGTTTGCCGGGTACTGGCGAAACAACACCTTTTACAGATCAAACGTTTAACGCGATGCTGCAAAATTTTGGCATCCAATTGCCACCCGGCACTAAACCAAAAACCAAAAACGTGGCAGCGGTTATTGTTACTGCAGAGCTTCCTGCTTTCTCTAAACAAGGTCAAACCGTTGACGTCACCGTGTCTTCTATCGGCTCAGCAAAAAGCTTGCGTGGTGGTACGCTACTGCAAACTTTCCTGAAAGGTCTTGATGGGCAAGTGTATGCCGTCGCACAAGGTAACCTAGTCGTGAGTGGTTTCAGCGCACAAGGTAACGATGGTTCTAAGATTGTCGGTAACAACCCGAACGTCGGTATTATTTCGAGTGGTGCGACGGTTGAGCAAGAGATCCCAACACCATTTGGTCGTGGTGATTACATTACGTTCAATCTAATTGAGTCTGACTTTACAACTGCTCAGCGTATGGCTGACGCGGTGAACAACTTCCTTGGACCACAGATGGCATCCGCTGTAGACGCGACTTCAGTTCGAGTTCGTGCACCGCGTGAGATTAGCCAGCGTGTCGCTTTCCTATCTGCGATTGAAAATGTTGAGTTTGACCCTGCAGAGGGCTCAGCAAAGATCATTGTTAACTCTCGTACCGGTACCATTGTTGTTGGGAAGCACGTACGTCTTCGTTCAGCTGCTGTGACTCACGGTGGTATGACGGTAGCAATCAAAGAGAATTTAAGCGTTAGTCAGCCAAATGGTTTCTCTGGCGGACAAACCGTTGTTGTTCCTGACTCAGACATCGAAGTCACGGAAGGTGACGGTAAAATGTTTAAGTTTGAACCTGGTTTGACTCTGGACGACCTAGTAAGAGCGGTCAACGAAGTGGGTGCGGCTCCTTCTGACTTAATGGCAATCCTTCAAGCACTGAAACAAGCGGGTGCGATTGAAGGCCAGTTGATCATTATCTAAGGGGTGGGTCATGATTAAGAACAACAACGACATCGGCTTTATTCACGACATCGGCAGTCTTGATCGACTTCGTCAACAAGCGGTCAATGGTGAAGAGGGCAGTGAACAAGAAGCGCTTAAAGCCGCAGCAAAACAGTTTGAATCCATTTTTACTTCTATGCTGTTTAAGTCGATGCGCGATGCCAACTCTAGCTTCAAGTCAGACATGCTCAACAGTCAGAATGAACAGTTTTATCGTCAGATGTTGGATGATCAGATGTCGAGTGAGTTGAGCGCATCGGGTTCATTGGGCTTGGCAGATATGATTGTTGCTCAGCTTAGTGCTGGACAAGGTTCTGACAATCAAGAAACTAAGGTTCGCCAAGAAGGGTTTGATCCTGCACTTGAGCGCCCTAAATACTCTAAGAAAGTGGATAGAACAGAACGTCCAGAGACAGTGGCAAACGTGGCGGCACAGCCTGTTTCGTTCGACTCACCGGAGTCCTTCGTTGCCTCAATGAGTCCGTATGCTGAAAAAGCAGCGCGTGCTCTGGGTGTTGATTCATCACTACTTCTTGCTCAAGCCGCTCTCGAAACAGGCTGGGGCTCTAAGATGGTGAAAAACTCTTTGGGCAATAGTAATAACCTATTCAACATCAAGGCTGATCGTAGTTGGAAAGGCGATAAGGTTGCGACTCAAACGCTAGAGTTCCACGGAAAGACAGCGGTAAAAGAGCAAGCTTCATTCCGTTCATACGCTAACTTTGAAGAGAGCTTTAACGACTACGTGAAGTTCCTAAATGAGAATCCTCGTTACCAAACCGCGCTTCAACATCAAGGCAGCTCAGAGAACTTTATCAAAGGCATTCATAGTGCTGGATACGCAACTGACCCGAACTACGCCGACAAGGTGTTGAGAGTTAAAGCCAAAATCGATCAGATGAACTGATCCAATGATTCATAGAGAGCTCACCAACTGGTGGGCTCTTCTTTTATCTGTTTCTCTTTTCCTATCTATTTATCACCTTTTATCTTCCAACTCTCTTCTTTTAACGCCTTGTAATTAGTTTGGCACGTAAATTGCTTTTTAGACGTAAGGTTAATCAGTTTTACTGATTTTATTAGGTTTTTTTGGGGGCATTATGGCGTCAGATCTGTTGAATGTAGGTACACAAAGTGTGCTTACCGCTCAGAGACAGTTAAACACCACAGGTCATAACATTTCTAACGCGAATACAGAGGGTTATAGCCGACAATCTGTCATCCAAGGTGTTAATGATCCGCGCCAATATGGTGGTCAAACCTACGGCATGGGTGTGCATGTGGAAAATGTTCGCCGCTCTTGGGACCAGTTTGCCGTTAATGAGTTAAACCTATCGACAACGAATGCCGCTAATAAGAACGACACCCAAAGTAACATCGACATGCTCTCGGGTATGTTGTCTTCGACGGCCTCTAAAAAAATTCCTGAGAACATGAACGAGTGGTTCGACTCGATCAAAACGTTATCCGATACGCCAAATGATATCGGTGCGCGTAAAGTGGTACTCGAGAAGGCGGGTATCATTTCTCAAACATTGAATGAATTTCATGAAACGATTCGCCAGCAGTCAGATGTTGCCAATAAAAAATTAGATATGGGTATCGAACGCGTTAACCAACTCGCGATCGAAATTCGTGACGTTCAACGCTTGATGATGCGCACTCCTGGTCCACACAATGACCTGCGCGACCAGCATGAAAAACTGATCAATGAGCTATCTGGGTACACCAAAGTAACGGTGACACCCCGTTCGAATGCTGAAGGCTTTAACGTTCACATTGGTAACGGTCATACCTTAGTTTCCGGTAGTGAGGCGAGCCAATTGAAATTGATTGATGGATTGCCTGATGCCCATCAACGACGTTTAGCGATTATTGAAGGTAAGGCGATAAAGCCGATTACGAGCGCAGATATTGACGGCAAAATTGGTTCGATGTTGGATATGCGTGATGAACACATTCCTGAGGTGATGGATGAGTTAGGCCGTATGGCCACAGCGCTCTCTTATCATGTCAATAAGCTACAAAGCCAAGGTCTAGACCTTAACGGTAATGTTGGCCGCAATCTATTTACCGATGTGAATTCAGAGCTGGTGGCGAAATCGCGTGTCGTGACGAGCGGTCAGTCGCAAGCCGATGTTGCGGTGTTCATTGATAACACCAACGCGCTTAAAGGCGGTGAGTACGGCTTAAAGTACGACGGCAGTGATTATGTGGTCACGAAGCCGAGCGGTGAAACCGTTAAAGTTACCACTGACTCGAGTGGCAGTGCTTTCTATCTAGATGGCATGCGTGTTGAGATTCGTAATCCACCTGAATTGGGTGAAAAGATTCTATTACGACCAACGCGCAGTTTTGCCGCTCAGATGCAAATCGAAAGCAATGATCCTAAAGATATTGCCGCACAGAGCTATGAAGCCTCGACAACCTTTGCTCAAGGTGATGCGGAATTTAAGATCCTTGCTGCAGGGCAGTTGCGTGAATTTGAAGTGATTGTCTCGCCACGTGGTGAACAATTTGCGGTCACGGATACTAAAGGCAACGTATTGATGCAGCCACAGCCGTATCCACCATCTGGTCCAGTGACTGTCATGGGGACGACTTTCGAGTTGACACCTGGCGCTATCGCCAACGATAAATTTACCGCCAACCTTGTTCCGTCTGAAGGTGATAACGGTAACCTGCGAAAAATGCAGGATATTCAGACGAACAAGTCACTCGACGAAGGTAAATCAACGCTGCTGGATACCTACCATAACCTGAATACTAATACAGGGTTGAAGGCGTCGACCGCCAATCGTCTTAGTGAGATTGCAACGTTAGAAAAGCAGTCAGCGCAAGAGCGAATCGCTTCTATATCTGGGGTGAACCTCGATGAAGAAGCGGCAAATATGATGAAGTTTCAGCAAGCCTACATGGCATCGTCGCGCATTATGCAGGCGGCCAATGAAACCTTCGATACCATCTTGGCCTTAAGGTAATAGGAGGAAGTCATGTTAACTCGTATCTCCAGTTTCCATAATTACCAGTCGGTGCAAAACGACCTACGCCGTCAAGAGAACAAGGTTCATCATAACCAAGCGCAATTGGCGTCGGGTAAAAAATTGCAGTCGCCTAGTGATGATCCACTAGCGACTCACTACTTGCAGAATATTGGGCAGCAGTCTGAACAACTTAAGCAGTATGTAGATGCTATTACCTTGGTGAGAAACCGTTTAGAGCACCACGAAGTGCTGATCTCTAACTCTGAAGGTTTTGCCGATGAAGCAAAGCGTACAGTGATGGAGATGATCAACGGTGCATTGTCTCCAGCAGATCGCTTGGCAAAACAACGTGAACTGCAAGAGATTGCCAATAACTTCCTATATATGGCGAACTCGCAAGATGAGTCGGGCAACTACACTTTTGCTGGAACTAAGCTGAAGAATCAGCCTTTCTTTCGTGATAACGAAGGTAACGTGATTTACGGCGGTGACGACTATCAACGCAAGATGCGCGTCGCCAGTAGTTTTGAAATGCCAATGAACGATCCAGGCAGCAAGCTGTTCATGGAGATCGACAACCCGTTTGGTGATTACAAACCTACGTATGAGTTGCAACCTGCCTCTGAACTGCTTTTAGAGCGTGCGACTAACAGTGAATTTCAAGACCCTGCAACCTACAAAGTCACATTCGTCGATATGCAGAACGGCAAATACGCATATCAGCTAGAAAAAGATGGCAGTGTGGTAGCGGCCAAAGATTTTAACCCAACAGAAGGGATTAAATACGAGGGCCTGCACATTGAGCTGCGCGGTCAAATCACTAAGGGTGATTCGATTGTGCTAGAGCCAAGAGATAGCTTTTCGATATTTGATACCTTTCGTGATGCAGCGGCGTTGGCGGAGGAGTCGGTCTCTAATTCATCTGCAACCGCTCAGCTGCATCGGGCAACGGAAGAGTTTCATGCTGCCTTCATCCATTTAACTAAGGCTCGCACAGATGTTGGTGCGCGTTTAAACACATTGGATATTCAAGAGCAGCAACATGAGGACTTCAAGTTGTCGCTGGCGAAAGCCAAAAGTAACTTTGAAGATTTGGATTATTCAAAAGCGATCATTGAATTCAATGAGAATTCTCGAGCACTGCAGGCTTCTCAGCAAGCCTTTGGTAAAACGAAAGATTTGACGCTGTTCAATTACCTCTAACACTTTGTTGTATGAAATGAGCTCTGCTTTATGCCTTATGTGCAATGCCGTAAGTGCGAGAGGGTTCTAAAAATTGCCGCTTTCTTACCCGTTTTGAAATGTAAGTAACGTAAGCGGCAAAAAGCGGCAACACACCGGTTAGAGAGATTACACAGTCGTAATCTATCGATTGAAAGAACAGTAGTCTTGTTTTTAACTCATTGTTTTTTAATGATATAAATTTATTTTTTGTCAATTTAAAAATTGGCACACAACTTGTATCTATATAAGTCAGAAATGATTTATACAGGTCTTAAACCCTAGCTTAGGGTTTAGCAAGTAATATACGGTCAGTGCTTATCCATATGAGAGTAAAGCTGGCCGCTTCGCAGAAAGCTTGCGAACTCATAAGGAGAGCAAAATGGCAGTGAATGTAAGTACTAACGTTTCCGCAATGACAGCGCAGCGTTATTTGAATAAAGCGTCTAATGACCTCGCAACCTCGATGGAGCGTTTGTCATCAGGCCATAAGATCAACAGCGCAAAAGATGATGCGGCAGGACTGCAGATCTCTAACCGCTTAACGGCACAGTCGCGTGGTCTTGATGTGGCAATGCGAAATGCTAATGATGGTATCTCGATAGCGCAAACGGCTGAAGGTGCAATGAATGAGTCTACCAACGTTCTGCAACGTATGCGTGACTTGGCAATTCAATCTTCAAACGGTACTAACACCGCTGCTGAGCGCACAGCACTGAACGAAGAGTCTATGGCGCTTCAAGACGAACTTAACCGTATTGCGGAAACCACTTCATTTGGTGGTCGTCGACTATTGAACGGTTCGTTTGGTGAGGCTTCTTTCCAGATCGGCTCGAATTCTGGTGAAGCGATGATTATGGCGTTGACCAGCATCCGTGCGGATGATTTCCGTATGGGTGGTACAACGTTTGATTCAGAAAACGGCAAAGACAAGAACTGGGAAGTACCAGCAGACGCTCGTGACCTTAAGCTTGAGTTTGTGACTAAGTCTGGTGAAGAAGTGAAGCTGGAATTGATGACAAAAACAGGTGACGACATCGAAGAGCTTGCGACATACATCAATGGTCAGTCTGACATGATTAATGCGTCGGTTACCGATGATGGTCGCCTACAAGTGTTTGTTGCTGAACCGGATCTACAACAAGGCTCTATGTCTATCTCTGGTGGTTTGGCTTCTGAGTTAGGTCTCAAGAGTGAAGGTCGTCAAACAACGGTACAAGATATTGACCTAACGTCGGTCGCGGGTTCACAGAACGCAATCAGTATTATCGATTCAGCGCTGACTTATGTTGATTCACAGCGTTCAGATCTGGGTGCGAAGCAAAACCGTCTAAGCCACAGCATTAACAACTTGGCGAACGTACAAGAAAACGTAGATGCGTCTAACAGCCGCATCAAAGATACCGACTTTGCGAAAGAGACAACGCAAATGACGAAATCTCAAATTCTGCAACAAGCAGGTACTTCAATACTTGCTCAAGCAAAACAGTTGCCTAACTCTGCAATGTCACTATTGCAATAGTTATTGGTTGACCTTGCTGTTCGTGTCCAGACGTGGGCCATACAGCAAGGAAAACTGGCAAGCATACTTACTATTGAGTGTTTAGCTCTCTCATCTCTCACCTGCTTTACATTTTTACGGTAAGGATGCAACGGTAAGTCAGAATGTGTTCATTTCTCGATGATCTCCACACAGGCTCTGACCGCCACTTAGCCCCAGTTCTCTCAAAGGAAAAGGGGCTTTTTCCTTTCTAGCGTTCCTGTTTTTTCCCTTCTAACTTTCCTGCTTTTCAACACGCTCTCTTATTTTATTTCTCAGTTTCATTGTCAATCCTGGCCTTGCCAAAATTTTCTCTAATCAAAAGTTGCGCAATTATTAAACATCTCTTTTCTTAAATTTGCTCAAAATTCTCCTTTGAAGAGCCTAATAATTGAACTCTTCTAATTTTCAAACGTCAACTTTGGAAGTTTGTGGAATAAAAAATCTTTAATAAGTGTTTGTATTTATTGGTTTTGTTAAATTAATTGGTTTTTTTTGAAGTTTTTTCTAAAGCTCTAGAAATCTAAGCCGTTATTAAAAGTAACTTTGAGAGAACTACTTGGTTTTCCGAGACGTCGGAAACCGCAACACCGGAAAATCAATTGGAGAAATCACCATGGCAGTGAATGTAAATACCAACGTTTCAGCGATGACTGCGCAACGTTACCTAAACAACGCAAACAGCGCTCAGCAGACCTCTATGGAGCGTCTATCTTCTGGCTCTAAAATCAACAGTGCAAAAGATGACGCAGCAGGTCTACAAATTTCTAACCGTTTGAACGTACAAAGCCGCGGTCTAGACGTAGCGGTACGTAACGCGAATGACGGTATCTCGATTGCTCAAACCGCTGAAGGTGCAATGAACGAGACGACAAACATCCTGCAACGTATGCGTGATCTTTCTCTACAATCGGCGAATGGCTCAAACTCCAAAGCTGAGCGTGTAGCAATTCAAGAAGAAGTAACAGCACTGAACGACGAGCTGAACCGTATCGCAGAAACGACCTCTTTCGGTGGTAACAAACTTCTGAACGGTACATACGGTACTCAGTCTTTCCAAATCGGCGCAGACAACGGTGAAGCCGTGATGCTTGAGTTGAAAGACATGCGTTCAGACAACGACCAAATGGGTGGTCAGAGCTACCAAACTGAGAACGCAAAAGACAAAAACTGGAACGTTCAAGAGGGCTCTAACGACCTGAAAATGACGTTCACAGATAACTTTGGTCAAGCTCAAGAGATCAACATCAATGCAAAAGCGGGTGATGACATCGAAGAGCTAGCGACTTACATCAACGGTCAACAAGACTCTGTGAAAGCGTCTGTAACGGAAGATGGCAAGCTACAAATGTTCGCAGGTAACAACAAAGTAGAAGGCAAGGTAGACTTCTCTGGTGGTCTTGCGGGTGAGCTTGGTATTCAAGGTGGTAAAGAAGTAACGGTTGATACCATCGACGTAACATCGGTAGGTGGCGCTCAAGAATCAGTAGCTATCATTGATGCAGCACTAAAATACGTAGATAGCCACCGTGCAGAATTGGGTGCGTTCCAAAACCGCTTCGACCACGCTATCAACAACTTAGATAACATCAACGAAAACGTAAATGCATCTAAGAGCCGCATTAAAGACACAGACTTCGCGAAAGAGACGACGCAAATGACTAAGTCGCAAATTCTTTCTCAAGCGTCTAGCTCGATTCTTGCGCAAGCGAAGCAAGCACCGAACGCAGCACTGAGTCTTCTAGGTTAATCAAATAAAAGTGGCATTGCATTTGTCAGTGCCTCTTCCACAAATTAGCTCGTGGTGAGAGATGAGCGCTAAACAAACCCAGCTTCGGCTGGGTTTTCGCGTTTTTGGTATTTGGTAAAGTGTTTTGGGATATCCAATTGTGTCGTTGGTGGCGAGAGAGATTCCCTATCACGGTCGTCCCTCCCTGTAGGGAATGACGGGGGACGGTCATGATGACTTGGCTAGATGGAGGCTTTTATCGTCATCCCAGAACCGAGTAGAACGAGGTATCAGGGATCTCGTTCTTGCTCAGGTACAGATAAAGGAAGAGTTCTTTTTCTTTGATAAAAGTTAACGACCACCACCTCAATATCAAATGCAGTTAAATATCGACGCTTTCACAGTAAATTAATAAGTAACCATGTGCTTATAAATCCATCAATAGTTGAAACTTTAGCGAATATCGCCCGATTAATTGAACTACGATCACATTTTCTCTTGTTATTGAAAATAAAACCAAAAAAATCGATTTTTTTGTTAAAGCTTCTAATCAAAGCGCCGTTAAAGGGATTGAGAGAAATGAGATGTGCCAATGTGAGGTGAGAGACGCAGCGGTACATCAGACAATATTGATGTGTGCTTTATGTGAGGTGAGAGTCACTGGCGTGCATCAGAAATGCCTAAAGGAGATCAACTATGGCAATTAATGTAAACACTAACGTGTCTGCAATGACGGCTCAACGCTACCTAAATGGCGCAGCTGAAGGTACACAAAAATCAATGGAGCGCTTGTCTTCTGGCTATAAAATCAATAGCGCAAAAGACGATGCTGCAGGCCTACAAATCTCGAACCGCTTAACGTCTCAAAGCCGCGGCCTAGACATGGCTGTGAAGAATGCGAACGACGGTATTTCTATTGCACAAACGGCTGAAGGTGCAATGAATGAGTCTACAAACATTCTGCAACGTATGCGTGACCTTTCTCTACAATCTGCAAACGGCTCAAACTCTAAGGCTGAGCGTGTTGCAATCCAAGAAGAAGTAACGGCGCTTAATGACGAGCTAAACCGTATCGCTGAAACAACATCTTTCGGTGGTAACAAGCTTCTAAACGGTACTTACGGTAGCCAATCTTTCCAAATCGGTGCAGATTCTGGTGAAGCGGTAATGTTATCAATGGGTAACATGCGTACTGACACTCAAGACATGGGTGGTAAGAGCTACACAGTTGAAGAAGGCAAAGACTCTTCTTGGACAGTAGCGGCAGGTTCTGATCTAACAATGAAGTACAAAGACAAGTTTGGTGAAGAGCAAGAAGTTAATATCTCTGCAAAAGCAGGTAACGATATTGAAGAGCTTGCGACTTACATTAACGGTCAAAGTGAAGACGTTAAAGCTTCTGTTGGTGAAGGCGGTAAACTACAACTGTTCGCAGCAAGCCAAAAAGTACAAGGTGACGTTGAGTTCGGTGGTAGCCTAGCGGGTGAGCTTGGTATTGGTGACGGTAAAGATGTGACGGTTAACGATATCGACGTGACTTCTGTAGCGGGCGCTAACGAAGCGGTATCTATCATTGATGGTGCGCTTAAGTCTGTAGACAGCCAACGTGCTTCTCTAGGTGCTTTCCAAAACCGTTTTGATCATGCAATCAGCAACTTAGATAACATCAACGAGAACGTTAATGCATCTAAGAGCCGCATCAAAGATACTGATTACGCGAAAGAAACGACAGCTATGACCAAGTCTCAAATCCTGCAACAGGCGAGTACTTCAATCCTAGCTCAAGCGAAGCAATCTCCATCAGCAGCGCTAAGCTTATTGGGCTAAGCTTACTTAGTAAGCGGCAATAGAGGTCGACTTAGGTAGAGCTCTAATGCCACAGCTCATATGAGGTCGGAAGGAGAGTGTTATGGAAATATCATCCAGCGCATCGAACGTCCAGCCTTATGGCTCACCTAATGGCATTAAATTTGCATTCGATGAAGGTAGCAGTGCGCCAAGTGTTTCTAAACCGTTAGAAGTGGCACCCAAAGAGAAGGTAGAGAAATCGCAAGAGGATGCTACCGAAGCGGCGATTCAATTAGCTCAAGATAGACAAGAGCTGAATAAAGAAGAGCGCGTTAAAATGGTAGAGAAGATGAATGAGTTTATCTCTTCTATCAACAAGGGTGTCGCCTTTAAAGTGGATGAAGAGTCGGGTAGAGATGTGGTGACCATATACGAAGCCACAACAGGCGATATTATTCGCCAAATACCTGACGAAGAAATGCTTGAGATTTTAAGGCGCCTAGCGGCCCAAACCTCAAATAGCGGGCTATTGGAGGCGAAGGTTTAAGTCGTATTATTGAGGTGATTTAATGAGTTTAGGCCCACTTGGGATGTCGTCTGGCATGGATATCAACTCCATGGTCAGCAAAATTGTCGATGCGGAGCGCATACCTAAGCAGCAACGTATCGACAATGAAAGAACGCGAATCGATTCCAGCATTAGTGCCTATGGAAGACTCAGAGAATCGCTTGATTCGATGAAGAACTTAATGACGAACTTTCGTCAGGAAAAAGCTTTCGCTGTGAGAACAGTTGAAAGTACCGATGACGGAGTTGTGTCTGCAACCGCGACAACGGATGCAATTGCAGGCAAATATGCCATCGATGTGTTGCAGCTTGCCCAAAGTCACAAAGTGGCTTCTGATGTTCTATCGGAAGACATGAAGTTTGGCCCAGGTAAGCTGCAGGTTTCGCTTGGTGAGAAGAGCTTTGATGTACAGGTCGGTGAGCGTTCGAAACTTATCGACGTTGTACGAGGCATCAATGGTGCAAGCAATAACCCAGGTGTTCGTGCCTCGGTCATTAATGACGTTGAGGGGCCTCGCCTTATCGTCGCGTCAAACCTATCTGGCGCAGAACAACAGATTAGCATCAATGTTGATGCTTCATCGGATAACCCCCTCAAAAAACTTGAATACAAAACTCTTGAAGAGCGTGTAAAAGCCTTAGAATCGGCACGCCTAGCCGCTCAAGAGATCCTCTCAGTGCCTGCTCCAGGGCAAGATGTTGCCCCTATAGAAGCGGCAACCGAAACACCACAAGAGGTGGATGCTGCAGGCAATCCTGTGCCACAGGAGGCGTCTGAAGCTGAAAGCCTACCGCTTGATTCAGAACTCGCTCAAGATCCAAGCAGCCAAACTTTTGGAGAGGCAGCCGCGGCAGCTGGTCAAGCCGCGATAGATGCAGCGAAGGCATCGGCTTCTGTTATGCCAGAAGACAACATTCCAGGTTGGACCGAGACGGCATCAGGCACATTATTAGATTCTTATTACACACCAGAACTCGAACTGGATGAGAAAGCCATCGAGAAGGCGCCAGATGTGCCGGGGTGGAGCAACACCGCGTCGGGTACACTGACGGACTCTTACGTAACACCGAAAGAAGCTCAGCAAAAGCTTGAGGCTGAACAAGCTCGTATTGAAGAGAAAACCACTCAAGAAAAAGCCGTACTCGCAGAGCGTGTTGCCAAGGGTGAGATTACTGAGCAACAAGCCAAAGATATTGAACGCTCAAAACTTTCTCCAGAAGAGCGAGAGCACCTAGAAAAAATCGATAAAGCTCAAGCAGATTTAGAGAAAGCGCAGCAATCTTTTGATACTTACAGTGGTATGACTGAAGTTCAAGCGGGACAAGACTCTATGGTTGTACTCGATGGTGTAGCCCAGCTTTCGAGTAACAATAATGTGATTGAAGATGCGATTGAAGGTATTGATATCACGGTCAAAGGCAAAACACCGAAAGATAAACCCCCTGCGGAGATCGGGGTTGAGTATGACCGAGGTAGCGTACGTCGAGATATTGAAGCTTTTGTGGCGTCATACAATCAGTTTTATCAAGTTTCAAAAAGCTTATCAGGTGTCGATCCGACCACGGGTCAAAAAGGACCACTGGCCGGTGATAGTACCGTGAGAAATGCAGACTCGCGTTTGAAAAGTGTATTTTCAACTAGCATCAAAGGTGCACCACCAGACATCAGATCCCTAACTGAATTTGGTATTACAACAACCCGTCAAGGTACGCTTGAAATCAATTACGATATGTTGGATCGCCAGTTGAACAACAATTTCGACAAGTTGGGAGACTTCTTTGGCGGTAACAATGGCTTTGCTAAGAAGGTTGAAGATGCCATTCAAGGTATTACGGGTGTAACTGGTTCAATTCGAACACGTGAGCGAAGCCTAGTTGAACAGAATTATCGATTAGCGGATGATCAGGCGGCACTTGATCGCCGCATGGACGGATTAGAAAGCCGCACTCACTCTCGCTTTACTGCGATGCAAGAAGCAACTGGTAAAATGCAGTCCCAACTGGGCAGCATGATGAACGCGTTAGGTTAATAGATGAAGGACGAACTTCAGAAGCTTTGTGAACTAGATCAACAAATTATGGCTAAGTTCGAAATAAGTGAAATTAATACTGAAGAAATAATGGCGCTTGTCGATAACAGGGAACAGTTGCTGAAAAACGTGCTTCATTTATTGGATTCACACCCCGACGTTAAGCAAAGCTCCGAGTGGTATAATGCCATTACGAGGACAAGAAAATTGGTTGAGCTGATGCAAGCGGAAACGACACGAGTCGGCAAAGACTTACAGAAGTACCGTCACGGTAACAAGTCAGTTCAACAGTATAAAAAGTTTTTATAGAAGAGGTTTACTATGCGCGGTTCTTTACAGGCATATAAAAAGGTATCAGTGGATAGTCAGCTTACTGCTGCCTCACCCCATAAAATTGTTCAAATGTTGATGGCAGGTGCTATCGAGCGTCTTATTCAAGGTAAGGCTGCGATGCAAGCAGGGAATATTCCTGTTAAGGGTGAGCGTCTGGGTAAAGCGTTAGATATCATTATTAGCCTTCGTAGTTGTCTTTCAATGGACGATGGTGGTGATATCGCAAAAAACCTAGATCAACTTTATGAGTTTATGATCACGCAAATTTCTGCAGCGAATCACAAAAATGACCCTCAACCTATTGATGATGTGATTGATATTATCCGTGAGATTAAGAGTGCTTGGGACCAGATCCCGAATGAATATCACAATTTAACCTCTGCTGAGGTGGGTATTTAGAGAAAACTCAAAGTTCTAACCGATCTCACATGAGTTAATTGGTTGGTTGCCTTATTTTTTTAATCAAATAAAATAGAAGCCATTAGATAGCCTAATGGCTTTTTTCGTTGCTGATTTTCATAATTTGTCTATCGTTAATCTTATCAATGATACTTTTTCTGTTTTATAGATTACGTTGCTAATGTTTTCCGCATCACACCAATAATAAAGGCAATACATCCTACTTATGCAAGGTTTGTCAAAACTGCTTGTCGTAGACGATAATGCTCAAGAGCGTCACAATTTAAGCACCATATTAGAGTTTGTAGGAGAGGGCTGCGAAGTTGTCAGCTCTGAACAAGCACATAAAGTCGACTGGTCTCAACAGTGGGCTGGGTGCATTATTGGCTCCATTAAAGGTAACGGCTTCACTTCTTTACTCAATCAACAGCTGCTCAAGGCTAACCATATCCCTTTGTTAGTGATGGGTAAGCATAACTATTCTGTGGATGAGTTAACCAACTATGTGGGTGAGCTAGAACTGCCGCTCAATTACCCGCAACTGAGTGATGCATTGAGGCATTGCAAAGACTTTTTAGGTCGCAAAGGCGTTAATGTCGTCTCATCTGCACGCAAAAATACTCTGTTTCGTAGCCTAGTCGGTCAAAGCTCAGGCATTCAAGAGGTCCGTCACCTCATCGAGCAAGTCTCTGCTACTGAAGCTAACGTGTTGATTCTAGGTGAGTCAGGTACAGGCAAAGAAGTTGTAGCTCGTAACATTCACTACCATTCAAAACGCCGTGGTGGACCTTTCGTACCTGTTAACTGTGGTGCCATTCCTCCGGACCTGTTAGAAAGCGAACTCTTTGGTCATGAAAAAGGGGCCTTTACCGGTGCGATCACTGCACGTAAAGGTCGCTTTGAACTGGCGGAAGGTGGAACTTTATTCCTCGATGAAGTTGGCGATATGCCGATGGCAATGCAGGTAAAACTGCTACGTGTACTGCAAGAGCGTTGTTTTGAGCGTGTCGGCGGTAATGCAACATTGCAAGCTAACGTTCGTGTGATTGCAGCAACACACCGCAATCTGGAGAGCATGATTGATGAAGAAGCGTTCCGCGAGGATCTTTACTACCGATTAAACGTGTTCCCAATCGAGATGCCAGCACTGCAAGAGCGTAAAGAGGATATACCGCTATTACTGCAAGAGCTGATGACACGTATGGAAGCGGAAGGCAGTATGCCGATCTGTTTTACTCCGCGTGCTGTTAACTCTTTAATGGAGCATGACTGGCCAGGCAACGTCCGTGAATTGGCGAATCTGGTTGAACGTATGGTTATTCTGTATCCAAACAGCTTGGTTGATGTAAACCATCTACCTACCAAGTATCGCTATAGTGATATCCCTGAATTCCAGCCAGAGTTTAATAGCTTTGTGTCGGAAGAAGAGCAAGAGCGCGACGCACTAGCGGATATATTCTCTGAAGACTTCAGTTTTGATCAACAAGATGATCTCAATGATAACGCCAATGCTCCACAAGAACTGCCACCAGAAGGCGTAAACTTAAAAGAGCTGCTGGCTGATTTAGAAGTGAATATGATCAACCAAGCTTTGGAAGCACAAGGTGGTGTGGTTGCTCGTGCGGCAGACATGTTGGGTATGCGACGTACAACCCTTGTAGAGAAAATGCGCAAATACAATTTGCAGCGATAAATCGGACTGAGGATGGTAGCTCATACACAACTCTGATCTACCTTTTAATCAGAGATAGTCGAGTTGTTGACGGCTTAACTATGTGATAAATATAGCGAATAGCCTGATGTGTGTGGTGCATGTCAGGCTATTCTAGTATTTGAGGCCAATTTTTTATATGCACGCATCCGACCAACCAGAAAACCAATCACACTTAGACTCTGTTGAGCAGCAAGTTGAGCGATACAAGCAAGTACTCGATGTGATGCCTGCTGGCGTTATCTTGTTGGATACTCAAGGTGAAGTGAGAGAAGCCAACCCAGAAGCCCACCGTATATTAGGTGTCGAGCTGGTGGGAGAAAAGTGGTTCTCAGTGATCCAGAGTGCATTTGATCCCAAAGATGATGACGGCCATGAAATCTCACTGAAAAATGGTCGCAAAGTGCGTTTGGCGATCTCTGCATCAACTACTGGTCAATTGATCTTAATTACCGATCTGACAGAAACTCGACTGCTTCAATCTCGAGTGAGTGATCTTCAAAGGCTCTCTTCATTGGGAAGAATGGTTGCTTCGTTGGCGCACCAAGTTCGTACTCCTTTATCCAGTGCGATGCTTTATGCCTCCAACTTAGCTGCGCCAAACTTGCCTCCTGCCACAAAAACGCGCTTTCAAACTAAGCTTATGGATAGACTGCATGATCTAGAGAAGCAGGTTAATGATATGCTGTTGTTCGCTAAAGGCGGCGATAACAAAGTCGTGAAGCCATTTACGGTCTCGGAATTGATTGCGGAATATCAACCGATGGTCGAGACGGCACTTAAGACCAACAACATCGATTATTGCCAAGAAGTTGAAGGTGAAGATACGCAAATGTTTGGCAATGCTAACGCCATCGCTTCTGCGCTAAGTAACTTGGTACTCAATGCCGTACAGATTGCGGGTAAAGAGTCACAAGTTGACGTATTTTTCCGACCAGTGAATGGTGAGCTTAAAATATCGGTACAGGATAGTGGTCCTGGTGTGCCGAAAGAGCTGCAAGGGAAAATCATGGAGCCGTTTTTTACCACTCGCTCTCAAGGTACTGGCCTTGGTCTAGCCGTGGTGCAGATGGTGTGCCGCGCTCACGAAGGGCGATTAGAATTAATATCAGAAGAGGGCGATGGCGCATGCTTTACCATGTGTCTGCCATTGGAACGCCCTTCTACTGCTGAAAGTATTTAAGTTTTAACCGAATTTACACGGAGAATCACATGGCTCAAAGCAAAGTGTTAATCGTAGAAGACGATGAAGGTCTACGTGAAGCCTTGGTCGATACGCTCGCGCTCGCTGGCTACGAATGGCTAGAAGCGGACTGCGCGGAAGATGCTCTGGTCAAGTTAAAGTCTAACTCCGTTGATATCGTGGTATCCGATGTTCAGATGGCGGGAATGGGTGGATTAGCTCTGCTTAGAAACATCAAGCAAAACTGGCCAAATCTACCCGTGCTATTGATGACTGCCTACGCCAACATTGAAGATGCCGTTGCAGCGATGAAAGAAGGCGCGATCGATTACATGGCTAAGCCATTTGCGCCAGAAGTGCTGTTGAATATGGTGAGTCGCTACGCACCGGTTAAGTCGGAAGACAACGGCGATGCGGTGGTGGCTGACGAAAAGAGCCTTAAGCTGATAATGTTGGCCGACAAAGTGGCCAAAACTGACGCAAACGTGATGGTACTTGGGCCGAGCGGTTCAGGTAAAGAGGTGATGTCACGATACATCCATAACGCCTCTAACCGTAAAGATGGCCCATTCGTTGCGATCAACTGTGCAGCTATTCCTGACAACATGCTTGAAGCAACCCTGTTTGGTTATGAAAAAGGGGCCTTTACGGGAGCAATCCAAGCGTGTCCAGGTAAGTTTGAACAAGCACAGGGTGGTACAATCTTGCTCGATGAGATCAGTGAGATGGATCTTAATCTTCAGGCGAAGCTATTACGTGTACTGCAAGAGCGCGAGGTAGAGCGCCTTGGTAGTCGCAAGAGCATCAAACTCGATGTGCGTGTGTTGGCAACCAGTAACCGTGATCTGAAACAGTATGTCTCGGAAGGTAATTTTCGCGAAGACCTGTATTACCGACTTAATGTATTTCCTATCTCTTGGCCACCACTGTGTGAACGCAAGGGAGATATTGAGCCACTTGCTAAGCACCTTATTGAGCGTCACTGCACCAAGCTTGGGATGCCTGTACCGACGATTTCCGCTGAAGCTGTCGGTAAGCTAATCCACTACCCTTGGCCTGGCAACGTTCGAGAATTAGATAATGTAGTGCAACGTGCGTTAATATTAAGCGAACAATCGAACATCACTGGAGAGCATATTTTGCTTGAAGGTGTCGATTGGCAAGATGCTAGCAGTCTGCAGCAGATTGTTGAAGGTAATGACGTCGCAACTCCTGAAGTTAAGCCTATTGCGGAAGTTAACCCCGTCACTAAAGTCTCTTCCGCCAGCGAAGGTCTAGGGAATGAGCTTCGTGATCAAGAGTACGCTATCATTCTCGAGACATTGATTGCTTGTAATGGTCGTCGTAAAGATATGGCTGAAAAACTGGGTATTAGCCCTCGTACACTTCGCTATAAATTGGCGAAAATGCGCGATGCTGGGATAGATATCCCAAACTAAATACGAGTAATCCTGCATTGATTGTGGACATAGAGTACGATAGCTAATCACTCTACCACTGTCTTTTATCAGCAGTGGCACATTAATTGCTCAATCAATAGTAAAGCGACAAAGAAAGTCATAATTTTGACTCTGAGGTAGTAAATGAGAATAGATGGTTTACAAGGCGAGATGCAGGCAATGATGGTCGAAGCTGCAAATACGCGTCCGGCAGCGACTGGACAAACGGTTGGTGCGGATTTCGGCAATATGTTGACGCAAGCCATCAATAACGTGAACTCGTTACAGAAAACCTCAGGAGATCTTCAAACGCGTTTTGACAGCGGTGATGAGAGTGTCTCTCTCTCCGACGTAATGATTGCTCGAAATAAATCTAGTGTGGCTTTTGAAGCGACGATTCAGATCAGAAACAAACTGGTTGAGTCGTATAAAGAGCTGATGAATATGCCGGTATAGTGTTAGGTAGTAGATAGTGGCAGAAAATAGTCAAACAACAGATTTAGCCGTTAGTGATGCGAATGACCATGCACTCGTTGCAGGGGCAGACGTGGACAACGAAGGGCAAAACCCTGATCTAGGTGAGCGCAGTTCATCGAAGTTCGACATGGCGGTAGGTGATCTTGATCTCCTGCGTCAGGTCGTACTTGTTCTTTCGATCTCCATCTGTGTGGCGCTGATAGTGATGCTGTTTTTCTGGGTGAAAGAGCCAGAAATGCGTCCGTTAGGTGCGTATGAGACTGAAGAACTGATCCCAGTGCTTGATTACCTTGATCAGCAAAAAATCGAATACTCATTAGAAGGCAATACCATTTCGGTTCCGGCCAGTGAATATAACTCACTGAAGCTGGACATGGTGCGTGCCGGTCTGAATCAAGAGAAAAACGCAGGTGACGATATCCTAATGCAGGATATGGGCTTTGGTGTATCTCAACGCCTTGAGCAAGAGCGTTTAAAACTGAGTCGCGAACGTCAGCTAGCGAAAGCGATCGAACAGATGAAGCAGGTGCGCAAGGCGCAGGTTTTGTTGGCGTTACCAAAACAGAGTGTGTTTGTTCGCCACAATCAAGAAGCATCAGCATCGGTATTTTTGACGCTTAAAACGGGGACTAACCTCAAGCAGCAAGAGGTCGACTCTGTTGTGGACATGGTTGCCAGTGCTGTCCCTGGAATGAAAACATCACGAATTACGGTGACCGACCAACACGGTCGTCTACTAAGCTCTGGCTCTCAAGACCCTGCTTCAGCGGCTCGCCGGAAAGAGCATGAATTAGAGCGAAATCAAGAGCAGGCGCTTCGTGAAAAGATTGACTCGGTACTGATCCCAATTCTTGGTTTCGGTAATTACACCGCGCAAGTAGACATCCAACTTGATTTCAGTGCGGTAGAGCAGACTCGTAAGCGCTTTGACCCAAATACGCCAGCGACGCGCAGTGAATACACACTAGAAGATTACAACAACGGTAATATCGTCGCAGGCGTACCGGGTGCGTTGAGTAACCAACCGCCGGCGGATGCCTCGATTCCACAAGATGTGGCGCAAATGAAAGATGGCTCATTAATGGGCCAAGGCTCGGTTCATAAAGAAGCAACACGAAATTTTGAGCTCGATACCACCATCAGTCATGAACGTAAGCAGAGCGGCACGGTTAACCGTCAAACTGTGTCAGTCGCGATTAAAAATCGCCAGTCTGTGAACCCAGATACTGGTGAAGTCGTTCACACACCGTTGAGCGAAACAGAGATTAATGCGATCAGACAAGTTCTGATTGGCACAGTTGGCTTTGATGAAGGCCGTGGTGATTTGTTGAATGTGCTGAGCGTTCAATTTGCTCCGCAAGTGACCGATGTGCTGCCGGATGTGCCTATTTGGGATCACCCGAACTTCAACGATTGGGTTCGATGGTTTGCAAGCGCCTTGGTTATCATTGTTGTCGTTCTTGTACTGGTTCGTCCAGCTATGAAGAAACTGCTTAACCCAGCTGAAGACAGTGATGAACAAGCGTATGGTCCTGATGGATTACCGATTGGTGCTGATGGCGAGACCAGCTTGATTGGCAGTGATATTGAAGGTGGTGAACTGTTTGAGTTTGGCTCAAGCATTGACTTACCAAACCTTCATAAAGATGAAGATGTATTGAAAGCAGTACGTGCTCTGGTCGCAAATGAACCAGAGCTAGCGGCTCAAGTAGTTAAGAACTGGATGGCAGATGGCTAATGAAATTGTTCCACAAGGTGAAGGTGGAGAAGTAGCAGAAGTTGCGAACGTTGATATCGCATCAATTTCTGGTGACGAACGCGCAGCGATCTTGTTGTTAAGTCTTAACGAAGAAGACGCCGCGGGTATTATCCGACACCTTGAACCAAAACAGGTTCAGCGTGTGGGTAGTGCAATGGCGCGTGCCGCTGACCTTTCTCAAGAGAAAGTAGGCGCAGTACACCGCGCTTTCCTAGACGATATTCAGAAGTACACTAATATCGGTATGGGTAGCGAAGACTTTATGCGTAATGCGTTGGTGGCTGCTCTGGGTGAAGATAAAGCGAATAACCTTGTTGACCAAATCCTTCTAGGTACAGGCTCGAAAGGTCTTGACTCATTGAAGTGGATGGATCCTCGTCAGGTTGCGAGTATCATCATCAATGAGCACCCGCAGATCCAAACAATCGTACTCTCGTACTTAGAAGCGGATCAGTCGGCTGAGATTTTGTCGCAGTTCCCTGAGCGTGTTCGCTTAGATCTGATGATGCGTATTGCCAACCTTGAAGAAGTTCAACCTTCAGCACTGGCTGAGCTGAACGAAATCATGGAGAAACAGTTTGCGGGTCAAGCTGGTGCTCAAGCGGCCAAGATTGGCGGCCTGAAGGCAGCAGCAGAGATTATGAACTACATGGATAACAACGTCGAAGGCGTGTTGATGGATCAAATCCGCGACCAAGACGAAGACATGGCAACTCAGATCCAAGACCTCATGTTCGTATTCGAGAACCTTATCGAAGTCGACGACCAAGGTGTTCAAAAGCTGCTGCGTGATGTACCACAAGACGTTCTTCAGAAAGCGCTTAAAGGCGCTGATGAAGGTCTGCGCGAGAAGATCTTCAAGAACATGTCTAAACGTGCTGCCGATATGATGAGAGACGATATCGAGGCGATGCCGCCAGTGAAAGTATCGGATGTTGAAGCCGCTCAGAAAGAGATCTTGGGCATTGCAAGGAAAATGGCCGACAGTGGCGAGATTATGCTGTCTGGTGGTGCCGACGAGTTCCTATAAGTTAGAAACGACCAAGCCCCACACTGATGGGGCTTTTCTTTATCGATTTCATTGTTATTTTTGGTTTGCATAAGCGGTGTGCTCGAACGGTTGGTTCTGACTAGTTTCCACTGGGTGACTGAGCTCTTACAGGATGAAGTAAGGTTATGTAAACTTTTGGTCTATTTGATAGGTATTTATTATGTCAGGTGATAGAAAGCGCGGCTTTTTCCGTCCCGATGAGGACAACACGGTAGCGGAACCTCAGAAGTGGGGGCTGCCTGATTATACGTCTGAGACACACCAACAGGCGAAAGAGACCGCTTTTAACTACGACCCAAGCTGGATGCCAACCGTTGAAGAAGCGATTGAAGACGAAGAGCTAGTGTTGACCGAAGAGCAGATCGAGCTGATTAAGCAAGGGGCTTATCAGGAGGGTCTACACCAAGGTCAAGAAGCGGGCTTTAAACAAGGTTACGAGAAAGGCAAAGAAGAGGGTTTCGCGGCGGGCCATGCTGAAGGTACAGAAGCAGGCAAGCTAGAGGGCGTAACTGCTGGACAAGAGTATATTCAGCAACAAGTGGCTATTTTCATGGGGCTTGCCAATCAATTTGCTCAACCATTAGAGCTGATGAATGCTCAGGTTGAAAAACAGCTCGTCGATATGGTGCTGACCATGGTTAAAGAGGTGGTGCATGTTGAGGTGCAGACCAACCCTCAAATTATTCTTGATACCGTGAAAGAGTCGGTTGAGTCTCTGCCTATCTCAGGTCATGCAATCACGCTTAAGCTGCACCCTGAAGATGTCACAATCATTCGTTCAGCTTATGGTGAAACCGAACTGGATTGCCGTAACTGGACGCTTGTCGCTGAACCTGCATTGAATCGCGGTGATGTTCAGATTGAAGCGGGAGAGTCGAGCGTCAACTACCGTATGGAAGATCGTGTTCGTCAGGTTATCCAAAATTTTTGTGGCGTGAATCGTCACCAAGGTAACGAATAGTGCTTGAGCTTGCAGACCGCCTTGGGCAATACAAAGTTGATGGTCTTAAGTCTCGACCAATTGCGTCAGGAAAACTGGTGCGAGTGGTCGGTTTGACGCTAGAAGCGACGGGATGCAAAGCGCCGATCGGCAGCTTGTGTTTGGTCGAAACCATGTCAGGGCAGATGGAAGCGGAGGTAGTCGGCTTCTCTGGTGACAACCTATTTCTAATGCCTAGCGAGCAGATCACCGGTATCTTGCCGGGCGCGCGAGTGACCCCGATGACAAGTGAGAGTGGCATTCCTGTTGGTATGGAACTGCTTGGTCGCGTGATTGACGGTGTGGGTAACCCTCTGGATGGCTTGGGACCACTCTATACTGAGCATCGCGCCTCTTTTAATGCTGAACCCATCAACCCATTGGCACGCAAGCCGATATCAGAACCTCTCGATGTTGGTTTAAAGGCTATCAACGGCTTACTTACGGTAGGTAAAGGCCAACGTATTGGCCTGTTTGCAGGTTCTGGTGTGGGTAAATCGGTGACACTTGGCATGATGACTCGAGGTACAACCGCGCAAGTGGTGGTCGTGGGTCTGATTGGTGAGCGTGGGCGAGAAGTTAAAGAATTTATTGAAGAGATCCTAGGCGAGGATGGCCGTAAGCGTTCGGTTGTCGTAGCCGCGCCTGCCGATGCGTCACCTTTGATGCGACTCAAAGGCTGTCAAACGGCGCTGACAGTAGCAGAATACTTCCGTGATCAAGGTCTTGACGTATTGCTATTGATGGATTCACTGACCCGTTTTGCGCAAGCTCAGCGTGAGATTGCCCTATCTGTTGGAGAGCCGCCAGCAACCAAAGGTTACCCACCGTCGGTGTTTGCTAAATTGCCTGCACTGGTTGAGCGTGCCGGTAATGGCAGTGATGAACAAGGCTCAATTACTGCTTTCTTTACGGTTTTGACCGAAGGTGATGATCTTCAAGATCCGATTGCCGACGCGTCGCGAGCGATTCTTGATGGTCACGTCGTGCTGTCTCGTGAGATGGCGGACGCGGGTCACTATCCTGCGATTGATGTAGAGAAGTCGGTGAGTCGTGTTATGCCGCAAATCACCACCGAAGAGCATGTACTGATGTCGAAAGCGGTAAGACAGGTACTGTCGATTTGTCGTAAGAACCAAGATTTGGTCTCTATCGGTGCCTACAAGCCGGGGACAGATCCAGCGATAGACAGTGCCTTTACGCTTAAGCCGAAACTCGATGAATATCTGCAGCAGAAAATGAAAGAGACGGTACCTTACGATATGTGTGTCAATATGCTGAAACACGTGTTGGGAGGTTAGCTCTGTGACGATCTTTAATGATATGACAGTGTTCAATAAGCTGAGTGTTTGCTGATGGATAACGCACTTGAATTCTTGCTAGAGCAAGCAAAAGAAAAAGAGAATCAGGCGGTGTTGGCACTCAACAAAGCCAATGCTGAGCTGCAAGGTTATTACGAACAAGTCGCGCAGATTGAGAAATACCGTTTGGATTATTGTCAGCAGTTAGTCGACCGCGGTAAAGCAGGGCTAACAGCAAGTCAATATGGACACCTGAATCGATTTCTTACTCAATTAGATGACACGCTATCCAAACAAAAAGAGGCAGAAGGTCACTTCAAGAGCCAGGTTGATAACTGCCAAGAGTATTGGATGGAGCTGCGCAAACAGCGTAAGTCGTACGAATGGTTAATGGAAAAGAAGCAGAAAGAAAAAGCGAAGCTGCAAGACCAACGTGAGCAGAAACAGATGGATGAGTTTTCGACGTTGTTATACAGCCGACAACGTCGCTAGTCTTTCCCTCGAAATTACATTTTATTGACCTTTCTCACAGTATCGTCATCTCAGGCATGTTTTTTGCTTCATTAGCTCTGTTATTACGCTCTTGAATCTTTAGGGTTCGGAGTTTCACTTTCTTTTTGCCGCTCCAAGTACCTTGGCGTCAAAGTGATTAGATAGAGCTTGTACATATGAATGTTAGTCCTTCTTCAAATTCAGTCACTAGCAAAGCCACTTCACTGTTGGAGGCGAGTGGTTCTTCAGCACAAACAAGCGAAAGCAGTGAAGGTAAAGGTTTCTTCGTTTCCCTGAAAGACGCACTGGGTTTTGGTGAAGAGGTAAAAACCCAGGCAGCTAAAGGCAACGAGTCAGGCGATGCCCAGCAAGTAACCGCAGACTCTGATGATACTGAAAAGTCGGAGAATGTCGCCGATACCGCTAAGAAAGTGGCTAGCGACGGACAAGCGTCAGACGGACAGACGGCGTCACAGAGTGAAGATGCGCTTCTAAAAAGCGAGAGTGCCGACAATACCTCGGCCTCAGATGATAAGTCGGTTAAAAAGAGCAACACTGCAGACGCAAATAAAGCTGGGGCTCTTGAAAATGGTGTGCAAAAACCGGCAACACAGGATGTTATTGCTTCAGACAAATCACAGGCCCCTGCGGAGGCATCATCTGCAGTAGAAAAAAGCGTTTCACAGCCAAATACGGCGGCAGAGCCAATGGCTGAAAACAGGTCTCAACCAGTTCAATCGAATGGGCCAGAGTTAACACAGGTTGACCGACAAACGACGGATGCGAGTAAGGCGTCTGCCGCAATGAGTGAAGGCAATAAGCTGCTCGGCCAACTGGATGAGGCAAATAAAACCTTACAAACTTCAGCAAACGGCAAAGACTTGCCTCAAGTCGATTCGACACCAGTTGCGATGATGAGTGACGATGTGCCTGTGCCTCAACTTAAACAAGCACAACTGCAGCAATTGAAGCAGCAGGGTGTGGCACCGCAGCAGATCGAACCATCAGTCAAAGTCGAGCAAAGTACAGTGACTTCTGCTTCTGAGCCAGTTCAACCGTCGCAAGTGTTGACGCAAGCAGAGTTGGAATTGGCGGCTGAGGTAGAAATGCATACTCAAGCCATTAATCAATTGAACACCCAAATTGAAGCAACCGAAATGGTTGTGAATGAGCTAGAGACGAAACAGTTAAGTGGCGAGGATCTTTCCGATGCTGAAAAGGCGACTTTAGCAAAAGCTTCGTCTGAACTAGTCGTGCTTCAACAGCAGCGTACACAGTTAGTTGAACAGGCGAGTCAGCTGGTTAGCCAAGCGCCTGCTGCGATCAATTGGGATGCACCACCGGAAGCATCAGACGTTGCAACGGATAATCCCGAAGAGTGGGTCGCAGCAACGACGGTAGCAGCAGGAGCAAGTCAGCAGATAATGCAACAGAATGTGGCAGTGGATAAAGCTCAAGCGGCACTCGCTCAGTCAAATCACGCCCAATCTGTTCAAATGCAACAAGTTCAGCAAGCGGCAGCCCAACAAGCATCGAGTGCTTCGTCGGGAGCTTCTTCAGCACAGGGCTCGTCGCCAGATTTGAACCTCGCAGCCACACATAACGCCGCAACCAATCTAATGGGTACGGAGATGTTAGCTGCTAAGGCTGGAACTAAGGACGTAATGCTTAAAGCCGGCGCAGGAACGGCAGCACTGGCTGGTTTAGGGCGAGCAACGGGCAAAGAAGACAGTAAAGAGAGCAGTTTTGCACAGCAAATAGCCTCAGCAGCAGGCGTGCAAGGGACGACACCGGTAGGTTCAGCACCGACGCGAGCTGAGATTCAAGCTGCGCAACAAGCACCGCTTCAGCTAACCAAGGAGCTCGCCAACGAGCAAGTAGCTGAAAAGGTGCAGATGATGATGTCCAAAAACTTAAAGAATTTGGATATCCGACTGGACCCGCCAGAGCTTGGGCAGTTAAAGATCCGCATGACAATGAATAATGACGTGGCGAATGTGCACTTTACGGTGACTAACCAGCAAGCTCGCGATGTGATTGAACAGACATTGCCAAGACTGCGTGAGATGCTTGCACAGCAGGGTATGCAGCTTGCGGACTCCTCCGTGCAGCAACAAAGCACAGGGCAAGGACAAGCGCGCTACAATGGCGGTGATGGGGTTGGACAATCAGGTTCAGGAGGTGCAAATGATGGGCAAGGTGACGAAAACCTTGATAGCAACAGCAATCTTGAATTGAATGTCGCGTCAAAGCGTGATGGAATTAGTTATTACGCCTAATATTAGGTGCACACCAAACAGTTAGATGGTTTTAACGACGAATTAGAGATAAGCATGGCAGAAGAACAAGAAGCACCCAAAGGCAAAAATAAATTACTGATCATTATAATTGCAGTTGTCGTGTTACTACTGGGTGGTGGTGGTGCAGCATTTTTTTTAATGGGCTCTGACAGCGGTGCTGCGGAAGCAGAAAACAACGCGCAAACACCAATGACAGCAGCCGAACCTGTCGCTTATGTCAATATTCCACAGCCGTTCCTATTTAATGTCTCTGGCGATAAAAAGGATCGTCTTGTTCAGATTAAAGCGCAATTAATGGTGCGTGGCAGTAATAATCAAGAACTTGCTCGTTACCATTCACCATTGGTTGAAAGCACTCTTTTGGCTACGTTTGCGTCCGCGACGGTAGATCAACTACGATCGCCAACAGGGCGTATCGAGCTGCGAGATAAAGCGACAGAAGATATTAAAGCGAGCCTGACTCAGGCCGTTGGGCAACCTGTTATTGAAAAAGTGTTATTCACTGACTTTGTGATTCAGTAGGCAATCCGTGACCGATTTATTAAGCCAAGACGAAATTGATGCGCTGTTACATGGTGTAGATGATGTTGAAGAGGTAGAAGAAGTCTCAGAAACGGAGTCCGACAATGCCGTTAACTTTGACTTCTCTTCTCAAGATCGAATTGTTCGTGGTCGAATGCCGACCCTTGAGCTTATTAACGAGCGTTTTGCGCGTCATATGCGCATTAGCTTGTTTAATATGTTGAGAAAAACGGCGGAAGTTTCGATTAACGGTGTACAAATGATGAAATTTGGTGAATACCAAAATACATTGTACGTACCGACCAGTCTTAACATGGTGCGTTTCAGACCACTGAAAGGTACGGCACTGATCACGATGGAAGCACGCTTGGTGTTCATTTTGGTAGAGAACTTCTTTGGTGGCGACGGTCGATTCCACGCCAAGATTGAAGGTCGTGAATTTACCCCAACGGAACGCCGTATTATTCAGCTACTTCTTAAAATAGTGTTTGAAGACTACAAAGAAGCGTGGTCGCCAGTGATGGGCGTTGAATTTGAATACTTAGATTCAGAAGTAAACCCAAGCATGGCAAACATCGTGAGCCCAACTGAGGTTATCGTGGTGAGTTCGTTCCATATTGAAGTTGATGGCGGTGGGGGCGACTTCCACGTTGTGATGCCGTATTCGATGGTAGAGCCAATCCGTGAATTACTCGATGCTGGTGTTCAGTCAGATAAGATGGAAACCGACGTGCGTTGGAGCACTGCTTTACGTGATGAGATCATGGATGTTCCGGTTAACTTTCGTGTAAACCTTCTTGAGCAAGATATCTCGCTACGTGACCTAATGGAGCTACGTCCGGGTGATGTGATTCCAATGGATATGCCAGAACATGCGACCATGTTTGTTGAAGAACTCCCTACGTATCGTGTGAAAATGGGGCGCTCTGGAGAGAAGCTGGCTGTTCAAATATCCGAGAAGATTGAACGACCGCATGTGGTTAAAACAGACCTAGCGTTCTTGGGTAAAGACTTGATGTCTGAGCTTGAGAATGATGAAGACAACGAATAATAAGTACGAAAATAGGATTTGGTAATGGAACCTAGTGAAGATCAAAAGTTGGCAGACGAGTGGGCTGCCGCGCTTGGTGAAGATCCGTCGGCACCTTCGATGGATGCGGATGATGTGTTAGCCGCACCACTGGATGAGCTGACAGATTCATCCTCGCCTATCTCTGAAGATGAGCGTCGTAAGCTCGACACCATCATGGACATTCCGGTGACTATTTCGATGGAAGTAGGGCGTTCGCAAATCAGCATCCGTAACTTGTTGCAATTAAACCAAGGTTCTGTTGTAGAGTTAGATCGCATTGCGGGTGAATCTTTGGATGTGATGGTTAACGGCACCTTAATTGCTCATGGCGAAGTGGTTGTGGTCAATGACAAGTTTGGTATTCGTTTGACCGACGTAATCAGCCAAACAGAACGTATTAAGAAACTGCGTTAATGGCAATACGGACTCAAACGCTGGTGGCGATGGGGATAATCATGGCGCCATCTTATGCATTCGCTGCCGCGCCAGACCTCGATTTAGCGACCACATTTGGGTCGCTAATTTTGGTTATAGGCTTCATCTTATTTCTTGCTTGGTTACTTAAACGTATGCAAGTGCCAGCGATGAGCAACCAGCAAGGTTTGTCGATTATTCGCCAAATTCCAGTAGGTACTAAAGAGCGTATCGCGATTGTTCAAGCGGGAGAAGAGCAGTTCTTGGTCGGTATTACCAGCCAATCGATTCAGCTGATCTCAAAGCTTGAAGAGCCTTTATCAAAAGAGATGTTGGAAAAAAGCACCTTTTCAAATCAACTCTCTCAGCTAATGAAGAAAGATGCCAACAAGTAACGGATTTACTCACTCAACGAGTCAACATTTCATTTCAGCTCTGACATCGGTATGCATTACTCTCATGCTGATGGTGTCGTTGTTTTTGAGCCAATCGGTGATGGCGCAAGCTGAAGATGGGCCGATCCCGGCGAACATTGCCGGGTCAGAGTCCGTTACGGTCAGCACGATGCAGCAAGATCAAGCGTCAGCTCAAACCATTACTACAGGCAGTCTCACTGGCAGCGGTGGAGGTATTCCTGCCTTCACCATGACCACCAATGATGAAGGTGGCGAAGACTACTCGATTAACCTCCAGATTCTGGCGTTAATGACCATGCTGGGCTTCTTGCCGGCTATGGTTATCTTGATGACGTCGTTTACGCGTATCGTAGTTGTGATGTCTATTTTGCGTCAGGCGATGGGTCTACAGCAAACGCCATCTAACCAGGTGATTATTGGTATCGCTATCTTTTTGACCTTCTTTATCATGTCTCCGGTGATCAATCAGGTGAATGAACAAGCCGTTCAGCCATACTTGAATGAACAGATCTCGGCTCGACAGGCGTTTGATGTGGCGCAGGAGCCGATCAAAGCCTTCATGCTAAAGCAGACTCGAATTAAAGATCTAGAGACCTTCGTGCAGATCTCAGGCGCTGAAGTGCAAAACCCAGAAGATGTATCGATGGCGATTCTGATTCCTGCGTTTATCACCTCTGAGCTCAAGACAGCATTCCAGATAGGTTTTATGCTGTTCTTACCATTTTTGATCATCGACCTCGTGGTTGCCTCGGTATTGATGGCAATGGGTATGATGATGCTCTCGCCAATGATCGTATCGCTACCCTTCAAACTTATGTTGTTTGTATTGGTTGATGGCTGGAACTTGATACTCTCCACTCTCGCCGGCAGTTTTGCCTTGTAGCTGGAGGACACATGAATCCAGAGATATTTGTTGAGTTATTTAGGGATGCACTTTGGATGGTACTCATCATGGTATGTGCCATCATCATCCCGAGTTTGTTAATTGGTCTGGTTGTGGCGATTTTCCAAGCCGCGACTTCGATTAACGAACAGACCTTGAGTTTCTTACCCCGTCTGATTGTGACGCTTTTGGCTCTGATGCTGTTTGCGCACTGGATGACGCAGATGATGATGGAGTTCTTTTTCGAACTCATCGAGCGTCTGCCGCAAGTCTTGTATTAACACCTATGGAATACCCGGCGTCCGTTGTTCTCGATTGGTTAGCGAACTATTTTTGGCCTTACGCTCGTATCTCATCGATGTTGATGGTGATGACGGTAACCGGGGCGCGCTTTGTTTCACCTCGAATTCGCCTTTATCTTGGTCTTGCAATCACATTCGCTGTGATGCCAGCCATTCCTGCGGTCCCTCAAGATATTGAACTGCTCTCCTTTCAGGGCTTTTTAACTCTGTTTGAGCAGGTCTTAATTGGTATTGCGATGGGGATGGTAACCCAGTTTATGATTCAGACATTCGTTATGCTGGGTCAGATATTGGGTATGCAGTCGAGTTTGGGTTTTGCCTCAATGGTCGACCCCGCCAATGGACAAAACACCCCAGTTCTTGGTCAGCTATTTATGTTCCTCGCGACCATGTTCTTCTTGGTGACCGACGGGCATTTGAAGATGCTTCAACTGGTGGTGTTTAGCTTTAAAACCTTACCGATTGGTAGCGGTGCACTGACGGCTGTTGACTATAGAGAACTGGCTCTGTGGCTTGGTATTATGTTTAAAACCGCGTTGGCGATGTCACTGTCGGGTATTATTGCACTACTCACGATTAACTTGTCATTTGGTGTGATGACGCGTGCCGCGCCACAACTGAATATCTTCTCGCTCGGTTTCGCGTTTGCGTTATTGGTTGGTTTACTATTATGTTGGTACATCTTGGGCGGCCTATACGGTCATTATGAACTCTTCTGGATGCAAGGCGAACAACAAATTTGTCGCTTGATCCGGTTGGATTGTTAGGTCAATAGACCCTAAATAGCAGGAGGCTGAATTGGCAGAGTCAGACGGTCAAGAACGCACAGAAGAGGCCACGCCCAGACGCTTACAACAGGCCAAAGAGAAAGGGCAGGTTGCAAGGTCAAAAGAGCTCGCGTCAGCGTCAGTACTCATTATTGGAGCCGTCGCTTTAATGTGGTTTGGTGAGTCTATGGCCAAAGCACTGTTTGAAGCGATGCAGCGTCTGTTTTCTCTCAGTCGTGAAGAGATCTTTGACACCACTAAATTGCTAGAGATAGCGGGTGGTGCGTTGGTGAACTTGCTATTTCCGCTGCTGCTCATTCTGGTTACCCTGTTTGTTGCTGCCGTTATTGGTGCTGCGGGTGTGGGCGGGATCAGTTTCTCGATGCAAGCGGCCATGCCCAAAGCCTCTAAGTTAAATCCACTCAGTGGTATCAAGCGAATGTTTGGTATGCAGAGCTGGGTAGAATTGATTAAGTCGATCCTCAAAGTGGCTCTGGTGTCGGGGATGGCCATCTATCTGATTCAAGCCTCGCAAGGCGATCTCATGCAGCTGAGTATGGATGTTTATCCACAAAACATCTTCCACGCACTCGATATTTTGCTGAATTTCATCTTACTGATCAGTTGCTCTCTGCTCATCGTGGTGGCTATCGATATTCCATTTCAAATCTGGCAACACGCTGACCAATTGAAAATGACCAAGCAAGAGGTGAAAGACGAATACAAAGATACGGAAGGTAAGCCAGAGGTGAAAGGGCGCATTCGTATGCTTCAACGCGAAGCGGCTCAGCGTCGTATGATGGCGGACGTTCCACAGGCTGATGTCATCGTCACCAACCCAGAGCATTTCTCTGTTGCGCTTCGTTATAAACAAGACCAAGATAAGGCACCTGTTGTGGTCGCTAAGGGCGTCGACCATATGGCAATGAAGATACGTGAAGTTGCACGCGAACACGACATCTACATTGTACCAGCGCCACCGCTCGCACGAGCTCTCTATCATACAACAGAGCTTGAACAACAGATTCCTGACGGCTTGTTTACGGCAGTGGCGCAAGTTCTTGCGTATGTTTTCCAGCTCAAGCAGTATCGTAAACGTGGCGGTGAGCGCCCGAAATTACAACAATCTAATATGCCGATCCCACCTGAGTTACGTCATTAGATCAAATACTTGAGCTGAGTCGAGTGAATGCGGATAATGACGGTTTACCAAAATCAATATCGTCATTAACCAGTGTCGATAAATTGACGACTCGACACTGGTATAGTGTTTGCTATACCAATGCTGATTTGATAACCCTGATGTGGCTGGAATAAGCAGCATCAAATATAGCGATGCAGCCCTGATTTATGAAATTCTCCCTACCTTTCTCGGATAAGCTACCCAAACTACCAAACCGCGCGATGCCCGCTATAGGTGCGCCAGTTATGGTCTTGGCGACGCTCGCTATGGTGATCTTACCGATCCCAGCTTTCCTATTGGATATGTTTTTCACCTTTAACATTGCATTGGCAATGGTGGTGTTACTGGTAACGGTTTATACCCGTCGCCCTCTCGACTTTGCCGCTTTCCCTACCGTACTGCTTATCGCCACGCTATTAAGACTTGCCCTGAACGTGGCATCAACACGTGTGGTTCTTCTCTATGGACATGAAGGGGGAGATGCAGCCGGTAATGTGATTGAAGCGTTTGGTAACGTGGTAATTGGCGGTAACTATGCCGTCGGTCTTGTGGTCTTCCTGATCTTGATGATCATTAACTTCATGGTTGTAACCAAAGGTGCAGGGCGTATTTCAGAGGTAAGTGCACGTTTTACCTTGGATGCGTTACCGGGTAAGCAGATGGCGATTGATGCCGACTTGAATGCCGGATTGATTGACCAAGAGCAAGCGCGTACTCGTCGTTTTGAAGTGACCAAAGAGGCAGACTTCTACGGCTCAATGGATGGTGCGTCAAAATTCGTTAAAGGTGATGCCATTGCCGGCATCTTGATTCTCTTTATCAATATTATCGGTGGTTTGAGCATCGGTATGGCGCAGTTCGGCTTGGGCTTTGGTGAAGCGATTGAGATCTACACTCTATTAACCATTGGTGATGGTTTGGTTGCGCAAATTCCATCGCTATTGCTTTCGATTGCCGCGGCAATGATGGTAACTCGTCAGAACACTGATGAAGATATGGGGCAACAACTGGTCTTTCAGATGTTCGACAACCCAAAAGCTTTGATGATCACTGCGGCGATCCTTGGTGTGATGGGTATTGTTCCGGGGATGCCTCATTTTGCGTTCTTAACTCTAGCAATAGCTGCAGGGGCAGGCGCGTATTTCATTGATAAAAAGCAAAAACAAAAAGCTAAAGAGCCAAAACTTCCTGCAGCGATGGAGCCAGGAGGCGAAGCGCCAGCACAGAAAGAGTTGTCATGGGATGACGTTCAACCTGTCGATACCATCGGCCTGGAAGTGGGCTATCGTCTAATTCCACTGGTTGATAAAGATCAAGGCGGTGAGCTGCTTGAGCGCGTAAAAGGTGTACGTAAAAAGCTGTCTCAAGACTTTGGCTTCCTGATTCCAGCCGTTCATATTCGTGACAACCTCGAACTGACTCCCAATAGCTACCGGATTACCCTAATGGGTGTGGCGGTAGGCGAAGCGGAAATCAAGCCAGATATGGAACTGGCGATCAACCCAGGTCAGGTCTACGGCATGATCGATGGTGAGCCAACCATTGACCCTGCGTTTGGCCTAGAAGCGGTTTGGATCCGTGAAGAGCAACGTGAACATGCGCAAGCACTGGGCTATACCGTAGTCGATTCATCCACAGTATTGGCAACTCACTTGAGTCAATTACTGACGAACAACGCGTCACAGCTACTTGGTCATGAAGAAGTTCAAAATCTACTGGAGATGCTCAGTCGCTCTGCACCTAAGTTGGTGGAAGGCTTTGTACCTGATCAACTGCAATTGGGCGTGGTAGTTAAAGTGCTTCAGAACCTGCTCAATGAAGCGATACCGATTCGAGATGTTCGTACCATCGTACAAACTTTGGCGGAGTATTCAGGCAAGAGTCAAGAACCTGACATTCTTACCGCCGCGGTTCGTATCTCTTTGAAACGCTTAATTGTTCAAGAAATCAATGGCATAGAGCCCGAACTGCCGGTAATAACGTTAATCCCTGAGTTGGAACAAATCTTGCATCAGACCATGCAAGCCTCCGGCGGTGAATCTGCAGGGATTGAACCTGGTTTGGCCGAGCGTCTACAGACATCACTGAGTCAGGCAACACAAGAGCAAGAGCTTAAAGGAGAACCAGCGGTACTGCTTACCTCTGGTGTATTGCGATCAACATTAGCCAAGTTTGTTAAGAACACGATCCCGAGCTTACGAGTCCTCTCTTATCAAGAGATTCCAGACGAAAAGCAGATCCGAATCGTACAAGCTGTTGGAAACTAATCCGCGTAATTAGAACGGACTATTGAATTGAAAATTAAACGATTTTTTGCGAAAGATATGCGAACAGCGTTGCTCCAAGTGAAAGAAGAACTTGGCTCTGATGCTGTGATCATGTCTAACAAAAAGGTCGCAGGTGGCGTTGAAATCGTTGCAGCTATAGATGGTGAGTCCAATCAACCAGCAGCGCCACGACTCAACAAGCCTCAGCCTATGCAGAGCCAGTATACGCAAATGGCTGCATCGAAATCGGGCCAACGTCAGTTGGATGATGACAGAGTAAGTATTGGCGGTTCGGGAGCAGAAAGTGGTCGCTCAATGACGAAGCGCTTTGCGAACATGCTTAAGCAGTATAGTCATGGTGCAGAGGAAGAGTCGCAACACCGAGCTGAAAACGAAGATTCACTATCGGCTTTGTTAAATCGACAATCGGGCAGTAAACATAATGTTGACACTGCATTCTCTTCTCATGAGTCTGGCCTTGCTAAATTAATAGCAGAAGATCGCCGAGTTGAGCGCCCACAACATCGTTTAGACCCGACGCGTTACGATCGTGGGCGTGAGCCTGAGTCTTCACATCGCTCTGATTCTGAAATGGAAACGATGCGTGAGGAGATGACATCGATTCGCCGACTACTTGAACATCAAGTGTCAGGGCTGATGTGGCAAGAAGTAGAGCGTCGTGAACCACTACGTGCAATGTTGATCAAGCGTCTTGAACGTATGGGTATCTCTCCAGAGCTTGCTGACCAAATGGCTTGCTATATCCCTGAAGACACCAAACCAGCCCGAGCGTGGAAAGCATTGTTGGCGCTGGTGGCAGATCAAATCTCAGTTACCCAGAAAGATATTCTTAAACGTGGTGGCGTTGTGGCTCTGTTAGGGCCAACGGGCGTTGGTAAAACCACAACCGTTGCTAAGCTCGCAGCTCGAGCTGCAATGGAATACGGTGCCGACAATGTCGCACTCGTTACAACCGATACCTATCGAATTGGTGCACATGAGCAACTTTCAATATACGGCAGAATTATGGGTTGTCCCGTAAGAGTTGCTAAAGATTCTAAAGAATTGGCCGATGTTATATATCAACTGCGTAACCGTCGCCTGATTCTGGTGGATACTGCAGGTATGGGACAGCGCGATGTTCGCCTGTCTGAGCAGTTAGACACATTGATGCAAGAGAGTGGTTCCGTCATTCACAGCTACTTGGTGCTGCCCGCGACAGCGCAGCGTAAAGTTCTGCAAGAGACGATAGAACACTTTAGAAGAATCCCGCTGTCGGGATGCATCCTAACTAAACTTGATGAATCACTAAGTTTGGGTGAATTCATCAGTGTAGTAATACAAAATGCACTACCCGTTGCGTATATCGCAAATGGTCAACGAGTTCCTGAAGATATCGTTATTGCTCAACCTAAGTACATGATTGCTAAGGCGAATGAGCTACTCGAAAAATCAACAGAGAATGAACCTCACTACTGGAATAGCGATTCTGAAGGACTCTAGGCGGCGGATAAATATGACTGAAAATATGATACATGACCAAGCTAGCGGCCTCCGTCGCTTAACAAAGCCTTCTTTAACTAAAGTTATTGCAGTAACTGGTGGTAAAGGTGGTGTGGGTAAATCTAACGTCACTCTTGGACTGGCAATCTGTATGGCACGTCAGGGCAAGAAGGTAATGGTGCTGGATGCCGATTTAGGTCTGGCTAACGTAGACATCATGTTGGGTATTCGTTCAAAACGAAACCTAGGCCACGTGTTGGCGGGTGAGTGTGAGCTAAAAGACGCGATAGTGGAAGGCCCACACGGGATTAAGATTATCCCAGCGACGTCGGGCACACAAAGCATGACCGAGTTATCGCATGCGCAACATGCCGGTCTGATTCGAGCGTTTGGTACGTTAGAAGATGAAATGGATGTCTTGCTAATCGATACGGCAGCTGGTATATCTGACATGGTTGTGAGTTTCTCAAGAGCGGCACAAGATGTGGTAGTGGTGGTTTGCGATGAACCAACATCGATCACTGACGCCTACGCCTTGATTAAGCTTTTGAGCCGTGAACATCAGGTTCAGCGCTTCAAGGTTGTTGCGAATATGGTCAGAAGTTACCGTGAAGGGCGAGAATTATTTGCAAAATTGACGCTTGTCACAGAGCGTTTCTTGAATGTGAGCCTTGAGCTTGTGGCATGTATACCGCTAGATGATAAAGTACGTCAATCAGTTAAGAGACAGAAAATCGTAGTGGATGCGTTCCCACGCTCTCCAGCCGCGTTAGCAATTAGCTCATTGGCGAATAAAGCGTTAACTTGGCCAATTCCGAAAACCCCAAGTGGTCACTTGGAATTTTTTGTGGAACGTCTGTTAAATCGCAGTACATATGCAGAGGAACCATTTGGTGAATAAAGCGCTTACCTACAATCAACGCGGCAACCTCGACGGGCAGCAAGCCTTCTTCGAGAAGTATTCTGTGTTGGTTAAACGTATCGCTCATCACTTGTTGGGGCGATTGCCGCCTAATGTATTGGTGGATGACTTGATTCAAGCTGGTATGATCGGCTTGATTGAAGCACAGCAGAACTACGATGGTTCAAAAGGCGCAAGCTTTGAAACTTACGCTGGTATTCGAATCCGTGGTGCAATGCTGGATGATATCCGACGAGGCGACTGGGTGCCGAGGTCGGTTCATAAAAACAACCGCGAAATTAGCAATGCCATTGCTGAACTGGAAGCGAGTTTAAACCGAGACCCTAGCGATTCTGAAGTCGCGAAGCACATGGGACTGACTTTAGAGCAGTATCACAGCGCTTTAACGGATATAAATTGCTCAAAGTTGGTTGGAATCGAAGATTTAGGCGTCTCAGATGATGTAATATCTCCGAATGAAGACTCTCAAGATAACGCACCTTTTCAAGGAGTTGCTGATGAGTCGTTTCGACAAGCTTTGATCGATTCAATAAAACAACTTCCAGAAAGAGAGGGCTTAGTCCTATCTCTTTACTATGACGAAGAACTCAATTTAAAAGAGATTGGGGAAGTATTAGGTGTCAGCGAATCTCGTGTCAGCCAGATATTGAGCCAATCTATGCAGCGTCTGCGCACTAAATTAAGTGCTTGGACACAGAATGACTAACAACACTGATTTTTATTCAGTGGAGGCTAATTTGAACAAAAACATGAAAATTCTCATTGTTGATGATTTTTCAACGATGCGCCGTATTGTTAAAAACCTACTTCGTGACTTAGGTTTCAATAACACTCAAGAAGCAGATGACGGTCTAACCGCACTTCCTATGCTGAAAAAAGGCGAATTTGATTTCGTGGTAACTGACTGGAACATGCCTGGAATGCAAGGTATCGACTTGCTTAAACACATTCGTGCTGATGCTGAACTCAAGCATTTGCCTGTACTTATGATCACTGCAGAAGCGAAACGTGAGCAGATCATTGAGGCAGCGCAAGCAGGCGTGAATGGTTACATTGTTAAGCCTTTCACTGCTGCAACGCTAAAAGAAAAACTAGACAAGATTTTTGAGCGCTTATAAGCCTCGGAGCAAAAGATTTAGGCGCTTCTAGGGGAGGAAAAACTGTTTGGTTTCCCCGTTATCCCAAAAATTGAAGCGTCGCAGTATATGCGGAGTAAGGCCGAATTCAGGATGATTTCATTAGAACAAGCAAAAAAATTAGTAGAGCTGCTTGAAAACGATGAGCAGCAACAAGCTGATTCTCTTGTTAGAAGCATGTATGAAGAGAATGTTGGTCTTCAAGACAACCCAATGCTTCAAGAAATAGGTTCTCTGACCCGCGATCTCCATGACTCTTTGACACAGTTCAATTTGGATGAACGCATTAGCGTTATCGCAAATGATGAAATCCCAGACGCTCGGGATCGCCTTCAATATGTCATTGATAAAACGGAAGTCGCTGCAAATAAAACGATGGACGCGGTCGATCGTTGTATGCCAATTGCAGACAACCTACACGAGTGTTTACTTCAAGTAAGGCCTCAATGGAATGAACTGATGCATGGCCGCATTGAGCTGGCACAATTTAAAGCTTTATGTCACCGCATTGATGGACTACTTGTTCAAGTAGAGGGTGATAGTACCGAACTGCGTGGACAACTGACTGAAATCTTGATGGCTCAAGACTTCCAAGACTTAACCGGCCAAATCATTGGTAAGGTTATCACTCTTGTCAATGAAGTCGAGGGTCGCTTAGTTGAGATCCTGACCGTGTTTGGTGCGGATCAAGCTAGCCAGAATAAAGAGACCGATAAAAAAGCGTCAACCGCACCTGAAGGGCCGATCATGAACCCTGAAGAGCGAGAAGATGCAGTGGCATCTCAAGATGAAGTCGATGACTTGTTATCCAGTCTTGGATTTTAAAGGTAACGTATGAGCTACGAATTAGACGAAGACATTCTTCAGGACTTTTTAGTCGAAGCGGGTGAGATTCTCGAACTACTTTCAGAACAGTTAGTAGAGCTTGAGAACAACCCTGATGATAAAGATCTACTAAATGCTATTTTCCGAGGTTTCCATACCGTTAAGGGTGGTGCAGGTTTCCTTGCACTGACTGAACTGGTTGATACCTGTCATGGCGCCGAGAATGTGTTCGACATTCTAAGAAATGGCCAACGTAGCGTAACATCAGGCTTGATGGATACCATGCTTCAAGCACTGGACACCGTTAACGTGCAGTTCCAAGCTGTTCAAAATAGGGAGCCTCTGGAGCCTGCTGAACAATCTCTACTTGATGAGTTGCATCGTCTATGTAAACCAGAATCAGAGGATGAGATTGTTGCTCCTGCAGCTGAAGCTCCTGCACCTGTAGTCGAACCTGTTGTTACACCTGAACCTGTAGCACCAGCGGATACGAATATTAATGCAGCATCTGTCGATGAGATTTCTCAAGATGAATTCGAAAGACTGCTAGATGAACTGCACGGTAAAGGTGGGTCACCGACAGCCGCACCAGTAGAACCGACACCGCCTCCAGCAGCGCCAGCGCCAACGGCAGATAGCGGTGACATCACTGACGATGAGTTTGAAAAACTGCTTGATGAGTTGCACGGTGCAGGCAATAGTCCATCTAACGCGACCTCAGCGCCACCACCTCCACCGCCAGTAGCACCCGTTGCCTCTGTTTCTGCAAGTGCAGATGGCGACGACTTAATGACGGATGAAGAGTTTGAAAAACTGCTAGACCAACTGCATGGTTCAGGTAATGGCCCATCAGCAGAAGAGTTAGATGTCGCGACCAAGCCTGCTGAAGTGAAACCAGCTCCGGCACCAGCAGCCGCTGCTGCACCGCAGCCTGTTTCAGCACCTACAGCGGTACAGACACCAGAGCCAGTGAAAGCGCCTGTTAAATCTGAAGCGAAAGCACCAGCGGCTAAGAAGCAACAAGCAGAAGCGACCGTACGTGTAGATACATCAACACTGGATACCATCATGAATATGGTTGGTGAGCTAGTATTGGTACGTAACCGTCTTGTGAGCTTAGGTTTGAACAGCAACGACGAAGAAATGTCGAAAGCGGTCTCTAACCTAGATGTTGTTACTGCAGACCTACAAGGCGCGGTAATGAAAACGCGTATGCAGCCAATTAAGAAAGTATTTGGCCGTTTCCCGCGCGTTGTCCGTGACTTGGCTCGTAGCTTGAAGAAAGACATTGTACTTGAGATGCGCGGTGAAGAGACCGACCTTGATAAAAACCTAGTTGAGGCTCTTGCGGATCCATTAATTCACTTGGTTCGTAACTCGGTTGACCACGGCATTGAAATGCCTGAAGCTCGTGTAGCTGCGGGTAAGCCTCGCACTGGTAAAGTGATTCTATCGGCTTCACTAGAGGGCGATCATATTGAGCTAGCTATCGTTGATGATGGCGGTGGTATGGACCCTGACAAGCTTCGTGCAATTGCGGTGAAACGTGGATTGATGGATGAAGATGCAGCCTCTCGTCTATCAGACAAAGAGTGTTTCAACCTGATTTTCGCTCCGGGCTTCTCAAGTAAAGAGCAAATTTCAGATATCTCTGGCCGTGGCGTCGGCATGGATGTCGTAAAAACGGCGATCAACACGCTGAATGGCTCTATCGATATCGACTCTGAAATGGGTAAAGGAACTAAGATCACTATCAAAGTTCCACTGACGCTAGCAATTCTACCAACATTGATGGTAGGTGTAGCCGGTCACCCATTCGCATTGCCATTAGCATCCGTGAATGAAATCTTCCACTTAGATCTAAGCCGTACCAATGTCGTTGATGGTCAGTTGACGATCATTGTTCGTGATAAATCGATTCCGCTGTTCTACTTACAGAACTGGTTGGCACCGAAATCAGGCATCGTTGAGCTACGTAAAGGTCATGGTCACGTGGTTATTGTACAGCTAGGAAGTCAACGTGTTGGCTTTGTGGTTGATACTTTGATTGGCCAAGAAGAAGTGGTAATTAAACCTCTAGATAACTTGCTGCAAGGCACACCAGGTATGGCAGGTGCGACGATCACCAGTGATGGTCATATCGCTCTTATCTTAGATGTACCCGATCTACTGAAGCAGTACGCAGCAGCGTCTAGAATTTAATTTAAGGATAAATATGGCGATTAAAGTATTAGTCGTTGATGATTCGAGTTTTTTCCGTCGTCGAGTAAGCGAGATCATTAATTCAGAGGCGCGCCTAGAGGTCATTGATGTTGCTGTAAACGGCAAAGAAGCGGTTGAAAAAGCCAAAAGGCTAAGACCTGATGTCATCACAATGGACATTGAAATGCCCGTTATGGATGGCATTACTGCCGTCCGTGAAATCATGGCAGCAACACCAACGCCAATTCTGATGTTCTCTTCACTGACACACGATGGTGCGAAGGCGACGCTGGATGCGTTGGATGCAGGCGCCCTAGACTTTTTGCCGAAAAAGTTCGAAGACATTGCTCGAAATCGTGATGAAGCCGTATCACTGCTGCAGCAGCGTGTGATTGAGATTGCATCGAAGCGTGCATTACTAAGACGCACCGCTTCGATTACTCGCCCCGTGACGCCAGTTGCTTCAACCACAGCATCTACAGTCTCTTCATTGCGCCAACCTGCTGCGTCAGTTAAGCCTGTGGCAGCTAAGTTCCGTGCATCGGGCAAGAAATATCAATTGACGGCTATTGGTACGTCGACTGGCGGTCCAGTGGCACTTCAGAAGATTCTGACGCGCATACCTGCCAATTACCCACATCCAATTGTGTTGATTCAGCATATGCCGGCAACCTTTACCGCGGCATTTGCGAGTCGCTTGAATACCTTGTGTAAGATTGAAGTGCGTGAAGCTCAAGATGGCGACATCTTAAAACCAGGCGTTGCGTATTTGGCACCAGGCGGTAAACAGATGATGATAGATGGTCGTCCGGGTTCTGCTCGACTGCGTATCATCGATGGTGGCGATCGTATGAACTACAAACCGTGTGTGGACGTAACTTTCGGTTCTGCTGCAAAGATCTATCACGATAAAGTGCTGTCTATGGTACTTACCGGGATGGGTGCAGACGGTCGTGAGGGTGCACGCATGCTTAAATCTGCAGGTTCAACTATCTGGGCACAAGATGAAGAGAGCTGTGTGGTGTATGGTATGCCTCAAGCCGTTGCTAAAGCGGGCATTTCAACTGAAGACCTTCCTCTTGAGCGAATCGCCGAGAGAATGTTGGTTGAAGTTGGCTTAGCTTAGGTAGCGCATCATGATTGTTTGGAGTGTTGCAAACCAGAAAGGTGGTGTAGGTAAAACTACAACAACGGTGACTTTAGCTGGGCTTTTGAGCCAAAAAGGTCACCGCGTTTTGTTGGTCGATACCGATCCACATGCATCACTGACAACGTATCTGGGTTACGACTCAGATACCGTTGAATCCAGTTTATTTGACCTGTTTCAGTTGCGTGAATTTACGCCTGAAACAGTCGCACCTTTGACTCTGCAAACAGAGGTTGAGGGTATCGACATCATACCCGCGCACATGTCTTTGGCCACCTTAGACAGAGTGATGGGAAACCGTAGCGGTATGGGCTTGATTTTAAAGCGCGCACTGGCAGCGGTGAAAGATGACTATGATTACGTGTTGATTGACTGCCCACCTATTCTTGGTGTGATGATGGTGAACGCGTTAGCAGCCAGCGATCGCATTTTGATCCCAGTGCAGACAGAGTTCTTGGCAATGAAAGGTCTTGAACGAATGATCCGAACACTGACCATCATGCAGAAGTCTCGCAAAGCGCCATTTAAAGTTACGATTGTTCCGACTATGTACGACAAACGCACCAAGGCGTCGCTGCAAACATTAACTCAGTTAAAAGATGACTATCCGAATCAGGTGTGGACATCAGCAGTACCGATCGACACCAAGTTTAGAGATGCAAGTTTGAAGCGTTTACCAGCGTCTCATTTTGCATCTGGCAGTCGTGGCGTATTTGCGTATAAGCAGCTGCTTATCTATCTCGAGAGGCTGGGTATTAATGAGCTCCAGTAAAGAATCAACTATCGAGCAAGGCAGCTTATCAAGCGAACAAGCCCTAGATGATTATTTCACAGCTTTGCTTGATGAAAGCTTTGAAACCGAAGAGATTTGGGTTGACGACGAGGTCATAGAACAACAACCTAAAGAGCCAGAGCCAGAGCCAGAGCCAGAGCCAGAGCCAGAGCCAGAGCCAGAGCCAGAGCCAGAGCCAGAGCCAGAGCCAGAGCCAGAGCCAGAGCCAGAGCCAGAGCCAGAGCCAGAGCCAAAATTGGCGGAATATTCGAGTTACTCTGAGATTCGCTCGGCTGAGTTTGAAGTCCCAAATCTTGAGGACGTTCAAAAGCTACTCAGCCAGCTGGAATCAACCAATCTTGTTGAAGAGTTAAATCTCGACGACTTAATGGATCAGAACACGCAGCAAATTGCGCTCCATTCAACGACCACGGTTGATATGCCTGTGGAAACGGATTTGGCACCTAAGATGGAAGTGGCTTCGCCAACTCTAGAATTGGAAACGCCAGAACCAACAATGGTAGAGCAACAAGCTGAAGAAGAGATTCAAAGCTGGGACATCGAAGAGCCTCAAGCCTTCACAGAGCCTGTCTATCAGCCGAGTGTTGAAGCTGTTGAAGAGACGGTTGCTGTAGAGGAAGATTTAGAAACGGCAGAGCAAGCAGTTGAGCTTGAAACTCAAGCGGGTGGGGCTAATCACTTCACTTCGTGGGAGAGCACAGTTCGTAGTGAAGATTTCCAAGTTCTCTACTTTGATGTGAATGGTGTGACTTTCGCTGTCCCACTGGATGAACTTGGCGGCATACACCGTCTAGAAGAGTTGAGTCACCTAATTGGTCGCCCTGCTTGGTATTTAGGCCTTCAATCTAATAGAGATAGTCAATTAGATGTGGTGGATACCGCAAAATGGGTGATGTCTGAGAAGTTAACCAGTGACGAATACAAAGAAAACTATCAATATATAGTGATGCTTGGTGAGAGCATGTGGGGGCTGGCGAGCACAGAGCTCAAAGGTACCGAGCTCTTAAATACAGATAAAGTACGCTGGCGAGAAATGGCGGGCAAACGTCCGTGGCTCGCGGGTATGGTTAAAGAAAAAATGTGTGCTTTGATTCATGTTGAAGCATTGATCGCCATGCTAAATGCAGGGTTAGATGTAAAAGCATTAGATTAATAATAGTGAGCCGGTAACGGCGGCAAGAGGATTAAATATGTCTCAATTGAGTGAAGTTGAAGTAAGAAAAGATCAAACGAATGATGAAGTACTTCAATGGGTGACATTCCAACTTGAGGAAGAAACTTACGGCATCAATGTAATGCAGGTGCGCGAAGTTCTTCGTTATAGTGAGATTGCTCCAGTACCAGGCGCTCCAGACTACGTACTGGGTATTATCAACCTACGTGGTAACGTGGTAACCGTTATCGATACACGTTCACGTTTTGGCCTAATGCAAGGCGAGATCACTGACAACACTCGTATTATCGTTATCGAATCAGAACGCCAAGTGATTGGTATCCTAGTGGATAGCGTGGCAGAGGTTGTTTACCTTCGTTCTTCTGAAATCGATACTACGCCAAGCGTTGGTACTGATGAAAGTGCTAAGTTCATTCAAGGTGTGAGTAACCGTGACGGCAAGCTTCTGATCTTGGTTGACTTGAATAAGCTACTAAGCGAAGACGAATGGGATGAGATGGCTCACCTGTAATGTTTGAAGCGCTTCCTTTAAGCCCAGCTGCTCTGATTATTGGCGTTGGGTGTTTTACGCTATTTATCGTCGTGCTACTGGGCAAAGTGAAACGTGTCCTTCAAAAGCAGCTCGACCACTCTCGCGCGCAAGTTCGTAGCTTGGAAAAAGAGCTTCAAAAATCGAACAAGCAGTTGCTAGAGGTGCGTTCTGTTGTGGTTGGTCTTGGCCAGAAAGTGACAGAGCAAGAAGATGTGATTAAGCATCTAAATGAGCGTATTGTTGAGTTAGAGCATGCTGACACTGACGGCAGACTCTACACTCGAGCGACAAAAATGGTTCAACTTGGGGCTGGAATAAACGAGCTTATTGAAGAGTGTGAATTGCCAAAAGCAGAAGCTGAGTTAATGATGTCTTTACAGAATAAATTAGCGGGCAAAGAGAAAATTCCATCTCTTAGTAGCAACCCATCCTCTTACGATGAGCAACGTAAGCCTTACGACCGTCGTAAGCCACCACGTCGCTAAAAATAAGTTAAGCGCGAAATCGCGAATCAAAAAAAGAAGCTCAGGCTTCTTTTTTTGTTTCTGAAGTTTACGAATTGTGAAATTTTACTTATAAAACGCTGTGTCTAAGTATTTGTATCTCTGAGGTATTATGATTTAAACATAATATATGTAAATTTTGACACAGCGTTAACAGTTTCTTACTGAGTTTGTTCTTTCGCAAAGACCTATACCTATTTTGTCACCATAATGGTGTGCTACTATACCCCTCTTATTATTGGACCTATATTTCCTATGTTAGAAGTCTCAAATTTAACCGCTATTCGTGACGAAAGAGTTCTCTTTGAATCTCTGTCTTTTCAACTTAAAGCTGGCGAACTCGTTCAGGTTGAGGGAAGGAATGGTACAGGCAAGACGACACTACTTAGGATCATCACCGGATTAGGCGATCGAGACGAAGGCACCATTTCATGGGATGGCCAGTCCATAGAGTCCAATCGCGATGCTTACCATCAAAACCTACTGTTTCTTGGACACCAAACCGGTGTCAAGCGTGAGCTCAGTGCTTACGAGAACTTAAGCTTTTACCAATCTATTCATAGTGGTAAGGCAAGCAAAGAAGAGCTTTATGGTGCTCTTGCTCAGGTCGGTTTGGCTGGGCGAGAAGATGTCCCAGCAGGACAGTTGTCCGCAGGTCAGCAGCGCCGCGTAGCATTGGCTCGTTTATGGTTAAGTAAACAGATGTTGTGGATCTTAGATGAACCATTAACAGCAATTGATAAGCAGGGTGTGAAAGTTCTCGAGAGTTTGTTTTCGCAACATGCAGACAACGGCGGAATTGTGCTTCTCACAACGCACCAAGATATGTTCGCTGACAGCCCGAAACTAAGAAAAATAAAGCTGGGTGAATAATATGATCACTTCAATGACAATGATTATCCGACGTGAGCTTCTTATTGCGTTTCGTCGTCAGGCCGATATTTTCAACCCGTTGTGGTTCTTTATTATCGTCATCACCCTATTTCCTTTGAGTATTGGTCCGGAGCCAAACCTTCTTGCGCGTATCTCTGCGGGTATCGTTTGGGTGGCTGCTCTGTTATCAGCTCTGCTCTCACTTGAGCGTCTATTCCGTGATGATTTTCAGGATGGGGCACTAGAGCAGATGATGCTCATGCCCATCCCGTTGCAGTTGGTAGTATTGTCCAAGGTCATAGCACACTGGTTATTGACTGGTTTACCATTAATTTTAATTAGTCCACTTTTGGCTGTTCTACTATCGCTGGATTTTGATACATGGCTTTCGGTGGTGTTGACTCTGTTGGTCGGCACGCCCGCGTTGAGCTTTATTGGTGCTATTGGTGTAGCACTTACGGTTGGGTTGCAAAAAGGGGGCGTGCTGTTGAGTTTGCTTATTCTACCGCTTTACATCCCAATTTTGATTTTTGCGACCTCGGCAATTGATGCGGCAGCACTAGGTGTTGCGTATAACGGTCAATTGGCCGTGTTAGGTGCGATGCTCATGGGTGCGATGACATTAACGCCTTTTGCGATTAGTGCAGCATTACGTGTGAGCGTGAACTAATTAAATAGATTGCGGTGTGAACTAATTGACACCATTGGACTCCTAGAGTCGCCATACGGAATGCAACCGTAAATAAATTATAATAACTATAGCTTTAATAGCTGTAAGTAATATGAAGTAAGAGTGAGATTACAACATGTGGAAATGGCTCCATCCCTACGCCAAAGCGGAAACCTCTTATCAGCTTGCTGGTAAGCTTCTGCCATGGTTCTCAGTTCTAGCACTATTTTGTCTATCCGTTGGTACCGTTTGGGGGCTTGCATTTGCCCCTTCAGATTATCAACAAGGCGATAGCTTTAGAATTATCTACATTCACGTTCCGTCAGCGATTTGGTCGATGGGTGTCTACATGTCGATGGCGATCGCAGCCTTTATCGGCCTTGTATGGCAGGTGAGATTGTCGGATATGGCATCTCTGGCAATGGCGCCAATCGGTGCTGTGTTTACTTTTATTGCGCTTTTGACTGGTGCAGTTTGGGGTAAGCCGATGTGGGGCGCTTGGTGGGTATGGGACGCTCGTTTAACATCCGAACTGATCTTACTATTTTTGTACTTGGGTGTTATCGCTCTACACCACGCTTTTGATGATCAGAAAACAGCGGCAAAGGCAGCAGGTATTCTTGCGATTGTCGGTGTGATTAACCTACCTATTATTCACTTCTCAGTAGAGTGGTGGAACACACTGCACCAAGGTGCAACGATCACTAAATTCGATAAGCCATCGATCTCAAGCGATATGTTGTGGCCACTGCTTCTCAATATTTTCGGTTTTGCATTCTTCTTCGGCGCTGTGTTGATGGTTCGTTTCCGTAATGAAATCATCAGCAAAGAGGGTCATCGTCCGTGGGTCCGCAAATTAGCGGCCGAAAAAGCGTAATCGGGGTAGGTAATTATGTATTTTGAATCTCTTAGTGATTTCTTTGCGATGGGCGGTTACGCCTCTTACGTTTGGAGTGCATTCGGAATCACTTTTCTTGCGATGATCATCCTGCTGGTAGTCAGCGTTCGTCGCGGTAAACAATTGCTCAATGAAGTACAAGCTAAAGTTGATCGTCAGGCGCGAATCGACGCAGCGAAAAAAATGGAGAACACTCTATGAACCCAAGGCGTAAAAAGAGACTGGGGATTGTCCTAGCTATTTTTATTGGTATTAGTGCAACGGTCGGCTTGATGGTTTATGCACTGAATCAAAACATGGATCTGTTCTACACACCAACGGAATTGGTAAACGGTAAAGATGGCCATAAGCCAGAAGTAGGTCAACGCCTGCGTATTGGCGGCATGGTTGTTGTTGGCTCTGTGAAGCGTGATAACGAATCTTTGCGCGTGAGCTTCGATTTAGCGGATGTTGGCCCTAAGGTAACCATTCTTTACGATGGTATTCTTCCTGATCTTTTCCGTGAGGGACAAGGTATTGTTGCTCAGGGCGTTTTGAAAGATGCGACGACTATCGAAGCGTTTGAAGTTCTAGCGAAGCACGACGAAGAGTACATGCCTTCTGAAGTTGCTGAAGCGATGAAAAAGACACATGAGCCTTTGCAATACTCGACTGAACAAAAAGAAGGAAGTGCTAAATGATAGCCGAGATCGGCCACTTTGCCATGATCCTATCGCTAGGGTTGGCATTGTTGCTGAGTGTGCTCCCACTCTATGGAGCTGCTCGCAACAACACTTTGTTGATGAACAGTGCTCGCCCGCTTTCTTGGGGCATGTTCATCTTCCTAGCGATTTCGTTTTTTATTCTATGTTACGCGTTCTATACCAACGACTTTACGGTTCAGTATGTAGCGAGTAACTCCAACAGCCAGCTACCTTGGTACTACCGTATTACGGCGGTATGGGGTGCACACGAAGGCTCGCTGCTGCTTTGGGTATTAATCCAAGCGGGTTGGACTGTTGCGGTAGCGGTGTTTAGCCGTGGTATGCCACAAGAGTCGGTAGCGCGTGTTTTGGCGATCATGGGTCTGATTACTGTCGGCTTCCTGCTGTTCATCATTGTGACCTCGAACCCGTTCCTGCGTACTTTGCCATTCTTCCCAGTTGACGGTCGTGACCTAAACCCGCTTCTTCAAGATCCAGGTTTGATCATTCACCCACCAATGCTTTACATGGGCTACGTAGGCTTTTCGGTTGCATTCTCTTTTGCTATTGCATCTCTAATAAGTGGTCGTTTGGATACGGCATGGGCGCGTTGGTCTCGCCCTTGGACAATTGCGGCTTGGCTCTTCCTAACGCTAGGCATCGCACTGGGTTCATGGTGGGCTTATTACGAACTAGGCTGGGGCGGCTGGTGGTTCTGGGATCCAGTAGAAAACGCATCATTCATGCCTTGGCTAGCGGGTACTGCACTAATGCACTCTCTCGCTGTGACAGAGAAGCGCGGTACATTTAAAGCTTGGACAGTACTGCTGGCAATCTCAGCATTCTCGTTGAGCTTACTGGGTACTTTCTTGGTTCGTTCAGGTATCTTGGTATCGGTTCACGCCTTTGCATCGGATCCTGCTCGCGGTATGTTTATCTTAGGCTTCTTAGTCTTTGTTATTGGTGGTTCTTTACTCCTGTTTGCTGTGAAAGGCGCAGCAGTACGAGTTCGTGGTAACTTCGATCTGGTGTCTCGCGAGAACTCACTGCTTGCGAATAACGTGCTACTTATTGCCGCGCTGGTGGTGGTACTCGTCGGTACATTGCTACCACTTGTGCACAAACAGATTGGTCTTGGTTCAGTCTCTATCGGTGCTCCATTCTTCGATATGCTGTTCTTCTGGCTGATGATTCCATTCTCATTCCTACTTGGTATCGGTCCACTGATCCGTTGGAAACGCGACAACTTGTCTAAGCTCGCGAAACCGATGGTTGTATCCGGTGTGCTGTCACTTGGTTTGAGCTGGTTGATGGTAAGCTTACTGGCTGAATACTTCAGCGGTACGGCGTTTGCTGGTTGGCTAATGGCGTTCTGGATTATCTTCATGCACGGTTTCGAGCTGCATGAACGAGCAACGCACCGCCACAGTTTCTGGACGGGTGTGACTAAGATTCAGCGCAGCCACTGGGCGATGATGTTAGGTCATCTTGGTCTTGCTGTAACTGTTATCGGTATCGCTATGGTGCAAAACTACAGCATCGAGCGCGATGTGCGTTTGGCTCCAGGTGAGTACTACCAACTTGAAGAGTACGATTTCTACTTTGCAGGTGTTCGTGACAAAGATGGTCCGAACTATGATGGTTACATCGCTGATTTTGAGATCACTAAAAATGGTAAGTACATCAACACATTGCACGCGGAGAAGCGTTTCTACACTACCGCTAAGTCTATGATGACAGAAGCTGCGATTGATCGCGGCGTGACTCGCGATCTGTACATTGCGATGGGTGAGCGTCTAGACGACAACAAATCGTGGGCTGTGCGCATTTACCATAAACCGTTCGTTCGTTGGATCTGGGCTGGCTCTTTGATCATGTCGATTGGTGGTGCGATTGCGATCAGTGACCGCCGTTACCGATTCCGCAAGCCAGCGAAAAAGACAGCCAAGAAGCAGGAGGCTTAATGAATAAGAAGATACTTTTCATTCCATTGATTGCTTTTATGGCATTGGCTGTCATTTTTGCAACTCAGCTTGTTCGCAACCAGTCGGGTGATGACCCGACTAAGCTTGAATCAGTATTGATTGGCAAAGAAGTACCTGAGTTCCGTCTAGAAGACCTAGCAGAGCCGGGCAAACTGTACGACCAAGCTATATTCAAAGGTGAACCTCTACTGCTAAACGTTTGGGCGACATGGTGCCCAACGTGTTATGCAGAGCACTCATATCTGAATAAGCTAGCGGCGCAAGGCGTTAAGATCATCGGCTTGAACTACAAAGACGATCGGACCAAAGCGGTAGGCTGGCTGAATGAGCTTGGTAACCCTTATCTTATCAGCTTGTTTGATGGTAATGGCATGTTAGGTCTAGACCTAGGCGTGTATGGCGCTCCAGAGACTTTCCTAATTGATGCGAACGGCGTTGTTCGTTATCGCCACGTTGGTGATGTAAACCCAACTAACTGGGCATCGACCCTTGAGCCTATGTATCAAGACTTGTTGGAGGAAGCAAAATGATGAAACACGCACTGATTGCGCTGTTAGCAACGTTTGCTATCTCTCTGACAGCGACTGCGGCTATTGAGGTTCATGAGTTTGATAACTTGCAACAAGAGCAGCAGTTCAAAAATTTGAGCAACACGCTGCGTTGTCCAAAATGTCAGAACAACACCATTGGTGATTCGAATGCTGAACTGGCAGTCGACCTGCGTCAAAAAGTGTATGAGATGACGAAAGAGGGCAAGTCTGAGCAAGAGATCATCGATTACATGATCGCCCGCTATGGCAACTTTGTAACTTACAATCCACCACTAACGCTAGCAACATCAATCTTATGGGTTGGTCCGTTTGCCGTTGTGGTATTTGGTTTTGCGCTGATTGTACTGCGCAGCAGAAAGTCGAAAGCGAAAGCCGTAGAGTCAAATGACGATTGGAATGCAGATAAAGAAGCACGTTTAAAAGCGTTACTCGATGAAGAGAACGACGGAGACAAGAAGTAATGACTCTATTTTGGATTTCTACAATTATCCTTTCATTCGCTGCTGTCGTGTTGATTGTCTTGCCATTTGTGAACAAGAAAGCCAACAATGATGAAGCGCTTCGTGATGAATTGAACAAGGCTTTCTATAAAGATCGTTTAGATGAGCTAGAAGTTGAAACGGAAGAAGGTCTAGTTGATAACCAACAGGAGCTGATTGCTGATCTTAAGCAGTCTCTTCTTGATGATATTCCAGCAGAAAAGGCGACCAAGAAGACGCAGATTTCAACCGCTGTTGTGGTTGTGCCGTCTGTGCTGATGGTAATCGCGCTTAGTTACGGTATGTACTTTCAATTTGGTGCGATGGACAAGGTTCAGCACTGGCAACAAGTGAGTGCAAATCTACCGGCTTTGTCTAAGAAGTTGATGTCTGCAGAGGGCAGTGCGCTGACGGATGATGAGTTGGAAGACTTAACGCTTGCACTTCGTACCCGTCTGCATTATCAGCCTAAAGATTCGACGGGTTGGTTATTGTTAGGTCGTATCGCGCTAGCAAACCGCGATGCGCAAACGGCAATCGATGCAATGGAGCGCGCTTATAAGCTTGAACCAAATAACGAAGATGTTCAGTTAGGGTTTGCACAAGCTTTGATGCTATCTCCAGATGAAGCGGAACAGAACCAAGCTCGCCTACTACTGAGTCGTTTGGTGCAGAAGGACTATGTCGACTTGCGTGTGTTCTCACTATTAGCGTTTGATGCATTTGAGCGTCAAGACTACCCGTCAGCGGTGAAATACTGGAGCATCATGCAACAGATGATCGGTCCTCAAGACAGCCGTTACGAGATGTTATCGCGCAGCATCGAAAGTGCTCAGAAAAAAATGGGTAACTTGATGGGCGTAGCGGAAGGTAAGAGCGTTGCTGTCACTCTAAATCTGGGTGAACAAGTTAATGCCGATCCTGATGCTGTCCTTATTGTATCAGTACACAGGGCAGATGGTTCTCCTATGCCGGTAGCCGCAGCTCGCTACCCACTAGGTGCATTCCCTCGTACCGTTGTGCTGGACGATGGCAATAGCATGATGGAAGGCATCAAGCTTTCTAGTCTTGAATCTCTGATGGTTCGCGCTAGGCTTGATACAGATGGTAACGTGGCAACTCGTGAAGGCGATTGGTACGGTGAAAGTGAAGTAGTAGAGCTTGGCTCGCCAGTCACACTGAGCATTGATCAACAGTATTAATCAGCGAATTGCATAGGCGTGGCTATTCCGATTTCTTTAGAAACGTTATAGACTTACGCAAACAATTGAGGCCAGCGATTGCTGGCCTTTTTCTTATTCCTTATGGAAAAGGTGTTATGTCTATCAGCGCTTTAAGACTTTCTAGCTTAATTCTAGCGGCCAGTATTATGGTCGGGTGTTCTAGTGTCCCCGATGAAGAAGTGGCCCACTCAGAAAACCAAGCAACCACAGAGTATGAAGCTGAATCGCATCCTAATGACCCTTTTGAAAGCTTCAACCGCGCGATGTGGGATATCAACTACGATTATCTTGACCCATATCTAGTGCGCCCTGTGTCTCTTGCTTATGTTAACTACACGCCAGTTCCTGTGCGTACCGGTATCTCTAACTTTCTAGCCAACTTGGATGAGCCAGCCAGTATGGTCAATAATCTGATCATGGGTAATGGTGAAAAAGCGCTGGATCACTTCAACCGCTTTTGGATTAATACCACCTTTGGTTTGGTTGGTCTGATCGATATTGCGAGTGAAGCGGGTATCACTAAGTATGACGATAAGTCTTTCTCTGATGCTATCGGTCATTATGGGGTAGGTAATGGTCCGTACTTCATGATTCCGGGCTATGGTCCTGTCACCACACGTGAAGTAACAGAGCAGGTTGATGGTCTCTACTTACCGCTCTCGTTATTGAATTTTTGGGCAAGTCTAGGGAAGTGGGCGTTCGAAGGTATGGAAACACGTGCTCAGTTAGTATCGCAAGAAGCGTTACTCGATGACTCTCCAGATCCTTACGCTCTGACACGTGATATCTATATACAGCGTCGTGATTTTAAGGCAGAAATTGAGCCTGAAGCGGTTGATCTAGAGGAAGAAGATTTAATTGATGACTATTTGGAAGATTTTTAACGCATAGTCTAATTAAGTTGATATAAAAAAGCTCGGAAACTTCCGAGCTTTTTTGATCTTGCCTTGTATTAGAGTAGCTTAGAAGCGGTAGTTCGCTTGAACACCGACTAGCCAGACATTACCCGTTGTTGTGCCTACAAATCGACCGCCAACTGCTTCTGCAGCGTCGTCAGAAGCATAACCACGAGATTCAGTAATTGGCGCATCTTTGGCAATGATGTATGTAAAGCCAGCATCTAATGAAAGTTGCTCAGACCATTGGTAACCAGCACCAATACTTAACCAAGTACGGTCTGTCTCTGGAATCGTGATAGTACGGTTTTTGTCACTTACTGCAGAAGTATCGTAAGCTACACCTGTACGCAGTGCTAGTTTAGGGTCAACTTGGTAAGTTGCGCCAACAGCTAGTCGATAATTGTCTTCCCAGTTCTCCACTTTAACTGTATGGCTACCGTAGTTGTTTAGTTCTGCCTGCAGTTTTTCGAAAGAGCTCCAGTCAGTCCAGTTGAAGCTAGCGTGAACTGCTAATGCTTTTGTTAATTGATGGAAGCTCGCAAGCTCAGCAGTAGCTGGAAGAGCTAGCATCATATGACCGTTGTCGCGTTGACCTGGATTCAAGCCAAAGCCGATGCCTTCAGCGTGACCTTCTAGTTTAAACTCAACCTCTGATTTATAAGCGAATCCGATACGGTTACTCTCATTGATCTGCCAAGCGGTACCCACTTGCCAACCCCAAGCTGTGTCATCACCTTCCATATACTTTAGTGTGGTACCTGCAGGTACAGAAATAGGCATTCCTGTATTAGGATCAACGCTAACTGCATTCTTTTCAGGAGCGGTAGCACCAAAGCTTCCTTCACCTATTACGTAGCGTACTCCGCCACCAATACTTACGGCTTCGTTGAGTTGGTAAGCAAAGTTTACATTTGCTTCTTTAGTTATAACGCTTGCTTCATTACCAAAGTGAGAAGCATTGAAGTCATCGCCTAGATTCGTTTCCATGCCGTAGTTCGTACCTAAGGCAAAACCAATAGCAAATTTCTCGTTGTAACGGTGAGAAATGTATAGATTCGGGATAATCGCGTCATCAGCGAAATCATTTGAAGATGCTTGGCTAGTACCTAGTGCTGGGTGTGCGTGGTTTACCTCACCTTTAACATCAATGTTTGGGTTTACGTATATACCACCAACAGAAACTTGAGTACCTTCTAGGTAAGTCAACATTGCAGGGTTACGCCATTGTGCGTCTGCACCGTCAGCCATTGCTGCTTCACCTGCGTATGCACGACCAAGACCAGTTGCAGAGTACTCTGCCAGTTGGAAGCCTGCAGCCTGAGTTACGCCAGATGTAGAAAGTAAACCAACTGCCACTGCAGTAGATAGAAGAGTCTTATTCATTTTCATTATTATGTTCGCTGAATCATAAGTATCAAGGTCAATGATTTTACTTTTAGAGCTATTACTTTAAAAACGAAATTCGAATAAAACACGGTTTTAGGTATTAAATGATTAAAATTTAACTATTGGCAGTCAAAAAAACTGAATGTTTCGATGGTGTTACGGGTTTTGAGCGTACACCTGTAGTGATATAAAGGTGTTAGAGGATACAGGTGTAAGCTTAATTGGGAGATTGTTGCGTGATCTAGGAAATAAAAAAGGGTCGCTAGTCGCGACCCCTTAGTGTTTTCAAGCTTTTGCTTTGATTAGAAGCTGCGGCTGTATTGTAGACCTAGTAGAATTGCATCTGCGTGTGTCGTTGCTGAGATAGATGTCACACCAAGACTTTCGTTTACACTCGTATCATCACCTAGTAAGTAAGTGAAGCCAAAGTCGACGTTAGATGCTGTGTCGATGTGGTAAGTAAAGCCTGCAGAGAACCATTGGCGGTCAGAGTCTGGTACAGAGATTGATGTTAAGCTATCCTGAGCGCTTGTGTCATACATGTAACCAGCACGTAGAGTCCAATCTGTGTTCAAGTAGTAAGTACCACCGATAGCGTAATGCCAGCCATCTTGCCATTTGTAGTCTTTCTGGTATGAGCCAGTACCTCCACTTAGTGCGTAAGCTAATGTCGATTGCGTCGGATCTAAGTTTTCAAAATCGATTGAATCAAAAGCACTCCAACCAATCCATTGTACTGAGTAGTGAACGGCAAATTTGGTATCTTCAATTTTGTGGAAGCCCGAGAACTCAGCCATATCTGGCAACGGCAGGGTTATTTCCTGTCCGTAATCATCTTCTGCTGTGAATTCAGGACTATAGCGGTAAGAAAGACCAAATCTGTTGTTTTCATCTAACTCATAAACGGTACCAACATTGAAGCCTACAGCCCAACCTGTTGCGCCATCAACGTCAAGTAGTGCTGTGCCTGCAGATGGACCGAAACCTGCACCAGCAGTTCGCTTCATTGTTCCTTCACCGTAGATCACATCAAGACCAGCACCGAAACTCCATTGATCATTTAGACGGTATGAACCAGCAACACCTAGGTTGATGCTCATTACATCTGTCAAGCCGCCATATTCACTTGCTAAGTAATCATCAGAAAACTCAGTCTTAGTACCGAAGTTAGAGTAAGCATTAACACCCCAAGCAAACTTATCGTTCACAGGAACAATCAAATGGATGTTTGGTGCAACAGAAGTGTCACCGACATCATCTACATCACCAACAGGCAAAGTACCGCCACCTGTAGTGTAAGAGGCATCTTTTACCTCAATCATCGAAGTAATTGTTTCAAAACCAAGAGAAAGCTCAGTTTTGTCAAACAGCGCCATTGCTGCTGGGTTACGTGCCATTACTGACGCGTTATCTGCGATTACTGCATCACCAGCGAAAGCACGGCCGATACCTGTTGCTGATTGTGCGTTAAGTTGGAAACCTGCTGCCATTGCTTGTGAAGAGGCGAGTGTAATTGTCGTAATTGTCGCTGCCAAGAGAGACTTTTTAAACAGACGCGTGTTGTTTGTCATTTATTAATTCCTTTATTTATCCGCCTCTACAGGGCGATTTATTTGAGCTTTTGCTCAATGGGGCTGATCCTAAGCGTAAGTATAGAGTATACAAATCCGACCATTAAAAAATTTGAGCATAAAATTACGGAAATGACGCCTATCTGACACGAAAATGGTAGGAAACGCTGTTTTTTAGAGTTTTAACTCTAGCGTTATATTTTTTGTGAATGGTTGAGGTTTTATCTATAAAGCAAAGCCCAGCAATATCAGTGATATAGTGCTGGGCTCAGTGTTTACGGGCGTTTGACGAGCAGGTTAGCTCATCGGTTTGATCATTTTAGATAACTTTTCTGCAATTTTGTCGACATCTTCACCTTCCATGCCAACGAGTATCAAACTGCTGTCATCGATAGGGGTAATAGAACCAGACATGCCATCTTCTTCGAAGTTTTGGCTTTTGTCTGAAGGTATCCCCGTTAAAAACAGCGTGACTTTGCCTTTTTCGCCTTGGAATACCATGTGCATGGCATTGGATTTACCAAAGCCGCAGTGGTTTAGGTAATAGACGTGATATGGGAAAGTATCATCAAATTGGAACGCGAATGGGTTCATCTTAGTATTGATTTGCTCAGACGATACATTCTCATCCAATACTTCAACAAACGGCTTTTCAGTGACCACATGTTTCAGAGCCGTATCCGCTAAGCTCGCTTGAGCAGGGGACACAAGTGCATTGCCCCAATTTATCTGTCCCACGAGTAACCCAGCGACAAACGCAACCGATGCGGCCATTGCCATTGCACGGCGAGCAAAAGTAGGCTTAACCACTTTACTCTCTTCATAAGAGGTTTGATTGAACAAGATGCGATCGGCAAGATCGTCAGGCACATCGACGTTCATGGCTGAATGAATTTGCTTATCGAGAGCAAGAACATCATCCAAGAATTTACTGTTGGCCTCACTGTTTGTTGCAGCATCCATGATGTCTTGATTTCGTTGTTTCGGTTCCGACAATATACGACGACGGAATTCTAAATCATCCATTATGTTGCCCCCTTTCTGCCTCTTCTGAATCCAACATCTCTTTGAGCTGGTTTCGCGCCCTAAATAATCGTGTCATTACCGTATTTTTATTTAGCTCCAAGACCTCTGCGATCTCTTCACCACTGAAACCACCGATCACCTGAAGAAAAAGAGGTTCACGGTAATCAACGTCTAATTTCATGATCTGGGCTTGAAGCCACTGGTGCTGGTGATGTGGGTCATCACTGACTTTAGCATCGTTGCCGTGGTCATCAATATCAACCAGATCAAACTGTTTGCGTTCAAAACGTCGGGCGTTTTCGCGGCGTAAAATCGTGATTAGCCATGATTTCGCTGCCTTTTCATCTTGTAGGCTGTCTAGTGACTTCCAAGCCCTTAGGCAAGTTTCCTGCACTAGATCTTCGGCAATGCTTTTGTCTTTGCATAACCAATAGGCGTAGCGAAATAGGTCTCGATGATAAGCACGCACGAGCGCTTCGTATTTTCTTTGTTTGTCCATATCAGAGTTGACCGGACGCTTGGCAGTTTTCTTTCCAAACATATTTATTATCGACACATGAGCCTCCATATTCGCTCTGTGGATAGAGTGTCTTTGTTCGTTGTGCTTTGTTTTCTATGTTGTAATCGATTGGAGGAGGTAAAATCACATTAAAATTGATCTACTTCAAAATCTGAGACTTCGAACAGGCTATAGTACATCTTGTCGTCTAGTTAGCCTTATGGCTAGCATGTTGAGCAAGACGACACTTCCTTTTGAAGGCTGACTTTACTTTCTCCTAATCAGGAAACTGATTATTTTCAATTGGCGTAATGTTAATTGCTTTAAAACATTCCAACCACACAGTTCTGTGTGGTTTTTTTTTGCCTCAACAACTCAATAAGCAACACAACTCTTATGTTTCGCAAATGGTTGTTCTTGCATTTAGTTTAGCGCTTATTTGAGCCTTAATAATCTGAAAGGTTCGATTCAACATCACACTTCTTGTCAATGCCCGCTTTCTACCCGTGTCACGTTTATTTAAACGGCCGTTTGATTAAATTAACAACTTCTTTACAATGTGTCAGGTCAGACCTCTTACACTTAAGGAGAAACCATGGGCAAACAGGAAGTCAAAACTCGTTCGGGAGAGCGTGTTGCCGTTGTCGCTGGATTACGAACCCCATTCGCTCGCCAAAGTACAGAATTTAGTCAAGTGCCTGCGGTAGATCTAGGAAAAATGGTCGTGAGCGAAATGCTTGCGAGAACAGATATTGACCCTGCGCTGATTGAGCAGGTGGTATTTGGTCAAGTGGTTCAAATGCCAGAAGCGCCAAATATCGCGCGTGAAATTGTGCTGGGTACAGGAATGAACATTCACACAGACGCTTACAGTGTGACGCGTGCCTGTGCGACAAGTTTTCAAGCCGCGGCTAATGTTGCAGAAAGTATCATGGCAGGCACCATTGATGTGGGCATTGCGGGTGGTGCAGATTCGTCATCTGTGCTACCGATTGGTGTGTCGAAGAAACTTGCGGCTAACCTGCTTGCTCTGAGCAAAACCAAAACGCTAGGCCAAAAACTAAAAATACTAAAAAGCCTATCAGTGAAAGATTTAATGCCAGTTCCACCAGCGGTCGCTGAGTATTCTACCGGCTTGTCGATGGGACAAACGGCTGAACAGATGGCAAAAACGCATGGTATTTCGCGTGAAGAACAGGATGCGCTCGCTCACCGTTCACACTCTCTCGCTTCTCAAGCATGGAAAGACGGCAAGATCCAAGATGAAGTGATGACAGCTTTCCCTGCACCTTATAAGAAGTACATCTCAGAAGACAACAATATTCGCCATGAATCAACGCTAGAGGGCTACGCCAAACTGCGTCCAGCCTTTGACCGTAAATACGGCAGTGTGACGGCAGCAAACGCGACACCACTAACCGATGGTGCAGCAGCGGTTATGTTAATGCGCGAAGGCAAAGCAAAAGAGCTTGGCTTAGAAGTGATGGGCTACATTCGTGGTTTCGCTTTCTCAGCAATCGGTGTTGAGACCGACATGCTAATGGGGCCAACTTACGCGACTTCAAAAGTGCTAGAGAATACAGGGTTAGAGCTGTCTGATCTGACGCTTATCGATATGCACGAAGCGTTTGCAGCACAAGCTCTGGCGAACGTGAAAATGTTTGCAAGTGATGAATTTGCTCAGCAAAACCTTGGTCGAGGTAAAGCGATTGGTGAAATCGATATGGACAAGTTCAACGTTCTCGGTGGTTCCATCGCTTATGGTCACCCATTTGCCGCAACTGGGGCACGTATGATGACGCAGACTCTGCGTGAACTGAAACGTCGTGGTGGTGGTTTAGCGTTGAATACAGCGTGTGCCGCTGGTGGTCTAGGTGCAGCAATGATCTTGGAGGTAGAGTAATGTCTAATAATGCTGAAGTGAACACAGAAAACGAAGTTGCTATCAATAATGAGTCAGCTCCAGCGTCAGCAGAGGAGGCGTTCTCGCTGAGCATCGATGACCAAAACATCGCTTGGTTAGCGATTGATGTTCCAAATGAAAAAATGAACACGCTACAGGCCGCCTTTGCTGAAGAGATGAAGAGCATCTTTGAACAACTCAAAGAGAAGCAAAATAGCGTTAAAGGTTTGATTGTTCACTCTTTGAAACCTGACAACTTCATTGCCGGCGCCGATGTTCGAATGCTAGACGCGTGCACCAGTGCCAGTGAAGCTGAATCGTTAGCAAGACAAGGCCAGGAGATGTTCCAAGAGCTGTCTGACTTGCCATATCCGGTAGTGGCTGCGATTCACGGCCCATGTCTAGGTGGTGGTCTAGAGCTCGCTCTGGCGTGTGACTACCGAGTTTGTACTGATTCCGATAAAACCCGTTTAGGTCTTCCAGAGGTGCAGCTTGGTTTGTTACCGGGTTCTGGCGGCACGCAACGTTTGCCTCGTTTAATCGGCTTATTACCATCGCTGGATCTTATTTTAACGGGTAAGCAGTTACGTGCGAAAAAGGCGAACAAGCTAGGTGTTGTTGATGCTTGTGTGCCTGAAACTATTCTATTGAAAGTCGCGCAAGACTTCGTTGAGAAGAACTCTGGTAGCAAGAAGGGCAAACGCCTTGCGTCGAAGAGCCAAGCTTCGACCAAAGAGAAATTGATTTCGCGTAACGGTTTGGGCCGTAAGGTTATTTTCGAACAGGCTGCGAAGAAGACCAACCAGAAAACACGCGGTAATTACCCAGCGGCTGACGCGATTCTTGACGTGATTCGTTATGGTCTAGAGCACGGTTTCGATAAAGGTTTGAAATATGAAGCGCAGCGTTTCTCTGAACTGGTAATGAGTGAGGAGTCTAAAGCGCTACGCTCTATTTTCTTCGCAACAACAGAAATGAAGAAAGAGCATGGTGCCGATGCTGAGCCAAATCGCGTTAACCGTGTGGGTGTGTTAGGTGGCGGCCTAATGGGTGCGGGTATCAGTCACGTAACAGTTGCCAAAGCTAAGGTGCCAGTTCGTATTAAAGATGTATCGAACGATGGTGTTCTGAACGCTCTGAATTACAACTACAAGTTGTTCAACAAGCAGAAAAAGCGCCGTATCCTGAGTCGCGCAGGTCTGGAAAGCAAAATGCTCCAGCTGTCAGGTGGAATAGATTTTACCAGCTTCAACCATATTGATGTGGTGATCGAGGCTGTATTCGAAGATCTAGATCTTAAGCAGAAGATGGTCGCGGATATCGAAGAAAACGCCAAGCCTGAAACCATCTTTGCCACTAACACCTCGTCTCTACCGATCCATAAGATTGCTGAGAAAGCAGCGCGTCCTGAGAATGTTGTTGGTCTTCACTACTTCAGCCCAGCAGAAAAAATGCCGTTGGTTGAAGTTATTCCTCATGAAGGCACGTCAGATCAGACAATCTCAACAGTGGTTGCTTTAGCCAAGAAGCAAGGCAAAACGCCTATCGTGGTAAAAGATAAAGCGGGTTTTTACGTAAACCGCATTCTGGCGCCATACATGAACGAAGCAGCTCACCTTTTGCTAGCGAATGAGCCTATCGAAAAGCTCGACAGTGCGCTGCTTGATTTCGGCTTTCCAGTAGGACCAATTACTCTACTAGACGAAGTGGGCGTAGATATCGGCGCGAAAATCATGCCGATCCTAGTCAATGAGTTGGGTGACCGCTTCCAAGGTCCTGATGTGTTCGATGTTCTACTGAACGATGACCGTAAAGGCCGCAAGAGCGGTAAGGGTTTCTACACTTACAAAGGTAAGAAGAAAGAGGTCGACAAGTCAGTCTACAAACTTCTGAAACTTCAGCCTGATCCTAAGTTGAGTGATAACGATATCGCGATGCGTTGCGTGTTACCAATGCTAAATGAAGCGGTTCGCTGTCTCGATGAAGGCATAATTCGCAGCCCACGTGATGGCGACATCGGTGCTATCTTCGGTATCGGTTTCCCTCCGTTCCTAGGTGGTCCGTTCCGTTACATGGATCAAATTGGCGTGAAGTCGCTGGTTGAGATGATGAACGACTTTGCTGTGAAGTACGGCGATCGTTTCGCTCCGTGTGATGGTCTACTGACTCGCGCCGGTCTGGATGAGCCGTTCTATAATACCAATCACAGTAAGTAAGTGATCAAAAATAGCGCAGGGAAAAGGCTTGAGAACAAGGCGGCTTTTCTGCAACAGAGAGTTTCGATAAGTAGTTATTCTACAATCAAAAATTCTAACGCAGTTATCGAGCATTTTAACAAGCTAGGGTGAGCAATTATTTACTACGATTGGTATAAGTAGAGTGGTATAAATTTATGACAAAGCCCGTATCATTGACGATGCGGGCTTTTTTGTTTGGTGTGCGCAATAAGCATATTCCCGACTTACTCCTTCCTCCGTCTCGGAAATGACGGTAAAAGTTCGAGAAAAAATGACGTCATCTCCTAAAGCGACGAAGGAGCGTAGTAGGCGATCTCTTTTAGCGCGAGATAGTTTAAAAAAGGTTGATACGTTGACATCAACCTCTGTATTCACTGGCTATGAATTAACCGAGTTCTGTATCTTTCGGGCGCAGCTGGAACTCTTCAATAGAGCCAATCTCAACGCCCATAGACAGCGGTGGTTCTTCTTGATGAGCGTTGCCCTGAGCATGCATAACCAAACGGTTTGCGGTGCGTGGTTTGAGTTGGTTAACCACAAAACGAATCATGTCGCTACGTGTTAACTCTTTTAGCTCTTCCAGTACACGTTCACGCTGGTTGAAGTCGGTATCTTTATTGCCTATTGCGACCCACAGGCGCTGAGCACGACCACGTAATGTTGTGTCAGGTGTCGATATCTGATTCCAAAGCCCGCGCTTACTGCTGTGCCATTGATAATCATTGAGCTCTAACAGCACCATGTAGAAAGCATTAAGAAACTCGTCGATGGATGCAATCAGGTCAACAGGGGCGGCATTAGGTGATTGTACATAGAGCACGATACCGGGGTGGCGGTTGAGTGGCATGTTGCCAGTACCAACCATATACCCAAGCTGCTGCTTGGTGCGAATTTCATGGAAGAAGGTGGCCGACATCAAATGGTTAGCCAAAGAGTAGAGCGCGATGCTTTGTGGCGAAATGTCAGGACATTGGTAGTAAACCACAATCGCAGAATCGTCTTGGTTGCACACTACTTCGCGTTGGAAACTGCCATTTTCCCCAAGCATAACCAGTGGTCGCAATGACTCTTCGTACGCTTGGTCTTTGACTCTTAGCGCATCTTTCAGTGATTCTGCCATCTGCAAGGCATCGTCTTGACGCCAGTCACCGTAAACAAACATTTCGACATGCAGTTCGGCTAAGATGGCTTGCACGAATGACGAGAGCTCATCCACTTCGATGGTTTCTAACGCTTCAATTAACACCGAGTAGGGTGGGTTGTTCGGTTGCAGCAACCCAGTCATCGCGTTAAATAGCTGCGAGATAGGGCGATCTTGCGACGCGTTGCTCCAGCTTCTAAGCAGTTGGCTCTTAATCGTTTCAAAGCGAGTAGGGCTGAACTGGCGAGATGCAAAACGCTCCAGAATCATATTCAGAAGCTGCGGTTGCTTACGGCTAAAGCCAGAAATCGTCAGTGTTACGCCGCCTTGATGGGTATACATGTTGTATCCCATTCCGGCAATTTCAGCTTGATATGTCTCTTTTTCGAGTGAATCTAAGAACATTTCGACGCATAATCGCGTCTTAACAATGTTCCTAGGACTTGCCACAGAGTGAGGGCTATCGATCGCGACGTAAACCACACCTTTAGGAACGCGAAATTCGGTGTCTTGTAGGTGCCACAGTTTAAATCCGTCTAGCTCTTGCAGAAGAGTTGGGTGAGTTTTGTGCTCTTCAAGCTCTGCAGGATCTAAGTCATAGCAGATGAATGGGTTTTTGCCCGGTAATTCAAACTCCCATCCAGGGTTAATGCGTTGGAAAGCTTGTTTCTGTTCCTTAGTAAAAGGCCGCACCGAGTAAGGAGTGAAATACCATTTTGCTTGACGATCGTACTCAAGCCCATGAGCAACCAAGGTTGAACGCATGTTTTCAACAGTGAAATGCTTGAGTAAAGAGCGCTGTAATGCTTCATCGTAACATTCCATTTTGTAGTCGCCGTAGACTACGTCCTGCTCTGGATAGTGTTGCATGTTCATCACAAGATGGCTAACAACATCCATTGGACGAGCAGGCTCTTGGAAGCGGAATGCTGATTCTAGAACCGCGCGTTTTTCAAGGTAGCGCCACTCCTGCATACCCTCTTTTTCAATCAGCTTAATGTATTGAAATACCGCTTGGGTGATCTCATCAACTTTGGTTAAACCTTCGACAGAGAGTGAACAGCTCACCGTGAAATCACGATAGTTACTGCCACTGGCTCCACCGCCGGCAGAAAGCGAAGTGATCCAACCTTTCTCTTTCAACTGCATCATCAGGCTGCCTTCGCCCTCATAGCCGAGTAAATGTGCAAAGAAGGAGAGGGGCTTAATGCTGTAATGCTCATCCATGCTTGGCATTGGGAAGGTCAATATCAGTTTGCGGATCTCTTTAATTGGTTCGACAAACACCTGAACGCCCGTGCTCTCTGGACCTACAATTGAAATGTCGACTTTTTTCCCTTGTCGCTGATGATTGACAATGCTGCTGAACCTTTTCTCAACCCAACTCTGCATGTGATCAAGAGGTTGATTACCCGACAAGGTAAGCGTCATTAAATCGGCGGAATATTGTTGCTGGTGGAAGTCCAGAATCTCTTGGCGAATGGTTTGTTCATTTCTATCTCCGAGCGTTTCAATGTTACCGACCGAAAACTTGGCGAAAGGGTGAGCCGGGTTGACTAACTCTTTGCTCACTTGATAGAGGCGTCGTGAGTCGTCATTGAGCTTCATTTTGTACTCAGAATCAACCGCTTGGCGCTCTTTATCCAGCGCTTCTTCATTGAATAACGGCGCGGTAAAGAACTGGCTGAAGCGGTCGAGCGCATTTTCAAACGCATCGAGTTCAACATCGAAAAAGAAACAGGTATGTTCGGTACCAGTCCAAGCATTATTGCTGCCACCATGTTGGTTAATAAAACTTTGGAACTCTCCGACCTTTGGATACTTTTCAGTTCCTAAAAAAAGCATATGCTCTAGGTAATGAGCCAAACCTTCTCGATCATTTGGGTCATCGAAGTGCCCGACATTGACCGCTAATGCGGCGGCGGCTTTTTGAGCGTGTTGGTCATGAACAAGTAACACTCTTAAGCCATTATCAAGCGTTAAATAGCGGTATTGGTGTTCGTCGTTTGGGCTTAGATGCACACGCGTGTCTCCAGAGAAGGTAGTGTTTAAATTATGTACCCGATGTAAATCGGTGCAAACCTTGTAATCCTATTTTGGGATATGAAGAGCTTTTTGTTGTTTTTGAACTCGATTTTATCGATTTTTATCAGTGATTTATTATCTTTTAATAAGATTGTTAAGAAAGTCGAACTCTTTGGCAAGTGACTTGGTATAATTATTTACAACGAACAAAGTTTCCATAACTTTAGAGTCACCCCTAAGTAGCGTTCAGGCAGTCAATTGATTGCTCAGCTTTTAACGGCTACATAGACAGGATAGAACATGAAAGTATTCATTATGCGTCACGGTGAAGCAGAGCATTTTGCAAACTCAGATGCAGAACGAGCGCTCACTAAGCGTGGTAAGAAGTTATCGCTTGCAGTAGCCCAAGCTGCCGCAGAACAAGGCGTAACTCATTTTGATAAAGTATTGATCAGCCCATACTTGAGAGCGCAAGAGACTTGGTTAGAGATCTCGGAAGTGTTTTCTGGCAATAAGGTAGAAACGAGCGAAGACATCACGCCTTACGGTGATTCTGCACAGGTCTTCGATTACACCATTGCAATGGCTGAGGTTGAAAATCTGGAGAGTGTGCTGTTTGTGTCGCACTTGCCACTGGTGGGCTATTTAACAGCAGAGTTTGCCACTGGTATGACGCCACCTATGTTCCCAACGTCGGGATTGGTCTGTATCGACTTTGATTTAGAGACCAAAAAAGGTGAGCTAGCTTGGAATATTAACCCTTAATCGGTTATCTCTAAACTAAGCCATTCGCCAAAAGTCGAATAACGAAAAGGCACATCGTCGGATGTGCCTTTTTCTTTGTATCTCAATGAGTGTGGCTATGCTTCACTGCATTTTTGCGTCTTAACGTTGATTACAATTGGAGGCGTTACTTCTCAGGAATAGAGAGTAGAACGAGTAGTGCGCCATTACCACCGAACTCCAATGGAGCTTGGTGGAACGCAAGCACATCTGGATGCTGAGCAAGCCACAATGGTACTTTCTCTTTTAGAATATGCTTACCAATACCGTGCTGCACAGAAGCACAAGAGACGCCCTCTTTCACACAGTGAGCAATCATTGCGCCTAGTTCACGTTTGGCTTCTTGTTGAGTCATGCCATGCATATCGAGATAGACATCCGGTACATAGACACCACGACGCAGTCTTTTCACTTCGTATTTAGACACATCATCACGCGCGTAACGTGTCGGGCCATCTTCACTTAGGTGAGGGATGAACTCGTCCGAAAAATAAAACTCGCTGTCACTGGCTTGTCTGGCTGTTCGCGTAATTTCTTTTTGTTTGGTATTTCTTTTTGGCTGCTGGATTATGGTATCCTGTTGCAACTTTTTAACGCCCTTTACTGCTTCACTGAACAGGGCGAAATCGTCATCGAGATCGGTGTCTTTTTTGCTCATCAGGTTATAATTTCTAAATTGAAACGTAATTAGCAGTATTGTAGCGCTTTTCGGAGATGATTTTGGATAAGATTTTTGTAGAAGAAGCGGTATCAGAACTACACACGCTTCAAGATGTGATTCGTTGGACTGTTAGCCGCTTTAATGCAGCGGGCCTATTTTATGGTCACGGCACAGATAATGCGTGGGATGAGGCGGTACAACTTATTTTACCAACCCTTTATCTGCCGATTGACGTTCCTTCGCACGTATTGAACTCTCGCCTAACCAGCAGTGAGCGTCTACGTATCGTTGAGCGTGTTATTAAACGAATCAATGAGCGCACACCGACTGCTTACCTAACCAACAAAGCGTGGTTCTGTGGCCTTGAATTCTTCGTTGATGAGCGTGTACTAGTGCCGCGTTCTCCAATTGGCGAGCTGATCGAAGCGCAATTCCAGCCGTGGCTGACTGAAGAGCCAACTCGCATCATGGACCTATGCACTGGCAGTGGTTGTATTGCGATTGCTTGTGCACATGCATTCCCTGAAGCGGAAGTGGATGCGATTGATATCTCAACTGACGCACTGCAAGTGGCTGAACAGAACGTTCAAGATCACGGTATGGAGCAGCAAGTGTTCCCAATCCGTTCAGATCTGTTCCGCGATCTGCCAAAAGAGAAGTACAACCTGATCGTATCGAACCCACCATACGTGGATGAAGAAGATATGAACAGCCTGCCAGATGAGTTCACTCATGAGCCTGAGCTAGGTCTAGCTGCGGGTACTGACGGTCTGAAGCTGGTTCGTCGTATTCTCGCTAACGCACCAGATTACCTAACAGACGAAGGTATCCTTATCTGTGAAGTGGGTAACTCTATGGTTCACATGATGGAACAGTACCCACACATTCCATTCACTTGGATTGAGTTCGAAAATGGTGGTCACGGCGTATTCATGATCACACGCGCTCAGATGCTTGAGCACGCTGATGAGTTCTCTATCTACAAAGACTAATTAACAGAACTCATGAATCTAAAGCCACGCTGAACAGTGCGGCTTTTTTGTTTTTGGCGAGTCATGCTTGGTTTGTTTCTATCTTTGAATAAAAGCTTTGTTATTTTTCTATGGGGCGGATGATTACACCGTATGGCGATGGCTTTTACGAAAGTAAGCCCCGCGCAGTGATAGATAAAGCAACGTGGTGAAGTTGATCAAGTTGCACATCTGATTCATATTGGAGCTCAAACATTTATATTTAAGGTCAACACGCCCTAGTGAGTTACGGAGGATTCACGATGAGTTTTGATATTTGGGTTTATTACTTTCTTGCCGTATTGGTGCTAACAGCATCACCAGGACCAAGCTCTTTGTTGTGTATGACGAAGGCGGTGCAATCAGGATTCAGGCTGTCTGTTTTTACCGCTCTTGGTAGTTTAACGGCGATTACTTCAATCTTAACCCTGTCTTTTACCGGGCTTGGCGTCATCATCGCTTCATCTGAGGTCGTGTTTAACATCATCAAATGGACGGGTGCTGCCTATCTGATTTATCTAGGTTGGAAGTCACTGCGCTCAGATCAGCAGAGTTATCAGCTTGATGAACAAGGAGAAGAAGGCAGTAAGCAAAACAAAGGCACTCACCTACAGCACTACTTAAGCGGGTTTATTGTAGGCGCGAGTAATCCTAAAGCCATCTTGTTCTTCACCGCTCTTTTTCCCCAGTTTATTGACCCTACAGCGGCACTCTTTCCGCAGTTTGTCGTATTTGCGACGACTTTCGCAGTGATGGAGTTGTCGTGGTTGTTGATGTACGCCTATCTTGGGGCTAAATCATCTAACTGGTTATTTGCTAAGGGCAGAGCCAAGATGTTTAACCGAGTGACTGGTGGTGTATTTATCGGTGCAGGCGCACTTTTATCCACGACCACTCGTGCTTAAAGTAAAAGAAATCTCAATTGTTACGAAAATTTCTTGGTGTTGTAATAAAAAGTTAATATTAATGTGCTTGCCGATTTTGGCTGCTTGTCGATATATTGTATATATACGGTATATATAGTTAAGGAGCGCATTTATGCAGCATCAAGAAATGATTCAAAACTCTCATTTTGGCGTTATCGGTCGTACTTGGCTTTTCGCATCGGTTTCTCTAGTCGCTATTCTCGCTTTAATCTAATTAGGTTTACGCAACTCGAAAATTGTTATGAATAACTCTTTTTCACGATCTTATCGCTCAATCTTTTCTAAACATTAAACGTGGCTTTCTACCTCAGCAAACAAACCGCCGAGACCCAGTAGTTAGCCATTCAACCTTTTCAGAAGTTGTTACCAAACTGTGATAATCTGATACGACTATTCAATTAAAGTGTATCGTTATGTCTATTTGGGACCATCTCTCTTTTAACAATCGATTCGTCGAACTGCCTCAGACCTTTTATTCTCGTGTTGATCCAACACCACTGTTGAACCCGCGTTGGCTTGCGTGGAATGACGCTTTGGCAACGGAGCTCGGTTTTCCTTCTGTGGACGGAACTCAGAGCCTCGACCCAGATCTCTTGAATTCATTGTCCGGTTTGGTCGATAACGAAAACTTTGACCCGATAGCGATGAAGTATGCGGGTCATCAGTTTGGTGCATACAACCCAGATCTTGGTGATGGAAGAGGACTACTCTTAGCTCAAGTTGTCGCTAAAAGTGGTGAAACGTTCGACTTACACCTTAAAGGTGCAGGTAAAACACCTTATTCACGGATGGGCGATGGGCGTGCGGTTATCCGTTCGACTGTGCGTGAGTATCTATGTAGTGAAGCGATGGCGGGACTGAATATTCCAACCACACGTGCGCTCGCTATGATGATCAGTGACACGCCGGTGTACCGTGAAAAGCAGGAGAAGGGTGCGCTGCTACTGCGTGTATCTGAATCGCACATTCGCTTTGGTCATTTTGAGTATCTGTTTTACACCAATCAACTTGCAGAGCAAAAGCTATTGGCTGATAAGGTGATTGAGTGGCACTTCCCAGAATGCCTAAACGAAGAAAAGCCATACGCGGCGATGTTTAACCAAATCGTTGACCGCACTGCAGAGATAATTGCGTTGTGGCAGGCGAATGGTTTTGCCCACGGTGTCATGAATACCGACAACATGTCGATCATTGGCCAGACGTTTGATTACGGCCCGTTTGCCTTTATGGATGAGTATAATTCTCGCCTTATTTGTAATCATTCGGACTATCAAGGTCGCTACGCATTCAATCAACAGCCTCGTATTGGTATGTGGAACTTGTCTGCACTAGCGCATGCGCTATCTCCGCTGATTGAGCGAGCTGATTTAGAAGCTGCACTTGAGATGTACGAACCTCAAATGAATGGCTATTTTAGTCAGCTTATGCGTAGAAAGCTCGGGCTGCTATCGAAACAAGAAGGAGACAGTCGCCTGTTCGAGTCTATGTTCGAGCTGATGTCACAAAACCGCGTCGATTATCCTCGATTCTTCAGAGCGCTATCGGATCTCGATACGCAATCTGAGCAAGAGGTCATTGATCTGGTTATCGATCGCCAAGCAGCCAAACTTTGGGTTGATAGTTACCTTAAGCGCTGTGAACTGGAGCAGGAAAGTACAGAGCAGCGCTGTCAAAAGATGCGTGCAATCAACCCTAAATATGTACTGCGTAACTATCTGGCTCAATTGGCAATTGATAAAGCGGAAGAGGGCGATAGCAGTGTGGTTGATGCATTGATGGTCGTGCTTGCCGATCCATATGCTGAACATCCTGCCTATGAATATTTGGCTGCTTTGCCTCCTGAATGGGGCAAAGAGATGGAGATCAGCTGTTCGTCTTAGTGCGAGTCATTAGCAAATGCAGGTAGAGGTTATCTAGTTGTGATCTCTATCTGTTCATTGTTCTAATTTTACAGACATATCAATAATCAAATACTCGACCTGCCTATACACTATGTGAATAAGTTGTAAATTTTATGGGTTTGGGCGATGCCAACAAATACTCGAATTCTCGTGGTGGATGACGATCAAGAAATCCGCGAGTTGCTGGAAGAGTACCTTTCAAAATCCGGCTTCGATGTCTCTTCGGTTGGAGACGGGGCGGAACTAGACATTCACCTTCAGAGTCAAGGTTACCCTGATCTGATTCTTCTCGATGTAATGCTGCCTGGTGACGATGGTTTTACTTTGTGTCAGCGCGTTCGTAAAAACTCCAATGTGCCTATCATTATGCTGACAGCGGTATCAGATGAAACCGATCAGATCATTGGCTTGGAAATTGGCGCGGATGACTATATCGCCAAGCCGTTTAGCCCGCGCCAATTAATGGCTCGTATCAAAGCTCTGTTACGTCGTGTTCAGGTGGTTGATGACAAGCCGAGCGATGCATTGCCAAAACAGATCATCTTTGGAGATTGGACGCTCGACACACTTGCGCACCGAATCTCACACAATGAAAGTGCCGAAGAGATGGACTTGTCGGGTAGTGATTTCTCATTGTTGATGCTGTTCCTTAGTCGCCCAAACGAAGTGTTAGACCGAGATACCATCTCTTTTGCAACCAGAGGGCGTGAAGCGTTGCCTTTTGAGCGCGGTATTGATGTTCAGCTCAGTCGTTTGCGAAGCCGACTCGGTGATAGCGCTAAATATCCGCACTACATCAAAACCATGCGTGGCAACGGCTATATATTGGCTGTACCTGTGCATTATGAACACTGAGTAAGAAGTCCTTATGAAGTGGTTGAGAAGTTTAAAGCCAAATTCCTTGGTTGCTCGAACCTTGCTTTTGACCTTGTTAGCAGTCGTCATCGCACAAGGTATCGCAACCTCGATTTGGTATAGCGAATCCAAACAAAAAGAGTTAGAGGGGATTCGTTCTGCTTCATCAAGCATGGCTAATATGTTTGCTTCGACGGTGACTTTCTTTCAGTCTTTGCCCGTCAAGTATCGCCACATCGTGTTAGATCAGATCCGCAATATGGGTGGGACGCGATTCTTCGTCTCTTTCAATAAAGAGGCATTGATTGTTGAACCGATACCCGATACTCGTTTAAAAGCCGCATCGATTGAAGCGATAGAGAGTGTCTTGAGTAGCAAGCTCAATAAAGTGGAGTCGGTGCGCGTCGATTTTTCTCGCCCAGAACATCTTAGGTTGCTGAAAAATGACATCTACTTGAGCGACCTCCCGCGATCTTGGGCGCATCATACCTTAACCTTAGAGCCGCTTAATCCGCCGATTCTGGTTGTTCAGATAGAGTTAGCCAGTCATGAATGGGTTTACATTGCAGCACTGTTGCCAGCACCCTACGTCAAACTGGATGACACGATTCTTGGCCGCGAGCAGGTGATCTTCTTGCTCTCTTCAACGCTGATTTTGCTGGTGTTGACTTACTTAATGATTCGCCGCCAAGTGCGTCCGCTTAAAAAGCTAGCAAGGGCAGCGAATGAGATGAGTATGGATATTCAGCAACCGCCGCTTAACGAAGAGGGGGCGACTGAACTGGTGACTGCGACTCGGGCGTTTAATCGGATGCAGCAACGTATTCGTCGTTATGTGGCCGATAGGGAGCACCTTTTCTCTGCTATTTCTCATGATTTAAAGACACCGATCACTCGACTGAGGCTCAGAGCTGAGCTATTGGAAAGCGAAGTTAAGAAAGAGAAGTTCAACAAGGATCTGGATGAGCTAGAGATGATGGTTAAAGGTGCCCTGCAAGCGGTAAGAGATACAGACCTTCACGAAAACAACGCCATTATCGACCTTAATGACATGGTGGCTTTGGTTATTGAATCGCATAACCAGCATCAAACCTTAGTAGAGTTTGAGCCTATTGTGGTTGAGCCGTTAGTCGCTAAACCACTAGCGATCAAACGTGTGCTGACCAACCTTATCGACAATGCGGTGAAATACGGAACGTCCGCTAGAGTCGACATCAGTAGCGATTCTGTATGGGTAATCGTAACGATTCAGGATCACGGCAAGGGTATTCCTGAAGACAAGCTTGAGTTGGTGTTTGAACCCTACTTCAGGCTTGCGACCGACGATCAAGGACACGGTTTAGGGCTCGGAATCTGTCGAAATATCCTACACGGACATGGCGGAGATCTCATTATTTGCAACTCCCCTCAGGGTGGCTTAGAAGCCAAAGTCTATATCCCACGCGGCCTAGAAGTGTAATGTAACAATTGTGTTACATTGGGCTTACCTTTTGTTTCAATCCTAAAAATCAAAATAAGTAGACTCTTTATTGAACCGGGCGTCGAGTCCGCTAAACATGGAAGATTATAATGAAAATCAATAAAACCCTACTTACTCTATCTCTTCTTGCTACCTCAACATTTTCTCAAGCTGGTGAAGTGGAAGTGCTTCACTGGTGGACTGCTGGTGGTGAAGCTAAATCTGCTGCAGTGCTTAAAGAGATGATTGAACAACAAGGTCATACTTGGAAAGATTTCGCTGTTGCTGGTGGCGGCGGTGAAAGTGCAATGACCGTTTTAAAAACACGAGCAGTATCTGGTAATCCGCCATCTGCCGCGCAGATCAAAGGTCATGATATTCAGGAGTGGGGTGGTTTAGGTTTTCTAACGTCTCTCGATGCAACCGCGAAACAAGAAAAGTGGGATGACATACTGCCCGCTGTTGTCACCAAAGTGATGAAATGGGACGGCGAATACGTAGCGGTCCCTGTGAACGTTCACCGTGTTAACTGGCTTTGGGCAAACCCAGAAGTACTCGAAAAATCGGGTGTGACGGTTCCAACTACCTTAGATGAGTTCTTTGTTGCTGCAGACAAAATCAAAGCAGCAGGTTTCATTCCTCTGGCGCACGGTGGTCAGCCTTGGCAAGACGCGACCGTTTTCGAAGCGGTAGCGCTTGATGTACTTGGTAGCGAAGATTACAACAAAGCGTTCGTTGATTTGGATATGGATGTACTGTCTGGCGACAAAATGGTCGAAGTGTTCACCAAGTTCAAAAAGATGCGAGACTACATCGACAGTAACTCTCCGGGCCGTGACTGGAACGTAGCGACTTCAATGGTTATCAATGGTGAAGCGGCGATGCAAATCATGGGTGACTGGGCGAAGGGTGAGTTTACCGCAGCAGGCAAAGTGCCGGGTAAAGACTACATCTGTGCACCTGCTCCAGGTACTGACGGCCAATTTACTTTCAATATCGATAGTTTTGCTTTCTTCGAGCTAGGCGATAAAGAGAATCAAAAAGCGCAACAAGATCTGGCGAAAACCATTCTTACTAAAGACTTCCAAGAGGTCTTCAACCTAAACAAAGGCTCGATTCCAGTTCGTCTTGATATGGATATGTCTAAGTTCGACCAATGTGCGTTGGACTCAATGGCAACCTTCAAAGCGAGTGCGGAGTCTGGTGACCTTGTACCGAGTATGGCTCACGGTCTATCTACAACAAGCTACGCCCAAGGCGCCATCTATGACGTTGTGACTAACTTCTTCAATGAAAAAGATGCGGATCCTAAAGAGGCAGCCGCTAAGTTAGCAAAAGCGGTAAAAGCGGCTATCTAACCTAGCTTGATAAGCAATATGAACAGAACACGAGTTACTGATTATGTTGCTTATCCCTAACCCCCAGGGTGGGTAGGTTCGTAGGGAACCTATCCGCTCTTCACCTCAATTCTGATATACGTGATGCTGATGTGGTGCCGAGAGGTAAGCCATCGGCTCAATTGTGCAACAAGGAAAAGTTATGGAGCATGTTTTGACTAAGTCGACTCCAAAACCGACAAGGAGCCAGCCTGCACCCAAGCCCAGTTTTGCTGACAGGTTACAACATTGGTTACCTAAGATTGTGCTGGCACCGACCGCGTTGGTGACCGTGGTATGTATCTACGGCTATATATTCTGGACGGCAGCGCTGTCGTTTACTAACTCTCGATTTCTACCGAGCTTCAATTTTGTTGGCTTTGCTCAATATGAAAAGCTGATGGAAAACGATCGTTGGATCACCTCAATCACCAACCTCGGTGTGTTTGGGATCCTATTCATGGTGATTGCTATTGTGTTGGGTGTCGGTTTGGCGATTCTGCTTGACCAGAATATCCGACAAGAAGGTGCTATTCGTACTATTTATCTCTACCCAATGGCACTGTCATTCATCGTGACGGGTACCGCTTGGAAGTGGATTCTGAATCCGGGTCTGGGTATTGAAAAGCTGATGCAAGATTGGGGCTTCACCAACTTTAAATTCGACTGGTTAGTCGATTCTGAAATGGCGGTCTACACCTTAGTGATTGCCGCGCTGTGGCAGTCGTCAGGCTTTGTGATGGCAATGTTCTTAGCGGGCCTGCGTGGTATCGACTCTTCGATTATTAAAGCGGCGCAAATCGATGGAGCAAGCTTACCCACAATTTATCTCAAAATCATTTTACCTTGCTTGCGACCTGTGGTTTTCAGCGCGGTGATCATTACTTCACACATCGCAATTAAGAGCTTCGACCTTGTGACAGCAATGACAGCAGGTGGTCCGGGTTATTCATCGGATCTTCCAGCGCTATTTATGTATGCACACTCATTTACACGCGGACAAATCGGCCTCGGTGCTGCCAGTGCGATGATGATGCTAGCCGGTATTTTAGCGATTCTCGTGCCTTATCTTTACTCTGAACTTAGGGAGAAAAAGTCATGATGAATAACATCAACTTTGCTCGAATGTTTATCTATTCGGCGCTGCTCTTCTTCTGCCTGGTTTATCTCATGCCGCTGTTCGTCATGGTACTGACCTCATTCAAAACCCTACCAGATATTAAGGCGGGTAACTTGATGAGCTTACCAAAAGAGTGGGTTTTCGATGCTTGGTATAAAGCGTGGGATAGCGCGTGTACTGGCGTGAAATGTGAAGGGGTGAAAGGCTATTTCTGGAACTCGTTCCAAATGGTGATTCCTGCGGTCGCTATCTCAACACTACTCGGTGCATTCAATGGCTATGTGGTCACTAAGTGGCAGTTCCGTGGCTCAAACCTGTTCTTTAGCTTGCTGCTGTTCGGTTGCTTCATTCCATTCCAAGTGGTGCTGTTACCAATGGCGACCGTACTGGGCAAAATGGGCTTAGCAAACACCACAGTGGGTCTGGTCATTGTGCACGTTATCTACGGCATGGCGTTTACAACGCTGTTCTTTCGTAACTTCTACATCTCGATTCCAGATGAATTGATCAAGGCGGCAAAACTGGATGGAGCGGGCTTCTTTACCATCTTCTTTAAGATCTTATTACCGATCTCAACACCGATCATCATGGTGACGGTGATCTGGCAGTTTACCGCTATCTGGAACGATTTCTTATTCGGGGTGGTGTATTCAGGCTCAGAGACTCAGCCTATCACCGTCGCATTAAATAACTTAGTCAACACCAGCACAGGTGTTAAAGAGTACAACGTCGACATGGCTGCTGCGATTATCGCCGCACTGCCAACATTGTTGGTGTATGTCTTCGCAGGAAAATATTTTGTTCGTGGCCTAACGGCAGGATCAGTAAAAGGATAATTACCCATGGCAACATTAGATTTAAAACAGATCCGTAAAACCTATCGCAACGCGGACAACGAAACGTTAAAGGGCATCGACATTAGTATCGATTCGGGGGAATTCTTGATACTTGTCGGCCCTTCGGGGTGTGGAAAATCCACCTTAATGAACACCATTGCTGGGTTAGAAAATATTAGCTCGGGTGAGATTGTGATTGATGGTGTCGATGTTGCTCAGGTTGAACCCAAAGATCGCGACATTGCGATGGTGTTTCAATCTTATGCGTTATACCCAAACATGACAGTACGCGGCAATATCGCCTTCGGCTTGAAGATCCGCAAGATGCCGCAAGACGAGATCGATGCGGAAGTGAATCGCGTCGCTGAAATGTTGCAAATCGAGCAGCTGCTGGATCGTAAACCATCACAGCTATCGGGTGGTCAACGTCAGCGTGTGGCGATGGGGCGTGCACTGGCGCGTCGCCCTAAACTATATCTCTTCGATGAGCCGCTCTCTAATTTGGATGCCAAACTGCGTGTGGAAATGCGCCATCAGATTAAACGCCTGCATCAAAAACTGAATACCACGATTGTTTATGTAACCCATGACCAAATCGAGGCGATGACGCTGGCTGATCGCATCGCAGTAATGAAAGATGGCGAATTGCAGCAGTTAGGCACACCACAAGAGATCTACACTAAGCCAAGCAACATGTTTGTCGCAGGCTTTATGGGTTCACCATCGATGAACTTCATCAAGACTATGGTAGATCTCGACGAGGAGCAGAATCCGATCATCAAGGTTATTGGTACGGCGGATCAAGAGCACCATATTCGTCTGCCGCAAAGCATGCGCGAACAAGATGGTAAAGAAGTGGTGATTGGCCTACGCCCAGAGCACATTACTGAGCAACAAGGTGATGATCTGTCAGCAACCACTAAGCTGGACTTGCAGTTGGAAGTGCTAGAACCGACCGGGCCAGATACGATTGCGATGGTGAAGGTGAATGACCAAGAAGTGGCGTGTCGCTTATCACCGGAATTTGAAGTCTCGGTAGGGCAGATGGCACCGCTGCATTTTGATTTGTCGAAAGCGGTATTCTTTGATGCGCAGACTGAAAGGCGAATTGATTTCTAATTGATTTAGCGCCTTAGCGTAAACAAAAGCAGTCCTAGATAGGGGCTGCTTTTTCTATTTTCTCGCCTCGATAGCAGCGACACTAACATTGAGTCTCTCGGTGGCTTTCCACCCATTTACAAATACTCGATGTGTCATTTTCCACCCATTATTTACGCGTCGGTTTCTCTACAGATTCGTCCAATCATCCGCCAAGCCTTGCGGTTAAAGGGTTGTTAAATAATTGTAGCGAGTTGGCGCGCTAATTGCCTTAGTGATGATATGCAGTTCCCATTGATGGGCTGCTTTGTTTACTAAGGAGAATAATAATGTTTAAGCCTCTTACCCTGCTATCTGTATCTGCGCTTGCGCTCACAAGTTTTAATGCTGCTGCGAACTGTGACCCTGGCGAAATTGTTATCAAATTCAGCCACGTAACAAATACTGACAAGCACCCGAAAGGCATTGCTGCTTCTTTACTTGAAGAGCGAGTAAACACGGAAATGAACGGCAAAGCTTGTATGCAAGTTTTCCCTAACTCAACGCTATACGATGACAACAAGGTACTGGAAGCCCTGTTAAACGGTGATGTTCAAATGGCGGCACCTTCGCTGTCTAAATTTGAGAAGTTCACTAAGAAATACCGCATTTTTGACCTTCCGTTCCTGTTTGAAGACGTTGACGCAGTTGACCGTTTCCAAAACTCAGAATCTGGTGAAAAGCTGAAAAATGCAATGAAGCGCCGTGGCCTACAAGGTCTTGCGTTTTGGCATAACGGCATGAAGCAGATGTCAGCAAACAAGCCTCTTATCAGCCCTGCAGATGCAGAAGGTTTGAAGTTCCGTGTACAAGCGTCTGATGTACTGGTTGCTCAGTTTGAGCAGTTAGGTGCTAACCCTCAGAAGATGTCGTTCAAAGAGGTATACGGTGGCCTACAAACTAAGGTTATCGACGGTCAAGAGAACACTTGGTCTAACATCTACGGTAAGAAATTCTTCGAAGTACAAGACGGTGTAACAGAGACCAACCACGGTATTCTTGATTACCTAGTGGTAACGTCAAACGACTTCTGGAAGGGGCTACCTGAAGATGTACGTAACCAGCTAAACACGATCGTTAAAGAAGTCTCTGAGACACGTAACGCTGAGTCTGCAAAAGTTAACCTAGCGAACAAAAACAACATCATCGAAGCGGGTGGTGAAGTTCGTACTCTGACACCTGAACAGCGTCAAGCTTGGGTAACAGCGCTTCAACCAGTATGGAAGAAGTTTGAGAAAGACATCGGCTCTGATCTAATCGAAGCTGCACTGGCTTCTAACCAGTAATACCGCTATTGGGTGGCGGACCCCTACCGCCGCCCTTTATTAAAACAATTATAAGCGGAGCATTTTATGGAACAGTCTCAAATGGAACAGTCTTTATTTTCCAAAGTCGGAAGAGTTACCGATTTAATTGAAGAGTCTTTAATCGCCTTTTTTTTGGGTGCAATGACCCTATTAACTTTTGCAAACGTGGTCTTTCGATACGCGTTCAATGACAACATTTTATGGGCATTGGAACTCACCGTATTCATGTTTGCATGGATGGTGCTAGTTGGCGCTTCTTACGGCGTTAAAAAGCATTTTCATATCGGGGTTGATGTGGTGATCAACCTAGCGCCAGAGAAATTGAGAAAAGTGTATGCCTTAGTCGCTGTCACTTGTTGTCTCGCTTTCTCGATTCTACTTTTGATTGGTTCTTGGAACTATTGGTATCCGTTTGCAACCGAGCGTGCATGGTACGAAACCGACGATATTCCAATGCCAGAGATGTTGCAGTTCTTGGCTGACTGGCTCAATGAGGGCGAGCGTTACGAAAAGCTGCCTCGATTCATTCCTTATATGGCATTACCGATCGGCATGGCACTTCTTACCTTCCGATTTGCACAGATCGCTTATCAAGTCGCGACAGGCAAGATTGATCGCATGATTGCAGGTCATGAAGCGGAAGAAGATCTTGATGCGCTTAAAGCACAGGTAGAAGCGGGAAGTGACGAAGACGCAACAGCGATTTTGGATTCGCAAAACTCCGTGAAAGCGGAAGACTCAAAGTCATCTAATCAACAATCGAAAAGCAAGGACGACTAATCATGGCGATGTTATTTCTATTCTTGATGGTAATCGCTTTCATGCTGGTTGGCGTGCCGATTGCTATCTCACTGGGTCTATCCAGTATTCTGTTTTTGTTGATTCACTCTGATGCGTCACTCGCGTCGGTTGCGCAAACCTTATTTAATGCGTTTGCAGGGCACTACACTTTGCTTGCAATCCCATTCTTCATTTTAGCGTCTAGCTTTATGTCTACGGGTGGTGTGGCGAAGCGTATTATCCGTTTTGCTATCGCGATGGTAGGTTGGTTCCGCGGTGGCTTGGCAATGGCGTCGGTTGTGGCGTGTATGATGTTTGCGGCACTGTCTGGTTCCTCTCCGGCGACTGTGGTGGCAATCGGTAGTATTGTAATTGCCGGTATGGTGAAAAATGGCTACTCAAAAGAGTTCGCAGCAGGGGTTATCTGTAACGCGGGTACGTTGGGTATTCTGATCCCACCATCGATTGTAATGGTTGTTTACGCAGCAGCAACGGACGTGTCTGTTGGTCGTATGTTCTTAGGTGGTGTTATTCCGGGACTACTGGCTGGCGTGATGCTGATGATCGCTATCTACATTGCCGCTCGTATCAAAAAAATCCCGGCACAACCTTTTGTTGGTTGGGGCGAAATGTTTGATGCTGCGAAAGACGCGAGCTGGGGCTTGTTACTTATCGTCATCATCCTTGGTGGTATTTACGGCGGTATCTTTACACCAACAGAAGCGGCGGCGGTAGCAGCGGTGTACGCCTTCTTTATCGCGAACTTTGTCTATAAAGACATGGGACCATTCGCTGATAAAGAAAACAAAAAGCCGATGTTAGTGAAAGCACTGCAAACCTTTGTCCACAAAGACACGAAAGATACTCTGTACGACGCTGGTAAGCTGACCATTATGCTGCTGTTTATCATTGCGAATGCCTTGATACTAAAGCATGTACTCACAGAAGAGCGCATCCCACAAATGATCACCGAGTCGATGTTATCGGCAGGTCTAGGGCCTATTACCTTCTTGATCGTAGTGAACTTGTTGCTACTGATTGGTGGTCAGTTTATGGAGCCTTCTGGTCTTCTTATCATCGTTGCACCACTGGTTTTCCCAATCGCGATTGCACTGGGTATCGACCCAATTCACCTAGGTATCATGATGGTGGTGAATATGGAGATAGGGATGATAACCCCACCGGTGGGGCTCAACTTGTTTGTGACCGCTGGGGTTGCGAAAATGTCGATGATGAACGTGGTGAAAGCGGCACTGCCGTGGGTTGGTGTTATGTTCCTGTTCTTGATAATCGTAACTTACGTACCTTGGGTATCAACATGGCTACCGACCACCCTGATGGGACCGGAAATCATCACTAAGTAACACGATTAAGTACAACTTTATCCTTAACGAATAGATGAAGAGTTAAACCTCTTCATCTATTTTTTTGCCTGGCTCTCGACGAGAAGTTCTGCTCCTTCTGTCGTAACCTTTCCAGCGAACATGCCTTTTACGTCGCTCTCGCCCTGAACGTTTCTCTTCTTCGTAATGTCCGTCGATTAGGACGGTATCAGATATCGCGGGAACTGTGATTTTTTCGTTCATGGCTCGATTGGGTATGCTGAACACTGGAATATTGAAAGTATGGTCGAGCTTATCCGTCTGTGCCAATCCAGTACCTAAATCGGCAGCAGATCGTTCACTGTTTAAAATCGTCTTTGTCGATTTGGTAGCGTTGCATCTTGTCGTAAAGCGTTTTTCTTGGAACATTGAGTTGCTCCATTGTTAGCTTGATACTGCCTTCGTTGTCGATCAAAGCTTGTTCAATCACAGACTTTTCGAAGCTTGCGACTTGGTCAGCTAAACTCGAACATGTCTCTTGTTCAATAACATCCCCTAGTTGAGCGAGTTTACCCAGCAGAATAAAACGTTCTGCGGTGTTTCTAAGCTCTCGAACATTACCGGGCCAGTCGTGAGCCATTAACTTGTGCAGATCGCTACTTGGGAGGGCTTGCGCCGTTTTGCCATAACGTGCCGCAGCAACCAAAAGGAAGTGATGGAAGAGGGCGGCGATGTCCTCTTTTCGGCTACGTAAAGGGGGTAAATCGAGTGTGACGACATTGAGGCGATAGTAGAGATCTTGTCTAAATGTGCCTTCAGCAGCGGCTTTCTTAAGGTCAACCTTAGTAGCGGCGATAACGCGAATATCCAAGGGTTGAAGCTGGTTAGAACCAATACGCTCAATAACGCGCTCTTGAAGAACGCGAAGCAGACGAATCTGCGCCTGCATTGGCATTGATTCAATCTCGTCTAGAAATAGGGTGCCACCTTGAGCATGTTCAAACTTACCAATCCTCTTGGTTTCAGCGCCAGTAAAGGCGCCTTTTTCGTGACCATAGAGTTCGCTCTCAATTAGGTTCTCCGGTACAGCACCGCAGTTTACTGCGACGAAGTTCTGCTCACGTCGGCTGCTCTGCTCGTGCAGCGAACGTGCCACTAACTCTTTACCTGTCCCTGTTTCTCCAAACAGTAAGATATCAGCACTGGTGTCCGCAACATGAGTGATGGTCGAACGCAACTCTTGGATAACGGGTGTGTCACCAATGATGCGTGGTCCGAGGGTTTGGCTGGCTTTGAGGGACTGTTTAAGCGCGCGGTTCTCAAGAATAAGTTGACGCTTTTCGATCGCGCGTTTAGTGGTCTCAATCAACCTTTCATTGGCAAATGGCTTCTCGATAAAATCATAAGCGCCATCATGAATTGATTTAACCGCCATTGAGATGTCACCGTGCCCTGTAATCATGATAACTGGCAGCTCTTTATCTTTGTGGATGACGGTATTCAGTAGGTCATGACCAGACAATCCCGGAAGGCAGATGTCGGTGATGATGACGTGGGGCAGTCCATGCTCTTTGATCGCAATTAATGCGGATTCCGCATCGGGGAAGAACTGAGCATCAATGTCCGCCAGTTCAAAGCTCTGTTCACTGGCTAGCCGCAGATCTGGCTCATCATCAATGAAATAGACATGGCACATAATGGTTCCTTTACTCGTTATTGTTATTTTGTTTTTCTGTAATTAACGGCAGACAGATAGTAAATCTTGCTCCGCCTAATGGACTTTTGGCGTGTGTGAGCTCGCCGTTGATGCCTCTAATAATCTGTTGTGATATCGATAACCCTAGACCTAAACCATTCTTCTTGGTGGTATGAAATGGTTCAAAAAACTGTTGTGGCGTGTCATGTGCAAAGCCGGGGCCGTTGTCGTCAATATGCAGTTGAATACATCGTTCTGAGTTGGCATTGGTATGGTATTCGAACTCGAGACTAAGTTGCTTGTTCTCTTGTCCCTCCATCGCCTGTATACCATTAGTGATGAGGTTAATGATCACTTGCTCAAGCTGGATTGCATTGGCTTGAATGAGTGCATCTAGCTTGTCCGGAAGGGGGGATATCGTCACTCTTTCTGCTTTTAGCTGAGGTTTCATTAATTCAATGGAAGAGTGAATAAGCGGGAGCAGTTGCAGTTGCGATAGGTCTTCCGCGTTTGATTTTTTAGCAAATGATCGAAGTTGATGGCTGATTTTAGCCATACGGTCAGTCAGTGATGAGATGCGAGATAGGTTGTCATCAACACGCTCGAACTTCTCTTTGGCTAAAAATAGGCGTCCGTTATCGGCATAGCTACGAATTGCGGCAAGTGGATTGTTTAACTCGTGACTGATACTGGCGGACATCTGCCCCAAAACCGCCAATTTCGCGGCTTGGATCAACTCGTCTTGGGTCTGTCTCAGGACCTTTTCTGTCTCGGTGCGTTGCAAAACCTCTGCGTGTAATTCTGATGTTCTCTCTAATACTAGAAACTCGAGCTTCTGTTTGGCTTCTGATTGCAGTCTATCTATCTGTACTCGACGATGGATACGGTTGAGGTTGAGCTGCAAGGCGAGATAGATGATGGCAAAGACTAAGCTCAGTACCACTAGATAAGAGATCAGATCCCACCACACTAAATGCGTCGGAGAGAGTACCCTTACCGTTAATCTCGGCTGTTCGACAAAGCGTGATGAGACAAAAAACTGCTCATGAACCAGAGGATGAAGAGACTGAATGGTGCTGGTGGATGAGCCAAGGTCGCCGTTGAAGTTCAGGCTCTTAATATCAGTATCAAGAAACTGCCTTCCCTCTTGGATTTCACGTTTACGTTCACTGTCCAACGGTTTCAGACTTTTAAATAGCCAGTCGGGGTTACTCGACATAAACACCACATGATCTTTATCGTCTGCAACGAAGTAACTCTGTTTGCCTTTCCAACTGGCTTCGATCAGTGATAGGTCCATTTTGACGACGATCACACCGATGATTTCGGCGGCGTAAGAGACAGGGTAAGAGTAGTAATAACCACGCTTTCCAGAAGTCGAGCCTAGAGCGAAATACTGATTCTCTTTACCACTAAAAGCGTGCTGAAAATAGGGGCGAAAAGCAAAGTTACGGCCAACAAATGAGTGGCTTTGATTCCAGTTGCTCGCTGCAATTGTGGTACCGATATGGTCGAGCAAGTAGGTGTCAGAGGCTTGTATTACTTGATTTACATGAGCCAGATAGCGATTGGTTAGCTCAATCTGAGCAGAGTTATCAGGCGCGTGCAGCGCATCGATTAACTCTTTGTCTTTAGAGAGCAGTTCTGGAATGTGCGCGAATTTATCCAGTTGACTGGCGATGTGTACCGAGACGCGATCAAGTTTTGACTGATGATCTTCGAGCAAACTCTGATGACTGATTTTCCATACCCAATGACCGCCAAGAATCATCAGCAACCCATAGGTGATGAGCAGCAGAATGGGGAGGCGGGAAGGTTGAAACATAAGAGATCTCGCTGTGTATTACGCTGTCGAAAAGCGTGTCATGTGCCTGAAACGCTAAAAGCGTCATAAAAAGTTCAAAAATTGAGAGCCGAGAGGCTGTTATAGGTTAAGGCTTTGTAACGCGGATTGTTGAAAAAGTTATCGACTCTGAGGGGTAAAACAAGAGCAAGATCTCTTTTTAAGCTTTTTCGGAAAAAAAGCCCTCGATTCCCTTGAAAAAGCCGCTATTGTCCCCATTTCCGATGTGTCGAGTGGTGTTTTGATTGAATACAACCCTCTCAGGCGGACGAATTTAGAGCATTCATCATCAAGCTGAGGTGATTGGCTCGACAGAGATTAAACAGATCGCTAGAATGTCGCGTCTAAAATTTCTGTCCTGAGGCTAATCGGAGATACCTTTCCTTGTTGTAAAACAGGCTATGAACTTCACAAAAGAACATAGAAAAAAGATATCGCTGATTAGTCTGGTGTTTGATTGAATAGTCACTCAGACATCAATGCTCAATTTTAAATTAGGTGTTCGGATAGAGCACTACACAAGGATGCAGCCAACAACACGCTTTCCAAAAGAATGCACGTTACGGCTCATATGCTCAGATTATCTGAGCCAGTTTTGAGGTTTTATATAATGCAAGTTACTGTTGAAACGCTAGAAGGCCTAGAGCGCCGTCTTAATATTACTGTTCCTGCTGCTAACATCGAAGATGCAGTTACAGCTGAACTACGCAACATCGCGAAAAACCGTCGTTTCGATGGTTTCCGTAAAGGCAAAGTGCCAATGAAGATGGTTGCTAAAATGTACGGCAAAGCAGTACGTCAAGACGTGATGGGCGAAGTAATGCAACGCCACTTCATCGAAGCGATCGTTAAAGAGAAGATCAACCCAGCTGGCGCACCAACTTTCGCACCAGTAGAAAACAAAGAAGGCGAAGACCTAGTATTCAACGCAACTTTCGAAGTTTACCCAGAAGTTGAGCTGAAAGGTCTTGAGAACATCTCTGTTGAGAAACCAGCAGTAGAAGTTAAAGACGCTGACGTTGAAGAGATGATCGAAACTCTACGTAAGCAACAAGCAACTTGGACTGAAGTTGATGCAGCTGTAGAAGACGGTTCTCGCGCAACTATCGATTTCGTTGGTTCTATCGACGGTGAAGAGTTCGAAGGCGGTAAAGCTGAGAACTTCCCACTAGAGATGGGTGCTGGTCGCATGATCCCTGGTTTTGAAGACGGTATCGTTGGCAAAACTAAAGGTATGGAATTCGAAATCGACGTAAACTTCCCAGAAGATTACCACGCTGAAAACCTAAAAGGTAAAGCAGCTAAGTTTGCAATCAAAGTAAACAAAGTTGAAGCTCGTGAACTTCCAGAACTAAACGAAGAGTTCGTTGCTAAGTTCGGCGCGACTGACGGCGTTGAAGGTCTTAAAGCTGAAGTTCGTAAGAACATGGAGCGTGAGCTTAAGCAAGCTGTTAAGAACCGCATCAAAGAGCAAGCTATCGACGGTCTAGTTAAAGAAAACGACATCGACGTTCCAGCTGCACTTATCGACCAAGAGATCGGTACTCTACGTCAACAAGCTGCTCAACGTTTCGGTGGCAACACTGAAGCTGCTGACCAACTTCCACGTGAGCTGTTCGAAGAGCAAGCTAAACGTCGCGTAGTTGTTGGCCTTCTACTTGGTGAAGTCATCAAGTCTGAAGAGCTAAAAGCTGACGATGAGAAAGTAAAAGCAATCATCGAAGAGATGGCAACTGCATACGAAGATCCATCTGAAGTTATTGCTTACTACGAGCAAAACGAGCAAATGATGAACAACATGCGCAACGTAGCTCTAGAAGAGCAAGCAATTGATGCAATCATCGCTAAAGCTCAAGTTTCTGAGAAAGAAGTTAGCTTCAACGAGCTAATGAATCAGCAACCTGCTTAATATAGTAATATCTGACGTAGAAGGTTGACGTACGGTCAACAATTCTGCTAACAATGGTCCGTATGATTTAATCATTCGGGCCATTTATTTTAGGGACATAAGAATATGAGCTACCAAGAAAAAAATACAATGCCATCGATTATGGATGCACTCGTTCCAATGGTGGTTGAACAGACTTCCCGTGGTGAACGTTCTTACGATATCTATTCTCGTCTTTTAAAAGAACGAATCATTTTCTTAACCGGTCAAGTGGAAGACCACATGGCAAATCTTGTCGTGGCTCAACTGCTTTTCTTGGAATCAGAAAACCCAGACAAAGATATCTATCTATACATCAACTCACCGGGCGGCAGCGTAACAGCGGGTATGTCTATCTACGACACAATGCAGTTCATTAAGCCAAACGTGAGCACGGTATGTATGGGTCAAGCTTGCTCGATGGGTGCATTCTTACTTGCTGGTGGTGAGCCAGGTAAGCGTCATGTGCTTCCAAACTCTCGTGTAATGATTCACCAGCCACTTGGCGGTTTCCAAGGCCAGGCGTCTGATATTCAAATCCACGCGCAAGAGATCCTAACGATCAAACAGAAGCTAAACAAACTATTGGCAGAGCACACAGGTCAGCCTCTAGAAATCGTTGAGCGTGATACCGATCGTGACAACTTCATGTCTGCAGAACAAGCTGTAGAATACGGTTTGGTGGATTCAGTACTAAATCATCGCGGCGAGTAATTGCACAAGCAATTGTTTAACGCAAATTGATGCAAATTGATATACACTCAAATCATAGAGAGTAAAGGCTAAGAGGTTAGCGAATGACAGATAAAAGCAAAGAGGGTGGTAGCGGTAAACTACTTTACTGCTCTTTCTGTGGCAAAAGCCAACACGAAGTTCGCAAGTTAATCGCAGGCCCTTCTGTTTACATTTGTGACGAATGTGTCGACCTTTGTAACGACATTATTCGTGAAGAAATCAAAGATGTTCTTCCTAAAAAAGAGTCTGAAGCGTTACCCACGCCTCGCGAGATTCGAGAGCACCTTGATGACTATGTAATCGGTCAAGAGTACGCGAAGAAAGTGTTAGCAGTTGCAGTATATAACCACTACAAGCGTTTACGTAATGGTGATACAACAGCTGAAGGTGTAGAACTTGGTAAGAGTAATATTCTTCTTATCGGTCCTACTGGTAGTGGTAAAACACTACTTGCAGAAACATTGGCTCGTTTCCTAGACGTTCCATTTACTATGGCAGATGCAACCACACTAACCGAAGCGGGTTACGTGGGTGAAGATGTAGAAAACATCATTCAGAAGCTGCTACAGAAGTGTGATTACGACGTTGCGAAAGCGGAACGCGGCATTGTTTATATCGATGAAATTGACAAGATTTCTCGTAAAGCTGAAAACCCATCGATCACTCGTGATGTTTCAGGTGAAGGTGTTCAGCAAGCACTTCTAAAACTTGTAGAAGGCACAGTCGCTTCAGTTCCACCACAAGGTGGCCGTAAGCATCCACAGCAAGAGTTCTTGCAAGTGGACACATCTAAGATTCTGTTTATCTGTGGCGGTGCATTTGCCGGCCTAGATAAAGTGATTGAGCAGCGTGTAGAAACAGGCTCTGGTATTGGCTTTGGCGCAGAAGTGCGTTCAAAAGACGAAACCAAAACTATTGGTGAGCTATTCACTCAAGTTGAACCTGAAGATCTAGTGAAATATGGTCTAATTCCAGAGTTCATTGGCCGTCTACCGGTAACAACCACACTGACAGAGCTAGACGAAGAAGCACTGATCCAAATTCTGTGTGAGCCGAAGAATGCACTGACCAAACAGTATGCTGCGCTATTCGAGCTAGAAGATACAGAGCTTGAGTTCCGTGAAGACGCACTGCGTGCCATTGCGAAGAAAGCGATGAGCCGCAAAACAGGTGCTCGTGGTTTACGTTCTATCTTAGAAGGCGTGCTACTAGAAACGATGTACGAACTGCCATCATCGACCAATGTGAGCAAGGTTGTGATTGATGAGTCTGTGATTAACGGAGAGTCTGAACCTCTTCTAATTTACAGCAATTCAGAGAACCAAGCGGCGGTAGCAGAGTAGGTCTTTTTTAGACTAGTGACTCAAATTCCAAAAGGAGGTAAGCAATTACCTCCTTTTTTTTATTCTTCCATTGAATCCAGTCGTTTAAGCCCCATATACTGCTTTATAAGTTAAAGCGGAAGAGAGAAATATATGAACTTGGAACGTTCCGAGCGTATCGAGATCCCCGTACTGCCTCTACGTGATGTAGTGGTTTACCCACACATGGTTATTCCACTGTTTGTTGGTCGTGAAAAATCGATTACTTGCCTTGAATCGGCAATGGAAGCCAACAAACAAGTGCTACTCGTGGCGCAGAAAGAAGCGGATACTGATGAGCCTTCAATCGACGACCTATTCGAAGTAGGTACTGTTGCTACGATTCTTCAGCTTTTAAAGCTACCTGACGGCACGGTAAAAGTGCTTGTTGAAGGTCAGCAGCGTGCGAAAATTCACCAATTTAAAGAAAGTGAATTCTTCCTTGCAGATGCAGAATACGTTGTCACCTCAGAACTTGACGAAAAAGAACAAGAAGTGGTTGTTCGCAGCGCGATCAATCAATTCGAAGGCTTTATTAAGCTAAACAAAAAGATTCCACCAGAAGTATTAACTTCTCTGAATGGGATTGATGAAGCCGCTCGTCTAGCGGATACCATCGCAGCACACATGCCACTTAAACTGGTAGACAAACAGCACGTACTAGAGATTCTAGATGTGACTGAGCGTCTAGAGTTCCTGATGGGCCAAATGGAGTCAGAAATTGATATCCTGCAGGTAGAAAAACGCATCCGTGGTCGTGTTAAGAAGCAGATGGAAAAATCTCAGCGTGAGTACTACCTGAATGAGCAGATGAAAGCGATTCAGAAAGAACTTGGCGAGATGGACGATGCTCCAGATGAATTTGAGGCTCTAAAGAAGAAAATCGAAGAGTCGAAAATGCCTCAAGAAGCGCGCGAAAAAACCGAACAAGAGCTGCAAAAGCTGAAGATGATGTCGCCAATGTCGGCAGAAGCAACAGTGGTACGTAGCTACATCGATTGGATGGTTGGTGTGCCTTGGGCGAAGCGTTCTAAGGTTAAGAAGAATCTAGCCAAAGCAGAAGAGATCTTAAACGAAGACCATTACGGTCTAGAGCGTGTTAAAGAACGTATTCTTGAGTACTTGGCGGTACAAAACCGTATCAATAAGTTGAAAGGCCCTATCCTTTGTCTTGTTGGTCCTCCTGGTGTCGGTAAAACCTCGCTAGGTCGCTCTATCGCTGCTGCTACAGGCCGTAAGTACACGCGCATGGCGCTAGGCGGCGTACGTGATGAAGCAGAGATTCGTGGTCACCGTCGTACCTACATCGGCTCTCTTCCGGGTAAGCTAATCCAGAAGATGTCTAAAGTTGGCGTGAAGAACCCACTGTTCCTATTGGATGAGATCGATAAGATGTCTTCTGATATGCGTGGCGACCCATCTTCAGCACTGCTAGAAGTACTCGACCCAGAGCAAAACAACGCGTTTAACGATCACTACCTAGAAGTAGACTACGATCTGTCTGACGTTATGTTCGTTGCGACGTCTAACTCAATGGACATTCCTGGCCCACTGCTGGACCGTATGGAAGTTATCCGTCTATCTGGTTACACAGAAGACGAGAAGTTAAACATCGCTAAGCGTCACCTCGTTGATAAGCAAGTGAAACGCAACGGTCTTAAGCCTCATGAGATTGAGATTGAAGACTCTGCAATCATCGGCATTATTCGTTACTACACGCGTGAAGCGGGTGTACGTAGCCTAGAGCGTGAGATCTCTAAGATCTGTCGTAAAGCGGTGAAGAATATCCTGCTAGACAGCGATCTTAAGTCTGTGACTGTGACTATGGACAACCTAAAAGATTACCTAGGTGTTCAACGTCATGACTTCGGTAAAGCAGACGAGAGTAACCGCATTGGTCAAGTAACTGGTCTAGCGTGGACTCAAGTTGGTGGTGATCTATTAACGATTGAAACTGAAGCAATGCCAGGTAAAGGTAAGCTAACGCAAACCGGTTCCCTTGGTGATGTGATGAAAGAGTCGATTCAAGCTGCGATGACCGTAGTTCGCTCTCGTGCTGAAAAACTGGGTATTAACTCAGATTTCTACGAGAAGCGTGACATCCACGTTCACGTACCTGAAGGCGCGACACCAAAAGATGGCCCGAGTGCGGGTATCGCAATGTGTACTGCACTTGTTTCTAGCCTGACAGGTAACCCTGTAAAAGCAGAAGTGGGTATGACAGGTGAAATCACTCTTCGTGGTGAAGTTTTACCTATCGGTGGCTTGAAAGAAAAGCTACTTGCAGCGCATCGTGGTGGCATCAAAACAGTACTGATTCCAAAAGATAATGAGCGTGATTTGGAAGAGATTCCAGACAATGTCATCGCTGACTTAGAAGTCATTCCTGTTCAATGGATTGATGAAGTATTGAAAGTTGCTCTAGAACGAGATCCGTCAGGGGTCGAGTTTGTCGCTAAAAAATAGTGATGCGTAGCAAAAATAAGTAAAGATTTACGCTGATGAGTCTAAAAAGGCTTGTCAGCGTTTTTTTTGGGCGCTAAGTTAATTGACTAAAGCCGCAAGCCCTTTTGCAATAAGGCTTTCGGCTAAATTAAAACCAAAATGGAACGTACCGTCATCCTAAATTAGTCGCAGATGACAAAGAGGGGAAACACAGTGAATAAAACACAACTAGTAGAATCAATCGCAGAAAACGCAGATATCTCTAAAGCTTCAGCTGGCCGCGCACTAGACGCATTCATCGAAGCAGTTGGCACAACACTTCAATCAGGTGACCAAGTAGCACTTGTTGGTTTTGGTACTTTCAGTGTTCGTACTCGTGCAGCTCGCACAGGTCGTAACCCTAAAACTGGTGAAGAAATCCAAATTGCAGAAGCAAAAGTACCTGGCTTTAAAGCGGGTAAAGCACTAAAAGACGCATGTAACTAATATTGCGTTACCTCGGCTTTCGTTAAGCCAAGGTAGCAAGATGCGTTAGCTGTTTGAAAAATGATGTTTCATCCTTAAACAGTGATTGTGTAAAGCACATTGAACTAATTTAAATTATGCGCATCCTACTGATGCGCATTTCTTTTTCTGATAATATCGCGTGAATAAGATTTTTATGTTGAAGCCCATGCTTCATATCCGGAGAGCACTTAAATTATGATGGATCGATTACGCGAAGGCGTGAATAGCATCGCGGTAAAAATTATCCTTGGGTTGATTATCCTGTCATTCGTATTCGCAGGTGTAGGTAGCTACATCACAGGTGGTGGTAACAACGCCGCAGCGAAAGTTGGCAATACCGAAATCGGTCGTGGTGAGTTTGAACAAGCTTATCAAAACGAGCGTAATCGCATGCAATCTCAACTTGGCGATTACTTTTCTCAAATGCTTGCAGACCCTGCATACGTAGAGTCTTTCCGTAAATCAGTACTTGATCGTATGATTAACGATGTACTGCTTGAGCAGCAAGCTGAATCTCTAGGTCTACGCATCAGTGATTCACAAATTCGCACTATGATTCTAGAGATGCCACAGTTCCAAACTGCGGGTCAATTTGATCAAGAAGTTTACCAAGCAGCACTTCGTCGCGCTGGTTTTAGCCCTGAAAGCTTTGCAGAATACATGCGTCGTGATCTAATGCGAAACCAATTGGTGACGGCGCTACAAAGCAGTGAGTTTGTTCTTCAAGGCGAGATCGATACTCAAAGCAAGCTGATTGCTCAAACTCGTGATATCCGTACTGTGACGCTATCGGTTGCTGAACTTGCGAAAAGTGTTGAGCTAACGGAAGATGAGATTTCAGAGTACTACCAGCAAAACCCACTAGCTTACACTCGTCCAGAGCAAGCGAAGGTGTCTTACATTGAGCTTTCTGCAGAAGCGCTGAAAGGTCAAATCCAAGTCTCTGACGAACAAGCTGAACAGTACTATCAAGAACACCTAGACAAGTACTCGACTGAAGAGCAACGTAAAGTAAGTCATATCCTTGTTCAAGGTGATGATGAAGCTAAAGCGCAAGCCATTCTTGATGAGCTAAATGCAGGTGCTGATTTTGCTGCACTAGCTGAAGAGAAATCTGACGATTTCGGCAGCGCGGATGTTGGCGGTGATCTAGGTTGGATTGAACGTGATGTGATGGATCCAGCGTTTGAAGATGCGGCTTTCGCTCTCGAAAACGTCGGTGATACAACAGGCCTAGTTAAGTCTGAGTTTGGTTACCACATCATCAAGCTAGACGAACTGCAAGCTTCTAAAGCACAGCCTTTCTCTGAAGTAGCGGTTGAGATCAAGCAAGAACTATTGGATCAGGAAGCAGTAGACCAGTTCTACGAGCTACAAACTGAACTAGAGAAAGTTGCGTTTGAGTACCCAGACTCACTAGACGACTCTGCAGAGGCGATTAACGCTAAGATCCAGACAACAGACTTCGTTTCTCAAATCGACGCTCCTGAGCTGCTGAAAACGCCTGCTGTAATACAAGCGATTCTAAGTCCTGAAGTGAAAGAAGATGGTCTAAACTCAGAAGTTATCGAAGTTGCGCCTGAACACGTAATTGTGGTTCGCGTTGAAGAGACTCGTGATGAGACAGTTCTTCCTCTTGAAGAAGTGAAAGATCAAGTCGTTGCTGCGCTGTCTGCTGTTAAAGCGGAACAACAAGCGATTGAGCTAGGCGTATCACTTGTGAATGAACTAAAAGCAGGTAACGAAGCCGTACTAGCGGAAAACAACCTGACGTTTAGCGAGCTTGAAACGATTGACCGTAGCTCACCACTAGCAAGTTCTGTATTTGCTTTTGCTAAGCCAGAAGCGGATCAAGCAGTGTTTGGTCAAGCGAAAGACCAAAACGGTAATATCGTCGTTGTCGAGCTGTCTAAGGTTACTGCAGATATCAACCCAGATTACAGCACTCAAATTGGTGCGCAGCTAGAGCGAGTTGGTAACCAGCAAGACCTAACCAACGTTCTGAACGTACTTCGTAAGAATGCAGACGTTGAATACTACATCGTAGGTCAAGGTCAATAATAGCAAGCTCAGTAAAAGATAGCTTGGAGAGTAGGTTTGCGAGTCAGCCTACACGACGATGAAAATCAGTTGTAACTCAAAGCGGGTCACTTAGGTGGCCCGCTTTATTTTTGTCTCAATAAACTTCGGTAGTCGGTTTTCAAAGAGTAATGTTTATACCAATCGTAGTAAATAATTGCTCACCCTAGCTTGTTAAAATGCTCGATAACTGCGTTAGAATTTTTGATTGTAGAATAACTACTTATCAGAAAATTCTGCCTTGTTCTCAAGCCTTTTTCCTGCGCTATTTTTGATCACTTACTTACTGTGATTGGGATTAGTTTTCACAACATGGAACGGAACGAGAATGAAAAGTTTATACACTCTTTTAATGTCTTTTATGATTGCTTTTAGTGCTTCAGTTTGGGCCGATAGTCCGTCTAAAGCAGAACTTTATGAAGGTATTGAGGTAACGGTAAATATCAACACGGCCACAGCGGAAGAGTTGTCAGCTTTGTTAGTTGGTATCGGTGATAAAAAAGCTGAAGAAATCGTGCAGTATCGCGACCAACATGGCGCGTTTCAAAAGCCTGACGACTTAGCGAATGTCAAAGGCATCGGTGTTGCCACTGTTGAGAAGAACCGTAAGAGAATTGAACTCTAAATAGGGTCAAAACAAAGATAGCAATAAAAAGGGAGTGACCGCCATTCACTCCCATCCTCGTTTGAACTTATGGCTAAGCCACATTTCGGTTTCACTCATTTTGATAGAGTTAAGTCCATCTCTTTAGTCTCAGCCAAGCCAAGATAAAGCCACCAACGGCACCCAACAGGTGAGCTTCAATCGCGACGCGTGCATTGATTAACGCGCCAGTCGTGGTGGAAGGGCCAACAAACTGTTCCCAAGCCACTTTCACTATCAGACCACCTACGAGCAACCAGCTTGAACGACGTCCAGTCAGCGCCTCTGTCAGCGCAAAGAAACCAAATAACCCGTGTAGTGTGCCAGACAGCCCGACATAACTTTGGATATTGGTCAGTAGCAGTCCAGTACCAGTGAACAAGCTGATAATCAATAGTGACGTAATCAGTCGAATAGCATTAGGTTGAAATAGATAACTGATTACCCATAATCCAATTAGGTTCATCGCCAAATGCGAAAGGTTGGTATGGGAAAAGTTTCCTGTTACGATTCGCCACCATTGTCCATCGGCGATTGCATTGTGATCCCAAACGACCCAAGCTTGAATCGGGTCAAATTGGAACAAAACACACATCAGTGAAATAAAAACTAAAGCAGGGTACACCGTAAATCCATGTCTCGTTATTGCCCCCAGTGCCGCAAGGCTTTGAAAGCGTGTATTTGTCAGTGGATCACTCCACTTGAATCGGACGTTGAGCTTATCATTCTTCAGCACCCATCAGAAGAGCATAGGCCGATGGGTACAGCACGAATTTTATCCTTGTCATTGGAAAACAGCGTTACTTTCATTGGCGAAGACTTTTCTGAACACGAAGAACTCAATCTTCTGTTGAGCGACCCCAACTATCAATATGCAATCTTGTACCCAGGTGAGAGCTCGGTGTCAGTTGAGCAGTTATCTGAGTCCAGTTGGAATGGTACGGATAAGCCAAAACGGAGAATCATCTTGCTCGACGGAACGTGGAAGAAAGCGTTCAAAATGTGGCAAGTTTCCAGCAATTTACAGCAGCTCGTTACCGTTCATTTACCAAAAGATTTGAAAGGGAACTATCGGATTCGTAAAGCGCCGAGTGAAAACAGTCTATCCACCGTAGAGGCGGGTTATCATTTGCTGAGCTTACTGCAACCCCATCATGAGTTTGCTCCGTTACTTGCGGCATTTGATCGAATGATTCAGTTTCAAATCGACCAAATGCCACCAGGCGTGTTTGAGAAAAACTACTTAAGTTGAGTATTCTTCAACGAAGCTCAGCCAGTCAGAACTCGGTATGCGCTGAGAACAGCTGCTGGTGCACCTTTTGAGCGAGGTCATCGGTCATGGACGAGATGTAATCAGCAATAACCCTCATCTTACGACACTCTTCAGTGTGGCCTTGCCACTGCTTTTTAATTGCCAGAGGTAACAAACGCTCAGGGTCGGCACTGAAGGCTTCAAACATATCCATAATGATCTGTTGCCCTTTGTACTCAATGACTTGAACTTGAGGCACTTGAATCACAAACTCACTCACAAAGTGCTTCAGCTTATCTAGGGTTAAATCCATGCTCGGTTCTAGGTAGGCATTATATGAGAGCAGTGGGTTTTCAAAACCCGCATCTACTGGCTTGATTGAGATGCTGGTAAGTAATGCGTTAACAATGCCACCAATGGCATCTTTGCGACGGTATTGTTCTCCTGAGAACAACATTTCAGTAATTGAATCGAGGTGACCTACGATCCAAGGATCGTTAGCTTCCAACAATTGCGGGTAAGCTGATTCCATCCACTGCGCTTTGGTCACTGAGCCAAGCACAATCGCATCTTCCAAATCATGTACACCATAGGCGATGTCATCTGCCAACTCCATGATGGAGCAGTCGAGTGATTTGAACTTGGTTTTATTGTGTTCAAATGGCTCGACGTGCGCTTTTCTTGGTTGTTGAAAAAGAGCTTGGTCGTGTTCAGATAAGGGTGAAAGTACCCACTCAAACAGCGCTTTATCGTGGTCGTAGATCCCTTTAGCGGGCATCCAGTCTCGGGCTCGCAGTTGCCTTTGATGTTTTACTGGTTTTGGCATTGATGCCGCTCTGATTTTGCTGATTGGCGACGGGTACTTGATCAAACCAAGGAGAGTGCGTCTTGATAGGTTCATGCCGTGGTGCTCTGTATAAGGCTCCAGCTGAGTCACAATGCGAAACGTTTGGGCATTGCCCTCAAAGCCTCCATGATCTCGCATCATATAGTTCAGTGCGACTTCACCGCCGTGGCCATAGGGTGGATGACCGATATCGTGGGCAAGACAAAGAGAGTCAATTAAGCTGTCTGATGGCAGCAGTTCTCGGAACTCAGGTTGCTTCTTTTTCAGCTGAGCAACGATCCCAGTTCCCAGTTGTGCGGCTTCTAGAGAGTGAGTCAGACGTGTCCGGTGGAAGTCGTTGATTGCGGTTCCATGAACTTGGGTCTTGGCTTGTAATCGTCTAAATGCCGCAGAGTGAAGTACGCGAGCACGATCGCGTTGAAACGGACTTCTGTGGTCATCACGGCGAATTTTGTGTTCATCGTCGTTACGAGCTTTCCATTGCTCGGCAAGCAATAGATTAGGTGAGTTTGAAAGCGTCAAATGAGCACCTACATTGGTTGAAAGTAAATATCACAACTTATACCCGGCTAACTGATTTCGTCTAGCAATAATTTGAAGCTTCGGGAGAAAGTTGTTAAAAAACAGTTCATTTCTAGCCTGACGCTCTGAGAACGAGATAGTTTAAATGGCGTTTGGCCGCTGCAAATTCGTGATTTCTTGTCCTCGCTTGAAAAATAACCAACCCAACCGTCGGTAGATGTCTGTCCTTTCAATGATTGCAAGTGGATAGTGCTCTATATTTATCTAAAGAGACAGATCGCAATCAAATATCGACCATTACTGAGCTTTAACGCCTAAGTCATGATTGGAGGAGGTACTATGCGTATCGCAATTTTATCTAGAAATGAAAACCTGTACTCGACCCGACGTCTAAAAGAAGCTGGTGAGATGAAAGGCCATGAGGTAGATATCATCGACACTCTACACTGCTACATGGATATTACTAGCAGTCACCCTAAAGTAAGATATCAAGGCCGAGATTTACCTTTGTATGACGCTGTTATCCCAAGAATTGGTTCGTCAATTACTTTCTATGGAACTGCAGTCGTTAGACAGTTTGAGATGATGGGAACCTTTTGTGTCAATGAATCCATTGCTATCAGCCGTTCGCGGGATAAGTTACGCTCGTTACAGCTACTGTCGCGCAAAGGTGTTGGGCTTCCGAGAACTGGATTTGCTAGTAAACCCGATAAAATCCAAGATCTGATTAAGAATGTCGGTGGTGCCCCGCTCGTTATTAAGCTCCTTGAAGGCACACAAGGTATTGGTGTTGTCCTAGCAGAGACAAACAAAGCGGCTGAGAGCGTATTAGAGGCTTTTATGGGCCTAAAAGCTAACATTCTTGTTCAGGAGTTTATTAAAGAAGCGGGTGGGGCTGATATACGCTGTTTTGTTGTGGGCGGCAAAGTGATCGCCGCGATGAAGCGTCAAGCTGAAGAGGGCGAATTTCGCTCTAACTTACACCGTGGAGGAACCGCTCAACTGGTGAGACTCTCTAAGGAAGAACGCTTAACTGCCGTCAACGCTGCCAAAGTTATGGGGTTAAATTTATGTGGCGTTGACATACTGCAATCAAACAACGGACCTGTGGTGATGGAGGTTAACTCTTCTCCCGGTTTAGAAGGTATTGAAAATGCTACAGGTAAAGATGTAGCAGGGATGATTTTCGACTTTATTGAGAAAAACGCAAAACCTAATGCAACTAAAACGCGTGGGAAAGGCTAATGACAGACGATACCATCCTCATAGCGGGTCAAACTATTGTTAGAGGGCAAAGTTGCCAAATTAATATTCCAGTCGCAAAGCTTTATACTGACACAGAACTCTTCATTCCTGTTCATATCCAAAGAGCTAATAAAGCTGGGCCTACGGTTTTTGTCAGTGCTGCAATTCATGGTGATGAACTCAATGGGGTCGAAATAATTCGCCGCCTTATCGCATCAAAGCTCAATATCATAAAAGGAACCCTGGTTTTGGTGCCTATGGTTAACGTTTATGGTGTTTTGAACCAAAGTCGCTATTTGCCGGATCGACGGGACTTGAATCGCTGTTTTCCCGGCTCAGTGAAAGGCTCTTTGGCCTCTCGACTCGCCCATACTTTTATGACCAATATCGTTCAACACTGTGATTATGGTATCGACTTACATACTGGTGCCATTCATCGTTCCAACTTGCCTCAAATCAGAGCTAATCTAGCTGATGAAGAAACCTTGTCTTTGGCGAAAGCGTTCGGCGTTCCTGTTTTGATAAATGCCAATCTGCGTGATGGATCACTAAGAGAAGCGGCGACCTCCAATAACACGCGAATTTTACTCTATGAAGCCGGAGAAGCGCTGCGCTTTGACCCTCTATCCATACAGGCGGGTGTAAAAGGGGTTAAGAATGTACTAATGAGCTTAGGGTTGTTAAGAAAGTCTCGACGTAAAAAGCACCCTATTGAGCCTTTTGTATCGAACAAGAGTGAATGGATTCGAGCCGCGGGTAGTGGGTTTGTCAATGAAGCGGTCAAGTTAGGAGAAAGAGTAGAAAAAGGTCAGGTTCTCGCGGAAATCAACTCACCTTTAGGTGCGCCAATACAGAAAGTAACCTCAACACGATCAGGAATCATTATTGGCAAACAAAATATCCCACTGGTTCAAGAAGGTGATGCCATGTTTCACGTTGCTTATTTTGGCAAAGATGAAGATGATGTAGCAGAGCACATCGAGTTATTGCATGACTTAGTAGAGAGTGATCGAGGTGTGTGAAATGGACAGATTGGTTATCGGTAAGCATACTTAACCAATGAATAACAATGACTAACCGTATGGAGACGAGTCATATGATGCTGCTTGGCCGTGAGGGAATGGGCGAACGTATCTACATAGAACCTAGCCGTTTATTTATCGTTAAAGGTGACCCAGTACAAAATGATAAGGGGTCAGGAAATGACTGAACTACAACAACCCCAGTCTATAGAGACGCCGCCAAATTTACTTGCGGATCTCATTAAAGCGATCGATGCCGGTGATGACTTAAGTGGGCTGATAAATCAATCTAAGTCAGACATTGCGAACGTTTTGGAGTCCGTCAACCCACCAAAACGTAAAGCCATAATTGATGTCGTCCCTGCGGAGAAATACTGGCCAATATTACACCTGCTAAAGTATGAAACGGCTCAACATGTACATTCATTATTGAATGAAGCAATGTTGAGTGAACGCCTAGCTCATATCTCCGAGAACGATGTCATCAATTTTGCCGACTTTCTACCTGTGGCATTTGTTGATGAATTTCTCTTACAGCAGAGTGATGCAAGCGCAGCATACATTCAACAGGCGCTCTCCTATAAAGATGATACGGTAGGGCGTTACATGGAGTCCTGCTATATCACGGCCAATAAGCGGAACACGATCGGTAGGATTAAAGGTGAAATGCAGCGCCGCTCAAATAGCCCTGTACGTTTAATTGTTGTACGTGATGGCACCGAAATCGTCGGGTGCGTTTCTCCAGAAGCCTTGTTGATCACATCCGACAGTGAGGTGCTGTCTTCAATATTGACGCCAACTCCGATTCTCGAGGACACTCAAAATATCTACGATGTGGGCAAATTAGTCTCTATTGATGGTAAGAGTCATTGGTTTCCTGTTTTGTCAGGGGGGAAGGTCGTTGGTGTCTTGCCCATGAGTGCTTTAGCGATCGCTTTAAGGGAGTTAGGATTACAGGCGGTGGTCCCTGAAAACGTAAAGAGCGAGGAAGACCTTTTTATGCCTTTGGGGGTTGCAGCTCGACTTAGAGGGGTATGGCTTGTCATTAACCTCATTACGGCATTTGCGGCCTCAGCAATCATTGGCGTGTTTGATACTGTTGTTGAACAAGTTGTCGCCCTTGCTATTTTAATGCCTGTTGTTGCCAGTATGGGGGGGATTGCGGGTAGTCAGACCTTGGCCGTCTCTTTACGTGGCATCGCGCTCAATCACTTACATCAAAGCAACCTAAAGCTACTTGTCAATAAAGAACTCAAGATCGCTGCTGTCAATGGCTTGGTGATGGGGGCCGTCATTGGTGGGATCGTTTACTGGGTGTTTGATTCAGTAGGCTTGGGTATCATCATTTGTTGTGCAATCAGTGTGAATAGCCTTGCAGCTGCATTGTCAGGTACGCTTATTCCCTTTACACTCAAAAAACTTAACATAGACCCTGCTGTAGCGGGCTCTGTTGTCTTAACGACGGTCACTGATGTGGTCGGGTTTTTAGTATTTCTTGGACTAGGAGCTCTTTTCTTAGTTTAAACATGAATAAACGTATTCTTTTTTAATCAATATACTCACCATTTTTTGTTCGCTAACTCGACTTGGAGATACATATGAGCGAATTTCTAATTTCCTGTTGGGATTTTACTTCTGGGCAGGCGACTTCTGTCGTAGACCGGGGCAGTAGCATTAAAGAAAATCATTGGTATCACTGCCAGAGGGATGCTGATGGTTTGAAGGAGTGGTTAGAGTCACACCCTTTACCTGAAGCGTTAATTAATTCGCTTCTTGCTGATGATACGAGACCGCGCTTTGAACAGTATGGTTCTGATTGCTTCCTATTGATTTTAAGAGGTATAAATTTAAACGAGGGCGCTGAACCTGATGATATGTTGAGCTTACGCATGATGTGGTATAAGGGGGCATTAGTCTCGACACGTAAAGTGCCTTCAAAGGCCATCTCTTGCTTGTCTCAACAACTCCAGGCAGGTAAAGGTCCCGACAACATTCCTTCTTTGCTTGTTGCTATTTCCAGTGGTATCAGCGAGCTGATATCGAATTTTCTTTCCCCTATTGATGAGCAACTTAATAATATGGAAGCGCCGACCGTTGATGATCTCACTTCACTCAATGCTCTTCACGCTCGTTTACTTCGTTTGCGTCGCTATTTGAAGCCGCAAAAATACGCTTTTGAAGATTTACTTGAGTCGGGCATACCTCTTATTGAGTCGCAGAAACAGCACTTTAAAAACTGCCTAGACACCATTACGCGTATCAATGAGTCTATTGAGTTCTATCTGGACCAAATTAATCATTTACTTGCCCATATTGCACAAGAACAAGCTCAAATCATGAATCGAAATACCTACTTATTTTCTGTCATTGCAGGTATTTTTCTTCCAGCAGGTTTCTTTACTGGTCTACTCGGTGTGAACATTGGTGGTATTCCTGGCGTCGACAATCCGCTCGCATTTTTATTGTTTAGTATTGGACTTGTGGTCATAATTGCGCTGGAAGTTGTTTTACTGAAAAGGTTGAAGTTTATTTAATGAGCGAGATATTGTTTAAGTCACAATTGTTACATCAACTCATGCTTGGAGCTGTGTTGGTTGTAATGTACGTGCTATTGAGACGAGTCGGTGAGAAGACTTTGTTATCATTGGCTCATAAAAAGCAGGTCTCTAGTCAAAGAAAAGTCTTTGTGGTTAAGGCGTTCAATGTATCGACCTTTTTTGTCTTTATTACCTTACTTACTCTATTACTGGATCTAGGGTACGGTGATATTTCGTTATTCCTCTCCTCGATTTTTGCTGTTCTTGGTGTCGCACTGTTTGCTCAGTGGTCGATCTTAAGTAACGTTTCGGCAAGCGTGTTGATTTTCTTCGCGTTCCCATATCGAATTGGTGACAAGATTAAGGTTTGCGATAAAGACGAAGATATCAGCGGTACTATTAGTGATATCACCATGTTTCACGTTATTATTCGCCACGAAAATGGCAACATGATCACCTATCCCAATAGCCTTATGCTGCAAAAGGGTGTCATAAAAATAACTGGAAATACAGTCAAGCCACTTACTTCGGACTCTACCGAACAAGTTGTTGACCAATAAGAGCAATGAAAGGCGGGATAAAACTTGTTGGGAACTTTAATTTGTCACATACTTTAAATTGAAAGTGATAGGAAGCTAAGGTTATTGTTAGTTTTTTTCCCTCGACCAGTTTTTCAAGTTAAACGCCATTTATTAACGCAGCATTACTCAACAGATGTGGAGTACACAGATGAACGCTATTTGTTTGTTAACCCGAGTCTCTACCACGCCATCAAAGCGCGTCTTGAAGAAGGCTTTATTGCTTGCGCATTCTTTCAATCAACCATTGAAGCTTTATGCCGAAGATTATCGACGAAGTGAAGATCATACCTTTTTAGATTTTTTACTCCAGGGTGAGGGAAACTCGGTTCGATATAATGATTACTACGTTCAGTGGTGTAGCTCGATTCTTGAATTGATTGAAGATATTAATTCAGAACTCGAATTACTCCCTGTCGAGGTCGATTTTGTTCATTTGCCTGGGTCACAATGGCTCAAAGGGTTAACGGACGAGTCGACAGGTGCTTCTAAGTTACTTTGTATCGACTATGCTTCTGGCGTAATGTCACCTCAAGTTCTTAGAGAGCTGACGCGCCACAGGTTTGACGTTCTGTTAATGACAGGGCAGAGTTGGAAAAGTGACTTGCGAATTGCCGTCGCTATTGACCCTCTGCATAGACAAGACAAAGAGGCAGACGTTGACCAATTACTTGTAAAACGTAGCCAAGCATTAAAAGAAGCATTAGATGCGGAAATGTCTTTGGTTTACTGCCAGTACGTAGCCCCATACCTGTATAAATACACCAAAGAGATTCTGGATAACCAGAAGTTTGCGATACAAGAATTTCTCGTTGAGAAGAAGTTGCATCAAGTTGGTTTGACCTTTGTTAAAGGTAACCCTGAGCAAGGGTTACCAAAAGCGGTGAATGTTCTGAAAGCATCAATTTTAGTAATGGGGGCGTGCAAACGGGGCGCTCTCTCCCGTTATTGGGCTGGTAGTACAGTAGATGTTTTATTAAAAGAGCCACCTTGTGACTTACTACTAGTCGGAAGTCATATAGATTAGTCTCCCGTTGACCGATTTACACCTCCTAACCCAACCTTAATTTAGTAGATGAATAAGTAAGGCTAAAGTTGTTGTATACAACTTTAGCCTTGTCTGATTTTTATCTACGCCATCTCTGATTATTTCGCTGCCTCAACCTTTACTTATTACTTATTACTTATTACTGAGTAATCAAACCTCTACGGCAAGACTGTCTGCGTGCAACCTTGGTCATCAAGCGACTCTGAGCGACGAGAGTAACGCTTGTTTTTCAGGCCCTAGCTGGATCTCTTCACATCCCTTTAGTGACGAAATGAAGCTAACTATGCCTAATATTCCTAGGCTTTCTCATTAAAAACTAAATGAAAAACAATCATAAATTATCGTTTTACGATAATTTATGATTGACATGCGTTTCTGTTATCCTTACGATAGACACACATGAGGACACCAAGCTAACCAATAAAATGACTGTATAGGCATTCACATGAGTTTAGGAATTGCGCTTTCTGTAGCACTACAGGCACCAATAAGTGTTGAACCTATTGTGGTATCTGAGTCTCGATTTAAGACTCACAGTGAGAATGTCATTGTGGTTGATAGTTACTACGATGATGTATTTATTGATGACTATTATGAAAGCATCATTCTCGAACAAGGGAGCTTTTTATATGATGAATTAACAGATGAATTTATTATATTTAGCATTGATGGTAGAGAAAGAATCTACCGAGATTATTTCTAATTTAAAAAATACAATTTGTGAGATATAAAGTATGTCAAGTTTAAATTCAGTTGCGTCTTTAAGTAATAAAGTTTTGATTTCCCTTTGGCTTATAATATTTTTAAACCCTATAAGTCATGCGTTCTTATGGTTTTATGGCGCATTCGGTGGTAATGATGGAGTGATATTAACCGTTAATGGGGAGCAGGATTATTTTAGTAGTGAAGGCTATATTTACGGTTACTTCATTTCCAATATCACAATGGTGGCTGCAACCTTAATTACATGGCAATTGATAAAATTATTCAAACTGTATAAAAATGGGGTTGTTTTCACTAAGAAAAATGCAGATCAATATACCAAAATATCTTATTGTATTCTTATCTATGTTTTATTAAGATTCATCGAAAGTATGGTATTTAGTGGGTTCTATTCACCTAACGGTTTTACGTTTAGTATTGAAGATATTGATGTTGCATTAATCGTAATGAGTGTAATTGTTAGACTTGTGGCAAAAGTGATGCATGAAGCAAATGAGCTTTATGAAGAACAATCGATGACTATTTAGGTGGTTGGGATGTCTATTGTTATTAATTTAGATGTAATGTTAGCTAAGAGGAAAATGCGATCAAATGAGCTCGCATCTTTGATTGGCATAACTGAACAGAACCTTTCGGTTTTGAAAAATGGTCGAGCAAAAGCGATAAAACTAACGACTTTAAATGCGATCTGCAAACACTTAGAGTGTCAGCCGGGCGATATTTTAGAGTATGTTGAAGAAGATTAGCTATTGAGCCATTCATAAGATATTTAAGCCTCCTTACTGGGTTAGGTTGCTCCCTGTTCAGATAGTGAGAGCGTCAAGGTATTTTCCAGATGCGGCAGCACTTACCAAAGAAGTTGTTGCCGCTCTTTTGTAATCAGATCTGTGACTAGGGGGCTTTTGAGTTAAAGATACTCTTCTTTCGCCATAACCAGACTTTCGACTGATAAATCTAACCACAATTCGCACTTAATACACTGATTGTAAATGCTTATCGAGGCGATTCCCTAAGAATTGAAATATAACCAAATTGAATATTAAAGTTATAAATTGATTTCAAATCGAATATAAATTTTTAAAAACTCCTCTTGAAGTCACTTTTTGTTGTCCCTATTTTCCTAATCGGAAGGGCACTACATCGGTTCTATCCATCACTATTATGTCTTTTATGTTTAACAATTGTAGGAGGCTAACCTCATGAATATTCGTCCTTTAAATGACCGGCTGATCGTTGAGAGACTTGAAGCAGAACGCTTGTCGGAAGGAGGAATTGTACTTACGTCTCAGTCAGTTCATAAATCCAATCGAGGGAAGGTTGTTGCCGTTGGCTTGGGCAAGCGACTGGAAAATGGAGAGCGGGTCTCAATGGACGTTAAAGTCGATGATATCGTCATTTTTAATGACGGCTATAGTGTCAAATCAGAAAAAATCGATGGTTCAGAGTACCTAATTCTTTCTGAATCTGATGTGTTGGCAATTGTTGAGTAATTTAGTTTTCACTGTTTTTTGAGGAGATAATCATGACTGCAAAAGAAGTTATATTTGCTGATGAATCGCGTCAAAAGATGCTTAAAGGGGTAAACCTGTTAGCAGACGCTGTTAAGGTTACTTTAGGTCCGAAAGGTAGAAATGTTGTACTTGATAAGTCATATGGGGCACCAACCATTACAAAAGATGGGGTCTCTGTCGCCAAAGAAATCGAGCTTGAAGATAAGTTTGAAAACATTGGCGCACAAATGGTAAAGCAAGTCGCATCGAAAGCTAATGATGAAGCAGGTGATGGAACAACAACAGCAACCGTATTGGCGCAATCATTGATTAATGAAGGGTTGAAGGCGGTTGCGTCTGGTATGAATCCGATGGATTTAAAGCGCGGTATAGACAAAGCAACCGAAGCGGCTGTCGAAAAACTTCGTGACATGTCTGAACCTTGTAGTGACAAAGAGTCGATCACGCAAGTTGCTAGTATTTCAGCCAATAGTGACAGATCGATTGGTGACATCATAGCGGAGGCGATGGACAAGGTAGGGCGTAATGGTGTCATTACGGTTGAAGAAGGTCAGGGCTTGGACAATGAACTTGCGGTTGTTGAGGGTATGCAGTTTGATCGTGGGTATCTTTCCCCGTATTTCATCACTAATCAGGAGAGCGGCGTTGTAGAGCTGGATAACCCTTACGTACTGCTTGTTGATAAAAAGGTAAGCAATATTCGAGAGTTATTACCTGTACTTGAAGAAGTTACCAAACAGTCTAGACCGCTACTTATTTTGGCCGAAGATATTGAAGGTGAAGCGTTAGCAACACTCGTCGTCAACAATATGCGTGGTATTGTTCGGGCTGCAGCTGTTAAAGCTCCTGGGTTTGGTGATAGTCGCAAAGCGATGATGGAAGATATTGCGGTTCTGACCGATGGTACTTTGATTTGTGAAGATCTAGGTCATGAACTAGAAAAAACGACGCTAGAGCAATTGGGTAGTGCCAAGAAAGTAACAGTAACAAAGGATACGACCACTATTGTTGGCGGTGTAGCGAATGAGCAGATCATTAAAGATCGAGTTAAATCGATAGAAAGTCAGATTGAGCTATCGACTTCTCAATACGATAGAGAAAAACTTCAACAACGAATAGCGAAACTCTCTGGAGGTGTTGCAGTTATTAAGATTGGTGCTGCGACAGAAGTTGAGATGAAGGAGAAGAAAGATCGTGTTGATGATGCGTTGCATGCCACAAGAGCGGCAGTTGAAGAAGGTATTGTTTCCGGAGGAGGTGTCGCGCTTGCTAAAATAAGTCAAGAGTTGGCTGACCTTACTGGTGATAACGAAGATCAAAATGTTGGTATTCGTGTTGCTTTGAGAGCGATGGAGGAACCACTTCGTCAAATCGCTACTAATGCAGGTGATGAAGCGTCTGTCGTCGCAAATAATGTTAAAGCTGGTGATGTGAACCACGGTTTTAACGCTGCCACAGGTGAATACGGTAATATGTTTGAAATGGGTATTCTAGATCCTACAAAAGTGACGCGTTCAGCGCTGCAATACGCGGCGTCTGTAGCTGGATTAATGATTACTACTGAAGCTATGATTTCCGAGAAAGTGGCGGACAAGCAATCAATGGAACATATTTAATAAAACTAAGGCACGTAATGAGGCTCACTTAATCATCACTTATAGAAGATTTAAGCTAAGATGATCTTTATTATTAAATAATATTTTACACGTATTTTTATAAGTGAATATTATGAGAATAGACTTGAAAACGTATTTGTAAAATACTATAAAGTGATTGTAAAAGTTGTCTAAGTAGAAGCTTTTATATTCGTTGTTTTTATTTTGTATTGCTTCTTATGGAGGATATATTATGAACTCAATCGACCTAACTCCACTATATCGAAATAGTGTAGGATTTGACCGTCTAGCGTCACTGTTAGATCATGCGTTAACCAGTGAAACAACTGTTGGTGGTTACCCACCGTATAATATTGAAGTTCTCAGTGACAACCGTTACGCCATAACATTAGCTGTAGCGGGGTTTGTTCAAGAGGAACTCGATATTCAAGTCGAGAAAGGCGTACTGACCGTGCGTGGTAATAAGAGCTCTGAGTCAGAAAGTAAATATCTATATCAGGGTATCGCTAATCGCGCATTTGAGCGTAAATTTAACTTAGCGGATTATGTTGAAGTTACCGACGCTGATCTCTCGCATGGGTTACTGACAATAACTTTAGTTAAAGAAATTCCTGAAGAAATGAAGCCTAAATCCATTGCTATTAACCAGGGTGGTAATGTTCTAGAGCATAAATCCGAAGGAATTAGTAACACTAAATCCAATAAAAAATAGATAATTAGAGGGTGCGTAATGCACCCTCTATATTATTCATGGATGTTATCCATATTTTAGTGTGTTTTGAACATTGAACAGTGAGCTATTGAAGTTGAACTCCAGCTTATCATCTAACAGCATGTTGAAATACGTGGCTCTTGGCTTGGTTAGAGTTGACAGTAGCTCTGGTGATAGATTGAAAAATCTCGTTTCCGACTTGAAAACCGCAGAGAGTGATACAGCGATCTACTAGGTTATTTTAAGCAATCTTATCCAATGTGGTCGTACAGCTGCCCATAAAGATATCGATGAAATCTCGAACTTCGGGCATTGAGTCGGCGAGATCCTTTATACGCTCATCGAGACCATCTTTAACATGAAGAAACTCTTCGTTTTGGAACCTCAGCTCGTTCATGGCTTTTATGTAAGCTTGCAGAATGTCAGCGGCCTTAACGATCACCTTATATTCCGGCTCCACTTTTTCCTGTACTAGCAAGTTTTCAAATTCATCTTGTAAGTCATCTGGAAGAGTCTTCAAACACTTCTTTTCTGCCAAGTCCTCAAGATATTTTACTGCTTTGGTTATTTCTGGATTGCTGTATTTCGTCTTATGGTTGATGTCCTGTACGAGCGTCTCAGAAACTTCGTGATAGATGGCAACAGTCGCCGCTCTTTCGGGGATAAGGTTGCCGCCGTAGCGTTTATTTTTTATTACCGCAAGCAGATGTGCGATAGCGGCGACTTGGTGGCTGTGCTCTGAAATGTTCTCAGCCTGAAACGTGTGCATGAGTGCCCATCTTTGAATGAAGGACATACGTGTAATCCATGCTAGGAATGTGCTCTCTTCGTGCTTCACTATGCTCCCTTATTGTTATTTATCTTACAAAGTAACTATTCGTCAGATTCGAGCTTAAGTCAAATAAGGAGGGTATAGCTTATGAATGCTCATCATCTTCCTCTTTTAAATGACAAAGGCTCCTAGTGGATAGGAGCCTTTGAGGGTATCTAATTTAAAGCCTTGTAGTCTAAGATTATTCTTGGCTGTAGGTCGACAAGAAGCGTTCGAGTCTACCAATAGCCGTTTCCAAGTCTTCGATATGCGGCAGTGTCACGATACGGAAGTGGTCCGGTTTCGGCCAGTTGAAACCAGTACCTTGTACTAGCAGTACCTTCTCTTGCTTAAGGAAATCGAGCACGAATTTTTGGTCATCTTTGATGTTGTACATCTCCGTGTCGATTTTCGGGAACAGGTACATTGCGCCTTTTGGTTTCACACAAGAGACACCCGGGATCTTGTTGATCAGCTCCCAAGCTCGGTCACGCTGCTCAAGTAAGCGACCGCCCGGCAAGATAAGCTCATTGATACTCTGATAGCCGCCTAGTGCTGTTTGAATCGCATGCTGCATGGGTACGTTGGCACACAAACGCATCGAGGCAAGCATTTCGAGGCCTTCAACATAGCCTTTAGCTAAATGTTTAGGACCCGTTAAGAACATCCAGCCACCACGGAAACCACAGACACGATATGCCTTCGAGAGGCCGTTAAAGGTCACCATCAGCACATCTTCTGCTAGGGTTGCAATAGACGTGTGTACGGCACCGTCGTAAAGCACTTTATCGTAGATCTCATCGGCGAAGATCATCAGTTTATGTTCACGGGCAATTTCGACCACTTTTAGCAAAAAGTCACGGCTGTAAACTGCACCGGTCGGGTTGTTCGGGTTGATAAGAACAATACCGCGAGTCTTCGGTGTGATCTTAGCGACCATGTCATCTAGGTTTGGATACCAGTCGTTCTCTTCATCACACATGTAGTGAACGGCTTTACCACCAGAGAGTGCAACCGAAGCTGTCCACAACGGGTAGTCAGGAGCGGGAACTAAGATTTCATCGCCATTATTTAGCAGAGCTTGCATCGACATTACGATAAGCTCAGAAGCACCGTTGCCAATGTAAACATCTTCGACATCTAGGTTGCGCAGACCTTTCTTTTGATAGTGCTGCACGACAGCTTTACGGGCAGAGTAGATCCCTTTTGAATCACAGTAACCTTGAGATGTCGGCAGGTTACGAATTACGTCAACTAGGATTTCATCTGGGGCGTCAAAACCAAACGGGGCGGGGTTACCAATATTTAGCTTTAGGATTTTATGTCCTTCTTCTTCCATGCGCTTAGCATGTTTTAGTACTGGTCCTCTGATTTCATAGCATACACTGTTGAGTTTTGACGACATCCCGATATTTTGCATTGCCGATTTCCTGAAAATTATTTAAATACTTTATTAAAGTACCTTAAATTGACGTTTTTTAGAATAAAAATCTGAACAATCAGCGAATTCCGAATAACCTTTAACCAAAGGCTGTTCAGTCACGGTCGTGAGGGATTTCGTAAACTCGGATTGTGCTTAGATAAACTGAGGGGTGAAACGTGCAAAATCACAGGAATACTGAAAAGATTTTAGACATTCTTGATCTAAGTAGGTGCTACCCATAAAGTATCAAACTAATATAATAATAAATTAGATGTGAACGAGGTCGATTTGTCACATTTCCAACAAACCATCTCCACTTTGATTGAGCGAGTTCAAAATGCGCAAGCTGGCGAAGTTCGTTGTGTTGAAGTTCTTAAGCAGAAACCACCGTTTGCATTTATTGAATGGCTTCATGCTCAACCGCTGTTTCCGAAGTTCTATTGGCAATCTCGAGACACCCGAGAAGAAGTCGTTGCGTTAGGGCAGATCCACACTTTTTCGGATCCTGCACCGGCGTATACGATTCTTGGCGAAGACCAACGTATCTGGGGTGGGCGCTCTTTCGATGGTCACACTGAAAAAAATCGACGCTGTATGGAGTCTTTTTTCTTCCTTCCACAGGTAGAGCTGATTCGATTTGATGACAAATGGTCTTTAGCCATCAACTTGACGCCAGATCGCGTCGCTTCAATCAATGCGCTTAAGAAGTTGTCAGTTGATGCCGCAATACTTGCCCCAATCAGTGCGCATATTGAAGAGATTAGCCATCTTCCAGAGCAACCAGAGTGGAACGCTTTAGTAGAGAAAGTGCTGACTGGCATCGATAACGACGATTTCAAAAAAGTGGTGCTTGCGCGTAAAACGACAGTGCAGTTGGATGAACCGATCTGTGCTGCTCAGCTATTAAAAGCCAGCTATCAAAAAAACCACAACAGTTTCCATTTCATGTTGGTGCTGGACTCCAAGCACAGCTTTATTGGCTCGACACCAGAAAGGCTCTACAGTCGCCACGGCAAGGAACTCGATACAGAGGCTCTCGCTGGCACCATTGGGCGCGGCAAGAATGCATCGTCTGATATGGAACTTGCCAACTGGTTGACTCAAGACCAGAAGAACCTCAATGAAAATCAATACGTTGTCGACGATATTGTTGATCGCTTAACAGCGTATTCTCATGCTGTGAACGTCGAGAAAGAGGCACGTTTGGTTCGTCTTCGTAAGGTTCAACATTTAAAACGCCATATTCATGCGCAGTTGCACGCAGGGGGCAACGGAGTGCAACTACTCGGTACACTGCAACCGACCGCAGCAGTCGCTGGTTTGCCTCGCAAAGAGTCAATGGAATTTATTTTAAAACACGAGCCTTTTGCACGAGGCTGGTATGCAGGATCGGTTGGTTTCATTAGTCACCAACGTGCTGAATTTTGCGTAGCGATTCGCAGTGCTTTGATCGTTGGCGATCAAGTTCAGTTGTTCGCAGGAGCGGGGATCGTTCCAGGATCGGTTGCTGAGCATGAGTGGCAAGAGCTGAATAAGAAAATGTCGACTTTGCTAAGCCTTATCTCTGAGCACCCACCATTGGGTGTAGCATCATGAATTCACCGTTATTGAAGCATGACCAAGCGGTGTTAAATCGAGTTTGGTCATCGACGCTGCTTGAGGAGTTGGCGCGCACCGGTGTTGAGCATGTTTGTATCGCTCCGGGCTCACGTTCAACGCCTTTGACTCTTGAGGCAGAAGCGAACAAAAAATTCACCATTCACACGCATTTTGATGAGCGTGGCTTGGGCTTTTTTGCTTTAGGCTTAGCTAAAGCAACCAAGAGCAAAGTCGCGGTGATCGTGACTTCTGGAACCGCGGTGGCGAATCTTTTGCCTGCAGTGGCTGAGGCGGGACTTACTCGCGAGTCATTGATTCTTTTGACCTCAGACAGACCCGTTGAATTAGTTAACTGTGGCGCAAACCAGGCTATACAACAGCTGGGAATTTTCTCTCAACATGTTGAAGGTGCGTTGAATTTACCGAGCCCAAATACCCAAGTGTCACTCAACTGGTTACTGTGTTCGTTGGATGATCTGTTAGCGCAGCAGACTGCGAAGGGCGGGGCTATTCACATTAATTGCCCTTACCCAGAGCCGCTTTATTCCAACGAGAGTTCAGATATTTATCATCAGTACATCTCTTCGATTACTGCATGGAAGGTAAGCGACCAGCCATATACTTCCAAGTCGTACCATTTAAGCACAGCTCGCCCTTGCACCTCATCGAGTGATTACTATCAGCGTCGTGGGGTGGTTGTGATTGGCTCTTTGGAACTAGAAGAAGCAAAGGCAGCAAAACAGTTTGCCCAGTCGTTAGGTTGGCCTGTGTTTTGTGATGCCCAATCTGGCGTCGCGAGCGATTGGCAGCACTACGACCTTTGGCTTCAGGTGCCTGAAACCGCTGAGCAATTGAGTGATTGCGACTGTATCGTGCAGTTTGGTGAGCGCATTGTCTCTAAGCGTTTAAATCACTGGATCAAGCAACAAGCGATTCATTTTTCGCCGCAGCAGTATCTCGTAATATCACCCGATACGCACTGTATCAATCAAGACCACCTGCCTCAGACTCATATCGTTGCTCAGCCTAGATCGTGGTTGGCTGGTCAATCGTTACCAAGCCTGCATGCGCAGAGTGCAGGTTGGGCAGATGGTCTTAAGTTAGCCTCACAAAATATCGCTCAACTGTCTCGCGCACAGTTGATGAATGATGATCAACTCACCGAGCTCAGTATTGCGGTCGATTTGTCGACTAGACTTAAAGAGCGATCGCTGTTTGTCGGAAACAGCCTAATGGTGAGACTGGTCGATATGTTGTCAGCAGTTCCTAATAGCCCAGTTTATAGTAATCGAGGCGCGTCAGGCATTGATGGGCTGGTAGCTACTGCAGCGGGGGTACTCAAAGCCCATCAGCACCCTATGATGATGTTAATTGGTGACACGTCGCTTCTATACGATCTCAATTCATTGGCACTGCTTAGCGACTCAAAAACACCAATGGTAATCGTGGTGACGAATAACGACGGCGGTGCGATTTTTGACTTGCTCCCCGTACCGCAACAGCAGAAACAATCCCTCTATCAAATGCCTCACGGATACAGTTTTGCCCATGCTGCTGCTCAATTCAGATTGCAGTATGCTGCCCCTGAAACTCGAACACAGTATCAAGATGCTATTGACTCACACTTTGAACAGGGTGAGGGAACACTGTTAGTTGAAGTAAAAACACCGCCAGAACAAGCCTCTCACTTGTTGAAGCAGTTCAATTCAATGTTAAAAGAGGCGCAAGCCTAAGGAGTCGACATGCTTTTCTCCACGTACTATCCCGCTGAGCAAACCTCGTTAGAGAAACCTTTGCTTGTGTTCCTGCATGGTCTTTTGGGAAGCGGAGAAGATTGGAGTGCATGTCACTCATATCTGTCTGAATATCCGCGTTTGTGCATTGACCTACCGGGTCACGGCAAGAGCTGTTTTGTCGATCCGATTGGTTTTGATCATTGCTGCGATAAAATCGTTCAGAACGTCCAGTTTCAGTGCCAGAGACAACAGCTACCTGATAACTATCCTATTGTTTTAATTGGTTACTCTCTCGGTGGTCGCTTAGCGATGTATGGAGTGACGAGTGGGAAGTTTGCCACGCTTAATTTGGTGAAAGTTATTGTCGAAGGAGGCAACTTCGGACTCGACGGTGATGATGCAAGAGCACAGCGTCTGGTCCATGATACGCAATGGGCAGTTCGCTTTGCACAGCAATCAATTGAAGATGTTTTAGACGATTGGTATCAGCAAAGTGTGTTTTCTTCACTAAATCATGAGCAAAGACAAACTTTAGTCATAAAGCGTAGTGGTAATCTTGGAGTATCCGTAGCAAATATGTTGTTATCTACATCACTTGCCAAGCAACCGGATTTACGTGCCACATTGAAATCTTGCGAGCATCAGCTGCACTATATCTGTGGTAAAAAAGATCGTAAATTCATTGAATTGGCAGAGAGTAGCGGCTTTGAGTGTAGTCAGGTCGATCACGCTGGACACAATGTCCATTTTGAACAGCCTGAACTATTTTCGAATTTGATCATCCAATGCATTAACAAGCACGATTGAACTCGCAGTCAACGCATTACGTAAAAACGCTTGATGTAAACCGATCTCGACATAGAGCACTTGATATAAACAGAGATTGCGACACTGCCGAATAACGGCTGTGATCATGAATATAACAATGGGAATCACCATGGCGAAAACAGTAGGCATCACCGAAGAAGAACTATACGCGGCAGTAAACTGGAGCGATGTAGGCAGTCAATATGAAGATATTCAGTACCATAAGTCAGACGATGGTATTGCAAAGATTACGATTGCTCGCCCTCAAGTTCACAACGCGTTTCGTCCACAAACCGTAAAAGAGATGATTAACGCTCTGGCCGACGCTCGTTATGACGAGAAAGTTGGCGTGATTATTCTTACTGGACTTGGTGAAAAAGCATTCTGCTCTGGTGGCGACCAAAGCATCCGTGGTGACTACGGCGGTTACCAAGATGATTCTGGCACGCACCACCTGAACGTACTGGACTTCCAACGTCAGATCCGTACCTGTCCTAAGCCTGTCATTGCAGCAGTGTCTGGTTGGGCTGTGGGCGGTGGTCATGTACTACATATGATGTGTGATCTGACGATTGCTGCTGAAAACGCTCAGTTTGGTCAAACCGGCCCGAAAGTGGGTTCATTTGACGGCGGTTGGGGCGCTTCTTACATGGCGCGTATTGTCGGTCAGAAGAAAGCGCGCGAAATCTGGTTCCTATGTCGTTTCTACGATGCACAAGAAGCCGTAGATATGGGCCTAGTGAACACAGTTGTCCCTGTCGAGGATTTAGAGAAAGAGACAGTACGTTGGTGTCGTGAGGTTCTACAACACAGCCCGATGGCTCTACGATGCTTGAAAGCCGCGCTGAACGCTGACTGTGATGGTCAGGCAGGTCTGCAAGAACTAGCGGGTAATGCGACCATGATGTTCTACATGACAGAAGAAGGCCAAGAGGGTCGAAACGCATTTAATGAGAAACGTCGCCCAGATTTCGACAAGTTCCCTCGTAACCCATAACCGAATCTACGCTCACACAGAGTCGCACAATGCGGCTCTTTGTGTTTTTGATGCTCTGTTCGCAAGGAAGACTTATGAACACTATGAATTGTTCACGTAGCGCTAAACTTTATCGTTATCAATTACCTATGGATAGCGGCGTGGTGCTACGTGATAACAAGCTGAGTCAACGTATCGGTTACGTTATTGAGCTTGAGTATGACGGTAAGCGAGCGCTAGGTGAGGTTTCCCCTCTACCTGGGTTTAGCGTGGAAGATACCGAGCAAGCCGGTATTCAACTGCAAGAACAGTTGGAGTTATGGAGCCACAACAAACCGTTGGCGCCATACGAAGAGCTGTATCCTTCGGTCGCATTTGGCCTGTCGATGGCAATGATGGAGTTGGAAGGGGAATTGGGAGAGCACGGTAACTATCGCGCTGCTCCTCTGTGTACGGGAGACCCTGATGAACTCATTCCTGTACTCAATGAGATGGAAGGTGAGAAGGTCGCTAAAGTGAAGGTTGGTCTTTACGAAGCGATTCGCGATGGGATGCTGGTTAGCCTTTTCCTAGAGTCCATTCCAGACCTAAGCTTGCGATTGGATGCCAATCGCGCTTGGAAACCGGAAAAAGCCAAGCAGTTCATCAAATACATCTCTCCTTCTCTACGCCAACGTATTAGCTTTATCGAAGAGCCGTGTCAGCAGCCAGAGGATAGTTTAGCGTTTGCGATTGATAACGGTGTTGCGATTGCGTGGGATGAAACCCTGCAAGATGCGGTGAAGCGACCAGGCTTTAACCTTAGCGATCTCACAGGTGCGAAAGCTGTGGTGATCAAGCCAACACTGATTGGTTCAGTAGAACGCTGCGTTGCAATCATTGAGCGAGCGAAGCAGTTAGGCATTAAGCCAGTGCTGAGCTCAAGTATTGAGACAAGTCTTGGTCTGACTCAGATTGCTCGTTTGGCGCATCAATACTTGCCTGAAGAAGTGCCCGGATTGGACACTATTGGTTTGTTCCAATCTCAACTTGAAATTGCTTGGCCAAATTGCGATTTACCGCTAGAGACTTTGGAAAGCCAGCAGTTGATTTGGCAGTCTTAACGGCTTTTTAGTTTTCACATCTGTTCAGCTCATCCTAATGTGGTGGGCTGGCTCTGTCAGCATCAGGTACACTCGTGACCTTCACCAATTCTTTATGGAAGCTGTGGGCAAATGCCTCACCAAACAGCCGCGCGTTAATTACCCCTTCGTATACGCTAAACTGGCGTGAACTTGATGGGCTTGTCGAACGCTATAGCGCCTACTTAAATACACAAGGCTTGTCCAAAGGTGACGTACTGACCATTGTTGGAAAAAACAGTAGCGAGTTAGTGCTCGCTTATCTCGCATCTCTCAACCTTGGTGTGTTGGTAGCGATGGCGATGCCTCAGCCGTCGAAGAAGCTTGAACAAAAACTAGACACCCTTTATCTAGAAGGCAAAATTCGTTTCGTTGCATTTACAGGTGAGCATGGCGAAGCGTTGAGTGCCAAAACAAAGCTTATCTCGCTCCCAAGCATCCAAGAGGCTTCAGGTAGTACACCAAACTCACTGAAACAATCTTTGAGTGAAACGAGTGATCTTGCCTCAATCGTGTTTACATCTGGCTCCACCGGTAACCCAAAGGCGGTGGCGCACACGGTCAAACAGCATATAGCGTCGGCGACAGGGTTATTAAAACACTTCGAGTTTGGTTCTGATGACACTTGGCTGCTCAGCCTACCTATGTACCACGTTTCAGGTTTAGCCATCTTTTATCGCTGGCTGGTGGCGGGCGCGACGCTCAAAGTGGGTAATCAGGGTTTAGAAAAAGACATTGATGGTTGTACCCATGCCTCTCTGGTAACGACTCAGCTTCGCCGTTTGCTTGATAGTGAGTGTCCACTTTCGTTGAGTCATGTTTTGCTTGGTGGCAGCCATATTCCAAATCAATTGGCACAAGAAGCCAACCAGCGTGGCATTACAACTTGGCTTGGTTATGGCATGACAGAAGCCGCATCAACGGTGACGGCGAAACCTGTTGATGAAAGCAATACAACGGGTTTTGTGCTTCCCCAACGGAGAGTTAAAGTCGAAGATGGTCGAATCTATATCTCTGGGGAGACGTTAGCTAGTGGGTACTTCTATCAAGGACAACTGGCGCCTTTGGTTGACGGGGCAGGTTGGTTTGACAGTAAAGATCTCGGTCAATGGGTTGATGATCAGCTGTTGATTATTGGTCGTGCAGATAACCAATTTATCTCGGGTGGAGAGAACATTCACTGTGAAGAGATTGAGCAAGCCTTGAGTAAACTATCAGGTATCAATCAAGCGATTGTCGTACCGGTAGAGGATCGCGAATTTGGTTTTCGTCCTGTCGCCATTGTTGATTGCAACGAGCTACCTACCAAGGACTGGTTCTGCGAAAAGCTGGTGGGGCGTTTAGAAAAATTCAAATTGCCGATCGAATACCATCGAATGCCAGTGTTAGATCAACAGGGTATTAAAGTTTCAAGAGCTGACCTTGCACGCTGGCTTAAGAGAACGCGCTCTTGATGAGGTTAGTTGATTTGGAGATAAAATAGTTCAAAACAGAATTTAGTATCTTTATAACTATCCATCATAATAAAGCCTGATTTAAAGGAACTAGTGAATAAGGCTTCAGATATGAAAATCGCGCTGATCATTGCGGTGCTGCTGCAAATAGGACAAGCAGTGACCTCTCACGGGCTGACTCGATCGTTGGCTGAGTTCACCGCTTTTATTCTGGTGGTTGTACTAGTGATGATGAAAAAGCAAGAGAGTCAGGCTAGTACCTCAGTACAAGAGCAGTAACCAGATACAAAGAACCCTCACCAGTGTGGTCACAATGGTGAGGGTTTTTCGCTTGTGAATGAGGTGTTTTTAAGCTGACGGTTTTTAAGCTAACTGTTTTTAGGTTAAGCGAATAGTAGCCAACTTAACGATCCAACAGAGATCAACACCCACATTGTAATACCAAACATCAACGGCTTTGGCCCTGCAGCTTTGAGCTTCTCGACAGAAATTCCACACCCGATTAGGAATAAACAAACAACCAATGCGCGCTTGGAGATGTCAAAGATCCCTTGGTAAACCATGTCAAATTGCGGTAGCAAGTCGCTGACGGCGATAGCGGCACAGTAGAAGAAAATGAAGTAAGGAATCGTGATTTTCTTCTCTTCACTCTTGAAGATCATCGCGCTGACGAGAGCCACTGGAATGATCCAGAGCGCACGAGCAAGTTTCAGTGTGGTTGCTGTTGTTAGTGCTTCTTCACCATAAGCAGAGGCTGCCCCCACCACCGATGAGGTATCGTGAATTGCGATTGCCGCCCAAGTGCCAAAGGTATGTTGGCTCAGTTCTAACGCATGACCAATCATTGGGAAGATAAACAGCGCAATGGAGTTGAGAACAAAAACCGTCGCTAAAGCTAAACCGATCTGCTCATCATCCGCCTTAATTGCTGGAGCAACGGCAGCAATGGCACTACCACCGCAAATCGCAGTGCCAGAAGAGATAAGGTAGCCTGTTGTGCGATCCAGCCCCATGCGTTTTGCTAAAAACCAACCAATCACTAGCGTACCGATAATGGTGGTCACGATAAGTCCAATACCATCACCGGTAACTGACAGTGCTTGCTCAAATTGGATCCCAAAGCCCAAGCCAACGATGGAGTAGGCGAGCAGCTTTTTAGTGATTTTACCGACTTCAAGGTGAGCGGGAACCCAGCCTAAACTTGCCAGCAAAAAGCCGATAACAAGCGCAGTAGGAGAGCTTACCCAAGGGGTAAGGCAAAAAAGGGCTGCGAGGTAAAAAGGGATACTTTTGTTGAAGCTCATGATGGCGCCAGTATTTATTATTAGGTTACGTTAGAGAGCACTATACGTATAAACAGTCGATAAGTAAGTCTAAATGAATTGAACAAACGTTTAGAAAAACTGAACGTTTGTTCGCAAGCTTTTATATTCTGACTGTTAAGCGTGTTATCTAGCGAAAGTCACCGCGTAGTTCGACGACTTTCTGATGCAGTACATCGCATGAAGCTCGTCTTGGATCGATAGCGTTGCCCGCCTCAATCTCAAGTTTGGTCCAGAATCGAGTGGGTAGACCTTTGCAAGCTCGTCCCTTGTAGCGGCTGAAGTAGCTGCCCCAAAGTCCTTTCAATGCCATAGGGATGACTGGCACAGGAGAGCGCTTGATGATCAGTTCCATGCCTCGCATAAATTCGCCTACTTCACCGTCTGACGTTAAGCGGCCCTCAGGGAAGATACAGACGATGTGACCATCATGCAGAGCTTGTTCGACTTCATTGAAGGCATTGCGAATAGAACGGCGGTTGGTCGCTGAAATCGGAATCACCCCAGCGCGTTTTAGGAATCGACGGAGCAGCGGCAGTTTGGCGTAGTCCTCTTCCATCACAAACCGAATCAAACGAGGGCAAACCGCACTCAGCAGCAACGCATCCATATAGCTCACGTGGTTACAAATAATCAACGCACCGCCTTTCTCAGGCAAGTGGTGCAGATTCTTATGTTTTACACGATACATAGTATGAGTGACGATCCAAGTTAAGAACCTGCACGCGTATATAGGTACTTGATAGACAAGGTATATAACTACGAGCGTATTCATTGCTGCCAGTAAAATGAATAGATCAATAATGTCCATTTCAAGTAGGCTCAGGCAGATGATGCCAAGGGCTGCGCTGCCAACCATAAATAGAGAGTTGTAAATATTTAGCCCTGCAATCACTTGAGCTCGCTCGTTTGGTTCAGCCCTGAACTGCATTAAAGCGTACAGCGGAACAATGAAAATACCGCCGGAAATACCGAGAAGCAGTAGGTATGCGAATAGTGGCCAGAGATCAGAGTGAACAATAAACTGATCAAAGGATTCGAATTGAGGTAAATTCTCTGGGACTGACAAAGCCATCAGCAAACCAAACAAGGAAATACCTAAGCTCCCCATTGGCACGATGCCAATCTCAATACGATGGTTAGAGAGCTTGTCACAAGCTAATGAACCGATAGCAATACCAATAGAGAACATGGCGAGCAAGAAAGCCACAGCACTTTCAGTACCGTTCAAATGAACTTTGGTAAAGTTAGGAAATTGGGTCAAATAAGCTGCGCCTAGGAACCAGAACCAGCTAATAGCCATCAGTGCTTGGAAGGTCGGGCGGTCTTTTTTAGTAATGTTTAAAGTTTGGCGGGTTAGTGCAATTGGTCGCCATTTTATTTTCATATCTGGCGCACTACTCGGTGAATTTGGAATAAAGCAGCTAGCGCCATAGCCCATCACTGCGAACAGAACGATACATACCGAGGCGACGACCTTTGCACTCTCATGAGACGCAATAAGTCCCGCGCCCAAAGTGCCAATAAGAATCGCCAGAAAGGTGCCGGTTTCGACCAAGGCGTTACCAGAAACCAGTTCTTTAGGTTCTAGTTGTTGCGGTAATAACGCGTATTTCACCGGTCCAAAGAAGGCACTCTGTGTTCCCATCAGGAACAATAATAGCAATAGAATACCGTAGCTTTCATAGATAAAACCGATGGCACCTAGTGACATGATGATGATTTCGAGCAGCTTAACCTTACGAATGAACCACGACTTTTCGTATTTATCGGCTAGTGCGCCTGCCAGGGCAGAAAACAGGAAGAACGGCAGTATGAACAGACCAGCCGCTAGGTTAATAAAGAGGTTACTGGAAATTGGCAGTGTATCGACACTCGCGAAAGCGACAAACAGCAGCAACACATTCTTGAAGATATTGTCATTAAAGGCCCCTAGAAACTGGGTGATAAAATAGGGTAGGAACCTTTGTTGTGTTAACAGCGAAGATTGGCTGCTGCTCTTCATGTGCGAACCTTGTTCATGCGAGACCTTATGCATTTGTTATTTTGATGACTTACCAATTGGTTAAGTAATTTGATAATAGGTTATTAATCAGGTCTTTACCATCAATCGGCTCAGAAGCGAAGAACTTGTCATCGACACTTAGTAGCGTAATACCGTGTACACCAGACCATAATACGCGGCTGGCTTTAAGCACTTCTTTTTCAGTGTGATGAGGTGCGATAGCGAGTAATAGCTGCTCAAGCATACCTGTCATTTTTTCGATACGGCTCGATTGCCACTGGGGTAGGTTCTCACCATTCATATTATGTTCAAACACTAATTGCCAACGGTTTGGGTGCTTAAGAGCAAAATCGTGATAACAGTAGGCCAGGTTAAACAGTGCGTCTTGAGGGGAGCTTGATTTTTCTACAGCAACGGTCGCTTCAGCCGACAGTTCATCAAGCGTTTTAGCCACGACGTGCAGAAGAAGTAGGTTGTAGTTGCCGAATACATTAACAAGAGTACTTGGCACATATCCAATCATATTCGCGATTTTTCGAAGGCTCAGCTCATGGTATGAGTGGTCTTCCAAAAATTGAGTCACGGTGTCTAGTGTAAGCTGAACTAATTGCTCGCGCGTGTGATCGTTTCTTCTAGCCATTTTGAATTTCTATTTTGAACTTCTATTAATGAACAATGTTCAATATTTTAGTCGCCCGCTCTAGTAGGCGTCAATGCTTTACTCAATAAGGGTTAAATTAATCTCAGCAATATTATGATACATGTGTAGCGGCTGTGAATATTTCATTGTTCATTGTTAACGAGTATGATTAAAGAGTCGAAAGATAACGAAACCTATAAAGGATAACAATGAAACGATTTTTCTCACTAATCGCGATAATGATGGTATCAGTCGCGGTGACACCAATCGCAGAAGCGAAAAAGTTTGGTGGTGGTAAGTCATTTGGTAAAAGTTTCAAAACGGCTCCCGCTCCTAAGCAACAACAGCAAAATACTAACTCGATTAAGCAAGACCAAGCTGGCAAAACAAATGCGGCAGGCTCTAGTAAAAAAGGCCTTATGGGTGGTCTACTAGGCGGTCTACTGGCTGGTGGTCTGTTAGCGGCATTCTTCGGTGGCGCTTTTGAAGGTATCCAGTTCATGGATATCTTGATCATGGGTCTGATTGCGTTCCTAGCATTTAAATTCCTACGTGGCATGTTGGGTGCTAAGCAGGGTTCAATGAACCAGCAACGCAGTCAACAACCTGCGTTTGGTGGTATGGGTCAGAATAAGTTCGAACAACCACAACAGCAGCCTAATGTACAGAGCTTCGAACAGGCACAACCTCAATCACAGAGTACAGCTGGTGGTTTTGGTTTTGGTGCACAAAGCGATGTTCCTCATAACTACCCACCGGGTTTTGACCAAGCAGCGTTCATCAACGGTTCTCGTGAGCACTACCGCACTCTACAAGGCGCTTGGAACCACAATGAGCTGAACACGATTGAAGAATACGTGTCTCCAAGCTTGTTTGAAGACTTAAAAGCAGAGCGCAGCAAGCTTGAAGGTGAGCAGCACACAGATGTAATGTACGTAGATGCAGAGATCGTTCGTGCTGATCATGATGGTAGCAAGGCGCAATTGAGCCTTCAATTCAGCGGTCGTTACCGTGATTCAGTAGAAGGTATTGAAGAAGATATTACCGATATCTGGCATTTAGAGCGTGACCTTACTGCGCCAAATGCACCTTGGTTGATCGTTGGTATCCAAGGCTAGTTAGTCCAGTTTCGTGATTTATCTAAGAGCCCTTGCTGTTATGGCAAGGGCTCTTTTTATTGGGGTAATTCAAAGCGAGCGTGACTCGGTGGTAATCACAGAAAGTCATGCCAATCACAGTAATACCAATCACAGTAAATAGGTGATCAAAAATAGCGCAGGAAAAAGGCTTGAGCACAAGGCTGATCTTTTTGATTGGTAGAAGCGACTAATGATATTGGGGAATAAGGGAAGTATGAGTTCAATCTATGGTGATTTTGGTGCGACTAGATACAAAAAAACCAACTCAGTGAGTTGGCTTTTTTTAATCTCTTAAGAGAATATGGTGGAGGGGGACGGATTCGAACCATCGAAGGCGGAGCCGGCAGATTTACAGTCTGCTCCCTTTGGCCACTCGGGAACCCCTCCAGGGTGTTTTTCCCAGTCTTTAAAAGCCAAAAGCCATTAAAACATAGGCTCAATTGAAGTTTTCCCAACGATTCAATCGAGGTTTTCTTATCTCTAAAGAGTTAAGAAGGAATATGGTGGAGGGGGACGGATTCGAACCATCGAAGGCGGAGCCGGCAGATTTACAGTCTGCTCCCTTTGGCCACTCGGGAACCCCTCCAGGGTGTTTTCCCAGTCTTTAAAAGCTAAAAGCCATTAAAACATAGGCTCAATTGAAGTTTTCCCAACGATTCAATCGAGGTTTTCTTATCTCTTAAAGAGTTAAGAAGAAATATGGTGGAGGGGGACGGATTCGAACCATCGAAGGCGGAGCCGGCAGATTTACAGTCTGCTCCCTTTGGCCACTCGGGAACCCCTCCAGGGTGTTTCCTATCTAACGTAGGCTCAATTGAAGTTTTCCCAACGATTCAATCGAGGTTTTCTTATCTCAAAAGAGTTAAGAAGAATATGGTGGAGGGGGACGGATTCGAACCATCGAAGGCGGAGCCGGCAGATTTACAGTCTGCTCCCTTTGGCCACTCGGGAACCCCTCCAGGGTGTTTCCTATCTAACATAGGCTCAATTGAAGTTTTCCCAACGATTCAATTGAGGATTTCTTAATCTCTAAAGAGTTAAGAAGAATATGGTGGAGGGGGACGGATTCGAACCATCGAAGGCGGAGCCGGCAGATTTACAGTCTGCTCCCTTTGGCCACTCGGGAACCCCTCCAGGGTGTTTCCTATCTAACATAGGCTCAATTGAAGTTTTCCCAACGATTCAATCGAGGTTTTCTTATCTCAAAAGAGTTAAGAAGAATATGGTGGAGGGGGACGGATTCGAACCATCGAAGGCGGAGCCGGCAGATTTACAGTCTGCTCCCTTTGGCCACTCGGGAACCCCTCCTGGGGTGTTTTCCTATCTCTTAGTGGATAGGCTTAAGAAATGTTTTTCCCAACACATCTCTCAAGTGCGGAGCGCATCATAGCAAACACGTTTAACCTGTAAAGAGTTTTTCTTATGGTTTTGTGTTGAATGCTGCCTTTTTGGGCAAAGATAGCGAAAAGTGCGCGTTTTGCTCGGTAAGTGAACATATGTTCTGGCTGTACCGTATTGCTGTCTTAAGTTATAGAGTACGTAATTATCGAAAATATCGAGAGTAATTGTATTTACTTGGTCAACCACGTTGATTAGATCCACGATATTTTACCGAATGTCAGTATAATTTAACGACATTTACACTTCTTGACGTTATTCGCTGCTATCAATTGTTAGAATACGGTCAATTACTTTATAGAGATCTTGAATCTAACTTACAGACTATCGTTATGACACATAAATCCATTTTATCTCTACTTAGCTTATCTATTCTCTTGGCGTCTCCAGCCGTAGTTGCTAAGCGCATGGGACCAAGCGCAGTGACTGTCGTTACTGAACAGGTCGATATTCATCAAGTGAACCAGTCCCTTTCCCTTGTCGGTAAGCTAGAAGCTGAGCAATCAGTGATCGTCTCGTCTGAGATTTCTGGCAAAGTTGACTCTATTCACGTTAAAGCCAATCAAGAAGTCAAAAAGGGGCAGCTACTGGTTCAACTGGATGACGATAAAGCGAAGGCAGCGGTGGCAGAAGCAAAAGCGTATCTAAAAGACGAGCGTCGTAAACTGGCTGAATTTGAACGCTTGGTAAAAAGAAACGCGATCACACAAACTGAAATTGATGCACAGAAGACCAGTGTTGAGATTGCACTCGCAAGACTGGCGGCAGCCAATGCCAATCTAAAAGACCTTCATATTTCAGCACCATTTTCCGGCACCGTTGGTTTTATCGATTTTAGTCGAGGCAAATTAGTCAGTTCAGGCACTGAATTGGTGACACTCGATGACTTATCTGTCATGCAGTTAGATCTTCAGGTGCCAGAGCGTTATTTATCGAAGCTATCAAAGGGGATGACAGTCACAGCGCGTACAAGTGCGTGGGGTGATACCGAGTTTTCTGGCACTGTGGTGGGTATTGACTCTCGTATTAACACTGAAACACTGAACTTGCGTGTTCGTATTCACTTCGATAACCCGAACGACTACCTCAAACCGGGTATGCTGGTTTCTGCTGAGATGGACTTTCCACCCGTTGAAGCGCCGATTATCCCTGTACAGGCTCTGCAATACTCGGGCACTAAGCGTTACGTTTATGTCGTCGGCGAAGATAACAAAGCGACGCGCACAGAAGTATTCTTAGGTGCTCGTATTGATAATGAAGTGGTTATCGAAAAAGGCATCAACATTGGTGACAAGATTGTGGTTCAAGGCATTGTGAACATGCGCGATGGTGTTCAGGTTCAAGAGCTTGGTGTGACAACATCAGCAAAGCGTCAACCTCAGCAAGAGGAAGCTAACTAATGCTGTTATCTGATGTTTCAGTAAAAAGACCAGTAGCAGCGCTGGTTCTCAGTTTGCTCTTAGTGGTGTTTGGTATCGTTTCGTTCAGCAAACTTGCCGTACGAGAAATGCCAGATATTGAGAGCCCAGTTGTTTCTATTAGTACCCGCTATGAAGGCGCTTCTGCGACCATCATTGAAAGCCAGATCACCTCTAACTTAGAGGACCAGCTTTCCGGAATTAGCGGGATTGATGAAATCGAATCGACGACCCGAAACGGCTCTTCACGTATCACGATTACCTTTGAGCTAGGTTATGACTTAAATACGGGTGTCAGTGATGTTCGTGATGCGGTAGCTCGCGCTCAACGCTCTTTGCCTGATGAAGCGGACGATCCGATTGTTTATAAGAACAATGGTAGTGGTGAAGCGTCGTTATACATCAACCTCAGCTCCACTGAAATGGACCGAACCCAACTGACGGACTACACCGAGCGTGTGCTTATCGATAGGTTCAGTCTGATTTCAGGCGTCAGTTCGGTCGATATCTCGGGCGGTCTGTATAAGGTTATGTACGTCAAACTTAAGCCAGAGTTAATGGCGGGACGCGGTGTGACGGCAACGGACATTACGACTGCACTGCGCAATGAGAACATTGAGAGCCCGGGCGGTGAGGTACGTAACGATGCGATTGTGATGTCGGTTCGCACTGCGCGCTCGTATACCCAAGCGGAAGACTTCGAGTACCTGGTTGTTAAGCGTGCATCGGACAACTCACCGATCTACCTAAAAGATGTCGCTGATGTCTATATTGGCGCAGAGAACGAAAACTCGACCTTTAAGAGTGACGGTGTCGTCAACGTGAGCATGGGTATCGTGCCGCAATCGGATGCGAACCCGCTAGAAGTGGCTGACCTTGTTCATAAAGAAGTGGAGAATATTCAAAAATTCTTGCCGGATGGTACTCGTTTAGCCATTGACTACGACTCAACCGTATTTATCGATCGCTCTATTACAGAGGTGTATAGCACGCTGTTTATCACAGGTGGTTTGGTGATCTTGGTGCTATACGTGTTTATTGGACAAGCACGTGCCACTTTGATTCCTGCGGTAACCGTGCCTGTGTCTCTAATATCTTCATTTATTGCGGCGTACTATTTTGGATTTTCGATTAACCTGATCACCTTGATGGCGCTAATTTTATCGATTGGTCTGGTTGTCGATGACGCTATTGTTGTGGTCGAGAACATTTTCCACCACATCGAACGTGGTGAATCGCCTCTGCTTGCGGCTTACAAAGGCACGCGTGAGGTTGGTTTTGCCGTTATTGCGACCACGCTAGTGCTGGTGATGGTATTCCTACCTATCTCCTTTATGGACGGTATGGTTGGTCTACTGTTCACTGAATTTTCCGTGTTATTGGCAATGTCGGTGATCTTCTCGTCGCTGGTTGCTTTAACTCTGACGCCGGTATTAGGTAGTAAGATCTTAAAAGCTAACGTGAAACCGAATCGCTTTAACCACTTCGTTGAGCGTGTTTTCGGCAAGCTAGAGAAAGTTTACCGCAGTATTTTGCGCCGCGCGCTGGGTTGGCGCTTGGCTGCACCAATCATCATTATCGCGTGTTTGGGTGGTAGCTATGGCTTAATGCAACAAGTGCCTGCACAACTAACACCACAAGAAGACCGAGGTGTGATCTTCGCGTTTGTTCGTGGTGCAGACGCAACCAGTTATAACCGTATGTCTGCTAACATGGATCTGGTTGAAGAGCGTTTGATGCCGCTACTAGGTCAAGGGTTCTTGAAGTCGTTTAGCTTACAATCGCCAGCATTTGGCGGTAACGCAGGTGACCAAACTGGCTTCGTAATCATGATTCTAGAAGACTGGAATGAACGTGAAACGACCGCTCAAGAAGCACTAGGTCAAGTGCGAAAAGCACTGACGGGCATTCCAGATGTGCGTATTTTCCCATTCATGCCGGGTTTCCGTGGCGGTTCAAGCGAGCCTGTTCAGTTTGTACTTGGTGGTTCTGATTATCCTGAACTGCAAAAGTGGGCTGAGATCTTAAAGCAAGCGGCTGAAGATTCGCCAATGATGGAAGGTGCTGACATCGATTACTCAGAGAAGACGCCTGAACTGTTGGTCACTGTCGACAAGCAACGCGCTGCTGAATTAGGCGTTAGTGTTTCTGACATCTCAGACACGCTAGAGATCATGCTCGGCGGTAAGAGTGAAACTACCTTTGTAGAACGCGGGGAAGAGTATGACGTGTATCTGCGTGGCGATGAAAACAGTTTCAACAACGCGAGTGATCTTAGCCAGATATACATGAGAACCCCGTCGGGTGAACTCGTCACCTTGGATACGTTGACTAAAATTGAAGAAGTCGCCTCGTCTATTCGTTTGTCTCACTACAACAAGCAGAAGTCGATCACCATAACGGCAAACTTGATGGATGGCTACACTCTAGGTGAAGCACTTGATTTCCTTGATGAGCAGGCGATTGAGATGCTGCCAGGCGATATTTCAGTGAGCTACTCTGGCGAGTCTAAAGACTTCAAAGAGAACCAATCGAGCATCCTTGTTGTGTTTGCTTTGGCAATGCTGGTTGCTTACCTCGTACTAGCGGCGCAGTTTGAAAGCTTCATCAACCCTTTAGTGGTGATGTTCACCGTACCTATGGGGATTTTCGGTGGCTTCTTAGGTTTGGTGCTAATGAGTCAAGGTTTGAACGTTTACAGTCAGATCGGCATGATCATGTTGATCGGTATGGTAACGAAGAATGGTATCTTGATCGTTGAGTTTGCCAACCAACTGCGTGACCGTGGCATTGAATTTGAGAAGGCGATTGTGGATGCATCTGCACGTCGCTTGCGTCCAATCATGATGACAGCGTTTACCACACTCGCTGGCGCCATTCCGTTGATTACTTCGACCGGAGCGGGTTACGAAAGCCGCGTCGCGGTAGGTACGGTTATCTTCTTTGGTATGGGTTTTGCGACACTGGTGACGCTGTTTGTTATCCCTGCGATGTATCGCTTGATCTCAGGTGCGACACGATCTCCGGGTCACGTAGAGGCTGAATTGAACAAAGCCCTGAGTCACGACACGGTTGGTCGTACTTCACATGGTTGATCGTTAATTTAACTTAGCAATCTATAAAAGCCTGCGTTTGTTCCTAGCGAACAGCAGGCTTTTTTTGTATAACAACAGAGCTCAATACAAATAGAAAAAATAAGGAATGTAAAGTGGCTGAATTCAAATATAAAAATCTGTCTCAAGAAGAACAAGACAAGCTGGATGCGGCGACTTTTCGTCGTCTATTGGCACACCTAGATAATAACAAAGACGTTCAGAACATTGACCTAATGATTCTTGCGGGCTTCTGCCGCAACTGCTTCAGTAAGTGGTACAAAGCCGAGGCAGAGCAACAAGGTCTAGACATCGATATCGATGATGCTCGTGAGCGAGTGTACGGTATGACTTATGACGAGTGGAAACAGAACCACCAACCAAAAGCGACACCAGAGCAGTTAGCCGCGTTCGAAGCGAAGCAAAAGCCAGAGTAAACAATTCGACCTATTAAAAAAGCGGCATGAACCTTTTCATGCCGCTTTTTGTTTTAAGCCTTTTGGTATTGTTTAAACAAACGAGTGTTTACAGCTCGCCAGTTTGGTTAAACACTTTGAGTTTTTCCGCGAATGGCTCAATGTCACCGATGTTTTCACGAACCCACTCGTCATCAAAGTAGGTGTCTAGGTAGCGCTCACCGCTATCACACAATAGGGTAACGATAGAACCTTTCTCACCACGTGCTTTCATCTCGCTCGCTAACTGTAATACACCATACATATTTGTACCTGTTGAAGCGCCGACTTTACGGCCAAGCAGTTCTGACAACCAGTGCGTTGTCGCAATACTTGCTGCATCTGGAATAGTACGCATCTCATCGACGACACCTGTAATGAAGCTTGGCTCAACACGTGGGCGACCAATGCCTTCAATCTTACTGCCTTTGTCGCCAGTAAGATCGACATTACCTGTCTTAAAGAAGTCGTGGAATACCGAGTTTTCTGGGTCTACCACACACAGTTTTGTTTCATGTTGTTGGTAACGGATGAAACGACCAATGGTTGCAGAGGTGCCACCAGTCCCAGGGCTCATCACCACCCATGCTGGAATAGGGTGATCTTCCATTTGCATCTGGTTGAAAATCGAGTTGGCGATGTTGTTGTTACCACGCCAGTCGGTTGCTCGCTCTGCATAGGTGAATTGGTCCATGTAGTGACCATTTAACTCTTTCGCGAGGCGACGAGATTCAGCGTAGATCTGGTCAGAGCGATCAACGAGGTGAGCTTGGCCACCGTAGAACTCAATCTGCTCAATTTTTTTCTTGGCTGTGCACTTTGGCATCACCGCAATAAAAGGCAGACCGAGCAAACGAGCAAAGTACGCTTCTGATACTGCGGTACTGCCAGACGATGACTCAATGATCGTTGTTTCTGGGCCAACCCAACCATTACAAATCGCGTATAGGAAAAGTGAACGCGCTAAGCGGTGTTTTAGAGAACCCGTAGGGTGTGTACTTTCATCTTTTAGGTAGATATCAATGCCCTCGACACTTGGAAGGTCAAGCTTGATAAGGTGAGTATCGGCGGAGCGTTGAAAGTCTGCTTCGATTTTTCGAATGGCGTTATTAATCCATTTATGGTCAGTACACATAGGGAATCTCCACGAATTTGACGTTATTCTTTTTATGTTTGCTATGCCATTAAATTAACGAGATCTGCAGAGAAAAACTTTGCTATATTTACTGTTTATTGATGACTTGATAGAAAAATTTTCTCTTTGAAGGGGTTTTATTGAAAAATGCTTGATGCTACGGACAAAAATATACTGCGTTTGCTTCAGCAAGACAGTACGCTGTCACTTAACGATATTGCGGAAGCTGTGAACCTAACTACGACCCCTTGTTGGAAGCGTCTTAAGCGTTTAGAAGAAAAGGGGGTAATCGAAAAACGGGTCGCGCTGCTCAACCCTGAGAAGCTGGATCTGTCATTTACGGCATTTGTTTTGGTTAAAACCAGCGACCACTCACATGAATGGTACGGACGTTTTGTCAGCACAGTTTCGGAATTCCCGGAAGTGATGGAGTTCTACCGAATGGCGGGTGAATATGACTACATGCTCAAAGTTCAGGTTAGAGACATGAAGTGTTTTGATGAGTTTTATAAGCGACTTGTGAACAGTGTGGATGGCCTCTCTAATGTCACTTCTACATTTGCGATGGAACCTTTGAAGTACACAACCGCACTGCCGTTGTAATAAATAGAGAGATTTTTCGCCGTTTAATTAAGTAGGATAAAGTTGAAAAGGGCTTGAGTAGAACTCAAACCCTTTGTTTTATTGGTTTGTTAATGCAGGCTAAGACTTCACGAGAGTTATTTAGTAAAGCGCATCACACCTTCTTGAACGGCTGTTGCAACCAATTGACCTTGCTGGTTGTAGATCTCTCCTCGTACCAAGCCTCGGGTATTACTCGCTGTAGGACTCTCTATCGCGTAAAGCAGCCACTCATCCATCTTGAATGGACGATGGAACCAGATTGAGTGATCAATCGTGGCTACTTGGAAGTTAGGTGTCATTAAAGAAACTTCGTGAGGGTGAAGTGCCGTCACGAGAAAGCCCCAGTCAGAAGCATAAGCCAGTAAGTATTGGTGGATCAAATGGTTGTCTGGCATCTCGCCATTTGCGCGAACCCAAAGGTACTGCTTTGGTTCTGCTTTCTGAGGTTTGAGTGGATTGACAACCGTAACTGGGCGCATCTCAATTGGCTTCTCGCCACAAAAAGTCTTTCTTAGCTTCTCAGGCAAGAACTCAGCGATATGGCTCGCAAGCTCTGTCTCTGATGCAAAGTTTTCTGGCCCTGGAATGTCAGGCATGGTGTTTTGGTGTTCAAAGCCTTCAGCATCACCATGGTATGAAGCGGTGAGGTAGAAGATAGGGCGACCATTTTGAATCGCTTTAACACGGCGAGTGCTGAAGCTGCGCCCGTCTCTTAAGTTCTCTACATCATAAATAATCGGCTTCTCTGGATCACCCGGATACAGAAAGTAACTGTGGAAAGAGTGGACACTGCGATCTTCCTCTACCGTGTAGCGCGCAGCAGACAAGGCTTGTCCAAGTACTTGTCCACCGTAGACTTGTGGCAGCCCAAGGTTTTCACTTTGTCCTCGGAAGAGACCCTCTTCCAGTTTTTCTAGCTGAAGTAAACGTAGTAATTCTTTTAGTGGTTGACTCATTGCCAGAGTACCTCTTAATAAAATGAGAGCAGGTTAAAGGGTTAACCAGGCTGCTCAGTCAAATATCTGTCAATAAATCATAGGGTTTCAAGACAGAATATGAAAGCTCTCTTATAATTAGCATACAGTTTTGCTAAATCGTGCAAATACATTGAGAGAAATATCTTATGAAAAAGGCTTTATTAATCGCAACGTCTTTAATCTCTTTTGGTTTCCTATCGGGCTGCCAAACTACGGAACAAAGTGAGGCTCCCCAAGAAGTTGTCGCAGAGAACATCAAAATGGTGACGGGTACGGTAAGTTATCGAGAGCGTATTGCACTTCCTGAAAATGCACTGGTAACGGTAACACTGGAAGATATCTCATTGGCTGATGCACCTTCAAAGGTATTGGCAACTCAAGAGTTTACAACCGATGGTAAACAAGTGCCGTTTGCGTTTGAATTAAAGTATGATGCGAGCCAAATTGAGGATAATCATCGCTACAATGTACGCGCAACCATTCATGTTGATGACAAGTTACGCTTTACTACAGACACGATAGCTCCAGTGATCACTGATGCAGCAAATACAGAGTCACTCAATTTGCGTTTGGTTGGCGTGCGTTAGTTCGCTGCACCAGATAATGATTAAATGAAAAGCAATGGCAGCGTTACGGCTGCCATTTGTATTTTTTGAGCTTGATTCTTCCCGCCTCACTCACTTCAATGCCCTCCGCCTCTAAATGACGCTTTTGTCGTTCGAAGTTCTCGCCTTTTAGCGAAATCTCGCCTTTACTATTAATGACCCTAAACCAAGGGAGCTGACTTCCCTCTGGTAAATTGCCCAAAGCTTTGCCTACGTGACGCGCATAACCTGGAAAGCCCGAAAAACGTGCTATGTCTCCATAAGTTGTTACTTTCCCATAGGGAATTTGGTGAATTACAGCAAAGATTTGGGGTAAAAATTGGTCCATACTAACTATTCCTAGTTCATTAATACCACGGATCGGTAGAAGGAGAGAGCTATGGTATTTTCAACGTTTCAGTTCTTAGTGACAACCCTGTTGGCGGTTGTTTGTGCCCGAGCCATTAGCCTAAGTGACGGCGACATTCCAGTGTTAGCTATGGTTATCCCTGCGTTATGGATATTACCTCAAGGAGGAGTCGCTGGCTTAGCTCTACTCGCCTCAATGACCGTCTATGGCCTGACACTTCCAATGCAGCCGATAACCTTATCAGTCAGTGCTTGGGTGTTGTTCCCTCTGCTGATGGTTGTTTTCTCACGCCGCAGTAGCTTGTCAGTACTTGTGGTATCAGGATTAATTGTCACGACTCTACAAGTCGGAATTATGGTGACTCAATCTGCAGGCAAGCTTGATGGTACGCCTTGGGTTACGGTTCTTCAAACCCTATCAATCATAGTTATCTGGTGGGCAGCGAATCACCTCAAACCGGCCAGTCGACACAGCTGGTGGTCACTGTTTCTAATATTGCCACTCTGGATAGCAGACTTACCTTACGCGGCGCTAGTAGCCTTATGCGTAACTGGCATCATGGCGTCAATGGAGGCGATGACCAAGCTTAAAACCTTCCGCTGGAATAAGCTGTTGTGCTGGACACTGCCCACTGCCGGTTTTGCTGCATTAGTGGTCACACCAAGCATTGAAGTACCGAGCCCAGTATTTGTGGTGTGGTTGTGTTTGTTAGGCACGGCATGGATGACCGACTACATCATTCGTACAGAGGATAACGAAGACATCGATATCTAAGCGAGTGACTCGTGCATTTGCTATGACTATTGCTCCACCTTAATCGTAGATAAATGACCAATTTCCCTGCGATTTACTCGTGGTTTGAATAAAGGATAAGCACTTAGACCACAATTGTTTAAAAATAGGGTGGAAGGGCTTGCAATGGTTGCGGGGATGCTTAATAATCCAGTCACTCTTTGAGGCAAGCCTCTTAGAAAACGAATCTATGGGGGCCTGGTCCTCCCGCAACAATAGCTCGTGAACTCGGTCAGGTCCGGAAGGAAGCAGCCGCAGCGAGTGACTTGTGTGCCGGGATGTGGCTGGGTTCCCACCCTTTTAAATGTTGTTAAAAGCATAACCTGTCCCAATAAAACCATAACTTGTCCTTTTAAAACCCTTAAAGTGTCCTAAGCTTATTTTAGTTGTTTTGTTACAACAAAAGGGACGCATATGTATATTCGTAATCTTCGCAAGCCATCGCCTAATAAGAACATCTACAAATTCTCGAGTCTCAAAAACCGAGATGCTGTCATGTGTGAGGGTAGTCTGGAGAGAGACTGCTGCTATCATTTCGAATATGATCCAGATGTAGTTCACTACGAATCTCAGCCAGAGGGTTTCTACTATGACTTCCATGGGAAAAAGCGCCCTTACACTCCTGATTTCCTAGCTACCTATGTTGACGGTACATTCAAGTATGTGGAAGTCAAACCACACTCGAAAACGTTATCTAAGACGTTTAAACAAGAATTTGCTGCTCGTAAAGAGGCTGCCAATCGAAGAGGATTTGGTCTTGTTTTGGTGACTGATAAGCAAATTAGAGATGGGTACTTTCTCAAAAACTCAGAGTTGGTACATCGGTATAGTGGATGTATCGAAGGCGATGAGCTTGCATTCAAAGTGCATTCGTATCTGATTTCACAGGAAACAATGAAAATCAGTGATCTAGCCGTCTCAATTGGAGAGTCCGTCGGTCGGGTGTTCGCTTCTGTTTTAAAACTGATTGCAGTAGGAAAAGCCGGTGTTGATTTAGATATCGCTATGTTGAGTGGAAGTACAACTGTTTCGGTGAGATGAAATGGTTGGTCGATTCCATGACGAGTTCGAGCCCGAGTACAACGAAGATTCTGAAATAGAACATGAGCTTTTGCCTGAAACTCAGACCGAACGTCTTAAATACTCGAGATTACAGTCGACACAGATTATTGAGCGAGACCTCTCTTCATATCCTGAGGAGCAGAAGAGCAAAGCGCTCGAAAGGTATAAATTGCTATCCTTAGTTGCGAATGAACTGAGCGGAGGTTGGACTCCTAAAAACCTCAACCCCCTAATTGAAAAACACTTCTCCAAAACACGTCTTACCAAGAAACCTAGCTATAAATCACTGCAACGTTGGCACAATTCATTTGTTGACTCGAATGGAAGTTTTACTAGCTTGGTCGATAAAAACCACCTTAAAGGTAATCGAGAAGCCAGAGTTATTGGTGATGAAAAATATTATGATGAAGCTCTGAAGATGTTCTTAGACGCAAGGCGACAGTCGATTAGAGCGGCATTCATCTTTTACAGCGACAGGATAACAGTAGCTAACGATAAGATAGTCGCCGGAAAAATACCCAAAGTCTCATATGAAGCGTTTAAGAATCGTATTCGCAAAGAGGAGCCATACAGCGTCGCGCTCGCTCGGCATGGGAAATACTACGCAGATAAGCTCTATAACTATTATCAATCTGTGGATATGCCGACTCGAATTTTGGAACGAGTCGAGATGGATCATACCCCCTTGGATTTGATTCTATTGCATGATGACCTCATGGTGCCGTTGGGTAGAGCACATTTGACACTGCTCGTAGATGTTTTTAGTGGGTGCATAATTGGCTTTCATCTAGGCTTTAAAGCTCCTAGTTATGTGTCGGCATCTAGAGCCGTTATTCATGCGACAAAAAGTAAGAGCTACATTTCTGAAATGCCTATTTCATTCAACAATGAATGGCTTTGCGAGGGGAAAATAGAGAACTTGGTGGTCGACAACGGTGCGGAGTTTTGGTCAAAAAGCTGGGAGGATGCATGCTTGGAGGTTGGGATAAATGTCGTTTATAACAAGGTTCGCAAACCATGGTTAAAGCCATTTGTTGAACGTAAATTTGGTGAAATTGTTCAAGGGATTGTTGGCTGGGTGCCGGGTAAAACATTCTCTAACGTGCTGGAAAAAGAAGACTACAAACCAGAAAAAGATGCAGTCATGCGTTTTAGTACCTTCGTAGAAGAGTTCCACCGTTGGATAGTAGACGTGCACAATGTTAATGCTGATAGTCGTCATAAAAGAATACCAAACCTTTACTGGAAGCAAAGCTATGACGTTTTACCACCATTAAAACTCTTACCCGATCAGGAGCAAGCATTTAGCGTAGTTATGGGAATTCTTCAGCATCGAAAGCTGACTGACAAAGGCATTAAGTTCATGCATATAGACTATGACTGTGTAGCGTTGTCTGATTATAGGAAGACGTACCCCCAAACAAAAGAGTCGTTGAAAAAGAAAATAAAAGTAGACCCAGATGATTTATCCGCTATCTATGTGTACCTCGAGGAGCTTAAAGGATATGTGAAGGTTCCAAGTAAGGATCCAATTGGTTACACCGTTAGATTGAGCGTTTGCGAGCATGAAAAGATTTTGGCGGCTCATCGAACCTATATAAAAGGCGAAATGGATGTACTGTCATTAGCAAAAGCTCGACTAGCTCTGCATGACCGAATTGAGTCAGAACAAGCAGAATTAATGCAGTTAACGCATTCTGAACGCAAACGAAAAGCGAAATCGACTAAGAAAGTTGCAGAGATATCCAGTGTTAACAGCGATACCCCTCACTCCAAGCTGAGTGATAGAGCGTCAAAATCAAGCTTTGGTATCTCAGAGCAGGAAACCAATTCTCAAACAACTCCGCTAGAGAACTTTAGGTCTAAATGGAACGAGCGCAAAAACCGGAGGGAATAGTTGTGACCACAGTGAGAAGGAATTTGGAGCGGGATGAAGTTTTAGCAAACTATCATGACTCTTTTTCAATTTACCCAGAGGTTGAAAAAGTCCTCTCTGGACTCGAGTGGATAATGAGACGCAGGAAGTTTGGCACTTTTGCGCCATCAATGCTTCTGACAGCTGGCACCGGTGCAGGAAAGACAGCCACAATTAATCATTTTATCGAGAAAAACTTATCAAGGAATGAAGTTCTTATTACTCGTGTAAGACCCACGTTACTTGAGACTTTACTATGGATGGCCAAAGAACTTGGAGCTTATAGAAATAGCAGAGCTAAGCCTTCAGAGATCGGGTTAACGGATTGTGTGATTGAAACATCGAAAAGAGTTGGGCTTAAATTATTAGTGATTGAGGAGTGCCAAGAGTTGTTTGAACGAACCAGTCATAACCAGAGGCAGGATATTAGAGACCGTCTCAAAATGATTAGTGATGAGTGTCATTTGCCGATTGTGTTTGTAGGACTTCATAGTGCTGGACTAATTTTAGAAGACTCTCAGTGGAATAGGCGAATTATGGTTCGACGCACACTCCCTTACATTAAGATCACAGATGAGCCTGCAATTGACAATTATTTAGATGTTTTAGATGCTCTCGAAAAGGCAGTGCCTTTAAGATTCAAGGTGCCGTTGACAGACGTTGATTTCGCAATGAGATTGTTATCGGCAAGCAAAGGTGTACTTGGTGAGATTAAAGAGTTAATTGCAGCCGCACTAGAGGTCGCTTTGGAGAAAAAGAAGGATTGTATTGACGAGGAGGACTTTGCTGCTGTTTACGAGAAAATTAACGATCCCAATGATACAAATCCTTTCACTGTGCAGATAGATGCTCTAACTATAGAGCAAATAGCTTCTTATGAAAATTATGTCGCCGATGCCGAGACTGGTGAACTTTGTTTTGTAAAGCAGGTGTTTAGCAAATTATCGATACAGCAACTTGTTGGTTAGTGAGCCATCTTGCTTAGAGTTAACTAGGTTGTGTCAGTTTTTCTAATAGGGTCGCCTTCTCTTCATCACTCAGCTTATCAATCGCACACGCCAACTCAGCACTCAACTCATTCCTACAGAAAAAGTAATTCAGCGGCACATCTAACTCTTCAGCCATACGTTCGAGTGTACCAATATCTGGTACGTGTCTACCTTTCTCATAATGGTTCATTCGCCCACTAGCAGAACTTGGTTCCATGCCGATTTTCACCCCTAAATCTTTTTGGGTGATCTTGGCTTTTTTACGCGCAGCTTTGAGCCTCGCTGGGATTGGGTTGTCTTTCTGCACTTACACATTTCTTTTCAACCTTTAGATAACTTAGATTGTCTAAGTTTTACTGATTTTTGTATACTTAGTAATCCTAAGTTTTTATTGCGTGCAAGAGTCACATGAAGAAAGTAACCAGAATTAACCCTCACATGTTTAACCTATTGATTGAAAAAGGGATGGATGATTTCTCTGTTATAGAAGCTAGGGATGCGTTGTTAAATAGTACTTCAACCTTTACGAGCAGTGACGAGGCTCGAAAGTATGTTTATAAGCAACTTCTATCACTTGAGGAGAAAGGCTGGCTTTCTGTCATTGGGGCTCGCAGAGACAAACGTTACCATCAAACTAATGAATTCAAAGCGCTCACAATTGAGCCTCGAGCAGCTAGAAATAAGAAAGCAAACGTTGATTCAACAACTGTTCAAACTTCGGAGTGCTCTCTAAATGCACTAGAGCAAGAGAAGAAACATCATGAAGGCGAGTTGGCGATTACTCTAGGCGAGATTGAGGAATACCAATCGTTGTTAATGCGTTTCCCAAACAACAAGCAAGATATGCAGCCACTATTTAATGCAGCAAGAGAACGCTCAGCCAAGCTATTAGGCAGAATTAATGCACTAACCAACTGGATGCAAGTAGCCCAAAGCAAGGCTTCCCAATGTTAAGAACATGGCAAGCTGAATGTGCAGCTCAAGTTATCGAGAAATTCATTTCAAATAAGTATTCACACTTCTTCTGCCAAGCGACTCCTGGAGCTGGTAAAACCGTTATGGCCGCCGAGGTGGCGAGTCGGTTATTTAAAAAAGGCATGATCGATTTAGTGCTGTGTTTCTCTCCCTCTCTGACTGTTGCAGAAGGGATGCAAAAGACCTTTTCATGGAAACTGGAATGTTCCTTTAATGGAGGCTTGGGCTCTTTAGGTGGGTCTTATACCTATCAATCCATCCGTTTTTTGGAAGAAAACTTCTGGAACACCGTCAGTAAATATCGGGTACTAGTCGTATTTGATGAGATCCACCATTGCTCGTTTGATGATGAGGGTAGATCAAATTCATGGGGGTTAGAAATCGTCAGTAAGATCCAAGGTTTTGCCCGTTACACATTAGCGCTGTCGGGTACTCCTTGGCGCTCTGATCGGTTACCGATAGTTATGGCCGAGTATTCCGACCCTGATGGTATGCTCATTTGTGATTATCAATATGGCTTGCAACAGGCAGTTGTTGATAAGGTATGTCGCCGCCCTAAAATCGTTCTAATCGATAATGAACACCTGAGTGTTAATGCTGGCAGGGACAATCAACACTTCACTTCTATTCTTGATTGCCTCAAACAATCCGATGTCTCATATCACAGTGTCATTCACAATGAAGACGCTATGAACTACATATTAAGTAGTGGTTGCCAAAAGCTAGCCCAAATAAGGCAAAAGTCCCCAAATGCTGGAGGCTTAGTGGTTGCATCTTCTATTAAGCACGCTAAAGACATTCAAAAGCGACTGATTGAGCACTTTAATCAATCAGCATGCATAGTGACTTATCATCATGACAATCCTTTGAATGAAATTGAGTCTTTTCGTCATTCGAATGTTCAGTGGATAGTCAGTGTTGGAATGATAAGTGAAGGCACGGATATTCCAAGGCTGCAGGTTTGCTGCCATATGAGTTCGGCAAAAACGGAACTCTACTTCAGGCAAGTACTCGGGCGAATTTTAAGAATCAATGATTCACCCAACCAAGAAGCTTGGTTGTATACCTTTGCTGAAGAAAATTTGATTGGGTTTGCTGAAAGAATTGAGCAGGATATTCCTGATAGCTGCATGTACATTAAACAAGATAACAACGTACCGAGTGGTGTTGATGAAATGCGCCTGCAGTCAAGCACTGTATCGGAAAGCGTTCAATCTAATCGACCCCAACCAAGCTTACTTAGTTGGGGAGAAGGCTCGGATATGATGAATTCAAATAATGCAGGGTTCACTTTAGCATTTGATGAACTGAGGTTGGGCCAATTTAAACAGCGAGTGATCGCTGCATTTATCTAAATAGATTCCGCTTCAATCTCTTTCAGTGTTTTGCCTGTAGCACTTCTCCAGTAATCGGGTCCGCTGCAAGGGTAACCAAGTAGTACTGCGGCGGCTTGAGATGCTCTCGGCTCCAATAATTTGTGCCCTAGATAATCAATAACATTACCGCTCGGTGATCACAGACATAGTAGACACGTTTGCAACAAACTTTTGGAAAAAAATCATTTTCAGGACATCGAGCATTAGCAATTCATGAATAACTTTTTATAAGGCAAACTCAATAGCCATATTGGCTTCAATGAATAATGGTAACTGGGCTCACTAGAGCTCAGTTTATTCGTTCCAAGGAATATTTAACGTAATATTAAAGCTGGAATAAGGTATTCCATCGATGCGCATCGCTTCTGGCTCTGATGCGATATTGAGAGTCATTCCGTGCAACTCGCAAATATACGAAACAAAGTAAAGACCTAAGCCTCGACCTACGCATGTGTCTATCAACTGAGCATTTTCACCACGATAATGTTTTAGCTTAAGTTTATCTATTTCATCTGGAGTTACGGTAGGACCAAAAGAAGAGATTTTAACTTCTGTTGAATGGTCATAGTATGTGAATGCCACATCGACTTCCATTCGTTCTGGTGAATATTTGACAGCATTGTCTAAAAGCAAATACGGAAGAATATCGATAATAGTGTAGGCATCGAACATCCGTCGAACGTTGAAATCCCCCTCTAAACAAACTTTGACCTTCTTCTCTCTTGATACAGCATTGAGCATACGCCTAGCTTTATCAAATTTTCCATATATGTTTACGGTCTCTACATCCATTTGCTCAATCGCGTGCGGATTCAACTCGACATCTATAAAGTCCATTCTCGTAGTGAATAATTGAGACAGACTAAGTATGCCTTCAGTTACAGTCCTTAACTGGTCAGCACGTTCGGACTTCAACGAGATAGGAGTGTCTTGATCAATTTTGTCTGTTCTTACTATTTTTGACGCTTCTTCAGATAGATTTTTCAAACGTTGGTTGAAGTATCTCAATTCGTGCATAGCATCAAGAACTAACGATTCGTATTTATTGTCCACTAGAAGATGATCCCAGAAATGAAGTTCACTAATAAGCCTTTAAGCATATCGCCACTATGCTGTGTAATTTTACTGTTCTCAAAAAACTTTCTATTATTATTTTGCACAGACCTGATGAACTCCTGTTCTAGAAGCCAAACATCGTATAAATCCATTTGATGTTCTTTTAGCAAGTGATCGCGCATTCTAAGCCAACGTAACTTCTTAGAGTTCATTGTCTTAACGCCTTGCTCAATTTCTTCAAGTATTTTATCCGGAGAAGAATCGCGCTTTATTTTTGCATCGGCAGTACTGATATAGCTCTGTATAGGTAGTGCAAAAAGATTACTAGACATAGCAATAATGTATTTATCAGGATAAATCTTTCTAAGCTGTTGGATTATAAACGCGCCTTCACGATTGCTTAGTTTTTTTCCAACATCCCTAATGTCACAAACAATAACGGAATACGAACTCAACATTTCGAAATTATCGATATCTCTGTAATGGTATACATTGGTATAACCACAGTTCCTTAAGTTCTCCAGATAAGGAACATCAAGATCATCAATAATGGCTATTCGAACACTAGACCGATCAATACTCAAGTTAGTGACTTGACTATTGAGAGAATCCAGATGAAGTCGTTTCTTTTTGAAAATCATGTGCTTGCCAAGTTATTACAGTTCAGTAGATTATGCACTAAGACTCTCATTTGTAAACGTTTCTTTTAGTTAGATTAGACTTTCACCCCGTATTACACCTCGGGGATTAACAGCCAACAACACGGGAAGAATCGATAACTTTTAGTATTTCAAAACGCTATGAACAGGATATGAATGAGTAAAAGGTCTAACCAATAATGGGGCAGAAGCTTCTTAGAAGAGCGTTGTGCTCACCTAAAACCGCTGGGGACAATGGGGGGTGTTTTGGATAAGAAAAGGGGCTCAACTTAGGATTCTACCGAAAGGGACGGGCTAGAAAAAATGATTCCTGGCCCTTGGTAGTTTCTGTGTCGCAGGTTGGTTTTTCTATTTAAGCGGCATTAACTAAATTATCACTCAGCTCGAGTCGTGTTCTAATTCGCCAGATATCTTCCAATCTAAATGGTTTCTTCACTCATGTTTTCTTACTCTCCATATTCATATCCCAACTTTAATTCCTTCAAAGAAAATGAAGAATAGATTTTCAAGTTGCAAAAAGCCGAACAGGCTTAAGCAAAACTTGACTCCCTTCAGTTAATCGTCGGAAAAAAGAAGAAGTGTTGCTAATTTTTACCTGTCATTTCTTCTACTTTATAAACTTATGAATAACGGTATTTGCATTGTCTTGGACTGACTCCTTGCCAATAATCTCTGGCCAGTGTGTTACTTGGTCGGCTAAATTTCCTGTTAGTCCTTTTTCACTGCCCCACCAAATACCAGTCTCAAAATCTTCTGTATTTAGCATCACGTCGACATAACGTTTAGCACCCACTTCAACAGAATGTGCTCTCCTCAGGAACTGCATAACTCGCATTATGGCATTGGTTGCCCACTTTTGATACCAAGGAAAAGCATCTGCCCCTGACGTACCCGCTGCCATTCCTGGATCAACAGTGACGAACCTAAAGTTTGTATGTTTGCGTGCCATACTCATTGTCCATAGGGCGCCCATCAGTTTTACGGAACCATAGTGGTCAGTATACGCCTTGTTTTTGGCAAATTTCTCTCCATTTATAACTGATATCCACTCTTCTATTGAGCCTTCTGTAATCGGTGGTTTCGCTGCGCCAATTTCGGGCGCTCCTCTTGCTGCAAAGCTGGCAACATACACGACCGACCCACTAGCGTTTAACTTCCCATTGTTCATTAAATGTTCAGCTAAATGGATATTTCCTAACACATTAACTGCGAAGGTAAAAATGACACCATCTTTTGTGAGCTTTGTAGGCTCTGAACCGCCTGCACCACCCGCATTCAATATAATGCCATCGACTTTAGTATCAAGATTATCAGCCGCTTTTCGACAGGACTCTAAACTACTTACATCTACAATCAATGTTTCAAAAATATTCTTGCCTGTGAGCTCTTCCAACCTCAGAAGCGCCCTTTCCGCTCGATCTTCACTTCGGCATGCCAAAATAATTTTCGAAATACCGTCTTTTTGGGCAAACTGTTTAGCAGCCTCAAACCCAAGTCCAGAGTTTGCGCCGGTAATTAAAATTGAAGAATAAGTCATATCGAATACCTAGTAGGAGTAGAAGAACTGTAATGGAAGAACTATTGATATAATTAAGAAAGTTGCTGGACAAAATTTAAATTTTCACGCAGCGAACACTGAACATATAATCCTTTGAGCTGGTAGCACGACGAATTTCGCCTTTGTGCGCATTCCACCAAGAGTAAGCCAGTGTTCGAATAATAGCTTTCGTGTCAGATGCACTATCTGCCGTCCAAAATTCGGTATAAGCGCCCTCTGTGATGTAAAAACCGTTCCACTTTACGCCTGCAGGTCTTGCAAAGAAATTCTGTTTGTTGACTAAAGACTGATCCACTTTTTGAAATGGTCCATCAGCTTGTGCCTCTTTTAGTTGTAAACCAATCTGTTGGTCACTGCCTCGCCAGCCCTCTTGATGAATTTCGTCTTCATGCATACCAATGCTCCGCTCAAGCGTCTTCCAGTCCTCATCTGTCGCGACTCTCCAGCCCTCTGGGCATAAGTTTCTTTCATCAGCGACGTCATGCCAGTTGTACAGTCGACCATATTTTAACAAGTTCGCTTTATCATCTTTTGGAATGACGCCAGAGCTGACAGCAGAACCATCTTGGAACTTGGTACTTCTCAACCCTTCAGCTAACCAAACCTGCTCACCGATGGTTACAGTTCGATAGACATTACCTTCCATGTCCTCAACAGTATCTTCTAGCTGATAAAGATCGTCATTGATATCATTCGCAGAGGTGGTAGCAACAAGAACCATACTGACTCCTATAGATAGAATAATTTTGTTCACGACAAGTCACCTTTCATTGATGCTGTGCAATTACTATACCTATCACCCTATAGCTAAACTAGGCAAAATAGTCTCTAAAAAGTGCCTATTTGTATCATTTGTGTGTGTTTTAGTTATATCGTTGTATGGTTGGTTAACTAAGCAATATTCTCAAGCATGTCTTTTTCTCGACTCCACTGTTTAGGTGATTGACCATACATTCGTTTAAACTCACGACTAAATTGAGAAGAACTCACATAACCTACCGACATCGCAGCCTCGTTAACGTTCATTCCTGCTGCTATCTTCATAGCGGCTTTGTTTAAGCGCATCGACTTCATAAATTGGATAGGGGACATACAAGTTGCTTGTTTGAATTTACGATGGAAAACTGCACGACTCATACAAACGATAGAAGCGAGTTCATCAATAGTAACGTTCTTACTAAGGTTAAGTGATAGGTACTCGATCGACTTCGCGATTTCGTTTCCAATTCCAAAAGCTCTTCTAGCAGAAACACCAGCATCGCCTTTCAGCACTGCGTAGTAAAATTCGCGCAGACGGCCTTCACCCAAGATAGCGATATCGATACTACTTTCGTCAAGTTGAAGTAACCTAAGTAGCGCATCAGAAAAAGTATCATCCCAGTTAGCCAGTGACATGCCCGGTGGTTGCGAACTACCTTTTGGTCGTTTTATCGTACTGGCGGCACTCTCCATTTCAATCACCAGTTCAGTCATAACCTTGGTATCTAGAGAAATATAGACGCCTAGCAGAGGCTCTTCTGGAGAGGCTTCAGGTGTCCCCGCTTCGACGGGTAGAGAGACTGTACAGCACATATATTGACTGTTGTCATATATGTAATGATTGCCGTCGAGAATCGCTTCTTTCTTACCACTCAAAATGACAATCACCGTCGGTTCATATACCGCAGGTGCACAAGGTATCGAGTGTGTCACTCGGAACAAACTAACACCTTTGATGCCCGTTTCGACCATACCGTCTTCAGCTATACGGCTTTCTACTATTTGTTTAATCCTCTGTTTCATTTTGTTCCTCAGTAGCCATAGTGATACAAATAGGCATGTCTTAAAGAGTATTTGACCTATTTAAGCAAACCATTTGAGAGATATAGTTAGCTATTATTGACGATACTCGCTCCGATAGCTGCTTGCAAATAGGAGTAACTAGCTCAACAAGATGACAGAGGTTCATACAATGACGATTCAACGATTTAGGCAAAAATTGATGCTAAAGAGCCTAATGCTTTCCGTCATAACAGCCAGTTTAGTAGCCTGCTCTTCTCCCAATGTTTACGAAGACCTTAACGCAGTGACGACTCCCGTACTTGATAAACATGAGTTAGGCATTGCTTTTGGCGGTGGTGGTGTTCGGGGGTTTATGCATCTTGGGGTTCTTAAAGCGCTCGAAGAAGAGGGAATAAAACCTGAAGTGGTGAGCGGCACATCCGCAGGTTCAATAGCGGCGGTCCTCTATGCATCGGGTATGACCTTTGAGGAGATGGAAACGACAATTGAAGAGATTGGTATATTAGATCTGGCCGATTTCGTGGTGTCTTCAAGAGGGTTGGTTAATGGAAAAAAACTCTCTGAATGGATAAATAGCCATGTTTACTATGATGACTTAACTGATATGCCAATACCAGTCGCCGTTACTGCTACCAATCTCACAACGCAAGAAATCGTAATGATTCGATCTGGAAATCCCGGTCATGCAGTGCAAACCTCTTCAACAATCCCTGGGGCATTTGTACCGGTAGAGAACCAAGGAGATATTCTCGTTGATGGTGGTGTTCTGAGCGTGATACCTGTTTATACAGCAAGAGAGTTAGGCGCACAAAAGATCATTGCAGTCGATATATATTGCCACAATCAACCGACTCCTGACGTATTGGCAAGCAAGATCACCCTTTCTACTTTTCGCATGCAGAGCTGTCGGTTATCTCAGCAAGAGCTAAATAGTGCAGACATCATCATTGCACCAAAGTTTGAGCCAATCAGTAGCGGTGCATTTGATGAAAAAGAGCGAGCGATTGAAGCGGGATACCTTGCGGCAAAAGAGGTGATGCCTGATATCAAAACAATGCTCATCCACTAGCTTTCTGGCACGTATTGGGGCAGAAACTTGTCAGTGGTTTTGCCAATTTAGCATTTACCGAATTGTCTTCGGTATCGCTAAACTTTTAACCCAGTAGAGAAGACTACACGTTATCTGCAGAACTATTACAGGTCTTTTATTTTATTCTTAGCTAAGTTCTCTTGTTGCTTAAGGAACATGAAGAAGTTTGCCTCACTAATAAATGGATTCTCATTTGCACCTAGCTTCTCCCTATTCTCAAATAGGTAATTTTTATGTGGATGGTTCGAAAGGTTAACGCTCACAACAGGCGATTGGAGTGAAATCTTTCTAATTTTTTCCATACTACTCAAGAACTGGTCAATCATTTTTGGGTCGTTGCCACTTACGCTATGGCCACCAACGATAAAAGCACGATGTTCATTATCTTTATCCTTTACCGTAAAATCTAGGGAAAAATCACCTTCGGTGTGACCCGGTGTGAGATAGAACTTAAACTCATGATCACCAATAATCATAGAGGTATCGCCTTTTATCCTTATGTCCAAGGTTGGAGGAAGGAATTTATTCTCACCCTTGCTTTTGTTGGATTGTTGTATCGATAGTTCATGAGCGCTTTTAGTCATAACAACTTTAGAACCATACGTCTCTTGAAGTAACTGAGCGCCCCCAACATGGTCAGAGTGGCCATGAGTGACCAATAGGTGAGTCACTGGTTCTTTATCTAACCCTAGTTTCTCAAGGTTGATAGGAATCCATTTCGAATAAGGGAAATCGAGAGTATCAATTATCACGAGTCCATCATCTGTGACAACTGCATATGATGAAACCCATTTGTCCCCAACATAGTAAACATTATCAAACATCTGAAACGGTTCTACATAACCGTTCTTATCATTCATCGTTGGAACATCTTTGCCTGAAGAAGCAAAGACCGATGCACTGAAAAGAGCACCTAGTATAACTTTTTTCACGAAATCACCTGAAAACACTTACTGCTTAGTTTGGATTCTGACTTACCAAGACACTCATTGAGCGCTGAGTTAGTCCAAAAGGGAGTTACGACCTTAAGAGCAAGTTGTTGCATAATCAAGGAAAAAGATACTCTGTTTACTTTATGACCTATTGATAGAACTACATCAGTTGGATAGCGAAACCAATCTTTTTAGAAATGAGAGTTTTTGAATTGACTATGTTGACTGAATTAATCTAATGAAATTTTGGGGATATCTAAACAAACTTTGGGGCACTTCTGTGTTACGAAATGCCAACTGTAAGGGTTCTGGACATTTTCTTTTTAGATAATGCGTATGGGACTGTGATGGAAAGAAGCGTGTGCTCGTGATTACGCTATACTACTTAAATCAGATTAGACAATTGCTTTGTATCTTATAAATAATCGTTTGTCCTAGCAGCAGTAGCTTAGTTAAATGAAGATATTTTTACATTCGATATGTTAATTTTGTGGTTACTCTCAAATTCTTTTGAGTTCTTGAACGATTCACGTAATGCCGAAATTAGCTCTCTGTGTGATACTGACGCAGTATCTAAAGGACGAGGTTCAATGAACGATTTTATATAGCTATCGGTAAAACATTTAACTTCAGATGAAAAGGGGCTAACTGGCAAGTCAAAAACATAAGTTGAGCTTCCTGTAAGGAGATTTTGAGGGCGACCAGTTTTATGTAATTCAAGGCTGAAAGTTACTTCTCGTATAGCCGAAATCGTATTATTTTGAACCGTTACAAGTATAGGGGAATACAGTGGGCATTTATTATCATTACTATCTCGTTTAACAGTGGCTGTGACTGACACACCATAAAAAGAACTAGTACAAAGTAGTATCAAGGCTATAAAGATGCATAACTGAAACTTTCTTTTCATAATGCCTACTATTTTAAGGAAGGAGGTATACTAACAGTGAAATATTCCTAATGCTGTTATGGATATATTGCTCAGTCCGATGTCGACTTCATCTTTTGTTTACGCTCTTTCTTAGAGTCTTCCTCTCTCATACGTAAGTATTTAATCGTCAGGTATCCACCAAGACTTATCGATAGGATTAGGAATGCTCCTAGTACTGTTGCAACGTTTGAACCCATCTAGTTAGTCCCCTTGTTCTTCAATTATTACAATAATGAAACCTACTTTAATAGTATAGTTGCATATTGGGTTGAGAGGGTGCTTGTTTTTGACATGAATTCTATGACACATCATAACAAGTTACTACTATCAGCCATACTTGAGAGGTGAATCCGAATTGAGGAATGTTCAAGAATAAATTGTGAATGCATAGAAAATATAATACGAGCTGAATCAAAAATACGCCAACTCATTTTGGGTCAAAATGTTGTAGCTTACCTTCCCCCGCCTGCTAGATACTGCCAAAAAACGATCAATCTTTATTGTAAATGATCAGACTTTATTGGAATCGACAAACTAGTTGTCTTCCGACAGCCTCCCTTTTAGTATCTGGTGGTTATACAGGCCAATCCCAGTTTAAGTATTGTTCTAATTGGTCACCTAATTCTTCTGATGCATTTGTATCAACATGATACTGATGATACCCATAGCTCTTTCCTGAAGGCACTCCATTGAATGTATTCTCGGTGTATGGATTAAAGTTGCCCATGTCACCAATAGAGCGATAGTCAGTATTAATGGTCTTTAGCCATGTCACTAAGATTGTTTTAGCGCCTGTTCTTTCTATGTACTTGCGACCTGCATCTAGTGACCATCCAGCAGTACAAATGTCATCCACCAGCAGGACAGTTTTACCCTTCTTGAGAGGTAGGTTCTTGTATACGGTATTGTAGTTCTTAGTTGGTAATCTATTCAGTTTGATAGTGTTTATTTGGTTGTGATGGTCAATAGGGATTTTGTTGATACGAGCTGTTTGTGATTTGGTGGCGGTTGTGTGACGCTCCACTAGGTTATGAAGGTAACCTTTATTGAAGCACTTACCGAAAGTCATTAAGTCATCACACATCTTGTCGTTATCAACACCTTCACCATGACCGGGATAGGCGGATACAAAGTCGATACGTTTATGGATACCTGTAAAGTACATGCTGGTAACTAGAGCACCTAACCAGAAGTCGACATCACCTTGACCGAACTTAGCAGCAGCACGTGCATTGTGTGAGTACTTTGCAAAGGTTGGTTTGTATTGGCTTGTGCTAAATGGAGCTAGGGCGTAATACTCAAAATCACCATCTACGATTTCGTGACTCCAGAAGTGTTCACGCAAGCAAAGAGTATCAATGAATCGAGCTACCTCTTTTGGTTCACTAAATTCAAAGCCGTAATCGGTATTATCTGAGTACCAAGTAGCACGAAGGAATAGGATTCCACCATTCACGGCAGTAATCATGTCATCCTTGTCACTACCTATGTACACGACCTCATTAGATTCCCAGCCCATTTCATTAAGGACGTATTCCGTAGCAGCTTTACGAGGCTTTGGGGGCACTTTAGGGTCACGTAGGCGAGTGAATACAGCAAGGTCGTCAAAGCGTTCTTCTAGCACTTCATAGAGGTCTCGACGAACGCCTCCTTGAGCGTGCCAACGTTGCTGATTGGCAAGAAGTACAGGTTTAATCCCTCGCTTCTTGAAGTAAGCCATTAGCTTCTCAACTTCCTCGAAGACATCTTGTTTAACATCACCCATGTTCACCAACGTATCTTCAACGCTTAGTATCACGCCTTTTAATTGCTTTGCTGCCATTCTGACATCCTTATAAACCTAGGGAAAACTGTCGTTCACCATCATTCGAATCTGAATCTGGTGATTGATTTGGTTGTTCTGATTCTTGTATTTGTTGATTCTTCAAGAAGCTAATTAGTTCTTCTGTTTGTGCTGGTACGTTAAACACAGCACCATGCTTGTATGATGTGATAGCTTTTAACTCATCACTCTCAGGGTTTGCATTAGGTAGGTAGGGCATTACCAATGAACGATTAAAATCTTTGCTGAAGTTCACTGTGTGGGCTGTACCACTTTTAATCTTCCACTCTACAGGTACTACACACGTAGCTAACCCTGCTTGAATTCGGTTTCTCTGAACAAAGTTGTGACCACTGTAGCTTTGACCTATTAGGTATTCAGTCACGATTGTTCCACCAGCAGCTAGGATTTGTTCACGGACAATCTCAGAGCCTTTCGGGTAGTTGCTATCAATGCCTGTACCTAGGACTGCTACTGTAGGGACGTTAAATCGTAGTGATTCAATGTGTGCTTTCTGGTCAATACCATCAGCAAGACCACTAACAGAGACAAGTTGGTTGTTAGCCATTGCTGCAACGATGAACTTAGTTAGCCAGTAACCGTCTTCTGACGCTTTACGACTGCCAACAATAGCTACAGATTTGGAGTGTAGGTTGGCTAAAGCACCTTGAACAAATAGCCACATTGGAGGCTCATTGATGCTTCTTAGTTGTTTGGGGAAAGCATCTTGACCATAGAACACTACCTTGATGTCCTTGCTGGCGTTACTACGGGCTATAGAAGTGCCTTTAGACCATAGCTCCTTCTTAAACTCATCCCAACTTGATTCTGATTCAAGTACAGATGTAGGGAGTTTGATTCGAAGGGTTTTACCAAAATGCTTAGGGTCTTCAGATTTGATTAGCTCCCTAAAAGTAATCTTTTGAGCAGCAATCTTGTAAAGGGTTCTGAAGCCTACACCGTGAAGCGACTGAAGCGCATAAAACGCTACAGTTTCGGCTCTCCAGTATTCGTGTTCTTCTGTCATGGCAAACGTGTTCTAAAGTTAATCTTCTTTGGTGATTCAGTATACCATAACCATAAAAACTGTAATTATCTTAGGGGGATAGTTGTGATTAAAAGAGAGAAAAAGCAACCTCAAAAAGAGAAAAGTATCAGTTAAGAGTGGTGCTCAGTTTGAAAGATAAAAGGTGAAAGAGGTCTTTTACTTGATAAAGCAATGTTAGTGCTTATGTGTACGAGTTTTGATGTTTAGTATGCTATTGTGTGCTTACTTATTGATTTGAATTAGGAAAGTAGTGTGCATAAGGAAGTAGGTAAAGCGATTAGTAATACGGTAGTTGAACGTCTAAAAACCCCTCTAATAGCAACGTTTGTCTTCTCTTGGATAGTTGTGAATAACTCTGTTGTACTTCAATTCACCTTTGAAACCTTACCTAACAAGGTAGATTTAGCAAAGAACCTAAAAATAGATTGGTGGTTTGGTCTAGTTCTACCTGCTCTGGTATCTCTTGGTTACATAACTCTTATCCCTGCTTTACAGCTTAGTTTAGATTGGTTAGTCCTCAAGACTCTTGGTGAATCTCGTAAGAATCATGACATCAAAGTTGCTAGGAATGCTGCTTTATCTACTCAAGAGTATCAGAGCAAGTTGCTTGATAAACAGATGGATGGTTGGGAGCAGGAGAAAGAAGATTTGCTTAATCAGATTGATGAACTAGAGAAACAAATGGGTGAACTAATCGAACAATTGCAAACTAGGGAAAATAGCAGGAATGCTCTAGCGTTGGACAATGATGATCTTTTGCAGGCCATTAATGAAGCATTAGTTTCTCTTGAGCAACCTAAGATGAACTCTGGCTCGGACTATGAAGATAAGAGAACACGTGAAGAAGTCTGTGATGACGTCATCGAGATACTTGAACGAGTTGTAGAAAGAGATAATGACATTCCTTTCTAGGTTTAATTACTTTCCCAATTAGGGTCTAGTTTGTTCGCCTCTGCTATCCAGTCGATTTCTTCGTAAGTTGATACCTTCTTGACATTTGACCCATCCTTGTCAGGAGGAATTCAGCCATCATTACGTAGTTTTTATAGAAAACCAGAGATTCGGTGATTAAAAATCGGTGCCAGCACAGTCAACGGCCTCGACCGCTGTGTCTTTCATTAATATTTGATATTTGGGCATGAAGGCTCCCCTGTAAGTTTGATGGCAATCTATGAAAACGGTCACGCTCGATGAAACTGATTTTTTCAAAGGTGTATGTGATGTGAATCGACATTACTTTTGTATACACCTGACTAGTATTACAAAAAATAAGTCAAACAGCCTTTTGTGAAGTTAGCGCTGCAATCCGATCAAACTCACAAAGGGGCAAAGACGTGCTTGCAGAGATCGGCGTCAGCGCGTCTTTGGACATTTCTGAGTTAGCACTTTTGCTAAATTAGGGAAAGACGAATTAACTGAAGTATGGCAAACGTTAGTTTAACTTGTCCCCAGAACCATTATTAGCGATCACGGCTAGTTATCCAGCGGCCATTCATGTGTTTCTATCAACCCTTTTGCAAGCAATTCATGACGAAGTTGATGAATCTTGGCTTTGAGTTCATCACGTATCAATCGAATCGCTGGAGAGATTAGCTGACGACTTGGCAAGACGAGCCACATTTCGGTCAGTGGTATCTCACAATCGGCCAATATCCTTTCTAATCGGCCCGCGAGTAGGTCCTTTCCAACATCAATAACTGATTTCTTCGCTATCCCTGCTCCATCAATGCACCACCTACGCACGATATCACCATCATTCACCGCTCTATCGCTGTTCATTTTGATTCTGTATTTTTGATCATCGTGATAAAGCTCCCAACCGTCGTGTAAGACCTCATAGAGCTTGTAGAGTAGGGCATTGTGTTGATACAAATCGCCAGGAACCATAGGTCGACCATGATTTTCAATATAATCAGGAGAAGCACATAAAACGTGCGGGATATTGCAGATCTTAAATCCATACAAGTTGGATTCCTGCGCCGCCCCTTTGGTCATTGCTCGCAACGCTACATCAACTCCATCTCGGTAAAAATCGATTCGGCTATCACTTACGTGAAGCCTCAGAGATACGTATGGATGTTTATCCATCACACCATTTAGCAAAACGCGCATCAGGTTGCGCCCCATCTCAGAAGACACCGCGATACGAACTTCCCCACTGATGGATTGCTGCTCTTCCTTGACCAACACCTGTCCTTGTTGCAATAAATCCAATGCTTGTTGGCACAAAGGCAAGTAGCGTTCACCTTCTGGAGTTATGCGCATCTTTCGGGTCGTTCGAACAAATAATTCGGCGCCTAATACTTGCTCTATTCGTTTTAATGACACGCTTGCCGCAGACGAGCTAATATCCAGTTGATTCGCCGCTGCTGTAATAGATTGAAGCTCGGCAACTTTCAGCAATACCTGTAAATCAGAAATTTTCATAACCATCCTTCTTCATCACCCACTCGCAATGGTTCAATCTTTATTATCCACGATTTAAGGAAAGTTTATTAAAGATTAGTACGTTTATCGAATGAATAACTTTGAATATTATTCATCTCAAGCAAACACAGCAGAGACATTTCTATGAAATCACTAATTAAAGCATCGACATTAGCACTTGCGACAGCTCTACTTACTACTCCTTCTTTTGCCGATGAAGGTGCTTCAAAAGTTGTCGCTGCAAACGACATTGAGTGGGGTTATCTGAACCCGCTGCGCGGCGTACTTAGCCCAGGAGCAGCCGACCTTTGGGGTGACCGTACAACCGATACCGCAACAGGTATGTTAGTACGCTTTAAGAAAGGCTTTGAATCACCACCGCACATTCATAACATCACGTATCGCGGTATCGTGATTGAAGGTCAGATGCATAACGACGACCCAACATCAGAAAAAATGTGGATGCCACCCGGTTCATTCTGGACGCAGCCAGCAGGTGAAGACCACACAACGGCAGCGAACGGCGAAACTAACCTAATCTATCTTGAGATTGATGCGGGGCCATATCTAGTTAAACCGTCTGCGGAAAAATTCGATAATGGCGAACGCCCTCTGAACCTGCATAAAGACAACATTGTGTGGCTAAACAGCAGCGATCTTCACGACATCAGTGCAGAAGGTGTTCAATCCACATACGTTTGGGGTAGTACCTCTGATATGGGTGGCTCAATGATTAAACTGCCTGCCGGTTTTGAAGGCAAAATCACTACAGACTCAAGTGAGTTCCGCGCCGTTGTTATTGCAGGCTCGATTGAGTACAACTCAAAAGAACAAAGCAGCAATCTTACTTTAAACCCGGGAAGCTACGTGGAATCTGAGGGCAAGTTCTCTCATAACATCACCAACACGGGGGACTCTGAGGCAACAATCTACATCCGTACTAACAGCAAGTACCAAGTGAAATAAGCCCTAGCTCGCTTTGTCCCTCGCCATCGGCTTAATCCCCCTTAAACCGGTGGCAATTTCCATCGACGCGCAAATCTGTGCAGCACAAGGGTTATGTACAATACAAAGGTTAATATATGAAACACATATTATTCATCGCTTCTTTAATCATGGTGACATTCAGCTCTGCCTCTTTTGCAGCAAACCAAGTGCGCGATGAAAATACGGTAGAAATTGAGTGGCTTGATCTGATCCCAGAAAGCGAACGTGCACGCGTCAGCGATGAAACCCTCGCTGCCCTTGACCATAGTGCGAATGTTGCTCAGCAGGCTCTAGTGGGAAGTGTTCGTCCAGAACTGAATGGCAGCAACGTCAAAATACCGGGTTTCGTGATTCCATTAGAAGGGGACTCAGAGTCAATCTCTGAGTTTCTTTTGGTTCCCTTTTATGGTGCGTGTATTCACGTTCCACCACCACCTCCAAACCAGATTATTTACGTCAAGTTTGAAGAAGGAACTCCAACTAAAGACCTTTGGGATATCGTTTACATCACAGGAACCTTGAAAACAGAAACAGTAATTTCTGATGACATAGGGGTCGAGTCAGGCTATTCCATTGAAGGTGCGAGCTTAGAGATATATAACAAAGCGTGATCTAGTAAAACTAGAGACTCTACAGGGCTGCGGGTGACCCAAACCAATGATCTGGTAGTGAACAATTAAGGAAAGATCCATTTGGTTAGCCCGCACTTCACTAAACACTGCACTGGTTAGAAAATGTAGGCCAAATGGCTAGCCTTGAAGTGTGACAGACATGCATCTCGAATTGGAATGGGGCAGAATTTTCTTAGCTCTTTCGCATCATAGTTGTGATAACCAAGCGATTCTGTCGTATTTTGAATGAGTTCATAGGCATTTTTTCAAAATATGTTGGCCTCTATGGTTGCAATGCATGAAATATCTCCGATACTAAAACTTAGAAATTCTAAGTTTTAGTGGTGGCATGTGAAAACGGACATTCAACTTTACCCTAACGAATCGCTCGAAAGCTTCTTGTTGCGCTTATCGCAAGAGCAAGGTTACGAGCGATTTTCTCATTTCGCCGAAGATATCTGGTTCGACACCATGGATCAGCATGAGGCGATTGCTGGTGCTTTCCCCTTAGATCTCAACCTAGTTAATATCTACCACGCTCAAACCACAAGCCAAATGCGGGTGCGGGTTCTTATCCACCTTGAGAACCAAGTAAAGCTCAATAACTTTGGTGTACTACGCCTAGCGTTATCGCATTCAAAAGCCCAATTTTCTCCGCAATACAAAGCTGTTCATAGATTTGGCGTTGACTACCCTTATGCTTTTCTTCGCAAACGCTTCACGCCTATATGCTCTCTGTGTATTGACGAAGCTCCCTACATTCGCCAGCAGTGGCAATTTATCTCTCACCAAGCTTGTGAACATCATGGCTGTAAGCTGATTCATCACTGTCCTGAGTGTAAGTCGAGGCTTGAATACCAAAGTACCGAGAGTATTAGCCAATGTGAATGTGGTTTCGAACTCCGAAACTCGCCAGTCGAAGATGCTCCAGAGGCTGAGACCTTGGTTGCCCGATGGTTGTCAGGAAATGATTCAAAACCCTTGGGATTGCTGAAGGCAGAAATGACCCTCTCTGAGCGCTATGGTTTTTTACTGTGGTATGTAAATCGCTATGGTGATATCGATGACCTCAGTTTCGAATCATTCATTGAATATTGTGGCGCTTGGCCAACGTCATTGTGGCAAGACCTCGATGCCTTTAGAGATAAGGCAGAACTTGTTCGAGTAAAAGACTGGAAGAAGATGTTTTTCAATGAGGCCTTTGATGCTCTGCTTAAAGATTGTCGTCAGTTACCCAGTCGGCAGTTGAGTCACAATATCGTGCTTGCACTGGTGTTAGCTTACTTTACACAGCTGATGGCAACAGTACCTTCAAGCGCGAAAGGAAATATCGGTGATGTACTGCTCAGCCCTCTAGAAGCTTCTACATTGCTCTCTTGCACAACGGATGAAGTGTATCGACTGTATGAGTTTGGTGAGATCAAAGCCGCTATTAGGCCGCGAATGCATACAAAGATAGCGAGTCATGAATCGGCGTTTACTTTAAGAAGTGTCATCGAAACAAAGCTGACTCGAATGAGCTCTGAAAGTGATGGTTTAAGTGTATATCTGCCTGAGTGGTAATTATGACGAAATTAAGTGACTTATTAGCAATTGAAGACGAAGCAGTAAAGCAGTCTGCTTTAAAGAAGATGTTCATGCCCTATACGGAAGATGTCTGTGTTGAAGGGTATGAAAAAGAAGCATTAACGATCTTGCTTAATCTCAGTTCAAGCCATCAAGCGGATAGATGCTCTGATTGGTTGGATGTTGCTCGTGCTAAAAGGCATTTAAATGCGACTGAGAACCTAGAGGCATCTCTTGATGAAATCAAATGGTTCCATACTCATAATCTCAAATTTCCAGACTGCCGAGTTAAAGATCAGCGAATAATTGCACAGCCTCTTGTGACGACCGAGGCATTTATTTCAAGCGCAGTATTAGAGCAACGCTTGGGGTGGGCGCATAACTCTGCAGTGTATCGCCATACATTGTGGTTATTGAATCCTTTCCGCTGGCAATCACAGTCCGTGAGTCTTCTTTCACTTGTTCAGCAAGAAACCTCTGTTTGGGTTGAGCTGCTCAAAGAATTTGGTTTAGGCATTAAGTCACTTGCTCGCTTAAAGCATACAATTGAAGAACAACTTCCTGAAAATAGTTTTCCTGACAGTGTCAGCACTTACAGCAAGCAACTGCGGTTTCCATGGGGGGATGATTATGTTTCGGTGACCCCAGTGGTCAGTCATGCCATCCAAAGAGAGTTAGAAGTGAGATCGAGAAGTCGAGAAAGTAAGCTTAGCTTTGTGTCTTCGTCACTGCCGAACCCTCCGAGTATCGGGAACTTGTGTGGCAGTTTAGCTGGGCATATGAAAGCTCTTAACTACCCGCTAGACGTTAAATCAGCGCAGGTTGGGACGTTACCTGAAAGCCGCAAAAAGAGTGGTCACTACTTTGATGAATATCAGGTAACTAACACCAAAATCTGTCAGGTGCTAAATCATCTAATTGGTTCAGAGCCGTCAAAAACACGAAAGCAAAGGGAGAGCGCTCGTAAGGTTAGAAGTAAGATATTGCGAAAGCAGATAGCCCTGTGGATGCTTCCATTAATTGAGTTAAGAGATATCGTTGACGCCGACCCCAACCAACAGCAATTGGAACATGATGACACTTTAGCTCAAGCCTTTTTGACCCAACCAGAATCGGATCTGGGCTCTTTAGCTAGTGAGTTTAACCGTTGCTTACATCTCGCGTTTCAGAATAACAAGTATGCCGCCAAGTTTGCCTATCATCCTAAGCTAATGCAGGTCGTCAAAGCCCAAATCGTATGGATACTTGAGCAGCTCAGTAAACCAAATGGCAATGAAGGTAAGGTAACGGGTGAGCAGTATATCTATTTGTCATCAATGAGAGTGCAAGATGCGGTCGCAATGAGTAGCCCATACCTGTGTGGTGCTCCTTCTTTGACGGCTATTTGGGGGTTCATGCACCATTATCAAAGAGAGTTTAATAAGCTAGTTAATTGTGATTCCCCGTTTGAGTTTCCGAGTTTCTCTTTTTATGTTCGAAGCGAGAACATTCAACCGACAGCGAAGCTTACCGAACCCAACTCAGTCGCTAAAGCGCGAACGGTTTCTAACGCGAAGCGACCAACTATTCGTAGTGAACGATTGACGGACCTAGAAATAGACTTAGTTATCAGAGTCCACAGTGACAGCCGAATTTCAGATTTTAAGTCCGCGCTTAAAACGGCACTTCCCGTCGCTTTTGCCGGAGGGGCATTATACCAGCCAAAGCTATCGACCCAGATTGAGTGGCTAAGGACGTTTACCAGTAGGGGCGAGCTTTTCAATGTCATAAGAGGGTTGCCAGCATACGGACGATGGTTATATCCAAGTGAGAACCAGCCGAGTGACTTTGATGATCTAGAGCGTTTTATTACTAAAGACGCTGATAATTTGCCAGTTTCTATTGGCTACCATTTGTTAGAACAACCAACTAAACGGGGCAACTCGATCACCGATTGTCACGCTTATGCAGAGAATGCGATTGGGCTTGCTCAGCGAGTAAACCCGATAGAAGTACGTTTTAGTGGAAGAGATCACTTTTTAAACCATGCCTTTTGGTCGATAGAATGCAGTAGCGAAACTATTCTTATAAAAAACTATAGGGATTAATCGTTTATGGAACTTTGTACTCAGCTGAACTACGTACGCTCTCTTTCCGCTGGCAAAGCATATTTCTACCATTTTTCGAAAAGTGGTGAGATGTGTCCCCTTGAAATTGATAGAACTAGGCTGCGAGCACCAAAAGGTAGTTATGCAGAAGCATATAAAGGGAGCAAGTTTGTAAAAAAGAATGTTGCTCCACAAGATTTAGCTCATTCCAATCCTCAGTTCATCGAAGAGTGTTATGTCAAACCTGGGATTGATGATATCTACTGTGCATTCCCGCTTCGAATTCGAGCCAATTCTCTAACCCCAGATATCTGTAGTGACGATGAAGTACGCAGTAAGCTTTCGTTACTGGCTAATACTTATAAAGAGCTCAATGGGTATCAGGAGCTCGCTCATCGATACGCGAAGAATATACTGCTTGGTACTTGGCTTTGGCGCAACAGAGAGTGTCGAAACCTGTCGATAGAAGTGACCACCAGTGATTCGCAAACCTTGATTATAGAAAACGCAACAAGGCTTTCTTGGTATGGTCATTGGGATGAGGCTTCAGCAGAATGCCTAGAAAAGCTCACAGCCTATTTGATGCGAGCTCTGGCTGACCCAACCGAATATTTCTATATGGATGTCAAAGCAAAAATTGGAGTTGGTTGGGGAGATGAGGTTTACCCAAGGCAAGAGTTTTTAGATAGCCGAGAAGATGGTGCTCCTACTAAGCAGTTAGCTACCGTAGAATTCTTGAACGGAAAGGAAACTGTTGCATTTCATGGTCAAAAAATTGGTGCAGCGTTGCAATCGATTGACGATTGGTGGCATGAAAACGCAGATAAACCATTAAGAGTGAACGAATATGGGGCAGACCGAGAATACGTTATAGCAAGGCGACACACAGCACATGGAAATGATTTCTATCAATTGCTCAGAAATACAGAGAGCTGGATTGAAAGTATGACAGCTTCTCAAGTCATCACAAATGATGTGCACTTCATCATGTCTGTCTTGATCAAAGGCGGCCTCTTCAATTGCTCAAGTTCAAAGTCTAAAACCAAGGCTAAGTAAGGTAGAGCTATGACTAAGCGTTACTATTTCTTAATACGATACACGCCTGCACAAGCTGACTATGAGCTGTTAGCAGGACGTTGTATCTCTCAAATGCACCTGTTTATGGTGAATAACCGACAAGCGATGAATAGGATTGGTGTGAGTTTCCCTGATTGGAATGAATCTACAGTTGGCCAAACCATTGCCTTTGTTGCTGAAGATAAAGATATGATGATTGGGCTCTCTTTTCAGCCCTATTTTTCTTTGATGGTAAATGAAGGTTTATTTGAGATCTCTAGCGTTTGTGAGGTACCAGACACTGCGGCAGAGGTGAGGTTTGTTCGTAACCAAACGATTGGGAAAAGCTTTTTAGGCTCTAAGAAACGCCGAATCAAACGAAGCATGGCGAGAGCCGAACTACTTGGTGCTGGAACATCATTACCAGTCACTAATGAAGAGCGGTTCATCGATAGTTTTCATCGAATACCAATCTCCAGCGCTTCATCTGGGGAAGACTATATTTTGTTTGTACAAAAGGAGTTTGTTAGTGAGCGCGTTGCAGCAAACTTCAATAGCTATGGTTTCGCCACCAACCAAGAAAGAAAAGGCACAGTACCAGAGTTACGTGTTTGACCCTTTTTCTAAAGCTATTTTTTAGAGATTCAAAAATAAAGAGTTACAGATGCAAGAAGAAAAAGGGTATTTTGGTGAATTGTGACGTTAAGCATACAGAATCAGATGGTTAGGGGCTATATTTAACAGTGTCCTGCCGTGTAGGCAGCTAAGAAATTCTCAATTTCGCTATTAGTGATAAACACCATGTGTCCTGCCGTGTAGGCAGCTAAGAGTAGGTCTGGAAGAAAGCAACCTACCTGCTGAACAAGCAGTTAATAATCAAAACCATCATGAGATTTATTTGTGAAACAAGCTGTTTCCTAATTGTCCAACAGGTTGTTGGACAAACTCTAGCAACCAATTTTGCAAGAGGGTCTTGCAAAATTGCGAAACAGGTTATTTCGCAAATCACCTCTGCTCCAACCCGGTTCTGATCTCGTCGCTTCAGCAGTAGAACTAATTAATGTGCAAAATATGCACATTGCTTATCAAGCAACTATCGAGATTCCTCGGTAGTAGTTGAACTGTTGCAATTTTTGCAATAGTTGCCCGAGCAACGAGAAAGCTCAGTGATTGCAGATTTTGCAACAACTCATATCTGCCCCGGAACGTGTTTAGAGCATAAGAAACTATCAATAGACTAATTTTTGTATGAACCTGCTGCACCAATTTTTTAGTCCCAGATACGACAAAGCCACAGGCAATGCCTATGGCTTTGTAAACAGCTACAGAAGGTTTGTCATTCGAATCGAAGTGGGAACACATTCTGTGTGCAGCGTCGGGTGTTTTATCACCAAAGTATATGGGAGGGAAAGCACCTAGACTTATCGTATGTCCTCGGTGGTCTGCTTTGCAATTAAGCCAAGTTCAATTCGATACAATTACTTCTGGCCAGACAGTGAATAGTAACTCCAAGAAAAAGCAGGGATACCCGAGGCTCTCAAGGTTAGTTTAAAGCTAAGAACCGTATGTGGCAAGCTTACTTCTGTCGGGTGGACGGCACTTGTTACCAAGTGCCGTCTCCCTTAGAACCCAGCGTGCAACTTTCACTGCACTAGGCTCAAGCCTCTACAAAGGCATCAAATGATACCCAGCAACTTATAAAGCAGTGAGAGCAGGTTCAATCCAAGAATTACGAGCTAGCCTTTTGTGTTTCCTCTTTCCCAAGTATTCTTGGTATTGAGGGTCGAAAGGTGTCGCTGCGCTTCGGATCTTCACATGTCTTTCTATCGGCACTTTAGCTATTTGGAAAAGATTAAACTGGCAATCCATATCCTTTATCTTCTGCCAACCGTGAAACTGCCATTGGCCTTTTCGGTTGATGAAGTATTTTAGGGCGATCCAAGTTTTAGATTTTGTTGGATGTCGCCTTTTAGCCCAATGCCATAGCGCTTGAAATAGTTTGTGACTAACATAACTGAAAGCCTGCTTAGCAACGCAGTGGCGATAATAGTTCGACCACCCTCTAAGCTTTGGGTTAATCAGTTTGATAAGGTCGTTCACCGGTAAGGTAACGTGCTTTTTGATGAGTCCGCGCAAGTTACTTAGGAACGTCAACGTGTTAGCCTTGCTCGGTTTAATGAGCAGCTTTCCTTTGTACTTCCTATGGTTGAACCCAAGGAAGTCAAAACCGTCGTTGATGTGAGTAATGTGCGTTTTCTCTTCGGATAGCGTTAAGCCTCGAACCGCTAAGAAGTCAGCAATCAATGGTTTGATATCGTTCTCCAACACCTCCTTTGAGGCGCAGGTGACGACGAAATCGTCGGCATATCCAACAAAGTTGGCTCTAGCTCCTTTCTTAAGCGCGGTAGACTTAATGCGCTGTTCGAGACCCGATAACGTCATCAACATCAAGGTGGGGGATATAATCCCGCCTTGAGGCGTGCCTTCGTCGGTGTCGTAAAACAGCCCTTTGTCTACAAAGCCTGACTTTAGCCATTGCTCCAACATCCGTTTATCGATGGCGATGTTATCCATCAGCCACTGATGCCCGATTTTGTCGAAGCAAGCTTTGATATCTCCTTCAAGAACCCATTTAGCTGATCGCTTTAGGGCCAAACACTTGAAACACTGGCTGACAGCGTCAGCTGTGCTGCGATTTGGTCTAAAACCATAGCTGTTAGGATCGGCAAGCGTTTCGGACACAGGTTCTAATGCTAGAAGATGGAGAGCTTGTTGGGCTCTATCAATCATGCATGGAATACCCAGAGGCCTGAGTTTACCGTTCTTTTTGGGGATGTAGATACGCTTGAGTGGTTTTGCTTGATAAGCTTTCCGACTCAGTTGATTTACTGCTTTCATACGACGCGTGTCTGTGTTCCAGACAACGCCGTCTATTCCTGGCGTTTTACTGCCTTTATTTTGAGAGACTCGCTTAACGGCAAGAAGTTTTGCTGAGCGAGAGTGAGTCAGTATCCACTGCAATGCTTTTGCTTTGCCGTGCTTACCGTCTCTAGTTGCCTTTGCGATACGCATTTGAAGCTTTAAGACGTTCGCCTCTACGGCCTTCCAGTTAATGGACTGCCACAGTGCACTGTCAGAAGATGCACTAATCTCATTCGAAATCATCATTTGCTTTTCTTCCTTAATAAAGTTCTTCAAACTCTCTCGCAACGAGAGACCAGTTGGAAGTGGGCTCACTTTCGTGACCAGACACAAGTCTGTATCTGCATCGTTACAATGCAGCCTTTGCTTTTTCCAACCTCCTCTACCTGCATCACTATCGGCCACAGAGGCTTTCCCAGAGGGAGTGATACAGGCTTACCATGTTCCGTATACAACGCAATGGTAGGTTAGATGCCCGCTATAATGCGAAGAGCGTGTCGATCACGAAAGAGCATGGGGTAATCTCTTTCCTACTCTTAGTGCCTTTTGGCGACAGCGTAAAAACCACTTCCGCTGCTTATGATATAACGCATCTTATGCGGATTCACGTTTGTTCACCATACTACCTGCCTAGCACTCACCCGATTTATGTGGTTATCAGGAGGAGCCTTCTCTCACGATTTAGCTCCCGACAAGATAGTTTCTTGTCTTCGTTACATTGTCAGAGCCGCTACTTAATTCAGGCTCCTAGGCTTATCTGGTGATACAGATGGTCCATTCTTAACGCGATGGACAGCGCTGCATACGACCTCATGTCGCACGCCCCAAAATCACTTAGATTAAATACTCTGCACAATTCAGAGGGCGTGCGTTTGCCCTACGAATCCTAATATCAAGTTTTGGATAATTTACTCATCATCTTTACTTTCTTTTCTGTGTATCTATACAGTTTATTTAGTTTTAATCTGGTTTGAGTATGAATAATGGCTTGTTTTGTTGAGTGCTTAGTCTCGTTTTGTCAATGGGATTTTTGATAAGTTATTGTTTGTTAATATGTTTGTGAGAATCATGCCTTAGATAACAGGCACTGTTAAAAAGTGATAACATGCTGGCGCGTTTCTATATGATGACAGAATACATAGCTCGATGTATTTGCTTTAATTTTTAGTGGTTTATGATAAATTTTTGATAAACAGGCAGACAGAAAAACGAGACTGCCTGTTATTAAGAATGTTATGCGTCACTTTAAATCGCTGTCTTTAAAACGGTTTTTACTTCAAGTCTTTCCTTCAAATCAGCTTTTAGGTACAGTGGTGCAATCAAGTTTTAAGTTGGTCTTGGCTTTTCGTTTTTCAATTTAAGCTGTGACCAGAATCATCATTTACCAGTCTATCGCTTCTTTGCAATTTTTAGTTTGGTGAGTGTTTTTAAATTGATAGTTTGGCTTATTGGTGCAGGCGCAAGCGCTTCTAAATTTGAGTGTCAACGCATAACAAGGTCGTCAACGCGGACAAAAAACTGTTGGCTGTTACGCTTCGCTTCACATTTTAGCCAACAATTTTTAGCCGGTTACAACGGCGTTATGTTCTATGCTGAAAGTTGTTGAGTATTGGCAAAGGGCTTACGTATGACATTTTATGATTGGTTAGGTACTACTAAGTTAGCGCCTTCTACAGTTGAAGATTACTTTTACTGTATTAAATCAAAAATCAGTGAATGGGCAAATGAGCATAAAGTTACCGATAAAAACCTATTACAAGTTACTGATTGGAATGAGTGGATTGATATTGAAAAAGGAATAAATTCAATACCCATTTATAAGGCATGGAATGAATCAGCTCACAACAAATATAGTAGCGCTCTCAAATGGTATAAAAGCTATTTGTATGAACTAAAGCAAGCTAATTCTATATCAGGTGATATTAAGAAAGTGTATGAGTCTAGTAGGGATAGTACAGTCAAAGCACGTTTAGTCGATGCTCGGCTTGGACAGGGGGAATTTAGAAATGCGCTAATATCATTGTGGGGCTCGTGTAGTGTTAGTAATTACGGTTTAAGCAATATGCTTGTAGCATCCCACATTAAACCGTGGCGTGTGGCAACAGATCTTGAGAGACTAGACCCTTACAATGGATTGTTATTGATACCTAACTTAGACAAGGCTTTTGATAGTGGCTTAATAAGTTTCGATGACAAAGGAAAAATTCTTATCTCCAATGCTTTAAGTGACCCTGAAAAACTTGGCATCAATACTGAGTTAAAGGTCTCCCTACATTCAGAAAATAAAGAGTATCTCTCTTATCATCGTGAGAACGTGTTTAAACGAACATAACAATAAATTTAATCAGATTCGCAACGCTTGGCACTTTCGGTTTGAATCAGCTTTAGTGTTTACGGCACAATGCTTTAGGTAGGTGGCAGCGTTGCTCACTACTTAATTTGGCGTTATGTTGCAGTGGTCAAATTCGAGCACTGCAACACTTATTATCCTAATAAAGGTATCCCTTTTTCTAATAGGTATGTTGCTGCACCAGTTGCAGCCGCAGCAACTGTTACGACATTAGCAAGATCCGATAGCGTATCTCTAATCTTGTTTCCTGCTGGTGTTTTAACCAAATTGTCTCTAAATTCTGGGTCTAATACAGCGTGCCCTAGAGTTGCTTCTAGTGCGTCTAAAATAGGAATCGCTCCGGAAACAAAATAATCTTCAATAGCATTTCTAATTTTTCTCAGATAATGAGTAATGAATTTTTTGAATTCAGCAGGGAGATCAGTATCCATTACTTCATTTAGTAATGAACTGATTTTTTCTTTTAGTTCGTCTAACTTGTCATCTTCGATGAGTTTTGTATTCAAGGAGTGATCGAGAAGAGCTGATGTCATGCTTAATGTTGACATGGTATGAGAGTCAATTTTGCCTATGAATGTTTGCCACTTATCACTTAGATTTTGATGAGTTAATGCGTGTTGGATTTGAGTAACAGCATGGTTAATGTCATTACTTTGAGCTGGATAATATTGCTCAACTAGCTGCTTTGTTTCATAAGGTAGAACCATGAACTGCCCAAGCTTTGCCATTAAGACTGCTTCGCTTTGCGGCGAGTTTGGATTTGGTACTTTAAGGATTTCTTTCCAAGTTGATTTAGCCGCTGTTTGCGAGTTGATTTTTTTGCCTTCATTTAAGATGGCTAGTAGTCTTGCTGCAGGGTTATCATTAGTCATCGAAATTTATTCCAACATATTGAAAATAAGCTAATTATACTTGGACAAAACAACATAACAAACGTTTAAGGCTTCAAGATACTTTTCTAATCCAAATCTCATACGTTAGAGCCTGTACTCTAACGTGCTGTTGTCCAAAAGTGTGTTTCATATATGCTCACTATGCTTGTGATCACCAAGCGATTCTGTCGTACCTTAATTATTAAGTTCTACTCATAGCGAATTGTAGCTGTTCTTAGTATTGTGTAACTTTCTTACATTTAACTTTAGTGTTTTCGTTGAAACTTATAGAAAAGACATCTTATGGTTTTAAATTTGGACGTGTTATGGTTTTGGTTTTTATGTAAATTATTGAAATTTAATTGATTGGTTGGACGCCTTATGGTTTCAGCGACATTAAAAAAGCCGTTACTGATGTAACGGCTTTTTGCTTTCTGGGACTTTTTAAATTCATTAATTTAACAGATTCACTGCTATTAGGCGCTATTCGTAGATGCTGTACGAGAAATACTTGCTGGCGATCTTGGCATGTTGACCGTTATCGATCAGTTTTTGAATTCCATCGTTAATCAGTAGTTTTAAATCGTCGTCTTGTTTACGAACGGCAACACCGATGCCACGTCCAAACCACTTCTCTTCTGTGAATTTTGGTCCGGTGAAATGGTAGTCTTTACCTTGTTCTGTCTGTAAGAATCCATTGTTTAGGCCCATAGAGCCACCAAATACGGTATCAAGGCGTCCATTTAATAAATCGGTGAATGCCTCGTCAAAGCTACCGTAGCGGCGGATATCCACGTTAGGGTAGATTTCAGAGAGGTACTTATCTCCGATAGTTGCGCGCTGCACTCCAATCGTTAGATCGTTTAAGCTGCCATCTTCCATGTTGATCTCACGGTCGTTCTTCATCACGAAACGAGTTGGCACCTTAGCGTATGGGATAGTGAAATTAACTTTCTTTTCTCGCTCTTCTGTAATGGTCATTGCAGCGATAATTGCGTCGTTCTTGCGACTAAGCAGAGAGGGAATAATGCCATCCCAGTCGGTTTTAGATATTACACACTTTACCTTGAGTTCATCACACAGTGCGTTAGCAAGGTCAACTTCGAAGCCTTCCAATTTACCGTCTTGAGTAGTCCAACTAAAAGGCGGGTAAGCGCCCTCTACAGTAAAGCGTATTTGCTTCCACTCTTTTGCGTAAGTGAACGCAGAAAACAGACTAACCAACGCAACCAATATCCACTTCATTTCATTATGTCCTTATATTAGATATAGATGCTCATCATTAACGATTCGTTAACAACTATCAATGTAAATGCATATCCTTGTGAACTAAGGCATAAATTTTAATCAATGGCTCTTTTCTATCTTTGCGATTTGGTCGAGTGTATCGATGGTTAAAAAGATCAATTTGCAGGCAAAATTACGGCTGAGTCGTCACTTTCGGTCTGTTCGTCACTGTTATCGGCTTGTTGGGCTAGCCAGTTGAGAGCTTGAGTTAGATAGAGCTTGTTAGCTTCGGTGTCACACCAACTCTTAGACAGACCTCTACGGTTGAATTCAGCACCAATCGCGGCCAGCGTTTGGTTACTTGGTCGGCCATAATAGAGGGTGTCGCACAACTGCATGTTCGACATTGATTGCGCATAAACGTTGACTGATGAGGTGTTAGCATTCAGCGCTTTTGATTGGTTATGAGTACAGCCCGTTAAAAGAACAAGAAGAGAAATAGAAATAACGGTTTTCATTCATTTGTCCGATGTTTGTTGGTTTTCATGAATTATGTCTACATTTTCTCGATTAATTGTCAATTTTGTTCAAAGCTATTCAACAATAAGGTATTTGTACACGTTTTATAATTTGGATCCTTGTAGAGATGGTAAATTTGATAGCACTTGAAATGTTATAACGTTATAAATTATTGATTTGTATGGGTTTAATTCTGTTTTCTGTTTGATCTTATGCGCTCTGTCACATAAATAATTTCCGATGAATGATAATTATTATCATGTGTTTTTTTGAAATGGAGAATCATATGAAAGCGGCGGTCGTCAGTGAATTTAAAGGGCCTTTAGAAATTAAAGACATTCCTCTACCAAACATCAAACCAAGAGATGTGCTTGTGAAGGTGCACGCTTGCGGTGTGTGCCATACCGATTTACATGCTTGTCATGGTGACTGGCCTGTAAAACCTAAAATGCCACTGGTACCTGGGCATGAAGGTGTCGGTGAGATTGTTGAAGTTGGCAGTGAAATTAAGCATTTGAACGTCGGCGATCGTGTTGGCGTGCCTTGGTTGTACAGCGCTTGTGGGCATTGTGATTATTGTTTAGATGGGAAAGAGACACTCTGTCTCGATCAGCACAATGCTGGCTACTCTGTCGATGGTGGTTACGCTGAGTATTGTCTCGCACACGGCGAGTATGTGGTGAAGTTGCCAGATGAGCTTAACTATGTGGATGCCGCACCTCTTTTCTGCGCGGGAGTCACCACCTATAAAGCCCTAAAAGTGACAGAGGTTAAACCAGGCCAATGGGTTGCCATTGTTGGCGCAGGTGGTCTAGGGCATTTGGCGATTCAGTACGCAGTGGCCATGGGAATGAATGTAATTGCGGTTGATACAGGCGACGAGAAGCTGGCTCTTGCTAAAGAGTTGGGTGCAGTTCACTGTATCGACTTTATGAAAGACAAGCCTTCGCAAGTGATCGCTGAACTGACTCAAGGCGGGGTGCATGGTGTGGTATGTACTGCGGTATCTAAGCCAGCCTTTGAAGAAGCTTACCGTTCCATACGCCGTGGAGGTGCTTGTGTGCTCGTGGGCTTGCCTCCCGAAGAGATGCCAATCCCAATCTTCGATACAGTACTCAATGGTGTGAAGATTATTGGTTCCATTGTCGGAACAAGAAAAGACCTGCAAGAGTGCCTTCAATTTGCCGCCGAGGGTAAGGTAAAAGCGATCACCGAAACCAAGAAGCTCGAAGATATTAATGACATCTTCGCTGATATGGAGAAAGGTGAAATTACCGGCCGTATTGTGATGGAACTGGCTTAGAAAAGTTCTGTTTATTGTGCATCTTACTTCTAAAGTGAGGTGCACAATCTATTAGTTGTGCTTAGTAGTTTGATTGGCTAGAGCGCTTCGATAATCCCGGTATTTTCTACCTGTTGTACTATCACAGATTGTGCGGTTAATGGAGGCAGAGGTTTGTAGAAGTAGTAACCTTGGATCTCGTGACACCCCAGTTGAGCAATGGTTTTGAACTGAGATAGGGTTTCAACGCCTTCGGCAACAATATTGAGGTTAAGTTGATCTGCAATGAACTTGGTGCCCTTGATGATAGCTTGGTTCTTTTTGTTATCAATGGCATCTGAAACAAAAGAGCGGTCGATCTTCACTGTATCAATAGGGTAAAGATTTATGCAGCTTAAAGATGAATAACCAGTTCCGAAATCATCTAACGCGATACTAACACCATACTCTTTGAAGCCGGTTAGTACTTCCAGTGCAACGTCCTCGTTATCGATAAGTGCGTTTTCGGTGATCTCTAGTTGAATGTTGCGTGGGTTGATTTTATATTTCTCCATAATGTGGATGTATTTAGTTAAGACGGCATTGCTGCGCAATTGAATGGCTGAGAGGTTAATGGAAAGTCGAATATCGTTGATACCCTGACTTTTCCAAATATCATATTGCGCGCAAGCATTCTCGAATACCCACTCGTCAATTTGTCCAATTAAACCAAGCTCTTCCGCGAGTGGGATAAAGTTGTTCGGAGGGACAATACCCAGCTCTCTGTTTTGGATTCTGACTAACACCTCAAAGCCGATGACTTTACCACTTTGGACAGATACTTGGGGTTGGTAGTGAAGCACAAAGCTGTGTGTGGCGATTGCTTCCCGAAGAATCACTTCATGGGTGTTTCTGCGTATACTTTTCTGTTCAATTTGTTTGTTGTAAAAGGCGTAGCCGTTTCTCCCTTGTGACTTGGCTTGATACATCGCGCTGTCACCTCGCTTTAGTAGCGTCTGAGCATCGCGTCCATCATTTGGAAAGATGCTGATCCCCAAACTCAGCGTAACGAAAATAGGCTTATCGCACACGATTACTTCCGTTTTAAAGCTCTCAAATATTCTCTGTGCAATGTCTATGACATCCTGTTCTGTGTGGATATCAGGAAGGATAATGACGAACTCATCACCGCCTAATCTTGCTAATACGTCTCTAGAGCGCAGTGATTGATTGAGACGCTCAGATAGCTTAATGAGAAGTTGGTCGCCTGCCGCATGTCCCATTGAATCATTGATGTACTTGAAATGATCTAAGTCGAGGAACATGATCGCAAACTTCTTCTTGTCCTGAGAAGAGAAGCGAATCGTTTCATCTAGCTTGTCCTGAAATAACGTTCTATTGGGCAGCCCTGTCAATACGTCTGAGTAGGCGAGGTTTTTAATCTTCTCTTCCTGTAGGCGCTTTTCAGTAATGTCTTCAAACACGCCACGATAACCGCTGAAAGCTCCGTTCTTGGTGATGGGTTTTGCGGATACAAGTAAGCAGACGATGCGCCCGTCCTGATGTTTGAACCAACATTCAACGTCGACCAGATTTTGTTGCCCTTGCATTGCGTTCAGGTAGCTATTGCTTTCTTGAATATTGAACTGGTTAATCCGTTTTCCAATAAGATCACTTGGTTGATAGCCGATGATCTCGCTTGAAGAGTGTGAGCAATAGGTGAAGCGATGGTCGACGTTGGTTTCCCAAAGCCAATTTGAAGTGCTGTGGGCGATATCGCTGAATCTTTCTTCCGCTTTCTTTAGATCCTGAATCAGCATTTCATTTTTCAGTGCGGAACTGATGATGGCACGCAAGTTTTCAAATGCTGTGCCTTTTCGACTACTGAGGTTGACGGTCATAAAGCCAATCGGTTTGTTGGCAAACGACAGCGGGAACACCATCAAAGAGTAGCGTTGCTGGTAAGCGTGGACATTATTGGGAATCAGATGGTTGGCGTTAAACACCTTTTTATCTGATGGAACGGGCTGATTGTTACGAACCGAAATGATATTGGTTGCGGTGAGTGTCTCGGCGTGGATATCGTTGAAAATAGATATGTACATTTCCGAGAGCTTTAAGATGTCGATGGCGTACTTTTTGATAGTCCCAAGGTCGAAAGAAGCGTTGAGATTATTGACGATAGCCCGAAAATAGTTGAGATAGTACTCAGTTTCAAAGCTCTGAAACTTAATCGCTGTCTGTTCTATCCTGTTTTTGAGTGTCGTCAGATCCGCTATGAATTTGGTTAACTTTGCGGGTTGGGTACTCAGCTCAAGATACTTTAATGCATTTATTTGAAATTTCGACGCAACTTCTAGCCAAAACAGAACATCATCAGACTCCAATGACTCGTCCAAAGTTTGTTTTAGAAGCTTCAACACATCTGTGTAGTCATTGTTTTCCAAAGCCCGATGAAAAGTATCCAGAACGCACTGAACCCGCTCGCTGCTGATTGCGCCCTTATGTTGTGCGATCACGTGAACAATGTGTTCATGGGTATCATCGAAGATAGCTTGTTTGTCGGTATTTAGAAGTCCGTTATTGTGTGCTTGGTTGTGGTTAAACTCTCTCGTGTTACAGCCGCATGATTCACGAATAACTAACGATGTAGGGATCTTAACTTCATCGACAGGAGGCTGTCCTTCGATCTGTGCAATTACTTCTATGGCTGCGGCTCGGCCTAATTCGAACAGAGGCTCTCTGATGCTGGTTAGCGGTGGCTCAGAAAATGCGCCTTCCAATGTGTCCATTGAACCAACAACGGCTAAATCTTGAGGTACCTTAATTCCTAACTCTTGGCAGGCTTCAACTACTCCTAATGCTTGGTTGTCGTTTATGGTAACTACGGCATCGATAGGTTTATTTTTGTCAGACAAAAAACATTCAAATTCCTGTTTGGCAGAACGCTTTTTTAGGTCAGAATAGAGCACGAGATCAGGATCGAAAGGGATGTCGTATTTTTCTAGTTGGGCTCTGTAGATGTGCATTCTCTGCTCAGAAGAAGCGTGATGCTCAGGGCCGCGGATCAAGAGAATGTTACGGTAATGATGAACGTTGATAAAATGATCAAAAAGATCTGAAAAGCCGGTTTCGTAATCGGTTGAGATACTGGTGTAGGGGCTGATTTTACTGCCGATATTGACGATAGGCACATTAGAGAACTGCCCGATGAAATTAGCACTTTCTCTTTCATTAACAAAGCGCATATGAGAGCTGAATGGACTGATGACGCCGGAAATTAGCCCCATATTGACGAGATCAAATACCTTATCCCGTGCCAGCGTTAGATGGTCTGTCGATTTAATGACTCCGCCACAAAAGCCGATGATGTTGTAATTACGCTGCTCTGCTACGTGGGCGGCACCTCGCATGATGCCTTCGTGGTAGTGAGAGGTCATAGAGCCCACTAAAACCGCTATCGTAGGACGTCCATTTTGTAAGCCCACCATCGATTTTTGTAGAGAGTCACTCATAATACTAACTGCCTTGCTATTTTTATTTGTATTATTTATCTACGTAAGGAAAAGGCAAACTCTCAACTCTGGGAGCGTGATCTCGTTAGCTATCCATACACAGTTCGAATAGATAGTTATGAAGTGAGTCATGTTTTGCTTATGGCAGCTTTTGACGGTGTTTTGATTTCTTTTTAAGTCGCATGAAGAGTAAAACGATGAATATTTGAAACGTAAAAACGCAATTTTGTACAAAAGCTTCGTGAACTTATAGAGTAGAGTGATGAATTGAGAGGATGTCGATACCTAAGGAACGGCGTAATGAAGAAAGCGAAAAAGGAAAAGGCGGATTATAAAATCACAGAAGAGCTTGGTGGCCTTGAGATCCTGAACGCAGAATATGAGAAGCAGAATTTCTCTCGCCATAGCCATGAAGGGTACACGCTAGGAGTGATTGAGCAGGGCGCACAACGCTTTTATCGCACAGGCGGGCATCACATTGCTCCTCAAGATGCCATTATTTTGGTCAATGCCGATGAAGTGCATAGTGGGCATTCTGCTACAGAAGGTGGCTGGGCGTATCGTGCTATGTACCCGTTGCCAGAACAACTTGCGAAAATAACCCAGGAGCTTAACTTACCCAATTATGGTGCGCCTTATTTTCCGCGTGCGGTGGTTGAAGATCCTGAACTCGCCAATCAGCTACGTCTGGTCTTCAATACTATTGATGAATCGGACAATCGTTTACTGCGTGAGACTTTGATGTACGGCATGTTAGTCAAGCTTATCAGTCGCCATGGTAAAAGCCCGCTCAAACCTCAACTCGACAGCAAAACGCAGCGACAACTTGTGTTGGTTAAAGAGTTTCTCGATGACTTTCCACAGGCCGATGTCTCTTTGGAAGAGTTGTCAAAGCTAGCGGCTCTGAGTCCATACCACTTAGTTCGTTCATTCCAAAAAGAGTTTGGTTTACCGCCTCATGCCTATCAAATCCAGTCTCGTTTGCGCCTTGCGAGAACGCTGCTCAAACGTGGTCACTCTATATCGGATACGGCTCAAGAGTGCGGCTTTCACGATCAGAGTCATTTTCATCGACACTTTAAAAAGGCTAATGGTTACACGCCCGGGCAATACATTAAGATGTTATAACGCTTAATATTGAGCAAGTTTGTACAATCGCGAATAACATAGGTTACCTAAATTGTTCCCTAAGATTAAAAATGGAAGTTTCAATATGACGAGAAAATCTCAGCTTTGGAAAGGGGCAGTAGCCGGGATACCGTTGAGTATTGCGGTGATTCCTTGGGGAATATTGGCGGGCTCATATGCCATAGATGCAGGGCTCGACCCTCTTCAAGCACAAGCGATGTCTGCGATTCTCTTTGCCGGTTCAGCGCAGCTGGTTGCGGCGGGTATGTTTAAGGCTGGAATTGGCTTAGGCGCCATGTTACTGACCACGCTGTTCATTACGTCACGCCACTTTTTATACAGCGTCTCTATGCGCGATAAAATCAGTGATTTACCGACACGATGGCGTTTACTGTTGGGTTTCTGGCTGACAGATGAACTGTTTGCGATCTGCAGCGGTCAATCCAAACAAGAGTTCAATCGTTGGTATGCGGCAGGCGTTGGAGGTGTGTTCTATCTCTTCTGGAATCTGGCGAGTTTGGTCGGCATTGTCGCAGGTAGCCAAATTCCATCTCTGAATGAAATTGGTTTGGATTTCGCCGTGGCAGCAACCTTCATTGCGCTAGTCTTCCCGCTGATTAATACCATGCCAGTTATTGTGTGCGTACTTGTTTCATTGCTGGTGTCTGTGGTGCTGACGGTTAACCAAATCGAAGGCGCGTTAATGGTGGCTGCAATTGCGGGTATGCTTTCTGGCTTCCTTTGTGAAAGTTATAAAGATGGCAATATTTCAAGTCATTCGATCACAGAAGGAGAGTCATCATGATCTGGTTAACCATACTGTTAATGACGGCGATTGTGTTTGTGAGTCGTTATCTGTTTCTTGAGCCTGCAGTGCCACTTCGTTTAAACGCTTCTGCACGTAGACTACTGCGCTACTCTGGCCCAGCGGTATTGACGGCGATCTGGGGGCCCATTGTATTTGCTCCAGAGAAAGAGCTATGGGTGAGTGCAGAAAACCCTTACTTAATCGCAGCGCTAGTGACTTTTTTGTTGATCTGGAAAACAGGTAATGTGCTCGTCACCATTCTGCTCAGTATGGGAGTCTTTCTTTTGTATAACTTGGTGTTAGTCGATTATCTTTTTCACTAATAAAAACAGGGCCCATTTGAGCCCTGTTTTTTTGTGTTCTCAGCTTACTTGTAGAAAGCTTCAACTGTGCCTTTCAATGTGATTAGCATTGGACGACCGAAACGATCTAGCGCTTTAGGTGAAGGGATTTTTACCCAACCTTCGCTGATGCAGTACTCTTCAACGTCAGTACGCTCTTTGCCGTTTAGACGAATGCCGATGTGGTGTTCGAAACACTCCGCTACATGGTGTGGGCTGCGTGGGTTACCTGCTAGACGATCTGGTAGAGCTGGCTTTGCTGTGTTATCTGTCATGATGCTTACTTACAGTAAATAAAAAGTGCGTCATTGTAGACAAAATAAGACCTGAGCATCAAGAAAAGTTGTCATTATTCTAGGGTTATTTGTCAGGTTGGAGCGAACCGTGAATAAGCCCGTCGGGTTATTAGGCAATTCCACTCGCTATGCATAGACAGAGCGTTTACCATGTAGCATAAATTTGTATTTGGAAGTAACTACTATGTCTTTTCCTCCTTGTCCGAGCTGCAGCTCTGAATTTGTTTATCAAGATCAAAACCACCTCATTTGCCCTGAATGCGCTTATGAGTGGAACCCTGAAGAAGTCGCGAAAGAGAACGAGCTCAACATCAAAGATGCGAACGGAAGCTTGTTGGCGGAAGGGGATAAGATCACTTTGGCTAAAGACCTAAAAGTCAAAGGCAGTTCTCTGGTGTTAAAGATTGGCACCAAAGGGGTTATCAAACGAATGAACGACGGCAAAGACCACCAGTTAGACTGCAAGCTTGATGGTGCTGGTGAAATGATGGTGACTGCTAAGTATGTGAAAAAGGCGTAGCATGTCGCTTTGGAGAGTTGGGTGAGACTGTGTATTACCCCTCAAAATCAAGATTTGTTTTGTTCGAAACTGCTAAGTATGCAAAAAGTCGACGTGAATACATGATATATACTGAAGTCACTGCTTTGTAACCATGAAGGTGACGAAATGTCGAAAACCACTAAGCTACAAAACGAAGACAAACTGTTTAAAAAGGCGATGGAAGTTGGAACTAAGCTAGCCGAAATGCAAGGCTTTAAGCTCAATGACCCGAGCATGTCACAGTCGGTAAAAGCAAAGGCTATCTATTTATTTTTAGTCGATGCAAAGCAAATTACGCCTCTCCCTGCTGACAAGCAAGAAGGTAAGGATATTAAAAAGCGCCTTGCCGTTTGGATTCACAGTGCCTTGCCAGAGGGTGATCCTCTTAAATAAGCAAATGAATATAAAAATCCCCAATCAGTCTAGCCTCTGATTGGGGATTTTTTGCATGTCAAACGTCTTGGGCTGCGTTTTAGTTCTGATTACGCTTTGCAGTAAACACGCGCGTCACGCGGAGTGTAGATGCCAAATGTTACTGTGCGCAGTAGACCGTTAACGAACGTCTCTTGAACTTCGACTTTTGCTACTTTATCTGCACTGCCACAAACTTTCGCAGCATCGATCTCTTTTTCTTGAGCCAGACCGTTAATAAAGAAGTGTTGTGGCGCTTCTGATGTTACTTCTGCTTCGTCTGGTGCCATAACAAATGTTTGTTGAGCACAGCCTGTTGCTACCATAGATAGTGCCGCGATAAGAATTAGCTTTTTCATAGTGTTCTCCATTGAGTAATCATGTTTCGGTTAACCAACGCTCAGCGGTGCTGGATAACGGTTGATGGAGTCAATTATTCCAAAGTTCTTATTTTGTTACTGTATAGGTTTGTCAGGTTCAGAATTACATTTAGGAAAGTGCAGTGTAAATTGTGCACCGCCCAAGAGTTTACTGCGACGAACAGTGATGTAACCATCGTGCTGCTCACACACTTTCTGAACAATAGATAGCCCTAAACCGTGCCCACTCTTGCCCTTGTTCCGTGCTTCATTGCCGACATAGAAAGGGTCAAACAGGTGCGCTATATGCTTGTCATCGACACCAGGGCCATCATCATGAATGTGAATCGCAAGGTAATTCCGATCGCCGGATGCATTTTCTTCCTCTGATAGCTCAATGAATACTTGCGCATCGGCAAACTTAAAGGCATTACGAATCACGTTGTCTAATGCTCTTTTGAGTAGGTTTTCATCAGCGTTAATCTTCTCTTGAGTCAGTGTTGTGTCGACAGACAGAAGCACAAGATTGAGCGATGTTTCTCGATGCCAGCGCGGTAAGGTGACTTTGAGATAGTCACTTAAAACTAATTCTTCGCACTCTGGCTCTACTCTTTGACTGTCGAGCCTAGAAAAGTAAAGAAGTTCGTCTACCATGCTTTCCATCTCTTCAGTGTCTTCGACAATGCTCTCAATGGTCGTAAGTTGTTCGTCACTCAGCGTCGTGTCTTTAAGCAGTTCGGCCTGCCATTGGATTCTAAAAACGGGTGTGCGCAGTTCATGGGCGATGGCGTTGGTGAGTGAACGATTGGTACTAATCAGGTGTTCTATATGGTCAGCCATAACATTGAACGATTGGTTTAATGTACCGATGGCACTACCACTGGAGGTAGTAACTCGAGTCGAAAAGTCACCAGAAGCAAAGCTCAATGTCGCCTTTTCAAGTTTTTTGACACGACAGAAAATGATAAATAAGTGACCCAGTGTGTAGACAACAAAGCTGGCAATAAAAAATAGCCACAGTAGGTCATCTTCCAACTCAATCTTTTGACGGACTAGCGTCTTTTCATCGGGAGCATAACGATATAGCGCATCTGAACCCGCGAAGTGAAACCAAAGATCGCGCTCATCATCAAACAAGATAGATTTTTCTGGGTGGCGTTTAAAAAAGTCACTGATGGCAACGGGAGCCGGGTCATCGATTGAATAACGGCTAAGCGTATGACGAGTCGTCTTTGCAAACTGCTCAATGGCTTTTTCCGCTTCGGTCACGCCTTGATTTAAAGCGATATTCTCAACTAATTGTTGGTGGGCGCTTGCTTCATAATCTTCTAGAACAAACTCGTAATCTGTGGTCCATTGGTAGACTGAAAACTCGTAAGCAACCAAACCCGCCATAAAGCAGGCGAATAGGCCTAAAATGGATTCCAGATAGATGCGTTTCATGACTCTCTCGCTATTAAAGTGGCTGTGTGAACTAACCCCAAGCGGTGGAAACAAATAGGTAACCTTTGCCTCTTAGCGTCTGTATTTTGTCTGCTGGGGAGCCGTGGTCACCAAGCAGCTTTCTAAGGCGAACTACTTTGTTATCTACGGTGCGGTCAAATCCGTCATACTCAATCCCTCTGAGTTCTTGTGTGAGCAGATCTCTTGAAAGGGCAGTGTCCGGTTTGTTAGCCAGTATCCACAGTAAGTCGAATTCACTATCCGTCAGAGGAATCGCAGTTTGCTCAAGTTCGCAGCGTTTATATTTGTTGTTTAACATCAGCTGACCAAACTGCAGCACATCTTCATCGTGCTCAATTGTTTGGCTCTCGCTTTGGCGACGCAGAAGACTCCGAACTCTCGCCAATAAAACTCGAGGTTTCGTCGGTTTGATAACATAGTCGTCGGCTCCGGTCTCTAGCCCCGCGACATGATCAAAATCATCATCACTTGCGGTCAGCATTAGAATCTTACCTTTGAAGTGTGCATGTGTCTGTCGGCAGATTGTAAGGCCATCCATGACAGGCAGCATCAGGTCGAGTAGAACAATATCGGGTTGGTGCTCTAGCATGTGGTCAATCGCTTCACTGCCATCATCTAATGTCGTCACATCAAAACCTTGGGTAACAAAGTAACTCTTTAATAGCTGTTGAAGCTTCAAGTCGTCTTCTACGATGAGCATGGAATGTTGTGTCATAAGTTTATGGCCGTATTGTATAAAAGGTTAAGATTAAGAACGCTAGTCACAGTGTAAATCATGGGTGCAAAGTCTATCGTTCCATCCCATTAGCGTGCTGTATTATAAAGCATGGAAATGTATTGTAGTGATGTGGTACGACATTTCCATACATCACTCAGACAGCTAATGACAAAAAGATTCCTTAGAATTTTCTTCAAACCAACATTGGAGAAAATTATGAAGCAATATCGAAATCTATTATTAGCCCTGCCTCTGATTGCTTTAGCTGGATGTAATTCGACTTCGAACGGTACTCATAAAGCTAAAGTCGCTAAGCCTGCGGCGGATTACAAGTTTACTGAAAGTGCGTTGGACGAAATCATCGAAGATAGAGAGGATTACTTTGAAGGCATGAGCTTAACTTATGATGGAAAATCATACCATAAAGTTCAGTTTGCAGAGGGTTTCGGTAACGTTTTACTTATAGCAAGATTGGCAGACGATCACGGTCAGACCCTTGACGTTGCTATCTACAACGACAGACCGGGTTGTTATATTTATTCTCCAAAAACACGGTTAAAAACGTTTGATTGTCGCGCCAATAAGCGTTCGGTAGGTGAAGATAAAACGCTGATACAGTCGGAAGTTGAGGGTTCACGCCAATCAGTAATGGTTGAGTACTATAATGAGGCGTTTGAAGCGTTAGGTAGCATGGGATCTACCATCTTAACGGCCTCAGAAGTCGACGGTAAGGTGAATATTGTCACTTCATTTGCGTTTGATGATATCTATCGAGAAATTAAACCGGTAGATGACCCTCGAAATCGATCGACATTAGGTGTGACGACGTTTCTACAACTAAAAGGTCTTGTGGAAAAGTATGTTGGAGAAGATATGACGATGAAGTTTGATAATCATATCGGTGGCAGTGGCGATGATGATATCAACATGTACACGGGCTTGTTGATCAATAAAACTAAGATGCACACGGTAGTCACACCTAACGGTTCGGTTTTTTCTGGCGGCACCGATCTATTCGCAGCAGGTCAAACGCGTACGCTTCAGCGCGCGAAGAAGATTGATAACTTTGAAACGCTTGAGCAAATCGGTGTTCACAGTTGGGGGAGTGAGGGTAAAACTGCGAAGGATTTCCCTTATACGGATGAAAGTCACCGTAAACAAGCCACTTATTTCAATACGGTAATGGGTGATAAAGGTGTCGACTTCTATCTGTTTACCTTAGATTCTGCTCCATTTAATGGAGAGCATTGGATAACCAAAGCGGATTCAGATAAGTATCAATTTATCACTCATATTGAGTAGTGGTACTTGACGGCAGTGACGTCATTTGGCGTCACTGTTAATTTTACAGCTTTTGTTATCACAACGCGCAACGCCTGTTAGCCAATACGATATTTTGTAGCGGTTGTTAGCGAAGCGTAAGTAGCACCAGTCGGCCAAAGGTTTAATGAGTGGCCAGCGTAGTGGTGCATATAACCATCCTTTACCTACCAAGTCCCAAGCCTTATGGGTTACGTCTAACCCGAGTATTAATTCCCCTTTGTCATTCAATGCATGCAAGACCGTGTTGGCCGCGTTAGCGTCAATGTTTGGGTATTGAGCAAATTCATCGCTGTAAATGTCGACTGTCTTTATGCTGTTGTTGATGTCTTGCTTGGTGAGGGCATTCATCTCCTTTGAGCACAGAGGGCAGGTTCCATCATAAAATATCGTCAGTTGAGGCATTGCTTTTCCATTGGTTGCATTGTTTTTTCTGTTATAGACATACGCAAAGTGACTCTCGTTTGATCATAATAATCGGTTGTTTTTCAGTTAGATTAGACGCCGTTCTATGAAAAACTATACTTGTTCAAAGTGAGCCTAACATTGCTGTTTTGCATCTTCTAGGTAAACTCACGTCCCCAGTCATCATCTAGAGTGGATACTCATGATAAAAAGAGTCTCACAATTTTCCCTTCTTGCCGCCGCTTTTTCGATTCTAGCAGGCTGCGCTAGTTACAGTATCTCAGAGAAAGATATGACCCGGTATTTGCAAGATTCCATCAATATCAATCAATCCGTTGGTGTGGAGAGCATGATGTACGCTCAAGTCGCAGTCGAAGACTTACAAGTTAAGATTGGACGTGCAGATGCGGATCGCGTGTCTGTGTTTGCAAACACGAATGCTCAAGTGCAAGTATTCAATATGCCTAATATCGGACTGGATCTCGATATTGAATTTAGCGCGATTCCAGAGTACGACAAAGAGAATGGTGAAGTGTATTTGAAATCGTTGCGCTTAGAGAGCATTGATGAAAAAGGTAAGCAGCTACCTGAGAATATCGCTAATCTACTGCGACCTGCAGTGTCTATGATTGGGTTGGCGCTGTCTCAACAGCCAGTTTATAAGCTAAGTGCGACAAAGGTTCAGGAGGCACTATTAAAATCGGCCGATCCGAACTTGGTTATCAAGAACAATGCACTCGTTATTAAGCTGTTCGATTAACCATAACTTAGAGAAAAGTTGATTTTGCAACTCTCTATTCAAAGGTATAACGGGAGCATTTGACGCCAATAACGCCCTCTGTGCGCTCGGCCTTCCCATTCATACATTCGGTGCTGAATCCCTTTTTGGTTCAGAATCTGACTGAGCTGGTGGTTGTTTTGCAGAAATGGATCTTCCTTACCTATCGCAAACACAATGTCGCTATTTTTGATTTGGGTGAGTTGGTCAGAGGGAGGTAAACCAGGTAGAAAGTGAGTCGGGGTGTGGTAATAAATTTCGTCATTGTACAAGCCATCGAACAGGTCTTTAAATGACTCAGTACTCCAAGTGAGGTCGTAGCGACCAGAAAACGCGACCAATTTCTGAAATAAGTGAGGATGTCTAAAAAATAGAGTCGCGGCATGGTAAGCACCCAGTGAACAGCCGTGCGAAATCGTACAAGGATGGCTGTTCTTACTCGCCATCAATGGCAGCACTTCTCTGAGAATATACTCTTCATACTGACAATGGCGGTGCATTCGGCCAAAAGGGTGCGCCCAGAAACAGTACATACTTTCGGTATCGACACTATCCACGCAGTAGAGTTGTAACTGCCCCGCATCGATCTTGTCGGCAATTGAATCGACTAACCCAAGGTTCTCATATTCGAAGAAACGGCCTGTACGAGTGGGGAAGACCAGAACTTTTGCACCCGCATGACCGAATATCAGTAGTTCCATGTTGCGATTGAGGTTGGGGCTCCACCATTTGTGATACTCACGTCTCATCACAGTCCCCCAAGGTTTTAAAGAACAACTCAACACTTTTACGTAGCTCACGACGCTGTTTGCCTTCGCCTCGGTAAATAAAGTGTCCTGCTTCTAATACAAACAGCTCTTTTTGACCTTTGCAGGCGTTGTAGGCGCTGAATTGCCCAGGAGGTGCGACATAAGGGTCGAACAGTGCTAAACCCCAGTGAGAAGGTTGAGAGATAAACTTGGCGGCGCATGAAGTATCAAAATAGGGGAGGTTACGAGCAAGCAGGGCTTGATTACCAAAATCGATAAGGGCTTGTGTACTGCCAATGGTCGGCATAGCTAAGCGTAGCGATACATTACCAAAAGTAGGCACATGAAAGTGACAGCGCTTGATGCGCCTATCAAAGGCTGTAGCAAAGATCGCAAGACCGCCCCCTAAGCTATTACCAATCATGCCAATTTTGTATTTGAGGTTGGGGTATAGAGTGAGCACCGCGGAAATCCCACACCACAAGTCTTGAACGCACCCACCTAAGATGTAGTGCTCTCTGTCTTGTACGTTATGCAGTACATGCCAGTACGGGTCGTCTGAGATGGGATGATGGTGGCTGCGACTGATACCACGCACACATGGGACTAATATCGCTGTATGTTTTAGCTTCCAAGTTGTATCTGGTTCATCAAGTCCGCCGTAGCCGTGAGCCCAAACGACTGCGCATTGAATTTCTTCTTTCTCAGGCAGTAATAGCCAACCACCGATTCGCACGCCGTCGGTCGAGTTGTAATAGCAATCGAACACGCGCCAGTGATTTACAATACGTCCAGTATCTTGCAAGCTGACATAGGGCGTCACCTGCAGTGCTCGCTCATACTTCTGTTGCCAAAAATAGGCGAAGTCAGCTGGTGTAACGCTCGCTTCAACGTGCAAGAGCTGGTCTAGGTCATATCCGTAGGTCGGATCGAAGTCGTAATTGTGTTTAAAAGTCACTGGCGTCTCGCTACTGGTTTGAGCGTGGAAAGAAAAACCTTATTGATCTCATGTTACATGCTTATTGCGAACACCGTGTTTGAGCTAACCCACAAACTTGTTTAAATATCCGTCAATGAGATCTAGATGAAACGACGATGCTTCTTTATTTATAGACCGACAGACAGCACTGTATCCAGTTGAAATATAAGAAATGATAAACAAAAAGCCGCCACAGGGACGACTTTGTACATTGAGGGGATAAGACTGAATTGCCTATGCAATCTTTTTAAACGGTTTGAGCAACTGTTTTCCAAATACGTTGATAAGCGCGCCTGTCACAATCAAGCCACCACCTAGGTAAGTCCAAACAGATGGTATTTCGTTGAATAGCCAAACGCCAAGCAGCGCCGAAAAAACAATCTGTACGTAGGAATAAGCCGAAGCTTTACCGGCAGCTTGAGTTTGCATCGCTTTGGTTAAGCCATATTGTCCGATCTGGGTGAACACTCCGACCAATACCAACATGATGGTGATGAACAAGCTTGGCCAAACAAAGTCATTCCAAATCAGGGCTATCGAGACTGGTAGCGCAACCATTGGGAAGTAAAGGATAATCACTGAGCTGTCCTCGGTTTGGCTGAGCTTTCGTACAATCACATAAGCAATCGAGCTACCAAATGCACCGATCAATGCCACCAAGATGCTGAATAGAGGCAGTTCATTGGTGATATCGCTGTTCATATTTGGTTGAACCATCACAAATAGACCAGCTAGGCAGAAGGCAATGCAGATCATGGTTGAGGTTTGAACTCGCTCTTTGAGAAAGAGAACACCAAGTAGAGCCGTAAACACAGGATGTACGTATTGAAGGATGGTCGCTTCAGCCAGAGGTAGTGTCGTTACTGCATAGTAAACACACATCAACGCTGCAGTACCGACGGCACCCCGTACAAATAATAACGGTTTGTTGTTCCCCCAAACCGAGATTCCCTTACGCTTCACATCAACATAGCTGATGATAAGAGACACCAAGGCCCTAGCAGCGACAATTTCAAAGACAGGAATGCCATAGTTGCTCACGTACTTTACGGATGCTGACATCAGCGCAAACCCTAATGCGGATAGCAACATAAAGCGAACCCCAACGGGGATGAACGAGAAAGAGAGTGAAGACATAGGGTTTCTTTGTGAGTTGAGTTAGAACTGAATGTGAATCATACATCAATTGCGAACATCGAACGTAAGCGAATTGAAAATTATTCCACTTTACGTTTACATAGTCTTAGCGTTACTTGAGCGTCGTTTTTCTCTCAATGAACTTAACCGGAACCATCAGTTTAACTAGGCTTGTGTCTTGCTCTTGGATTTGGTTTACCACGATTTTCACGGACTCACGAGCTAGGCGTTTGAAATCCTGCTTGAATGTCGAGAGTTGATAGTTAAGCCACTGTGTTTGCGGGATATCATCAAAGCCAATCACCTGTAGGTCTTCAGGGATTCTGAGATTGAACTCCAAACGAGCCACATCCATCACCGCCATTGCGAGGTTATCCGTCGCACAAAAGATTGCTTCTGGTTTAGAAGATTCTGAAAACAGAGATCTGATCGTTTCTAGCGCATCAAGATAGTCATAATCCGCTTCAATCACGCGCGCTGGCTTACCGGTTAAGTCTTCGAACTCAGAACAAAAACCGGCCTCGCGTTCGTCATTGGTATACGTTGGGACGTTACCAGTTAGGTAAACTGCAGACGTGACGCCGCTGCTGTGAAACTGCTGTGCTGCAAGCTGCCCGGCAGCATAGTTATCGCTGACTACATGGCTGCTCTTCGTGCCTTCAACTACGCGAGCATACTGAACAATAGGGATATCGAACTCTTCACACTCTTCATAGAGCGATTTATTAAAGGTTGCAGATGCAGCAATGACACCATCAACTCGATATTGGAAGATATTAGGGATCGAGTGGTTGTCGTTTGCATCAACCTGCCACGGAATAAGTACGGCTGAGTATCCCTGTTTTTGCAGCTCTGTGGAAATGAGTTGTAGGGTTTTCATGTGGATAGGGTAATCGGCATCTGGGAAAACCAATCCAATCAATTTAGACTCGTTGGTAGTCAGGCTCCGCGCAAAAGCGTTTGGGCGATAGTTAAGAGCTTTCGCCGCTTCAAATACTTTTTGCTTGGTCTTTTCTGATACCGAACTGCCCGGTACAAATACACGAGAAACAGTAGATTGAGAAACGCCAGCAAGCTTAGCAACATCTTTTGAGGTTACGGTTGCTTTCGGTAAAGATGAGTGTTTTGGAGAGTTCATAGACCATGCATTATAAGCAGAATTGATGTCATATAGAGTACCATAAGTAGGTACGTATTCAAAAAATCAATTCGGTAAAGTCCTATGAAAATAAGGCTTAGATGGTGAGGTTGGGTTGTAGGCTGGGTATAACCCAAAAAGCTCTGCTTAGTTAGTGATTAACGTGGCAGAGCTTTTTTAGATCATCGTTATATCGTTTGATTGAGAATCCAAAGATTAGAAGTAGTATCGAATACCTGCAGCGAATTGGTCATCGCTATTTTCGTATTTCGCACCGTTGTATGAATCGTTACCATTATCGAATTGGTACTCGGTCCATACTAAGAATTTGTTTTTCTTAAAGTGGTATTCAAGACCAGGGATAATCAACTGACGCTCGTAACCATTGGCATTGTTATCTGTATCCGTTAAGTAGTTAACGTTAAGGGTTGGGCGAAGGCCATTCTCAAAGTGGTAGTAAGTAAAGAATTCAGCACCACGGTGATCGTAGAACTCTGACTGGCTGGTGGTTTCCCAGTTTGAGCCTTGGCTGTAAGTGAAGCCAATAAACAATCCGTTGTTGGTGTAGTTCACACCTAATAAACCGATGCGTTGAGTATCGCCATTTTTGATGTTCTGAACACCCGCATCAACATCGTCAAACTCATTCTGATGGTAGGCTAAACCGATAGTTAGGCCATCCATAATTGTGTATAGCGTTGACGCGCCGATACCATTTTTCAACGTCACAGTATCTGAGTCAGTTTGGTTGTATCTTTTAGAAACAGACACATCTTCGCGAGTGGTTTGGTAAGTGAAGCCGTACTTCCAGTTGTCATTGATGTTGTTGCGGTAGGTGATTGAGTTTTCCGCTCGGCCTGTACCCGAAGCGATGCCCCAGTCAGACATGTTGTAGTAGCCAGAACCACGTGAACCAAATACACGCCCCATATCGGTAAACCAAGCCACATCGTAGAAGGTAGACCACTGCTTAGTACCTGCTGCAATCTTGCCGTACTTATCGTGCTCTACGCCAGCGTATAGAAGTCGGTCATAAATATTGTCGCCGTTAGCACCAGAGTTGTAACCCCATTCGGCATGGCCAAAGCCAGTCCAACCGTTGTCTAAGCCCATTTGACCTTTTAGGCCAAAGCGAGAGCTACCGCTGTTCCATTCGCCATTATGATCGCCGCCCTTATCATGGTAACGAACGTCAAAACGACCATCTAGTGTTAGGCTATCGCCCGCGTCATTGGTAAAAGTGTGTGCAGCAAAAGCTGAACCTGAAGTCAGTGCTGTCAGGATCACTGCAGAAAGAATCGACTTTTTCATTGTAATTCTCTTTATTCAGGCCGCAGAAAGCCACCGTGCTTTCAAGCCCGTTAAATGTAGTGGTTCAGAGGGTGCACTCATCCGTGAGGCACAGGTTGGTTATTTTGAGTGGAGCAAGTTGCCGAGGGCGAGAAGGAGCCCTCGGCAGTCATGTCGACCTAGTGTAGGTATGGACTAAGTAGACAATAGGGCAGAGTTACAGCGTTGGGTTCATGATAGTAGAAGTGCGTTCGAACACGTCTAGACCTTGCTGTTTCAACCAGTAAGGAAGGTCGATCAGTACCCAGTTCTCAGATAGCTTGTCGCCGTCACGGTAGTAAACATCAACCACTTGCATGTCTGCGCGAACTTCGCCACCAGTCATACCTAGGAAGCCACCGATTGGTGTGTTAGATAGGTTTGGCCAACCGAAGAAGCAAGAGAAGCTGCCTTCAGCGAAGCGACAAACGTGACCATTAAACTTCTTGTCTTTCAGGTTATTACGGAAAGGAAGTTGGTGTTGCTTCTGGTAACGTGGAATGGTGTAAGATGCACCGATACCACAAGGGCCGTACCAGATCATATCTTTAGACCAGCTCTTCTCAAGAACCTCTGGTGGACAACCCATTGCGCCGCTGTCGTTAAGGGCAGATAGGTCATCAACCATCTTGTTCACTAGAGCAAGCGTAGCAACACCTTCTTCTGGCGCTGCATCTTCAAACAGTAGACCGTCGTGGTTGCGTGGGCCAGGGTATACGAAGTGTTTGCCTGTTGATGGTGGTAGTGGGTAGCAACCCGCTTGGTCCATCATACCTAGTAGGTCTAGGAATAGACCTGTCTTAGTGATTTTTCCGTCAACAACACAGTTAAATTCCGCGTAGCGAACGTTCATGATTTTTCCGGTAGGGCGCATGCCTAGGTATTCAGCGTCGAATAGACCCATGAAGTGACCCATGCTCATTACCCAAATTTCATCTGGGTTGATTTCGTTGTTACCGCCGATGAAGATGTCTTGACGGCGTTGCATGCGAGTCATTGATTTCATCATTGGAGCCCAGAATACGTCAGCTGCTGCTTGAGCGCCTTCTTGCTCACGGAATGGGTAAACACCGCGCCACAAGTAATCTTCAGAAGTGTGTGCTTTTAGTACTTCAGCAACGTTCTCGTGAGTTGCATTTTCCATCGCATCAAAATATTCGCGAACAATGCGTTTAGCTTCTTGATATTTAGACATAATTCATTCTCTTTATGTTGTCGAGTCAACATTCGGAACAGGACTCGATTTGGATTTTGTTACCGGCTGACTGCTCAGCCGGATCAATGTTTATTTCTTGTCTTGAGAGACTTTCAGCTGAAGGGGATCAAGCTTTTGCCGCTTCCGCTTTTTTGCTCTTGTCGAAGATGCCGCCTTTCAATGTTTCTGGTAGAGATAGCCACAGTAGACCTGCCACAATCCATACAATCGGTGAGCCCCACATTGCTGTTGCAAGGTCGCTGCGCTCTTGGATGAATACCAACACCATTGGTGCCCACATACCGATGATACGACCACCGTGGAATAGAGCTGCGCCGAAGCTACGTAGGTGAGCTGGGAAAAGTTCTGAGAAGTAACCACCCCATACTGCTGAAGCTGATAGGCCGAAGTTGTAGATAAGACCTAGGATAGCCAGCATGTTTAGGCTGCCGATCATCACGTCGCTTGGAGCTACGAAGAATACTGAAGCCATAACACCTGCAAGGATGAAACCGAATGCGTTAACCTTACGACCGTATTTATCCGCGATTGCACCCCATACCCAAGCACCGAATAGAGAACCGAATGCCGAGATAGAGAAGATGATGCCGATGGTCGCGCCGTCGAATTGACGAACTTCTTTTAGGTACGTTGTCACGAAGCCAGAGAAGAACTGATAGCCGTAGAAGTTAAGACCCGCTAGCAATAGACAAGTGATGGTTAGCTTACGGTATGGTGCGCTAAGCATTTCGCCCCAAGAACCTTTCTTCGCAGGTGCATTTGATGCTTCAGCTTCTGCTTGATCTTCTTCACCGTAAGCGATCACTTTTTTGTCGCTCGGAAGGATAAAGATCATCACTACCGCAGCGGCTAGAGGAGGAATACCACCTACCCACATTAGGCTCTGCCACGGCGCGTCAATGCTAGAGATAAACGCTGCGTAAGCACCCATCGCCATTAGAGCTACCGAGAACATAGAAGAAGCGAATGCCGTTAATTTACCGCGAACCGTTGGCGTGAATAGGCCGATCATTAGGCTTACTGCTACTGTGAAGTAACCACCTAAAGAAATACCGATGATAAAACGCATGGCTGCCCACATTGCGTAGTCAGTAAACATCATGTTGATGATGGTTGCGCCGCCGTTCAGTGCTGTGATGACAATAAGAGTCGATTTCTTACCAAAGTTTGATGCCACCCATGCACAGCTTAGGGCACCAATAAGCGCACCAACTGACTGCCATGTATAGAATTGAGCGGTATCCGCTAAGTTAATGCCATCATACGCATCAACGATGTATGGGCGTACGTAGTCAATAATTACAAAGTTATAACAATAGAAAAAGTAGCCCACTAGAATTGCAAGATAAGCAGCTACCCTTTGAATCATAGGAACTTCGCTCATGTGTTTTTTCGTAGTCATGACCGATAAACCTTTATTTTATATAGGGTGTTATGAGTTTTGATTCCAGTGTAGTAGTTATTGGTGTTTACTACGCTGTCTTCGTTTCGGGAGAGATAATAGAGTTTTTGTGGTTACTCGATCCGTGATCAAAGTCAATTTTAAAATGAGTGCGTACCCATTTTATCTGTTTTGGTGATCTTGATCCCATTAGATCGCGTTTTTGGCACTTTATGCATATTTTGAGTGATTATTCATCTATCTTAGTGACAACACTCACACTTACAGGGGGTTTTTGAGGGAAGTTAGCCAATTTTAAGTAATATTGGCTGCGAATGATTTGCGAAATACAATAAACGGAATCTCAAAATGGTTACGTACTCAAGTTTTATGGTGATTGCTCTCTATGTGCTAACCACACTATTTATCAGCTACTTAGTGAATAAGCGCTATAGCGTTGGTGGCGATTTTTCAACTGGTGGGAAACAATTTGGTTGGTTTACGGCAGGTGTGTCGATCCTAGCAACCTACATCAGTGCAATGACGTTCGTGGGTATGCCGGGCTGGGTTTATAGCTCAGGTATGGAAGCGATGAGTGTTCACTTAAACTATCCGGTCGTCATCTTTTTCGCTGTCGTTTTCTTTGTTCCCGTGTTTTACAAGCTAGGTCTGACTTCGATCTATGAATACCTAGAGCACCGCTTTGGCGTTGTTGCCCGTACTATCAACTCGATTGTGTTTATTGTCGTGCAGTGTATTTCGGCGGGTGTGATCTTGTATGCCGTTGCTTTGATTGTGGTGCAAGTACTACCGATTGGTATTTCCGAAGCGATTATTTACATCAGTTTGTTCACCGCGCTCTATACCTATGCAGGTGGTATCTCAACCGTAATATGGACCGACATGCTGCAGTCTGCGGTACTGATTATCGGTAGCGTTGCGATTTTTGGTTTGCTTCTAATGAAAATTGAAGCTGGCGAGATGCCGTCACCAGAACAACTTAACATCATTAACCTAGATTTCGACTTGGGCGTTGATACCACTTTATGGGCGGGTTTGGTCGCAGTGAGTTTTTTGCATCTTAGCGTTTACGGCACTAACCAACTGATTATTCAAAGAACGCTGGCGACAAAAGATGTGAAAACAGCACAGAAATCCATGCTGCTATGTGGTTACGGTGCGTTTTTCATCTACCTATTCTTTGCGGTGATGGGCGTACTGCTAAGCGTCTTCTATCAAGATAATAGTTTTGAAAACAGCAATGAAGTGATTCTCGACTTTGTGTTTAATCATACCAACCCAATCATTGTCGGTTTGGTGATTGCTGCGTTATCGGCAGCGGCTATGTCGACTCTGGACTCGACTTATAACTCGATGGCAACCGTCGCAACGTTCGACTTTTATAAGCGATTTTTCCGTAAATCAGCTTCCGACGCACACTATGAATCGGTGGCCAGAAAGATGAGTCTTGTTGCCGCTGCGTCGGTGGTGGTGCCTGCTTTGCTCGCTGTTTCAAATGAATCTGTACTAAAAACCATTGCTAGCCTGACTTCAATTTTTGTTGGTATTCGTCTTGGGTCTTTCATTCTTGGGTTGTTTTTCAACAAAGCGAATGAGCAAGGTGTAATTGCCGGCAGCATAGGCAGTGTAGTTGTCGTTTTTGTGGCTAAGTACAGCGGTGTTTCTTGGCCTTGGTTTGCACTGATTGGCACCGTCGTTTTTCTCATTCTTGGCGTTGCCGTGAGTCGTTTCTTTGGTGAAGTCACTCAACAACAAAATGAATTTATTGCTAAGCAAAAACACTTGTTTGCTAAGCCGACGACAAGTCATTACGGCTTGTTGGTATTTGCCGTAGTCACCGTCGCTGCTTGTACCGTTATTCCTGACTGGCTTTATGCCGTTCTTTCTTAATTGACCGAATTTTTACTGGTAGTTCTATGTTATCGATCTTTGATATCTACAAAATTGGTGTAGGACCTTCGAGTTCACACACCAACGGCCCAATGATTGCGGGCTTTCATTTCACTCAGTTAGTTGCCGATAAAATCACAGAGGTGGTTCGTGTTCAGGTCGATCTTTATGGTTCGCTGTCACTTACTGGAATCGGGCATCACACCGACAGAGCAACTATTTTGGGATTGCTCGGCAACAAACCAGACACCATCAAAATCACCAGTGCTAATGAAGCGATGCGTCGAGCAATGGATAGTGGTGAGATGCAGCTAAGTGGAAGCCACACTATCGGTTTCAACTACAAAACTGACATGCTATTCCATGAAGACAACTTACCACTTCATGAGAACGGTATGATGATCACCGCCTTTGACCAAGATGGAAATACCATTGTTGAGGAGACCTATTACTCGATTGGCGGTGGCTTCATTGCAACCGCTGATGAACTACAGAACGGCACTCAAACTAAGTCTGTTGAAGTGACGTACCCGTTTAGTAATGCTGAAGAGATGCTGGAGCAGGCAGAAAAAAATGGTATGAGTCTAGGTGGCATGATTCTGAAAAATGAGTCCGCTTTCCAAGATGCTGATGCGATTGCAGAAAAGGCAGACCAGATTTGGCGCGTGATGTCGCGTTGTATGGAGCGCGGTTTTGAAACCGAAGGTATTCTTGATGGCGGTTTGAACGTCACTCGCCGAGCGCCAAACTTACTGAAGAAGTTGGAAGTGAATGCTGCGGTTGAGAGCGACCCAATGGAAATCATGGACTGGATTAACTTGTTTGCCTTTGCCGTGAGTGAAGAAAACGCAGCTGGTGGTCAGGTAGTCACATCTCCAACCAATGGTGCTGCTGGCGTGATTCCGGCTGTGTTGATGTATTACCATCGCTTCATTAAAGAGTTGGATACCAAGCAATTAAAAGATTTCTTAGCGGTATCGGGCGCGATTGGCATTTTGTACAAAACCAATGCTTCCATTTCAGGTGCCGAAGTTGGGTGCCAAGGTGAAGTCGGTGTATCGTCTTCTATGGCTGCAGCGGGTTTAACGGCGTTGCGCGGTGGCAGTAACGAGCAGATTTGCATTGCTGCAGAAATCGCAATGGAGCATTCGCTGGGCATGACCTGTGACCCAATTGGTGGCTTGGTACAAGTGCCGTGTATTGAGCGAAATGCGATGGGTGCAATGAAGGCGATTAACGCATCTCGCATGGCACTGAAGCGAAATAGTAAATCTCTGATCTCGCTTGATAAGGTTATCGCGACCATGTACCAAACGGGTAAAGACATGAATAAGAAGTACCGTGAAACCTCATTGGGCGGTTTAGCGCTAATTCATCTCGCACACCCTTGTGAATAGAGGCCAACCCAGTCTCAAGCCTTTGTGAGACCGATACTCTTATAAGAACGACAACAAAAAGCCCAGTCGCATTATCGCTGATTGGGCTTTCTTATTTTTAAATCCACTAATCTTGCAGTGGCAGTTGGTAGCTGTTTTTAAGCTCTTTGACTGAAATGTTAGATTGGATTGCGCTGACGCCTTTCACTCGTCGAATTGAGCTGATTCGCTCAAAATACTCTTCCAGATCTCTTGCCAACACTTGAATCATGTAATCGGCACCGCCTGCAATACAGTGACACATGGTTATCCAGTCTGTTACTGCAACAAACTCTTCAAAAGGCTCGGTGTTTTCGACCTCATGGTTGCCAAGTGTCACTAAGGTGAAACCTGCCACATGCAGCCCCAGCTTTTTGCGGTTCAGTTGCGCAGTATAGCCATCGATATAGCCTGTCTCTTCCATGCGCTTCCAACGACGCCAACAAGGTGTCTCACTTAGGTTGACCTTTTCGGCAAGCTTGCTGTTACTCATGCGCCCATCTTTTTGGATATGTCCAAGAATGGCAATATCTGTATCATCTAGTACTTCATTGGTGGATTCTTTCACTTTCATGGTTTTTTTAGAAAAATTCTGCTCAAATTTGATTTTATACTAGCGCATATAGCAATTTAATTCCTAATCAAATCGGTAAACTCTTCTCCCAATAACGTTTTATTTACTAGGAGAGAAAGAATGAGCGCTCAACTAATGCTGGCGTTCTTGTTGTTTTCAATATCGATTGGAATTACACCGGGAGCAGGAAACATCGCATTGCTTGGGATATCAAGCCGATATGGATTTGCGGCAACATTGCCTTTTGTCTCTGGTAACGCTTTTGGCATCATCATCATACTTGCGGGTTCCAGTGCTGGCTTGGTGAGCTTGTTTACCCTTTACCCAGAGATCTACACGGTAATGAAATACCTTGGGGCGGCTTATTTACTGTTTATGGCGTGGTCGATTGCCAACATGGAGATTGAGCAAGAGGATTCTGTGAATCGCTCAGGATTTATGTCTGGTGTTTTGATTCAAGTTCTAAACCCGAAAGGGTGGATTGCTTCGCTGACCGTATTTTCTCAGTTCATCACTACTCAGGCAGATTACCTGATTCAAGTAGTGACGATTACCACCATCATGGTGGTGACCGGTGTGTTGTGTATGTTGGTTTGGGCGTATTGTGGCACCATGCTGCAGCGTCTATTGCAATCACCAAAACAGATGGTGATGGTTAACCGTTGTTTAGGGGGAAGCTTAGCGATGGTAGTGGCATTTATGTTGTATCAGCCTGCTTAAGTTAGCCTAAGTAATAGCGAGTTTTGGAGGATTGGTTGAGATACCAATCCTTTTTTTGTGCTTGTAGATTGTCAGTTTTTAATACCTTGTTAAATTTATCCTTCCACAGATAAATTCTTTCGAAATGATGACGGAATTCGCTGTCGTTTGTGAAAATATGTCAAACTCTAACAAGTGGTGGCTTGGGCTGGGAAGTCACTATAATTAACAATCAAATTAACAACACCGAAACAGTACCCAAAGTATGAAAAATTTACGTGCTCTCTTGACCGCTCTTACTCTCATTATCCTTGTCGGATGCACCTCTACGTCAGCGGCTGGCAGCTCGAAAACAAAGGAATATGCCCAATCACATACGTTGGTTGGCCAAGCTTCTTGGTACGGCAATAAATTCCATGGAAAGCTCACTGCCAGTGGTGAAATTTATGATAAGAATGCTTACACTGCAGCTCATAAAACTCTGCCATTTGGAACAATCGTTAGGGTGACAAATACCAGCACTAACAAATCGGTCGACGTTAAAATTAACGACAGAGGCCCTTCCGTTAAAGGCCGAGTTATCGACCTCTCTTACAAGTCATTTGCACAAATTGGCAACGTAAAGAAGGGCACTGTTCCTGTCAAAATTGAAATTGTCGATGACAGTAAGATCTTTAGATATAAGCACTAATTTGTAGTTACTTCTTGATTTATGATTGGAGAGGAAAGCTCATCACGCTATGGTTTGGCATGCTACTCGAGTTGAATAAGCTACTTACTTGTGGATTTGGTGGTGCTTGTCATCTTGATTTCAGAAATTGTGGTTTCAAAGATTTACTTCGTACTGGATGACAGCAACCAGAAACAAGCCGAACCATCACAAGCTTCATAACAGATGACTTAGAGTAGAAAGAGCCAGCGTCGATGCTGGCTCTTTTGGTATGTGTGATTCCAAAAACTTATTCAGATTCGTAATACCAATCACAGTAAATAAGTGGTCAAAAATAGCGCAGGGAAAAGGCTTAAGAACAAGGCAGAATTTTTTGGTAAGTAGTTATTCTACAATCAAAAATTCTAACGCAGTTATCAAGCGTTTTAACAAGCTAGGATGATCAGTTATTTACTACGATTGGTATAAACCACATCTCCACGAAGAACCGTCATCAGGACTTTGGTTTTGGCTATCTGTCTTGCTGTCAGCGTCGTGATATCTTTATCGAGAATGGCAAAGTCTGCTGATTTACCCACTTCAATTGTGCCAGTGATGTCATCAATACCGAGGCTTTTGGCTGGATAAAGCGTATAGGCATCGATGGCTGTATAGATATCAGTGAGCCCTGTTTTACCCATGATCAAACTGTTTGAAATCCCGACGAGAGGATTAATGTCGTGCACATTCCAATCGCTGCTTAGAGTAATGTTAGCTTCGGTTCTGAGAATGGCATTGAGGTTCATCATAGCCTTCGCTCTTTTTGCTCCTAAGAATGCAATCGCCCACTCATGGTTATGTTGTGCAATGTAATCTGAGCCGACCTGAAAATCGGCGGAGACGCCCAATTGGCGAAAACGCGGAATGTCTTGTTGGTCGATCAGCTCAACATGAGTCAGGGTGTATGGTTTGTCTGAGCCCAGTTTTCGCACATGTTCTACGGCATCGAGGGACTCGCGCACCGCACCATCACCAATGGCATGGATATGAGCACTAAAACCGATCTTATTTAGCGCCACAAGCCAATCTTTCATCTGCTCTGGTGGAATGTAGTTAATGCCATAAGGAGAATCGGTTAGATAGGTGTTCAGATAAGGGGCGAGTGTTTTCGCTGTACCATTAATTACGATGCCATCACTGTACATTTTGACTTGGTCGACCAAAAGCAATCGAGACTTATCGCTGGAATACATCTTCTCGAATACCTCAAGCTGAGAAGGCATCGCCATTTCAGGATAAACCCAAGGGCGAAGGGAAACTCGTGCCGTTAAATCCTTGTTCTCTTCAGCTTCTTGCCAAACCTCATACCAACCGCGTTTCCAATACATGCGCCCATCACCAATCGTGGTAATACCGTGCGCTGCGGCTTCTTCCAATCCTGCCATCAAGCCTTCATAGCTTTGTTCAAACAGTGCGTTCTGGCTGTTCCAAGCGATTTCCATGACTTGGTCTCCGGTATTGTCGAGCAAGATGCCATTGAGCTTTCCTGTCTGTTCATTTTTGAGGTAATAACCACCTTGAGGATTGGGTGACTGCTCGCTGATACCAGCGATTTTTAACGCTTTAGAGTTGACCCACATAGAGTGCGAAGTTTGCTCCATGATCACGACCGGGCGATCGGGAAAGATAGAGTCGATTATCTCGAGTGGAGTGTAATCAGATGGGTGGTTCATGATCGCATTGAGTGAGAAGCCGTAGCCCATAAGCCAACCTTTAGAGTCGTCATCGGCGCATACTTCAAGATAAGGTATCTGCTCTTCTAGCGTTGCTTCTGAGTCGAGTTCACACACGCCACCCATCTCAGATGCAGCTTCAAATACATGATTATGGTTATCAATGAAGCCCGGCATAACAAAAGCTTGTTCCAGGTCGATTTCAGGAGCGTTAGGGCCTGCAAAAGACAGAGCCTTGTCTCGATTACCTATAAAGGTGATGACGCCACCTTCAGTAACTAAGGTGTCTGATTCGTAATGTCCATAAATGATGGCATTGGAGAACACTTGTAGATCACTGGCTTTGCTCGGGATGGAAACCAACAGAACGGAAAGCAGTAGGCCGAAACGAGTAATAACCGATGAAGATAGGCTCATAATGATTCGCTTATTTAATCCATTTTTCTAATTATAGAAACACCCTGAATGGGATGAGCGAGATTCTACGTTTTATAAAATAAAATGTGTGACTTCAATGAGATAATTGTTAGTTAACTCACTGATTAAATGGGTGAACGCTGAACCTTTTTCTATTATTAACGTATTAGGGTGTGTTGATCTTTCGAGCTGGTTTTTGCAGCGAGTTGCTGGGTATTTATACAAGGCAGAGGCTTTGATGTGTAGCTAGCCTACATGAGAAGCCGATAACGCAGTAGAAATGACCAGCAAACGCTGCCCGAAGGGTTCGAGCTGGGCGCCCCCGCAAAAAGCGTTTTACTCTTTGTTGAGGGAGATTTGCTTAGAATGACTAGGCTACTTCTCCCTCGCCGCGATTAAAACGCTTTTGACTAGGCGTCCCCATCCGAACAAAATTCAACCACGAAAGGTCAACACACCCTAGTTGCTTGTCGTTGATGCATTTAAAAAGGATTAAGAATGAAAAGATTTTTGTTGCTGATGTCGGTGGTGTTTTTGGGAGGCTGTCTGGGTATGCCTCAGTCGGTGAAACCGGTGAATGAATTCCAATTAGATAGTTATCTAGGTACATGGTACGAGGTTGCCCGTTTGGATCATTCGTTTGAAAGAGGACTGAGCAATATCAGCGCTCAATACTCATTGCGTGACGATGGTGGCGTGAAAGTGATTAATCGTGGCTACTCAATAGAGAAGGGCGAGTGGAAAGAAGCGGAAGGCAAAGCGTATTTCGTGGAAGGGAGTGACCAAGGTTATCTGAAAGTATCGTTTTTTGGTCCGTTTTACGGCTCTTATGTGGTGTTTGAGTTAGATAAACAGGGTTACCAATATGCGTTTGTCTCTGGTCCTGACACGGATTACTTATGGTTGCTGTCTAGAACGCCACAAGTCGCTCCCGAGGTATTAGAGAAGTTTAAGCAGATGTCGAAAGAGCGTGGTTTTAATACCGATGAACTGATTTACGTCACCCATGACGCGATTAACTAAAGAGCGCAGGGGCACTCCATCTAAAGGTTACAAAGGTGTCCCTGAAAGCAGTATGCAGGGGGCTGATTAGCATTACCTTAGCGGTTCTGATTACCATTCAAGAACAGGGCAACACATTCGCGAGTGTAGTTCAGCCTTTCTTCCTTAGATTCGCCGCTGTCGTGCCCGAAGAATGACCAGTACGCGGACTTGCCATGAAACATCAGCAGTAACTGACGAGCAGCAATGATGGCTGAGCTAGAGGTCGACAACGTTAGATCTGCAGAGTCGATTTTCGCCTGTAGATAATCAGCCAGTAGCTTGGTGGTCTTTTGAGGCCCCGTTTCCAGATAGATTGAGGCGATCTCTGGGTGGGTGCTGGATTGACTGACAGCGTTCTGAAAGGTTTGTCGTGACTGCTCATCTAACAGCAAATCTTGAAACTTCACCCCAAACTTTACTAATTCATCTTCCAACGTGGCATTCATATCAAAAGCATCGGGGCTGAGTTCTCGCTCGGCGCATTTGGTCTGCATACATGTTTCAAAAAGTACGTCTTTGTTCTTGAAATGAGAGTAAACAGTCTGCTTCGATACATTAGCGGCTTTGGCTATCTGATCCATATTGATCTTGTAGCCGTACTCAGAGAAAAGCTCACTTGCTGCAGTTAAAATTTGCGATCTCTTCTGTTCACTTTTAATGATTTTAGTCACGTCTGTCTTCTCGTTGGTTCGATATTAGCCAGTCTTTGGCGTGCAAAATGCGGCGTCATTTGTCACAGGGTAAGCATTATGCTTTTTGTGACACTTTTATCAATCAATAACGATGAAACCTATTTTTAACACAATCAAACTAGACAGTCTAGTTTGGTTTGGTTAGTCTAAAAATAGGACAACGACATACTGCACAGGAACAGTATTATGTATAAATTGATGAAGAGCAGCGCAGTCGCTGTCGCGCTTTCTACTCTTCTTGTAGGATGCGGTGAAACAACGCAAGCACAGCCAGCCGCTGAGCCAACTATTCTTACGGTTGAAACACTCGTCTTGGCGCAGTCGGACGCTTACGCGGTGCAACGTGAATATGTCGGTGTGGTAAGAGCGGGTCAGCAAGCCAATCTTGGCTTCGAATTGGCGGGCAAGGTAGAAGAGATCATGGTTGATGTTGGTGACAGAGTCACAAAAGGCCAGCCTCTGATTCGTTTAGATACCCAGTTGCTAGAAACAGAACTTAGCCAACTCAAAGCACAAGCTGAAGAAGTCAAAGCTCAGTTGAATTTAGTGGCCGCGAACCTAAAGCGTCAGCGTTCATTGAAAGCAAAGGGCTTTAGTGCGGAGGCCGAAATAGACTCGCTAACCAGTGAGCAGCGCGTTCTTCAAGCCAACCTGTTACGCATTGATGCTTCATTGAAAGCCAACGATCTGCGACTGATTAAGTCGACAATTCTCGCCCCGTACTCTGGAACTATAGCCACCCGTTTTGTTTCTCTGGGTGATGTGGTCAATGTAGGTAACCCGACACTGACGTTACTCGCTTCTGAGGGCAAAGAGGCTTTTATTGGCATTCCTGCGCATCAAGTGCAGAAAGTGACGTCATTGTCACAACCTCATATACGTGTCGGTGGTGAGTCTTACGATGTGCGCCTCCTTAATCCGGGTGCGATGGTTGATACTCAATCTCGAAGCGTTGGGCTGCGTTATCTTTTTCCTGAACAAGCCTCTGTGCTAGAAGGTCAATTGGCTTACCTTCAATTTGAAGAGAGTATTGATGACCAAGGTTTTTGGATTCCATTAACGGGTTTGATTGATGGCTTGCGCGGAGTGTGGAATGTATTCGTGATTGGTGAGGATAACCAAGTCGAGCGACGCAGCGTACAAGTGTTGTTTGCCAATAACCAACAAGCTTACGTAACGGGTGCCATTAGTGAAGGTGAACAGGTTATCGCAAGTGGTCTTCATCGTTTGGTTCCGGGACAGACCGTGAGTCCTCTCCAACTGGCGTCTAAGTAGGTTGCCCATGAAGATCATTGAGACGATTTCCAATACGCGACTGCTTATCTTAATGACGGCGTTGTTGATGGTGAGTGGTATCTCCGCTTTCATGACTCTGCCGCGCGCAGAAGATCCAGTCATCATCAACCGCTACGCTAACATCACCACTAGCTTCCCAGGAGCGAGCGCAGAGAGAGTCGAAACCTTAGTGACTGAGGTTATCGAGAACAAACTGCGTGAGTTAAGTGAGGTGAAGCTAGTCAGCTCAACCTCTCGCCCTAGTGTGTCGATTGTGACACTTGAGCTGGACGATACCATCACAGAGCCTGAACCAGTTTGGTCACAAGCGCGAGACAAGTTGTCCGACGTTGAACCGCTTCTTCCTGCTGGTGCACAGTCACCGGATTTAGATAGTGACCACACTTACGCGTTTACCACTATTACCGCGTTAACCTGGGCAGGAGCAGGAGAGCCTGATCGCTTAACTCTAGGGCGTTATGCCAAAGAGCTTGCCAAACGTTTGAGAACCTTGTCGGGTACTGAGTTCGTTGATGAATACGGTATGCCACAAGAAGAGATTCAAATTAACTTGCGTACTGCCGATGCTGCTGCGCTCGGTCGTTCAAGTGTCAATATTGCTGAATCTCTAGAAGGGGCTGATGCTAAGAACTCGGCTGGCGAGTTAGTGAGTTCGTACTCTCGTTTTGGGTTGGAGATTGAGTCGGAGTTAGATTCTATTGAGCGCATCAAGCAAGTGCCAATTGCAACCGATGCCAATGGCCACATCGTTCGCCTTGAAGATATCGCATCGGTATCGCGAGGTGAAAAAACGCCACAAGACCAGATCGCGATTATCGATGGCGAGCCGGGTGTAATTGTTGCTGCGCGCATGCACCCAGACCTACGTGTCGATAATTGGACATCACGCGCCAATGCGGTGATTGAGAAGTTTGAGCAAGAGCTACCGAGCAATGTTCACGTTAACGTGCTCTTTAATCAGCAAGGTTATACAGAGACACGTCTAAACGATCTCGGCGAAAGCTTGTTGATCGGTTTTGTTCTTATCTTGATTGTTCTGTTTGTCACCCTTGGTGTTCGTGCCGCAATCTTGGTCGCTATCTCGCTGCCTTTAACGTCTTTGCTCACGCTTTCCATCATGAAAATGACTGGTGTACCTATCAACCAGATGTCGGTGACGGGCTTGATTGTGGCACTCGGGATTATGGTAGATAACGCGGTAGTGATGGTGGATACCATTCAAGCGTATCGACTTAAAGGTCAACATCGAGCTGAAGCGACCATGAATGCATTGAAGCATTTATGGGTGCCGCTATTGGGTTCAACACTAACCACAGTATTGGCATTCGCGCCGATCATTCTGATGCCGGGTGCTTCTGGTGAATTTGTGGGCGGCATTGCGATTACGGTGTCGTTCTCACTGATCGGCTCATATGTGATTTCTCATACTCTGATCGCTGGTCTCGCAACTCGATTACTGCCGAAGCAGTTAAGCGATGTTGATAAGCGAGGAGAACATCATTGGTACATGACGGGGCTTCGTATTCCTGCATTAACTCGTTGGTTCTCGTCATCGGTGCGTTTTGGTGCTACCCATCCCATCATCACTATTGCCCTAGTTCTTTTGGTGCCGTTTACCGGCTACTGGAGTATGTCTCAGCTTACTGAGCAGTTCTTCCCACCATCAGACCGAGATATGTTTGAGATTCAGGTTTACATGCCGCCTCAAGCAAGTGTTTACGCGACTAAGCAAACCTCGGAACGAATTGATGAAATCATCCATCGCTACTCTGAGGTTGAACGTATCGATTGGTTGGTGGGTGCGAACTTCCCATCGTTCTACTACAACCTTCAAGCAAGGCAAAATAATGCGCCTTACTTCTCTCAAGCAATGGTGAAAACGGGAGATTTTGTCCAAGCCAATGCCCTGATCCCTGAGTTGCAGAAGGTGTTAGATAAAGAGGTGCCTGAAGCTCAAATTCTGGTGCGTAAATTGAATCAAGGTCCTCCGTTCACGGCTCCCGTAGAACTGCGTGTATACGGTGAGAACCTAGATACATTGAAAGCGATTGGTGAAGATGTTCGTCTTATCTTAGCGGGTGTTCCGCATGTGACGCACACTCGTGAAACACTGCAGCCGGGCACGCCAAAAGTGTGGCTCAAAGTGGATGAAGATACTGCCAAGCTAAATGGCATTTCATTGAATCAGTTTGCTGGGCTACTGCAAACCACGCTAACTGGACGCGAGAGTGGTTCGGTTATTGAGGGAAGCGAATCGGTACCAATTCGTGTTCGCGTGGCTGATGATGCACGTGAAGATTTGACGCACCTAAGCAATATCCGTTTGCCGATTAACTCAGAGGTTTATTCGACGGGGATTAATGTCTCGACTTTGGCTGAGCTGGAGTTAACAACCAGTCGCGGCGCAATTACTCGCCGTAACGGTCAGCGAGTGAATACGATTGAAGGCTACATTGAAGCGGGTGTTTTGCCACAAACTGTGCTCAACGAGTTCCAAAAGCGTTTAGAGAGCTACGAGATTCCATCAGGCTACACCATTGATTTTGGTGGTGAATCTGCCGAGCGTGACCACTCAGTGAATAGCTTGATCTCTAATGTAGCAGTCGTTGTTGTCTTGATGGTGTTGGTGGTCGTGATGTCCTTCAACTCATTCAGGCTAAGTACCATTATCTTCATGGTAGCAGCCTTGGCTGGTGGACTCGGTTTACTGTCGGTTTGGATATTTGGCTATCCGTTTGGTTTTACAGTGATCATAGCAATGCTGGGTATCGCAGGCCTTGCTATCAATGCTGCAATCGTGATTCTGACGGAATTGAAGCTAGACAAAGAGGCATCGTCGGGCAGTGTGGATGCAGTGGTGAACGCAGTCATGTCTTGTACTCGTCATATTAGCTCAACCACAATCACCACAGTCGGAGGCTTTATGCCGTTGATCATCGCTGGTGGCGGCTTCTGGCCTCCGTTTGCGGTCGCGATTGTTGGCGGTACTGTACTGACTACTTTAATCTCTTTCTACTTCGTGCCAGTGGTGTTCCACCTAATGACGCGTAAGAAGGGGTTACATACCGCAGCCGTATTAGCGCATTAGTTTCCCAAATAATTCAGAAAACCGAGTAAAGAAAAGGTGAGGCCAAAAGAGCCTCACCTTTTTTGTCTCTAATTGTTCACTCATTTACGATAACAAAAAATTATTAGGTTGATAGCTAATGATAATTTCACGTCTTTAGGTTCATTTCGTAACATTCACCTTAAGAAATGGCGAGTGCCAATGATTTTTTCTGCGATTACGCAGAGCCCAATAAGGTGAAATTATGAAGTTCCTACATACTATGATTCGCGTCGCTGACCTAGATAAGTCGATTGAGTTCTACACAAAAGTGTTGGGCATGAAAGAGTTAGAGCGTCACGAAAATCAGGAATATCGCTACACACTTGTGTTTGTTGGTTATGAGCAGGGCGGTACAACCATCGAGCTGACTTGTAACTGGGATACCAACGAGTACGAGATGGGCAATGCCTTTGGTCACCTAGCACTAGGCGTTGAAGATATCTATTCGGCATGCGCTGACATTAAAGCTCTGGGTGGCAATGTTTCCCGTGAGCCAGGTCCAGTTCTTGGTGGCACAACGCATATCGCGTTTGTTAAAGATCCTGATGGCTACGCTATCGAACTTATCCAACTAGAAAAATAATAAGGGCAGAAAAATGAAAGACGCACTATTTCAACCAATTCAATTAGGTTCATTGACTCTAGCAAACCGTATTGTGATGCCTCCGATGACTCGCTCTCGTGCAACACAGCCGGGTAACATTGCGAACGATATGATGGCTGAATATTACGCGCAGCGTGCTTCTGCGGGTCTTATTATTGCTGAAGGTACTCAGATTTCTGCAATGGGCCAAGGCTACGCTTGGACTCCGGGTATTTATACTCAAGAGCAAATCGCTGGCTGGAAAAAGGTGACTGATGCAGTACACCAGAAAGGCGGTAAGATTTTCGCACAGTTATGGCACGTAGGCCGTGTAACGCACCCAGACAACATTGGCGGTGAACAACCAATTTCATCATCGGCACTGAAAGCGGAAAACGTGAAAGTATTTATTGATAATGGTACCGACGAGCCGGGTTTTGTTGACGTGGTTGAACCGCGCGAAATGACCAAAGATGACATTAAAATAGTGATCGAACAGTACCGCCAAGCAGCGCTGAATGCGATTGAAGCCGGTTTTGATGGTATTGAACTTCATGCGGCGAACGGTTACCTAGTAAACCAGTTCATTGATTCTGAAGCGAATAACCGTACAGATGAATACGGTGGTTCTATTGAAAACCGTCTGCGTTTCTTAGGTGAAGTGGTTGAAGCTATGGTTGATGCCATTGGCGCTGAGCGTGTTGGTGTTCGCCTTGCGCCATTCACATCATTGAATGGTACGGTTGATGCGACTCCTGTAGAGACTTACACAGCGGCTGCTGCTCTACTTAACCTATACAACATCGTTTACCTACATATCGCAGAGGTCGATTGGGATGATGCACCAGAAACGCCAAAAGCATTCAAAACAGCGGTGCGTGAAGCGTATCAAGGTGTATTGATTTGGGCTGGTCGTTACAACAGTGAACGTGGTGAAGAAGCGTTGGCAGAAGGTACTGCGGATATGATCGGTTTTGGTCGTCCATTTGTTGCGAACCCAGATTTACCAGCACGTATTCAACATGGTTACCCGCTAGCAGCGCACGATCCTAACACTCTGTTTGGTGGTGCTGAAAAAGGTCTAACGGATTATCCAGAATATACTGCCTAATCAATAAAGTAGCTTTATACTGTTTTACTTTGTAAATTAGCAACCTTGCTTATGTGAGGTTGCTTTTTTTGTTCTGGCTCAGGTATTTGTTAATCTGAGCAAGCTCTAGGGTTCGGATTTATGAAACTAAAAACACTCGGTGGTGAAGCTTATCTATTAGGTGCAACGCTATTAGCAGCAGTCGGATGGATTGCATCAAAGCTGGTAGTACTGGAGATGCCTGGCCCATTGTTCATCGGTGTTCGCTTTTTTATAGCTAGTTTGATTCTTCTACCATTCTGTTTTCGTTTGATTCGTCAATTGAGTTGGCCTCAATTGTTGGGGATAGCGGGTGTCGGTCTGATTCTATCGGGCTCACTGCAGTTGTGGGTATACGCCGTCTCAATTACTGATAGCCTGTCTGAAGGGGCATTCATTACCAGCCTCGCGATGATCATTGCGCCGTTCGTTTCTTGGCTTATTTTCCGTGTGAAGCCAAATCGTGCATTCTGGTTATCGTTTCCTATCTCAATCATCGGCATGTTACTGCTCACGCTCACTAATGGCTGGGCGTTTGAAGAGAGCCAAATCTACTTTCTACTCGCTTCAATCATGCTGTCACTGCATTTTGTCATGAACAAACGAGTGACGAACAATGTTAAGCCTATCGCTTCGATATGTATTCAGCTGTTTATGGTGGGTATCAGCGGAATGGCATTTGCTGCAATGACGGGGCAGCCTGAATTCGAAATTACCAGTTCGTTGGTTTTCTGGTTTACGGTGTCTGCGGTGGTAGCGACAGCGATTCGTTACTTGCTACAAACGGTAGGGCAACACTCAGTGAACATGGAAGTTGCCGCGCTTATTATGATCCTTGAACCTGTATGGACATTGATCTTAAGCGTGACCATGCTGGGTGAAACGGTTGAACTACAAAAGCTTGCTGGCGGTGCGGTGATTATTGGCGCACTGTTTTGCTATATTCGCTTGTCGAGAAAGGGGTAATCCACCCCCGCTTGGTAACATCCAAAGCAGGGGCATCAGGGCTACCGGAAAGCGTCAGCCTTATTGCTTAACGGTTACTTTTGAAATGACGATATCTTCACAGGGTACATCTTCATGTCCCCAGCGTGTCGTTGTTGGCGCAACACCAATTTTCTCTACAACATCCATACCAGCGATGACTTTACCAAACACGGCGTAGCCCCAACCTGCATTGGTGGTTGCTGTGTGATCAAGAAAATCATTATTGTCGAGGTTGATAAAGAACTGAGCCGTCGCTGAGTGTGGAGCATCAGTGCGCGCCATTGCAATTGAACCTACGACGTTTTTTAAACCACGGTTTGCTTCGTTGACGATAGGTGCTCGTGTTGGTTTTTCGGTCATATCAATGGTGTGACCGCCGCCTTGGATCATAAAACCTTCAATCACTCGGTGAAAAGTTGTTCCTTTATAAAAGCCGTCTTCGCAGTACTTCAGAAAGTTCTTAGAAGTCACTGGCGCTTTATCAAAGTTCAGTTCTATTTCGATATCACCAAAGTTGGTCGTTAAAATGATCATAGAGTTACTCGTTATATTGGTAGTGCTAGATAAATGATGAGAGGAAGTATACGTGAACCATGCAGAACAGCCAGCAGTGTAATGATGTGTTCGAGGTTTCACGTTTCTGTTTGTTCGGTATTTTTGAACAGTTATGAAAAACACAACTTAATCTTAAATTAGCACTCCGTTCTATTGTTTTTCTCTAACTGGTTTGTTTTTTTGTATCAAGGATGGTGTTGTAACGCTTTGCATGACTGCTTGGGTAGTATAGAGTCGAAACAGGTTTCTTATTTTTTTAGTTGTTAGAGAGAAGAGAATTAGACATCAATGAGTAGTATTTTAGAGTGTATTCGTACTGTTGGACGAGGAGAAAGAGGTCGTAAGCCTCTTACGTTTGAACAGGCCTATCGCATCATGGATGAGTATTTGAGTGGTCAAGTTGGAGACGACCAGATGGCGATGCTACTGATGCTAATTCGCGTACAAAACGAGACGAATGAAGAGATTGCTGGCTTTGTTAAAGCATTCCAATCTCGAGTTCCAGATTTGGGCGCAGACATTGATTGGCCTTGTTATGCCGGTAAACGCAACGATTCAAGTAGCGGTAAGCCATGGAATTTACTGGCGGCGAGAATTTTAGCGGACAGCGGCTATAAGATTTTAATGCACGGTTATATGGACAAACCGAGTGGCCGAACGCATGTAGAAACGCACCTCCATGATGTGAATGTGCAGTGTGCTGACAACCCTGAGCACGCGAGAGAGATTCTAGAGAAAGAGGGGATTGCCTATCTTCCTTTGGCAAACTTTGCCCCTGAAGCTCAAACCATGATTGGTTGGAAACATCGTTACGGTTTACGCACGCCAATTAATACGGTGGTTCGTGCTCTTAACCCGGGAGGTGGTCGATTGGGCGTTCGTGGTAGTTTCCACCCAGGTTTCCCTCAATTACACGCGGAAGTTGAGCATGTAATCGGCAATAAATCGCACTCAGTGATCTCTTTTAAGGGTCAGAACGGTGAGTCGGAATATAACCCTAAGGTGAGTCAAACTGTTTGGTTGAGCTCTCCTGAGAAGGTCGAGTCTTTTTATTGGAAAGGCAGTATGCATGAAGGACTATCGTTGCCTGATAGCTGCGTACTCGGTACACCAGAAGACGAAATGGAGATGATGGCAAACAGTGTCGTCGACACTATGACCGCGGTATTGTTTGCAGAGACTCATGACAAACCTGAGGCATACAAGCGAGCTTCAGAGCTTTGGGAAGCGTATTGTCGAACGTAGGGTACGAATAAACTAGGTCAGCAGTGCTGGCCTTTTTAATCTCTGCCGTTTTCTTAGAGAGTCGATGTTGACTGGTGTTTAAGCACTGCTGAAGGCTACTTTACTCGCATCAAGCGATGCGAAATGTCGCCCAGTTGCAATTCGATGATTTGAGAAATGCCCATTTTGTCGACACGTTCAAGCATATTCTCGCTATATCCGCGCTTTTTCATCCACTCTAAAGGCTCTTTAAAGCCGTCTTCATTGATGACGAAAGATTGATCTGTGATTGCTTCTTCCACGATATGGATAACCCATATACGAGATTGAAAGTCTAAGACTTCGTTGAAGAATGATTTGATCGAAGTGAGCAGTTTGGAAGCCATAATGTGCCGAGGTTATGTGTTCAAAGTAGGTTAGACATGCGTCTTGTCGGCTAAGATACGAGAACTTGCCTGCTTTTTCAAATTCTACTCGGGCATCCGCCGTCAATAAGCTCTATCACTTTTGTACGCCACATTCATCGGCGCACCTTTCGATGCCGATCGATTCTCGAACATGACTCCACAAAGCAACGTAAGTCGATATCCTGTTTTTTTGAATCTTATCGAACGGTTTGTTACATCTCGTTTTATATGCTTCAGCCCTTATACCGCCTCACATTTCTGAGAAATGAGGTTTTGCCTATAAATAAAATTGTTAAAACCCATTTAGTAAAATCAAGATTTTAGACAACAATTAACGTATAGGTTCGATATAAGACCTAGCTGAGAAATTTTAGGGAGAAAGCGATGAATTCGATTAAAGTGAAAGATTACATGACGCTGCAGGTTGTGACGTTCACTCCTGATATGCCGCTAAGTCTCGCGTTAGACAAGGTAATGCGCAGTCACCATATGGGCGGTCCCGTGATTGATGAAAATGAGAGAGTGATAGGCTTCTTGTCGGAACAGGACTTGTTGGAAAAACTGGTCAAAGTGAGTTACTTCTGCCAAGACACGCACACTGTTGGCGATTGCATGTACAAAGAGGTGCTTTCAGTATCGCCTGATCTTTCAATTATTGAACTGGCAGATTTGATGAAAGTTGGCAAGCCTAAAGCGTACCCAGTTATAGACAATGACAGACTGGTTGGCATCATCACTCGTACTGATGTTTTGAGAGCCATTGGTAAAAACTTAGATGATTGCTTCCAGCATCCAGTATAACTTTTTTGTTCTAAACAGTTATTTCTACTCACTTCTCCTTGACCTTGGAGGCGACTCCAAGGTTTATACTTCAGGTGTACTGGAGGGGACTTTAGCTTACCTCAACTAGAAACCCCTTCAGCAGTCGAGTATTAAGGAGAATTTATTATGTGTGCAAAACATGCCGCGTGCCGCTCAACCAAAGCGGAGATTCAAAACAAACCTGTAGCTTCAAGCTGCGGTAGCCCTAAAATCACTAGCATTACAGCTGCTTCTACCAGCCCATCTTCGTGCTGTGCAACCTCTGAGCCCTCTGCTGGCGGCGAGAGTTGTTGCGGTTCAGACAGTGGAGAAGAAGACCGGCTGTCCTCAGTTGTCGAACTAAAAAGCAAGCTCACTAAAAGCTGGCTCGTTTCAGGTATGGACTGCCCAGCCTGTGCACGAAAGGTAGAAAAAGCCGTTTCTTCTATTCCTGGTGTGATTGAAGCCAAGGTTCTGTTTGCGACGGAAAAACTGGTCGTGAAATACGATCAAGTTGAACTCACAGAAACCATTAAAACCGCCGTTCAAAAAACGGGCTTCAGTTTGAGTGAAGTTGGCGTTAAGGAAAAGCAACAGCCAGCGACCTTCTGGCAATCATACATTCAGCCAAATCTCCAGATCATTGCGATTGCCGCTGCGATGTTATTCGCGGCCTTAATTAAAGACGTCAGCCCTGTTTTAAGTGAGCGATTGTTCATTGTCACCTGTTTGCTTGGACTTTACCCTGTCGCAAAACAAGCGGTGAAGCTTGCCCGCTCAGGCACTCCTTTTGCCATTGAAACCTTGATGAGTGTTGCTGCTCTGGGTGCCCTGTATTTGGGGGAAACAGTAGAAGCAGCCATGGTTCTATTGTTGTTCTTAATCGGTGAGCGTTTAGAGGCCTTTGCTTCATCCCGTGCACGCAGTGGTGTACAAGCATTGATGGCATTGGTGCCTGAAAATGCGACTCAAATTGTCGATGGTGAACGTGTCGAAGTTGCAGTGACGGAACTTAAGCCTGGTGATGTTATTGAAGTCTCTCCTGGTGCTCGACTGCCAGCAGATGGTCAATTGATTACTTACGCCGCCAGCTTCGATGAGAGCGCACTCACTGGTGAATCTGTCCCTGTCGAACACATCAAAGGCAACACCATCATGGCGGGTGCGGTTGTGGTCGACAAGGTTGTTCGTATCACGATCACTTCTAAACAAGGTGAGAATGCGATAGACCGAATTCTTCATTTGATTGAAGAAGCAGAATCACGCAAAGCACCTTTAGAACGATTCCTAGATAAATTTAGCCGTTGGTATACGCCGCTAATGATGTTTGTGGCCTTGATGGTCATTGTGATTCCGCCGAGTTTGTTCGCTCAACCTTGGGAAACTTGGGTTTATCGTGGTCTTGCGTTGCTGTTGATCGCATGCCCTTGTGCGTTGGTTGTCTCAACGCCGGCAGCGATTACTTCTGGCTTGGCTGCAGCAGCAAAACGTGGTGCCTTGATTAAAGGCGGTGCTGCGCTAGAGCAGTTAGGTAAGGTTGAAACCATTGCGTTTGATAAAACTGGCACACTGACCGAGGGCAAGCCACAAGTTACTGACGTGTTACCGTTGCAAGGTTGGAATGAGCAACAGTTATTGCGTGTGGTCGGTGCGATTGAAGTGGGGTCAAGCCATCCACTAGCGCTATCTCTCGTCAATAAAGTTAAAGAGAAGGGGATTGATATCCCGGAATCTGACAACAAACGTGCCCTTATCGGTAGTGGTGTTGAAGGTGATGTCGATGGGCGTACATATCAAGTGCTTTCACCATCGAAAGTGACGTTTGATCTTGATTCGTCAGTACAAGAGCAGGTTACTTCGCTTGAGATGCAAGGCAAGACGGTGGTCGTGGCAGTAGAGCGTCCTCAAACCGTCATTGGTTTAATCGCGTGGCAAGACACACTGCGCAGTGACGCCAAAGCTGCAGTAGAACGTTTAAGCAAGTTGGGCGTTGAGTCGATTATGTTGACGGGCGATAACCCGCGCAGTGCTGAGGCAATCAGCTCGGTGGTTGGCATGCAATACAAAGCAAGTCTGTTGCCAGCGGATAAAGTGAGTTACGTTGAAGAGCTTACTCGCCATTCACATGTTGCTATGGTGGGCGATGGTATTAATGATGCTCCAGCAATGAAAACGGCAAATGTTGGTATTGCGATGGGTGGTGGCACCGACGTCGCTTTAGAAACCGCTGATTCGGCACTGACTCACAATCGTCTAACTGAACTGCCGGCTATGATTGAGCTGTCACAGGCCACCATGAGAAATATTCGCCAGAACGTCGCTTTGGCGTTGGGGTTAAAAGGTGTCTTCTTAGTGACCAGCCTATTTGGTATTACTGGTTTATGGGTAGCTGTACTTGCTGATAGTGGTGCAACTGCGCTTGTGACACTCAATGCTTTAAGACTACTAAGATTCAAGTCAAAAGCTGACTAAGAGATCGTCGCATTAGTTACAGAACGCCTCTAGTTTATTAAGCGCATGTTGTTTGATTTGCGTTTTATGAACTAGAGGCGTTTTTTTGGTCATTATTATGCAACGAAGCTATACGATTGCGGTATAAGTGTGATTGAGATCTGTTTTTTGTGAAAATTGATTGTATGTTGCGTGGAGAGGTGTGATGTCTGTCACTTCATTTTGTGAATAGCTTGGTTAGAGTAAACACGTACCCCACAAACTTATAATGCGCTTAGATAAGGGTGATGAACACTCAATAAGCCACAAGGAGCAAACTATGTCTCAAGCTGTTTTCCACTTAGGTATTACTGAAGCTGATCTTCAAGGTGCGACACTCGCGATCATCCCAGGTGATCCAGCACGTGTACAAAAAATTGCTGACGAAATGGAAAACCCAGTATTTCTAGCAAGCCACCGTGAGTACACGCTGTACCGCACTGAGCTAGATGGAAAGCCTGTGGTTGTTTGTTCTACTGGTATTGGTGGTCCATCTACATCTATCGCTGTAGAAGAGCTAGCGCAACTAGGTGTACGTACTTTCCTACGTGTTGGTACAACTGGTGCAATCCAACCTCACGTCAAAGTGGGTGACATGATTGTAACAACGGGTTCTGTTCGTCTGGACGGTGCAAGCCTACACTTCGCTCCAATGGAGTTCCCAGCAGTAGCTGACTTCGAAATTGCAACAGCGATGAAAGCGGCAGTAGAAGAGTCTGGCGCAACGGTTCACACTGGTGTTACAGCATCAAGCGACACGTTCTACCCAGGTCAAGAGCGTTACGACACTTTCTCTGGTCGCGTTGTTAAGCGTTTCCAAGGTTCTATGCAAGAGTGGCAAGACATGGGCGTTCTTAACTTCGAAATGGAATCTGCAACACTGCTAACTATGTGTGCAAGTTCTGGTCTGAAAGCAGGTTGTGTAGCGGGCGTTATTATCAACCGTACACAGAAAGAGATCCCAGATCACGATACGCTAAAAGAGACAGAAGCTCGCTCAATCAAAGTGGTTGTAGAAGCTGCGCGTAAGATGCTTTAATCGCGTCGATACTGCTTAATTCAGTTATCATCCTAGATAGCCTGATTTAAAACCTCAAAAGCTGCACTTAATGGTGCAGCTTTTTTGTATTTGTCGATTAGGTTTGGGGAAAATAAAGACAAATAAAAAGGCGCATGATGCGCCTTTAGTGTGTGAGTCGTGAGCCTTTGACAGCTTATTTGCTTATTTGCTTATTTTCTTAGTACTCTAGGTCTTCGTGACCGCCTGCAGCAGCAAACCAAGATGTTAGATGCGTTTTAAGATCTTTCAACTCATCAGGACCAATCAAAGCAAGTCCTAAATCCTCTGCACGAGTGATGTCGTTATGGCGCAGTGGGCGGAAGCTGACCAGCATAGCACGAGCCTGAAGGCCGCCTAATAGGTCGCGCAGCGATTCCAGCTTATACAAAGTGTCATCACCATCGTCACGCATACCCTTGGTCTTACACTCTATGATGTGCAGTTTATTATTGACGACTGAAGCAACATCCAGCTCATTACGTACTTCGCGCTCACCAAGCTGGCGATATACCTGAACGTTCAACGAACGGTCTTGAATGGTTGGCATGTCATCTTGAATCTGTTTCACCGTGCTGTGCACCAGTGTTTCTAGCCACTCACCGTTCGAGAAACGACGCGCATCTTCGTTAGCAAAGGTCAAAATACCGTCTTGGTAGGTCGCAATCTTTGCTTCGACGAGATCGGTAAGCAGCATGTTCAGCTCACGATAGCCTTGTTGCTTCTCTGAAAGCTCAACGTCCAGTTTCTGCTCTTTGCGGCAGGTTGTTGCTAGGTAGTTTAGCGTTGCTAGACCTGGCCCCAGTTCGAGGGCATTGCTCGCCCAGCGTTCACCCAGTTCGTAGAGTTTTTGATCCAGCTGCGGCGGCAGTTCGAAGTCATTAAATTCACCGCGAGCACCAAATACGGTCAGGTAATCATCGATAGTAATACGATCTTGTACTTGTGTGTCTTCTTTGCCATTTGGGTATAACCAACACAGTTTGTCACTGTTTGGTTCAACCACGAAAATCGGCCAGTGATAAGTGCGAAATACTTCGTAAACTGAAAGCAGGCGATGTCTTAAACCGCAGCTTGCGTTAAGTTTTACTTCTTGTCCGCGTGCCTTGAGGTCTTCAGCCAAGACTTGAATAGATTCTTTGATAACAGAAGTATTAACGATGGTAGGAATTTCAAAAAACTCACTGGTGATATCGCGCTTTTGGAGTACGGAGTGAAGGCGCAGATACATGCCTTCTTGAGTCTTGTCACCGATAAAAACGATGTGTGAGCTGGTGGTTCGATTATCCAATAATGGGGTAATCAGCCTAATGGGGTCTTGATCAATAATGCCAACGTGAACAGCCATATAAATTCCTTAATATTGGCTCGCTCAAAATGGGAACGTAACGGAAAGCAGCAAGCCATAATACTCATATGATGACAATGGCTTAAAAAAACAAGGGTAACCTTTGACAAAAGTTACCCTGGTTCAGGTGGTTAACAAATTGATGCGAGTAAAGTCATACCTTTAGTCGCTTTAGTAAAGGTTTAAAGCTTGAACTGATGCACCAAATCACCTTGCTGATTAGCAAGAATGGTCAGGTTCTCACTTGCTTTAGCAATGGACGACATCGCTTGATAACTTGCGTCCGCAATGTGGTTGATGTCTTCAATGTTACGCGCAATGTCGCTTGATGTTTCGCTTTGTTCTGCCGCAGCCTCAGAAATATGTGTACTCATGTGGCTGATCTCTAGGATAAGTGCTTGAATCTCTTCCATCGCACTATTGGCATTGGAAGCCTGCTCAACGGACATCTCCATATCATTCATACAGCTCTCAATCACGTTACCTGCTGTCTTAGAGCTCGATTGTAGATTGCTGATCATAGTTTCAATCTCAGACGTAGATTGCGTGGTTTTCTGAGCGAGAACACGCACCTCATCTGCCACCACAGCGAAGCCGCGGCCTTGTTCACCCGCACGTGCTGCCTCGATAGCAGCATTGAGTGCAAGTAGGTTGGTTTGTTCTGCGATCCCACGAATGACATCTAGGATTGAGCCAATCTGACTGCTCATCTGCTGCAGTTCACCCACAGCGACAACTGACTCATTGAGGCGAGTCTCCAGTTGATTGATGGTGCTGATATTGGTGTTCATGATTTGACGGCCAGATTCCGATGCTGACTCGACTTGCTGAACCATAGTTAATGAGCTCTGCGCACTGTTCGCCACTTCTTGTACCGAATGCGACATCTCTGTCATGGCGGTTGCTACATTTGCCGTTTGTTCGCGCTGATTGCTCAGTTGTCCTTGCGTTGTTGAAGAGGTCTTCTGGTTAATGCTGGCTGTTTCAGTTAGCTCATCAGATGCTTCATTAAGCTTAACTAGAATGTTATGCAGGTTATCGGCAAGCGTGTTGATGTGGCGACTCACGCGGCTAAATTCGTTGTCGTAACGAATGTCGATACGTTTAGTCATATCCCCCTGTGTGAGCCCTTCAAGTGCATGCAAAATGCGAGTCAAAGGTTCGCGCACACTGTGGGCAATGTGATAGCCAATCGCTGCTGCGAATACCGTCACTACAACACCAATCGCGATAGCTTTCATTAGGCCTTGATCGTAGACTTCACCTGCATCTGCCAGTGAGCTATTAAGCTGTTCACCCGCCGTGACGTTGAATGAGTCAAGAACTGCCATTGCTTGGTCAACGTCTACCGCTAGGTTAGCGATGTTGATGTAGAGTGCCTTCTTCGCTTGTAGGTAGTTATTGTGTTTATCAAGTACACCGCCTTTTTGACCAACGTCTTTCGTGAACTTTTGTACCGACTCATCGAACGCGCCTTTTAGCTCAGGCAGTTGAGTGGTTAAACCTCGGTATGCGTAGTTAAGGTGTGTTACCGCTTTTTTGTTTTTGTTTACTGCACTTTGCACTAACTCAACATCGGAACTTGCTAGAGCATCAGAGGTGATCACCTCTGCGTCTTTCAACTTAATAAAGTAGCTTTTTGCCATGACCTTCACAGAGATGCTTTTCTGATCGGCAACATACTCTTTCATTCCAACCGTCAATTCCGAATGCAGACGTTGGAATTCGCGCGATGCTTTTTGTACTTGCTCTTGAGCTTCAAACATCGCGACGTAGTTGTTCATCGCTTCTTCTGCTTCAGAGAAGTAGCGCTCTTCGAGTTGTTTTAGTTGCTCAACACGCTCTACAAGTACAGGATTTGTCGCGCTAGCGATTTCAAGCTCTTTAAGTACAGAAGAGAATGCTTGTTGTGATTGGGTAAATTCACTGCGCATTGCCGTCATGCGCTCTTGATTCTGTGTAGTGAGATAATCTTTGAAGGATTTGTCTGCAGAGAGTAGCTGCACACTGGTTTGATTAGAGAGAGTAACAAGGGGCAGCGAAGATTTTGACACGCTTTCGAAGTTACTGTGTATCTGATTCATGCTGCTCATCATGATTGTAATCGTAATTGCAAACATGATGATGATCAGTGCGAAGCCCGCATACATGCGTTTTATCACTGAGCCTTTCATGGCCGTTCTCCCTAAAAATAAATACAGACCGAAAATCCGGTCCAAAACAAAGTAACAAAAGTGTCAGCATTCTATTGAGTTCCAGTAACACATTTTATGACGCACCCGTCAAAAATAACTGTCAGCAATAGGCGACTTGGCATTCTTTTGCACTCGGTTGGGTTTTCTTTGATTTGAACACTGTTTTTTATTATGCTTTAGCTTAGGTTGATTGAGGTTTCTAGTGGCTTGACGCATACTCAAAGCTCTTAGAAGTAAATGTTTTATTGGAGAAAAACATGGCTGAAGAAACCATTTTTAGCAAAATAATCAATAAAGAGATTCCAGCAGACCTTCTTTATCAAGACGATCTCGTTACTGCGTTTCGTGACATTAATCCGCGTGCGCCAAGTCATATCCTGATTATCCCAAATAAGCTGATCCCAACAGCGAATGACGTTGAAGCAGAAGATGAAGCGATGATGGGGCGTCTGTTTACCGTTGCTCGCAAACTGGCGAAAGAAGAGGGTATTGCAGAAGATGGTTACCGACTGATTGTTAATTGTAACTCTCATGGTGGCCAAGAGGTCTATCATATCCATATGCACCTTGTAGGCGGTCGCCCTCTAGGTCCACTATTAATGAGCTAATAAAAATGACTTCTATACCAACTTTTTGCGTGAACTGTAGTCCAAAGCAATGGTTGGTATAGATGGGCAGGAGTTAATCTTTGAAACAGTACGTCAAGTTCGTTTCAGTCGCGATGATATCGGCATTAACCGTTGGGTGTGCAAGCATGTCTGCGGGGAATTTATTTAGTCACTACAGCGCTCAAAATCAGAGTGTGTATCAAGCCTTGAGAGCGGGTGATTACTCAGAAGCGCAGCAAGAGCTACCTGATTATGCCGCAGGCGATATTTTGGATAACCTTGAAAAAGGCCGCGTATATTTACTAGACCAACAGTACGCAGAGAGTAAGTCTTGGTTTGAACAAGCAGACCAAGCAGTGAGAGTTCAGCAAGATAAAGCCGTAGTCTCGGTGACAGACAGCGCAGCGAGCGTAGGCGCGTTAGCGGTTAATGACAACATTACCGAATATACTCCAGCCGATTATGAATTAGGCTTTCTGCATCTTTATCTTGGGCTGAACTATCTCAAACAGAATGATTTAGAGGGCGCATTGGTTGAGATGCGTCGTGCTAACCAAGTTCAAGAGCAAGCGAAGAAACAGCGTGAAGCCGAATTGCAGCAAGCAGCAAACGATGCTCGGTCACAAGGTCTTTCGGCGAACGTTGGCAGTATTCTCTCGAACTACCCAGATGCGGGCAAAAAGCTGCAATCGGTACAAAATGCGTACCTAATGTTTTTATCTGGTCTTCTTTATGAAGCGTCCAATGACCTTAACAATGCGTATGTTGATTATCGACGTGCCTTGGCGGTGATGCCTGACAACCAGCAAGTTGTTGAACGCACCATGCTGGTGGCTCAGCGTCTGGGTATGCGTGAAGATCTGGCAAAGTTGAAGAAACGCTACTCAATGCCTGCGCCTCTTAAATCTGGTGAAGGGCGAGTGATAGTCTTAGATGAGCAGAGCGTTGTACAAGCAATGGACAGTTGGCGTTTAGATTTACCAGTTTATGACAGTCGTGATCAAGGCGCCATATATTCTCTAGCTCTGCCATACTATTCAAAGCAGCCAAACGAAAGATTTGCGTCAATTCGTATCAATGGTACTTCGCTCAATGGCAGTTTGTTGACCGATGTAGACGCAATGGCACAAAACGATTTATCTGAACGCCTGCCGGGTATTGTGATTCGCCAAGCCCTGCGAGTGGTCGCGAAAGACCGGATTCGTAAAGAAGCGACCAAAGGTGATGATGTGGGTAACTTGCTGTTCAACGTCTGGAACACGCTAACTGAACAACCAGATACCCGCAGTTGGCAGTCGCTGCCTGCTCAAGTGAAGAGCAGCACCTATGTGGCGACTTCTGGTAACTACACGCTAGAAGCCGGCGGTAAGTCATATCAGTTTGATGTGCGAGATGGGCAAACCACATTAGTTTGGGTTTCTCGCCAAGGGAACAACGCCACCATGTGGCATAAGCAGCTAGGGAGGCTGTAATGAAAAAGTGGTTAGTGAGCTTAGCGGCTGTTGCAGCCTTAGCCGGGTGTGCTGAGAACACAGCAGGTGTACGTGTTGATGGCCTAACGCAAAACGTATTTTTTGGTGACAAGGTTCTAGGTAGTCGGCTGTTAGTTGATGATGTCAGAACTGATCAAGTTGATGGTCATACCCGTGGGCTTGTACGTCTCACGAGTGATTACAAGGGCGATCAGAATATCCTATATCGATTCTATTGGTATGACGATGCAGGTCTTGAGGTGAACTTGAAGCAAGGACCTTGGAAACAGGCCATCGTTCGTGGCTATGAGACCATCACCTTGTCAGAGATTTCTGTGAACCCGCAGGCAACGCAGTTTCGCGTGCAGTTTCGGGAACAGTAATATTTAACGGTTTAAGCTGAGCGTGACTATTTATCGGCAAGCTAAGCCAACCAAATTTATGAGTAGGGCGTGGTTCTGCTCGGATATGTGAGGAAATAAAATGAAAAAGAGTGTCATTGCGCTATTAGGATTGGCTGTAATTCTAGGCGGTTGTTCAAACAAAGTAAGTTATGGTGATGCGCAAGCTGTAGAGACCACAACCATCGATTTCGGTTCAACGGACCTTCAAACGATTGCTGGCGAAATGGTTGATAGCATGATGGCTTCTGGTTCGGTTTCTTACATCACCCGCGATCAGCGTCCGATCGTGTTTGTAGAGCGTATTAAGAATAAAACCAGCGAGCACATCGATACGGAATCCATCACAGATACGATCAGCACTAAGATGTTGAACTCAGGTAAGTTCCGTTTCGTGGACATGGACCGCGTTGAGTCAGTTCGTGAGCAGCTAAACTTCCAAAACAACGATGAGCTTGTAAACCAAAGCTCAGCGATTCAATTCGGTAAGATGGTTGGCGCTCAATACATGCTTTACGGCAACCTATCAAGCATCGTGAAGAAAGACGGCAGTGATCAAGACGTATACTACAAGATGACCATGCGTTTAATGGATCTTGAGTCTGGTCTTATCGAATGGGCGGACGAGACAGAAATCCGCAAGCAAAAATCTAAGAGCTTACTGGGGCTATAATTGAGCCTAAGGCGCGATATAGAGTGACAAGCGTGATGTGTTGCTCTTTACGCTATAGTAAGACTGAGTGAGAATAAAAGACACCTGCGGTGACGTTGGTGTCTTTTTTATGGGGAGAATAGAGAGTATGGCGATTTTTTGCTGGAGTGAGGCTAAAAAACTGGATGCGAGTTTAGGCTCACTTGATGACTATTTCGATCTCCCTCCTGTTAAAGCACAGACATTAACTGGTGGTCTTACCAACCGTTGCTGGAAGATTGAAACCGCTGATGGGCAAGCTTTTGTGTGGCGACCAGCCACCTCAATTACTGAAGCCTTCGGAATTTCGCGCCACGAAGAGTATCAAATACTCTCAGCGATAGGCCAGCTCCACATTGCGCCTCAAGCGATGACCATCAATAAGCAAGGTTTGTTAGTCGAGTGGCTTGAAGGAGATACTATTCATGATGACCTTTCACTGCAGCAGTTAATGCGAACTCTGGTGTCTGTGCATTTAGTTAACACATCGCGACTCCCTCTGCACCCTTTCTGTTTTACCGCTCGAGTGGATCACTATTGGTTACGACTTGATAAAGAGCATAGAGGTGAAGAGTTTGAAGCGATTTACCGACAATGGCGTTCAGCACCCAATCTACCTCCAATCGAAAACAGGCTCTGTCATTTTGATCTTGGTGGTTACAACCTTGTGCGCCAGCACGATGCGATTAAGATAATTGACTGGGAGTATGCTGTGTTAGCGGACCCTAGACTCGATTTAACATTGACGATTTCGGTGGCTAATGTATCGGTCGAAGAGGCCGTTCAACAATACTGCCAGTTTCGAGGTATCCATGATACTCAAGCATGGATAGCTGGCGTCGAAGCTTGGCAACCCCGCAGCAAAATGATGGCGATGCTTTGGTATTTGCTGGCTCATCAATTGTGGGGAGATGAGCAATATATGGATGAAGCGCAAGCATTCAGTCGCACTTTCTGTAGTTAGGATCACGTTTAGGACGGGAAAAATGCAAATTCAGTTATCTGTACTTTAAAACCTTATTTTTCGTGTTAGATTTATCAAAACGTACCAGCATTTTACCAGGGAGGTACAATGATTATTTACCTACACGGCTTTGATTCTACAAGCCCGGGCAACCACGAAAAAATACTGCAGTTGCAATTCATTGATGATGACGTTCGTTTCATTAACTACAGTACACTCCATCCAAAACACGACATGCAACACCTACTTAAAGAAGTCCATAAAGTGATTGAACAGTCAGATGACCCACACCCACTAATTTGTGGTGTCGGATTAGGTGGATATTGGTCTGAGCGCATTGGCTTCTTGTGTGGTATCAAACAGGTGATCTTCAATCCGAACTTGAGACCTGAAAAGAACATGGTTGGCAGAATTGATCGTCCAGAAGAGTACGAGGACATTGCAACAAAGTGTGTCAGTCAGTATCGCGTGAAGAACAAAGATCGCTGTTTAGTTATTCTGTCTCGAGAAGACGAAATTCACGACAACAACAAAACCGCAGCTGAACTCGAAGACTACTATCAGATCATCTGGGATGAAAAAGAGAGTCACAAGTTCAAGAAGATCTCTCAACATTTACAAGCGATGAAAGCCTTCAAGAACGCTTAACTTTTTGTAAAATCTTATCGGCAAGAAGCAGTACTTTTCTAGTGCTGCTTTTTTATATTCAGCACCATACTAATACCAATCGTAGTAAATAATTGCTCACCCTAGCTTGTTAAAATGCTCGATAACTGCGTTAGAGTTTTTGATTGTAGAATAACTACTTATCGAAAAGTTCTGCCTTGTTCTCAAGCCTTTTTCCTGCGCTATTTTTGAACACTTACTTACTGTGATTGGTATAAATGGTATGAAGGTTAGCGATTTTTCTTCGAAACCTCATTCAAGGTAAGGATTTTAGTTGCGGTCACGTTTTTGCTATATATAATGTTCGGTAATAAAATATTTTGATAAATATCAAAAAAAATTGAGAGCGAGTCATAAACTTGCCCATTATTTGCGCTTTACCTCTCAGGTGAGCCATTTTTTCCGCGTGAACTTACTAAAGCAGATGACTTTAGTCTTCGCCCCTCTAAACACTCGGTGATCGGAAGTGAATCAAATTCCACACTGCGATAACGCAGGTTGCTGAGTAGAAAACAGAATTTATCGGTTGGAGTAATCGAGCCGAGCCCCATTTATTTATTTTGTAGAGGATTGTCATCGTGACAAAAATTATCGTAGTAGGCGGTGGTGCTGGTGGTTTAGAACTAGCAACCAAGCTAGGGCGCACCCTAGGACGCAAAAAACGTGCGACGATTACACTGGTTGACCGCAAAGCGAGCCACCTATGGAAACCGTTACTGCATGAAGTAGCAACCGGCTCTTTGGATGAAGGTGTCGACGCATTGAGCTACCGTGCACATGCAAAGAATCACTACTTTGATTTTCAGATGGGTAGCCTAAACGACATCGATCGTGAGCGTAAGGTTATCGCCCTAAGCGAACTTCGTGATGAACATGGCGAATTGTTAATGCCAAGCCGTGAGCTGGAATATGACATTCTAGTTATGGCGATTGGCTCAACGTCGAATGATTTCAACACGCCTGGTGTTCGTGATAACTGTATTTTCTTAGACAGCCCTGAGCAAGCACACCGTTTCCGTACCGAAATGAACAATGAGTTTCTTAAGCTACATGCTAAGAACGGTCAAGGTACAGTAGATATCGCTATTGTTGGCGCAGGTGCTACCGGTGTTGAGCTATCTGCTGAGCTGCACAATGCCGTAAAAGAGCTGCGTACTTACGGCTTTGGCGACCTAGATTCAAGCAAGCTGAACGTAAACCTAATCGAAGCGGGCGAGCGTATTCTTCCTGCACTTCCACCTCGCATTTCAAGTGCTGCGCACTCAGAGCTAACTAAGCTTGGTGTGAATGTTCGTACTATGACTATGGTAACGCAAGCTGACGCGGATGGCTTAACAACCAAAGATGGTGAGAAGATCCCTGCTCAGATCATGGTTTGGGCTGCAGGTATCAAAGCGCCAGATTTCATTAAAGATATCGGCGGTCTAGAGACAAACCGTATCAACCAGTTGGTCGTGAAAGATACTCTGCAAACGACACGTGATGACGATATTTACGTCATTGGTGACCTAGCACAATGCACGCAAGCGGACGGCTCTTTTGTACCACCACGTGCTCAAGCTGCACACCAAATGGCAAGCTGCGCTTTCAACAACATCATTGCCAAGTTAAATGGTCGTGAGCAGAAAGCTTACATTTACAAAGATAAAGGCTCTTTGGTTTCTCTTAGCCGTTTCTCAACCGTTGGTAGCTTGATGGGTAACTTAACTAAAGGCTCAATGATGGTTGAAGGTCGCATTGCTCGCGTGGTTTACATCTCGCTATATCGTATGCACCAAATGGCGCTGCATGGCATTATCAAGACGTCACTGATGATGTTGGTAGGCCGTATTAACCGCGTACTGCGTCCAAACCTGAAGCTTCATTAATCTACTTAAAAACGGTTATTGACTAAAAAAGAGCTCCGAGGAGCTCTTTTTTTATGTTTCGTTTACATTATTGCGCGGTTATCGCTTAGGTTGCGCATCGATGCATTGGCCGTGAACATCAGTCACACTTGGATTCATCAAGTGTAGGTAAAGTGGCATTATGTCGAGTGGTGTCTTCAGCTGGTTTGCATCTTCACCTGGATAAGCTTTTGCACGCATGCGCGTTTGAGTCGCACCTGGGTTAATCGCATTGACACGTAATGCTGTGCCTTCTACTTCATCGGCTAAGATCTGCATCATGCCTTCAGTCGCAAATTTAGAGATAGCGTAAGAGCCCCAGAACGCGCGACCAGAGTGGCCGACTGTTGAAGAGGTGAATACGATTCTACCCGCTTCCGCTTTCTTCAGTACCGGTAGAAGAGCTTGAGTCATTAGGAACTCGGCTTTTACGTTGATCTGCATAACATCATCAAACGTCTCTTCTTCGATTTGATCGAATGGGCTCAGAGTACCAAGCACACCCGCGTTATGCAGTAGACCGTCTAAGCGACCGAATTGAGATTCGATGGTTTCAGCCATGTCGATGTAGTTCTGCTTGGTTGCACCCTTAAGATCTAGCGGGATGATCGCAGGTTGTGGGTAGCCCGCTTTCTCGATTTCATCGTAAATAAACTCAAGGTTTTTTACGTTACGGCCGAGTAGAATTACGGTCGCACCGTGTTGAGCGAAACTTAATGCAGCTTGGCGGCCAATACCGGCTCCAGCGCCTGTAACCAAAATTACTTTATCTTTGAGGGCATCTGTAGAGATTGGGTAATCCACTGTGCTTATCCTTCTATTTTTATGTTCGTCATTCCATTGATGTTTAATCACACAGATAACCGCAGGAATGATTAGAAATTCTTGGTAATCGTGACAAGATGGTTACAATACACTAATTCGTACATTAGGGGATATGACATTGGAATTTTTGTTGGACTACGGCTTGTTTTTAGCCAAAATTGCGACTGTTGTGATCGCCATTATTGCTATTTTAGTGATTGCTAAATCGGTGGGCGGCAAATCGAGCGCGATAAAAGGTGAGCTGGAAATCACTAACCTATCTGATCACCATAAACAGACGATTGAGCAGCTAGAGCACCACTTACATGATGATGCGTTCATCAAGGCTCGTGATAAGGCTGAAAAGAAAGCGGAAAAAGAGAAAACCAAGTCACGCGGCAAAGAAGTGAAGAAAGCAGCGAAAGAGGGCGAGTTGGACAGCAAGCGCGAACCGCACCTGTTTGTTTTGGAATTCAATGGCAGTATTGATGCAAAAGAGGTGGCTTCTCTTCGCGAAGAGGTAACCGCGGTATTAGCGGTCGCTCGTGAGGGCGATGAAGTGTTGCTTAAGCTTGAGTCTGGCGGCGGCATGGTACATGGCTATGGTTTAGCGTCTTCTCAGCTTGACCGCATTAAAGCAGCGGGTCTTCCTTTGACTATCTCTGTCGACAAAGTCGCGGCAAGTGGCGGTTACATGATGGCGTGTATTGCCGATAAGATTGTGTCAGCGCCTTTCGCTATTGTTGGCTCTATCGGTGTCATCGCTCAGCTGCCTAACTTCAATAAGTTACTGAAAAAGTACGACATTGAGTTTGAACAGCTGACGGCCGGAGAGTACAAACGCACCTTGACTATGTTTGGTGAGAATAACGATAAAGCGCGCGAGAAGTTCAAGCAAGAGCTTGAAGAGACTCACGGCTTGTTTAAAGATTTTATTCGCGATCATCGTCCAGAGTTAGATTTAGAGAAAGTAGCCACTGGTGAGCACTGGTTTGGTACTCAAGCTCACGCTTTAGGTCTTGTGGATGAGATTCGTACTTCTGATGACATCGTTGTAGATGCATGCAAAGAGAAAACGGTACTTGCGATCCACTATGTTCAGAAGAAGAAGTTATCAGACAAGCTTGCTGGTGTAGCGGGTCAATCGGCAGATAACATTTTACTTAAGCTGATTGAGCGTGGCCAAAAGCCGATCGTATAACGCTCTGTTGCTGCGAAGAAAAGCAAAAGCGCATTGGTTTCGGCCAGTGCGCTTTTTTGTTTAGGTTAGTTGTTTTCTACATGATGTACTTTGGAATCAAGTTAGATCTTCGAGCCATAATCATTGCGCTTTGGACACGTCGCAAGGATTTCTCTATGTCCTGTGTCTTTGAGCTCTTCCAAGACCACGTCAAAGCCCCATAATCGGTAGAGGTGTTTCATTACTTCATCGTAGCCTTTATCAAGCGGTATACGGTCGTGAGGCACGTATTGCAGGGTCATCGAGCGGTCACCGCGTACATCTACATTAAATACTTGAATGTTCGGTTCTAGGTTACTTAGGTTGTATTGCGCAGCGAGCTTTTCACGAATCATGCGGTAGCCCATTTCGTCATGAATCGCACTCACCTCAATCACGCTCTTACGATCATCATCGAGAATTGAAAACAACTTAAAGTCTCGGATAATTTTCGGAGATAAATACTGGCTGATAAAGCTCTCATCTTTGAAGTTATGCATGGCAAAGTGAACCGCTTCAAGCCAATCGCTTCCCGCGAGCTCAGGGAACCACTCCCTGTCTTCATCCGTCGGGTTTTCACAGATGCGGCGGATATCTTGGAACATTGCAAAGCCAAGTGCGTAAGGGTTAATCCCACTGAAGTAAGGGCTGTTGTAGGCAGGTTGCGCGACCACACTGGTGTGGCTATGCAGGAACTCCAGAATGAACTTATCACTGACCAAACCTTCGTCGTAAAGGTGGTTCAGAATTGTATAGTGCCAGAAAGTCGCCCAACCTTCGTTCATCACTTGAGTCTGTTTTTGTGGATAGAAATATTGACTGATTTTGCGAACGATACGAACACACTCACGTTGCCAAGGCTCTAGAAGCGGGGCATTTTTCTCAATGAAGTAGAGAATGTTCTCTTGCGGTTCACTAGGGAAACGTACCTGCTGCTCTTCCTCTTTATCGCGGTTCTTCGGTACAGTGCGCCATAGTTCATTTACTTGAGATTGTAGATACGCCTCTCGTTCTTGTTGACGTGCTGTCTCTTCAGCGATGGAGATCTTTTCTGGTCGTTTATAGCGGTCTACACCATAGTTCATCAACGCGTGGCACGAGTCGAGTAACTGTTCGACCTCAGATACGCCATATTTTTCTTCACAGTCTGCGATGTACTTCTTCGCGAACAGCAGATAATCAATGATGGAGCTTGCATCGGTCCATGTTTGGAACAGGTAGTTACCTTTAAAGAAAGAGTTATGGCCGTAACAAGCGTGCGCCATCACCAGCGCTTGCATAGTCACTGTGTTCTCTTCCATAAGATAAGCGATACATGGGTCAGAGTTAATCACGATCTCATAAGCAAGTCCCATCTGACCATGCTTATAGTTTTGCTCGGTTTGAATGAATTTCTTACCGAACGACCAGTGGTTATAATTAATCGGCATACCTATGCTGGAGTAGGCATCCATCATCTGCTCAGAAGTAATCACCTCGATCTGATTGGGGTAAGTGTCAAGTCGGTAGTGCTCAGCCACACGTTTGATCTCGACATGGTATTGTTCTAAGAGGTTAAACGTCCAATCAGGGCCGTCTGGCAGCATCTTGCCTCTGTTTTTTCCCACAGGGCTATCTTTCTCTGCAACGCTTGATTTTGCTGTCATGAAAAGCCTCCTTACGCTGTCTCTTTCTGGAACAGTTCTCTAAATACCGGGAAAATATCGTCCACGGTTTTTATGTTTTTCATGGCGAAGTTATCGAAGCTTGCCTCCAACTTCTCATACTCATGCCACAACGTTTGGTGTGAACGACGAGTGATTTCTATATAGGAGTAGTACTGGCAGGTTGGCAGTAGTTTGTTAATAAGCAGCTCTTTGCAGCGAGGGGAATCATCCGCCCAGTTATCGCCATCGGATGCTTGTGCTGCGTATATGTTCCACTCATTTGACGGATAACGCTCAGCAACGATCTCGTCCATTAACTTGAGAGCGCTGGATACGATCGTTCCGCCTGTCTCTTGTGAGTAGAAAAATTCATGTTCATCGACTTCTTTCGCTTGTGTGTGGTGGCGAATAAAAACAACGTCAACGTTCTCATAGGTACGGTTCAAGAATAGGTACAGCAACACATAGAAGCGTTTTGCGATGTCTTTTGTTGCTTGATCCATTGAGCCTGACACATCCATTAAACAGAACATAACCGCTTGGCTAGATGGGATAGGGCGCTTCTCGTAGTTTTTGTAGCGCAGGTCAAACGTATCAATGAATGGCACGCTTTCAATTTTCTTTCTTAGTTCGGCGATCTCTTCTTTAAGTCGCGTCTCTTCGAAAGGCTGAGCCGGCTCTGTCATTTGAACTTTGTCGAGTTGCTCCATCAATGAGTTCAATTCACGGCGTTTACCTGCTGTCATTGCTGTTCTTCGTGCCAGCGATTGTTGCAGCGAGCGAACCACCGCAATGTTCGATGGAATACCTGCAGTTTGATAACCAGAGCGGTGTGTCTTCCACTCGGTGATTTTGTTTATCTGGTTTTTCTCTAGATTCGGCAGTTCGAGATCTTCAAACAGAATATCTAAATACTCGTCTTTCGAGATTTGAAAGATAAATTCGTCTTGCCCTTCACCATCTGGACTCGCTTCACCCTGTCCTGAACCTCCGCCTTGTCCGCCACCTTTCGGGCGCTCAATTTTATCGCCAGTGATGAATTGGTCGTTACCCGGATGAACGCGCTCGCGTACGCCTCCTTGTCCTTGATGGAAGCTTGGCTCTTTGATGTCTTTATGCGGGATCGAGACATCCTCACCCGTTTCGGTATTGGTGATTGAGCGACGGTTAACAGCATCTGCTACCGACTCTTTGATTTGCTCTTTATGGCGTCGAATGAAGCGCTGCCTGTTCACTGCGCTCTTATTCTTACCATTGAGCCTCCGATCAATAAATTGTGCCATAAGAACTCCCTCTCAAATTTACGTCGTGAACCTACTTCTTGTGAGTAGTGAAGCTGCCTGTATTAGGCAGCTCTACACGTTTTGGCTTATGAGGACTTACGAACTCTTAGATACCATTCAGAGAGCAGTCTTACTTGTTTCTCGGTGTAGCCTTTTTCCATCATACGAGCGACGAAGTCATCGTGCTTCTTCTGGTCTTCAGAAGATGTTTTCGCGTTGAAAGATATAACCGGTAGTAACTCTTCGGTGTTCGAGAACATTTTCTTCTCAATCACAGTACGCAGTTTCTCGTAACTGGTCCAAACTGGGTTCTTACCATTGTTGTTCGCTTTCGCACGAAGTACGAAGTTCACAATTTCATTACGGAAGTCTTTCGGGTTACTAATACCAGCTGTTTTCTCAATTTTCTCAAGTTCAGCGTTGAGTGAAGCTCGGTCGAATAGCTGACCTGTTTCAGGATCTCGGTACTCTTGGTCTTGAATCCAGAAATCAGCGTAAGTGACGTAGCGGTCAAAGATGTTCTGGCCGTACTCAGAGTAAGATTCCAAGTATGCGGTTTGAATCTCTTTGCCAATGAACTCCACGTAGCGAGGTACTAGGTAGCCTTTCAAGAATTCTAGGTACTTTTCTGCGGTCTCTTGCGGGAATTGTTCACGCTCGATTTGTTGTTCAATGACGTAGAAAAGATGTACTGGGTTTGCCGCGACTTCGGTTTGGTCGAAGTTAAACACTCTTGAAAGAATCTTAAAGGCGAAACGAGTTGATAGACCTGACATACCTTCATCGACGCCGGCATAATCACGATACTCTTGATAGCTTTTCGCTTTTGGATCGGTATCTTTGAGCGTTTCGCCATCGTAAACACGCATTTTCGAGAATAGCGACGAGTTTTCAGGCTCTTTAAGGCGAGACAAAATACTGAATTGAGAGAGCAGCTCTAGCGTGCTCGGTGAACATGGCGCTTTTGACAGTTCACTATGCTCAAGCAGTTTCTGATAGATTTTCACCTCTTCAGATACGCGTAGGCAATAAGGGACTTTTACGATGTACACACGATCTAAGAAGGCTTCGTTATTTTTATTGTTGCGGAATGTCTGCCACTCAGATTCGTTTGAGTGTGCGAGAATCATACCGTCGAATGGCAGTGCTGATAGGCCTTCTGTACCGTTAAAGTTGCCCTCTTGGGTTGCGGTTAGTAGAGGGTGTAGCACTTTTATTGGTGCTTTAAACATCTCTACAAACTCCATCAGACCTTGGTTTGCTTTACACAGTGCACCCGAGTAGCTGTAGGCATCAGGGTCATCTTGAGAGAAGTGTTCGAGTTTGCGAATATCGACTTTACCCACCAGTGACGAGATGTCTTGGTTGTTCTCATCGCCCGGTTCGGTTTTAGCAATCGCAACTTGGTCAAGGATTGAAGGGCGCACTTTTACCACTTTAAAGCGGGAAATATCGCCGCCAAACTCATGCAGACGTTTTGCTGCCCATGGAGACATGATCGAGCGTAGGTAACGTTTCTCAATACCATACTCTTGCTTCAGCACGTCACCGTCTTCATTAACATCAAATAGGCAGAATGGGTGGTCGTTGACTGGACTTCTCTCCCCGTCAGCACAAAGTACGTAAATTGGTACTTTTTGCATCAATGCTTTGAGCTTCTCAGCCAGAGAGGATTTACCACCACCTACTGGGCCAAGGAGGTATAGGATCTGTTTACGCTCTTCGAGTCCTTGTGCAGCATGTTTTAGATAAGAAACAATCTGTTCGATAGCGTCTTCCATGCCGTAGAAGTCTTCAAACTCTCGATAGCGAGAGATCACTCGGTTAGAGAAAATTCGGCTGAGCTGAGGGTCTTGTGCGGTATCGATGACTTCTGGTTCACCGATCGCAAGTAACAGGCGCTCAGCAGCGTTGGCGTAAGCACTTTTATCGTCTTTACATAGCCCAAGGAACTCTTGCAGAGTCAGCTCTTCTTCCTTGGCTGCTTCATAGCGTGATTGATAGTGGTCGAAAATACTCATAGTCACATTCCCCTTGTTAACCTGTCAAAACTGACGAGCGATTGAAATTACGAACTCCCCACAACTTAAGACTAGACCCGCTTACACAATTTTGCTTAACAATTATGCATTTATTTACATTTTTGTCCGAATTGTGATGTCCGCTAATGTTGGGAACTCTAGGTTTATGCTTAAACCAATTAGGTTTTATACGAAGCCTTTTTAAATAGAGTTTTTTAATTATGAGTTTTTGCTATTTGATCGATAAAAACGTGTGATATCTAGTATTGAAAAGGGGATATGTATAGAGATGGGGTATGTATAGAGTCAAAGGGAACCCCGGCACATGTTGTTATTGCTGACGCCTTCTGGTCGAAGTACGCTTCTTGTTTGCGGGAACAGAACGAAAAAGGGTTGCTCACGAGCAACCCTTTGTTATTTTTGCTTATCTATTATGCGTTGAAGATTTGAGATAGCTCTGTCGCACATAGGTGGTATTGGCGAGGACAGTTGCGCCATGTCGTCAGCATGCGGCGGTACTTATCAAGCATCGGCATCTGGCTGTTGAAGTGGTGATCCGCTTTATCAAACTGCGGGTAAAGACCTTCTGAGTCAACCAGGAAGCGCACGTAATGTACGATTTGTGCTTCAGATGCAATATCAAAACCTAGGAACTGTAGACGACGTTGATCCACTTCTTTGCGCTCTTCATCTGCCAGCATTTTGTTTGATTCTTGCATCGCGTGGTACATCTCCATGATGTCGATAATTTCACGACACTCTGCTTCTGTTAGGCAACCAAACTCTTTGTTCAGTTCACGCATCTGTAGTTCGTAACCACGCTCTACAATCGTTTGTAGACGTTGGTATTTAGCTGAGTTCTCAGGATCCATTTGAGACATTAGGTAGTATTGATTTGATAGAATTAGACGCTGAGCATTGGTCATTTCCATGGGAGGAACCTCACTAAAAAACTAAATGTTGTAATTTGTTTGTTGAAGTAAGAGTAACAGCAATTCTACTTACCGAAACATGATCTCAACACGGATTTAATACGCTTTTTTGAAAAGATCAACAGAAGTTGTAACGAAAAATGAGAGGAGATGAATAGAAGCAATCAACCGGTGCGGGAGTAAAGCGTCGATAAAAAAGCGCCCCATTAAATGAAGCGCTGATAAAGAAATGTGCGGATTAGTATTTTACGTTTGAGTGGTACTCACTCAGTATTGATACGATCTCATCCATCGTCTCTTTGCTTGGTGGGTTCACGCCTTCTAGAGGGTATTCAATGCCTAGAGCTTCCCACTTGTGCGCGCCAAGTTTGTGGTACGGCAGTAGCTCAACCTTTTCGATGTTGTCCATGTCTTTAATGAATTCACCTAACAGGCGAGCATCTTCAGGGTTGTCTGTGTAACCAGGCACCACAACGTAACGAATCCAAGTCGTCTTGCCGATTTTATGCAGGTAGCGTGCGAAATCCAGAGTGCGCTTGTTAGAGACACCAATGAAATCTTGGTGAATTTCATCGCGCATATGTTTGAGATCGAGCATCACTAAATCTGCTGCATCGAGAACTTCATCAATCACTTCGGTGTGCTTACGGATATAGCCATTAGTGTCGAGACAAGTGTGGATACCTTCCGCTTTCGCCGCTAGGAAGAAGTCGCGTACAAACTCAGGTTGAAGCATGGCTTCGCCGCCTGAACATGTCACACCACCACCGGAGGCTTTCATAAAATGACGATACGATTTTGCTTCGTTGATGATCTCCTCAACGGTAACTTCTTTGCCATCATGCGTGTCCCAAGTATCACGGTTATGGCAATACATACAGCGCATTAAACAGCCCTGTAGAAACACAATAAAGCGGATTCCCGGGCCGTCGACCGTACCACAAGATTCGAATGAGTGAATGCGACCAGTTGTAGACATGAGCTATTCTCGTATTAGTATTTATGTTGGTTATTTTATTACAAAAACGGTACATAAAATAGGGTCAATGCCTTGCGGACGCCTAAAAATAAAGGCAATCAACGGTGAAGTTGGTTGCCTTTATCTCTATGTTTCGCAAATGAATAATTTCGTTACTTTTTATCTAAAAGAACGCAAAGAAAGTTACACCGCCGGTTGTATAAATGGACTCTTGAGCCTCTTTGTAATCAGGCGTTTTCACGGTTAATGACAGTGCTGCACCCACATGTTGATTGTACCAAGCAACACCCGCTACCGCAGTCGCTTGAATATTTTCTAGGGTCACATCATAGATGGCTGGGTTCTCGCCATTTTCAAGCGCATATTTTTCAACACCGGAGCGGTCTCCTTCAATCGTAATGTCATTGAAGCGGTAGCGACCTTCAATACCTGCATAGGTAAACCAACCTCTGTTAGAAGCCCCAATCATCCCGGGGCGGAATGGGTTTTCTGAAGTGATGGTGGCGGCACCAAAGTTTCCACCCAGGTCAGTACCCCAGCGCAGCATAAAACCTGTTGAAACATCGCTTCTAAAGTTACCTACGTTGATTTCCGATACGTTAGATACTTCGAAATCGGTGTTTGCAATAGAGCGAGCACGCATCATATTGAAGTGGCTGAGGTAACCAACACTGCCGACGAATTTATCATCAACTTGAAATTCCCAACCGTTTGGTTCGTCAGACTTGGTAATGGAGTGCACGAGTTTTTGCGCTTGTTCCGAAAGTGCACTTTCACCTGTTGTACCCAGAGTGAGGTTGAATCGTTGAGCCTGTTGTGGATGAAGACTGATGTAATTAAATTCCGAGTGGAGAAAACCAGCATACGGGCGATCATTAGCCAGCGGCTCTGTTACCTCAATATCCGATGGAGTGTACATCTTGTGACCGATGGTGATTTCCCATTTATCAAGCGAGCTAGCGCCCCAAGCCGAAAGGCTTAATGGTTTGGCCCAGCTGTAGGGGGTGATTCCCGATGAGGTGTAGCTTAAAAACAAGCCGTTTGTATAGTCTTGGTCAACGCCAAAAATGCCGTCGTTATCGAGAGCGAAAGTAACGGTAGAACGTTCTGAGGCAATCGATGAAAAAGACAATAGAAGTAGAGGTAAACAACGGACAAGCTTCATTAAAAAGTACTCTTTGGTAACGAACCGAAATAGTACCGCAAATTGGCAATAGGTGTGGAAAAAAAGTGAAAGTAACAAAACAGTTTTTGCGCAACTTAACATTTCATTTTGTCGAGCAAGTACACGAAATATCTTGCAAATATAAAAAAGCCTCGCACATTGGCGAGGCTAATATTTTTACTGTTTTAGTCAGCTATAAGATTATAGAGACTCAGTAAATGTACGTGCGATTACGTCAGCTTGTTGCTCTGCAGTTAGAGAGTTGAAGCGAACAGCGTAACCCGATACACGGATTGTTAGCTGAGGGTATTTCTCAGGGTGCTTAACTGCGTCTTCTAGCGTATCGCGGTTAAGAACGTTCACGTTAAGGTGTTGACCACCTTCAATGCCAGCTTCGTGGTGGAAGTAACCATCCATTAGGCCTGCAAGGTTCGCTTTCTGACCTTCAACGTCTTTACCAAGAGCGTTAGGTACGATAGAGAACGTGTAAGAGATACCATCTTGTGCATCAGCAAACGGTAGTTTACCTACAGACGTTAGTGACGCTACAGCACCTTTCTCATCACGACCGTGCATTGGGTTAGCACCAGGAGCGAAAGGAGCACCAGCACGACGACCGTCTGGAGTGTTACCAGTCTTCTTACCGTATACAACGTTAGACGTGATAGTAAGCACTGACTGTGTAGGGATAGAGTTACGGTAAGTCTTAAGCTTACGGATCTTGTTCATGAACGTAGAAACGAGTTCACAAGCGATATCATCTACACGAGCGTCGTTGTTACCGTATTTAGGGTAATCGCCTTCGATTTCGAAATCGATAGCAATGCCGTCTTCGTCGCGGATTGGCTTAACTTTAGCAAACTTAATTGCAGATAGAGAGTCAGCCGCAACAGATAGACCTGCGATACCACAAGCCATAGTACGACGAACGTCACGGTCGTGAAGAGCCATTAGAGACGCTTCGTAGCTGTACTTGTCGTGCATGTAGTGGATGCTGTTTAGTGCAGTCACGTACTGCTTAGCTAGCCAGTCCATGAATGTGTCTAGGCGACCCATTACGTCATCGTAGTTAAGAACTTCGTCAGTGATCTTGTCAGAAACAGGACCTACTTGAAGTTTAAGCTTCTCATCTACACCGCCGTTGATTGCGTAAAGCATTGTTTTCGCAAGGTTAGCACGAGCACCGAAGAACTGCATTTGCTTACCAACGATCATTGGAGATACACAACAAGCGATAGCGTAATCATCAGACTCTAGGTCAGGACGCATTAGGTCATCATTTTCGTACTGGATAGAAGAAGTATCGATAGATACCTTCGCACAGAAACGCTTGAAGCCGTCAGGTAGTTGCTCAGACCAAAGAACAGTGATGTTTGGCTCTGGAGAAGGACCCATTGTGTATAGCGAGTTTAGGAAACGGAAGTTAGTACGTGTTACTAGCGTACGGCCGTCCATACCCATACCACCCATAGACTCAGTAGCCCAGATTGGGTCACCAGAGAATAGCTCATCGTACTCAGGAGTACGTAGGAAACGAACCATACGTAGTTTCATTACGAAGTGGTCGATCATCTCTTGAGCTTCAACTTCAGTGATCTTGCCTGCAGCGATATCACGCTCGATGAAGATGTCTAGGAAAGTCGAAGTACGACCTAGAGACATTGCAGCACCGTTTTGAGACTTAACAGCCGCTAGGTAGCCGAAGTATGTCCACTGGATAGCTTCTTGAGCTGTTTGAGCTGGCTCAGAGATATCGAAGCCGTATTTAGCAGCCATCTCTTTGATTTGACCTAGAGCGCGGTGTTGCTCAGAGATCTCTTCGCGAAGTTGCATTGTTTCAGCTAGGTTTTCGCCGCTTTCGAATTGCTCTTGAAGAGAAGCAAACTGAGCTTGCTTGTCTTTCATTAGGAAGTCGATACCGTATAGAGCTACACGACGGTAGTCACCGATGATACGACCACGACCGTATGCATCTGGAAGACCAGTTAGAACACCAGACTTACGACATTTTAGGATGTCAGGCGTGTAGATATCGAAAACACCTGCGTTGTGTGTTTTACGGTATTCAGAGTAGATTTTTGAAATAGCTGGATCAAGAGTCTCACCGTATGCTTTACAAGAACCCTCAACCATGCGGATACCGCCGTTAGGGATGATAGCACGCTTAAGTGGCTTCTCAGTTTGAAGACCAACGATGGTTTCTAGGTCTTTCTCAATGTAACCAGCATCGTGAGAAGTGATGGTAGAGATAACAGAAGTATCGAATTCTACAGGTGCCTTAGTTGCGTTTTCCTGTTTGATACCTTCCATTACCGAAGCCCAAAGCTTGTTAGTTGCCTCAGTACCTTCAGAAACTAGGAAAGATTCGTCGCCTTCATACGGCGCGTAGTTCTTTTGAATGAAATCACGAACGTTTACTTCATTTTGCCACTCACCTGCAGCAAAACCTTCCCAAGCTTTAGCAAATTGCTCTGCCATGACATACCTACCTTTTTAGTAGAAAAAACACGTACTTTAACGCTGTTGAGCCAGCGCCCCTGTATAGGGTAGTACACTCTTATTAATAACAATATGTATTATCACATCAGGTTCATATGATTATATATATTGTCACTACCTTTCAAATCTTGTCTCGTCTCTATGTATTCAAGACTACGCTAAAAAAAATCTGCAAACCTTAAACTAAATCAATAAATGCTAAAAAAAGTTGAGAAAAAAGGGGTGATGACTTTCATCACCCAAACTTTTTTTGAGTTTACTCTGTTTATTTGAATCTAGTTGTGATGACTAGATACGTTTGGTCAGAGTATCCAGACCAATTTATAGCCAAGCTTTAATGCCATATTGACCTTCAAGCATACCTACTGCAAGCATTGCAACAAGACAGATAACAAGAACGCTTACTGGAATAACAATCTTGTCTACAAAAGATAGACGCTTAGGACGCTCTTTGTCACCAATCAGACCGTTATTATCTAGCAGCATAGTTAGAGCCCAAGCTAGTACTGGGTTAACTACCGCCGAACCGAAGATACAGATACCCGCTGCTTGTGAGTCTTTGCTGTCTTTAACCATCTGCATACCAGCTTCAAGTAGAGGAAGAGATACACCAACTAGAAGCGCAACACGCATCACTGGAGGCCATACTGCAACGTCCATTGGGAAGCCAAGAATCGCAACGATGATACATAGAGAACCAAGTAGGATTGCACCGCCCGGAATAGGACGTTTAGCGATCGCAGCTGGGATCATGTAAGTACCCCAAGATGAAGTGATGTTACCACCACCTACTGCTGTACCAACCATTTGACGAACTGAACACATTGTCATTGTGTCATCCACATCCATGAGTACTTTTTCAGATTTTTTAGGGTAGTTCAGCTCTTGGAAGATACGGTGACCTAGGAAATCTGGTGACCACATTGCTACTGCAAGGATTGCGAATGGTAGAGATGCAATGAAGTGTTCCAAGTTTGGAAGACCCAGCATCCAACCTTCTTCAGTAGAACCCCACCAGTAAACTGGGTTTAGGTTTGGAAGACCGGTTTCCGTCACGAATTTAATGTCGAATCCCGCACCAAGTACTAGCGCAATCGCTAGACCAGTGAAAGCACAGACAGGAATCGCTAACCAACGCTTGTTCACTTTAGCAAGGAAAGCATATAAGCCGATGGTAACCGCAAGTACAACAAGTCCGATATAACCCATGCTACCAGCAGCAACCGTGTCAGACTCAAGGCCCACAGCCCACGCTTGGATCGAGTTGATCTGACTCATCGTTCCCGTTAGACCAAGGAAAATAAGTAAGCCGCCAGCAGTACCTTCGGAAGTGAGGTTAACCAGTTTAGAGCCACCTTTGAGCAGACTCAGGATTAAACCAAACACACCAATAAGGATAGCCAATGCAAGAGGGTGAGCACCTGCAAGAGCGATGGTACCGATAAGTGGGATCATTGGGCCGTGGTTACCGGCAAGGTTTGCTTTCGGGTTGAAGAAACCAGAGGCAAGAATACAGAAGAGCAGTGCTGGAATAAGCATCTCTACACGAGCAACTTCGATAGCGAAGTCTTTACCTAGGTTCACGTGATCCCAAGCTTGCGTCAGACCTTCAGCCCAAGACATCATAACCGCAGAGTACATCGCGATGATGCCGATAGTACCAGCAAGTGCCGGCACAAGGTCTTCAAGCTCAAAACGGAAGTCTCGACCAGGAAGGTTAAGGCCGAAGCGGCGAGGCTTCATGATTTGCAGCTCGTGATCTAGATAGTCGGAGCGGCTTTCGAATTCAGAAGCAGGGCGGTGTAGCTCTTGATAGCTCTTTTCTTCTACTTCAGAGTTCGCATTGTTGACAACGTCTGACATAGATTCCTCATATTTTTATTTGGTAGTAATTCTAAAAATGAATTCTATAAATGCGCAAAACTGCGTCATCTCTTTTGTTTATAACTCATTAACACAATGTTGCACGGTTTTCGCGTGCCTTATGCAGCTAAGTTAAAAGAAACATTTGGCATTTTTATATGCCTTATTGTGTGTCGAGGAGTCTAACAAGCTTACCCTTTAGGGTGATTGATCTTGATCACTTTATGAGTTTATGTGAAAGAAAGCTACAAAATGACTATGCTCAATAAGTAATCTTTAAAAAAACGTGTAATTTGTTTTCATATCTTGACGTTTATCTCACCCCATCACATTTCTCTTAGAAAAACAGTTAAGCCCTATAATGCTTGGCGTGCTTTTTGCTATATCATCCGCAGAGACTAAATTTTGGCGCGCTGTTGCCACAAACAGGATGTAAATAGATGAAAAAGACCCAAATCTTGCCGCTAGCGGCAATTATCTCAGGACTACTTGTTGGCTGTGGCGGCGGAGGCGGCGGCGGCGGTGGTGGCGGCCCTGTACAAACTAAGTATCAATTTACTTTTGTAACACCGGTTGTGGTTGATGCTACCAATGTAGGCAGCTGTACTATTTATAGGGAGTTTGATGACAATGGAACGCCGAAGGTTCTTACATATCATAGTATAGGTAGTGCTTTGGACGATCGTATCGTTGGCTCGTACTCTGATACAAACGGCAACATAGATGGTAGCTTGATTGAAGCATCAAATGGTGTTGTGGAAATGGTTTTAGAAAATGTTCCCGACGGAGGCGCGTTTACCTTACAAGAAGCTAATGGAACCATTATCAATGCTATTACCTTTAGCCGTGATGCGCTAGAAGCTGACCAAGAGCTTAAGTCTGCTTACCTTTCAGTTGAACAGTCTGTGGCAAACACCCAATGTATTTCTAATTCAGGATCAAATGACCAAGAAGTTACTTTATCTGAGTTACGATACTTAAACGCTAGTGATAGCGTGGGTAACCCTAACGTTACTTACTATTTTGATTCACAGATAGAGACGCAAACCAGCACAAACCCTCAGTTAACCGGAGCTAATGTACTTAAGTCTGTTTCTCCTGAGAAAACTATGGTTTCACAGTATCGTACCGCAGATAGAAGCGAGTTGTTCCAGTATGGCTTTGATTCTTGGCCTGATAATCAAATGATATTTGCAGGCACATCGAGCACGCCTGATGTTTCAAGCAGCCTTATTAATTTCACTGACATTTCCATTGACGTTGTGTTTGGTGGGTTTAATTATGATTTAGTTGACATTAATCGTAGCGCGTCATTCTATCACCCAACTAATTTAAGTAATGGCGATGTATGGACCTTTGGCGTAGAAGGTACAATCAATACAGCAAACTGGTCTGCAGAGTATGGTGCATCGGTATCAGAAAATTGGGATCTTGTTGTAGATGACACCTCTTTGTTCACGCTTTCAAATACTAATGACTCAAAACCTACAATGGGCGCTCAGCAAATTGACTTAAGTACAAGTTTAGGCTTGGGGTCGGAGACTGGTTTTCAGCGAGTTAGTTTTCAACAAGGAGCGACGAATGGCTCTACTCCATATGTAATGAGGCACACGATTTACTCAAATATAGACTCTGCGGTACAAGTACCTACGATTGACATGTCGAGTGTACCATCTGCAATAGCCGACGATTTATTGGTATCGCAAAATTCTAGTGTTTCTCAATCTTATTTATTCACCAAAGAAGAGTCTTCAATTCTGCTACACGAATTTGTAATGGACTTCCGTAACGGCTCTGGCGTTGACACCTCTCAAGATGTCATGGGTATGCTCTTTACTTCAAAAGAAGTAAGAGATAACCAAATAAAACGCTCTCAGCAAGAAACGTTGAAGTTAAGTCGTGATGATACCTAGTTAACAAAAATAAAACATAAAAGCCCCGTTAATCGGGGCTTTTTTATAACTACTATTCATCGAATTGAGAGGAAAACGCTACCTAGTGCATAATAAATCAGAGTGAAGTGCTATTTATTCCAAAATGATAGGTTAATAATTTGTTGCATGTTGCTGCGTTGGGTGCTAGTTTGTATCGCATGAAAAGGTCGGAGTACCTTGCATTTACACAAACTTGGGAGAGAAAGCGCATGAAAGATGTACCAGCGCTGGATATAAAGGACTTACACAAAACGTTTGGTCAAAATGAAGTTTTAAAAGGAATTTCGCTTTCTGCACACAAAGGGGACGTGGTTTCAATCATCGGTTCCTCTGGCTCTGGCAAGAGTACCTTTCTTCGCTGTATCAACCTTCTAGAAACACCAACCGCCGGTGAAATTTGGGTAAACGGTGAACTTATCCAAATGAAGAACAACCGCCTTGGTGAATCCGTTCCTGCCAATGAAAAACAAGTTCAGCGAATCCGTTCTCGCTTGGCGATGGTTTTTCAAGGCTTCAATCTGTGGTCTCACTTAACAGTTCTTGAGAATGTTATTGAAGCACCTGTACACGTACTGGGTGTACCTAAAGCACAAGCGATTGAAAACGCGGAGATGCTGCTTAAGAAAGTGGGACTGTACGAGCGTAAAGATTACTACCCTGGTCACCTTTCTGGTGGTCAACAACAGCGTGCCGCTATCGCGAGAGCACTGGCTGTTGATCCTGAAGTAATGCTTTTTGATGAACCAACATCGGCACTTGACCCTGAGCTTGTGGGTGAAGTACTGGGTGTTATGCGTGATTTGGCTGAAGAAGGTCGAACCATGCTGGTGGTGACGCACGAAATGGCGTTTGCGCGTGATGTTTCTAATCATGTGATGTTTCTGCACCAAGGTCTAGTGGAAGAGCAGGGCGATCCAGCTAAACTCTTTACTAATCCTGAGTCTGAACGCTTACAACAGTTTATCTCATCAATTTATTAACGTATTACCAGTATCGCTATCAAGGTATGAGGCGGTGCTAAGTAATGAACACAACAACCAAACTATAAACACAACATTGAAAATATCTAAATCACAGGAGTAGGGATATGAAAAAGTGGTTACTGGTAGCAGCACTTGCTGCAACTGCAGCAACTGGCGTAGCTCAAGCAAAAGAGTGGAAAACAGTTCGTTTTGGTATTGAAGGTGCTTACCCTCCATTTAGCTGGACTGAAGCTGACGGCTCTTTAAAAGGCTTTGACGTGGACATGGCAAACGCGCTTTGTACTGAGATGCAAGTGAAATGTAAGATCGTCGCTCAAGACTGGGATGGTATTATTCCTTCTCTACTTGCTCGTAAATATGATGCGATCATTGCGGCAATGTCTATCACTGAAGAGCGTAAGAAGAAAGTAGATTTCACAGGTAAATACGCTCTGATTCCAAACAAATTCATCGCGAAAAAAGGCGCTGGTCTTAACTTTGACGATCTAAGCGGTCAAAAAATTGCGGTACAACGTGCAACGACGCATGACAAGTACTTAACTGATAACTACGGTGACACGGTAGAAATTGTTCGTTACGGCTCTTTCGACGAAGCTTACCTTGACCTAGCAAACGGCCGTGTTGCAGCGGTACTAGGTGATGCGTCAGCACTTGAAGAAGGTGTTCTAAACAAAGCGGGCGGTGAAGCGTACGAGTTTGTTGGTCCATCACTTACTGATCCAAAATGGTTCGGTGACGGCTTCGGTATTGCGGTACGTAAGCAAGACAAAGACCTAACTAAGAAAATTGACGAAGCGATCATCTCGCTACGTGAAAAGGGTATCTACCAAGATATCGCAGCTAAATACTTCAACTACGACGTATACGGTCAGTAATATCCTGAGAAGACTCTAGGGAGAGCGCACCTCTCCCTATCTCTCCCAACTTTTTCGCTGTTCTGTTGGAATTCATTATGTTTGATTTACAAGGGTATGAAGCTTCGATACTTAATGGAGCTGTACTCACAATTCAAGTTGCGTTGCTTTCGCTATTTCTAGCTATGGTGCTGGGGATGTTAGGCGCATTAGCAAAATTAGCACCTTATCGATGGGCAAGAGCCATTGCCACACTTTACACCACCATTATTCGCGGCATTCCAGACCTGGTATTGATGATGTTGATCTTCTTTGGTGGACAGATCCTTTTAAACAACAGTTTGTATTCCATCAATGAGTGGCTCAATGAGTGGTTCACTTCTAGCGACCCGAACCATGAATGGACGTCATACCTACCTGATTATATTGATGTTAGCCCGTTTATTGCCGGTGTGCTGACCATTGGATTCATTTTTGGCGCTTATATGGCCGAAACGTTCCGCGGCGCGATCATGGCGGTTGATTCTGGAGAGATGGAAGCAGCAAAAGCTTACGGTATGAGCCCTGTTAAGGCATTTTACCGCATACTGCTTCCTCAGATGATTCGACACGCATTGCCGGGCTTTGGCAACAACTGGCTTGTATTGCTCAAAACAACCGCTCTAGTGTCGATTATTGGTCTAGAAGATATGGTACGAGTCAGCGCACTAGCGGCAGGTTCAACGAAGATGCCATTTACTTTTTACATGGCAGTCGCACTGATTTTCTTATTCTTTACCAGTGTTTCAACCGGCTTATTAAAGCTCGTTGAACGTAAATTTAGTATTCACGCGAGGTAACTATGGACTTTTCATTGATTGTCGAAAGTTTTCCAATTTACCTGAGCGGTCTTTGGACAACGGCGTGGATGGTATTAGTCGCGCTAATTATCGGTCTTTTTGTGGCTATCCCACTGGCGATAGCGCGCAACAGCCATAACATGCTGATTAATGGGCCAGCGTGGTCATTTATCTACTTTTTCCGTGGCACGCCACTCTTGGTTCAACTGTATCTTATCTATTACGGTATGGACCAATTCTTCCCTGTAAAAGACACATTATGGGAGAACGCCTGGTTCTGTGCTTTGGTTGCATTCATTCTAAACACCTCGGCTTACACCGCAGAGATTATCCGAGGTGCGATTAATGGTTTGCCGAAAGGTGAAGTTGAAGCTGCGAAAGCGTATGGCATGAGCACATCGAAAACTTACCGCCGCATTATTTTACCAAGCGCTCTACGTCGAGCACTACCAGCATACAGTAACGAAGTCATCTTCATGCTTCACGGTTCAGCGGTTGCAGGTATTGTAACGATTATGGATCTAACCGGTGCAGCGCGTCTGGTTAACTCACGTTACTATGCACCATTTGAATCTTTCCTCACCGCAGGTCTTTTCTATATGGCGCTAACGTTTATCATCATCGCTCTATTTAAACATGCTGAGAAACGATTCTTGGCTTACCTAAGACCACTTAGTTAACGAAACGGCGCTTTTTAGCGCCGTTTCTATTTTGTTGTTCACTCGTTTTTAGGCTTTATCGCGATTTATCTAAAATCGTTAACTTGGTTCAGATCTCACCTTGGTATTGAGTTTATAAATTGATTTGACCAGATCGATAGATACACTCGGTTCAACTTTACTAGAGTGTTGTACAGCAATGAAAAAAAGCACACTATTTTTATACATGGCAGTGCCTTCTCTGCTACTTACTGCTTGTGGTGGAGGCAGTGATTCTAATGATTCTACTCAGCCCAAAACAGCAGTACAGAGAGCTCTTGAGAGTGGTGACGCCTCGTTAGTCTCTGATGCTAATGAGTTTATTGCTGCGAGCGAATCGTTCGTGTCGGAGCTAAATCGTCAACACAATCAGATCAAAAACCATCTGATGCAAGGTGAGGGTGGAGAAACCCTTAATCAGCTGTTCTGGGACCCTACCCATGACGCCGCTATCATCTCTTCTACTTATGGTTTTAACGATCCCATCCTTAAAACCAACAAAGCGATGAATGAAGATTACACCGACCAAGAGTTAGTTATCGGTGTGGCTGGATACACCGCTTCGCAAACTCGCTATGCAGCATTGGCGAGTAACCCTTTCCGCACTTTACAACGGTATCCTAGCTCGGTTAACGAGCAAATGGAGACATGGTTAAAGAATCTGGTTAACTGGGCGGCGGGATCGGATAAGCCCGCGAAGATCGTGTTAGCTCAAATGGATCAGTCCTACTACTTTCCTGATGATGGTGCGACCCGAAACTGGATTAAAAATAATATTAATTCACATGCACTGATCAACGATGATGATGCATGTGATGCCGGTAAGCTAAAGGCGTGCCTTGAAGAGAAACCCGACCTCCTAATCATTTCCCAGCAGCTAAATGACGGCGACCGCGTAAACGATGTAGTTGAAGGCTTAAACTACTCATTTGAACATCAGATCCCTGTGCTGTATTTGCATTTAGACGGGGGGATGACGGAACTCGGGCGTGCTCTGTTTACTGAAATGCACATTCAATATGAGGGTGACAACTATTGGCGTAAATTGGGGCTATCTGATTGGGACCCCAAGCAACTTCTTGATCAAATCCCAGATTTTATTTTGGCGGAGCAAGCCTTGTTACACCGCCTCAAAAACGACAGTTTTAATGTTGATCTGAAGTTGTGTGATGATAAGTCTTGCGCTGATGAATCGTTGATGGATGCCGAGTTTTACCGGGCAGCTAATACCCTTCGTATGCACTTGAATGGCTTAGATAAGCAGAAAGTCGACTTGTTCGCTAATAGTGATTATGAGTATGAAAAGTTGATACTGCTGTTAGCTGACAGTTATCGACAAGATGTCTCGTACCCAATGGATAAGAACAACACTGAAAGAATCGATTTTCTAAGGTCCTATTTCAGTGATTACGTACAATACCAAAGCCGATCGGTAAATGCCGCGCAGCCAAACCTAGGTAACTTTAGCACCAAAACGTTTGAAGACGTTCCGCTGATTTATAAAACGGTGACGTTGGAATCAAAACGCAATTTCCGCTCAGCGGGGGTGTATGCACTTCCCGGGCAGACCATCAAAGTCACACGTGTTGATCGTAATGATGTGAGTACATCCATCGCATTCAACTCACTACGCAGTGGTGCCACTCACGAGTTCTCAAAAGACGGCGGTTATGCGAGGCCTAAGTTCTTAACATCGGTGGCTTATCCGATTGAACCTGGAGAAACCATCATTTTGACCTCTGCGTATGGCGGAACACTGCAGGTTCATTTTGATAAGAATGATATCAACGTTGAGTTGAAGTTCGAGAATGTTGCTCAGCATCCGGTGTGGCGAAGTGAAAAAGACAACGAACGCTTTGTTGCCGAGCTCGAAGAAGCGAAATTTGATTGGGCAGAGCTGATTACACCTGGCTTTGAGGTGCACTCAAAGTTGGACAAAATGCAAACATCAATCGGTTCAAGCGATTGGAACCAGCCGCATGACATGGCTTTGGCGACCGAACGATACATGCATAATTTTCCACATGCGCTGGCTGGGTTTAGAGGGCCGGGAATCGATGAAATCGCCGAAGTGCATGGGTATGGAGACAGTAAAGGTTGGCAAGTTGAGACGATTGACATCGTCAAACATATGAACGCTGACCAAGCGACTTGTGGCTATGGCTGCTCTGGCAACCCTTATGATGCTTATTGGGCTTTTCATCCACTGGGTCACGGTGACTTACATGAGTTAGGGCATGGCTTAGAAAAAGGCCGATTCCGTTTTAGTGGTTGGGAAGGGCACTCTACAACCAACTATTACTCCTACTACAGTAAGTCACGATACTACCAAGATACAGGCAACGTATCATCGTGCCAAAGTCTAGACTTTAAAGGTCAATATGAACTTCTTCAACAGAGTCGGACACAACCTGATCCTAATGCGTTCATGGCGCAGCAAAGCCAAACTCACTGGAGTTGGGGAGCCCGTGTTTTCATTCAAATGATGATGTTAGCGCAAGAGCAGGGTGTTTTGGATTACGGCTGGCATATGCTTGGTCGACTTCACTTGATTGAACGAGAGTTTAATAGACTTAAATCAAGCGACGATCTTTGGAACACCAATAAACAGACGATTGGCTTCAATAGCTACTCAAGGGAAGAGGCAAATCAAATCACCAATGATGATTGGTTGTTGATTGCACTGAGCTACGTCAATGAGCGTGATATGAGAAATTACCTAGACATGTGGGGCTTTAATTTTACGGATAAAGCCAAGTCTCAAGTGGCTGCGCTCAGTTTAACACCAATGCCTCTGACTTATTTTGCCAGCTCCAGCAGAGGGTATTGTGTCGATGAGTTTGCGAAAGCGCCAATTAGTGTCGATGGAGTAACGGCTTGGCCGCTTAACTAAGATAAAGGGGGAGCCTCAGAGGTTCCCCCTTTTTACATATCAACTCATTACTTAAAAGTTGACCAAATCGGTGCGTGATCTGATGGCTTTTCAATGCCACGCAGTTCGTAATCGATGCCTGATTCGGTGCACTTTTCAGCAAGTTTTGGTGTGGCTAGAACCACATCAATGCGCAGGCCACGATTGTCTACAAAGCCTTTTGAGCGGTAATCAAACCATGAAAATTGATCGGTCACGTCTGGGTGAAGTTGACGGAAAGTATCAACAAAGCCCCAATCCAATAGTGTTTTTAGCCATTGGCGTTCTTCAGGTTGGAATGAACATTTGCCTGTTTTTAGCCAACGTTTTGCGTTCGGTTCACCGATACCGATATCAGCGTCAATTGGACTGATGTTGATGTCACCCATCACAACGATCTGTTCGTCATTGCTGTGGTGATCATTGAGGTAAGTCATTAGGTCTTGGTAGAACTGGCGCTTATAAGGAAACTTAGTCTCGTGATTGATATTGTCGCCTTGAGGGAAGTAGCCATTAAGCACAGTAGTCTTTTCGCCAGCCTCATCTTCGAACGTGGCCATGATCATGCGCTTCTGATGCTCTTCGGTGTCTGTTGGGAATCCCTTCTGTACAGAAACAGGCTCTTGCTTACACAGCATTGCAACACCGTAGTGCGCTTTTTGGCCGTGGAAGTAGACCTTGTAGCCCATAGCTTCAACATCAGCGAGAGGGAATGCTTCGTCATGAACTTTGATTTCTTGTAGGCCAATCACATCCGGTTGATGTTTATCGATGACTGCTTGAAGTTGATGTAGACGAGCTCTAAGGCCGTTAATATTAAAACTGATGACTTTCATAAATTTCCTCAGGGGAGGTCAGTGGGGATAATAGCTAAATCTTAACACCCCAAGCTAAGGTGACAACACCGAAAGCGGTTGAAAATAAGCGTTAAAAAAATAGAAGACACGATTTATTAACATTTATATAAACTTTCGTTTTATATGTGACCGATTTGTGCTGTAATTGCAAGCTAAGCTATTCGTCTAACAGACATAAGTAGAATTGCATTTTCGCTATCGGTATGTTGTTAGGTCTACGGAAGTCTTTTGGCTTAAATAAGGATATTCAATGCGCTCACTTTCAGTACAGTGGAAGATCACCCTTTTGTCTGGGTGTTGTCTACTTATCACTTCACTCTCTCTTATTGGTTTTTCGATCTACAACGCTTCAAGTAACCAACAGGTGATTAAGTCTCAAAGCTCAGATTCTGTTATTCACAAAACGGAACAGTTGTTGTCATCGGTTTCACAGTTAAATGCGCAGGAAACCCAGCGCTATGTCGATGAAGCCATCTATCGAGCTGAAATGCTAGCCGCGAGTGCTAAGTTCCTAAAGACGAATGCGGAAGAGAACTTCACGCCAAGTGAAGAGCTACGTACTGCATTAGACGAGATGATTCGTCGCTCAGTTTTAGATTTTGATTCAATTCTTGGTGCTTACTTGGTATTTCGTCCTGAAATGCTCGATGGTGAAGATGGAAATTATGTGGATGCCGATTACGTAGGTTCAAACGAAGTGGGTCGCTTTGCGCCGTATTGGAAAGTGGCAGATAACGGAGAGAACGTACTGTCAAATGTTCTCTCTGAGCAAACTCTTAATGACAACTCAAACAGTGAACGTTTTTATTGTCCGCTATCGAGCGGTCAAACATGTATCAGTACACCTAAGGTTGTAACGAGTGGCGGCCAGTCACTGTTAACTTCGTCGATATCTGTGCCAATCATGATTGATGATACACCAATTGGTTTCTTAGGTATCGACCTTCGACTTGATTCCCTGACCCAGATTGTAGCTAAATCAGACGCGGATCTGTTTGACGGCAATGGTGCGATTTACGTAGTGAGTCTAGATGGCTCGGTGATTGCGGCAGATGACACATCAATTTCAATTGGTTCTCAATTCGTGAGTACAAATACAAGTAATGACCAACTTACCGACTTTATGTTCGGCGGTGAGGCAATGACTCAATGGAGCGAAAACGGAGAATGGTTGCTTGCTTTTGCTCCGGTTGTTGCAGCGAATCAGACTTGGGGCGTGTTGTTAGAGATTCCACACGACAGTGTCGTTGCGGATGCAGATCTGCTGGATGCAATTATCAGTGATAAATTGAGTGAAGGTGTTAAAACGGAACTGATTGCTGGTGGCCTGTTCATTGTGATTGGTCTAGGGGTCATTGCGTTTGCTTCACTTTCTATTGTAAAACCGATTCGTCAAGTGGTTGAAAGGCTGGACGATATTGCGTCAGGTGAAGGCGATTTAACTCAAAGACTTGAGGTCAAATCTCAAGATGAAGTAGGGCAGTTAGCACAAGGCTTTAATCGATTCCTTGATAAGCTACAGCCAACGATCAAAGAAGTGATCGCAACCTCAGAGCAAGTGGCGAATACGACCAGTGCAGCAAAGTCGTCAGCTTCGAGTACGCGTCAAAGCAGTGAATCGCAGTTTAAAGAGGTCGACTTAGTCGCGACAGCGGCAGAAGAGATGACGCAGACTGCAAGTCTAGTTGTCCAGAACGCTGAAATCGCAGTAGGTGCGGCAAGTGAAGCTAACTCTTCTGCAAAGCAAGGGCAGCAGGTGATTGAGTTGTCCGCTGGCGAAATGAGGAAGTTGGTGGAGCGTATGTCGAGCGCAGTACCGATTGTTGAAGAGCTTGCCAAGAACAACGCCAACATCACAGATATCTTGGGTGTGATTGAAGGTATCTCAGAACAAACAAACTTGTTGGCTTTGAATGCGGCGATTGAAGCGGCGCGTGCGGGTGAGCAGGGGAGAGGCTTTGCCGTTGTTGCGGATGAAGTTCGTAATCTTGCAAGCCGTACACAAGCATCTGTAGGCGAAATTCGTCAAGTGATTGATAAAGTTCAAGCTGGAACGCAGGATGTCGTTGAAGCGATTCAAGAGGGTAACATCTTAGCGAATGATACGGCTCTACACGTTCAGAATGCGGTTGAGGATTTAGGCTCTATCTTTACCTCGATTGAGGCCATTAGCGATATGAATAACCAGATTGTAAGAGCAGCAGAAGAGCAACAATCGGTCTCTGGTGAAGTAAATCAAAGCGTAGTGAACATTCGTGATCTAAGCGCACAGATTCTTGAGCAGGCTTCAAAATCTGAAGAGCAAGGGAATCAGATTGATACCTTATCTCAGCAACAGCAAGTGCTAGTTAATCAATTCAAGGTGTAATCTTTTCTTCGTTTTAGAACAACAAAGGGACACGTATTTGCGTGTCCCTTTTCGTATGCTTTGAGGTTTAGCTACTCTTCGATAAACCAATAGCCTTTGTTTACTAGGTCCGTAATAAGAGCAATAGCAGATGGGCTGAATGCTTGTTCTAGTGTGATGATGGATTCATTGCACAGTGACGTTAAAAGGGCGCGGTCACCATCTTCGACCTTAATGACTTCACCATTGATATAGGCCACGTTAGGCTCTGCCTCATGGTAAAGGGCTTTGAGGCCAGAAACTTTGTATATCTCACCTTGTGCCGCTAAATGATTTGACACCTCTTCTGCTTTCCATAGTGGCTCTGGCGCTACGATATCAAGCTGATGGCGCGACTGGCTCAGTAGGCATCCCATAAAGTCACTTACTGTATTAGGTTGCTCTAGCGCGGAATGTAGCATTTTTGTCAGGTTTGCAAGGTCTGACTGACGGATTTGACCAAAGTTGTTTTGCGCCTTGAACTCCGGATCATGAAGATGTGTGTCACCCATGTCATGCGCAAGCACGAAGTCAGCAAAGTTACTGATCAACTCTTGCTCTTTAGGTGAACGATAACCAATTGAGTAGCTCATTGAAGACTCTAAAGTTGTCCCTTCATGGGGGAAGCCCGGTGGAATGTAGAGAATGTCACCCGGTTCTAATACTTGATCGATGATAGGATCAAAACCTTCAATTTGACGAAGCGCAGATGCTTGAATGCTCTCTTTATATTGTCCCTGATCTTTAGCGCCCACTTTCCACTGACGTTTGCCGTGACCTTGAACGATAAATACGTCGTATTGATCAATATGAGGACCCACACCACCATGCTCAGCTGAGTAGCAGATCATCAGATCGTCAAATAACCAGTTTGGCAGTTGTTGAAACGATTCTGCTAATTGAGCCGCACCTTGGTGCCAGTGGTTTGCTGCTTGAACGATCAGCTGCCAGTGGCTTGGTGGGAGTTGTGCAAACTTATCTTCGCTAAATGGACCGTGTTCCGCTGACCACTTATTATCTTGGTTAGACACAAAGCGCGAGTCGACTTCTTCTTCCATTGATAATCCCGCCAGCTCTTCTGGGCTAATTGGGTCAACGAAATCCTTGAATCCGCCTTTGATGATGGTCGGTTGTTTGTGCCAGTATTGTTCAACAAACTCGGCCATAGAGAAGTTAAGTTGGTACATGTGTATCCTGTAATATTCGTTCTAGGTGCTAGGTGCTAGGTGCTAGGTGCTAGGTGCTAGTTTAGCTTGAAGGTCGTTCTCAACGATCTTTATCGCCTTTAAAGCGACTTTTGGGTCAATCTCGTTGCTTTCAAAAAGGTAGATAAGGTCAACCGCAAGTTTGATCTCATCTGGTGCGCTATCAAGTGGTGATGGGGCTTGTTCAGTGCTCATCTCTATTCCGGACCTCTAAATCTATTTGCCTATGTATCTTCTTCATTGAATCTTCGCAACGCTCTAGCCGTTCAATCGCCAGTTGCCAAGCTTGTTCAGCCTGATCTTTTTGATAAGCAGGGCAGGCATCAAACTGAGCTTTTTTTTGCTGCACGAGAGCGGTCAAACGCCGTTGCCAATCTTGATGCTGAGCTAGGGCATTATAAAGTTGATTGGTAGAGTGTGGTTGGTGCAGATTACGATCTTCACGCAAGTCGTAATTTGCGAGCTCTCTCTGGAGTGCCGCTATCTGGTTAGTTAACTTTTCCGTTAAGTGAACCGCTCTTGTTGCTGTTAGTTGGTTTTTTGCTTGCTCGGAGAGAATCCTATGATAGTTAGATTGTGCTTCTAGCGCATACGGCATCAGTACCTTGGCTCGAGATTTAAAGAGAGTACTATCGAAAAGCGGTTGATGGTATGCACCACGAGCACTGTCTAGTTGTTTACAGTGCCCGATTAATGTGTCGAGAATTTTACCGAGTTGCTTAAAGTGAGACATGCTTAATCTAAACTTTTTACAGGTTTACAAACCAAGCTTCATAAGCCAGTTTGATTGCGAGTACACTCACCACGGTAACAAATACCGGGCGAATAAACTTGGCGCCAAAGCGTATAGCTGAGTGAGCACCAACAAACGCGCCAACCATCAAACAGACGCCCATCGTCAATCCGAGAACCCAATCGATATGCCCTAGAATGGCAAAAGTCACTAGGGAGGTGAAGTTACTGGTGAAATTCATCGCTTTCGATAAACCAGACGCGAGCAAAATGTTCAAGCGATAAAGCGCCATAGAGCTTACAGTCCAAAATGCACCGGTTCCAGGCCCGGCAACACCATCATAGAAACCCAAAGTAAAGCCTTGAGCAATCTGCTTCTTCTTAAGAACGGGACAAGGGGTTGGGGACACGTTTTGGTTAGCATTCGGTGTTTTATGGAAAATCGTATAGATTGCGGCGGCCAAAATCACTAGCGGTAAAACTTTTTCTAACCATTGAGTACTGATGGCATCGACGACCAATGTACCTACAGTTGCGCCAATTAAAGTCGCAATAAATGCGTTGACCCAGCACTGAGGCTTGAATAGTTTCTTTTTGTAGTAGGTAAAAGCCGCGGTTGATGATGCAAAGGTGGCTGCGAGTTTGTTAGTGCCTAGCGCGATATGCGGTGGTAAACCTAAAGACAACAGGGCTGGCACGGTGAGCATACCGCCACCGCCTGCAACGGCATCGATAAAACCGGCAGCGAAGGCAACCAGTGCAAGTATGACCAACATGGTTGGTTCAATCATTTCCATAGATAGCTATTATTCTCGTTATATGCTGTATCAGCAGCGTTGTTTTTCAAATTTGCCGGAGTAAATCTAAAACAAAATTTAGCAGGAGCGCTTTACAACCCTACTCATTAATATTTAATTGTACGTTTAAAAGGCGGTAGGGAGTCTAACAAGGACTTGCCATAGCGCTTTGTGACTATGCGTCGGTCAAGGATCGTGACTTTACCAGAATCTCGCTCTTTACGCAGCAGTCGGCCAACAGATTGAATCAGTTTTTTACTCGCTTCAGGAACGGTAATTTGCATAAATGGGTTTCCGCCCTTGGACTCGATATACTCTGAATGTGCTTGTTCTACCGGTGAGGTTGGAACACCAAATGGGATCTTGGTGATGATTAGGTTTTCCAATAACTCTCCAGGCAAATCAAGGCCCTCTGAAAAACTACCTGTACCAAAAAGCACGCTGGTTTTTCCTTTATCTACAAGGTTTTTATGTTTTTTTAGAATTTCTGAGCGGGAAGTATCCCCTTGTACTTGCAATGCCCATCCCTTTTTAACGAAATCTGTAGATAAACCTTCTGCAACCTGATTCATTTGCCAGTATGAAGAGAATAGAACGAGGTTAGCTTTGTTGTCCTCAATGACTTTAGGCAGAATCTCTATAAGATATTCTGTAAACTGCGGAGCCTGAGGTTCGTATTTCATTGCTGGCACGATCAACTCTGCCTGATTTTGATAATCAAACGGAGAGGCTAACGCCAGAAACTGCACGCCATCTTCAGGTTTTTGACTGATACCAGCTTGATGGCAGAAGAAACTGAATGAATTTAGTGCTCGCATGGTGGCAGAGACTAATACTGCGCCGACACAACGGCTCCAGATCTGCTGGTCTAATTGCCAGCCGACTTCCAAAGGTGAAACATTAACAATGAAATCGCCCTCATTCTCTTTATTAAGCTCCAACCAGCGTGCCAGTGGCGCTCCTTTGTCACGTTTAGGCTCAGCCATTAAACGCCAAACTTGGGCCAAATTTTCAGTTCTCTGTATGTAGAAACCAATTTCAGCAAGCGCGGGTTCTGCGAGTTTAGCTGAGAGCTCACCATCTTTTACTCTTTCAGCAATCAGGTCGGCTATCTTTGCCACGGCTTGACTGGCTTTCTGACTCAACTGCTTGAGGTCTTTTGATTCACTTTCAAGCCATTCTGGAAGGTCACCGTGTTCAAAGCGATATAAGCCGTCTTCAAATTGGGTAGCATCGAAGCGCTTACTCAGTTGAGAAAGGGTTGGAATGAGCTGTTGAACAGAATCTTGCAGTTCATTTCTAAATCGATAGACCCGTTTCTCTTCCGCAAGGCCCGAAAGTTTACTGATTGACTGGTTCAAGCGCTCCAACCATGAGGCTGCGCCTTTTAAGCTTGCGGCTGCGGAAGAGTGATCACGTGCGACATGCGGTAGATGATGCGCTTCGTCGAACACATAAATGCTGTTTTCTGGCTCAGGTAGAATGACGCCACCGCCTAGATCTGCGTCTGCCATCACTAAGCTGTGGTTAGCGATAATGACGTCTGCTTTGTCGAGTTCAGAGCGTGCTTTTTGGAAAGGACAATCTCGGTGTGCGGGCATACTGTTGTTACAACTGTGTTTGTCACTCACGATCATCTGCCAAATCATATCGTCAATTGGCTTAGGCCATGAATCTCTGTCACCATCCCACTTACCTTGAGCTAGGCTTCGATACATGGTTTCCAGCTGTTCTATGTCTTTCTTCTTTGGCTTTGATTCAAACATCGCCATCTGACCACCATCAGCGCCACACGCCACGGCCAGTTTTTCCGCACAGCAGTACCTTTGTCGTCCTTTAGCCAATATAAAGGAGAACTCTCTATCGGTAAGTCGTCTATATAGAGGGAGGTCTTTATTGACCAGTTGTTCTTGTAAAGCAACGGTAGCGGTAGAAATGACGATTTTTCGGTTATTCAATACAGCCACAGGGATAGTGGCCATTAAATAGGAGAGGGACTTTCCGATCCCAGTACCGGCTTCTGCCACAATTATGCGATTGCTTTTATGGTACTGACCACAAAGTGTCTTTGCTATTTCAGCAACAAGGTAATTTTGAGCACGCCTAGGTACAAAGTTTTCCAACTGAGATTGAAGGTTTTGATAACTGGTGCGAATAGAATTCTGTATTTTAGTGGTTAGCATACTGTGACCCAAGTAACGGAGTCGCGATAGTAGCACATTTCACTAGTCTGTTCATTTTCGACGAAATAGGTTGCTTTTGAATCAAAGCTAGATCTTGTTCACAAAAAAAAACTGAACCTTCATGAAGTTAGCGATTTTATTTATTGCGTAAAATATAAATATTATAAAAAACACTGCGAAAAGATTTTAATTCTGCAGCAAGCGCAGTATTAGCGCTAAATCCAGTTTATTTAACTGTATTTGTTGTTTTAAAGTGTATTATATTTTCACCGTAACAGCCCGAGATACGTCTCGTAAAACCATGAAAAAAAATGTAAGTGATTGAATTTGTTTAATTTGTCTTTTTTTTAGATTTGTTTTTAGAAGATTTGACACGCAGGGGAATCTTTTGCAATCTAGACCTCGAAATTTGGTGACGGTGATTAACCAACAAAGAGTGGTAATGACCATCACAATAAATAAAAAGGGAACCGGGCAAGGATCTCCCATTCTTAGAAAAGGCAGTGGATTTATTATGAAAAAGACTCTATTAGCTCTAACAATCGCAGCAGTATCAACTTCTGCGTTTGCTGTAGAAACAAGCTCTCAAAACTCTAAGCCAATGTTTGAGTTTGACGATATGCATAAAGACCAATTTTCTGTGTCTGGTGCGTGGGGTGTTGGTGGTTACTACGATACATATTCTGGTACTTTCTACGACGATTGGGCAACAGCACTAACTCTATCTATCAGCTACAAAAATAACCGTTGGGTTGGTTACTTTGAAACAGACCTAGAAATGAACTACATTGCAGACACAAACGAGTCAGCTAAAGTTTCTGAAGTATACGATGATATTGAATCTGGTCCGACTACTGACGTTGATAAAGCGTGGTTAGGCTTCGACACTGGTTTTGGTGTTGCGTCTTTCGGTTGGGAAAACGATACAGCGCTTGATAAAGTAGATGGCGCTGGTGATATGACTTACGAGTTCGGTGCATCTGCAGGCGATGCTTCTGACGGTTTCAACGTAGTTAAGTTCCAAGGTGCTACTTCAGGGTTTGCTTACGGTATTTCTTACTTCGAAACTAAGGACAGCCATAAAGCAGCTGATAAAGGTATCAACGGTTACGTTGGTTTCGAACATGAGATCTTTAACATCTACGCTGGTTACGAAGATCGTGACGAAGCTGAGTACACAGTAACTTCTCTATCTGGTAACTTCAAAGTTGGTGACAATGTTAAGCTAGGCTTTAACTCTTGGATTGATGAAGGTAACAAGAGTGGCGCTGATACAACAGATAAGAAGAACACAGGTTTCTACCTATCTGGTGCATTCGATGCATCTGAGCAGGTAACTGTTGCAGCTGGTTACGGCTCGAACACTACAGAAACAAATAATGCTGCTGACAAAGATTACAGCTACATGAACGTTGCAGTAATGTATACGCATAGCGAGAAAGTTGATATGGGTATCGATATCAAACAAGAGTTAGACGTATTCGACGGTGTTCGTAACGACAGCTCTGATGAAGAGACATTTGTATTTGCTTCTGCATACTACTACTTCTAATCATTACTTAATAAGTAATAGCTAGAAATTTATAAAAGCCAGTCTCATGACTGGCTTTTTTACGTCTATACGCAGTGAATAGTTGTAAATTTATATAAAAACAGCCGCAGTGTGCGGCTGTTTTTTTTGGGTTTGGGTGTAAGGGAGGCGATGATTATCGCGCTATACCTCTTTCCACTCTCCAGGCTGTAAATCACCTAGACTCATCTCACCCATTGAGTAACGAATAAGGCGAAGAGTAGGGAAGCCAATATTAGCTGTCATACGACGCACTTGACGATTACGTCCTTCAATGATCGTAATCGCAAGCCAGGTCGTCGGAATTGCCGCACGAAATCGTACTGGTGGATTGCGTTCCCAAACACTAGGCGCTGGCACAACTTCGACTTTAGCGGGCAGTGTCATACCATCTTTGAGTTCAACACCTTTTCTCAATTTATCTAAATCGCTTTCATTCGGCACACCTTCAACTTGAACCCAGTAGGTCTTTGGTGACTTTGAATTGGGTTGAGTTAATTTAGCTTGATAGATGCCGTCGTTGGTAAGCACCATTAGTCCTTCACTGTCGCGATCTAAGCGACCTGCCGCGTAGATATCTTTTACTGGAATAAAATCGGCTAGGGTTTTGCGACCTTCACCATCGGTAAACTGACTGAGTGTGTCGAATGGTTTATTGAATAGAATCACTTTTCTGTCTTCAATGGCGACTCTAGGTTTTTCTGTGCGTGGTTTACGTTTATAGCGCTGCTTACTCGACGAATTGCTTTTGGTAGCAGAAGAGGAACGGCGTTCATTTCCCTTATGCTTGGTACGCGATGTGGTTGTGCTGCCTTGTTTAAATTGACCACCTTGTCGAGAGGAGCCATTAGGGCGCGAAGTGCTACGAGAGCGAGTAGACATGTTAACTACCTTGCAAAAATGTAAACGAAGTGTGCTGAAAAGTTTTCACTGAAACGGAATTGAGCTATCATTTGCGCGCCTAAAAGACACAAAATAGAACAAGTTAATGGACTATAAAGTCCAATTTGTTTAATTATACCAACGTGTTTTATTATAACAACGCACTCACGGATTTGGTTCATGCCGTCATAAAACGGTATGAAAAATAAGATAGAGTACGACTATCGAGTAGACCATCGTCGCTCTCAAGCACTGTCTACTGGTCAATTTAAACATTCTCACAACGTGTGAGCTTGTCAGAACTATAGGGAAATTTCATGCCTACTGAAAAACCAACCATCATCTATACCATTACAGACGAAGCACCAGCACTAGCGACATACTCTCTACTGCCTATCATTCAATCATTCACTGCTTCTTCTGGTATCAACGTTGATACTCGTGATATCTCACTTGCAGGGCGTATTATTGCTAACTTCCCAGAGTATTTAACTGAAGAGCAACGTATTGGTGATGCACTTGCTGAACTTGGCGAGTTGGCAAAAACACCGGAAGCAAACATCATCAAGCTTCCAAATATTTCAGCATCTATCCCGCAACTTCAAGCAACCATTAAAGAGCTTCAAGCAAAAGGCTACGCACTTCCTAACTACCCAGAAGAAGCGAGCACTGATGAAGAGAAAGCGATTAAAGCAACCTACGACAAGATTAAAGGCAGTGCTGTAAACCCTGTACTGCGTGAAGGTAACTCTGACCGTCGTGCGCCGCTTTCTGTTAAAAACTACGCGAAGAAAAACCCACACTCAATGGGTGCATGGGCTTCAGATTCTAAGTCTCATGTCGCGAGCATGGACGGCAAAGACTTCTTCGGTAGCGAAAAATCAACCACTGTTGATGGTGAAACAGAAGTAAGCATCGAGTTTGTTGGTCAAGATGGTGTGAAGAAAACACTGAAACCAGCTTTTGCTCTGCAAGACAAAGAGATCATTGACACTTCAGTGATGAACAAAGCTGCACTCGTTGCTTTCTTTGAAAAAGAGATTGCATTAGCTAAAGAGCAAGACGTACTGCTTTCTCTGCACATGAAAGCGACAATGATGAAGGTGTCTGACCCTGTGATCTTTGGTCATGCGGTTAAGGTTTACTACAAAGATGTATTCGCAAAGCACGGTCAGCTGTTCGAAGAGTTGGGCGTTGATGTGAACAACGGCATTGGTGATGTGTACGCTAAGATCGCAGCACTACCACAAGAGCAGAAAGAAGCTATCGAAGCGGATCTACAAGCGGTATACGAAACTCAACCACCACTCGCTATGGTTGACTCAGATCGTGGCATCACAAACCTACACGTACCAAGTGACATCATCGTTGATGCGTCAATGCCAGCGATGCTACGTTCTTCTGGTCAAATGTGGGGTCCAGATGGCAAGCAGAAAGATACTAAAGCGATGATTCCTGATCGTAGCTACGCAAGCATCTATCAAGCGGTTATCGATTTCTGTAAAGAGAATGGTGCATTTGATCCAACAACAATGGGCAGTGTGCCAAACGTTGGCCTTATGGCTCAAAAAGCAGAAGAGTACGGTTCTCACGATAAGACCTTCATTCTAGATGCTGCTGGTACAGTTCAAGTTGTTGACGCAAATGGTGCGGTACTTCTTGAGCAAGACGTTGAGGAAGGCGATATTTTCCGTATGTGTCAGGTTAAAGACGCACCAATTCAAGATTGGGTTAAGCTTGCAGTAACGCGCGCTCGTGCTTCAAACACTCCTGCGGTATTCTGGCTAGACGAATCTCGTGCACATGATGCAGAGCTGATTAAGAAAGTGAACGCTTACCTACCTGAACACGATACCGACGGTCTAGAAATCAAGATTCTTTCTCCGCTAGAAGCGACTAAGTTCTCTCTAGTTCGTATCAAAGAAGGTCTTGATACAATCTCAGTTACTGGTAACGTTCTACGTGATTACCTGACGGATCTATTCCCAATTCTAGAGCTTGGCACATCGGCGAAAATGCTGTCTATCGTTCCACTAATGAACGGCGGTGGTCTGTTTGAAACAGGTGCTGGCGGTTCTGCTCCTAAGCACGTGCAGCAAGTAGAAAAAGAAAATCACCTACGTTGGGATTCTTTGGGCGAATTCCTAGCACTGGCGGCTTCACTTGAGCACCTAAGCACAGTAACGGGTAATGCAAAAGCTCAAGTACTGGCGGATGCGCTAGATAAAGCGACAGGTGAATTCCTAGACATGAATAAGTCACCATCGCGTAAAGTGGGTGAATTAGATAACCGTGGTAGCCACTACTACTTAGCAACATACTGGGCTAAGGCTCTTGCAGAGCAAACGGCTGATGCTGAGCTAGCACAAGAGTTCGCAAGTGTCGCAGCTAAACTCTCTGAGAGTGAAGAAGCGATCATTAGTGAGTTAAACGGTGCTCAAGGTGTTAAAGGCGAACTGGGTGGTTACTACCTATTTGATGATGCTCTGACTTCAGCTCTGATGCGCCCAAGTGCGACTTTGAATGCAGTGATTGATGCATAGTCTTTCTTTTTTAGATTAGTTTAAATCTCGCCAAAAACGCTCCTTCAGGAGCGTTTTTTATTGCACCAACTAAAAACGCCCTGTTTGAAACAGGGCGTTTGTAATAAGAGCAGTAGATGAATAGCGACTACTTTGTTTGGCTAGTTTCTAACGGTACTACGGAGCTTGCGTGAGACCCCTTCGGGCCGCTTTCAACTTCATAATCAACTTGTTGCCCCGCCTTAAGTGTACGGTAACCCTCCATTTGTATCGTTGAATAGTGTGCAAAAATGTCACCTTCTTCACCCTCTGGACAAATGAAACCAAACCCTTTGGCATTGTTAAACCATTTTACTGTACCTGTAGCCATGCTATACATCCCTCATGCATTTTGTTACTGATGTTGTTATCAACCTTAAATGTGTCATTGATACGATTCTGGAACCACGACACTTATCGTCATTGATCCGAACTTATACATTGCTGACATGAAATATCGCTGCCTTGCGTAATTATTCCGTGTTGTTAAATTTTAATGTAAAAAAACCTTTTAGCTCCAATGTAGCTAATGATTGCGCACAGTCAATAGCAAATTGGTATAAAATTGAACATTTTTAATAACAAATCACACCTGAGAATTTCAACCATCCATTAACTAATCTATAACTTAAGGGCGCAAATATTTGTTTTATGTACGTTTGTGCTGCCTTTTTAATCAATCACATATGTTAATCGAAGCAATAAGCATCTTTTATTTGCAGCAAGGTAAATGGTGGATTAGGCTCAATATATGGGTTGGATTTTTGGTCTCGTTTTCTAACACCGTTTCTTAGTACACCCCAAACGGTGAATGTGGTAGATTTAAATATCGCACATGTCCGATTTCCCAAAACAACCTTAGCAAAGCTAACATGAGTAGAAACTTTGAATGGGCGGCTCCAGGCTCTGATTTACTGGAGAAAGAAAAAACGAAAGTTAAGCCACCGGCAATGTATAACGTCGTACTTAATAACGATGATTACACGCCAATGGACTTTGTAATCGAGATCTTAGAGCGATTCTTCTCATTAGATATCGAGAAAGCAACGGAAATTATGCTCAAGGTTCATTATGACGGTAAAGCTATCTGTGGGACTTACAGCGCAGAGATAGCGGAAACAAAAGTAGCGCAAGTGACGATGTATTCAAAGGAAAATGAGCATCCGCTACTATGTACAATGGAGCAAGCTTAAAGACTTGTTCGGACAACACTGTTGTTCCCTTAGGAGGTACTTATGCTGAATAAAGAATTAGAATCAAGCTTGAATGGCGCTTTTGCTCGAGCGCGAGAAAAGCGACATGAGTTTATGACTGTCGAGCACCTCCTACTTGCATTATTGGAAAATGATGCGGCTAAGGAAGCGTTATTGGCATGCCAAGCCGATCTGGATGCCTTGCGTAACGAGCTCGATATTTTTATCGACCAGACCACTCCTCTTATCCCAGAAAGCGACGAAACGCGTGAAACTCAACCAACACTTAGTTTCCAACGCGTACTACAGCGTGCTGTTTTCCATGTTCAATCATCAGGTCGCAGTGAAGTCACTGGGGCCAACGTTCTTGTTGCTATCTTTAGTGAACAAGAGTCTCACGCGGCGTACTTGTTGAAAAAGAACGATATCAGTCGCTTAGATATTGTTAACTTTATTTCTCACGGTATCACCAAAGCAAGTAACGAAGGCGATAGCGCTTCATCGCCTGACTCATTCGGCGCAGAAAACGCTGAAGAGGCGAGTTCAGAGGATAGGCTTGAAAACTTTGCGACCAACCTAAATGAAGTCGCGAAGAACGGGAATATTGATCCACTGATAGGTCGTGACAAAGAGCTTGAACGCACAATTCAAGTGCTATGTCGTCGCCGTAAGAATAACCCTCTGCTTGTAGGTGAAGCTGGTGTAGGTAAAACCGCGATTGCTGAGGGGCTTGCGTGGAGAATTGTCGAAGGCCAAGTGCCGGAAGTGATTCAAAGCAGTGTTATCTACTCACTAGATATCGGCTCTCTACTTGCGGGTACTAAATACCGAGGCGATTTTGAGAAACGTTTTAAAGCGATTCTTAAACAGTTAGAGAAAGAAGAAGATGCGATCTTATTCATCGATGAAATCCACACCATTATTGGTGCGGGTGCAGCATCGGGTGGTCAAGTTGATGCGGCAAATCTAATTAAACCACTACTGAGTAGCGGTAAGTTGCGCTGCATTGGTTCAACGACTTATCAAGAGTTCAGCACTATCTTTGAGAAAGAGCGTGCATTGGCTCGCCGCTTCCAAAAAATTGATATTGTTGAGCCTTCACTTGATGACACAACTAAGATTCTAATTGGTCTCAAGCCTAAGTACGAAGCGCACCACGAAGTTCGTTACACCAATAAAGCTCTTCGCGCTGCAGTAGAACTGTCGGCTAAGTACATTAATGAGCGTCACCTTCCTGATAAGGCGATTGACGTTATTGATGAAGCGGGTGCACGTAGTCGATTAGCGCCTGCAAGCCGTCGTAAGAAAACGGTGAGTGTTGCTGATATCGAGTCGATGGTTGCTAAGATGGCTCGTATTCCTGAGAAGTCAGTTTCTTCTTCAGACAAAGACATTCTGCAAAACCTAGATGACCGTATGAAAATGTTGGTATTTGGCCAAGATACGGCTATCGACGCATTGAGTGAGGCAATTAAGCTTACACGTGCTGGTTTAGGTGCTGATAACAAACCGGTTGGTTCATTCTTGTTTGCTGGTCCAACGGGTGTGGGTAAAACGGAAGTGACAGTACAACTATCGAAACTGATGGGTATTGAACTACTGCGTTTTGATATGTCTGAGTACGGAGAACGTCATTCGGTGAGCCGTTTGATTGGTGCGCCTCCAGGTTATGTGGGCTACGATCAAGGCGGCCTTTTAACTGATGCGGTTATTAAAAACCCGCACTCTGTCGTCCTCCTTGATGAGATCGAGAAAGCGCATCCAGATATCTTTAATCTACTCTTGCAAGTAATGGATAACGGTACGCTCACGGACAATAATGGCCGTAAAGCGGATTTCCGCAACGTGATCTTGGTGATGACAACCAACGCGGGTGTGACTGAAACAGAGAAGAAATCAATCGGTCTTATCCAGCAAGATCATGCGCCAGATGCAATGGGTGCAATCAAGAAAGTGTTCACTCCAGAGTTCCGTAACCGTCTTGATAATATCATCTGGTTCAACAGCTTAGATCCAACAGTAATTAGCCAAGTGGTTGACAAGTTCATTGTTGAGCTTCAAGTTCAGCTAGATGCTCGTGGCGTCTCCCTAGAGGTATCAGAAGATGCGCGCCATTGGTTAGCAGAAAAAGGCTATGATAAAGCGATGGGTGCGCGTCCAATGGGGCGTGTGATTCAAGAGCAACTTAAGAAGCCTCTGGCAAACGAGCTGTTGTTTGGTAGTTTAGTTGATGGCGGTACTGTGAAGGTAACGCTGGAGAAAGATGAGCTGCAATTTAGCTATGTTGGTGCGAAAGAAGAAGTGATGCACTAACAGGGTGAGTAGTTACCTAAACACTTAACTTTAAAAACGCATGACTCTGGTTGTGCGTTTTTTTATGTTTTGAAGATACGAGATACGAGATACGAGATACGAGATACGAGATACGAGGAGATGGGAAAGTGGATAGAATAAAATCCCAAGCGTTGGGCAATAAAAAACGGAGCACTAGGCTCCGTTTCTTATCGTATTCACTAATGAGACATTAACGAGCACGGAAGACGATGCGGCCTTTAGAAAGGTCGTATGGAGTCATCTCAACAGTAACTTTGTCACCAGTAAGAATACGGATGTAGTTCTTACGCATTTTACCAGAGATGTGTGCTGTCACTACGTGACCGTTTTCAAGCTCAACACGGAACATTGTGTTTGGTAGAGTATCAAGGACAGTGCCTTGCATCTCGATTACGTCTTCTTTAGCCATCTAATCCTCTTTCGACATTTGGCGGTTTTCAACGGCGCTGAATGTGCCGTCAAAATCAAATTATATAAAGTTGTGGCGTATTCTACCCTTGCCACACTTGATTTACTAGCCTTTGATGACGTTGAAATCGCACTTTATAGTTCATAGCGGGGCATTCGTCGATTTGATAACCCAAATAGAGCCACTGTTTTTGGGTTTGTTGAGCATGTTGAATTTGAAACAAAACACCAAGCGTACCTAATGATAGATCAATATCTGGGTCGAAAAAGGTGTAAAACGCGCTAGTGCTGTGATTCATCACATCAGTGACGGCGATCGCCACCAATTTTTCACCTTGATAGATGTGTAAATATTGGGTGTTTAGCCAATCGTTTTTTGAAAACTGCAAAAATTCTTCTTTTTTCGGCGGATACATGGTGCCAGAACGGTGACGAGCCGTAATGTAACGGCTATATAGATCAAACCACGATTCATCCATTTTCGGCTTCACTGTCCAATTAAAGGATTTGGCTTTGTTAAGAAGACGCTTTTGGCTTTTCGAAAGCTGTATGTCGGGAATGGCTAATCTTAAAGCGTGACAGGAAGAACAATTATCACAATGAGGTTTGTATATGGTTGCGCCACTGCGACGAAATCCATTGGCTAACAAAATTTCGTAGTTATCTGGTGTGTGCATGTGTTCGTCAAGTGTGACAGCCACACGTTCCTGTCGCTCTGGTAAGTAGCTACAACTATGATTATCGGTTAATCCGATTCTGATCTGATGTAAGCCTGAACTCATTCCGAACAATCCTCGAGCCATTGTGGTTGAAAGCATGCAGCAGCAATAGAACGCTCTTTTAATAATGACAGAGATTCGAGAAAAGTCTCTCTTTCGATTTCCATCGCACCGAGCGACTCCAAATGAGGATTCATGACTTGGCAATCAATCAGTTGCCCGCCATGTTGTGAAAAATGGCGGCAAAAGTACCATAAGGCTATCTTCGAGGCGTTGGTCTTAGTACTAAACATCGACTCACCACAAAAAAGCTCGCCACGAAGAATGCCATACAAACCACCGATCAACTCGTCTTCATTCCACACTTCAACGGAATGACAATGGCCCATTTTCGCCAATTCGATGTAAGAGCGTTGCATGTCTTGGTTTAACCATGTCTCTTCAGCGGGGCGTAGTGATGAACAAAGACTAATCACTCTGTCTGTCGCTTGGTTGATGCTTACACGATACTTGTGTTTACGCTGAAATTTTTTGAGACTTTTAGCCGGTTGAAATGTCTTAGGATTAAATACGGCTCGCGGGGCTGGGCTCCACCAAAGGATAGGTTCGCCAGGTCCGTACCAAGGAAAAATGCCATGACTATATGCATTGAGAATTCGTGCAGGAGAAAGATCGCCACCAAATGCTAGCAATCCGTTTGGATCATCCAGCGCTTCAAATGGTGAAGGGAATTCTATACTAGTAGTATCCAACTCTGTTAAGTATATAGTCATCGCTATCGCTTATAGATTTACTTAGACCAAAGGTCGTTAGGAGTGTTGTTATGAAGAAACTGCTTTGGATTTTACTGTTTTTGCCTCTTATAGCAAATGCAGCCTACAACAGGAATCAAGCTAGACCGGTCAATGAAGTGGTATATGGAGAGGTTGATACTGTACGTTATATCACCCAACAAGAGATTGTAGAGTCAAAAGCCAATGGTTGGGAAACCCTGCTTGGTGCGGCTATTGGTGGTTTGATTGGTAATCAGTTTGGTGGAGGCACGGGTAAGGAAGTGGCAACTGCAGTTGGTGCAGTTGCTGGGGCAGGTATCGCAAGAAATAGAGCCAATACCCAGTATCGAGTAGAGTACAAGCTTGTCGAGTTATTGGTTAAAACAGAGGACAATAAGCTGGTCAATATCATTCAAGACGTGGACAGTTCGATGCTGTTCTCGCGTGGTGACGACGTTAGAATTTTATACTTTTCTGACGGTGTTCGCGTTGATCTTGTGTACTAGTTTGCTATTGCGCTTTGTTTGGTGATTGATTGTGGTTTTTCTGGTCGATTTGCTCTGGAGTTCATCGAAAAAGTTCGTTAGTCTGCAAGTACGAAGAATTATTCATCGCCTGAAAATAAATCGAAGACGGTCAGTCAGGTGATACAAGGATTAAATAGATTAAATGGAAAGCCTTACGTTACAACCAATACAAAAAGTGAGTGGGGAAGTTAACCTACCTGGCTCTAAAAGTGTTTCTAACCGAGCGTTGCTACTTGCAGCGCTTTCAAGTGGTAAAACTCGCCTAACTAACCTTCTAGATAGTGACGATATTCGTCATATGCTGAATGCTTTAACTAAGCTAGGTGTTAGTTACCAACTGTCGGATGACAAAACGGTTTGTGAAGTTGAAGGTCTTGGCGGTGCGTTTGCGAGCCAAGAAGCGTTAGAACTGTTTCTTGGTAACGCTGGTACGGCGATGCGTCCACTTGCCGCAGCACTGTGTTTAGGTTCTGGTGAGTACGTACTAACGGGTGAACCGCGCATGAAAGAGCGTCCGATTGGCCACCTGGTCACGGCACTCAGAGAAGCGGGCGCAAGCGTTGAATATCTTGAAAATGAAAACTACCCTCCGTTGAAAATTAAAGGTACGGGTTTGAAGAGCGGTACCGTATCAATTGACGGCTCGATCTCTAGCCAGTTCCTAACCGCTTTTTTGATGGCCGCTCCGTTAGCTGAAGGTGAAATCACCATCAAGATAGAAGGTGAATTGGTATCTAAACCTTACATTGACATTACTCTGCATATCATGAAGCAGTTCGGTGTTGATGTAATTAACAACGACTATCAAGAATTTGTTATCCCAACAGGCCAGCAATACATTGCGCCTGGCGATTTCCTTGTCGAAGGTGATGCCTCATCTGCATCTTACTTCCTAGCGGCCGCTGCAATTAAAGGCGGTGAGATCAAGGTAACGGGTATTGGTAAAAACAGTATTCAAGGTGATATTCAATTTGCAGACGCACTCGAGAAAATGGGTGCTGAGATTGAGTGGGGCGACGATTACGTTATCTCTCGTGTTGGCCAGCTAAAAGGGATTGATATGGATTACAACCATATCCCTGATGCTGCGATGACAATTGCAACGACCGCGCTGTTTGCTGAAGGCACGACAGCAATCCGCAACGTATACAACTGGCGCGTAAAAGAGACAGATCGTCTTGCGGCGATGGCAACAGAATTACGTAAAGTCGGTGCGGAAGTGGAAGAGGGCGAAGACTACATTATTGTCCAACCTGTTTCGGAGCTCAAACATGCGGCAATTGATACGTACGACGATCACCGCATGGCAATGTGTTTCTCTTTGGTTGCGCTGAGCGATACGCCAGTGACGATTAACGATCCTGGTTGTACGTCGAAGACTTTCCCAGACTACTTTGACAAGCTGAAAATGCTTAGTCAGTAGTACATCGACAAATAAAAAGCTTGCTTAAGGGCAAGCTTTTTATTTGGTAGTTTGGCGCCACTGAAGTCGATTTAACGCAAGTCAGTATTGCTGACAATCTCGCAGACTTCGCGTTTTTAAGTTGTCTCGACCTGAGCGTTATTGTTGCAGCGTAAACTCTTTGGAGAGGTGATGCGCTAGGTACTTGAACATATTGAACACCGCGGTGGTGTTTTCAGTAGGCAACCCATTGCTGTCCAAGAAATATTCGCCTTTGAAAACCAATACGTCATCTTTCTCTGTGACGCTATCTGCACGCATCCCCTCTATATAGTCAGCGTGAGATTGGATGACTTGGTTTGCGATAAGCAGAAGATCGAACTCTGTGATTACTTGTTTACTCATTGAGATTCTCTAATAACGATGGATAGATGGAGTTTAGAGCGACAGAGTAGAAATTCAATGACCTGACCCCAAGTCGAATAGGAGTTTTCGATTTTATGTTCGATATTTTGTGATTTATGACAAAAATAATTGAACAGGGCTCGCCATTGAAACATAGACGAGATTAGTATGACCTCGTTTATATAAGAAGCTTGAAAAACAGGCGTATTGAAGTACGGTTTGATTGTACTTTATTCTCAAATCCTATTGTGCCCCTTTTCTCAACTGAGTCGCTGAATTGTCGAGCGATCAGATCCAATTTTGAAAAAAGCGGTTGATCTTCTTTTAATCTCGCACAATAGTAAAAAAAGAAGCAATGAATTTAGAATATCATGCGTAAAAGCCCACAGTTGATTTGTTGGTGCTGAAGCATCGTGATTAAGGACGTTAGTGTCAATATGGGTAAATCGCTCGTTATAGTGGAGTCGCCAGCCAAGGCAAAAACTATCAATAAATATCTTGGCAAAGACTTTGTCGTTAAGTCGAGTGTAGGTCACGTACGTGACTTACCAACGGCGGGACAAAGCACAGGCAAGAAGGCGGCTGCTGTTTCAACAAAGGGTATGAGCCCAGAAGAGAAAGCTCGTATCAAGAAAGAAAAAGACCGCAAGGCACTCATCAAGAAGATGGGTATAAACCCATATAAAGATTGGGAAGCGAACTACCAGATTTTGCCAGGCAAAGAGAAAGTCGTGGCAGAACTGCAGAAGCTTGCTGAGAATGCAGACCATGTATATCTCGCAACCGATTTGGACCGCGAGGGAGAAGCTATCGCATGGCACCTTCGTGAGATCATCGGCGGCGATGAAGCGAGATATAAACGAGTAGTATTTAACGAGATCACCAAGAACGCGATTCAGCAAGCGTTCGAAACTCCGGGTGAGCTCAACATTGATGGCGTGAACGCTCAACAAGCGCGTCGATTCATGGACCGAGTGGTAGGTTTCATGGTTTCGCCACTACTTTGGAAAAAAGTTGCACGTGGTCTTTCTGCAGGCCGTGTACAGTCGGTAGCCGTTAAGCTGCTGGTAGAGCGTGAGCGTGAGATCAATGCGTTCATTCCAGAAGAGTTCTGGGATATCCATGCTGATACGCAAACAGGAGACAAAACCGATTTCCGTCTTCAGGTCGCTCAAAAAGCAGGTGTTGCTTTTAAACCTGAAAATGAAGAACAGACAAAAGCAGCACTGAGTATTCTTGAAAAAGCAGAATACGAAGTGTGCAAGCGTGAAGACCGCCCAACTAAGAGCAAACCGTCAGCACCTTACATTACTTCAACGCTACAACAAGCGGCGAGCACGCGCTTGGGCTATGGCGTTAAGAAGACGATGATGTTGGCTCAGCGACTCTATGAAGCGGGTTACATCACGTATATGCGTACTGACTCGACGAACTTGAGCTCAGAAGCTGTAGATATGGCGCGTGAGTACATTAACTCTGAGTTTGGCGATAAGTATTTACCAGCTACACCACTGGTTTACGGCAGCAAAGAGGGCGCACAAGAGGCGCACGAAGCAATCCGTCCATCAAGTGTTGACGTTAAGTCTGAAGACCTAAAAGGTGTTGATGCGGACGCTCACAAACTGTACTCATTGATCTGGAATCAATTTGTCGCGTGTCAAATGACGCCGGCACAATACGATTCCACAACAATCAGTGTCAAAGCAGACGAGTACACTCTGAAAGCTAAGGGTCGTATCCTTAAGTTTGATGGCTGGACTCGTGTACAACGCCCTATGGGTAAGAACGATGACACTATCCTGCCATCAGTTGAGCTAGGGGATAAGCTTAAACTTGTGACGCTTGATCCTAAGCAGCACTTTACTAAGCCACCTGCACGCTACACTGAAGCCGCTTTGGTTAAAGAGCTTGAAAAACGTGGTATTGGTCGTCCGTCGACTTACGCATCCATCATCTCAACGATCCAAGATCGTGGTTACGTGAAGGTTGAGCAGCGTCGTTTCTACGCTGAAAAGATGGGGGAGATCGTTACAGACCGCCTCGACCAGAGCTTTAACGACCTGATGAACTATGACTTTACTGCTCGAATGGAGCAAAAGTTAGACCAAATCGCGGAAGGTGAAGCGAATTGGAAAGGTGTTCTGGATAACTTCTTTACTGATTTCACAGGTGACCTTGAAAAAGCGGATCTCGATGAGTCAGAGGGCGGCATGAAGCCGAACCATATCGTAGAGACTGATATTGAGTGTCCGACGTGTGGCCGTAATATGGGTATCCGTACTGCTTCTACCGGTGTATTCCTTGGCTGTTCAGGTTATGCATTGCCACCAAAAGAGCGTTGTAAGACAACGATTAACCTTGGTGACGAAGAAGGCATTATCAATGTGCTTGAAGAAGACGTTGAAACCGCTGCACTGCGAGCTAAGAAGCGCTGTCCTATTTGTGAAACAGCGATGGACGCTTACCTGATTGATGACAAGCGTAAGATGCACGTTTGTGGTAACAACCCGAACTGTGATGGTTATGTTGTAGAGCACGGTGAGTTCAAAGTTAAAGGCTACGATGGTCCTGTTGTTGAATGTGACAAGTGTGGTTCAGATATGGTTCTGAAAAACGGTCGCTTCGGTAAATACATGGACTGTACAAGCGACGATTGTAAGAACACGCGTAAGATTCTGAAAAACGGTGAGGTTGCGCCACCGAAAGAAGACCCTGTTCACTTCCCTGAGCTTCCATGTGAAAACTCAGATGCGTACTTTGTGCTGCGTGACGGTGCTTCTGGTCTATTTATGGCGGCAAGCAACTTCCCTAAATCTCGTGAAACACGTGCACCATTAGTGGAAGAGCTGGTTCGCTTTAAAGACCGTATCTCGCCGAAGTTCCAATATCTGACGACAGCACCGGTTGCTGACCCAGATGGCAATCCAACCGTAGTTCGCTTTAGTCGTAAGACCAAAGAGAACTACGTACGTACAGAAGTCGATGGTAAGCCTTCGGGTTGGACCGCGCTGTTTATTGACGGAAAATGGGAAGTCACCGATAAGCGCAAAAAGCCAAAAGAGAAATAATTATCAAGAAAGCAGCCTAGTTTGGCTGCTTTTTTTTGTATTGAATATGCGAATTTGGTGCAACCCGATACAAAAATTGCCTCGAAGCTGAAAAATTATTTATTTTGGAATGTGAAATATACTGGAAAAGAAAGTATGATTTCTTTGCGAGCATTAACATTAGTGTAACTGAATTAAAATATTGTAATTGGCAGATCACTATTTGGATGTAGAAGCCATGTGCTTTCATTGTTAATGTGATGTTTCTGAAAGTCTGTGTAATGTGAGCTGCTCTGAGACTTAGAAAAGCAATCGTTTCACACACCACAGAATGGCATCTTAAAAATTGAAATCGACGGAAAAGTCGATAACGTATATAAAACCAAGTGCAAAGCATAGTGCACATATAACAACGTTTGGCTTAGTATTTTGTCACTGAATATGAATGGATATGTACTAAGTGCCTAAAATAACAGTTGATACTTACCCCCATAGGCTTACCCCTAAACTAAGTACCAACATCGACAAGCTATAAGTATATGGAGAATAAAATGGCTGGTGTATTGGGAATGATTCTTGCTGGCGGTGAAGGCTCTCGCTTAAGACCTTTGACTGAATCTCGCAGCAAACCCTCGGTTCCATTCGGCGGAAGCTACCGCTTGATTGATTTTGCTTTAAATAACTTCGTAAATGCAGATCTTATGAAGATTTACGTTTTGACGCAGTTTAAATCGCAATCACTATTCCACCATATGAAAAAAGGTTGGAATATCAGTGGGATAACAGATAGATTCATCGACCCAATCCCTGCGCAGATGCGTACGGGTAAGCGTTGGTATGAAGGTACAGCGGACGCAATTTACCAAAACCTCCGCTTCATGCAACTAGAAGAACCAGAGCAAGTTTGTATTTTTGGTTCTGACCATATCTATAAAATGGACATTAAGCAGATGCTTGATTTCCACAAAGAGAAGAAAGCGGCGTTGACGGTTTCTGCACTACGTATGCCTTTGGCTGACGCATCAGAGTTCGGTGTTATCGAGGTGGATGCGGAAGGGCGTATGATCGGCTTTGAAGAGAAGCCGGCGAATCCTAAGCCAATCCCTGGTCACCCTGATTTAGCACTCGTTTCAATGGGTAACTACGTCTTTGAAGCAGACGAGCTATTTGCTGAACTGGTAGAAGATGCCGATCGTGAAGGTTCTACTCACGATTTTGGTAAGGACATCATTCCAAATATGTTCCCGCGTGGTGACGTGTTTGTTTATGACTTTAGCACCAACCGTATTACTGGTGAAAAAGAGGAAGTGTACTGGCGTGACGTTGGTACGATTGACGCTTACTGGGAGGCACACATGGACCTGCTAGAAAAAGATGCGCCATTCTCTCTATATAACCGTAAATGGCCTCTTCACACTTACTACCCGCCACTACCGCCGGCAACCTTCACCGACTCTGCGAACGGACGAGTTCAGATCATTGATAGTTTGGTCTGTAACGGTAGCTATGTACGTGGCTCTCGCATCGAGAAGTGTGTACTTGGTTTCCGTAGTAATATTGCATCTGCTTGTGATATCAGCGAAAGTATCTTACTTGGCGACGTTAAAGTGGGTGAAGGCTGTGTCCTTCGTCGTGTCATCGTCGATAAAGATGCAGATATCGCACCGGGTACTCAAATCGGTGTGAATCTGAAAGAAGATAAAAAGCACTACCACGTTTCCGAAGATGGTGTGGTAGTCATCCCTAAAGGAGCAAGAGTTGGTTACTAAAACTCTCTCGGTACTTTTTGTAGCGTCTGAAGTTGAAGGTTTAATAAAAAGTGGTGGCTTGGCTGATGTAGCCAAGGCACTGCCTAAAGCGTTGCAAACACTCGAACAGGACGTTCGAGTGACCATCCCCGCATACAGCAAAATTCCAAACATTGAATCAGCAGAAGTGATTCTAACGACTGAGCTCGATCACTGGCCTCATACTGCTTATCAAGTTAAGAAATTAAGTGTTGAGGGCGTTCAAGTTTTTGGTATTGAATGTCCACAGTACTTTAACCGCGCCGAGATGTATGCTAAGCACAACCAGGCATACGCTGATAATGGTGAGCGATTTTCATTTTTCAGCGCCGCTTGTTTAGATATGCTGCCAAAGCTAGGTTTTCAACCTGATATTGTTCATGCCAACGATTGGCACACAGGCTTTGTTCCGTACTTACTCAAGTCTCGTTATCAAGATCATGATTTTTTTAAAGGGATGCGCAGTGTTATTTCGATACACAATGCTGTCTTTAAAGGTGTGTTTTCTTACGAGGAGCTGCAAAACCTACCGGAAATGCACAGTCGACATGTGCCTGAAGCCGCAGTCAGTGACACTCATGTCACAATGTTAAAGGCTGGTGTGATGTGCGCAGACAAGATCAATGCTGTTAGCCCAACGTACGCTGAAGAGCTCAAAACAGAGCTTGGAAGTCATGGCATGGCGCGAGAGTTCCAACAACGTTCTGATGACCTATTTGGTATTTTAAATGGTTGTGACTACGGTTCATGGAACCCTGAAACGGATGTGTATCTACCGCGCAAATATAAAGCGACGAAGCACAGTATGGTACAGGGAAAATCTGCCTGTAAGCAAAAGTTACAACAAGAAGTTGGTTTACCTGAAACTGATTGTGCTGTGTATGGCATGGTGTGTCGCTTAACCAATCAGAAGGGTGTCCACTATTTAATACCGATCATTGAAGAGTTTCTCAAAAATGAGCTGCAAATCGTGATTGTTGGTACTGGTGACCCTGTCTTGGCAAGTCAACTTAAAGAGCTTTCCGCGTTGCATTCAGAGAAGTTTTCGTTTGTTGAAGCTTACAACAATGAGTTGGCTCACTTAGTTGAAGCCGGTTCAGACTTTTTCTTAATGCCATCTGAATTTGAGCCTTGTGGCTTGAATCAGATATACAGCATGGCCTATGGCACATTGCCTATTGTTCGTTCGGTGGGTGGTTTGAAAGACAGTGTTAATCATTACGATGACAACCCAGAACAGGCAACCGGCTTCGCGTTCAAAGAGCCAACGCCTCAGGCTCTACTTTCTGTACTGCATCGCTCTCTGCTGCTTTATGCGCAAAAACCTGCAGAAGTTCGTCGAGTTCAGCTTTATGCAATGCAACAGAATTTTTGCTGGGAAGATGCCGCTAGATCTTATCTAGATATGTATCACACAGCATTTTAATTCGTTTATTTGCAAAGTAAGGTGTTCCATTGTGAACACCTTTATTTTTCCTGTCGCGTGAACAATCGCTCCGCCTAGTGCTTTAGGAGTAATTGTGGTCGAGCTATTCAGAACGTTGATAAGATGATTGACACTACCATCACTTAATCGGTTTAATAGCGTGCTATGATTACCGAGCACCTAACAGCGGTGTCCAAGCAAATAAGTAGAATTAAAGCGATAGGTATGTCTGAGAGTTTATTATTCCATAAAACATTCAATCACCCGACCAGTGATGAGTGGGTCGTTTTTGTCCACGGTGCTGGTGGGAGCTCGTCCATTTGGTTTAAGCAGATCAAAGCTTACAAACAGCACTTTAATTTGTTGTTGATTGACCTAAGAGGGCATGGCAAGTCTGACAATCTCTTAAAAGAGTTGATCAGCAACCGATACACCTTTAAAGCGGTAACCCTCGATATTCTTAAAGTTCTCGATCACCTCAAGATCCGTTCGGCACATTTTGTCGGAATGTCTCTTGGAACCATTATCGTGCGAAATGTGGCTGAGTTGGCTGCGGAACGTGTGCGTTCGATGGTACTCGGTGGCGCTGTAACGCGTTTGAATACACGTTCTCAAGTTTTGGTTAAACTCGGAAACCTCAGTAAACATATTATTCCTTATATGTGGCTCTATAGCTTATTTGCTTACATTGTGATGCCGCAAAAGAGCCAGCGAGAGTCGAGACACCTTTTTATCCGTGAAGCGAAAAAGTTGTGTCAGAAAGAGTTTAAGCGTTGGTTTATTCTTACTGCTGATGTTAATCCGTTGATGCGTTACTTCAAAGAACGAGAGTTGCCTATACCAACTTTGTACCTGATGGGAGAGCGTGACTATATGTTCATTAAGCCTGTGAAAGAGATGGTAGCGGCTCATAAGTCGAGCGAGCTGGTGGAAATTGCTAACTGTGGTCACGTTTGTAACGTGGAGCAGCCAGAAGAGTTTAATCAGCGTTCAATCGCGTTTATTCAGAAGCAAATCAAATAGTGCGATTGTGATGGGGCATCCCTCACGACACCGAGCAAGATACAAAGACAGGAAGCTATGATGCTTCCTGTTTCTTTTTGGAGAATGAGCTTTTGGAGATTGGACTTTTAAGCGCCTTTTGCTAACTCATGTTTCAGGGCAGGGTGAGCCACACTGCCAACATGAGCCAAATTGGGCTTCATTGATTTCATGACATTGGCTGCAACGCCACTCTTCATAGATGATGGAGTCTTGTTGTTTCTTATAAGCGTTAATGAGATTCAATGCCGCAGGCGCGTCAGAAGGCTCGTAGAGCCACACATATGGGTCTGTTTCCTCAGAGAAGGGGATTTCTCCTTTCAAACCAAACAACCCTTCTCCACGCACCTCACAGGCAATCTTTTCACTCTCTAGCAGCCCACAGATTATATGAGCCTCAGTTGGGTTTGCAGCACTGAAGATCTTCATCCACTTTCCTTGTCTATTCTACTATTGGTGCCGAACGAAACTTACCCATAATCCATTTTGCGGCGATTGGGAACACCCCAAGTAGTGCAAAAGAGATGAGTACAGAAGGAGATACGATACCTGATAGAGATTCGATCTCTGCCAGTTGAGTACCTGCGTTTAAGTAAACGGCAGTGCCAGGAAGCATCCCTAACTGACTGGTTAAATAGTAACGCCCTACGGAGATAGGTGTTAAACCCATGAGTAAGTTAATTAAGAAAAATGGGAATACCGGAATCAAACGTAGAGAGAATAGGTAGAATGCCCCGTCTTTTTCTACACCTTGGTTGATGGTAGACAGCTTGTCACCAAATTTACTTTGTACCCAGTCTCGTAATAGAAAACGGCTGCTCAAAAACGCCAGTGTTGCACCTATAGTGCTTGCAAACGAGACGAGTAACAAACTGGTCCAGAAGCCGAATAGAGCCGCACCGAGCAGCGTAACCACCGCGGCACCTGGAATTGAAAATGCGGTAATCATTACATAGAGAATGAAGTAGGTTGCTGCTGCTGCAACAAAATGACTCTCTATGTAGCCGTTTAGAAGTGCTTGTTGAGCCTTGGCATTTTCAAGCGTTAAGTACTGGCCAAAGTTGACAGCCAGTATCACTATCGTGGCAACTAAAATTATGCCTAAAATCATTTTCTTACTCATGAGAGCGTCCCTAAATTTTTTGCTTGTAGTTAGTATAGTTAGACAGGAGGAGGAGAGATTAACTTTCAATAGAAAATAAAAAAAGCCACATCAATGTGGCTTTTGACAATTAAGTGATTTGGACTTAATTAATAGAGTTGATAAGCTCATCGCGTCGTTGTTGAGGTATGACCGACCAATGAGTACCGTTGATGGCACCTTCAAGTGCCCAAAGCAGCTCTAAGCTGACACTGGACGAGTGAGACTCTTTTATTGCTTTGTACGCATTAACAGAACCAGACTCATACAAGCTCTCGACGGTATCGATGCCTGCTTTTTTCAACATACGCTCTGTGGCAAGCCGAAGGTTGGGCAAATCTTTTAATCGTGTAGGCTTCGCCGATGATTGGATTTGCTTCTCTTTTTTGGCACAGTCAAGGGACGTTTTTGCCAGTTCGATAATACGTTCTTGAGTCTGCCAGAGGTCTTCTGGAAGAGCAAAATACTTAGTAACGACTGGGAATCCGCGTTTTTTGTATACGTAAGGTTCGAAACCCTGTTGTTCAAATTTTGAAGTAGTATTTTTGTCAGCTCGAATGTGTAATTGATTGTTAACGACCAGTGCAAACATCGTGTCGTCGGCAAAGAGGCCAAAACCGCCAAACATTGAGCGTGACTTAATCTTTCCAAGTGGCTCAAATAACTTCATTGAGTCCTTGAGTATCGGTTTATCCATATTGTTTATCTCGGTGTATTTGAATTACGCCACCAAATAAGCAGGTCCGAGAGATTAGCAAAATGTCGCAATAAAATTGTCAATAAGCCGTAAATTACTACTAAAGGTAGGAAATACTGCATTTTGCCATCGGTAACCCCGCTACCATACCAATAATGGGTTAGGCCGGAGGCTTTGCGTCTCACCCTTTCAAGTGATTTGCCCTGTGCGTGACTGTATAACGAAGAATAAAGTTTTTTGTTGAATGAGGTTCACACTTGTTATTCCAAAATGTGATCTTAATTCAGTTAATTGTTGTATTTATATGCAACAAGGTTTTTATTTTGTCGGAATAAAAAAAACGCACCAAGCGGTGCGTTTTATTAGATTTTTCTAAAGTTTACGTTATTTTAACGTTCTAACTGTAGCTCGCTCAATGATCTCTGGATGCATTTCGAACACGCGTTTTTCGTGATCTTTGTCTTTAATGCGTTCCAACAAGATTTCAAATGCGTTTTTGCCGACACGACGCTTTGGCTGGTGAACAGTTGTCAACGGTGGTGAGAAGTACTCTGCCAGCTCAATATTGTCGTAACCAATCACTGAAATGTCTTCTGGGATCTTAATGCCTTGCTGTTGTAGACGGCTCATAAGACCAAGTGCCATCGTATCGTTGAAACAGAATACTGCTGTCGGGCGATTCTCCATTGCAACGATTTTATCTGCCGCGATAACTGCGGTGTCACATTCGAAGTTACCTTCAAGAATTAGACTGTCATCTGTTTGAATGTTTGCTTCCTCAAGAGCACGGCGATAACCCGCGATACGCTCTACACATGCCGCTTTATCCAAATGTCCACTTAGACAAGCGATACGTTCATGTCCTCGTTCAACCAGGTATTTAGTGGCGAGGTAGCCACCTTCTTCTGAGTTGTCGATGATTTTATCCGCTTGTGAACTCTCTGGGCCCCAGTCCATAACAACTTTTGGAATGTCTGCGTGGCGGTCAAGCATTTCACGCAGTTCTTCAGTTAAGTCAGAACACATTACCAAGATGCCGTCTACGCGTTTTTCAGCAAGCATTCGGATGTAGTCGCGTTGCTTCTCGTAGATACCACCTGTGTTACATAGAATCAGCGTGTAGCCTTGACGGTAACAGTAGCTCTCTACTCCATCGATCACTTCAGAGAAGAATAGGTTGGTTGATTGAGTCACTAGCATACCGATTGTGCGCGTAGAGTTACATTTCAGGCTACGAGCAACAGCACTTGGTGCATAATTTAGTTCATCGACGGCTTTGTTTACTTTTTCTTGAGTCGCTTCTGCGACGAAACGTGTCTTGTTGATCACGTGAGAAACGGTGGTTGTTGATACGCCGGCTAAGCGAGCGACATCTTTTATAGTTGCCATGGCTTTATCCTATTGATAGCTACTTCCTCAGCAGTACGGAGCAAGTAGCCGTTTAAAGCTACCAGAACAAGAGCTTAGAATATGGAGGGCTCTCTCGGTACTAAAGTGCTAAAAAACAAAAAACCGCTTATGAGAGCGGCTTGTCTTAACACCGAAATGCTCTTAGCTAATTTAAAGCATAGCATTTCGAGAATGTTTCATATTTTATCGTTTGCGGTCACAATTTTAGACTGACTAGAAAATACTCGCAATAAAATTCACCCAGAAATCTGGGTGAGTTGTCACATTCTACCTAAATTGTACCCTTAGTCATCAGTGAATTTATTCACCAGCTAAATATTGTGTATCAAGTTTACAGAAAGCGACTAGCAATTCTGCAACACATGCGTAAAAACCAAACTCATCAAATTCACGGCATTTTACTGCGAACTGTGGAACCCAACTAAGGAGCTGTCGTTCAACAAACTCGTGTTGTGTAGCGAAAGCCGTTTCTAGATCTTGTTCACTCTCAAGGTCGTTGGAACGAATAATGATGTTACCCAGGAAATCTAACTCAATGGCTAGGTGGTCAGCAGGCTCTTTCAGATCTTGGTTTACGGCGATGCCGTAAGACGCCATGATGGCTTCCATGTCTTGAGCTGGTTTTGCATTCAGTAGTCCACTTTTGTCTAGATAAATAGAAGCGTACGGCAGAGCACCGTACTTATCCGACTTTAAGAACAGCTCGCAAAAATCGGATGAAAGCTCTAATTGAGCATCTTCACGGTTCTGTAATCGGTTAAGTGTATCTACTAGGTTATTGATTGATGGCTTAAGCGTCTCGTTGTCGCCGAGGCCGGTTAAAAACGAACGAATCTCAACCGAGTGGTATTTGTCCAATTCTTCTTGAGTCAGTTCTTTCGCGAACAGGCTCGATAGCCACCAGTAGATTTCAGCTCGTTGTTCATTGAACGCTTTGGTTTCTTTCATCTCAATAATCCTAATATCGTCTTTCGTAATATCTGCGGTACGAAGGCTTACTAACCCTTGTATTTGCTAACTGCAAAGTCACTCGTTAGTAGTAATGCCTATATTGAATTGCGATGGGGGTTAAATAGCAAGGTTTAAGATTGTCTTGTATCAAAAAAAATTCAGGTTTCTGGCTTTTATCTTACCTACTACTAGAATTGTTACTAGTTATGAATAGAATGGTCACTGAAACTATTAAATAAGAAAAGTGGTGTAGATGAGCTATCACGTATTAGTCGTTGAAGATGATGTGGTAACCCGTAGTAAGCTAGTTGGATATTTCCAGAATGAGGGTTACACAGTAAGCGAAGCAGAAAGCGGCGCTCAAATGAGAAATGTTTTAGAAGAAAATAACGTAGATCTCATTATGCTGGACATCAACTTACCAGGCGAAGATGGATTGATGCTAACTCGCGAATTACGCAGTCAATCAGACATTGGGATTATTTTAGTTACTGGACGCACGGATAGCATCGACAAAATTGTAGGCCTAGAGATGGGCGCAGATGATTATGTTACCAAACCATTTGAACTTCGCGAATTATTGGTTCGAGTGAAAAACCTACTTTGGAGAATTTCTGCGGCTCGCAAGTCACCATCAGATGCAACTGAGCAGGCGGAAGACGCGTCAATCGTTCGCTTTGGTGAATGGACGTTTGATATTCCACGTCGCGCACTGAGTAAAAACGGTGAGCCAGTGAAATTGACCAAAGCTGAATATGAGTTATTGGTTGCTCTGTCGTCATACCCTAACCAGGTTTTAAGTCGTGAGCGAATCTTAAATATGATTAGCCACCGCGTTGATGCACCAAACGATCGTACCATCGACGTATTGATTCGTCGTATGCGTGCTAAGATGGAGTTTGATCCAAAGAATCCACAAATTTTTGTGACGGTTCATGGTGAAGGCTATATGTTTGCAGGCGATTAGCAGCTAGAATTGAAATGTTCAACTAGCGAAATTGAAAAAGCCGAGATATTCAGTATCTCGGCTTTTTGTTTATGAAATTAGCTTGAAAGGTCTAGGGACTTAAAGTCACTTCATACAGCATTAAATGGCTGGTTGTGCGCCACTTGTTGGTAGTGCATCGGAGGCGGCAGAGAGCTCTTCTTCAAGCATTGAAGGTTCGGGGATGATCATTGGCTCTTCCATTTCGGTGCTTTGGTTATCTAGCCAATCGCGCAATGATTGCCAAACTAACCCCATCGTTTCATGCCAATATCGTTCGGTCTGCTCTAAGTAGATCGCTTTTGGCATGTACTTGTTCCAAGGTTGCTCAATGCCTTCTTGAGCCAGAAAATTGGTAGGCGCTGGAATCGGCTTCATTCCTGCATCATGAAATTCGTTGAGAGCGCGCTGCATATGGCTGGCGGAAGTCACGAGTACCATTCGTTTGTTTTTCACAAATGCAGCAGCCTGACGCGCTTCTTCCCACGTATCTTTAGCTGTCTCAAGTAGGATAATGTCTCGTTTAGACACACCCAAGGCCAAGGCAACCTTCGCCATCATGCGTGCATTACTGACTTCAGTACCACCACCATAGCCAGATAAAATCAATCTAGCACCGGGATAGATTCGTTGAATGCGGATGCCTTCACTCAATCTCATCAGGCCTGTTCGGCTGAGTTCAGATGTAGGCGGGATTTGGTCGTCTACGACATGGCCACTACCCAATACCATCACATAGTCGATAGATTCATTTGTCGGCAAAAATGCGGTGTGTTGTCGTTCCATTGGCATAAGAAGTTGGCTAGAAACGGGTTGGAACGCGATCAGGAAAATACCACAAAGTGCAGAGAGCGTGATAAGGCACCCTGTTTTACGTTTTGTAGTGAACATAACAAGGGCTAGCCCCAGAAAAGCGAGAATTAACATTGCTGGCAGTGGCATCAACAGTGAAGACACTACTTTTTTCAGCTCAAACATATCCGATTAGTCCGAAAAAACATCACTTAGTACTAAAAAGAGACATCGCCTCTTTATTCCTGAAATTCCTGTGACAGAATAGCAGGCACGATAGGACATGATAACCCAAGTAGCTGTGACTGAAGACCGTAATTTCGACGATATTGCCCACAAATTTGCAAAAAATATTTACGGCTCTGACAAAGGAGAGATCCGTCAGATCATCGTATGGGAAGATTTAAAGCAAGCGTTAAGCACATTTAAAACCGAAGAAACACCTTTGCACATTCTGGATGCTGGAGGTGGTTTAGCGCAGATGTCGCAAAAGATAGCTAGCTTGGGGCATAAAGTGTCGCTGTGTGATCTCTCTTCTGAAATGCTGAAATTGGCACAGCAAGATATTGATAAAGCCGGCTTGCTTGAACAGTATCGATTCATTCATTCTCCGGTTCAAAATATTGCACAGCATATAGAAGAGCCAGTGGATATGGTGATGTTTCATGCTGTAATGGAGTGGTTAGCTGATCCAAAAGAGGCTTTGGATATCCTGCTTAAGCAAGTGAAGCCGGGTGGCGTGGCATCAATTATGTTTTACAACCATCACGGATTAGTCCTCAAAAATGTGATTTGTGGCAATATTCCTCATGTATTAAATGGGATGCCACATCGAAAACGGTTTAAGCTGCAACCCCAAAAAGGTTTGAAACCTGAAGAGGTCTATCAGTGGATAGAAGAGGCGGGTCTTGAGATTAAAGGAAAGTCGGGTATTCGTTCGTTTAGCGATTACATAGGTAATATGGAGTACATGGGCGACTACCAATTCGAAGATGTACTTGAGCTTGAGAAACAGCTATGTCGTCAAGAGCCTTACCTCTCTTTAGGTCGCTATGTTCACGTTTGGGCGCAAAAACCAGAATAAAAAAGCGGAGAATGTGGTACAAGAGTTGCCATCGCATTCCTAGGCTACAGTCGATAACCTGATAGCCCGCGTTATAAAGAAAAGGCGTAACATCGACATCTGCTCGGTGTTACAAAGAACAGTAACAGGAACCACAATGAGTGAAATGACTCAAACTGCCGAAGAGCAGCCAATTGATGAGTTGGTGGGCTGGGTCAAGCAGCATGATTTTTCATTAAATTTGCCGCCTGAGCGATTGGCATTTCTAATTGCTATCGCAGTACTAAGCAACGAAAGGTTCGATGAAGAGTTAGGTGAGGGTGAACTGCACGACGCGTTTACCATTGTCACTCGTCTGTTCGAAGATACCGGCGAAGCCTCAGCGTTTCGCGCAAACAACGCAATCAATGAACTGGTAAAACAGAAATTGATTAGCCGTTTTACCAGTGAGATTACCGATGGGGCGAGCATTTATCGTCTATCGCCGCTCGCAATTGGTATTTCAGATTACTACCTACGTCACCGCCAATTCTCGAAGTTAAAACTATCGATTCAACTATCGATGGTTGCTGACGAGATGGCGAAGGCCATTGAAGCCGCACAAAAAGGCGGAACGCCGGGTCACTGGCGCAAAAACGTTTATGGCGTCCTAAAATACTCAGTTGGCGAGATTTTTGACCAAATTGATCTTAACCAGCGTGTAATGGATGAGCAGCAACAGACGGTTAAACAGCAGATCGCGGACCTTCTTAACAAAGATTGGCGTGAAGCGATCAACAACTGTGAAGCTCTGTTATCTGAAACCTCTGCAACGTTGAAAGAGCTTCAAGATACCCTACAAGCTGCTGGTGATGAACTGCAGACACAGATTCTTGATATCCAGGAGATTGTGTATGGTGACGACGAGCTAGAGTTCGTTGGTGAAACCCTGTTCGGTTTGCAGATGAAACTAGACCGAATTACAAGTTGGGGCCAGCAAGCCATCGACTTATGGATTGGCTACGACCGCCACGTACATAAGTTTATTCGTACTGCCATCGATATGGATAAGAACCGAGCGTTCAGCCAACGTCTGCGCCAGTCGGTTACTGACTACTTCGACGCACCTTGGCTACTTACTTACGCGGACGCTGAAAAGCTCACAGATCTACGTGATGAAGCACTGGTTCTGCGTGATGACGAGGTGATGGGACAAGCGCCACTTGATGTCGAGTATGAAGAATTTGAACAAGTGAATGATTACCTCTCAGACAAAATCGCTGAGATGTTGAAAGTTCACAAACAGCAAGGGACGCCAATCGACCTTGGCCTAGTACTGCGAGACTACCTTGCAGAACACCCTCGCACACACCATTTTGATTTAGCCAGAATTGTTGTCGACCAAGCGGTGCGCTTAGGTTACTCAGAGTCTGACTATCAGGCGATCCAACCTGATTGGCAGGCAATCAACGATTTCGGTGCAAAGGTACAAGCAAATGTCATTAACAAGTACTGATGATTACATGCCAGAGAAACTGGTAAAAGCGATTGCGAACCCACTGTTCCCAGCGCTTGATAGCATGCTGCGTTCAGGTAAGCATATTTCAACAGAAGACCTAGATAATCACGCACTGTTGGCGGACTTCGAACTGGAACTTCAACAATTTTACCAGCGCTATAATACTGAGTTGGTAAAAGCGCCAGAGGGCTTCTTCTACCTACGTCCTCGTTCAACCTCTTTGATTGGTCGAAGTGTACTCTCAGAGCTTGATATGCTGGTGGGTAAGGTGCTGTGTTTCCTTTACCTGAGCCCAGAGCGCTTGGCTCACGAAGGTATCTTCACTAACCAAGAGTTATTTGAAGAGTTAATGACTCTGGCTGATGAAAAGAAACTGATGAAGCTGGCAACCAATCGTGCTTCTGGTTCTGATCTAGATAAAGAGAAGCTTTTCGAGAAAGTGAGAACGTCTCTGCGTCGTCTGCGTCGTATCGGCATGCTAATTTCTATCGGTGAAACGGGTAAATTCCGTATCAGTGAGGCTGTATTCCGCTTTGGTGCGGACGTACGCGTTGGTGACGATATGCGCGAAGCGCAACTGCGCCTAATCCGTGATGGTGAAGCCGTAGTTCATACTCAAGAACCAAATCAAGGTAGCTTGCTTAATGAAGAGCAAGAAGAGACAGAACAAGATGCTCAACAAGACATTTTCGATGACGAAATCATGAGCAACGAACAGACAAAAGAAGAAGGTGAAGCATGATTGAAAGAGGTAAGTATCAATCGCTGACCATGGTTAACTGGAACGGCTTCTTCGCACGTACTTTTGACATCGATGGTTTGGTGACAACCCTTTCTGGCGGTAACGGTGCGGGTAAATCGACTACGATGGCCGCGTTTATTACGGCATTGATCCCTGACCAAACGCTTCTTCATTTCCGAAACACAACGGAAGCGGGTAGCTCACAGTCATCTCGTGATAAAGGCTTATACGGTAAGCTACAACCGGGTGCGTGTTATGCCGCTCTTGATGTGGTGAACTCGCGAAATCAGCGCCTATTGTTTGCGGTTAAGCTTCAACAAGTAGCGGGTCGTGACAAAAAAGTAGACATCAAGCCATTCCTAATTCAAGGTCTTCCAAGCCATGTGAAGCCAACGGATGTACTGATTGAAAACGTATCGGACAGCCATGCGCGCGTATGTCAGCTCAATGATGTAAAAGCCGCGGTTGCTCAGTACGAAGGTGCTCACTTTAAAGCGTTCTCTTCTATCGTTGATTACCACGCTCAAATGTTCGAGTTTGGTGTTGTACCTAAGAAATTGCGTAACAGTGGCGACCGTTCTAAGTTCTACCGTCTGATTGAAGCATCTCTGTACGGTGGTATCTCAAGTGCAATTACGCGTTCATTACGTGATTACCTATTGCCACAAAACGGTGGCGTAAAGAAAGCCTTCCAAGACATGGAATCGGCGCTACGCGAAAACCGAATGACACTAGAAGCGATCAAGACAACGCAGTCTGATCGTGATTTGTTCAAACACTTGATCACAGAGTCAACTAATTACGTGGCAGCAGACTACATGCGCCATGCGAATGATCGTCGCAATAAGCTTGATCAGACGATGAAGCTACGTGGTGAGCTGTTCGGCTCTCGTGAAACCTTGCTTGAACAGAACAACTTACTTAATCGAGTGCAAGAAGAGCTTGAGCTGCTAGTTGAACAAGAGTCTTCGCTTGAACAAGATTACCAAGCGGCTTCAGACCACCTACAACTTGTACAAACAGCGCTGCGCCAACAAGAGAAGATTGAGCGTTACAGCGAAGATCTTGAAGAGCTTAGCGAGCGTCTAGAAGAGCAGATGATGGTCGTTGAAGAGGCGCAAGAGCGTGTTCTTCTTGCTGAAGAGCAGGCGACTATTACTGAAGAAGAAGTGGACAGCCTGAAAACACAGCTTGCGGATTACCAACAAGCCCTAGACGTTCAGCAGACTCGTGCCTTGCAGTACCAACAAGCGGTACAAGCGTTGGAGAAAACCAAACAGTTATTGGACGATGAGTCCATTACTGCAGAAGGCGCATTGACGCTGGTTTCTGACCTTAAGACGCAAGAAGAACAGAGCACGCAACACCTTCTAGCAACGAAGCACAAACTGGATATGTCGTCAGCGGCGTCTGCTCAGTTTGAAAAAGCACTGTCTCTCGTAAAAAGCATTGTAGGTACGGTAGAGCGTAGTGAAGCATCACAAGCGGCTAAACAAGCGCTTGATAAAGGTCGCAACGCAAAACATATTGTTGAAAACGAACAGCAATGGCGAGCTCAGCATCGCGATATGGCTCGTGATGTTGCACAGCAGCGTCAAGCAAAAGAGCTGGCTGAAGCGTACCAGAAGCAACACAACACTCAGCTGAATGATGAAGCGGTCTTTGAAGAAGAGCGCGAGCGTCATGCGATGCAGATCGAAACGCTTGAGTATGCTCAAGAAGAGTTGCGTGAAGCGAAGAGTGAAAAGCGTCGTGTACAGCATAATTATGATCAAGAGATTCAAAAACTTGAAGCAATTGCTCCTGCGTGGATTACAGCAAACGACGCCTTAGACAACCTGCGTGAGCAAACGGGGGCTGAGCTAGAAGACAGCCAAGCGGTGATGACTCAAATGCAGCAAGTGCTTGAAGATGAAAAAGCACAGTCTGTCGCGAAAGATCAATTGGCGAAACGTCGCAGTGAACTCGAACTTGAGATTGAGCGTTTGGCTTCACCTGGTGGTTCAAACGATCCTCGTTTGAAAGGCCTGGCTGATACTCTAGGTGGCGTGCTTCTGTCAGAGATCTACGACGACATTACCATCGACGATGCACCGTACTTCAGTGCAATGTATGGTCCTGCTCGTCACGCGATCGTGGTATCGGATCTTGACGGTATTAAAGAGAAGCTGGTGGATCTTGAAGACTGTCCAGAAGATCTGTACATCCTTGAGGGTGACGTTGACGCATTCGACGACAGTTCATTCAATGCCGATGAACTGGAAGGCGCAGTGTGCGTTCAGTTAAATGATCGCCAAATGCGTTACTCACGCTTCCCAGACATCCCGTTGTTTGGTCGTGCGGCTCGTGAACAGCGTCTAGAGAAACTGCGTGAAGAGCGTGATGTCGTCGTTGAAAATCATGCGAAAGCTGCGTTTGACTCTCAGAAGCTAAACCGTCTGTACCAAGCGTTCAATACGTTTGTTGCGAAACACCTGCATGTCGCGTTCAATGCGGATCCTGAGCAGGCGTTGGCATCGGTACGAGATAAGCGTAACCAAGTGGTTCGTGCCCTAGCTGAGTTGGATGCGAAAGAGCAGCAGCAACGTAGTCAGCTTGCACAGAGCAAACAAGCATTAGCCGCTTTAGATAAGCTAGCCCCTATGGTTCGTATTTTAGAAGACGAAACCTTAGCAGAGCGTTTGGCTGAGCTAGAAGCGCAACTGGAGCGTCTAGGTGAAGCGAAATCTTACCTGAGCAATCACGGTAAAGCGTTGCAAAGCCTAGAGCAAATCGTGACTGCTCTAGATGCAGACCCAGAGCAGTTTGATGCACTGGAAACGGAATACAAGCAAGCAGACCAAGCACTGCAAACCTTAAAGGCGAAGGTGTTTGCACTGTCTGATCTGATTGAACGTCGTCACTATTTTGCTTACTCAGATTCAGTAGACCTACTCAACAAGAGCAGCGAGCTGAGCGAGCAACTAAAAGCGAAACTGGTTCAAGCTGAACAAGCACGTGCTAAAGGTCGTGATGGCTTGAAGCAAGCTCGTGAGCAAATGAACCAATACAACCAAGTATTGGCGGCTCTGAAGAGCTCACACCAAGCGAAACTAGAAACGGTTCAAGAGTTCAAACAAGAACTTCAAGAATACGGTGTGAATGCCGACGAAGGTGCTCAAGAGCGTGCTGTTCGTCGTCGTGATGAGCTGCAAGAGCGTTTGCATACGTCACGTAGCCGTAAGAGCGAATACGAGCGCACTATCACTTCAACTGAGCTTGAGATGAAATCTCTGGCTAAGCGTCTGAAGAAGGTACAGAAAGAGTACGTTGAGCTGCGCACTTTTGTGGTTGCAGCAAAAGCGGGTTGGTGTTCAGTGCTTCGTTTGGCTCGTGAAAACGATGTTGAGCGTCGCCTACACAAGCGTGAGCTAGCTTACCTGTCGGCTGGTGAACTGCGTTCTATGTCGGATAAATCTTTGGGTGCACTGCGTTTGGCTGTTGCCGACAATGATGATTTGCGTGATGCACTGCGTCTGTCGGAAGACAATGCACACCCAGAGCGTAAGGTTCTATTCTACATCGCTGTGTACCAACACCTACGTGAGCGTATCCGTCAAGACATTATCCATACGGATGATCCTGTAGAAGCGATCGAAGAGATGGAAGTGGAGCTTGCTCGATTAACGGAGGAGCTAACACAACGTGAAAACCGTCTAGCGATCAGTTCTGAGTCGGTAGCAAGCATTATCAAGAAGACAATTCAGCGTGAGCAAAACCGTATTCGTATGCTCAACCAAGGCCTATCGAATATCTACTTCGGCCAAGTTAAGGGCGTGCGCTTGCATGTGAAGATCCGTGAAAGCCACGAGATCTTGCTGACGGGTCTAGCTTCTCAACAAGAGCAGCACAAAGATCTGTTTGAAAGTTCTCGCTTCACCTTCTCTGAAGCAATGGCGAAGCTGTTCCAGCGTGTGAATCCACATATTGATATGGGCCAACGCTCGCCACAAGTACTCGGTGAAGAGCTGCTTGATTACCGTAACTACCTAGAGCTAAGCGTGGAAGTAAATCGTGGTTCTGACGGTTGGCTACAAGCTGAGTCAGGCGCGTTATCAACAGGTGAGGCGATCGGTACTGGTCAATCTATCCTATTGATGGTTGTTCAAAGCTGGGAAGAAGAGTCACGTCGCCTTCGCAGCAAAGACATTGTTCCATGTCGCCTGCTGTTCTTGGATGAGGCAGCGCGTCTGGATGCGAAGTCCATCTCTACTCTGTTTGAGCTGTGTGATCGTCTAGGCATGCAACTTCTGATTGCAGCACCGGAGAACATTAGCCCTGAGAAAGGGACAACCTACAAACTGGTTCGTAAGGTCTTTAAAGATCATGAACACGTACACGTTGTCGGATTGCGCGGCTTTGCTCAAAACCGAACAGAGTCACCCATTCAAGAATTGATTGAAGAAGCGTAACAAGCGCGAGTGAATAGCAAACAATAGATAACTAAGCCCCTTTTCGAAGGGGTTTTTTTTGTGTCCGAAACAGCCCTCACTAAATCCCTTCATACTTTATGGTTAATATCAATGGAACGAGTTTGCGGTCACACGCACAAAACCACAATTAATGTATGGTAATAGTAACCATGATGAAATATTAATAATATTGTATTACTTAATTGTTCATTTTAGATGCTGTGTAAGGAAGGTTCACTATGATTCAGATTGTGATTGATGGGAAATACCGCATTGTCGAGCAGGGGCAAACAGTGCTCGAAGCTGCGAATACATGTGGTGTAGATATTCCATCGTTATGTGGGTTGAACCGCTCTGGTGAAAAGATCCCTTGTGACCTTTGCGTTGTTGAGGTTGAAAGTGGGGGTATGCAACGAGCTTGTGAACTGGAAGTCTACCAAGGTTTAACCGTTAACACGCAATCTGAGCAAATCAGTCAACATCGCCATCGCGCGTTAAATCGAATCATGTCTGATCACTACGCCGATTGTGAAGCGCCGTGCCAGACGGCTTGTCCTGCTGGCGTAGATATCCAATCTTACCTGCATCACATCGCGCAAAACGATTCGTTGAAAGCGATAGAGGTCATCAAACAAACCTTACCTATGCCATTGTCGATTGGCCGCGTATGCCCAGCTTTTTGTGAAACTGAATGTCGCCGCAACTTAGTGGACGATTCAATCGCGATACGTCAGCTAAAACGTCACGCTGCAGATATCGACTTAGAAGCGCAACAAAGCTACACGCCCCCGAAGAAACCGGACAATGGAAAGCGAGTCGCGATTGTGGGAGGTGGGCCTGGTGGGTTGACGGCAGGCTACTATTTGGCGAATGAAGGCTATCAAGTTGTTGTCTATGAATCGATGCCTAAAGCGGGTGGTTGGCTGCGTTATGGTATTCCTGAGTACCGTCTACCAAAATCGATTCTAGACAAAGAAATTGAGTTGATGTGCCGCAATGGAATGGTGATTGAATGCGATAAGAAGTTGGGTGAAGACTTTTCGCTGTCGAGTTTATCGCAAGATTTTGATGCCGTTTGTTTAGCGGTTGGCGCTTCCAGTGCAGTAGAGATGAATTATACGGGTAGCGATTTAGAGGGTTGTTACCTCGGTGTCGACTATCTAAAGGATTACGTTACTGACAAGCAATATACAACTGGCAAAAAAGTGGCGGTTATCGGTGGTGGTAACACCGCGATTGATTGCGCTAGAACCGCCGTCAGAGCAGGTGCTGAGACAACACTTATATATCGTCGTACTCGAGACGAGATGCCAGCAGAAGATTATGAAATCGAAGAAGCTGAACACGAGGGTGTTAAATTTCACTTTTTGACTAATCCTGCAGAAAATCTCGCAGATGAAGATGGCCGTGTCAAAGCGATTCGTCTAGAGCGAATGGATCTCGGGGCACCAGATGCTTCAGGGCGACGTAGCCCGAAAGCAACTGGAGAGTTTTTCACAGAAGCATTCGACACTGTGATTGCAGCCGTATCCCAAAAGCCAGACTTGAGCTTCATGACCGATGAGCTTTTAGAAATTCCACTTACTCGTTGGAATACAGCGGATGCCGACCCCGATACCATGCACACAGGTGTGGGCAATATCTTCAGTATTGGAGATTTCAGACGCGGCCCTGCAACAGCGGTTGAGGCGGTGGGAGATGGTCGTATTGTTGCACAGGCGATTGACCGTTTCTTTAGCGGCACTATGACACAGTTACCAGTGAAGCCTTTCAATTCACGCAAAGAGAAGCAATTAAAAGCAGTTGAACGGCAACAATATCAAGCGATTCAAAGTGTCGCCCGAAAGATTATGCCTGAGCTAAGCGCAGAGCAGCGTGAACAAAGCTTCGATGAAGTTGAACTCGGTTTCACCAACGCTGATGCGATTGAAGAAGCGCAGCGTTGTCTAGAGTGTGGGTGCCAAGCGAATACGCAGTGTGACTTGCGTGACTACGCGACAGAATATCAAGCCGTGCAAACATTCAATGATTATAAGGTCGATGTTACGGATGATGCGGTCTGGCAAGCAGTAAAAGCTAAGCAAGGGAATAGTAGCCAGCAACCAAGACATAAGTTTGAAGTGGATGCGAGTTCAGAGTTCATCGTCTTTGATGCCAATCGATGTATCAGCTGTGGTCAGTGCATTCAAGCTTGTCGAGAGCAAAATGTTCATGGTGTTTTAAGCTTCATGTGTGCACAAAATGGCAAGCCAAGCTCTAGACCGGAGCTTAGACCGAATTTTGGTCCGAATCAGACGCGAATGGGCGACTCTAACTGCGTTCAGTGTGGCGCTTGTGTTCAAGCGTGCCCTACGGGTGCAATGGTAGATGCCAGATACAAACAGCAAGGCTCTGTAGAACAACTAAAAAAAGTCGATACCATCTGCACCTATTGCGGTGTGGGTTGCAAGCTCACTATGCATGTTGACGAGTCGGCGAATAAGATTCGTTACGTAGAAGGGGCTAACTCGCCAGTCAATGAAGGCATGTTGTGTGTCAAAGGTCGTTTCGGGTTTGATTTCGTTGCTAGTGACGAGCGACTGACAACACCCTTGATACGTAAAGATGGTTGGTTACAGCCTGCTGGCTGGGATGAAGCCATTCGTTTGGTTGCCGACAAGTTTTCCGCAATTAAGAAAGGTGTTGGCAGTCAGGCGCTAGCGGGCTTCTCTTCAGCAAAAACCACCAATGAGGACAACTACGTCTTTCAAAAATTTATACGTCGAGAGCTAGGCACAAATAATGTCGATCACTGTGCACGCCTTTGTCACGCTTCGACCGTCACTGGGCTTGAAGCGTCACTGGGCAGTGGTGCAATGACTAATGATATTCCGAGTATCAAACACTCCGATGTTATCTTTATTATCGGCTCGGATACTACATCGGCACACCCTATCATTGGCTCTCACATTAAGCAGGCTGTGCGACATGGCGGCGCACGGCTGATTGTGGCTGATCCTAAGCGCATTGATATTGCCGATCACGCCGAGCTTTATCTAGCGCATAGGCCGGGCACTGACGTTATGCTGCTTAATGGCGTAATGCAGCAGATCATCAAACATGGCTGGTACGATCAAGAGTATATCGAAGAGCGGGTCGATGGCTTTGACACCCTATTGCAAGAGGTGATGTCGCCAAGCTATTCGCTGGAAAAGGTAGAGCTCGTAACTGGCGTTAAAGCAGAAGATATTTTTGCGATGGCGCGATTGATAGGCACAGCTGAACGTACAGCTGTCTATTACTCCATGGGCATTACCCAGCACACGACAGGGCACGATAACGTTCGCTCGATTGCCAATTTGCAGTTGCTGTGTGGCAACATTGGGATTGAGGGAGGCGGCATTAATCCACTGCGAGGACAGTCAAATGTGCAGGGTGCTTGTGACATGGGGGCGTTGCCAAACAATCTGCCGGGCTATCAGAAAGTCTATAATCCACTGGTTCGTAAGAAGTTTGAGATGGAATGGGATGTTGCTGAACTGCCTGCTGAGAGCGGTTTAACACTCACTGAAATCATTGATGGTGCGTGCAAGCGTGAAGTTCGTGGACTGTATGTGATGGGCGAAAACCCAGTACTGAGTGATCCAAACCAAGCCCATGTGATTGAAGGTCTTGAAGCACTCGATTTTCTGGTGGTACAAGATATCTTCTTGACCGAAACGGCTCAATACGCAGATGTTGTCTTGCCGTCATGCTCGTTCGCAGAGAAGTCTGGGCATTTCACTAATACGGAGCGTCGTGTGCAGCGTATCAACCCTGCGGTAAAACCGCCGGGTGAGGCGAAAGAGGATTGGGCAATCATTCAAATGCTGGCTAATGCCATGGGCAGCGATTGGAATTATCAGTCGGTAGCAGATATTACCAATGAGATCGCTCGTGTAACCCCACAATATGGTGGATTACGTTGGGAGAACATTACGATAAACGGCATTCAGTGGCCAAGTAACAAAAACAACCCTGATGGCACTCGTATTATGCACCAAACTCAGTTTACACGTGGGAGAGGGCAGATGGAGGCGATTCCATTTAGATACGCTGCAGAGCTGCCAGACGAAGAGTATCCTCTAGTACTGACCACAGGACGTATCCTTGAGCAATTCCATACTGGGACCATGACTCGTAAAACCAAAGGGTTGGATAATTTGGCGGGGCCTAGAGCTATGATCAGTGTGTATGATGCTGAGGCGCTCAATATCAACAATGGTCAGATGCTGAAAGTATCAACACGTCGTGGCGAAATTGAAATTGCTGCATTTGTAACCAAGCGTATGCAGAAGGGCGTGGTATTCATCCCGTTCCACTTTGTGGAGTCACCGGTGAATCGTCTAACGACAACAGCAACAGACCCACATGCGAAGATCCCTGAGTTTAAAGTCGCAGCGGTTAAGGTCGAGCCCGTATTCACTGAGCAGAGTGTTCACGTGTGATGTTTGAAAGTACCTAAAAGTACAGAACACAAAAAAAGCCGCATAGTCTGACTGTGCGGCTTTCGTTTTTATTAATAGCGCCGATGTCGTTGTTATTTTTGGCTGCGGCTGCTCTTATTCTATGTGTACGCCAAACTGCTTTGCAGCGTATGCGACACGCTCAGCGGGTTTCGGATACTCAGCTGGTGTGCCCAAGTTTTCGATGTGATGAAGACGTGGCAATAACCCAGCCCCGTTAGCAATCTGAATCGCCAGTCCTGGACGAGCGTTCAATTCAAGCACCATTGGGCCTTCCTCCTCATCAAGTACCATGTCAGTACCCATGTAACCAAGGCCTGTCATTTCCCAAGCACTCGATGCCAGAGTCAGCAACTTTTCCCAGTGAGGTACCTGCAGTAGGGCAAGCTCTTTACCTGTATCTGGGTGATGGGTGACGGGTTGGTCAAATTGCACCGCTCGTACAGCTTTACCAGTGGCAATATCAATGCCCACGCCTACCGCACCTTGGTGAAGGTTAGCTTTACCATCGGAAGCCGATGTTGACAGGCGCATCATAGCCATCACAGGGTAGCCTTTGAATACGATGATACGTACGTCAGGCACCCCTTCATAACTGAAGCCATCAAAGCAGCTGTCGAACTTAATTAAGTTCTCAACCACCGCCACATCGTTTTTACCACCTAACGAGAACAGACCCGCAAGTGCGTTACTGATGTGACGCTCAACGTCCTCTTTACCAATCGTCGAACCGGATGGTTTGGTATAAACGCCGTCTTTGTGAGAGGTGATAACCAAGATGCCTTTCCCACCACTGCCTTGTGCTGGTTTGATGACAAACCCAGGCCAGTCTTGGACCATCTTGTGGATAGTCTTCACTTCTGCTTGGTGACTAATGACACCAATCAGTTTAGGTACGGTAGCACCCGCTTGTTCAGCGATGATTTTGGTTTTTAGCTTGTCATCCACCAAAGGGTACTTGGAGCGATCATTATAGCGACCAATGTAGCTATGGTTACGCTTGTTCATCCCCATGATGCCTTTGTCTTTCAACTTAAACGGCGATGTAAACTGTTCAAACATAACTTAATCCTCCGCTAGCGGTTTAAAGCGACGTAGCTCAGTTAAGCGGTAACCTGTGTAAGTACCTAGTAGTAAGATGCCGCCTAGGACAATAAGTTGTAGACCAATAAAGTTAAACGTTAAGTGCTGAATGAACGGGTTGGTCATTGCCAAGTAAACAAGAACAGCAGTCAGTAGCGAGCCACCACCTTGTAGCACAACCTCTTTTGCACCTTCTTCTTCCCAAAGGATAGACATACGTTCGATAGTCCAAGATAGGATGATCATTGGGAAGAACGTAATCGATAGACCTTCAGTTAAACCCACCTTGAACGCGACTACAGTAAAGATAGAAATGATCATGATTACCGTAATAATCACCGCGGATATCCGCGCCACCAGCAGAAGGTTAAGTTTGGATAGATAGCTACGAATCACCAGACCCGTACCAACGATAAGTAGGAAACCGACAATACCGGTGACCAATTGCGTTTGTACGAACGCTACCGCGATCAGAACAGGCATGAAGGTGCCTGATGTCTTCAAGCCGACGATAACACGCAGGAACACAACGATGAGCGCACCAATTGGAATCAGCATGATGGTCTTAAACATCGCCTGTTCTTCAAGTGGTAAACTGTGGATCGAAAGGTTCAGTAGTTGGTCTGCTGAAATCTTGCTGTTTGTCGCTTCAGTCGGTGTCACCTCTTGGGCAATCATAGAGAAGTGAACTTTACTGTTCTGACCGCCGACAACGTCTAGTAGTGAAACGTTCGATTCATCCCAGATCAGTAGGTTTGGCTGAACTTGTTTTTGACTAGACTCTGTAGAGAAAAGTACCCATTGGTCTTTATCCCAAATCTGAATCATATGTTGGATAGATTGGCGACGACGGCCATCTTCTAACTCGATCACGCCAACAACTTTACTGTGGATTCCGGCAAAGGAAAGTAACTTGTGTGCTGCTTCCACTTTGTCCATGTTGTTGAGGATAAGTGCCGAGTTTTGGCTGTCTGGATCATTGAGTGTTTTAACGAGCTCACGAGTGAAAGTGAGGTTGTCTGCAGAGCGCTGAGTTGCGCGGTCGATAAGAGCCTTTGCTGCCGCTTCTTCAGGGCCATCAAAGCTTGGCGTGGCGACTTCGCCTTCCGGTGGAATCGCGTTAACCTGTGCTTGAGGGTCAACTAAGAACTGGGTCTTGTAATAGATGGTTTGGGCGCCGCTAGCGTGACGGATAGACCACTCTGCACGTCGACCCGTGTCAGTATTTACGTAAGAGATACCGTAGCCTGGAGAAGACGCGGATTCGCCGATGAGTGTGTAATTTGATTGTGTGTGAGGAGCGGCCAGAGAAACTTTCGCTTCTTGGTCCATTGCGTTGAACTCGATTCGAGCCTCAACGTCCCAAACTTGTCTGGTCTCCCCTGGCGTCCATGGCACACCGTAAGTCGTGTGTCTGAACACACTCAATGCAATGCCAGCTACGATGAGCAGCACGATCGAAACATAAAATGGGATTCTTGACGTCATAGCTTACCCTACTATTTGTTATTTATTTTTCCGTTTGTACGTACTTTTTACTTACATCCACAAGGGCAATGTCTTTGATAAACTCACGCCCCAGTAATACAGGGTGACTCATTTGCGAGCGATCCGCCAATGTAAATTGCGCTTTTTCATGGATTTTTCCAACTTTCACCCATAATTCGATCACAGCTCGACGTTCTGTCTCGTCACTAGTCGATTGGCGAATCTTCACGTAGCGTACAACGGGGGCTTCAATCCACTTTTGGTCTTCTTCTGATTGTGACTTGTCAGCTAGATGAAACTTAACCCAATTGTTGCCGTTGCGTTCGAATTCTTTGATATCTACCGCATTCAATGACGATGTTGTCGCGCCTGTATCTACACGCGCATCAAACTTTTGTTGGATTGACTCAATCGTGACCTTTTCAATGGCACCAAGAATGGTCGGCTGATCGTTTGAAACAACTGGGGCTTTAGTGGCAACCACTTCTTCCTCTTCGATCTCTTCGATCTGTTGTTTTTCGAGAGTAGTAAGGTGGACTTCAACTTCATTGGATAAGGCGATGATTTCTTCTTCTAGACTTTCGATATAGTCACTTTGATTACTAAGTTGAAGTTCTAAGTTTTGAACTTTATTTGCGATGTTTGTTTCTGATTTTGCGATAGCATCCAGAGTTTCTTGATGATAAGCGGCACCGTTAGTGAGAGTACAGCCAGAGAGCAAACCAACCGCCAGAATAGGCGATAATCGCTTAAACATATATAAACCTTTGAAATTAGAAAATAGTTCAGACTATTGAATAGTTTAGCCCACAAAAAAGGATGCGTGAAGCATCCTAATGTTAGCGTCCGGTCATATTGACAGGCTATGTTTGCATAGAGCCAATTATCATTCGACGAAATAGCTCATTCATTGAGCACTCTTCGGATTTTATCCAATTTCGAGCCTTCTTTCGTCAAATGCTTGTCAGCGTCTGATGTTTTTGAAAGATTAGACCTTTTAGCCGTCTATGGCTTAGTTGCCACCAAAACTGCACGGCGTGGCGCTGGATGCCCTTCAACCGTTTTACTTGGGTCATTCGGGTCTAAGTAATCAGGCAGTGAGTTGTGTGTCATCCATTCGGTGGTGCGTTGTTCACCGACCGTCGTTACGTTTTCATCGACAATACGTACGTCTTTAAAGCCCACTTGTTCTAGCCAGCGCTTTAGAGCACGCGCCGAAGGGAAGAAATAGACATTGCGCATTTGTGCATAGCGGTCAACAGGCACAAGTACCGCGTTTTCATCGCCTTCGATGACCAGAGTTTCTAGCACTAGCTCACCACCAGAAACCAACTGATCTTTAAGTTGGATTAGATGATCAAGTGGAGAGCGGCGGTGATATAAAACGCCCATGCTGAACACCGTATCGAACGCTTCCAGTTTTGGTAGCTGTTCAATGCCAAGTGGCAACAAGTGAGCACGCTGGTCGCCCCCCATTAGTTTGCGAATGGCTTCGAACTGAATTAGGAACAGGTGAGAAGGGTCGATACCAACAGTCAGTCGAGCACCTTCACCCAACATACGCCACATGTGGTAACCATTACCGCAACCCACATCAAGAACGCTGCGGTTTTTCAATGGTGTAATGTGTGGAAGAACACGATCCCATTTCCAGTCGCTGCGCCACTCTGTATCAATATGAATGCCGTGAACCGTGTACGGGCCTTTGCGCCATGGGTGGAACGTCTTAAGCAGGTTTTCTAACTTCTTCAATTCACCGTCATGAAAAGGGGTATCGTTAGTCAACGTTACTGAGTTCTTCAGATCAACTTGATCCGGAGCTCCTTGTGGGATCTTGTTTAAAGCGCGTAACCAGCGGTCGAAATCACCGTGCTCCGCGTTTTGCCAATCCGTTAACTGTTGAGGAAGAATATTCAGCCAAGGTTGCAGGCGCGTATCTTGAGCAATGAGTTGGTAAAAATTGGCAAAGTTAAACATTAGAACAAGTTCCTAAATTTTGTTTCCCGAGACTATCGTCATCCTCGAGCGCGAGTCGACGAGTGCATCGGGGATCTATAAATAGATGCTAGAGTGCTTTGTTGAAAGCGCTTTCTGAGTCGCTCGACACTCATAAAAATTACTAGTGATTAAGGTAAAGCAAAAAAGAGATTCCCTATCACGTTCGTTCCTCACTGTAGGGAATGACGGGGATTCTTCAGTATCAATTAGCTAGATTACTTAACCGCAAACATCGAGCCAAAGTTAAAACACTGGAACCAAACTTCGTGGCTAGAGAAGCCAATTTTATCGAAGCGATCTTTATGTACTTGAATTGAATCTGGGCGCATCACGTTTTCAATGGCACTGCGTTTTTGGCTTACTTCCAACTCGCTATAACCGTTCGCACGCTTAAAGTCGTGGTGCAGGTCAATCAATAGCTCATTCGCGTTTTCGTCTTCGAATACGTACTTTTCCGACAAGATAAGTACGCCACCAGGACGAAGACCAGCGTAGATCTTCTCTAGTAGAGCGAAGCGATCTTCAGGCGAAAGAAACTGCAGCGTAAAGTTGAGTACCACCACGGAAGCATCCGTAATTTCAATTTCGCGAATGTCCGCTTCAATCACTTCTACAGGGGTGTCGCTACGGTAAGCGTTAACGTGAAGCTTACAACGTTCGACCATGGCTTCTGAGTTATCAACGGCGTAAATTGTACAGCCTTCTTGTTGAATGTGACGGCGCATAGACAGCGTCGCAGCACCTAAAGAACAACCTAGGTCGTAGATGTTTGAGTGTGGTTTGACAAAGCGTTCCGCCATCATGCCGATCGCAGAAATGATGTTGCTGTAGCCTGGAACTGAGCGTTGAATCATATCTGGGAATACTTCAGCGACCCTTGCATCAAAGGTGAAATCACCGATTTTATCAATAGGAGCGGAAAAGATAGTGTCTTTGTTGCTCATAGCGTTCTCTCTCGACAGTCAGCAAATTAGCGCACTTTCGCGTGCTAAATAAAAGGGGGCGTATTTTACGTAAAAAATGTCACTGTGTCACGAAAACTCAGGTTTCACTGCCAATGGCTTGGTTGTAGATGAGTTAGAACATGCTGATTTGCGTATCCCCCTTATTAGCCGGAAATTCGGAGAGTGGGGGCAGATTGATATTGTGATGCTGCTGACATTGCTCGATTAGCTGTTTGTATATCGTGGCTGCCAGTTCTGGAGCATGGTCATTATCTGGAGTGTGGATCATTAAATAAGGCTGTTTTCCTTCCGCTACCCACGTCGGAAGCTTGGATAACCAAGGTTTGAAAAACTCAAGATTGGGCTTCTCGTCGTGCTGACCAATAAAACGAATCATCGGGTTGTTCGATGTCGCGATTGCATGCACGGGTACGCGTGGTTTTTTCTTGTGTGCATCAATAATGGCTTCTGTTGTTGGCGCTGCGGCAAACACAGGGCGACTATCCATAATGATGCGGTTGATGTTCTCTTCAACTAACCAATGATTAAAGCGCTTTTCGTCGTCGCCTTTATTAAAAAATCCAAGGTGGCGCACTTCGACACCGAGTGTCATCTCTTTTGGGAAGAGTTTACAAAACTGTTGAAGCGCAGGTAGCGATTCTGGCTCGAACTGGTGAGGTAGCTGAATCGTCCATTGACCAATACGTTCATGTAAGGGCGACATGATTTGTAGGAACTCTTTTAATTCTGCTTGGCAGTGTCTGAGTTGCTGCTGGTGGGTGATGAATTTAGGCAATTTAAATGTAAACCGAAAGTCATCATGGCTCGCGCTACGCCAATTGTTTACCGTAGTGATAGAAGGAGTTGCGTAGAAGGTGGTATTACCTTCAACAGTATGAAAAACATGACAATATTTCTCTAGTCTTTCTGCTGGTTTGGTGCCTTTTCCATAGAATTGGCTCTGCCACTCTGAGTGTGACCACATGGTCAGTCCGAGTCTTAAAGGTAATCTTGTCATGGTATCTAAAAGTGCTTTGGTTGTGTCAGTCAAAAACACTCTACGAGACTTTTGCTGACTTGGGTACTTTCAATATATAATTAGCGCAATTTTTTCAATGTTGACGAATATTTGTTCGAGATTTGTACCGCTTTGGCTGTTTCGTGAGCTATAACGCGTCAACGTCGAATAAAACACAACAAATAGGCGTGGGAAAGGTCGATTTTAGATAAGTTTCCGCGTATAAATGGATCTTTGAATTGTAATTAGATTCGGTCTAGTTACAGCATAGAAATTAGTAATTATTAAGAGATTGGGAAATTCATTATGCGTACCCATTACTGTGGTAACCTGAACAAGTCCCTGGCGGGACAAACTGTAGAACTTTGCGGCTGGGTAAACCGTCGTCGTGATTTGGGCGGTCTTATTTTCATCGATATGCGAGATCGTGAAGGTATCGTTCAGGTAGTTGTAGACCCAGATATGGCAGATGCGTACGAAGTAGCTAACCAACTTCGTAATGAATTCTGTATCAAACTAACGGGTGAAGTACGCGTTCGTCCAGACAGCCAAGTAAATAAAGACATGGCAACGGGTGAAGTTGAGATCATCGCTAAAGGTCTTGAAATCATCAACCGCGCTGACGTTCTGCCGTTAGACTTCAACCAGAAGAACTCAGAAGAGCAGCGTCTAAAGTACCGTTACCTAGACCTACGTCGCCCAGAGATGAGCGACCGCATCAAACTACGTGCTAAAGCGTCTAGCTTTGTTCGCCGTTTCCTAGATGACAATGGCTTCCTAGACATCGAAACTCCTGTACTAACGAAAGCGACACCAGAAGGTGCACGTGACTACCTAGTACCTAGCCGTGTTCATAAAGGCTCTTTCTACGCGCTTCCTCAGTCTCCACAGCTATTCAAACAGCTGCTAATGATGTCTGGTTTTGACCGTTACTACCAAATCGTTAAGTGTTTCCGTGATGAAGACTTACGTGCGGACCGTCAACCAGAATTCACTCAAATCGATATCGAAACATCTTTCATGAGCGCGGAAGAAGTCCGTGCAACAACTGAGAAGATGGTTCGTAACATGTGGCAAGAGCTTCTAGACGTTGATCTAGGTGAGTTCCCAATCATGCCATTCTCTGAAGCGATGCGTCGTTTCGGTTCTGACAAGCCAGACCTACGTAACCCACTAGAGCTAGTAGACGTTGCTGACCTAGTGAAAGATGTTGAGTTCAAAGTATTCTCTGGCCCAGCAAACGACGAAAAAGGTCGCGTTGCAGTAATCCGTGTACCAGGTGGCGCTAAGCTAACTCGTAAGCAGATCGACGGTTACGGTGAGTTCGTTGGTATCTACGGTGCGAAAGGTCTAGCATGGATGAAGGTTAACGACCGTGCTGCTGGCATGGAAGGTATCCAATCTCCAGTGGCTAAGTTCCTAAACGAAGAAGTGATCAACGGTATTCTTGAGCGCACAGGCGCAGAGACTGGCGATATCATCCTATTCGGCGCAGACAAAGCAAACACTGTATCTGAAGCAATGGGCGCACTACGTCTGAAACTGGGTACAGACCTAGAGCTGACAGACGAGTCTGCATGGGCTCCGCTATGGGTTGTTGACTTCCCAATGTTCGAAGAAGACGACGAAGGCAATCTACACGCGATGCACCACCCATTCACATCGCCTCTAGGTGTGACTGCGGAAGAGCTAAAAGCGAACCCAGCGGCTGCTAACTCAAACGCGTACGATATGGTTCTTAACGGCTACGAAGTTGGCGGTGGTTCTGTACGTATCCACAACGCTGAAATGCAATCTGCAGTATTCGACATCCTAGGTATCGAAGCTGATGAGCAGCAAGCTAAGTTTGGCTTCCTACTAGACGCCCTTAAGTTCGGTACACCACCGCACGCAGGTCTAGCATTCGGTCTTGACCGCCTAGTAATGCTACTTTGTGGTACAGAGAACATTCGTGACGTTATCGCGTTCCCGAAAACAACCAATGCTTCTTGTCTACTAACAGACGCACCAAGCCTAGCAAATCCAGCTGCACTTGAAGAGCTAGCAATCGCGGTTAAAGCTGCTGAAAAGAAAGAAGAGTCAGCTGAATAAGCACACTACTTTCTTTAAATGACACTTTTTTTGGTGTGATTTTTGTTTATGTAAATTGAAATGCCCGTTAATTTAACGGGCATTTTTTTTATGCTTCTATATACTAAGCTCATAAATAAAAGTATGTATAAATAATCAGTATTTTAAGTTATGTCTATTATCCTTGGGATTGATCCCGGCTCTCGTATCACTGGTTATGGTGTTATTCGTCAAAATGGTCGCCATCTACAATATTTGGGTAGTGGCTGTATTCGTATGTCGGAGAAAGAACTTCCTGGTCGTCTGAAGCAGATCTATGCCGGTGTAAGTGAGATCATCACTCAGTTCCAGCCTGATGTATTCGCCATTGAGCAGGTGTTTATGGCAAAGAATGCTGACTCGGCGCTTAAGCTCGGGCAGGCTCGTGGTAGTGCGATTGTTGCTGCGGTAAACGCGGATCTTCCAGTACATGAGTACGCTGCACGTCTTATCAAGCAAGCGGTAACTGGCAATGGTGGTGCAGACAAATCACTGGTGCAAAACATGGTGATGAGCATGCTTAAACTCCCAGCAAAACCGCAAGCCGACGCTGCCGATGCATTGGGCGTCGCAATTTGTCATGCCAATACCAACAAAACACTGATCGCACTAGCAGGTAAAGCAACCACAGCAAGACGTGGTCGTTATCGTTAATCTCTCCAACTGATATTCCAACCGCCATCAATTACTTATCTTTGATATGAAATGAGACTTCAAAAACAGTTTTTGTTAAATAGGTTCGCATTCTATTTAACAATTAACTAACATTGGTCGGAGGTCTTACAAGTCAATCAAGGATGATTATCGATGAACCCAATTACATGGTGGCGATCGCTCTTTCTACCCAAAACTCATCAATGGGGCAGCAATGAGTCGCGACAGGCGGACATTTTACTACTGTTTACTTTCATTGCTTTTATCGTTGGACTTTACAGTCTGATTAAATGGAGCAAACACGGTGAGCAACTGCTGATTGCAACCTCTATCTTCCTCATTGTCCTTGAGCTGGTTTCGGCCATCGTTTTGAAGCTATCGAAAAACCCAATCTTGGCCCTTAATTTTGGTTTTGTCGGTATGGCTGTTCATGCACTGAATATCATCTATCAAAGCGGCGGGGTCGTCGATTCTACTCAGGCTTACTGGGTGCCTTTGCTGGTGGTCGCTTTCTTTTTATCTGGAACTAGAATTATCGCCCTTACATGGAGTGCCTTAGTGATAGGCGTGGCGGTAGTGATGACTTCTATGCACCTGAATGGCGCTGTATTCCCCAATATCGCGTTGGATGAGCAAGCAATGGTGGTCGAGACCTGGTCTGGAGTAGTGATGCCTCTAGTGGTGATATGCATTGCACAAGCGTTTACCGCGAAGCAGAAAGAGGTTGCGATTGAGCAAGCAGAGACTGCGAAAACACAAAGCCAAAGCGTTGCAGCTCAAGCTACTCAAAGTGAAGCTCAACTCTCTGTTGTTCTAGACCAAGCCAACAATAATTCACAGAGCTTGCAAGGCGTCTCGGTACAGCTTGATCAGCAATCAAAAGATCTTCACGCTCAAGTTGAAGTTCTAAACATGAACTGTGAGTCTCAAGCGAGTGCTGCTGAACAAATGAGCCAACAGCTTCACCAGATGACAGAAGGGCTTGAAGAGTCCAACTCTTTCGTCAATGAACTGAAAGAGCGCAGTGAAGCAGTTGGAGTGAAAGCGCAGAAAAGTTCAGAATCTTTAGAAGCGTCGACCAATGCCATTAGTAAAATTATCCAAAGTAACCAAGAGATCATGAAAGTGGCAGACTTGATTACGTCGGTGGCAGAACAGACTAACTTACTGGCACTCAACGCAGCAATAGAAGCGGCGAGAGCAGGGGAGCAGGGTCGAGGCTTTGCAGTGGTGGCGGATCAAGTCCGTGAACTATCTGCGAAAAGTAGCCATTCTGCGATAGAGATCAGAACATTGCTTGACCGAAGTAAAGAAGAGGTGGAACACGGGCGCACTATTATCGAAACCACGGAAGCTGAAATGAGTGGCATTATTTCCGAGGTTCAGACCATATCTTCAGATGTTAATCAGCTAACCAATATCATGGCTATGCAGATGGGATCTTTGCATGAGCTCGATCAGGCTAGCACTGAAGTTGCAAAGAGTGTTGCAGAGACCAAAACCGTATCAGGGCAAGTTGCATCAAATGGTATTCAATTGAATCAACAAGTCGATCTCGTTAAGCAATTAGTCGCAAGCCTGAATAGCGCGGTGTCAAACGCCAAACACGCCTAATTAATTCCCCAATCAAATAGAAAGAACTGGATAAGCATCCAGTTCTTTTATATTCTGTCCATCAAATCATTTTCCATCAAGAGAGTAAGTTGTGATCGGACGTCTTCGCGGTATTTTAATTGAAAAACAGCCACCAGAATTGTTAATTGAAGTGAGTGGCGTTGGCTATGAAGTACAAATGCCAATGAGCTGTTTCTATGAACTACCTGCTGTGGGCGAAGAAGCGATTATTTATACGCATTTTGTTGTGCGTGAAGATGCCCAACTGCTTTATGGATTTAATACTGTTAAAGAGCGAGCTCTGTTTCGAGAAGTGATCAAGGCCAATGGCGTTGGTCCTAAGCTTGGTCTTGGTATCCTTTCGGGAATGACGGCAAGTCAGTTTGTTCAGAGTGTTGAGCGTGAAGATATCTCAACGTTGGTTAAGCTGCCGGGTGTTGGTAAGAAAACCGCTGAACGTTTGGTTGTGGAAATGAAAGATCGACTCAAAGGTTGGGGCGCGGGTGATCTGTTTACACCAGCTACAGATGCAGTTCCAATTGATTCAACACCGAATGCACAAGATGCTGAAGAAGAAGCGGTAAGTGCACTTCTTGCTCTCGGTTATAAACCGACACAAGCTTCAAAAGTGGTGTCGCAGATTGCCCAAGATGGCATGACAAGCGAGCAACTGATTCGTGAAGCACTAAAATCGATGGTATAAACTCGGTTTACCTAGATACATGAAATGCACTCCGTAACACTGAGCTTTCAAGCTAGTGTCGTGAGAGTGCAGTAAAGAACTCAAATAGAATAAGAGCTTGTCACTCTTAAGTTGGAATAACCTATGATTGAAGCGGATCGCCTAATAGCGCCGGACAACCCAGTATTTAAAGACGAAGACGTCATCGATCGCGCGATAAGACCAAAAGCGTTAGCAGATTACCAAGGCCAAGATCACGTGCGTGATCAGATGGAAATCTTCATCAAAGCGGCACAACTTCGTAGTGAGGCGCTTGACCATCTCTTGATTTTTGGTCCTCCGGGTTTGGGTAAAACCACACTTGCGAACATCGTCGCGAACGAAATGGATGTGAATATCCGTACGACTTCTGGGCCTGTATTGGAAAAAGCGGGTGACTTAGCGGCGCTGTTAACGAACCTAGAAGAGAACGATGTGCTGTTCATCGATGAGATACATCGATTGAGCCCAATGGTTGAAGAGGTACTCTATCCGGCGATGGAAGACTACCAATTGGATATCATGATTGGTGAAGGCCCTGCGGCACGTTCTATCAAAATCGATTTGCCACCTTTCACCCTAATCGGTGCAACAACGCGAGCAGGCTCTTTGACATCGCCACTGCGTGACCGTTTTGGCATTACGCAGCGCCTTGAATACTACAAGGTCGATGATCTACAAAACATTGTACAGCGCAGTGCAGACTGTTTGGGGCTCTCTATGGACCCTGAAGGCGCTCTTGAAGTGGCGCGTCGAGCTCGTGGCACGCCTCGTATTGCTAACCGTCTGCTGCGTCGTGTGCGTGACTTTGCAGAAGTGAAGGGCAATGGTCATATTTGTGCAGATGTGGCTGACAAGGCGTTGAACATGCTTGACGTTGACGCCAAGGGTTTTGACTATATGGATAGAAAGCTTCTACTGGCGATCATGGAGAAGTTTGGTGGTGGCCCGGTTGGTATCGACAACATGGCTGCAGCGATTGGTGAAGAGCGTGACACCATAGAAGATGTGTTAGAGCCGTATCTGATTCAGCAGGGGTATCTACAGCGAACCCCTAGGGGCCGAATCGCCACTGATCGAGCATATCTTCATTTTGGAATAGATAGACCAAGTTAATTGGTTGTTGTGTTTTATAAACCCTGGTTGCATAAGCGCCAGGGTTTTTAGTTATTTATAGAATAACAACTCTTTGCGCGAGTCGATATTAGTCTCCGATATGCCATTCCAAAACTGAAAACATTGATTTCAAATTTGACGCCGCTAACAAAAAATGAAATAAATTGTCACAATCCTTGTTAATACTTTATGGGTAGTTGTAATTCAAATGTTGAGTGAGTGATAGCGGCATGTCACAGATATCATGCATCGTTATTACCAACCCAATAATTGGTGTGATTTTAATCATGTTTGGTTGAAAATAACTCTAAATTGCTCGTAGAAATTTGATACAAATCAACGCAGGCTTCTCCTATAAACCTTTTGAAACATACTGATTTTACCAGTAATATTAGCTCCAGCTATATTAGCTCATGCTTAACAATAATCTAACTATAACGGTACGTTTTTGCTACAAATTTCAACTTGTAATAACAATCACGCTAATTGTTTTAACATGGATTTTTGCGGTGAATAATCACACAAGTGTCATTCAGCCGACACAAAGGAGTTACCATGATTGATGTTGTTGATCTGTCGCGATTGCAGTTTGCACTGACAGCGATGTATCACTTCTTATTTGTTCCACTGACTCTTGGTATGGCGTTTTTGCTTGCCATCATGGAGTCTCTATATGTAATGACCGACAAACAAATTTACAAGGACATGACCAAGTTCTGGGGTAAATTGTTTGGTATTAACTTCGCTCTAGGTGTAGCAACCGGCTTAACTATGGAGTTCCAGTTTGGTACTAACTGGTCTTATTACTCTCACTATGTTGGTGACATCTTCGGTGCCCCTCTGGCAATCGAAGCGCTTGTTGCATTCTTCCTAGAGTCTACTTTTGTTGGTCTTTTCTTCTTCGGTTGGGATAGATTGTCAAAGCGTCAGCACTTAGCAGTAACATGGTTGGTAGCGCTTGGCTCTAACTTCTCTGCGCTGTGGATCTTGGTTGCCAACGGCTGGATGCAGAACCCAGTGGGTGCTGAATTTAACTTTGAAACAATGCGTATGGAAATGGTGAGCTTCGCTGAAGTTGTCCTAAACCCAGTAGCGCAAGTTAAATTCGTACACACAGTGGCTTCTGGTTACACAACGGGTGCAATGTTCATCCTAGGTATCAGTTCTTACTACATTCTAAAAGGTCGTGACCTTGCCTTTGCTCGCCGCTCTTTCGCGATTGCAGCATCATTCGGTATGGCTGCGATTCTATCTGTAATCGTTCTAGGTGACGAATCAGGTTACGAGTTAGGTGAAGTTCAGAAAGTGAAGCTAGCAGCGGTAGAAGCTGAATGGCACACAGAAGAAGCTCCAGCTGCATTTACTGTGTTTGGTGTTCCAAACCAAGAAACGATGCACACTGACTACGCGATCAAGATTCCTTACGTTATGGGTATCATTGCGACGCGTTCTTTTGACAAAGAAGTAACAGGCCTGCGTGATCTGCGTGACGAGCACGTTGAGCGTATTCGTACGGGTATGTATGCATACGAGCTTCTAGAAAAATTGCGTGCAGGCGATAAGTCTGAAGCAAACATGGCAGCATTTGACGAAGTAAAAGGTGACCTAGGTTACGGTCTGCTACTGAAGCGCTACACAGACGAAGTTGTTGATGCAACAGAAGAGCAAATTCAAATGGCTGCGGATGACTCGATCCCAACTGTTTGGCCTCTATTCTGGTCGTTCCGTATCATGGTTGCATGTGGCTTCATCATGCTATTCGTATTTGGTGCAGCATTTGTACAAACATGCCGCCAAAAAATCGAACAGAAGCCATGGATTCTTAAAGCAGCGCTATTCTCAATCCCTCTACCTTGGATTGCGATTGAAGCAGGTTGGTTTGTTGCAGAATACGGTCGTCAGCCATGGGCTGTAGGTGAAATCCTACCGACCAACGTTGCAGCGTCAGCTTTGACTATTGGCGAGCTTTGGACATCACTATTTGCAATTCTTGCACTGTACACAGTGTTCCTGATTGCAGAAGTTTACCTAATGCTTAAATTTGCTCGCAAAGGCCCAAGTAGCCTTAAGACAGGCCGTTACCACTTCGAACAAAACGACAACTCTGTTGAAGACAAAGTTAGCCGTTCAGTAGAAGTATAAGTGAGGGAATATTATGTTTGATTACGAAATCTTACGACTTGTTTGGTGGGTCCTAATCGGTGTTCTACTGGTAGGTTTCGCCGTGACTGATGGCTTCGACATGGGTGTTGCGGCTCTGTCTCCTGTTATCGGTAAGAGCGACACTGAACGTCGTATTATGCTGAATACTATTGCCCCTCACTGGGATGGCAACCAAGTTTGGTTAATCACAGCGGGTGGTGCACTGTTTGCTGCATGGCCTCTTGTTTACGCAACGTCGTTTTCTGGATTCTATCTAGCGATGTACGTAACCCTAGCGGCACTTTGGCTTCGTCCACTTGCTCTAGACTACCGCTCTAAGATTGAAAATCCTAAATGGCGCAAAGCTTGGGATTACGCGCTTTGCTTCAGTGGCACAGTTCCACCAGTTATCTTTGGTGTTGCATTTGGTAACCTACTGCAAGGTGTTCCATTTGAGCTAAACAGCCTGCTGATGTCTGAGTACAAAGGTTCGTTCTTTGCTCTATTAAACCCATTTGCTCTACTGTGTGGCGTACTAAGTTTGATGCTATTTGTTATGCAAGGTGCGACTTGGCTACAAATGAAGACCACTGAGTCACTGCACGAGCGTGCACGCGGTGTTGCTCAAATCACAGGTCTAATCGCTGTAGCACTATTCGTAGGGGGCGGTTTCTGGGTTCAATCTATCGATGGCTACGTGATCACAAGCGCGCTAGACACAATGGCTGATTCAAACCCACTAAACAAAGAAGTAGCGGTTCAAGCTGGTGCTTGGATGGCAAACTTTGAAACCTACCCAGCAATGTGGGCTGCGCCTATCCTAGGTGTGGTAATGCCATTGCTAGCAGTGGTTGCGTCTCGCTTTGAGCGTGGTGGTTTTGCATTCTTGTTCTCAAGCTTGTCGAACGCTGGTGTTATCCTAACGGCGGGTTTTGCGATGTTCCCATTCGTGATGCCTTCTAGCCTAATCCCGAACCACAGCTTAACAATGTGGGATTCAACAGCGAGTGAACTAACACTTGGCCTGATGACTGCAGTTGCGGCGGTAATGGTACCTGTGATTCTTGCTTATACGACTTGGACTTACTACAAAATGTTCGGTCGTTTGGATAAGAAACACATCGAAGATAACGACGTTTCAGCTTACTAAGCTAGAAGTTAAATAACTTAGGAGAAATTTTATGTGGTACTTCGCATGGATTTTGGGTGTACTTCTAGCATGTGCATTCGGCATCATTAACGCTCTTTGGTTAGAGCACTCTGAAATGATGGATAAAGACAGTGAGTAATCTCACTGAGCAAGTGACTAAGCTGCATCAACCTATGGACAAGACTCTGCTTCGAGTTTTGTCTCTAGTACTGGGTTTTGTGCATGTCGGCTTGGTTATGTGGAACCCAGAAACCTACGCTGAGAGCATTGGCGGCTTTAATGCTGTCATCGGCCCAATGTTTATTTGGGCTGTGTGTTCAAGCATGGTTTTCGGGGTTGGTTTTAAGCCTAGAGCATGGGTATGGCAGTTGCTGTTTAGCCCATATGCTTCACTCACAATTTTGCTCTACCTAACAGTGTTAAGGTTCATATAGTGGCGTCAATGCCCGTGAATACAGGCTTTATTGCGCTGTTTGGTTTTTAGCCGAAAAGAGGTCATCTTATACAGATGGCCTTTTTTTTCACCACACAAATCAAATATTTCATGCCGTTATAGTATTAATGTCAAAGAGTTGAGTTATAGTGATATCTTTAACGTTTTTGTATTGTGGTATGAGTTTGCAGGGATCATCTAAGCCATTTACTTGGCCTATCACCGTCTATTATGAAGACACCGATGCGGGTGGTGTCGTTTATCATTCCAACTACCTGAAATTTTTTGAACGCGCTCGAACCGAGATGCTGCGCTCAATAGGGGTATCTCAGCAAGTCCTTTTAGAACAAAATATCGGTTTTGTTGTCCGACACATGGATATCGATTTTATCCACGGTGCACGCCTTGATGATGCTTTACAAGTCATTACAAAGATTTATGAACTGAAACGCGCTTCCCTAGTATTCTGTCAGGAGATCGTAAATCCTGATGGCAAAGCATTGTGTAAAGCAATGGTTAAGGTAGCATGTATCGACAATCAGAAAATGAAACCTAAGGCTATGCCGACTTTTATTCTTACGGAGCTGACAAACAGTGACTGCTGAAATCTCAATTTTAGGCCTTATTTTAGAAGCCAGCTTACTGGTTAAACTGGTAATGCTTACCCTAATGGGTATGTCTGTCGTCTCTTGGGCGATGATCATAAAAAGAAGCAAGGTGCTTTCTCAAGCGGCGAAACACACAGAGACCTTTGAAGATAAATTCTGGTCAGGTGTTGATCTGTCTAAGCTATACCAAGAAAGCAACAAGCGTAAAGATGAGCTGTCTGGTACAGAAGAGATCTTCTATGCAGGCTTCACCGAATTTGCACGTTTGCGTAAATCTAACGCGACGTCACCAGATTTCATTATGGAAGGCACTGGTCGCGCGATGCGTGTTGCTGTCGCCCGTGAAGTCGATGAGCTGGAAACCAACTTACCATTTCTTGCAACGGTAGGCTCAATCAGTCCATACATTGGTCTTTTTGGTACTGTATGGGGGATCATGCATTCATTCATTGCATTAGGTGAAGTGAAGCAAGCTACGCTAGCAATGGTGGCACCGGGCATCGCAGAAGCACTTATTGCAACCGCAATGGGTCTATTTGCCGCGATTCCAGCGGTAATGGCGTACAACCGATTCAGCAGTCGTGTAAGTAAGCTAGAACATAACTACGCGACATTCTCTGAAGAGTTCCACAGTATTCTTCACCGCCAAGCGATGGCTGGAAGGGAGTAATCAATGGCAGGATACCAACCTAAAAAGCGCAAAATGACTGCAGAGATTAACGTTGTACCTTACATCGACGTTATGCTGGTTTTGCTGATTATTTTTATGGTGACCTCGCCGTTTGTAACTCAAGGAGTGGATGTAGAGCTACCACAAGCCTCAACAGCAAAATCGGCTCAAGATCTTCTGGGTGACGATAATGCCAGCTTTATCATTGTTGAAGTGAATAAAGACGGTGAGCTAGGGCTAAGTGTGAACAACGAAGAAGTGCAACGTGGTCTGTCATTGCAAGAGATCATTGTGCGAGTGAAAGCGGAACTTTCAATTAAGCCCAATTCACCTGTGGCGGTTGGTGGTGATGCTGCAACGCCGTATGCTGAAGTGGTTTTACTACTTGATGAATTAAGCCGAGCAGGGGTGCCGAAGGTTGGCCTACTGACGGACATAAGGGAATAACTCCGTAGCATTCATGAAAACAAAAAAGACTAAATCGAATAGCTTAAGTACACCACTTATCGTGTCGCTAGCGCTGCACGTGGTGTTATTCGTTGTGCTGATTGTGGGTGCAGATTTTACTATGTCTGAACCCGAGCCAAGCGGCCAAATGGTTCAGGCTGTGGTTATTGATCCACAATTGGTTCGCCAGCAAGCGCAGCAGATTCGTCAGCAACGAGAAGCTGCGAGTAAGAAAGAACAAGAGCGCCTTGATAAGCTGCGCCGAGAAAGCGAACGCTTAGAGCAAAACCGCAAGGCGGAAGAAGAGAACATTCGCAAGCTGAAAGAGAAGCAAGCCAAAGAGGCAAAAGCGGCTCGTGAAGCAGAGAAGCGTCGCGTAGAGCAAGAGAAACAGCGTAAAGCAGAAGAAGTTCGTCTTAAGCAAGAGAAAGAGCGCGCAGCGAAAGCTGAAGCCGATCGCAAGCTTAAAGAAGCCGCGTTAGTTAAAGCGGAACAAGAGCGTAAAGCGAAAGAGGCGGCTATCGCAAAAGCAGAACAGGAACGCTTGGCAAAAGAGCAGGCGGCTAAAGAAGCGGCAGAAAAAGCACGTAAAGAGAAAGAAGCGGCTGAACGCGCTGAAAAAGAGCGTTTAGCGAAAGAGAAAGCAGCGAAAGAAGCAGCTGAAAAGGCACGTAAAGAGCAAGAGCGATTAAAGCGACTTGAAGAAGAGCGTAAGCAGCAAGAAGCGGCACTTAACGACATCTTTGCTGGCCTTGAAACCGAGGCCTCGCAAAACTCTTCAGCAAGACAACAATTTATTGGTGATGAAGTTCAGCGATATGGTGCGATTTACACCCAGCTTATACAGCAAAACCTGCTGTTGGAGGATAGCTTTCGGGGAAAGTCGTGTAGGGTAAATCTAAAACTGATCCCGACTGGATCAAACGCTATTTTAGGTAATCTTTCAATTTTAGAGGGTGACAGCCGTCTGTGTGCTGCGACGAAACGAGCCGTAGCTCAGGTGCAGTCTTACCCACTACCGAAAGACCCAGATATCGTAAACTCTCTGAAAAACATCAACCTAACAGTATCACCAGAGTAAAAGGACGAACCCGTGTTAAAGAAACTATTACTAAGTTTTGTGTTTGTAATAGCGACCAGCAGTCAATTTGCACATGCTGCTTTGGAGCTCGTTATTACCGATGGTATCAACTCGGCACGACCGATTGCGATTGTGCCTTTTAAATGGGAAGGCAAAGAGAAACTGCCACACGATGTGTCTGCTGTGATCGCATCAGACTTACAGCGCAGCGGTAAATTCAGCCCAGTTGCAACCAGTAAAATGCCACAAACACCATACAGCGAAGCAGAAGTTGACTTCGATGCATGGACAAACCTAGGTGTTGATTCACTCCTGACAGGTAGCATTACTCAGGATGCGCAGGGTCAGTATGTGGTGAATTATCAATTGGTCGATATTGTTCGTGGACAGCTCACTAAAGGTCAAAGCCGTGCACTGAGCGATGAAGGCCAACTGGTTCTTTCGAAAGACCACGTTCTTTTCAATAAGAAGGCAACTGTGCCTGGCCCGCGCCTGCGTGAATATGCACACCGTATTTCAGATCTGGTGTATGAAGAGTTAACAGGTGAGAAGGGCGCGTTCCTAACACGTATCTCTTACGTTGTGGTGAATGACAAAGATAAATACCCGTACCAACTGCGCGTAGCGGATTACGACGGCTACAACGAGCGTTTGGTACTTCGTTCTAAGCAACCATTGATGTCTCCAGCTTGGTCACCAGACGGTAAGAAACTCGCTTATGTGAGCTTCCAAAACGGTCAAGCGGAAATCTTTATCATGAACATCTACACCGGTGAACGTGAAAAGGTGACGTCATACCCTCGTCACAATGGTGCGCCAAGATTCTCTCCTGACGGTAAGAAACTGGCATTAGTACTTTCGAAGACAGGCAGCCTGCAGGTTTACACGCTTGACCTACAAACTCGTAAGCTAACGCAAATTACTCGTGGCCGTGCTAACAATACGGAACCTTTCTGGCACCCTGATGGCAAGTCTCTCATTTTTACGTCTGATCGCGGTGGTAAACCCCAGATTTATAATGTAAATTTGTCAGATAATTCTACCCAACGAATTACTTGGCAAGGCAGCCAGAACTTAGGTGGTCAAATTACCCCTGACGGTCGATTCCTGATCATGGTGAATCGCAGCAACTCTGGATTTAACTTGGCCAAGCAAGATTTGGAAACAGGCGCAGTACAAGTATTAACAAAAACTTTGCTAGATGAGTCTCCAAGTATTGCACCAAATGGAGGTATGGTTATCTATAGCTCTATTTACAACCAAACAAATGTACTGTCGATGGTCTCTATCGATGGTCGTTTTAAAGCTAGATTACCGGCTACTAATGGACGCGTAAGAGCACCAGCGTGGTCGCCGTTTCTGTAGCCACGCCTAAAAGCAATTAGCTATTGATAGTAATAACTATTGTAGCAAGCAACTATCTATAGCAATTTATCAGCTGTAGAAACTAAGTTTGATAACGTAAGGAAAATAAGATGCAACTTAATAAAGTTCTTAAAGGCTTGATGATTGCACTACCAGTGATGGCAGTAACAGCATGTAGTTCAAGTGATGATGCAACATCTGCGACTTCTGGTACTGAAACTAACCAAGCAACTTCAGGTTCAGAAAACAACGTAGATACAACTGTTGTGACACCAATTGACGCGAATGGTCAACTGTCAGAGCAAGAGCTTAAAGAGCAAGCACTACGTGAAACTCAAACTATCTACTTCGCATTCGACAACGCTACAATCGCGGGTGATTACGAAGAGATGCTAGCGGCTCACGCAGCTTACCTAAGCAAAAACGTAGACATGAAAGTTACTGTAGAAGGCCACGCTGATGAGCGCGGTACTCCTGAGTACAACATCGCTCTAGGTGAGCGTCGTGCTCAAGCAGTTGCTAAATACCTACAAGCTCTAGGTGTTCAAGCTGACCAAATCTCTATCGTAAGCTACGGTGAAGAGAAGCCACTTCTTCTTGGTCAATCTGAAGACGTGTACGCTAAAAACCGTCGTGCAGTACTAGTTTACTAATTAGTAGACTTTTTAATTGAGGAATAGCCTCATGATCAGTAACAAAAAGCGTGTCATTATGCTTTCGTTACTGGTAAGTGCAGCGGGCACCGCGCTCGCTGCACCTGCTCCAGTATCCGATCTTAATAGCACCACAACCAATTCAACTTCCTCTTCTACTCGAGCGGCTTCCAATGAAACCGATATCGAGCGTCTAGAGCGCTTGCTACAAAATCGCAATCGCGTTCAACTTCAAATGCAGCAACAAATGGACGACATGGCTCTTGAGATCAGTGAGCTACGTGGTCAACTTGAGCGCAATAGCTATGACATGAAACAGATGTTAGAGCGTCAGCGTGAACTGTTTATTGAGCTAGATAAAGTAAGAAGTGAAGTGAAAACATCAGGCTCTGTAGCTGCGGTTGTTCCCGAAACAGACGCTAAAGGCGCCGAGGGAACTTTCAGTACTGATGTGGATGAGCAAACTGCTTATCAAAACGCTGTGGATATGATCCTAAAACAGCGAGACTACACGGGTGCAATCACTGCATTCCAGAAGTTTCAAACAGACTTCCCAGATTCTACGTTCACACCTAATTCACACTACTGGTTAGGTCAGCTCTACTTTGCTAAGAAGCAAGATAAAGAGGCAGTGAAGAGCTTTGCGGCTGTTGTAGCTTACAAAGACTCTAATAAGCGCGCTGATGCTTTAGTGAAGCTTGGAGACATCGCTGCGCGTAACAATAACTCTGAGCAAGCGAAAAAGTACTACGAACAGGTGGTGGCTGAGTACCCGAACAGTGCATCGGCAAAAGTAGCCAAGACTCATTTATAGTTCTTTAGTAAAAGAGGCGCATTAGCGCCTTTTTTTATACCCAATCCTTTTTGATCCCAATCGTTGTACTGTGTAGAATGCTCTAATTCTCGGAAGAAGTTGCGTAGAGCAGAAGCAATGAGCCATATATTAGATAAAATCGACACTGTTTACCCATTCCCACCGAAGCCAGTTCCATTGAACGATGCTCAAAAGCAGGCTCACATAGCGAACATCAAAAAGCTACTAAAAGAAAAAGACGCTGTTTTGATTGCTCACTATTACACTGACCCTGAAATCCAAGCACTCGCAGAAGAGACGGGCGGTTTCGTTGGTGATTCGCTAGAGATGGCTAAGTTTGGTAACCGTCACCCAGCGAGCACACTGATCATCGGTGGTGTTCGATTCATGGGCGAATCAGCGAAAATTCTGACACCTGAAAAGCGCATTTTAATGCCAACTCTAGAAGCTGAGTGTTCGCTTGATCTGGGCTGCCCAGCGGATAAATTCACTGAGTTTTGTGATGCGCATCCAGACCATACGGTTGTGGTTTACGCGAATACATCAGCTGCGGTAAAAGCGCGTGCTGACTGGGTTGTCACATCAAGTATTGCACTTGAGATTGTCGAAAGCCTAGATGCTGAAGGCAAACCAATCATATGGGGCCCAGACCGTCACTTAGGTTCGTACATCGCCAACCAAACAGGCGCAGATATGCTTCTATGGCAAGGTGAATGTATTGTTCACGACGAGTTCTCTGCAGATGCATTGAGAAAGATGAAGTCTGTATACCCTGAAGCAGCAATTCTTGTACACCCAGAGTCTCCAGCAAGTGTGGTTGAGCTCGCTGATGCAGTGGGTTCTACTAGCCAGCTTATTAAAAAAGCGAAAGAGTTGCCGCATCCGCAAATGATTGTCGCGACAGACAAAGGTATCTTCTTCAAGATGCAGCAATTGGTGCCTGAAAAAGAACTGATTGAAGCGCCAACAGCAGGTGCTGGTGCAACATGCCGTAGCTGCGCACACTGTCCTTGGATGGCGATGAATGGCCTAGAGGCGATTGAAAATGCGCTTGAGAATGGTGGTGAGCAACACGAGATCTTCGTTTCTGAAGAACTGCGCGTGAAGTCTCTTATCCCATTAAACCGTATGCTTGATTTTGCTGAGCAGTTGAATCTGCAAGTGAAAGGTAACGCGTGAGTTCGCTCTCCGTCAGTATCTAAAATCTAGTCTCTATTCTGAATGACCCCCAATAGTTGGACACCAATTATTGGGGGTCTTTTTTTGTACCTTTTTTCGAGTTTTACACCTGATATCTTGTTGATATCGCAAATTTTTCCTAGCATGTAATTAACAAAAAACTTAATTGAGGTGCGGATGGTTATCTGGTTACAGCTTAAACGCTGGCTTCAAGCGAACTTATTTGTGTTAAACGGGAAGAACTTGTTGGTGGCGTTTGCAGGCTATGTTTTCACGGCGTGGCTACTGTTGTTCATTGCTGGTGAGCATGATCTTACGTCTTCATTGACTACCTTCGCTTACTATCTGGTCGTGACTGCCTCAACGGTCGGCTATGGTGATTTGTCACCAACCACAGCGTTTGGTCAATGGATAGTGATTCTATTTGTGATCCCCGGAGGCTTGAGTTTGTTTGCCGCGTTACTCGGTAAAGTTGCGACTGAAGGTGTTGAATATTGGCGTGCGGGCCTATTGGGTAAAAGGAGAATTCGAGTGGAAAACCACATTTTAATGTTAGGTTGGAATGAGCAAAGAACGATTCATCTCATAAGAATGCTGCAACATGAAGAGACAGGTAAGCGCCCAATTGTGTTGTGTACGCGTTCTGATATTGAAAACCCTCTGCCTGGAGAGATCAACTTCGTTAAAGTGAACAGTTATACCGATGGTAAAGAGATGGAAAAAACGGGGATTGAGTCGGCAAGCTGTATTCTTATCGACAACCCAGAAGATGACATCACTCTATCGGCGGCGCTTTATTGCGCCAATCGCAATCCAAATGCTCACTTGTTGGTTTACTTTAAAGACGAAGCCTTGAGTGACCTTCTCCACAAGCATTGTCCAAACTCTGAGTGTATTCCAGCTGTGGGAGCAGAAATGCTGGCTAAAGCGGCTGTTGATCCAGGCTCGAGCGCTTTACACCAAGAGCTACTGAGCTCCACTCGTGGCATGACGCAATATTCTACTTACTACCCAGAGAGTGCAGAGAAGACAACGGTCGCGCCAATCTTTAGTGTATTTAAAGAGCGTTATCAAGCAACGCTGATCGCGATTGATCACGGCAAGGGGCGGGGGATCGAACTTAACCCAGAACTGGATGTGGAAGTGACTGGAGGATCAAAACTCTTTTATATCGCAGACGAGCGTATTCCGGAGTTTAACTGGCAAATCATCACAGACAAATTGAGGAGTTAGACACTCCTGCGTCAATCAGATCGAAAAAAGGCTTCCGTTGGGGA